>CAVQRS010000001.1:0-1357677 GCA_963715345.1 uncultured Gammaproteobacteria bacterium
CGCGGGCGAACCACTCCGGGTGGTGGGTCTGAGCGAGGACGCCCAGCCGGTGTGGTTCACCGGGATGTCCAGGAACACCCGCCCGCCCCGGGCGTGTACCGCGTCCACCAGCTCGCGGAACTGGTCCAGGGGAGTGGTGCGGCGGTCGAATGCGGCGAGGGCGGGGTCCACGTCCAGGAAATCCATCACCGCGAACGGGCTGCCGAAGCGACCCATGCGGGCGTAGGTGGTGGGGGTGGGTGGACCGGAAGCAGTTGCAGAATCCGGCACCCCAGGGTGCCGATGATGTGGTCGAGCCTGGGGATCAGGTCGCGGAACGTGCCAGACCGGGGGATCACCGTGTAGCCGTCGGCCTCCAGCAGCCGCACCGCGCGGTCCCGGTCGGCCGAGCTGGTCTCCGGGGGACGGTGCTGGCGCACGAACGCCGAGTAGATGCCGTTGGCAGCGCAGAACTCGGCGGGCTCCACCTTGAGGCGCAGGTCGTCGCCGGCGGGCCAGACGGGGTCGAGGCTGCCATCGGGCAGGAACAGGGCCTTGGCCTGGAACACCCCCACCTGGTGCAGGGGTACGGCGATCGCGAATGCCCCGGAACCGGCCGGGGCCATGGGCAGGTCGTGCCAGTCCCGGTCGAGCACCACCGCCCGGCCGGACTCGGCGTGGGCGATCACCTCGCCGCGGCGCACTTCGGCCCGGCCCAGGTTGGTGCGCAGCCAGGCGCGGCCCGGTCCGGGGTCCGGGACGGTGAGGGTGACGGTGAGCCAGTCCCCCCGGTGGCGGACCAGCCGGCTGCCGGGGGCGGGGGTCATCTGCATGGACGGATCTCCCGGTGGTCGGGGTAGCGCACCTGGGGCAAGCTCAGCTCAGGAATGCGGTCGCAGACAGCAGTTCGGCCACCTGGTCCAGGGTGGTGAAGCGGTGGTGTGCCACCTCCCGCGCGGAGCAGTGCGTCGGCCAGCACCCCCTTGGCGAACACCCGGTGGGCCCGGGGGGCGGCGCACAGGTCGCTGTAGCCGTCGCCCACGTAGGTGACCCGAATAGCCCCTGTCCCGGAGCCCCAGGACGCGGTCGGTCTTGCAGGTGCCGCAGCGCCCGCACAGGGGGTTCATGTGGGGGGTGTGGATCTTCAGCCCGCTGCCGTTGGCAGCGGCGCGGTTGGCCCGCACCGGCAGGTCCCACCCGGCCCGCTGCAGCACGGCGTGGATGTAGAACTCCAGGCCGTCGCTGAGGATCTCCAGGGGCCAGCCGCGGCGGTCGGCACAGTGCGGCCAGGGCGGCGAAACCCGGGGTCCAGCTGGGCCCGTTCCAGGGCGAACGCCAGCCACTCGGCCGGGTCGTGGCGCAGCAGACCCTCCGCCAGCCGGTAGGCGGCCCGGGAGCCCACCCGGCCGTTCACGTAGTCGTTGTCGATCACCTGCCAGGAGGCGTCGGCGGCGAAATGGTCCAGCAGCTCGCCGCCCACGTCGGTGAGCGAGGCGGTGCCGTCGAAGTCCACCAGCACCACGTGGCGCAGGGTCCGCTCACGGGGCGTCCGGGATCATGCCCAGAAGGCGGGCCAGGTTGCCGCCGGTGACCGCGGCGACCTCCGCGGCGGTGAGGCCGGCGGCGTCCATGTCCCGGCGGTAGCGGGGCAGGCCCAGCAGGGGGTAGTCGCTGCCGAACACCAGCCGGTCGGCGCCGGCGATGTCCAGCAGGTGCCGGTACACCTGCGGGTTTGTACAGGAACGGGCCGGCGGCGGTGTCGTAGTGCACCCGGGCCAGCACCTGGTCCACTTCCTTGCGCAGCAGGTGGTAGGCGAACAGCCCCGCACCCCAGTGGGCCAGGATCCAGGTGGTGGCCGGGGTGCTCCTTCAACAGTTGGTAGAGATCCGCCAAGCTCATGGGGCTCTTGCCGGGGTAGTCGTGGCCCACCGGCTCGTTGGTGTGCAGCAGCAGGGGCACCCCGGCTTCGGCACACAGGGCGGCCAGGGGGGCGACGCCCGGCGCGCACCTCCGGGCCCAGTCCGGCGCCGTAGGTGGCGATCTCCCCCAGGCCCCGGGCCCCGGCGGCCAGGCAGCGCTCGGCCTCGGCCACGCGCGGTGGGCCGCAGGGGGTTCACGCAGGCGAAGGGCAGCACCCGTCCGGGAAATCGCCTCCCGGCGTCCAGGACGTAGTCGTTGCAGAGCCGGGTGTGGCCGTCGTCGACCCAGGGAAAACCGAACGCGCAGGCGCCGTCGATGCCCTGCCTCGTCCAGGTGGGCCGCCAGTTCGGTGGCTCCGATCAGTCGGGCCTCGGGGTTCTCGTACAGCAGCCGGAAGTCGTCCTCGCCGCGGAAGAACGCCTCCGGTCGCTGCGGATCTCCGGTGGGCAGATGTGGGTGTGGGCGTCGAGGATCATGGCGGGTGGTTCCGGGTCGGAAGTCGAAAGGCTGAAAGTCGAAGCTCGCAGGTGCGGGTCTTGCCTTTGCTTCTACGCTTGCCGTCTCAGCACTCACGGATCTTAAACCTCAGCTCCCGTCGGCTTGTCCACCAGCCCCCGCAGCAGCGTGGCGCGGGGCAGGCGCAACCACAGATTGCCGGCGCTGCGGCCCGCCACCAGGGCCACGGCGGCCACCTGGATGCCGGGCACGTCCAGGAACCGGGTGCCCAGGTATAGCACCGCGGTGATGGCAGCCACGTCCACCACCGTGGCGGCGGTCACCGGCCCCGTGCGCCGGGCCGCCATGTACACCGAGCGCTGGAACGACAGGTACACGGTGAGCAGGGGCACCAGGGCCAGGATGCGGGTGGGCAGGGGGCAGAACGCGGCCAGTTCGGCTGAGAGGCCGCTCACCTGCCGGTACCACACATCCCCCAGGGGGGAGAACGCGATCGCCGCCAGGCCTAGGGTCGCCGCCAGCCCCAGGTAGCGGGCGAAGCGCTGCAGGGGGAGGTAGCCTTCGGCCCGCTCTCCCAGGAGGGCGATGCCCACCTCCTGGTAGGACAGGCCCAGGCAGCTGAACACGAACACCAGGGAGCGGATCACCGGGAACGTCGCCAGGGACGCCACCGGCGCCCGCCCCTGGGCCAGGAAGTAGCTGATGATGGGGTGTACTCCGAGGGTGAGGATGGAACTCAGGGCCAGGGGGTAGTAGAAGGAGGCGATGTCCAGGTAGCCGAGTTGCCCGCGCCCCCGCACGGCGTCGAGCTCGCGGAGCGCGCCGGCGCACATCCAGCGGCTGGCGACGGCTTCCACAAGCACGCCGGCGGACAGGGACGCGGCCGCCAGGTGGGCACCCAGCCACCCCCAGCCGGAACAGGACCAGGGCGGTCAGCCCCATCGCCCCCAGGCGCACCACGGTGCCGAGCCCCACCCTGCGGGTCAGCCCGTGACGGATCAGCACCCCCTGGTAGAGTCGCCGGTAGCCGATCGCGGCGGGCCACGGCAGCAGCAGCGCCAGGGACCCGTAGGTGAGCCGGGCCACCGGCTCGGGCAGTCCCATCAGCGAGCGGGCCACCGCGTCGAACAGGGGCGGTACCAGCAGGGCCGCGGTAGCCGCGGTGAGCAGGACGTTGAGGGTGTAGGTGAACCGGCGCAACCGGCGCAGGGAGTCCCGGTCGCGCACCAGGGCCGTGGCCGCGGCCATGATCATGATCACCGGGGCTTCCAGCAGCAGGGCGAAGGACAGGGACACCCCGAACGCCGCCAGGTTGTACTGGGGCTCGGCCAGGCGGGCGATCAGGGCGGCCAGGAACGGGCCCTCCACCGCCATCATCAGCCAGGTGGCGGCGAGGGGGAGCCAGAAGCGGAACACCCGCCCCGTGCCGAAAGGGGCGCGGGGCTCGACTGCGGCGGCGGGCACGGCGGGTGAATCCTTTCCGGCGGGTGGGAATCGAAGGGGTGGTCGGCGGGGGTCCGCGTTTCATTGTGGGCCGGCACCGGCCGCTGCGCAAGCCGCCGTCGGGGCGGTCATGGGTTCGGGGCCAGTGGCCGAGAAGTGGGGGAGAGAGGGAGATCTACCATCCCCAGGAGAGGTCGAGGAGCGATGCGCGAAACCCAGACCCTGGAGGCGCCGCCGGACCACCCGGTGAGCCGGGCCCGGCGGTGGCTGGAACCGGCGCTTGAGCGGACGTCGCAGCTGCTGCTGGGCAAGGAGGACGCAGTGCGCCTGGCGCTCGCGTGTTTCCTGGCCCGGGGGCACCTGCTGATCGAGGACCTGCCCGGGGTCGGCAAGACCCTGCTGGCCCACGTGCTGGCCCGGGTGCTCGGCCTGGGGTTCCGCCGGGTGCAGTTCACCAGCGACCTGCTGCCGTCGGACATCCTCGGAGTGTCGGTGTACGACCGGCGGGCCGGCGGGTTCGCGTTCCACCCGGGGCCGATCTTCAGCCAGGTGCTGCTCGCCGACGAGGTGAACCGGGCGACCCCCAAGACCCAGAGCGCCCTGCTGGAGGCGATGGAGGAGGCCCAGGTCAGCGTGGAGGGGGAGACCCGGCCCCTGCCGGCGCCGTTCCTGGTGGTGGCGACCCAGAACCCCTCCTGCCAGGCCGGCACCTTTCCCCTGCCCGAGTCCCAGTTGGACCGCTTTCTGATGCGGCTCCACCTGGGCTACCCCGACCCGGACGCGGAGCGGGCGCTGCTGGTGGGGCGCGACCGGCGCGAACTGCTGGCAGAGTTGGAGCCCTGCGCCACCCCGGAGCAGTTCCTGGCCGCCCAGGGGGCGGTGGAACAGGTGCACGTCGCCGAGCCCCTGCTGGACTACGTGCAGGGACTGCTGGGGTTCACCCGCGGCGACCCCGGGTTCCGCCACGGGCTCTCGCCGCGGGCGGGGCTGTCCCTGCTGCGCGCTGCCCGAGCCTGGGCCCTCCTCGCCGGGCGGGAGTTCGTACTGCCCGACGACGTGCGCCGGGTGCTGCCGTCGGTGGTGGGTCACCGCCTGGTGCCTGCGGAGGAGACAGGCGTCGCGGCCGGGGCCCTGCTGGAGCGCCTCCTCGCCCAGGTGCCGGTGCCCTGAGCGGCCGGCCTCCCCGGGCTTCCCCGCACCTGCCGCTTCCGGCCGTCGCGGAGACAACCATGAGCGGAACCGCAATTCCCGCCGTTTCGCGTACCCGCCGCGGTCTCTTGGCCCGGATACGGCGCGGAGATGGCCCCCTCGATGGCCCCCTGACCCTGGACCGCTCGCGGATCTTCGTCCTGCCCACCCGCCTGGGGCTGTGGTTCGGACTGCTGCTGGCGGTGATGCTGCTGGGGGCGGTCAACTACGGCAACAACCTGGGCATGCTGTTCGTGTTCTTCCTGGGCAGCGCCGGGGTGGTGTCGATCCTCCACACCTACCATGCGCTGGCTGGACTGGAGTTCCGACCCGGGCGCACCCCTCCGGCGTTTGCCGGGGGCATCGCCAACTACCGGCTGGCGGTCCGCAACCCGGGGCCGGGTCCGCGCCGGGGGGTGGAGTTCCGGCCGGCCCGTGAGGCCGCCGATCCGGTCTGCATCGACCTGGCCCCGGGGGACCGGGAGGTGGTGCTTCCCTCTCCCGTGCCCCGGCGCGGTCGCAGCCCGCTGGGTCGGGTGACGGTGTCTTCGCGCTACCCCCTGGGGCTGTTCCGGGCCTGGGCCCACCTCGAGTTCGGCGCCCTGGAGTGCCTGGTGTACCCCCGCCCGGCAGCTCATGGTCCGTGGCCGGCCGAGACCGCAGCAGCGGGGCCCGACGGCGGCGGTCCCGGCGGCGGGGAGGAGGACCTGGCCGGTCTGCGCCCCTACGCCCCCGGGGATCCCCTGCGGTCAGTCCATTGGAAGGCCACCGCCAAACGCGACCGCCTGGTGGTGGTGGAGCGGGCGGCGGGTGTCCAAGCCGAACTCTGGCTGGCCTGGGACCTGCTGCCCGGTCGGGGTGTCGAGGAGAGGCTCAGCCGCCTGTGCCGCTGGGTACTCGATGCCCACGCCGGGGCCTTGGCCTGGGGCCTGCGCCTGCCAGGGGTGGAGCTGCCCCCGGCCCGGGGGCCGGAGCACCGCCTGCGCTGCCTGGCGGCCCTGGCGGAGTTTCGGACGTGAGCTCTCCGCAGGGGGATGGCACCCGGCGCCGCGCCCGCCTCACAGCCGTGGCGGTGCTGGTGGCGGTGAGCGTGCCCCACATGGTGCGCACCGGGGGACTGCCGTCCTGGGTGACCGCCGTGTTCCTGTCCCTGGTAGCGCTGCGGGTGGCTGCCGAGGTGGCGGGCCGCCCGGGGCCGCCGCGCTGGGCGGTCTGGCTGTTGGCGGCGGCGGTCTGTGCGCCCCTCCCCGTGGCGTTTGGCTACGCCCCCTCACGGGACCTCTTCCTGGCCCTGTTCGCTCTGCTGGTGGGACTCAAGGTGCTGGAGGCGCGCTGCCTGCGGGACTGGGCGGTGGCGGTGTTCCTCAGCCAGTTTCTGGTGCTCACCAACTTCCTCTACTCCCAGAGCGTTCCCATGGCCCTGTACCTGGTAGTGGCGGTGTGGCTTGGACTGGTGGCCCTGGCCGACCTGAGCGACCGGGTGGGGGCGGTGCAACCGGCGGTCAACGGGAGGGTGGCGCTGCGGATGCTGCTGCAGGCGCTGCCCCTGACCCTGGCGCTGTTCCTTCTGTTTCCGCGCGTCCAGGGGCGGCTGTGGAGCTTGCCCGACGACCGGCCGGTGGGGGTCACCGGACTCTCGGAGCAACTCGCCCCGGGGGCGGTGCAGCAGGTGGTGTTGTCCGACGAGGTGGCGTTCCGGGTGGCCTTTGCAGGGGAGCGCCCGCCGCCGGGGCAGTGGTACTGGCGGGGTCTGGTACTGGAGCAAACCGACGGGCAGCGCTGGTGGTGGGAGGCGCCGGGCTACCGGTGATGCGGGGGCGGAGCCCTTGTCGCCCGGGGACACCGCCGCCTACACCGTGACCCTGGAGCCCCACGGCAAGCGCTGGCTGTTCGCCCTGGATCTGCCCGCCGCCGCCCCCGACGGGGGACGGATGCTGCCCGGACACCAGTTGCTCGCGGCGGCGCCGGTGCGGGAGCGGCGCCGCTACGCCGTCCAGTCGATCCTCCGCTACCGCACCGGGCCCCTCTCCGGGGCGGAGCGCGCCAAGGCACTGGCCGTTCCCCCGGTGCCGCCCCGGGTGCGGCAACTGGCAGCGGCAGTGGCGGGCCGATGCCCCGGGGGACGCCGCGGTGGTGGAGCGCGCCCTGCAGCACTTCGCCACCGGCGGCTACGCCTATACCCTGTCCCCCCCGGCCACCGGCCCGGAGTACGTGGAGCCGTTCCTGTTCGAGACCCGGCGGGGGTTCTGCGAGCACTTTGCCGGCAGTTTCGCCCTGCTCATGCGCCTGGCCGGGGTGCCGAGCCGGGTGGTCGTGGGCTACCTCGGGGCCGAGGCGCAACCCGCTGGGGGAGTTCTGGGTGGTGCGCCAGGCCCAGGCCCACGCCTGGGCAGAGGTGTGGTTGGCCGGGCAGGGCTGGGTGCGGGTGGACCCCACCGCGGTGGTCGCAACCCGAGCGCCTTACGGGGTTGGTGGACAACCGCACAGGGGCCGCGGCGGTGCGCTACGTGCTGCCCCGCGACGGGCTGGGCGCGGCGGACCCTGGCGCCGGCTGCGCACCCTGTGGGGGGCTGCCGAAAACACCTGGGACCAGTGGGTGCTCGGCTACGACGTGGCCCGGCAGGTCCGCCTGCTGCGCCGGCTGGGGGTCGCCGATCCGACTTGGCCGCACCTGGCGGCCGGGCTGGGAGTGTGTGCGGCGGGGATTCTGACGGGGCTGGCCGGGCTGGTGGCGTGGCGATCGATGCCCCGGGGCGACCCCTTGCAGCGGGCGTACGAGCGTTTCTGTCGGCGTCTGGGGCGCCGGGGATTGCCCAAGGAGCCGGCCGAAACGCCCCTGGCGTACGCCCGCCGGGCGGCTTCGAAGTGGCCCGCCCACGGTTCCGAAGATCGATCCGCATCACTGCCCTGTACCTGCGGGCGCACTACGGTCCTTCACCCGATCCGCAGATGCCGCCCGCCACCTGCGCAGGGCGGTACGCCGATTTCGGCCGGGCCCGGCGCCGTGGGTCGCCAGCGGCGGTTGGAGTGCCTATAATGGGAGCCCATGGGCGGGAATGATCGAGACCAAGGGAACGGCACCGACCAGGCGCTGGCAACCCGGACCCGAAAGCGGGTGCGGCGGCCCCAGGCGCTACCAGGTGCTGCTGCACAACGACGACTACACCACCATGGAGTTCGTGGTGATGATCCTGATGACGGTGTTCCACACGTCGGAGAGCGAGGCGGTGCGAACCATGATGCAGGTGCACCAGCAGGGGGTCGGCGTGGCCGGCGTGTACAGCTGTGAGGTCGCCGAGACCAAGGTGGCCAAGGTGTGCGCGGCTGGCCCGCCAGAGCGAGTTTCCCCTGCGCTGCACCATGGAGCCGGAAACGACATGATCATCGCCAAGGAGCTGCAGGTCGCGTTCAGCGTCGCGGTGCAGGAGGCCCTGCGCCGGCGCCACGACCTGGTCAGCCTGGAGCACCTGCTGTTCGCCCTCACCGGGGACGCCCGGGGCTCGGAGATCCTCGAGCACTGCGGCGCCGACGTGGAGGAACTGCGCGGGGAGCTGGAGGCGTACCTGGAGGAGCATGGAGGCGGTGCCCGAGGGCGACGAGTTCGAGCTGGAGCAGACCGTGGCCGTGACCCGGGTGCTGCAGCGCGCCGCCGCCCACGTGCATCGGCTCGGGCAAGGCGGAGATCGACGCCGGCGACGTGCTGGCGGCCATGTACCAGGAGGACGAGAGCGCACGCGCGTCTTCCTGCTCCAGGGCCAGGGGGTGGAGCGGCTGGACGTCCTCAACTACATCTCCCACGGCGTCAGCAAACGAGCTCGAAGGCAGCCGGACCACCGGGAGGAGCAGGACGAGGACGAGAGGAGGAGGCCGGCGACGGAGCCCCGGCCCGGCACAAGGACCCCCTGGCGGCCTTCACCACCGACCTGGTGGCACGGGCGGCCGCGGGCCGCATCGATCCCCTGATCGGCCGGGCGGAGGAGCTCGAGCGCACCATCCAGGTGCTGTGCCGCCGCCGCAAGAACAACCCCGTCTTCGTGGGCGAGGCCGGGGTGGGCAAGACCGCCATGGCCGAGGGCCTGGCCCTGGCGATCCACGCGCGGGGAGGTGCCCGAGATGCTGGCCGGACGCCGAGATCTACGCCCTGGACATGGGGGCGCTGATCGCCGGCACCAAGTACCGGGGCGAGTTCGAGCAGCGGCTCAAGGCGGTGATCGAGGCCGTGACCAGAGCGCGACAAGGGCATCCTGTTCATCGACGAGATCCACACGATCGTCGGCGCCGGGGCGGTGAGCGGCGGCACCTGGACGCCTCCAACATGCTCAAGCCGGCCCTGGCCACCGGCGAGCTGCGCTGCATCGGCTCGACCACCTACGAGGAGTACCAGAACGCCTTCGAGCGCGACCGCGCCCTGGCCCGGCGCTTCCAGAAGATCGAGGTCCGCGAGCCCACGGTGGCCGAGACGGTGCGGATCCTCAAGGGCCTCAAGGAGCACTACGAGGAGCACCACGACGTGCGCTACACCGACCGTGCGCTGCAGCTCGCCGCCGAGCTGTCCGCCAAGTACATCACCGACCGCCACCTGCCCGACAAGGCCATCGACGTGATCGACGAGGCCGGCGCCGCGGTGCGGCTGCGGCCGGTCGACCCGGCGCAGCGACCGGCCCCGGGTGGTCGACCGCCCGGGACGTGGAGGCGCTGATCGCGCAAGATGGCCCGCATCCCGCCGCGCAGCCGTGTCCACATCCGACAAGGAGCGGCTGGCCAGCCTCGAGCGACGACCTGCAGCCGGTGATCTACGGCCAGGACCAGGCGATCGACGAGCCTGGTGGCGGCGATCAAGCTGTCCCGCGCCGGCCTGGGCAGCGCCCAGCGGCCGGTGGGCTCGTTCCTGTTCTCCGGCCCCACCGGGGTGGGCAAGACCGAGCTGGCCCGGCAGCTGGCCCGGGTGATGGGGGTCGAGCTGCTGCGCTTCGACATGAGCGAGTACATGGAGAAGCACACGGTGTCGCCGGCTGATCGGCGCGCCGCCGGGCTACGTGGGCTTCGACCAGGGCGGGCTGCTCACCGACGCGGTGCTCAAGAACCCCCACGCGGTGCTGCTGCTCGACGAGATCGAGAAGGCCCACCCGGACATCTTCAACATCCTGCTGCAGGTGATGGACCACGCCACCCTGACCGACAACAACGGGCGCAAGGCCGACTTCCGCAACGTGATCCTGATCATGACCACCAACGCCGGCGCCGGGGAGTTGTCGCGGGCGGCGATCGGCTTCGCCGGCAAGGGCCAGGGGGGCGCCAACCAGGGGGCCGAGAAGGAGGCCATCGAGCGCACCTTCGCCCCCGAGTTCCGCAACCGGCTGGACGCCTGGATCCCGTTCGCGCCACCTGGGCGCCGAGGTGATCGACCAGGTGGTGGACAAGCTGGTGGGCGAGCTGTCGGAACAGCTGGCGGCCAAGAAGGTGGAACTGCAGCTGACCCCCGCGGCCCGCGACTGGCTGGCCGAGCACGGCTACGACGACCGCAACGGCGCCCGCCCCATGGCGCGGCTGATCGACCGGGAGATCCGCCGCCAGCTGGCCGACGAGATCCTGTTCGGCAGGTTGCAGAAGGGCGGCGTGGTGAAGGTGGAGGCGAAGGAGGGCGTCCTGCAGCTGGAGAGCGATCCCGCCTGAGGCTGCGGGGTCAGGGGCGCCTGACCAGGAGTTTCTCCAGGTCGTCGCGGATGTCATCCTCGGTGCCCCGGGTGAAGCCCGCGTACACCGCAACGATCTTGCCGTCGCCCCCACCAGGAAGCTCGTCGGGCTGAATGATACGCCGTAGGCGTCGGCGGTAGCGTAGCCGCCGTCCCAGGTGAAGGTGAACGGCAGCTCGTAGTCCGCCACGTACTCCTCCAACCCCCGGGGCTTGAGATCCAGGAACACCCCCAGGACGCCGAAGCCCTCCACCTCCTCGTACACCTTCTTCAGCGCCACCATCTCCCGCACGCAGGACCGGCAGGCCGTCTGCAGGAACACCAGCAGCAGGGGGCCGCCGCCGGTCACGTCGGTGAAGCCCAGGGTTTCACCGGTCTTGATGTCCGAGAACGTGAAGCGCGGCGCCCGGTCTCCGGGGCCGAGGGGAGCGGCGCCGGCGGTGGCCGCGACCAGCAGGACCAGCAGGGGCAGCAGGCAGAGTCGAACGCGGGACCGAGGTGCCATGGCAAACTCCCGGTGACGGGCGGCGCTGGTCCCATGAATAGCAGGAACTTCACGAATCGCAAGGGGTCTGTCAGGCGAGGGGATAGCGAGCGGTGAAGGTGGTGCCTTCCGGGGCCGAACTCTCGCACTCCACCGTGCCCCCCAGGTAGCGCTCGGTGAGCAGTCGGGCGCCGTAGGTGCCGAGTCCCCGGTCGCTGTCCTTGGTGGAGAAGGAGCGCTGGAACAGCTGGCGCTGCACCTCCGCGGGGATCTCCCCGGGGTTGTGCACCGTGAACGCCAGCTGTCCTTCTTCCGCGCGGCACCCCAGGGTCACGGTTTCGCCTGTCTGGCACGCCTCCAGGGCGTTCTTCACCAGGTTCCCCAGTACCCGGCGCAGCAGGCGGGGGTCGCTGGTCAGGGGAGCTTTCTCGCTGGCCGGGTCCACCGCCAGGATCTTGCCCCGGGCCACCAGATGTTCCCGGTACAGGCCGACGACCCTCTCCAGCACCTGCACCGGGTCCAGCGGTTCCGGGTGGACCGGGAGTTCGCGGTGTTCGGCGGCGAGCAGATCCCGCTGGGCGTGGACCTCTTCCACCAGGACTCCGGTACCCTGGTGGATCAGCTCGAGCAGTTCTTCCCGCTCCCGGTCTTGTGCCTGTCGCGCCAGGTTCGCCAGACCGCGCACCCCACCGGCGGCGTTGAGCAGGTCGTGGAAGAACACCCGTTGCAGGGAACGGCGCCGCTTGGTGTCGCCGATGTCGCGAATCGCAAGCACCGTGAGGGCCTCGCCCTCCAGTCCCAGGGGGGTGACGCGCACCTCCAGGTCCAGGGCGCCGCCGTCCGCTAGACTGACACGGCACTCCTGCACCTGTGGGGTCCCCTGGTAGCTGTCCAGGATGGCCCGCACCGCACCGCAGTCCCGGCAGAACGCCGTGCAGCCGCAGCCGTGTTCGCTGCGGGCGGCGTGGCGACAGCCCAGGGCCTGACCCGGCCGGGCGCCGAGCAACTGCGTGCCACATTCGGCCCCCAGCAGGGTGCGGGCGGCCCGGTTGGCGAACACGGTTTCTCTCTGTCGGTTGAGCAGCAGCACCGCGTCGGGCACCGCGTCGAGAATGGTCCCCAGCAGGGGGTTTGCCACCACCGCAGCTGTGGAGCGCCGCAGGTCTTCGACGGGTGTGGGGGCGGCGGCAAGGCGCAGGCTGGGCTGGGACATCGTGGCGTGTCTCGGGGCAGTTGGGGGCCGGTGAGTGATCGTCAGCCGAGGCGCCAAACTTTAGGGGAAAGACCACCGGCGGTTAGAGTCGGTGGCCCCATCGCTCCCCCTGTACCGGTTCTGGTATCCTTCCCGGCGCGGGTGCGCGGCCCCGTTTCCCTTTCTTCCCTTACGGAGCGTGTGATGACAGAGGTCCAGATGAACGTCGGCGACGAACGATACGGGTTCCGCCTGCAGCAGGTGACCCCCCTGGCGGAGCTCAATGCCACCCTCTACCGCCTGGAACACGCCGCCACCGACGCCCGTTGGCTGCACTTGGCCGCCGCCGACGACAACAACCTGTTCGCCGTGGGTTTTCGCACGCCGCCCCGGGACTCCACGGGGGCACCCCACATCCTGGAACACACCGTGCTGTGCGGTTCCCGGCGCTACCCGGTGCGCGACCCGTTCTTCTCCATGCTCAAGCGCTCGCTGAGCACCTTCATGAACGCGCTGACCGCCGACGACTGGACCCTGTACCCGTTCTCCAGTCAGAACCGCACCGACTTCTACAACTTGATGGGCGTCTACCTGGACGCCACCTTCTTCCCCCTGCTGCGCGAGTTGGACTTCCGCCAGGAGGGTCACCGCCTGGAGTTCGCCCAGCCCGACGACCCGGGTACCCCCCTGGTGGTCAAGGGGGTGGTCTACAACGAGATGAAGGGGCACATGACCGACCCCCACTCCCTGCTCGGCAGCCGCCTGCACGAGGCCCTGTACCCCACCGCCCCCTACCGCTTCAACGCCGGCGGGGAGCCGGCCCACATCCCGGACCTCACCTGGGAGGCTCTGCGGGCGTTCCACGCCGAGTGCTACCATCCCAGCAACGCCTACTTCTTCAGCTACGGCGACCTGCCCCTGGAGCCCCACCTGGAGGCGGTGGCCGGAGCAGGCCCTGGCGCGCTTCGAACGCAGGGCGGTGCACACCGAGGTGGCGAGCGAGACCCGCCTGGCCACCCCCCGCAGGGTGACCGCGCGCTTCCCGGTGGAGGACGGCGAGCCCACCACGGCCCGCACCATGGTGCAGGTGGCGTGGCTCACCTGCGACATCGGCGACAGCGCGGAGCGGGTGGCCCTGGGCCTGCTCTCCACCCTGCTGCTCGGCAACCCGGCGGCGCCCCTGCACAAGGCCCTGCTGGAGTCCCGGCTGGGGGCCAACCTGGCACCGGGCACCGGCTACAGCGACGAGAACCGCGATACCAGCTTCGCCGCCGGCCTGCAGGGCACCGAGCCGGAACGGGCCGAAGAGATCGAGAAGCTGATCCTGGACACCCTGCAGCGGGTCGCCGCCGAGGGGTTCCCGGCCGAGCGGGTGGACGCGGCGATCCACCAGATGGAACTGGCCCACCGGGAGGTGCGGGGAGACCACTACCCCTACGCCCTGGGGCTGCTGTCGCGGCTGATGGGGCCTTGGATCCACGGCGCCGACCCGGCGCGGCCCCTGCAGCTGACCGAGGATCTGCGCCGGTTGCGCCGGGAGGTGGAACGGGGGCCGTACTTCTCCGAACTGATCCGCCGCCACCTGCTGGACAACCTCCACCGGGTGACCCTGACCCTGGTGCCCGACCCCCAGGTGCGCGAAGAGGAGGACCGGGCCCTCGCGGCGCGGCTCCAGGAGGCACGCGCAGGGCTGGACGACGCCGCGGCGCAGCGACTGGTGGAGGGCGCGGCGGAACTGCAGCGCAGCCAGGAGTCCCCCGGGGACCTCTCGGTGCTGCCCACCCTGGAACTGTCCGACATCCCCCGCCGGGAGAGGCCGGTGGCAGCCCGCAGGGGCGACCGCGGCGCGCTGCCGGCGTGGTGGTTTCCCCAGCCCACCAACGGTATCGGCTACTTCTCGGCCCAGGTGGATCTGGACGCCCTGGCCCCGGAGCAGCAGGCATACCTGCCCCTGTTCTGCGCCACGGTGGGCCGTATCGGAGCAGCCGGCGCGCCGTACACCTCGGTGGCCGAGCGCATCTCCGCCGCCACCGGCGGGGTCCACGCCGGAGTCAGCCTGCTGGAGAGCCCCCGGGACCCCGATGCGTTTCGGCCGGTGCTGGAGTTCTCCGGCAAGGCCCTGGAGCGCAACCAGGTGCCCCTGTTCGAGATCCTGCGCGACGTCACCCGGGCGCCGGACTACGCCGACCGCGAGCGGCTGCACACCGTGTTCAACCAGCTGAAGGTCAATTTGGAGAACTCCCTGCCCTCGGTGGGGCACCGTTACGCGGCCCGCGCCGCCGCGGCCAGCTTGTCTGCGTCCGGACGGTTGCGGGAGCGCTGGTCGGGGGTGGAGCACATCCGCTTCGTGCGGGAGGTGGCAGGGCGCACGCCGGAGGAGTTGGGGGTGGTGGCCGAGCAGTTCTCCGCGATCGGCGCCGCCCTGTTCTCCGGTGCCGCGGCGCGCTGCGGCACTACCGCCGAGGAGCCGATGTTCCCCGCCGTGGAGGCCGCCATGGGCTGCTTCCTGGACGGGCTCGGCGGCGCCGACGGAGCGCCGGAACTGGCAGCGGTCGAGAGCACCCCCCCTGGCCCGCCGGCGCGCCTGGGCCTGATCGCCTCGGTGCCGGTGAGCTTCCTGGCCCGGGTGTTCCCCTGTGTGCCCTACGACCACGCCGACGCCGCCGGCCTGCTGGTGCTGGCCAAACTGCTGCGCTCCGGGTACCTGCACCGGGAGATTCGCGAGAAGGGCGGCGCCTACGGCGGCATGGCCAGCTACGCCACCGTGAGCGGCCAGCTCTCCCTGCTCGCCTACCGGGACCCCCACCTGAGCCGCACCCTGGGGGTGTTCCGGGACGCCGCGGAGTGGGCCGCCGCCGGCTCGTTCGGGACCCAGGACGTGAAGGAGGCGGTGCTCGGGGTGTTCAGCGACATGGATACCCCGCTCTCCCCCGGCAGCCGCGGCGGCCGGGAGTTCGCTCGCATCCAGCAGGGCATCACGCCCGGGATGCGCCAGGCCTTGCGCGACGGTGTCCTGGCGGCCGCCCCGGACCAGCTCGCCGATCTGGCCCGGCGCTACCTGGTGGAGCGCTGGGAGCACAGCGCGGTGGCGGTGGTGTCCAGCGAGGCCGCCCTCGAGCAGGCCAACCGGGAGCTGGGCTCCGAAGCCCTGGCGCTGGAGCGAGTGTGATGTTCCACCCCAAGGGGAGGGCCCGGGCGGCCGGGGTGACAGCCGCCGTAATCTTGCTGTTGTGGAGTGCCGTCGCCGGGGCCCGGCCACTGGCCCAGGTGCGCCTGAGCAGTCTGCAGGCCGTGCTCGCAGACGTCACCACCGTGGCCTCGGCGGCCGGCCGACCCGTGCGGGGGGAGGACCTGCTCGCGGAGCTGCTGGAACCCTTTGGGCTCCGCGAACTCTCGGCGCTGGACGCCACCCGGCCCGTGGTGGCGGCGTTGCCCCTGGAGGGAATGTTGCTGCAGCAGCGAGGGGTGGTCCTGGCCTTGCCGGTGGCCGCTGCGGGGCCCCTGTACGAGGTTCTGGCGGGGGACTTCGCTTCCCGGGGCAGGGACGGGGAGCTGGAGGTGTTCTCCGATGCCGGCGGTCCGGTGCTGTACGCCCGGGAACGGGACGGCTACGTGGTGGCCGGCCACACCCGGCAGCTGGTGGCCGACTTCGACCTGGCAGGTATTGCGGCGCCTCTGGACGGACCACCGGGCAGCGTCGTGGCGGAGCTGGACCTGGACGCCAGCGTAGAGCGGGGAATCGCGTAGCCTGCCCGTTCAAAGATGGTTTCCTGCCGGTAAAGCGGCAGGTGATCGCCGAACTTGGCGACCAGTACATGAGCCAGCAGGCCGGAGGTCGGGATGCCCTTGTCGATCACCTGGGCGGGAACCGGGGCCTGAATCAGGGTTTCACAGGATTCGCAGGCCCATTTGCCCCGGATATGGCGCTCAACGGTGAACTCGCCCGGCGTGTAGTCAAGCTTTTCGCTGACATCCTCGCCGATACGCTTGAGCTGGCAGCCGCACTGGCATTGTGTGTTGTCGGGCTCGTGCGTGATCAGGGTTCTGGGCAGTTCAGGCGGTAAGGCTTTGCGGCGCGGCTGTTGCTTCGTGCCAGGTGTGGCAGGCGTAACCGGTGTGGTTATTGCCAGTTCCGTCTCGATGGCAGCGATGTCGGCATCGGTCAGCTCATCCAGCAAGCTGGCCTGATCCGGATTCATCGTCTCGCTGCGACGACCAAACCGGTGGCGTTTGAGAATCGCCAGTTCGTGGGCCAGCTTCTCGTTCAGGGCCTGTTGATGCCGGATCGTCCGATCCTTCAACTCGACTTGCTGCATCAACTCCGCCGCGAAGCTGCGCAGCTGGTCCGGGTTGAGTTGAGCAAGGTCGGCATTCGATGACATGCCCCTCAGTATCTCAGAGCAGAGGACAACTGACGACCGGCTATCGCGTGTAATGCTTCCTTTGCCGGAAACAGCTGGTTGGTGTAGCTAAAGCAGGGTGATCATTTGCTCTGTGTATTGCCAGGGCAACCCCACCAGCAACGCCTGTAACTGTGCATCTGACAGGGACATCGTGGCCGGGTCGTGTCCCTGGCGGCTCCACTTGAAGCGGCCCTCGTTCAGCCGGCGGGCCAGAAGCCACAGGCCCAGGCCATCGTGCAGCAGGACCTTGACGCGATTCCCGCGCTTGTTGGCAAACAGGTAGGCATGATGAGGCTTGGCCTCACCAAAGACCTGGATGACGCGCGCCAGTGCCGTGTCGGGACCGGCCCGCATATCCATCGGTGCCGTTGCTAGCCAGATGGCTTCGACGCGGATAAGCTTCCCTGTTTTATCGGGCATCATGACAGGGTGTTCAGGAGCTCGGCGAGAGACCGGGGCTGGTCGCAGGGCCAGAACAGATTGATAACCCCCTTGGCTACCGGGATTTCGAGACGGGCTTCAGCCAGTGACGGCCGGCTCGGCGTTGGTGGTGCAGGCAAGGGGATAAACGCCGGGGTTGCCGGTGCAGCAGGAACTCGACCCTGCACTGTCTTGAGCCACTTGTGAAGCAAGTTGGCGTTCAGGTTGTGGCGTCGGGCAACTGCGGCCACCGAGACACCGTCCTGCAGCGCCTCTTCGATGACCTGCGCCTTGAACCGCGGAGAGTACCGCCGTCGCTTAACCGGTATCCTTATCTCGCCTGGTAACTCCATAATAGGTGCCCACTTAGATTTAGGTGGACACCATCGTCGTGCTCAAACGCCACGGCGACAAGATGGGTTTACCGGACGCTTACGAATGGTTTTGGCAAGTTAAGTGCCTAACGCTAAGGGGAATTGGCCCTGTGGGTGGCGAATAGCAATTTATCAGAAGAGTCAGACAGTTAGTTGTTCGGCTCTGGTTCGGAGTTCGGTTTCGAAAAGCCGTTACGATTCTTCAGGTTACTGAACCCTGTTCGGAAATCTCATCCACCCAGGTTCGGCATACGCTCGGTTTCGGTTACCCTGCCCCACCCCGCCAGAAAAATCCGTTACCTTTCTTCAGCTTGCTACTCAGGTTCAGACCTCTCCCAGCTCCTCATAATCGGCAGGTCGAAGGTTCAAGTCCTTCTGGGCCCACCATTTTATTGTTTTTTATAGCTTTTTTATAGAATACACCCTCCGACTTTTATAGGGATTTGGGCAAGACCCATTTTCCGGAGTCGGTAGGTGTATGGGGCAAGATGCTGAATTAGTCGTCATTTCCTATTTTCAGTTGTAGGATTTCCTGTACGTGGCTTCTGATTAACTCGGCAACATCTTCCCGCCTGAAACTACCTTCCTCGGTTCCACCAGGCACAGCTATCGCAATAATCTTATTCGCCAATTCAGGGAAGCGACCCTCCGCTTGATGTATCCACCGTTCACGATACTCTGGATCAGTCCAACCTCCACCCGTGCCGCGTGAATAGACCAAGAATGTCATTTGACCACGCTGGCTCGCCAAAAAACCAAGGAGAGCCACCAATTTATTGTCGGCTATCTGATACAGCCGCTGAAATTCCTCGGAATAATCCTCTGTACCTTCGGGGTATCCAACTCCAAGATCCTGATTCATTGAGTGAAAAAACGCAGATCGATGAATAAGTACCAAGCTCGGATGCTGCTTGAGAATTTGTGCCTCTCTGTCCCAAGTAGAACCAATGGTCTCTTTTTGAGTGGTAACGGGTAAATCAGCAAGAATGTCGCTCAATACATCCGCATTGGTACCACTCTTTCTGCGGGTCTCATCGTCGTAAACCCCCCGTGGGGCGTAGGTATCCATAATGATAACGACCGGCGTGCCATTTGATTGCCATGCCTTTTCGTTACCGTCACTGATATCTCTAATTATTAACCAGCCAATTCCGGTGATAAGCACAAAAAGTAGCATCACCTCAAAGCCACTTCGAACACCTGTGGTGGCACTAGTATCCGTAACAGTTCGTGTCGGCCCCTGCGGCCCAAAATCAAAGATCCAACTGAATACGAGAGCTATTGGAAAGCCTATAGCCAAAAGTAAAATTGTGACCGTCGAGAACCAGAGCGGCAGACTCAAGGGCTCACTAACTACGTCGACAACTTGAAGAATTCCCCATGCTAAGACAACGTATACCGCTGCCACACGAAATACCTTACGCTGCTTCAACTCCCGAAAAAGAGACATAGGCTCAATTGTCTTCCCTGTACATCGAATGTAGCTTATCAGGAGTGCCGTTCCACGAACATAAACCATCTAGTCGTCAACAGTTTGTCCCACCCAGAATAGGCTCCAGCAAGACTCTGGCAGACTCGTCGCAAGGGTTTTAGGGCACTAGTTCACCCTTGAAGGCCAACTTGCACTTCACCATTGACCTCGACCAGGCAGGCAAATCCTATTACCTTTCCGATCGGAAAACCACCAAACAACCCGACGCACTCGACGAACCCGACGTCAGGTCATACACCGCAAGGCCTTGCAGCGCATGGGTTGGCGTCGAGTATGTCAGGTCCGACGGGTATAACCGGAGTTTTCTGCCCCCCAGATCCCCCATACTTTTTCGAAGCATGGTTACAGGATTGAGCGTAAGTTCTGGGAGGGTTGCTTATAGCGCCCCTGGGTGGCAGGGTAGCCGCGGAATGGGTGGCGGGGTTTGTCTGGAACAGGCAGTAACCCTGCGGAAATCAAAGAAATTGATGTCTCAAATGGTTCCGAAAGCGGACATGATTTGGTGGCGATTTTGGATCCCCGAACGGCAAGTTTGTGCCACGAAGCGAAATTCGCGTCGGTAGAAGTCGATAAACATCGACCTATTGAACACGGTCGCTATCGCCTAGAAGGGGACCTCGGGCTATCCTTGTTGAGTACGTCTATAGAAGGCGCAACACCGATGAGTGGGCTAAAAGGCGCAGATATGTGGAGGGCAATGACGCTGGAGATTCATCTAAGCGTGAAGCTTGAAGATGATCCTGACTGGTTAGACACAACATGCGTGGGACAGAGCGAGGCATGGCGGACAATCACCTCGCGTATGATGTTTACGATGAAATCAAGAGAAGCGGGGTAGAGCCACCGAGTCTAAAGGAAATTCATAGACGGGTCGGCAGCCTTGATGTTCGGCTACGAATAATTGCGCGAATGTATCGAAATCGAAAGTCCTTCCGCCCTGGGCGTGACGGTCCAATGCGTTACGTTTAGAAACGGCACAAGTGAAGTGAACGCGGCTGCCCAGGTCGCTGATCAAATAATAATCAATTGGTCCGCTCGCGCCTGTTGAATGACATCGACTTGATGCAGCCCCTGCATGCGTTTTATGCTGGGGGTCGGGCAAAGATGGCGGGTTTTCGAAATTCGTCTAGTTACCTGCGTTTTTGGACACCCTATCGATCAGTTCCTTTAGTCCCTGAGGGTCAACCTGGTGAATCGCACTGCGATCGGTTCTGGCCTTCATTTGTTCATAGTAGGCGGTTAGTACAGGGAGTACCTCGGCGAGGAGCGAGCGATGAACTCGAATCTGCTTCTTTAGTGCAGTGACGTCGGTGTCTGATTGGCTCATAGATTAGACCTGTTGAGTAATGCTATTCGGAACATAGTATCCAAGGAGGGCGCTGCGGTGCTTCACTGCTGCTTCGCCCCCTCTGTGCTCAATTGCCACTTCAGTATACCCGATGGATTCTAACCGGGAAGGTGCAATAGAGGTGAAAGCGGACTTCAGATGGAAACCGAATTGCGCGGTTTTGGGCAGGAGCGGAATGTCGCATATGCTCCGTTAGCTGCCGTCAGCGCCATATCCTGATCTTGTCTGCTGTACTCCTGCGAATTCAATCGGTCGATGCAACACATGCATTGAATCTAGCAGCTGGTGTTTCGTAGTCCAACGTTTTTCTCGGTCTCTCATTGAGCTCCCGGGCTATCCAATCCAACTCCTGTCCATGGCGAATTCCCACTTCAAGCAGCCACCGGAAGCTGAAATAGCCCGCGACAGTGCTTTTCCCAGCGGTAGTTACGGAGATCAATGACATTTCCAGGTTCGGAACCTACTGGTGTGGCGCCGTCCCGACCCGCGTGGCATCGATTCTCATTGTAGTAAGCCTGATAGGCACTCAGCTTGTTCGCCAGGTCAGTCGCGGTCCAGAAGAAGGTCTGATCAAGTAACTCTCGCCGAACACTGCCGATCAGCCTTTCCACAAACGGATGGGACATTGGAAGATGAGGTAGTGATTTGATCTCCTCGATGTCGAGCACTCGTAGATTCGCCTTCCATCGATGATACTGGAACAGTGGATCGTTATCGGAGCTGATCCGTTTTGGCCAGGCCTGCCTGGACGTTGCGTCATTGAACATGCGGCAGCATACAGGACCATCAACATTTCCAGCATGGACTGCGAATCCAATAATCCTACGGGTGTATTGATCCATCACCACCATAATCCAGTGTGTTTTCAACGTGATGGACTCGGCCCGAAATAGATCTACACTCCATAGGCTATCCTTTGCATGGCCGAGAGTAGTTAACCAGGAGGGCCCTCCGTCAGCGGGTTTTGGTTTGTAGTGGACAGCTAGTACACGCCGGACGGTATCTTTGTCCAATTCAAGACCGAAAGCTATGTTGATCTGCTGGGCTATGCGAGGGCAGCCGTATCGTGGATTGCGCTGCTTCATTTCTACAATGGCATTGATGATTTCCTTGGATGGCCCTTTTGGCCCTGGCTTCCCGCCTCCACCAGAAGAATAGAGCAGGCATACTTTCGCTTCTTCAAGGCCCGGTGGAAAGAGAGCAGAGTAGATGGCCTGATGAGAATCGCTGATTTCGCGATACGCCTGGGATTCAAAAATAGGGTTAGGATGCCGAGAAGGGCACGATCCTGGGTGGTCAGATTCGGCGCTCTTTGGCGAGATCTGCTATGAATTATAAGTTGTTGCTTTAGAAGTAGGTTCTCTGCGATCACTGTACGGCTTCCACCGGGTCGCAGCAGCTTTGCCAGGGTGGTGAGCAGGTCGAAAAGCAGGTAAATGATATCTTTCATGCTTTTCGCGGGCAATATCTGCCGGCGAAAGCGGCAATAGCTGAGGCTACTGATATCATTGGTGAAATAAAAATTCGCCAAGCACAGGCAACCCGCTAAGTCTCATTGCCTTCCTGGAATCGCCCAAGGGGGCTGAGCAGTCGCTTCCCATGGAGAACCGCCAGCAGATGAATCTCATGTTCATCGTCGCGTATTTCATACAGCATGCGGTAACTGTAGATAAAAAGTTCGCGAATCGCCTGATCGTTCAATTCAGGTACAACACGACCACGGGCCGGCTGCGAAACCAATGAATCCCCTAATTCAAGAATGGACTCCACTACCTGTTGCGCATATAACGCAGAATCTCGTGCAATGTAATCAGCCAGGGCATCAATATCGCCAAGTATCTCCTCAGACCAGACTACGGTGTAATCCATCGACTCAGGCGCACGCGTACTTCCTCGGATGTATAACGCTTACCGTCAGCAATATCTCGCTGGCCACGTTTGACCTTATCCAGGACGTACAGGTGGTACTGTATGTCTTCCAGTGTGCTGTCGTCCGGCAACTGGTGTAGCAGGTGCTCTACATCTTGTTTTGCGGTTTGCATGGCCACCCTCCTATCTCGTAGTTGCGCTAGCATAGCAATTTTACCTGTGTATGGCGAAATCGTATTTATCATTTGAATTCATAGAGTTACGATTTACAGAAAATCAACAGCCATACCGATGATTGCCAGTTCTAGTACTCTCCGCTATAGTTTAAATCTTAAAGGTTCTTGTGGAATTTCGGAGATGCTCGATGTCAATGAAGGCAACCTCAGTTCGATTGGATGATGAAACCCTGGATCGGGTTGGTCGTATGGCAGAAGCCATGGATAGACCCCGTGCCTGGCTCATGGCACATGCCATCAAAAAGTTTGTCGAACAGGAAGAGTGGTTTATCCGGGAAGTCGAGCTTGGCATTGAAGCTGCCGATGAGGGACGACTAAACAAACATGCTGACGTAAAGGCCAAGTGGGAGGCCAAACGTGCAGCTACTATGGAGTGAACCAGCGACTCAAGACCTCGATAGAATTGAGGAATACATTTCCAACGACAATAACCCAACAGTTGCAATCGACATCGTGCTAAAAGTAATCGAGACGGTGGGAATGATCTTGCCGACTCATCCGCGTGCAGGCCGATTGGGGCGAGTGACAGACACCCGTGAACTCGTAATCGAAGGAACTCCTTTCATCGTTATTTACCGACAGATCGGCTCCGACCAGCTGCAGGTTATACGGGTGCTCCACGATGCACAGCAATGGCCATCGACGAATCAGCACAAAGGAGGGTCGGAGTAAGTTCGGAGTTCGGTTTCGAAAAGCTGTTACAGATCTTCGGCTTGCCGCCGTCAAGAAAGGAATCCGAAACACAGTAAGTTCGGTGGTTGTTCGGTTTCGGGTGCGCCATCGTGGCCCAACCGAAAAACTCGTTACCTTTTTTCGGCTTGCTGTCCGGTTTTCGGACCGTGCGCTCGACTCATAATCGGCAGGTCGAAGACGGTCGGCCGCTGCCGTTCAAGTCCTTCTGGGCCCACCATTTTCTATAATTTTCAATGACTTATAACTGCTTAGAGCGCCCGACTATTCCGGGGGGATGGGTGACACCTGGGCATCCATAGTCGGTGGGTGTGTACCAGCTAGAAATGCCAGGTAGCGCTCTGCTAGAACAACTGGACACTCCCTGGGAAGACCGTGACCACAGTGATCAAATATTACTGCTTTTGATGATGTGATACCGACAGAGAATGCGGCGGCCATTGAAGCGTTGACGAGCCGATCGTCGGCGCCCCAAACGATAAGCGTTGCTACCGATATGTCACCCAGATATCGGTCAATAGACCAATCGCTGAGTAAATCAGCGAATATTTTCGCGTTGAATCTTTCATCCCGGATAGCCCTGGCTGCCATCTCGCGCTTTAGTGGTCCCGGTATTGATGGGGGGCTTGAGAAAGCCAACTCCATCAGCCTATCAAAATCGTCCTCGTCGCCAACCAGCAGGGGGTTATCGCCTGAACTCAATAGTCGCTCAATATCTGCCTGTGCACTTGGACCGGCGCCAGGTGCAGCTCCAATCATCAGACTATTGACACCCTCGGGGTACATTGCCGCATACACTACAGAGATCGCCCCACCCATCGAGTTCCCGGCGATATGCGCTTTCTCTATACCGAGTCGATTGAGAAAGTCATGCAAGCGCTCGGCTTGAGCCTTCAGACCATAGTTTGTAGATTCCCGTTTTGTGCTTTCACCAAAGCCGGGTAAATCCGGAACAATCACTCGGTAACCTGGTGTAAGTCTGGCAGCAACACCATTCCACAGATCCTTATTTGCGCCGAAACCATGGAGCAGAATAACAGTCTGCCCACTGCCACCGTCCAGGTAAACGACCTCTTGGTCACCGACTGTAAGAGCTTTGCGTTCCAGCCCTGCCGCGTCACGTGCTGCATCCGCAATCACATCAAGGACTATCCCAGGATATACAAAAAATACAAAGGCTAGAGAGCCCCCTAGAAGCGCTGCGAGGATCAGAAGTGTGAAGGCTACTCGACGCATGTGGACTCCATTGTCATTCGAAAGGTTTGCCTAACAAACGGCGCAGTATCGAATGAACTGAGGTCACTGGCAATCAGTTAATAGCACGAAACTGGCGCCTGCGGCCGGCAAATTTGGCAACATTAATTGATAGATAGCTTGTGAGTACCCTTTGCAGCGCATGGAATGCCGTCGAGTCGTCAGGTCCGACGGGTATATCCGGAGCTTTTTTCACCCCCCCCCGGAGCCCCCATACTTTTTTGCAGATTGGTTACAGGGCTGCGCGGGAATTTCGAGGGTGTCTCCTATAGCGGCCAGGGTGTCAGCTTTGCCTTGGAATGAATGGCAGGATTCGTCTGGCCACGTACTTGGGCTGTAAATATTGAAGAAATGGATGTCTCGAATGGTCCCGAAAGCGGACGTAATTTGGCGGCGATTTCGGTTCTAAAAATGACTGCGTTGTGCCAGCTACGGCCATTTGAGCTTTCTGGGATTCACCCCAATGCTGGTGTGGGCGAGAGGCCGCTACTGCCTATCGACGGCAGTTAGCAATGCTGAAAAATATAGCCTCAAATCCACTCGCACATTTCTTGGATCTGTATTCAGTTGACCTTTATCAAGAACACGCAAAATTATTCTGCGTATAAGTGAATTCCAGTTCGAGGTGGAGGGGTCAAGATGATGATAAATAGGGTCATTGTCGATTCTATCAGGATCGTAAGTTACATCATCTTGAGTTTCATGATTTTGGCATGCGGTGGCGGTTCAAGAATCGTGAAAGAACCACAGGTAATAGAAACAACTCAGCCTCTAGCCAGTGGAATCGACAGTAACATAGCGGTAGATCTCTACTGGGTCATAGTACGTAATGGTCTTGGGGCCTGGGCAAAAAATGCAGATTGGGATGAATACTTAATTCATTTTCACAACATTTCTGGCGAGCCTCTAACCATAACAAATGTTGCGTTGTACGATTACTTAGGGGATCGAGTTGAAACACAACGAAATCTCAAACAGCTTATCAAAGGAAGCAAAAAAGCGGAGGACCGGTACCAAAGTGCCAATGTGCGAGTAGAGGCCGGCATGGGCTCACAGAATATGCTAGTAACTGGTGGCGCAACAACTGCAGCAGGTGTGGGTGCTATCGCAGCAGCGGTATCGTCGCCGTTTGCGAGCGGAGCCGGTGCCGCCTTCATAGCGGGTACGGGTTTGGTCTTGGTCGGTCCCGTTATAATAGTTGGAGGGGTTAAAAAGGCTATAAATAACAGCAAACTCAACGAGGAAATAAAAGAACGAAGAACAGTGCTACCACATATTTTGTCAGGAAGCGGATCGGTCAACATGGATTTATTCTACCCTTTATCACCCTCACCAAAAAGCATACAGGTTCAATACCAAATCAAAGGGGTCGAGCACGATCTGACAATTGATACCCGTGAAGCGTTAGAAGGATTGCACCTGTATAGAACTGGCGTTCATTCCCCCTAGGGGTATCACTTCAATTCAAAAATCTATTTTTCAAATCATCACCACCAAGACCACCTCACAAAAAGAGATTGATAGCAGCCATATTGAAAGACTCAAACGAGGTGAAGGCGGGAGTTTCGTTTGTTGTCCTGCAGCCGATATCCGCTAGTGAGCTAATGTCTCTTACGCGTCGTTAGCTGCCCTCGGGCAATCCAGACCATCGCGTCCGCTCCTCACCTGAAAGGAGTCATCCGAGTCGCCTTGGGCACTCTCCCTGTTTGTCTGAAAAGCGCCACTTTAAGACATCAAAAAGCCCGCTCTGTGGCGGGCTGTCAGGCGAGGGGCCTAATTACATTTAAGAAAGCTTTTGCGCCTTGACCATCTAGGACCAGCGAAGTCCAATCAGAATAATGTGGTTTTTAGATACTTAATCAAAAAAGCTGCCCGGATGGTCACCCAAAAGATCGTATTTTATTCCTTCCTACTGCCTCCTGAAATGGCAAAACAAAGTGAAGAGCCCAGAGGGTGTCTCGATCAATATTCCATCGTCCGTATATAGTGGCGGTTGCAGATTAGGGAAGAAGCAACCACCGCGTCTCATGACAGCAGAGTCAAGCAGCTTTTCATGATAACCCTGGCATGTAATCTTACCGGACGGCACCCCCCCCGCATTGACTGCAACTCCATGTGCTTTATCACCTCCGAGTAATTGCTCTGGGTTCCCGCCGTCGTCGGGCACAAAGAATGGCTGACAGAAATCAGACCGGGCTGGTTCCGCAGGGGTTGCACCGGTTGACTGACCACTGCGAGGCACTCTGAACTGGCATTGTTCAGAGAAGTCTCCTACGGAAACGGTCAAAGTGTAGTTTCCCGGTTTGCTGTAAGTATGGCTACCCGGGAAGTAGCTAGGTATCGCGGGTGTTCCGTCTCCCCAGTCCCAACTAGAAAATTCTGGTGCTGGACCACAGTTTTCGTTTGTCGCACCATTAACCTGGACGCTAAATCCATCTATGAAAGACTGCTCATCTACGCCGTCTTGAGGGCAGTTTAGGAAGAGGAAAGGCTGACAATCCTGAGCTTGCAGACGTAACGGCAATATAAGTAGTACACAAATCAGCGCCCATCGTTTTGAGAGTAATAGACTCATAGCTACGTTCCTTCACACAATTTAAATACGGATTAAAAATGGGTCGTTAACTGACCACGAGCGATTTCGTCCGGCTCATCAGGCGTACTCTCGATAGCGATCTTACGTAGGCCCATGAGCCAACGGAGATTCAGTCGCCAACGTGCCAACTCGAAGCAATTAACCACACCAAACGCGATTTCAAATATTCTACCTAGATATCGGCGGTGCACAATTCTAGGGGGCCGGGGGCTGGGGTTTTCCTTTCGTCGGGCCAAACTTGCACTCTAGTAATGCTTTTCCACCGGGAGTTGCTAGCATCACTGAATTTTCGGTATATATCGGATTGCCGAGCGGACCTTCGGCGATACATGGCCAACCTCTAGCGGCCGAAGCCTGTTCTAGCGGGTAATCATGGTCAAAATGACAGGTTATTTTCCCAACTTTTCCTAACACACCGACTGCTTGTGTCTCAGTCGTGTAGAGTGGCGCGATTGGGGCTCCAGTTACTGGATCAGGTATGAATCCAGGACAGTCAAACTCTTTCACTACGTATGCTGGTTCAGCAAAAGCCTGCAGTGATAACAACGAAATGATGCAGATAAATACAGTGATCACGAGATTTTTCATCTTCAGGTTCCTTCCTCTAAATATAGTTTTTCCGAACACGAAGTGGGCTTTGAAAACAATCGCTGAACGTACACTACATGCCACTGTTTCGAGACGACATCGACTTGCGAGTCAACACAAATCTCTGCGCAGAGCCCACTACGTTTTCAAGAATAGGGTATGAGTTCATCAAGCCAAAATATCAGTTACCGATTAGCTTCACACATATTATCCATATTTAATATAAGGTTATTATGATTTCAGAACCAAGATCAATGCATCTGTAACTGGCATAGCGGCCTGAGTGCCGAATTTTCCTTTTGGCCCAAATTTTGCTGCAATCCAGGGGGTGTAGCCGCTGCACTATGCAGGGCTTTTGAATAAATGCAATGTCTCTTTAGCGTCGATAGCTGCCAAGAGTTACATCCGGGCCTGATGTCTCCTCCACACCCGAAAGCCGTCATTCGGGCTGTCTTGGGTAGCCTTCCAGCTTGTCTGAAAGGCTGTCCCTACCAAAAACCTAATCCATGAATCGCTTGCTCTTTAACTCACCGAAAAATGGCCCGAGAAAGGCGTCCGATATTTCTGTGGACGCTTCAATCATCCTGGCCACGTGAATTTTTGTATTCGAGAAAACTACCTGCGAACACGGACAGAACATCGCCTGCGCCGACACTCGTCTTTCTATTGACCTGTCCGTTCTGCCAAACAAACAGTCAAGCGGCGCGTCGGTACTCGTGATGGAGGCCACCGACATGAGGAGCGGCCACGATCTTTCCGAACTCCCGCGGCTCAATTGATCGTGGCACCGGACTCTGTTTATCGAGAGACAAGTGCGTTCTCGCCTCATGATAATATCTGGCGTAGAACTTCAACACTTTTCGCAAATGCCGCTCATTGAAAATGATGACGTGATTCAGGCACTCTCGCCGAATTGAGCCGATGATTCTCTCTACATAAGGATTTTGCCATGGCGAGCGCGAGGCGCCGTGACTACCTCTTTAATACCCAGGCTCTTCACACGAGATCGAAATCGCTTACCATAGATACTATCGCGATCATGCAAGAGGTAGCGTGGAGCCGAGTCGAAGGGAAAAGCTTCCACCATTTGCTGACCAGTCCATTCCGCAGTCGGATGGTACGTCGCATTGAAGTGAACGATCTCTCGGCGTTCATGACGCAAAACGATAAAGACATACAGGATTCGGAACGTCGCCGTGGGAACAGTGAAGAAGTCTACCGATACCAGCTCGGATACATGATTATCGAGGAAAGTACGCCATGTCTGGGAAGGTGGATTCCGGTGGATAACGTAAATTAAGTTTCGCACATTTTTTTGAAGGGGGTGGCCCCGGTTTGTTAAAACATTAATCGCCAAACCAATGTTGCAAACCAAAAAGGACCACCCAAATGAAAGATACCACAAAGCCATTGAGCAAAGTTATTCGAATTGATGAGAGCGAGATCCGCGGCCACCTGGACGAGATGGTCAGGGGAACTGTCGAGGAAACCCTGAATGCCATGCTGGACGCGGAGGCCGACGAGATGTGCAATGCCCAGCGCTATGAGCATTCGCCGGATCGCGTCGATACGCGGGCCGGCAGCTACAAGCGCAAGCTGCATACCAAGGCCGGCGAGGTCGAGGTGAAGGTGCCCAAGCTGCGCAAACAGACCTTCGAAACCGCCATCATCGAGCGCTACCGGCGCCGGGATATCTCGATTGAGGAGGCCATTGTCCAGATGTACCTGGCCGGTGTTTCCGTTCGCCGGGTGGAGGATATTACCGAGGCCCTGTGGGGTACCCGGGTCTCGTCCGGCACCGTGTCCAATCTCAACAAGAAGGTCTACAAGCATATTGAGCGCTGGCGCACCCAGACGATCGAGGGCAGCTTTGCCTATGTCTACCTGGACGGCATCGTGCTCAAGCGCAGCTGGGGTGGCGAGATCAAGAATGTGTCCGTCCTGGCGGCCATCGGTGTCGATAGCGACGGTTACAGGCGCATTCTGGGCGTTTCAGAGGGCCACAAGGAGGACAAGGCCGGCTGGCTGGGGTTCCTCAAGGAGCTCAAGAAACGCGGCCTGAGCGGCGTCAGGCTGATGATCTCCGATGCCTGTCTGGGCCTGGTTGAGTCGATTGCCGAGGTCTTCCCGGATGCGGACTGGCAGCGCTGCGCGGTCCACTTTTATCGCAATGTGTTCTCCCATGTGCCACGGGGCAAGATGCGGGAAGTGGCCGCCATGCTCAAGGCGATTCACGCCCAGGAGAATCGGGAGGCTGCTGAGAGCAAATCAAAAGATGTGATCAGAAACTGCAGGCTATGAAGCTCAGGGCAGCTGCGGATCTGGTCGAGAAATCGATCCACGAGACCTTCGCCTACTTCGCCTATCCACCTCAGCACTGGCTCAAGATCAAAACCAACAACCCGATGGAACGGCTGCTCAAGGAAGCCAGGCGGCGAACGAAAGTGGTTGGGGCATTCCCTGACGGAAACTCCGCCCTGATGCTGGTGGCAGCCAGACTACGACATGTCTCCAGCACCACGTGGGGAACCCGCAAGTACATGAACATGAAACTTCTCAACGAGATGGATCAGGAGGCCATCTACTCGGTAGCATGACCAGGGACCGGGGAGCCCCCGAGAAAAAAGTGCGAAAGACTATTTACACTACCTTCCGGTGGCGGATCATGTATTTGGCGACCGTAGATTCGGACACAACGATTCCGAGCATTTTTAATTCACCATGTATCCGAGGAGCACCCCAACCAATGTTGTTTCGAGACATGGTCCGAATCAGTTCGCGCACATCGGGTTCAATAGTTGGTCGGCCGCCTCGGTATCGGCGAGATTTCCACGTCCAGTACAGTCGAAATCCTTTTCGATGCCATCGGACCAGAGTGTCTGGCTTGAAGATTGTCACCGTACGAAGGCAATCGGGCCATAACCGATAGAGCCAAACCCAGAATACACGCTCCCTGGGGTGAAAGCGCATTCGCTTGTTATCGCGGCTGTCCACCATTGCCAGTTGCTAGCGCAAGGCAAGCATCTCGAGGTGGAGCGAAGTCCGGCTCCGCAGGAGGTCGACCAGGGTGGTGAGCAGAGGAACAAGTATCGTTTTCATACCGGCAACGCTACTTGGGCGCCGACGGAAAAGTCAACAAAATCAATCAGTATGGAGTTTTTGGTAGGGACACCTGGGCATTGGCCTTGCCATGCTGCCGCAAGAGTTGTCCCCTGTTGGCAGAGATGAGCACTACCTGACGGCGGCATTACCAACGATAAATTTATCGGTCTGTGTATTCCATATTGCTCGATCTACTTTAAGCACATTACTGGAATGGTCGTCAAAGAACCCCACGTTGTACAGCTCCGGTTCCTCGTTATCAGAAAAGTCCTTTACAAGCGTATCTGCTGAAATCCTTACAGGAGCGCCCTCCTTGCCTGCACCATGCAATACAATTTCTAGATCGCTCATTCGAACTCTCGAAATTACACCGTACAATTTTGGGAGGGCCTCCGCGTAATCCCTCAAGCTATCACTGAAGCCTCGGTGCTGTCCGGCACTTTCGCTCGTTCGGGATTTTTCCGACACAGCCGAAAATACGTTCAATTGAACACGCTCCATGAGTAGCTCATTCAGCCTGTTGATATTGAAAGCGCCAATGCCTCTGGGAACCGTGCTTATAGAGGCTGCCGAAATTCCATATCTAACGCCATTGTCATCCTGCAACTGAAACTCCGCACCGCTAGCAATTAGAAGACGCCCGCCATTCGAAAAGCCGCTAGCTTCAGGTTCAGTGGACGCACTCTTTTCGTTGTGATCATCCAATGAAACCAAGTCGCAACCTCCTGCGAGTAGGCTAAGCATCACGCAACACAGACCTATGCAGGGGGCTCTGATGATAGTCATGAATTCTTCAATTGCATTTCGGCCTAATTGCATAGGAGACCGTCGTTTAGGTCAGGAGATACCACAACCCCGTTGAATGTAGGATCGGGCAGGCAGAGTTCACCGTCTTCCAGCTCATTTCCTATAATCGTCGGCAGCAAATTGTCTTTCCGAAAATCAACTCCCACAGTAAAAAATGCTTGGAGATCAAGAATCAAATCTTTGCTTTTGTCACCGTCGGGATCAGCTTCAGTGAAAAAACCTCCTCCGGTTAGAGACTGCTTCACTCTAGTCAGATATGAACGCGTGCGGGAAATGACGTTAGGATCGAAAGAGCTAACTCTGATTAAGTCATCATCTTGACTGTCAGTTTCGCTCTCTATAACTCGAAGGGCATTTTCAACATTGGCAATGGCGCTGAGAATAAGCTCTCTCGACTTCGTCAGTCTCGATCGATCTTTTATTGAGAGGAATTGTGGGTTTTCATTCAGAACGGATTCAACGGTTTGATCATTTCCAGGGAAATCGTCTGTATTGGTTTCAGCCAGGCGCTCTACATCAATCTCAAGGTTGTATACTTCGTTTATAGCCACCATTGCTTGATCTAGTTTCAAGACGCCAAGTATGAATTGCGCATCACCGTAATCGTTCTCTACAGGCGTGTTGTCATCTGGCCTTATCCACGTAATCCGAAAACCTGATTTAACCTGCTCCAGGAGCGCCACAGCACGGGACAACTCGCTATCCCCTCTCTTTTTAATAAAATCCGTAAGCTGCTCAGAATCGACCGCGTTTTCGTCCCAATCGTCGGGAACATCGATCCAGTTGACACTGCCTCTACCTACGTCGTCGGGCACCCCTATCAAATCCAGTACATCACCGATACGATTGAGTGTGCTTGGATTCCCATCCGAAATTAGTTCGCTAGAAAAAGTCGCCAATTTGGAAATCGCCCCAAAGAACCTTGCGGCATTGGCCTCGGGAGAGCTTCCCGGATTCGTCGTCGTTATCACTTTTCCCAGATAGGTATTCGCTCCACCAATCCATCCGCTGAAAAGAGCTCCCATCCCGGCTCGCAACAGTTCCTGATTTCCCAGACCAGCAACCGGCGGCTTTTCCACCCCGATAGGTATCTTCAATATCGCAGGTTGAATTGTCACGCCAGGATTTGCGAATAGATCCAGCTGCGCTATCGCTTCACTGCTATCGATTTCCAGCCAGCTAATCAACCCAACATCTATTGAAACGGCCTCATCAAGGGTGAATACATTAGTTTTCACGCCCCTACTATCAGTAAAAAACACAGTGTGTATTCTTGTCTCATCGATAAAGTAGAGTCGTATTTTTCTGTTGGGAGCTATACCGGAAAATGTGAACGAATAGCTTTCAGCAAGGCCATCTTCATCGTAGTCACCATCAGGGCTACGGCCAAATGCAGATTCCGCGGCAATAACCATGCCGGCACTGTCTACAAGTAATATTGATCCGGTCTCAATAAGACCAGCCAATATTGCTCGATTTGTGGTCACCTCGTCCTGAAATACCCAAAGTCCATCAAGGAGACGCATATCCGAGAAGGTCGCCGAAGTTTTATCCACATTCTCCGGTGAATCAGCAAACGCGGCCAAGACCTTAGCTCGCGAGAAGCCATCCTCAAGATTGCCCACCCAAAAGTCTATTCCGCTCTGCTTTCCGGGCCTCCCCAGTACATTCGAAAATAGTTGCTCCACATACTTCCTATTGTCCAGCGGACCATACTTGGACGTGAACTCTGGCGACGCGTAGAAATCCTTAGCTATAGCGACCAGGCTACGTCCGTTTTCATAGGAGTCGACCCAAAAATTTAGTCCTTCTGTTTTCGGGTCACGATCAAATGCCGCTGAGTAAAGACGGGCTATCGATTTTACGTCTTCGACAGTCGCAGTTCTTGCCATCGCGATCGATGGAAACAGAACAAGTATTGTCATGAGAAGTACTGAAATTTTTTGCCCACACACGAACTGCAATCTATTACCCATCAGAACCATTCCAGATTTACCCCTATCCGATCATGTTGCCACCAGGTCACAGCTCGCGCGAGGCTTATATTGGCCTAAAAATTGATTTCGGTTATTGCTTTCTTTGGGCTCTGACATATTAACTTCTCCAGATCACAGAATCCAGGTGCCTAACTTCAGGCAACCGCCCTGCTCCACTCTATGAACGCACTGACCTTGAGATCTCGATAGTGATTGGCTGACACCAGGTGCCGCCCCAAATTGAATAGATTACTAACCGCGGCATGAGCACCCAAGAATCGCTGTGCTTGTCTGCCCGACTTGAACTTGCGCATCCCTCGCTCCCTAACCCGGGTCGCCTCATGCGACTGCTCTACTCGACTATTCTCATACTGTTTAGTACTGTGGATCGTCTCAGGAATCAGTCCTTGATGCGCCACGCCATAGCTGCGCAGTTTATCGGTCACGATCTTTCCGGGTTCACCCTTGTGACAGCGAATAAGACGCTTGAAAAACCGTTTCCCAGCTGTCCCATCTCGCCGGGCCTGAAGATAAACATCAAATACTTCACCGTCCTGGTCAACAGCCTGACACAGATAGTCCTGCTTGCCGTTGATCTTTACAAATACTTCATCGATATAGAACGTATCGCCATGGCCTTGATGTGGGTGGCGAATTCTTATTTCACCAATGATATCAAAGAGTTGGTGGTTGCCACTTTCTGCAAGCAATACTACTCTCGGAGCACATGAGAGATGTCTTTTTTCTACTTTTTGAGCTGCTGTCCACGCTAGCGAAACTGGCAAGACCCGGTGGCAGCCGCTCGGTTATTGCGGAGAACCTGCTACTTAAACAGCAGCTGATCATTCACAGCAGGTCACGCCAGCGAGCACCGAATCTGAATACTCGGGATCGCGCCCTACTCGGCTTTATGTCTCTTTTTCTGAACCCACGACGGATAATCAAGGCAGCAATCATTATCAAGCCATCTACCCTGCTCTCTTTCCACAGTGCATTGAAGAAGCGAAAGTATCGCCTGCTTTATTCTCCTTGTGGCGGCAGGAAGCCAGGCCCGAAGGGACCATCACGTGAAGTCATCAAAGCTATCGTAGAAATGAAACAACGTAATCCTCGCTACGGCTGCCCTCGGATTGCCCAGCAGATCAATCTAGCGTTCGGATTGGAACTGAATAAAGACATTGTTAGACGCGTTCTTGCTATCCACTACAAACCAGACCCCAGTATGCGCGGGCCGTCCTGGCTGACTACAATTGGACACGCAAAGGATAGCCTGTGGAGCGTTGATTTATTTCGCGGTGAATCCATCACGCTAAGGACACACTGGATCATGGTCGTTATGGATCAGTACACGCGTAGAATCATCGGCTTTGGTGTGCATGTCGGGAATGTCGATGGGCCAGCACTCTGCCGCCTGTTTAACGACACAACTTCGAGGCAGGGCTGGCCGAAATACATCAGCTCCGATAACGATGCACTGTTCCAATATCATCGATGGAAAGCGAATCTACGAGTGCTCGACATCGAGGAGATCAAATCGCTACCGCATGTCCCCATGTCCCATCCGTTTGTGGAGCGATTGATCGGCAGTGTCAGAAGAGAGCTGTTGGATCAGACCTTGTTCTGGACCGCATCAGACCTGGAGAACAAGCTCCAGAATTACCAGCGCTATTACAACGAGTATCGGTGCCATTCTGGTCGTGATGGCGCGACTCCAGTGAGTTCAGGCTCTAAAAAAGTCGTTGCTCTCAACGACTACCGGTGGAAGAAGCATTGTCGCGGACTATTTCAGTTGCCAGTGGTAGCTTGAAGTTGGAATTCGCCAGGGACAGCTTTGCAAGTGAAAGAACGGCGAGGCAAGCACAAGGCTGTAATTGCGGTTGCCAACAAGTTGGCCCGGATTATCTGGGCTCTGGTCAGGCATGAAACCACTTACTGCCCGGCTTGATAGCAAGTAAACCCACCCAAGGATGCGATGACAATGAGTTAAACGGTTAAACCGGCCCCCGCCAATTCTGGTTATAAGCCAGGGCAGACAATGCCGAGGTGGCGATAGAGCAGCGGGGGCGCGGTTCTCATTGGGGCCAGAGATCACTGTATCTCAAAAACAGGCCGGATATACGACAGCAGTTTGACCAACCAACTCAGTCGCACAAGGTGGAATGAAAAGCAGTTTGACGGGAGGTGTCCATATACGCTTATAAGTTTTCATGGGCCGATTCTATCAATTTCCGCTCGTTAAGTTGGCAATACCCTATTTTCGCTTAAAATGGCTGTCCAACTTATTCAGGATATCCAGGCCCTTATCCGGCTTACCTGCTGCCGCAAACGCCCGGAACCGGACCTCACTATCGAACTCTGCCAGAGCTTGCGTTGATAGCTCTTCCATCAGTTTATTGATACTCACTTTTCTATGCGCAGCCAATGACTTCAAACGGTCGTGCTTGTCGTCTGGCAATCGTACAGTCAGTGTACCCATCTCAATCACCTCCTAATAACTGTTGCGGCTTTAGTATCCGCAAATCGTCAAATTTCAGCTCTGCCGGCTGCAGATCTTTGACATTGTTGGTCACGATTTTCCGGCTATTTCCAGCAAGAGCCAATTCAATCAGGAAATTGTCATCCTCGTCCTTCAGGTTCGGGCGCCACAAATAATAAATGGGCACCCAACTACACACACTATAAAATGCATTTAACAGATCCCGAATTTCCCCAGCGCGGAGAGGACATGCCTTGCGGACCACCCTGCGGGAACTGACATCTTCAAACTCTTGAAATAGCGAGTTACTGATCAGAGGCAGGTACTTGCCTGTGAGGCAACACCGGATTACCTCACGACTTGCACCGCGCTTACCAATCAGGGCGCTGATCATCACACTTGTATCAATAACTACTTTTTCGGACATGCGCTGATGATAGCATATACGACAGCACGGAAAAGCGTTAGTTCCGGCGGGCGGTTTGGTTCTGCCCTGGTTCGTAGTTCGGTTTTGAAAACTTGTTACCATTCCTGGGCTTACCGGTAACCTATTCGTAAACCGACCCCGCCCAGGTTCGGCATACGCTCGGTTTCGGTTTCCCCCGGTGACACTCCCCTAAAAACCCGTTACATTTCTTCCACTTACTCGCCGGGTTCAGCCCTCTCCGAGCTGCTCATAATCGGCAGGTCGAAGACGGTCGGCCGCTGCCGTTCAAGTCCTTCTGGGCCCACCATTTTTCATATAAATCATAGAGTTATAGATAGTTAGACCATCCGACTATGGAGGCATTTTGCCCTGTACCTGCAGACCTATAGTCGGTGGGTGTCTCATCGGGAAGGCTGCCCTGGCAGGTCGATGTGTAACCTATGCGTCCGGAATGGTTTTGTGGAGATCCCGGGTGCAGGCTGGCAATGCCTGTAATCCACAAGACAGCGGTTACCCAGGGGGAGTGCTTTGCAGAGGCGGGATAACCGGGTTCGCCTACTGTGACATTGCGCCTATCCTAAATGTATGTTCACCCTACATGATGATGTGTAATGACGCAGTATGAACTAGAGAGCTTTCGGCAAGAGACATTACAGTCGGTAATGGCAATAGCTGATGTCCAGTCGACACATGTTTCTATCTACTTAACGATCGTATTTTCCTATATTGTCGTCGCGTATATCGCCGGATCAAATCTCACCAGGCTTCAATTGGGCTTAGCAACACTCATTTTTGTCGCCACTTGCCTCTGGGAGTTGATGATGATTACCATGCTTGGAGAGAGCGCAACCGTAATTGGGCGCGAGCGTATGCAATTCTCTGAGGTACAACCGCCCTTGAATGCATCGGTTAGAAAGTGGCTTGTAAGGTCCTTGTGGTCGTCGGGGATCTTCGCTGCCTTGATCTTCATGTGGAACGTCAGACACACCAAGTCGGAATAGGGTATCTCTACCGAGGTGGAAGTGGCTCTCTCGGCAGCGGCATGGGTTATGACCGCCTCTTCCGAGAAAGTAGACCCTCCTCCACGCTATCCGGAATATTTTGCTCCAATCAACCCGCTGCACTCGATGCACCCGACGCTTTTTCAACGCTTCCAACGCCTTACCTCCCTGGAGTTCGCCAATGCGGACTGCCCTTGTTTCTTGATCCACGACTCCGCTTGTGAAGACATAGAAGGCTGGCTGGAGCAATGTTACCAGTACCTTTTCGAAGAAGTTCTTGAGCAGTGGTATGTGGATGAGGCTCTGTGGCCTCAAGATAGGACCTTGAAGCTATTCAAAGCCTGGTGTGATGTGGAGATCCACGGGGTCATCATTGATCTTGTGGATCACCCCTTGTTGGATACCGATTATGAAGAATACTGATGTAAGGCCTCGCCCTTACCTCAATACCCCGGCTGCGTTTTCCCTGTGAATGGCGATAGGATGGACTCCTCTTAGCTGATCTACCCTTCGAATGGGCATCTATTCCAGCCCATTCACTGCAGAGGAGTCCATCCTATCGCCATGCACAGGGTCGATCTGCTGGGCCGGGTGAGGGCGCTGTTGCGCGCCGGCGGTTAGCTGTCGCCTGCCACCGGCTGTTCGTGTTCACGGCCAGAAATCTACTACCGGGGCAGTCCCGGAATTCCAAGACCAGCCATATTCCTCCTCCGGTAGCTCAGAAAAAATATGGCCCCATCCAGTGGCTTCGTACGCGTAATTGACGATGATGTCTGGTCCGCCGTCGCCGTCCCGATCGGTCGCCTCGCTGACCAGGTTGTCGTTGGTATCGTAGGCGTAACTCACAATACTGTCCGGGGTGCCGTCGGCTTCCCGGTCCGTCTCCGCGCGGAGCACATTGCCGTTGGCGTCGTAGGTGTAACTCACGATTTCGTCCGGAGTGCCGTCGGCCCCACGATCCGTTGCAGCGCGCAGCAGGTTGCCGCTGGCGTCGTAGGTGTATTTGACGATATTGTCCGGCTTGCCATCGCCGTCCGCGTCAAATACTGTCAGCGTCAACCTGCCCCCGGCGTTGTAATGGAGAACACCGCTGTCAAATGCCCCCTCAGGCGAGAAGAAACATAAAGGAAAAATAAATTTACCATGACAGACAAGCTCGCTTTGGAGCAGTTTGCCCCTGCCATCGTATACCCAACGCTCGAACGCCTCTGCTTCGCCATTGCCGTCCGCATCCGCTTCGAACCGTGTCAGGTCACCGGTCGGATTGTACTGCCATCGGTAAATCGGGCCTGTACCGTCGCCGCCCTCGTCCTGCCGCGTCAGGTTTCCCCTGGCGTCATAGTAGCGGGTGTCAACCTGGTCCGGCGTGCCATCGAGGTCCTCATCGAGTGACTTCACGACCGTATTCTGTACTGCGTTGTACGCGTAGGTCACGGCTGCCGCAGGCACGCCGCTGCCCTGGAAGTCCCGGATTTCCTGCACCAGGTTGCCGGCTGCATCGTACTCCCAGTCGACGATATCATGTGAGTTGAGCGCAAAGAGCCGGTCCTCTCGCGACGGCTGGCCGTTGGCGTAATAGGTATAACTGACAATCTGGTCCGGGGTTTCATCGCCGCTCTCGTCCCATTCCTCGCGAACCACCCTGCCCTGGGCATCGTACTGGTAGCGCCAATTCTGGATCTGCTCCGGCTGGCCGTCGCTGCCCTCGTCCCACTCCAGGCGAATCACCTTGCCGTGGTCATCGTAATCATAGTGCCAGCTGTTGACCAGGTCCGGTGTGCCGTCACCGTTGTCGTCCAAGACTTCGCGAATCACATTGCCGTACTCGTCGTATTCGTAGTCAGATATTTTATGCTCTTCCGGTATGGGGAGGCTGGCCCCTTCCAGGCGCGATTCGAGATGTATCACCTGCCCGATTGTGTTGTATTGCCGAGTCACGACGTATTGGGCTGAGAGATTCGAGTTGGAGGCAATGCCATCGCGCGTGTCTCGTATCAATTCACCGTCTGCATTGTATTCCCAGGTCACGGTATAGGTATCCGCGGAATTGAGATAACTGATCCCGGGAATGCCCAGCCACTCGGTGGCCAGCTCCAGATCGCTCCCGCTCAGTTCGACTCGAATGAGCCTGCCGTCGGCATCGTACTGGTAGCGTGTGGTCGATTTAGCCTCGGACTGGCCGTCCTGGCCGGAGCTGTTTAGCTCTACCCTGGCGAGTCTTCCACCGGAGTCGTAACTGTACTGCCAGTCAATGCTGAGAATCGTTTCCGGCCCGCTGCCATCCCATTCCCTCGTCTGTCGGACCAGGTGGCCCTGGGCGTCGTACTGGTAATTGAGGATCTCGTCTGCCACGCCGTCGCCACCCCAATCCCGTGTCTCGCGGATCAGCTTGCCACTGGTGTCGTATTGTCGACTTTCGGTCGATTCCCCGCCGTTATCCTCTCGCTCATACTGAGTACGGTAACCCTGTGCGTTATACGTCCAGTTCTCGATTTTCTGGACCCTACCCTGGCTGTCGCTGACTTCACGCGAGGTCGGGTTGCCATCCGCATCGTATTGCCACCTCGAGCTGTCAGAGACCGTACCGTCACCAGCACCCGTTTGCTCCAGGCTTACCGCAAACGTCCGGGCATCGATTGCCAGGGCGTCGTAGAGATTCCGGAGTGCAGGTCCCGGGTTGACCACAGGGTGAGCCTCGCTGAACAGGCCCTGGTTATTGGCCTGCGCGAGTGCCTGATGCAGCGCGAAATTTTCCCCGAAGCGCTTCCACGGCTGGCTCACATCGAGGTTCAAACCCCCGAACAGGGCAGCCACCTCGGCGCTGATCTCGATCCCGGTGCCGGGGTCGGCATCGCTGTCCAGGCTCTGCAGCAGCACCGCGAGATTTACCAGGGTGTGGAAGGGATCACGCTCATTCTCCAGCGCCCGGGTAATGGTCGGGGTCCCGGTCAGTACCGCCGATCCGGCCAGCTCAAACGGTGTCATCAGCGCCCGGGCGGTGACTTCGCCGAGCACGGTGCTGCCGAGATGGAACCGGATGGGTTCGCCCGCCTGGTATTGAAAGCTGCCGTCGAGTGCTGTCACCCCCCGATACCTCGGGGTGACGTAGGCTACCCCGGACACGGGTGAGTCAGCGGACAGTCCGAGGAGGCCGGTGGCGGGCTGGTCCGGGCCGAACAGCCACCAGCCGTTGTTCATGTGCATGTCCGCGAAAGCGTCGGCTGTCTTTGTTACCGTCTCCGGGGCGGCGGCAAACGCCGCCAGAATCAGTCCGCGCGACGTGCCGTTCGAAAGGTGCCCTGTCCAGAAATCAACGCCATCGGGCTGGCCGGGGCGTCCCAGAATGTTCTGGTACAATTGCTCTACAAATTGCCTGTCACCAAGGGTTCCGTACTTGCTGGTGAATTCGGGTGACTGCTGGAACTTTCTGGCGATGGCGACCAGTGACTCGCCATTTTCATAGTCGTCGACCCAGAAATTCAGTCCGGCACCCTTGGGATAGCGATCGAACGCGGCGGTATAGAGCCGGGCAATCGATCTTACCTCCTCGACTCCCGCCGTTGTCGCGAGTGTGTTGAGCGGGCACAACATCAACAGCAATACGCCGAGATGACATAGTCTGTATACCATGGCCTTATACCCTATGTGTCAGGTGTAAACTTGCTTAATTTAACCATACAAAAAGCATGGCCATGTTGATCCGGATCACGGAATAAGGTTTTGGCAAGTTAATGTCTCCCGAACGCAGAAATCTGCTTCCTGATCTCAAGCCACTGCCCTGCTCCACTCGCTAAACGCACTGACCCTGAGATCACGATAATGCTGTGCTCCCACCAGATGGCGACTAAGGTTGAAGAGATTGGAGACAGCAGCATGGGTACCCAGAAATCGCTGGGCCTGTCGTATTGATTTGAATTTGCGCATTCCTCGCTCCCGGACCCTGGTTGCTTCATGGGATTGCTCCACTCGATTATTCGCATACCGATCCGTTACGTGGATGGCCTCAGACATTGCACCGCGATGAGCTACGGGATAGCTGCGTAACTTATCGGTTACGATCCTTCTGGGCTCACCCCCATGGCTGCGTAGTAACCGCCTGAAGAAACGCTTCGCAGCTGCGCCATCACGACGGGCTTGTAAATACACATCACCCACCTCGCCATCTTGATCAACAGCTCGCCACAGGTAATGCTGCTTGCCGTTGATTTTCACGAAAACTTCATCGATGAAGAAGGTATCGCCATAGCCCCGGTGCTTTCGCTTCAATCGGCGGGTATAAATAGCACCAAACTTGATGCACCAGAGGCGAATCCCTTCACGGCTAACAGTGATCCCTCGTTCAGCGAGCAGATCTTCTATATCGCGATGGCTAAGGTTGAAGCGATAGTAGAGCCAGACAGCATAGGAAATGATATCTGGAGGAAATCGGTGTCGTTTATAGGTATTCATCCGGCGATTCTAGCAATTTCTGCCGGTTGACTTGGCGATACCAGCTACACCGCTTAGGAAATTATTTCAGGTGGGAATCGATCGTTTATAGGTATTCGTCCAACCACTCTATCAATATGTGGCAGTTAAATTCTCAGCAACCAACAACGCGAAATTCTAACTCGAACGTTTGTCGTTTCTCAACCTGCGACGCGCCAAAAAGCCGACGCCCAAGCTTGCGGCGATGAGCATCCAGATTGATGCAACGGACACCTGTTGGGGGACAGGCGTGGTTGTCCCTGGTACGACAGTGATTGTGCTAGGGGAAATGCTGGCCGGAGTGTCAAATTCCCACGCGAACGGACCAACGGGGCCAACGGTATCAGTGCCATCATCACAAGTCGCCCTGATCTCCGTGCTGAACGTTGGAGTGAAGAAGGCCGCCACGCTTGTGCAGCTTGCCAAGTCGAACGTGGTGCTTCCGCCCGTAGCATCGCCGCATACAATCGTGACGCTGAACGACAGAAAATCAGAGGTAGCTGTATCCAGGCTTCCTCCGTCGGGTATTACGCTATCGTCCCATATGAAAGTGCCACTACCCGTCTGGCCATTATTTCCAGTCAACGTAAATGAGGGTACTGACAAGCTAACTTAGTTTTGCCCGAAAAGTGGGATTCTTATGCAGACGCTTGCTATAAATAGGCATCTTAGCGAGAACTGACGACGGAAAATCCGTCGGTTTAGCCCGCCCCTGGTGGCGCCAGTCCATGACCTCGAGTTAACTTGTCGTACCTTGAGCCTCCTCCCGTAGTCTGTGTACTTGAACGGTCTCTATAAAACCGATCTAGCTGATTGCCTCTAGACAGAACGTAGCGTACGCTCCGGCAGAGCAACCGGCAACGTTCGGTAGCGTCGCAAAAACAACCCTATTCGCCCGGACAACCGGGCCATCTTAATGAGGTGGAAAAATGAGAATAATCCTTATAACACTTACATTTCTTGCGCTGTCTAGCGCCGGCCAGGTGATGGCAAATGACTGCTCGAAGCACCAGGACGATTACGAGGCAGGCGTTAACGACGGCCGGAAAGATGGTTCCCGAGGCGCATCCCAGGATCCGGGACAGCACCATAAAGATTACAGCAATCACAAGAACCGCTATAAATGCTACAAACAGGGTTACAAAATCGGCTACGGCAACGCGGCCGCAGACGCTAAGAAAGTAAGTGCACAGGATGCGGATATGCCGCGACAGGGTTCAAACGAACGCGAGTATTATGACGATGGTTGCCACGAGGGTAAGTCAGACGCCAAGATGAGCATGAGCATGGTCTACGAGCGCCATTCGGACATGTACGACAGTCGCTTCGAGCCGTACTTTCAGCAGGGGTACGAGGCCTGCTGGAAGAAGAATCGCTGAGCGATGACAACCGTCGCCCCCGCTCGGGTGGCGACGGGCATTCCGATGATGCAACATCCGCTATTGAATAGGTTCTGGACAACGGTATGAACCGTGAGGAATCGCTTGGCCAGCGACAGGTAAGCCATTGTTTACTTAAAGAGCAAAACACCGACACACATAGCATCTAAGTTTCTTTCTACCGCAATATGGTCTTAGATGAGAACAACCTGGTAGATGCCGATATTCTTTTGGGCCAATGCGCGTACCACATCGGGAATAGTCTGAATGGGGGCTAATAAAGAAACGATGTGAGCGCGGCCGCCTTTGTACGAATCTTCTACTTCATATTCAAATCCGAAACTGGCGATGATTTCTATTGCCATTTCGTCACATGCCCCTAAGACGATCAGGAATCTTCTGGGATTATCTGAATAATCTTTAGGGATAAATCTATATCGATCGATCAGGCTGCCATCCAATGACTTGGGACCGCTGTTACCATCATTTTTTCGAACGAAATAATCGCGGACAGCGATACAAAAAGCAATGCCGAGAGTGCTTACACCCAGCAGTAGAAATATAATCGCAAGCGGAAAAAACCAGCTCTCACGCAGGACTTTGTTTGCATCAATATACTGATAATAGGTCTGCTCAATCTTGCCAGACAACATGCCTGGCGCCAGCAAGGCCAGACCCAACCATAGCGTTTTTAATTTGAAGTATTTCATCAGGATTACCATGCTTTAAAATTGCTACGGAGTACGACTATACGCCGGCATATTTTACTAATGCTGTAAGGCGAAATCGAACATCGTATTTGGGGATTCGGATGACGTCTCGGTTTCGCACCAGCCGCCTGTAATAGATAGTGCTGCGACCCATTGATCTGAATGTCTCGGCACACCGACGAGGATGTCATCCATATGGAGAATGTCGCCGTAGTCTTGATACTTGCACTTGTATCGGCTGCATACATGGCGCAAAAAACTTTGGACACCAGGAGCATATGAATTTACGGCTGACTGTTCTTCCTCGCCCAGCTAGAAGATCTTCGGTATCGCTGCGGCTGACATTCAATCTGTAGTAGATCCCAACGACATAGCTAAAGATGCCTGGCGGAAAGCGATAGCGTCTATAGGTATACGTGGGCCAATGCTAGTCATTCTAAGAAGTTTACTTGTCCGCGCCATTGTAAACGTTCCTCCAGTAGTTTTAGCATTTTTTGACCCTGATCTTGGCAGTAACGAATTTATCGAGCTAGACTTGGCGACAATAATATAAACAAGGAATCTCGCTATGCCCCATTCCGATTGCCTCCAAAGCAGACCTCCGAACTATCTCTGGAGAACCAGTTCGCCGGCTCTGAAAGCTTAATTTTCCTGTGCCCGAAACAACCCACTTGACGTCGATTCTGACCGAAATCAGGCCTGCGTTTCGACTGTTTTTTCTGGCCTTGCTATCAGCTTGCGCCACAATGCAGCCACAGGTCGACAGAGCACCCGAATTCGCACTCGATCCAGCTCCGATTGCGCAATGGGCCGGTTTACAAGAGCACACGCAAAACGATGTGTTTGTACCAATGAACGTTGGCCAGGCGGCGCTCTCCTGGCGGTTGCGGACCCTGCAGGCAGCCACTCGAAGTATCGACCTCCAGACCTTTATCTGGCAGGACGACGCTTCCGGGCGAGCCCTGACTCGCGAAATAATTACCGCGGCGGATCGGGGCGTGAAAGTCCGCGTCTTGCTTGACGACAGCTTCCTGGCGCACGCCGAACCCGCACTGCGGGCTTTGTCAGAGCACCCATTGGTAAGTTATAGAATCTATAACCCAATGGTCAATCGAGTCGGCGGATCTGAACTTCGTGAATTACAGAATCTGGACGATTTCTCCCGCATTAATCACCGCATGCACAACAAACTATTGTTGGTTGACGGACGCGTCGCCATTGTAGGCGGGCGGAACCAGGCGGACGAATACTTCGGCTACCGATCCAATCACAATTTTCGCGACTTTGAGGTTATTGTAACCGGCCCGATTACCGCGAGTCTCGCCGGTGTATTTGACCTCTACTGGAACGATCCCTGGACGTTCCCCATAGAGGACCTGGCCGATAGCGAACTGACGCGACCTGAAATAGACGCATGGCTGGAAGAGGGGGTCGCCACATTCGATCACCCGGAGCCTGCATCACAGGAGGAATGGAAAGCATTGTTCGCAGCGGGCCACTTGGGCACCGTGGAAGTTATCGTGGATACGCCTGCGGGAGAGGACCCCTCTGTCGATTTCCCGATACAGCTCGCCAGCGCATATATTGATCTCATCGAAGCTGCAGAACAAGATCTGCTTCTTGTTTCAGCCTATTTCATCCCCACACCAGAGCTTACCCAGGCATTGGAGCACGCAGTAGATCGTGGTGTAGTAGTACGCATATTGACAAACTCACTGGGGTCCAATAACCATGTTACCGCCCACGCTGCTTATGCTCAGCATCGCCCGGCATTACTGAGGGCGGGGGTGGATTTATACGAGTTACGCGCCGACGCCAGTACGCGCGCAATGTACACATTCAAGTCGCTGGAAAATGGCATTCTGGGGCTGCACGCAAAACTGGCCTTATTTGACGACTGCTGCCTGCTGGTCGGTTCATCTAACCTGGATCCTCGCTCACTGCGACTGAATACGGAAATTGGCGTATTGGTCGACAGTCCCAGCCTCAATCAACACCTGCGTCAATTACTCGCCGTCGATCTGCTTCCTGCCAACGCCTGGCGGGTGACTCTGACCGATGGCGACAACATCGTATGGACCGGACCTGGAGGAGAGATAGAAACCTCCCCGCCAGCGTCTTTTTTCATGCGTTCTGAGTCCTGGTTTTTTGGTCTCCTTCCCATAGAAGACCAAATGTGAAAACCCTATGCTGACGGTTATGCCACTTTCAGCGAGAGAAGCTCTATGTCGCTGTGACTGAGTTTAAATCTATAATACAGTAAGATATCGTAACTGATGATGTCAGGAGAGAGTCGGTGGTGTCTGTATATATTCATGCCCGATACAGCTGGGCAAGCACTCCACCAATCCCATAAATTTCAGAGAGTTTATTTGTCAGCACACCCATCAAAGGAGAAAAACAATGGAAGTCTTTATAGGCGCGATCATCGGAATAGCTATCGGGGCTGTAATATCAGGCACATTGATTTGGATAGTAGGCAAACTTGGCATAGGGCTAACTGTAAAGAGTTTTGGCTGGGCAATGCTGGCTGGACTGCTGATCGGCATTATAAGCACCCTGGTTTCCAGCATGATTCCCGAGTCCCAGGGATTGGTTGGAGCCCTCGTCAATCTACTCGTTTCCGCGGCCGTAATTTTTGCGGCGGGCAAACTGCTAAACGGCCTGACGGTGGCTGGGCCTTCCGGGGCAATTCTTGCTGCCTGCGCGATTGCCGCAATCAGCTATCTCATTAGCATCGTGTTGACAGCGACCTGAAAGGTTTATTACTTCGATACCCTGATGCGGATAAGAAGATAGGATGCGTTCAAAACTCAACAACCCTGTGCATGGCGAATTCGTAATTCATCAAAACAATCAGATAGTTGGTACTGACAAATTAATTTCAGCTTGCGACTGAAATCAGCACCCCGAGATCAATCTACCGCCCTACTCCATTCTCCAAACGCACTTACCCTCAGATCCCGATAATGCTGCGCCTTGACCAGGTTCCTTCCAAGGTTGAATAGATTGCTGACAGCGGCGTGGGCAGAGACGAATCGCTGACCCTGCTTTATCGATTTGAATCGCCGCATACCCCGCTCTCTCACACTGGTCGCCTCGTGTGATTGCTCTGCCCGATTATTCTCATACCGCTGGGTACTGCGAATGGTTGCAGGGATCAATTCCCGATGAGCAACTCCATAACTACGCAGCGTGTCGGTGATGATCTTACTTGGCTCTGTACCATGGCTTCTTAGCAATCGCCTGAAGAACCGTTTCGCAGCGCCCCCATCCCGCTTTGCTTGCAGATAAACATCAACAACTTTGCCGTACCCAAAGCACTTCGTGGGGCAGACTCCCCTGGTCAACAGCTCGCCATAGGTAGTGCTGCTCGCCGTTGATCTGAGTGGTCCGGCACACCGGCGAATACTTCATCGATGTAGAACGTGTCACCGTATCCGCCATGCCTGCGCTTCAATCGACGTGCGTATTTGGCGCCGAACTTGATGCACCAGAGGCGGATTGTTTGATAGCTGACAGCAATGCCACGTTCGGCTAGCAGATCTTCAATGTCTCGATGGCTCAGGTTGAAGCGATAGTAGAGCCAGAGAGCCTGCCCCACGAAGTGCTTTGGGTACGGCATAACTGATGATAGCTGGCGGGAATCGGTGACGCTTGATTGTGTTCATCGGCCGAGTATAGCAATATTGGCGCGTTAACTTGTCAGTACTCAAGCGCAGGGCCTTTGTTGACTGCTTCCCCGCCACTACCTACTATCATGGCACGAGACCAGCCGCCCCCGGAGGCCGAATAATGAATGCAGAAAAGGTTGTCTTCGCGTTTTTCATATTGCTGGCGCTGACCTTCAATTTCGGTTTTTTCTTCGGCGATATCGACAACCCCGCTCACCACCATGTGTACGAGCTCTACGCGGCCCTGGTGGTCAGCCTGATTGCGACGGTGATGAAATTCGGCGACCGCACCCACGTGGGTGCGGTGCTGCTCGCCACCAGCCTGGTGGCCGACCTGCAATTGATCCTGGCGGCGGTGGTGTGGGCGGCGGCAGAGAACTTTACCGAGACAGGCATGGACGGGGAGATGATGGCCAGCATTGTGTCGCTGTCCGGCGGCGCCCTGCTGGCGAACATCACTTCGGTGGTGCTGTTGATACTGGAAACCATGATGGTCCGGCACTGATAGCAGGATCCGGCGTTCATGGGACACGTTTTCTATCTACTGCTGCGGCGGCTGCGCGCGCCATTTCTCACCATTATCATCATCTACTCTATCTCCACCCTGGGCTTCGTGCTGATTCCGGGCGTGGACGACCAGGGCAACCCCTGGCGCATGGACTTCTTCCACGCCTTTTATTTCGTCAGCTTCATGGGCTCGACCATCGGCTTCGGTGAAATCCCCTACCCCTTCACCGCGGCCCAGCGAGCCTGGACCATGGTAATGATTTACGCCACGGTGATTGGCTGGTTGTACAGCATCGGCAAGATACTTTCCTTGTTCCAGGATCCGAGCTTCAATCGACTGATGCGGCGCACTACTTTCGCCCGCCGTGTGCGCCGCATCAGCGAGCCTTTCTATCTGGTATGCGGCTTCGGCTACACCGGCAAGCGGCTGGTGAGCCGCCTGGACCAGCACGGCATCCAGACGGTGGTAATCGACTCCAACCCGCTGGCCATCGACGAGCTGGAGGCCCACAGCCTGGGCCTGGCGGTCCCCGGCCTGTGTGCCGACTCCGCCGATCCCGATACACTGAACATCGCCGGTATACGCCGCAAGAACTGCATGGGCGTCATCGCCCTGACCAACGACGACCACACCAACCTGGCGGTGTCGATCGACAGCAAGCTGGTAGATCCGGAGCGCCTGGTCATCAGCCGCTCGCAATCGGTCTCCAATACCGCCAATCTCGCCTCCTTCGGTACCGATTACGTCATCGATCCCTTCGAGACCTTTGCCCAACACCTGTTGAAATCGATACGCGAGCCCTACAAGCACATCATCAGCGACCTGGTGTTCAATCCCTACCACAAGGTGTGGGCCTCGCCCCACCAAGACACCAGCGGTCGCTGGATCGTCTGCGGCTACGGTCGTTTCGGCCGCGCCATAGACAAACTGTTCCACCGCCATGAAATACCCATCACTTTCATCGAGGCCGACCCGGCGTTGCGCGGCGCTCCTACCGGTACGGTACTCGGCATGGGCACGGAGGAGGAAACGCTGCGCGAGGCGAAGATCGAATCGGCCACCGGCATCGTCGCCGGTACGCCGGACGACGCCGACAACCTGTCGATCATTCTCACCGCCCGCCAGATCAAGCCGGATATCATCACCGTGGCGCGTCAGAACCTGTCATCGAACAAACCGATGTTTCGGGCCGCGTCCGTCAATCTCATTATGGAGCCGGTGCGCATTATCGCCGATGAAATATTCATCCGGATCAGGACGCCGCTGCTGCTGGACTTCCTGGAAGGGCTGCAGGCAAAAGACGAGAAGTGGGCGCGGGAGCTGGTGGTGAAGATCGGCAAGGTTGTGGAGGAGCAGCCAATGGAGGCCTGGGCCTACAACGTGAACGAAGACAAGTGCCCGGCCATTATTGACAGCCTCAGTCGCGGCGAGGTGGTGGTGCTGGGTCACCTGTGTCGGGACTCGAGAAACCGCGAGGACCAGCTGCCCGCCTTTCCGCTGTTGCTGAAACGGGGCAGCAAGCGAATCCTGCTGCCCGACCCGGATACCCCGATCGAACCCGGCGATGATATCCTGGTCTGCGGTAAGCACAGCGCCCTGGCATCCATGACCTGGATCATCAGCAATTACAATGTACTGCGCTATATCCGTACCGGGGTCGAGGCGCCCGGCGGGCTGCTGTGGCAGTGGCTGTCTTCACTGAGGAAGAAGCGGTCTTCGGACGAGCTCACTTCCCAGGAGTAACGCTCCGCCCAATCCGCCCCGCCCGGGCAATTGTCACAATTGTGACGGTCGCTCGCCCTGGCCTGCGACGGCACTGACAAGTTAAACCAATGATTGCATGGAAACTCAGGCTCGGGAGGTCAGGCAACCGCCCTGCCCGTGCATGGCGAATTCTCATTTCGTCAATAATATCATAAGGTTATCTATTGCTGCTTCCAGGCGCGGATATTACTCTCGGACAGCATGAGAGATGTCATTTACCTACTTTTTCACTTGCTCACCACCCTCTTGTCAGTAACCACTTGTCAGTTCCAGAGGAGCAAGTTACGCGCCTCTCATGCTCCGCGGCTGGTCCTGTGAAAGGAAGTTTCCCACAAGATCCACTTATCTTACCTATACTTGAAAAAGCGCGGGATTAACCCGCCCAATCATGTGAGGAATAAGAAGATGGCAAAATCAATCGGCGAATTTCAACTCAATCATACCGGCAATACTTACACCAAGAACGAGGATGGTGTCGTGACGGCCCACGCCAGTTACGAGGGAAGCGCATCCGGATTTGGAACCGTAATGGGAACGATGTCTTTCCCTCTGGCTGAGAACGGCGCGACTTCAGGCAGCTGCTCCTGGGCAGGCCAGGCATTTCAGCCCGATAGCACCTCTACTACCAGTAGCGGAGAGGGTACATGGGAACAGGTAGAAGGAAAGCACGCTTGGAAAACCAGCGTTGCGGCACTTAAGATCTCTGATGGACGCGTGTTGAGTAGCCAGGGCGAAATAGATCTGGAGGCACGAACTTTCAACGGTCAGATGTTCGAGGCGAGCTGAGTCTGACGAACAGTTTTTTGCTTGCCAAGAAATCGATGAAAGTCCTGCTTTGCTCAATGTGCATGCCTGTGGGTGGCGAATTCGCAATTTTGAGTCTGGGGTGACGGCGAGTGTTCGGCCCTGGTTCGGAGTTCGGTTTTGAAAAATTGTTACCGATCTTGCGTTTACCGGTAACCTGTTCGAAAGCTGACCCCTACCAGGTTCGGCATACGCTCGGTTTCGGTTTCCCTGCCCCACTCGGCCGGAAAAACCTGTGCATGGCGAATTCTTATTTAATCAATAATATCAGAAGGTTAGCTATTGCCGCTTTCGCCAGCAGATATTACCCTCAGGAAGCATCAAAGACGTCATTTAGCTGCTTTTCGACCTGCTCACCACCGTGGCAAAGCTGCTACGACGCGGTGGCGGTCGTGCAGTCATCGCTGAAAACCTACTCTTGAAGCAGCCCTACTCGGTCACTGCGGTTGGACCAGAAAGGAGTTTGAAGGAAGATGTTTATATAGGCTTGCAGGTATTCATTCGCCGATTCTAGCCATTTCCGCTATTTAAGTTGGCGATACCTATATTTCACAATGTTTGCCATCCAGCCACTGTTGTCGAAGCGCGAATTTTTGGATTTTTCCTGAACCCGTCAGAGGATATTCAGCCACCTCGAACCAGTATCGCGGCGTCTTCTGCGGTGACAGGTGTTCACGCAGATAGGTAAAAAGCTCTTCCTTACTGATCACGTGGCCTGGCGCCGCACGCAGGAAGGCACCTATTTCCTCTCCCATACGCTCACTCGGCAAGCCGACCACTGCAACATCACCAACCGTGGGATGCCGGAACAACAAATCCTCAATCTGGCGCGGATAGATATTTTCGCCGCCACGGATAATCATATCTTTAAGGCGACCCTCTACCTTGCAGTAGCCGCGTTCATCCATGGCACACAAATCACCGGTGTGCAGCCAACCGTCCTCATCGACCGTTTTTGCACTGGCCTCGGGATTTTCAAAATACTCCAGCATCACATGATAGCCACGGGTGCAGTATTCCCCCAGCGCGTTTAGCGGCAGTGTTTGACCGCTCTCCGGATCGATAATCTTGACCTCCACATGGGGCATCGGGCCACCGAGAGTGTTCGCCTTGTCCTCCAGCGTGTCGTCGCTGCGGGTCATGGAGGCTACAGGGGAACACTCAGTCTGCCCAAAGACGATAGTGAACGGCGCGCCCAACTCTTCCTCCAACCGCCGCACCAAGGGCGCCGGGACCGTGGCACCACCCGAACAGATGGCCTGTATTGAGGACAGGTCACGCTTATTGAAATCCGGGTGCTCAATGAGCGCGATCAACATGGTGGGGACGCCGAGCATGGAATTGGCACGGTAGGTTTCCATTAGTTCCAGTACCAGGCCTGGTTCGAACATTTCAACCAAAACCAGGGTGGAACGCCTGGCGAGGGCACCCAACACCACAGCCACGCAACCGCCGGTGTGGAACAGGGGCATGTAGCCCATGTAAGTCCCGCCTTCGGGAACCCCCATGCGATCAGCCACATGGGCGCCATTGTTAATCAGGCCGCGATGATGCAGTAATGCCCCCTTGGGAAAACCCGTCGTGCCTGATGTGTATTGAATCATACAGGCATCACTGGGTTTCACCGCGGGCAACTCGATAGATTGGTCAGCGCCAGAAGCCATGAATGACTCCCATTCATCAAAACGAAAAACCTCGCGTAATTCATCGCAATCATCCAGCACCACCTCCAGATGATTCATCATGCGATTGCCCCGAAACTCAGGCAGTACAAAAATACCTGCACTGCGCGACTGTTTCAGGACATAGGCAATTTCGTCAGATTGAAAGGACGGGTTGACCGTAACCATAATCACGCCGGCGAGCGCGCAGCCATATTCCAACAGGATCCACTCAGGAATATTGGGGGCCCACACAGCAACTCGCTCCCCGGGCTCGAATCGACGACGCAGCGCCCGCGCAACCGTCAGTGAATCCTGGTATAGCTCAGCATAAGTCCACCGCCGACGTAGCGCCGGGTCAGGCGTACCTGCCACCAGGGCGATTCGCTGCGGGCACCGGGCAGTAACTTCCGACAACGCTGCACCAATCGTGAGATCGCGCAGAGCTGGTTCTGCCGGCCCTACAGTATATGATTCAGTTAGGGACACAGGCGATGCCTCCTTATTTCAACCCTGCTCAGGTGCGCCAATAGTATACCGCCTTTGACAAAAGAATAGCCTGTGGGTAGCGAATTGTTAACTCTTCAATAGTATCAGAAGGTTGGATATTGCCGCAGTCAGCGGCAGACACTATCCTCGGGGAGCATGAAAGACGTCATTTACCTGCTTTTCGATCTGCTCACCACCCTGGCAAAGCTTCTCCGACCCGATGGAAGCCGCACAGTGATCGCCGAGAACCTACTTCTGAAACAACAATTGATTATCCACAGCAGGTCCCGCCAGAGAGCCCCCAATCTGACAACCCAGGATCGTACCATCCTTGGCTTCTTGTCTTTGTTCATGCATCCAAAACGCATTGCCAGATCATCAATCATCATCAGGGCATCAACCCTGCTGTCTTTCCACAATGCAATGAAGAAACAAAAGTATCGTCTGCTCTATTCACCAAGAGGAGGCAAGAGGCCAGAGCCTAAGGGAACATCAAAGGAAGTTATACCCGATAAACCGGGGCAGGCTCTCAATGCTATCGTTGAGATGAAGCAGCGTAACCCCCGATTCGGTTTTCCTCGGATAGCACATCAGATCAACGTGGCATTCGGTCTTGATCTGGATAAGGATACTGTTCGGCGCGTACTCGCGGTTCATTACAAACCAGATCCAGGGAACCGCGGACCATCATGGCTGACAACTATTGGGCATGCTAAAGACAGTTTGTGGAGCGTGGACTTATTTCGCTGCGAATCGATCGGTCCGGCGTCCCGGCTGCTGAAAAGCCACTGGGTGCTGGTAGTGATGGATCAGTACACGCCCAGGATTATTGGCTTTGCTGTCCACACTGGGAATGTCGATGGTCCAGCGCTCTGCCGTATGTTCAACGATGCTACTTCTGGTCAGGGCTGGCCACAGTGGATTAGCTCCGATAACGATCCACTGTTCCAATACCATCGATGGAAAGCAAATCTTCGAGTACTCGATATTGAGGAGATCAAGTCGCTGCCACATGTACCAATGTCAAATCCATTCGTTGAGCGATTGATTGGCAGTGTCCGAAGACAGCTGTTGGATCAGACCTTGTTTTGGACAGCATCAGACTTGGAGAACAAGCTCCAGAATTACCAGCGCTATTACAATGTGTATCGGTGTCATTCCGGCAGGGCCGGAGTCACTCCAGTGGAATCAGGCGGCAATACTATCGGCGATATTAACCAGTATCGATGGGAAAAACATTGCCGAGGGTTGTTTCAGCTTCCGGCGGCGGCTTGAGTTGGGAATTCGCCAGGGACAAGTATATCAGGCGGGGATGTCTCCGCCTCACCCGAAAGCCGCCATTAAGATCGCCCTGTCTGCCCATTCAGCATGGCTGAAAGGTGGCAGCAGCGGTCGTAAGGGTTTGCCGGCTTTCGGGCTGATAAAACGGCTCGTCTACTATCGCTTTCGCCTAGTAGAGGTCTAACCGTCTATACTAATAAAACCCAAATTCTGAATCTTATCAGCCCTAAAAATATGACTATATTTGAATACGTAAGCGTGGCAATTTCTATAATAATCGCCTTGGCAATCGCCGAAGGACTTCGTGGTCTACGAAGTGCGTTAGATTCGAGTAGACGTTACGTTATTCATGTCACTTGGATTTTTATCAAGCTAGCCAATCCCATTTTCTATTGGTGGGCGATTTGGGGACTTAGAGACTTTCCCGAATATTGGAATATGGGTACCTTAACGTATGTGCTAATCATGCCCAGCATCATGTACTTACAGTTACATTCCTTAGTTTCGGACAATCCAGATCAAATCGTAGATTGGCGCAAGCATTTCTACAATCAGCGAAGATGGTTCTTTGGCTTGAACACACTTCTCGCTACTTTAGCCACATTCAATTTTACTAATTTTTTAATTTCTGCTCCACCAAGCACGTTACCCATAGCTGCATATACTCTTATCGGCATGTTATCGATTGCAGGGTTCATGTCGGATAACACCCGGCTTCATGCGGTCATTGCGATTACTGTTGCTGTATTTAGTTTTGTCTACTATTGGGTCATACTTTTCCGGCCACTCACTCTGGCCTAGGGGCGATCGTTTTAAGGTGGAAGCGGTAGTAGCTTTCTCGTGAATCTGGGGCTGGCTGGACGCTGATTTTTTTTGGCCGCTATGCGTTGCGGTTTCATACGGTCGATGCAACACACTTGGCAAATCGATCTGCCTGTCCCTGGCGAATTCGTAATTTACTCGTGGAATCAGTTAGTTAGGGATATCCAGCAGATTGGTAATTGCCTCAAACACCTCCCCAGAAACTAACAACCAACCCGACGCACTCGACGAACCTGACGCCACACCAGCCACACCAAGGCTTTACAGGATATGACTTTGCGTCGAGTACGTCAGGTTCGTCGGGTTGTTCTCTGGTTTCTACCCCGGGGTGCTCCCCCTTTCACAACCAACCAGGCAAATTGTCTGTCCGTGAATTTTGACGCGGTTTCATAAGAGCCGAGCCTGAAAAATCCACTCTGTTGTAGAGCCAGACTGTATAACATAGCTTATCCTATCTAGCGGGAATCGGAAGCGCCTGCAAGTATTCATCCATAGGTTTTCAGATGCGGCAACTAAATTGCCAGCACACGGCTTCTACATAACGAGCGATGCCAAAAAACACCTAAAACACAAAACGCGGCGAAGAAATGCCTGAATTTCTAACTTGGAGCTGGACGCATGAATAGGTTAAGACAACAGTGGAGCGATTTGCGGTCGACCTTTTGGTTTTTGCCTTTTCTGATTGTTGTGAGCTGCGTTGTTTACGCGATAGTTTTGATTCAAATAGACTACGCTAATGCTGCCCCATGGCAGAGCCGTTGGCCAGCGATATTTGGAGTCGGAGCGGAAGGCGCGCGCGATATGTTGTCTACGCTTGCCAGTTCGATGATGTCCGTTATGGGTATCACGTTCTCCATGACCCTGCTGGCATTGGTGCTGGCATCGGGCCAATACACCTCGCGCATATTGCGAAACTTCATGCGCAGCCGCGTCACTCAGTTTACGCTTGGAACCTTTGCTGGAATTTTTATCTATTGTTTGATCGTGTTGCACTCTATTCGCACTGGCGATGCAGCATTCGTGCCGAGTTTGGCGGTATTTTTTGCTTTTGTTCTAGCGTTCGGTGGCATTGCCATTCTCATTTTCTTTATCCATCACATCGCCTCCTCGATCCAGGCATCCAGCATCATTGCCTCGGTCGCGAGTGAAACCAACGCCTCCATTGACCGACTTCTACCAAAAAAAGGCAGGATAAAGACTCTGATGAAGGTGAAGACCGAAACGAGGAACTCGAATCACTGGATGCAAGAGATTGGTATCCTGTGCCGACAGCAGAGAGCGGTTACATTCAAAGCGTGAATACCACTGCGCTAATGAACTTGGCGCGGAACAGCAGGACCATCGTGCGTATGGAGCACGGCACCGGCGCGTTCGTTGTGCAAGATACAGCTCTGGTATCGCTCGCCCTGACGTACCCGCCAGATCAAGAGACAATTGATGCCCTGAATGGGGCTTATACTATCAGCCGCCATCGCACCGTTGATCAGGACCCGGCTTTCGGAATTCGACAGATCGTGGATATAGCCCTCAAAGCGCTTTCTCCCGGGGTCAATGACACCTCAACTGCGGTGATGTGCGTGGATTATCTGACATCGATTCTGGCTCGGCTAACCGGTCGACAATTTCCGCCATTGTACGGTTACGAGGGAGAAACGCTGCGTGTAGTGGCGATTGCTCCCGGCTTTGAAGGTATATTGGCCGAGTCCTTCGATCAGATTCGCAGTAGCGCCGAAGCGAACGCTGCCATTCTGGAGCGCATGCTGGGCGCACTTGATAGCATCGGCAGCCTTACGATCAGGTTCCGCTACTTGCGAGCACTCGACGAACAGCTGCAGTGTATTGAAGAACAGGCTGATCGCTGCATCGATTCCAGCCATGATCGCGCGCGGATCGAAAGGCGGCTGTCTCAGGTACGTGAAACACTCGAAGCCCAGTCTGCTTTCTGCACCGGGGAAGAAAAGGTATTGTAAGTGCCAATGACTGAGACACCGCCGCGGGCTAATTGAACTGCCGGGAACGTCTTGAACTGTGATTTCGCCAAAGACAGCCTGCCCCACGAAGTGCTTTGGGTACGGCGTAGGAAATGATGTCGGATGGGAATCGGTGACGATTATAAGTATTCATCGCCTGATTCTAGCAATATGGGACTGTTAAGTTGTCAGTACCAGCAGCGGCCATATCGTATTCGGAATCAGGGCGCGCCCGCGGCAATATCATCATCAGTATGGATTAGTGCACCGATACAACACCGCAAGATGGATCATAAGAGGTCTGCGCGATAAGGTATACAGGCTCAACGTCGCCATGCACCAGCAGGTCTGGTTTTGGAGTGTCCTCCAGGCGACGCATAGCAAACGAAATTGTTAAGTTATCGCTATATAAGGCTGGCCCATGAATTTCCTAGGCAATATCCATCTTCCCCGTTTCGCCGGCATCCTTGCCGTGTTTCTGATTACATCAGCTTGTAGCGATGGCGGCTCGAACAATGGGACTAGTCCCGCCGCACCGCAGTACCAGGCTTCTGTCGTGCGCACCAGCTTTGGTATTCCGCATGTGACCGCCGACGACTGGGGCAGCCTGGGCTACGGTTATGGCTACGCCTTTGCGCAGGACAATTTCTGCGTGCTGATGAAAGAAGTTCTCTTTGCCAGCGGCCAGTCGGCTGAGTTTCTGGGCGCAGATGGCAACCTGGAATCGGATTTTGTATACCAGTGGGTCAATGGTGATGAAGATTTCCTGCGCAACGAATGGATAGACGGCCAGGACGATCGTTTCAGTGATCTGGTCATCGGGTATGCCGCGGGGCTAAACCGTTATGTGAATGAAACCGACCTGGACCAATTGCCGGAGGGCCCGGAGGGTTGTCGCGGCGAGGCCTGGGTGAGGACCCTGGACGAGATTGACCTGGTCCGTGTATACCGCAAGTCACTGCTGCAGGCGGGTATCGACAACGGCATCATCCGCAACGGCATCACCGATGTCAGCGGCCCCAGCGAGGCAAGCATGGCAGCGGCATCACAGCCTGGGCAAGCAACCCGCTCTATCGCCGGCCTGACTGCCACCGCGCTGTCTGACGGTAATCTGTTCCAGAATTTCGTTGATCCATCCAGCCATGGCAGCAATGCAATCGCGGTGGGCGGCGACTATACCCAATCGGGCCGCGGCATGGTGCTGGGCAACCCCCACCAACCCTGGCAGGGTACCGGTCGCTGGCACGAACTACACCTGACAATTCCCGGCGAGTATGACGCCATGGGCGCGACACTGCTGGGTTTACCCATGGTGACCATTGGTTACAACAAGGATGTGGCCTGGAGCCATACCGTTACGCCCGCCAGTCATATCGGGTTGTACGAGCTAACACTCAACCCTGCCAATCCTATGCAGTATCTTTACGACGGTGAATACCGCGATATTGCCACTCAGGAAGTCACCGCAAAACAACTGGAGTCAGATGGCGAACTTAGCGAACACAGCTTCACCATTTACTCATCCCACTATGGCCCCATTGTTAACCTCAGCAGACAGAGCCCACTGCTCGACGGCTGGCCCATGGCTATCAGTGACTCTATTCTCACGGTGAGAGATCCCAACCTGAACAACAGCCGCGGCCTGCTGCAGTGGGTCAATATGGCCCAGGCGACAAATATCGCCGAGTTCTCCAGCGCGCTGGAATCCATAGGCCTACCCTGGGTACACACTGTAGCAGCCGATCGCCACGGCGACGTGCTCTATGCCGAGGCGTCGGTGATACCGCGGGTAACCGGCGAACAACTCGATAGCTGTATCGACAGCCTGGTTACCCAAACCATCACTAACCTTGGCAACCGCCTGTTCTTTGCGCTCAACGGCTCGCGCAGCGACTGTGAGTGGGGCCGCAGCCCTGATTCCCCAGCGGGTACTAACGTTTACGGCTACAGCGAGCTGCCGAAATTGCTTAACCGCAGTTATGTTCTCAATGCCAATAACAGCTACTGGCTTTCCAACCCAGACACACCACTAACCGGCTACCCGTTCCTGATGGGCCCACTGGGCGGCGAGAACGAACAACAGTTTCTACGCGGCAACCTTGGCCACCAGCAAGTGGCGCAACGCATGTCTGCTACCGATGGTCTGGACGATAGCCCTGGCTTCACGATGCAAAGCCTTCAGGGGCTGATGCTGTCCAGCCGGGTAATGAGCGCCGAAATGGCATTGGATGACGTGCTGTTCATTTGCCAGGCAAACACACTGGATGAACGAATGACGGAGCGCATGACCGAGGCCTGCACGCTGTTGGGTACCTGGGACAGGCGCGTGAATACCGAGAGCGTGGGCGCGCATATTTTTACCGAGTTCTGGCGCGCCTTTGCCAGCAGTAACGCCAGCAGTCGTGGCAGCTACTTCATCGAGAACCCAGAGATCTGGCGAGAGCCCTTTGATCCCGAGCACCCCACCACAACCCCGGCCGGCATCGATACCAGCCTGGCGGCCAATCACGACCGGGTGCTGGCCGCACTGCAGTCTGGCCTGGACAAGCTGGCTGAAGCCGATGTGGCGCTGGACCTGTCCTTTGGTGAGGTACAGGCGGTGCAGCGCAACGAATTCACCATCCCCATTCACGGTGGTTGGGACGAGATGGGTACCTTCAGTGTTATCAAGGTCAGTCTTGAAGAAGGTGGCTACCGCAACGTGCGCGGCGGCAACACCTACGTGCAGGCCGTAACGTGGGATGAAAGCGACTGTCCTGTCGCCGATACCCTACTGGCCCACTCGCAGTCCACCGATCCGGACTCGCCCTACTACCTCGACCAGACCCAGAGCTACAGTGACAAGATCTGGACCCACATGCCCTTTTGTGCGGAAGACATAGAGCGCGAACAGATTGGAGAAACGCTGGACCTGGAAGGCTAGGCTTACCATGGCGTTCTGGCCTGTGCATGGCGAAATACTAATTCATCAATGATATCAGAAGGTTAGCTATTGCCGCTTTCGCCGGCAGATATTGCCCTCGGCAAGCATGAAAGACGTCATTTGCTTGCTTTTCGACCTGCTCACCACCCTGGCAAAGCTGCTACGACCCGGTGGAAGCCGTACAGTGATCGCAGAAAACCTACTTCTAAAACAACAACTGATCATCCACAGTCGATCGCGCCAGCGAGCGCCCAATCTAAACACCCCGGACAGAATCTTCCTGGGGTTTCTTTCGCTGTTTATGAATCCCATGCGTATCGCCAGATCAGCAATTCTACTCAGGCCATCTACCCTGCTTTCATTTCACATTGCACTGAAGAAAAGGAAATACCGGCTACTATTTTCACCGCGTGGCGGTAAGAAGCGAGGTCCAAAGGGTCCATCCAGACAAGTCATCAATGCCATCGCTCATATAAAGCAGCACAATCCTCGATACGGCTGTCCCCGCATTACCCAGCAGATCAGCCTGGCGTTCGGACTCAGCCTGGATAAGGACACCGTTCGTCGTGTACTTGCGGTTCATTACAAACCAGATCCCGGTAACCGTGGGCCTTCTTGGCTCACAACACTGGGGCACGCAAAGGATAATCTATGGAGCGTAGACCTATTTCGCTGCGAATCGATCGGTCCGGCGTCCCGGCTGCTAAAAAGCAACTGGATCATGGTAGTTATGGATCAATATACCCGCCAGATCATTGGCTTTGGTGTGCATGCTGGCGACGTAGCTAGCCCAACACTCTGCCGCATGTTCAATTGTGCTACCACCGGACACGGAAAGCCCAGGTACCTCAGCTCAGACAACGATCCGCTGTTTCAGTACCATCGATGGAAAGCGAACATGCGTGTGCATGGAGTCGAAGAAATCAAATCACTGCCTCATGTGCCAATGTCCCATCCATTTGTAGAAAGGGTGATCGGCAGTGTCCGGAGAGAGCTGTTGGATCAGACCTTGTTCTGGACCGCATCGGACCTGGAGAGCAAGCTTCAGAATTACCAGCGCTATTACAACGAGTATCGTTGCCATTCCGGCAGGGACGGATTAACTCCAGTGGAATCAGGCGGCAATACTATAGGCGATATCAACCAGTATCGATGGGAAAAGCATTGCCGAGGTTTTTTCCAGTTACCAATAGCAGCTTGAAGCTAGAATTCGCCAGGGACAGGTTGTTTGCGTACGGCTCTGGCTTTGGATAAATCCGTTCATGGGCATCACCGGATAAATGGCCTGTTGCGATTATACCGATGACGGAGTTTTCACACAGCCTCTGCCAGAAGCGGCCGGCCAGTAACACCTAAAGCAAGCGCGCGGTTACGCGTCGCCTTGCCTTTTCTTGTTAGCTGCGATATCTCGCAAGGAGCCGGATACATACTTGTGAATTATGCTTGATACCAGTGTTTGGTAGGGAATGCCTTCCTCAGATGCCCTGGACTGAACCGCTATGAGGTCCCGATTCGATAAGCGAATATTAATCCTTTTATCTTTTCTGAAGGTATTGGTCGCAACAGCCTCCAATTCTTTTCTTCGGGCTTCGGTCAGTGTTGATTCGAACTTACCCGACTCAACGGAGTCCAGGAGTTCTTTTTCCTCTTTCGAGAGCTTTGCCTTGCTCATGAGTCACCTCTAAGATGAAGCTTTGTGAATTTTCGACTGGGTATCACAGTCTTCAGAAAAATCTCATCATCGGTTTCGACATACGGTACCAAGTATGCGTATTGGTCTATGGCAACGATGAATATCTTCTGGTGGGGGTACTCCTCTGCGTTGGGATGGCAAATATCATCCAGAAGACCTCCGTTCTCAATATGAAAGACTGCCTCTTCAAAGGACCTGCCTCGCTCTTCAATAAGATGATGATTCTTATCAGGATTCCAGTTGAAAATTTTCATGACACGAAGCTACCACAAATGTGTGCCTTTTGTCATCAATTAATAGTGGTCATAGTCGAGCGGGTGCAGGCAGCTAACAGTGAAATATATGGACTAAGTCTATTGAAAAGCGGAATGGGGATTTTCACGGCAATGTCTCATTAGAGTGAAAAACCGATAGCTATCAGCTTTCTGGATAACCGAGCTAACCGATTGCAGCAACGCGTCGGAAGCGGTCATTCGCTCATTTTTTGAACAGGCCGGATAATATCCGCTTTGTGCCGATACTGTTGAAAAACTCTGTTCGGTTCCAGCGGGGGTTCGAGACGGTCAAAATTTCGTGCGGAGAGTGGCCTAAAACCAGTTTCAGGTGGCAAATACCCAAAGCATCGAACTCTCGTGCGTGTCGTTTCTTTTGGATTTACGACCGCCGGAGCTTTTCAACAGTATCTGCCACTTTGCGTCATTTTCTCAACTGAGGCTTTGCCAGAAGCTGGTACGAGACGCTTTTACGGGTATCAATGTAATGAACCATCCCCACCCACGCCGCTAGCCCGGCTGGGGCTTTCGAACTAGGTTTAGTCTGATAGACGTTAACCTCGAATGGGAGATCGACATGACATTACATATACTGGGTATTGATATCGCCAAAAACACGTATCAGCTTCATGGGGCTGATCCATCGGGCAAAGAAGTACTAAAGAGGCGTCTGCCTCGGCACAAACTAGCTGCATTCATTGCGAACTTGCCCGCTTGCACAATTGTAATGGAGTCCTGCGGCGGAGCGAACTACTGGGCAAGAGTATTTCAGCGAAATGGTCACGCAGTGAAGCTGATTAGCCCGCAATTTGTAAAGCCGTTTGTAAAGACCAACAAGAACGATGCCAATGACGCCCTTGCTATTGTGGAGGCGGCCTCCAGGCCCTCAATAATCCGATTTTGTTTCTGATGATTCTCTGTGTAGACTGATTCATGAGGGTTATCCCTATGGTTTTGATTGATAGTTCGCACTTCTATCAAAACCGATAACCCTCACTTATTTCAAGCAAGGTGTCAGATCAGGTCTGAACTATTACACCTGAGTACCCAGAAATCTCTGCGCTTGAACTGTCGACTTGAATCGCCTCATTCCCCGCTCTCGTACCCTGGTCGCCTCATGCGATTGCTCGACCCGATTATTCTCATACTGCTTAGTACTGTGGATCGCCTCGAGCATCACATCTCGGTGCGCCACACCATAGCTTCGCAGTTTATCGGTCACGATCTTCCTGGGTTCACCGCCATGACTACGCAGTAAGCGCTTGAAGAAACGTTTGGCTGCTGCGCCATCCGTTTTGGCTTGGAGATAGACATTTACCACCTCGCCATAACCAAAGCACTTCGTGGGACAGGCCCTCCTGGTCTACGGCCCGCCAAAGGTAGTTCTGCTTGCCGTTGATCTGAATGGTCCGGCACACCGGCGAAGACTTCATCGATGTAGAATGTATCGCCGTAGCCCCGGTGCTTTCGCTTTAATCGACGCGAATAAATGGCGCTGAACTTGATGCACCAGAGACGAATCGCTTCTCGAGTTACGGTTATGCCGCGCTCGGCTAGTAAGTCTTCAATATCCTGATGGCTTAGGTTGAAGCGATAGTAGAGCCAGAGAGCCTGCCCCACGAAGTGCTTTGGGTACGGCATAGGAAATGATATCTGGCGGGAATCGATGGCGTTTGTATGTGTTCACCCACCGATTCTAACAGTTACGGGCTTTTAACTTGGCAGTACCCAATTCGGGATGCCCACTGCTGAAATTCCGTTTCTGACACAGCAACACCATCTATGGTGCGCGGCCATTGGCTGTGTGATTCGAAATCGTTCTTTGTAGGTCTTTCATGGCCTGCTGCCCGACTTTGATCAGGCCACTTTGTGGCCTGTCGAGATCCACTACAAGCGTCACCAGCACCGCAAAGGCGAGCAGCAGTGGTATTACTGCTACCAGTCGACGCTTTCCTGCAAATCCGATCTGGATACCCATCGTGACCATGCAAAAGCTGGAAATGGCGAGCAACGCAAGCCAAAAGCTGGCGGGTATTCGGGTGAAAAGCGCAGCCATAGCTCGCTTGGTATGCATATCCACGACTGTATTTATCGACTCGATGACCAGTTGCGTGTTGGTATCTGGAACGGCCAGTGCGGCAGCGCGCACCTGGGCCCATAGTAAGACATGGATCTGTTCCGACCGTTCAAGTATTTCTCTGTAATTCTCGGGAGTGACCGTTTGCAAGCGCAGATCCACGTATTTGCGCAGAAGATCTTTTATTTCCTCCCTGTATGATGGTTCGAGCAGATCAGCCCGGAGATACGCAGTGCCAATAGCGTTTGCCTCCTCCAGCACGCGCATTTTACGCGTATCATGGTGGCTGGATGCGATGGAAAAGGTGAAGGCCAGAACAAATCCCAGCATTCCCAGTAAGCCGGCGACCATCGAACCCAGCGAGGCTGGCGCCTCACTATCGCTGCGTGTCCGGGCCCGCTTACCCAGGTGGTAGCCAAGCTCACAAGCCAGCAACATAATGGTCGACACTCCGACCAGAATGCCGGCAATAGGCACGGATTCTATCCAAGGCATTGGCTAAGGCCCTCAAAAATAATATGTGCGCACTTGAAGGCCAGGCTGCGTCCGAGGCGCTGTACTCAGTATTACCAAGGCGGCTTGAATTTGGAAGTTATTAGGGATGATAAGTGGTACTGACAAGTGACTTATTTTTGCTCGCAAAGTGGGAATCACATGCCCAAAACCCCTACGGATAAGCCTCAATGTGAGGCCAAATGACTCGTTTTTGGTCTCGCGAGCTGAACTAGTGTAGCGCCAACCCAGGACCTTGAGTTACTTGTCAGTACCGTCGGTAACACCCTGTTCCCCGCCCATGGTTCAACGTGCCGCTGGGTCAGTGAAGAAGATGTGGCCCCAACCGGTTGGAGTGTAATGCCGGGTCTCGTACTCGTCCGGAACGCCGTCGCCATCCCAGTCGAATCCCTCGGACTCGCGCACAAGATTGCTATCGGCGTCGTAGTGATAGCTGTGGGAGAATTCCACACGACGGGCTTCCTGGTCGATGCTAACCTCTCGCTCGCGAACCAGGTTGCCGTCGGCATCGTATTCCCAGGAGCGGATGGTATCCACCATGCCGTCCCCGTCCCCGTCCTCTTCCGTCCGCGTCCTGTTACCCATGGCGTCATAGGTGTGTACGCTGATCCTGTACTCATAGCCGTCGCCGGACTTGGAGGCTTCCCGCAGGAGATTGCCCCGGGCATCGTATTCGAGCGTATCGATACTGTTCAGTTTGCCGTCGGCACCGATGTCCTCCCGCCGCGTCAGCCTGTTGTCATCGCCGTATTCGTAGCTGACCTGCCTGGGCCTGCGAACGCCGTCTTCGTAATAAAGTTCCTGCGAGATATTACCGGTGGCGTCGTATTCATGACTTTCCACCTGATCAGCGCTGCCATCGCCGTCTGTGTCAGCCTGCTGTCGCGTGACATTGCCTGCGGCGTCGTATTCGTACACCGTTACCCGGTCCGGCCTGCCATCACCGTCGAGATCAACCAGCTCCCGCGCGAGATTGCCGGCATCGTCGTATTCGTAATTCACGATCTGGTTGATGAAGTGGTAATAGTCGAAGCTGCACCCACCCCCTTCACACTCGCCCTGGTAAGACTTGAGCCTGCCGTCCGCGTCATACTGCCAGCTCTCGAAGCCGGTCGATTGAAAAATTTCCAGAAGGTCGTCCGGTAAGCCCTCGATAACCGCTGTGTTAGTCCACTCGTAACGTCTCAGGTGTCCGTCTGCATCGTAGCGCCAGTGCTCTGTCGAGACTGGATCCCCCTCTTCGCGACTTACCGAGTGGTCCAGGAGGTTGCCGCACGCGTCGTAGGCGTAACCGGTTATCCTGTCGGCAACGCCGTCGGCGCCGTAGTCCCATTCTTCGCGAGTCAGTTTGCCGCTGGCATCGTAGCGCCAGGTCGAACTTTCGTATTCCGCACCTTCGATCGACAAGCGATCCTCATGGTCCAGTCTGCCGTTAGCATAGTAGGTGTAGTCCAAAATCTCTTCAGGCCTGCCGTCGCCGTCCCGATCCAGCACCCGCCGGACCAGCTTGCCTTGGGCGTCGGTTTCATACTGGTATGGCCAGGTCTCTACCTCTTCCGGCGTGCCGTCGGCGTCATTATCCCGCGCAGAGCGCACCAGGTTGCCGTAACTGTCGTATTCGTAATCGGTGATGTACAGCACCTTGTCTGCCAAGTAAACGCTCTCCCGTATCACGTTGCCGCTGGCGTCGTATTCGTACCTCGTCACCCTCTCCGCTCTACCGTCGCCATCCTCGTCGACGGACTTCCTCGTTATGTTGCCACTGCCGTCGTACTCGTACCGGTAGTCGCTGATCGTGACAGTGACCGGCTCGGACGAGTCGAACTGCTCCAGACGCCCCTCTGACCGTATCACGTTGCCATGCTCGTCGTATGTCCTAGTCACGACGTTGCGGCCCAGTTCCGCGTTGAAACCAGTCAATACGTCGCCGGTCGGGTTGCCGTCGGCATCGTATCCGTAGGTAACGGTATACGTCGTTGCGAACGCGAGGTACGAAATGGTGGGGATGCCCAGCCGCTCGGCGGTCTGTTCCAAGCTATTTCCCCTGAAGATGACCTGAACTGGCCTGCCGTCAGTAGCGTACTCAAACTTCACGGTTGTCCCAGGCACGCCGTCATCGTCTACCTCCACTTGTGTCAGCTTGCCCTGGGTGTCGTATTGCCGCCTCTCAGTCGACTTCCGGCCGAATGCCTCCCGCTCATAGTTGATCCTGTTGCCGTTGGCGTCCCAGGTCCAACTCTCCACTTCACGTATCCCACCGGTGCCGCCGCGCCGCTCGGCTCTGGTCAGGTTGCCCCCGGCGTCGTACTGGTATTTCACGCTATCATCCGCTGTACCGTCCCCGTCCCAGTCTGATTCCTCCAGACTAACGCCCATCGTTCTGGCGTCGATCCCCAGGGTCGTATAGAGCTGCTGAAGCGCCCGCGCTGGGTTGACCACGCCGTGAACAACGCTGAAAAAGCCCCGTCCATTCGCCTGCGCGATCGCATGGTTCAGCCAGAACTGGTTGGGGATTTCCCGCCACGGTCGGTTCAGATCCAGGCTCACCCCATCGAACAGCGCGGCCACCTCTGGCGTGACCTCGATACCATTCGCCGGATCGCCATCGCGGTCCAGGCTCTGCAACAGCACCGCGGCACTGATCACCGCCTCGAACGGGTGATCGTCGTCTTCGAGCGCTGCGGTGATGTCCCGCATGCCCACGGGCACGGATGCGCCGGCCAGGTCAAAGGGGGAGAGCTCTGCCCGAGCCGCGACGTTTCCAAGTGTGGTATCACCCAGGCTGAACCGTATGGTTTCCCCGCTCGCATAGCGAAAGCTACCGCCGGGTCCCGTGACACCAAGGTGGGTCGGAGTTTCATAAGTCACCCCGGACACGGCTGAGTCGATCAGGAACCCGATCTCACCACCTTCCGTGGTGTCCTCCACTGGGGACGGAATCACGTCATCTACGAGCGGCAAACCATCGGTACAAGTCGAGTTGAAGTCCACGCCGGGCGGAAGCACATCGACCAGAGGCGGCATGGTAAAGACATCCGCCCGCGTCGAAGGGGGCGCGTCAGGCGCCGCATCGTTCTGCGAATGGTCAGAGCCCGAGCCACCATCACAGCCCGCTAGAACCGACGAAAAAATAAGCACCGCAGCAAGAAGGTGATGAACATGCATGATGAGCAACTCCGATTTATTCAATCATCCTGCTCAACGATCACGTGCTTAATTCAAACACGATTAAACAGAACGACTGTCTGAATTCTTTTTTCAACATATCATTGACGACAGCCAAGAAGACTTGATACGGATCATCTAGGACCGTTATTCCCTTAATTTATAAATGGTTAAAGCCTTCACAGAAGGCTGAGCGGGCGAAAACGTGGGGACGCCCCGTCTAGTCCTTCTGGACCCACCATCTTATTGTTTTTTATAGAATACACCGTCCGACTTTTATAAGATTTTGGGCAAGACCCATAAATCCGGAGTCGGGGGGTGTGTGCCACCGTGATTTGAGAGAGCCCTGATTACTTAAATCTCCCCTCCACCGCATGCGCTATTTTGCTCACATGGCGCAGGTCTGTGCCACAACAGCCTCCAAAGACATTCAGCCAGGGCATGGTCGATAAAAGGGTCTGGTACTGAACCGAGAGTTCTTCGGGGTTGCCGTCATCAAGTTTTTCGCAACCATCCAATTCTGCGTGGCTGAGACGTGATGCATTGCAGCGCAATCCACGAATTCTTCGTCCCCAGTCCGCATCCCTCAACTCCCCAAAAAAATGATCAGTATGGGCACAATTGACCATGAAGTAAGCGGCCCCACCGGCGGTTGCATCATCGACACTGCGAATCGCATCTCCCAGCGGTTCCCCAGTCGGCAGGCGGCCATCGGTCTCCACGGTAAAGGAAACAACCACGGGCAGGCCTACCTTTTGGGCGGCTCGCACTACGCCAACGGCTTCACCAGACTGGGTATAGGTTAATGCCGTAATCATGTCGACTTGGGTATCCGCCAGCCAGCCGATTTGCTGTGCGTGATATACCTCGGCCTCATTTGCCGCCACGTTCGCTTCCGGTGAATAGGCGTCCCCCCGAGGGCCGATAACGCCGTTCAATACAATGGGTCTACAATTACCATTAAATTCGTCTCTCAGCCCGGCAATGAAACTTATCGCATCGCGGTTTGCTACCTCAAGCTCCGCCAGGGAAGATCCCAGATCGGACGCCCAGTGTGCATGAGCCTTCCAGGTCTGGCTGTCCAGAATCAGTCCCGCGTCGCATTCATCAGCCAGATGGAGAAAGCCTCTGAGGTAGCCAGCCAGAGCGGCGCGGCCGGTATTATCCGGTAGAAGCGTATGTGCCGCGAACTCACGGATTTCGATCTTATGATTAAAAATCAGGTCGGTTTCCAAGAGAGCTTTAGCATCGTCGCAGGATGGTAGCCAGGTCGGCCGGTATCTGCGGGAGTGACTTTGAAACCCAACTTGCCCAGCTCGAGGCGATCTACAAATACATCGACGACCCGAACAGGGTTATCTTCATTGATGAAATCGTCTAGGCATTCTGGCAGAAGGGTTATTTGCGTACGGCTCTGGCTTTGGATAAATCCGTTCATGGGCATCACCGGATAAATGGCCTATTGCGATTATACCGATGACGGAGTTTTCACACAGCCTCTGCCATGAAGCGACATGAGGGTAGGCAAGAAATCAGCCCAGGACGCCTCCCCGGAAACGGGAGCTATCGCCTAGCAGCGGCCTCCCGTATGAGTGGTTTCCACAAGTCTGTCAAATACCCCAAGCAGTCTAACGGATGTCAGCTCTACTGGGTGCCAGAGGCTCAAAACCCAGTTCGACGAGTTTTCGCCAACGCCTCTGTCTGTGCCAGTAAAACAAAGTTGCGTACAAAATTACGGGCCAAGTCAGAATTCCCGCTTCAATGCAAACCCGGTCCACGTAGCGCGTGCCGGCCCTCTCTGGCTTTATGAAGATCAGGTGGTCCCAAACTCGGGCGATTGAGCCGCTACCGTTATCTCTCACGAACCATTCATCGCTTTCCCCTGGAAGCTCGATCCCCACGCTTTGCCAACCGATAGGAAATATGTGGAAAGCAAGCATACGCACCTTGTACTTCCCGGGAATCCAACGATCTGGAAATACCTCTGGCTCAATGGGCTGAAATTTCATCAGGCCGGCTACCACATAGTTGAGTAAGGCCGGTGTCATGACATGCTTTCTGACGACATCTGGTTCTACAGCCAAATGGGTGGTTATCGTGATCGTTCTCATAGCGTCTTTGGTAGCTGGTTGATACCTCGGTTCTGGCACACGCTGAAATAAACAGTATCAGGGGCGCGTGAGCGGGAGGTTCTGGCGGGTGGCGGGGGTCAGGATAAAGCAATTCATGGGTGACCGAAAGATCGTTGTGACCAAAAGGACGCTGTGAGGTGGAAACGGGGATAGGAGTCGCACTGGAGAACCCCATTTTTGAAGAGCGGCCTATGTCTCTTCACCTAGATGCGGACGTTAGCCTGTGGCCCCAAAATAGCCACCTATGAGACTATGTGCAGGTCAAATAGTCGGCCGGGAGTATTCAAATGAACTGGGAAGCAATTGGGGCTATTGGTGAGGTTCTAGGCGCGTTTGCTGTAGTGGCAACGCTTTTGTACCTTGCGCTTCAAGTTAGGCATGCAAAGACAGCAACAACCGATGCAACACGGCTGAATCGAGCCAACGGTGTTCAAGCAATGCTACTTGCAATGTCCACGGATGACGCCCTAAGATCCAGCGTAAACAAGGCGATGAACTCTGAGGCTTATATCAATGAGCTTTCAAACCGATTGGGCATTAGTGCCGACGAAGCTGAGAGAGTAGAAATGTACGCTTCTTATTGGTTCTGGCTTCACTGGGGTCAATACGCTTCGAGCACGAGCGAAAAAGATATCAATGAGTTAAGGAACCTGGTGAGTACGTTCTATAGATTTCCATATATGCAGGCATGTTGGGAATTAAGTCCCGCAGGTAGAACGATACTTGATCCAGATTTTGTAGACTTTGTAGACAACGTGTTAGCTGAAAAAAATCATTAGAATTGATGCTCTATTCTGCAAGTTACTGGTATGCTTCATGACCGCTTTGAGGTGAAAGTGAAAGTCTTTCGGAGCAAGATTACCGCAAATTTGCCAGAAAAAAGATGTCGCATATGCGTCGAAAGCAGTCATTTTCCTGGGTCAGCTGGAAACCCAAAAGTGCCCGCCTTGTGCCACGAAAGGACATCGACGTCCCAATCTAGTCCGTAAGCGGCATCCGCTAGAACGAATTGTTGGCTACCATTTAATGTGCGCGCTCAGATGCACGCTGCGGCAGCACGAGAATCAAGATCACGATGGCAGCCAGCAACGCACCCGTTGCAGTGTAACGACTTAAATCCAAGCCGCCCTGAGCTAGTGGCTTGTCCAGAAAATCTCCGACCACTGCGCCCAATGGTCGTGTGAGGACAAAAGCCCACCAGAACAATACCGTTCGGGATACCTGCGTGAAGTAATAGAGCGCCACTACAATCAACAGCATTCCGCCAAATATCGCAGCCGCACCAAGATAGCCCAGGCCTGCGGTATCAGCTGTCCAATCTCCCAGTGCAGTGCCCAGCGTCTGGGAAAACATAATGGTAAGCCAGTAGTAAAACTCTGCCTTGGGTGTATGCACGGAAGCTACGTCTATACGACCAAGCGCCTTGTGCCAAATGAACAAGGATGCAAGTAGCAGAATTAACAGCAAACTTGAACCGCCCAAATAGCCGATGCCCAGCGACCGCGTGGCATAATCCGCTAATGTTGTTCCAACCGTTGTTGATGCAATGATGGTCGCCCAATACAGGAATGGATGAAACTTTCTGGCTTGAATCTGTACTAGTACGGCGCCAACGAACACCACCATGAAGATTCCGGTGCTAACCAGGTAACCGAGATCCATCGACATTGAGACGGCGTCGCCGCCCGTTTCCCCTAGTGTCGTAGCCAATATCTTGATGGCCCAAAATCCAAGCGTAATCGCTGGGACTTTAGCCAACGCTTGTTTGACATCTGTGTCCATGGTCAATTCTCAAATGGTTCTAGCTAAGGATAGAATCGAAAGCCCGAGGCTAATGAAAAGCAAATTTCGCGGTGTTCAAGATCCACCATTTCGACGTGTTTGTTGGCACACAATACCACATCTTTTCGACCGCTATGCGTCGGTAGCTGCCAAAGAGCTGCTCAGGCCGTTCTGTCTCCTCCTCAACCGATAGCCGTCATTCTGGCTTCCCTGGGTAGCCTTCCAGCTCGTCTGAAAGGAGCCAGAAGTTGTCATTCAGCTTTGGAGTTTCGGATGCTCCACATAAAAATTAGCGAGGCAAGAATGCCTAGTGCCCATATGGCTATCGGCCAAAAAATAGAATTGTCCGCTCCGGAAAATAGGGCCGGGGCAGGACTATGCTCGTAGATCTCCGCGAGTTGCGCTGACTTTAATCGGGCCGCTAAGCCGAAAAGTGTTATCAAGTAGATTTCCCTTCCAGCGGCAGCAATGAAAACAAAAGTTACGGTGGCCAACTGAAACCGAGTTAATTCCTTACCTGCCACATAGGCCACAGACATGTAGGCAAATAGTATCGTCAAATAAATAGCGGCGTGACTGGCCTGAACTTCCAAGACAGCGGCTGCAGTCTGGCCTATAGCCTCCCTCGCGGCTATCATTTCATAATCGATCAACTTAAGACTCCTTGTAGCGTCTAGCGCGAAAGATGTGGCGAATCATTGGCGATTAGCAAGGCTACAGGACGAATTTGATGCCTCGACACTGCAGTCCATCCCGCTCAGCCCGCTCGCCACTGACAATAGCCGAGCTACCCGATGACGGCAATGCGTTGCTGCCCTCGGGCAATCCCGCACCTCTGGTACGCTCTGCACCCGAAAGGAGTCATCCAAGCCGCCGTGGATACCCCCACAGCTTATCTGAAAGGTGCCAGCCCCGGTCGTAACGCTATGCCAGGTCTCGGTCTAAACTCACAACTGAACTGTTACATTTTTCGGCTAACTTGACACATTTGGACTAACATGGGTGGAGTGCTGCAAATCAACCCAGATCAGGCATTCGATCTGAGAGACACAGCTTGGCACCTACAATAGATGCACACTCAATCATCAAGGACATATCTATGAACATTAAGGATCGTTTTCTAGAATACGCTGACGCCTTTGAGATCACTTATGAAGACAATGATTGGTCACGTTTGGAACCTTTTTTTACTGAAGGCGCAGTCTACGAGACGCTGCCCAGCGAGTTGTTCGGTGAAAGTGCTAGCGGCCTTGCTGCAGTGATGGCTAAGCTGGAAGGTTCGATCAATGGGCTTGATCGCCTCATGGATACAAGAGTGGTTGAGCTTACACCGCCGATTACCGAGGGTGATACGGTACGTACTAACTGGACCGCAAGTTACTCCAAAAGCGGTGTGCCAGATCTGAAAATTGGCGGTATCGAGTATGCTCGATTCGAGGGCGACCGCATTGCATTACTCCGAGATGAACTCGGCCCAGGCACTGAGGGGGAGTTGGCTAGCTGGCTGGCTCAGCATGGTGAGTCACTTTCCAAATAGCGAACTTGCCGTCGTTTGACATTGTAGAGTTTGGCCTCAAATATCGCAGGTCATGTGGTAAAAACGGTAGTAGCCTTCGAGTGAACCTGGGACTGTCTGGCCGAGAAGCTAACGACCGCATTGCGTTGAAAGCAGTCATTTTTCTAGGTCAACGGGAAACCCAAAAGTGCTCGCTTTGTGCCACGAAGGGTCATAGCTTCACGCTGCATTTCAGCCCGGAACGACGATTCGGTTACTACCGCCTTCGCCAATCACGAGAAATAAAGGTCTTCCCAATTTCTATTGTTTTTGCTGGTAAATCGCCTTCGAACTACATGTCAGCATAGGGCAGTGCAAGCCAGGGATTGCAACCAAGCCCTTCAAATTCTTCCTTGCTTAAGTACCTACCCTTCGGCAAGTAATCCTCCATTTGCCCCTCCTCATCGATAGTATTTGGAAGGGGTGCGACTTGTCTGAACCCCGCGGAAGGAGCCACATTCCGGATATACATGAAGCCATCATTAGAAAAGTTTTCCCGACCCTCTTCAATACTGAAGCCGTCGCCATTTTTGGACCAGCTAAGATGGCTTACGCCACAATCGCGAGTTGCATTATCTGGCAAGTCCTCATCTCTAGTAACTACTATTGTGTAATAGCCATCATCATTAACCTGCACCTGTTCATCATACAAACAGGAAAACGCTTTCTCTGAATAATATTCATAGCTACAAATGGACCAATAGCGCAGCTGTCCCTCAATCGCTGTGTCCTCACCGTTTGATGTTACGGGTGTCTCCGGTAATCTTCCCCGAATTGCCAGCACAGCCCCATGCTCTCGACTGAGAAAACTATAAAGATTGCTAGCATCGCCCGCCTGAAGGGGTGCATTATCAATAGGGAGAGAATCGCAATTCCCCCCAAAATCACATTGCTTAAGGAACTTATAGCCCCAAGTGGCTCTGAACTTCGGGGGATTTTGCGATGGGTCCGCTGCTGCTCTGGTTGCAGCGTATTCACCCGCAGTCCACTGCTCAGTCCTGCTTGGTTCGTAATGCTCAACAAGGTTCATGGCTTGACAGGCTTCTTCTGCTTGCAGGATGCTCCCGTCATCCATATGTAGGGTCACTCGGGGCAGCCCAACATTCCCCCAAACAGTACCTCCGTTATCGTGAACGTAAATACGATTTATTATTATGGCGGGTTCACGCTTCGTCAGGAGCAAATTTGCGGTGTCGTCGGGTATTTGGTCTTGTTGCTCGCCCTCCGGCGCTACTGTAACTCTGTAGATTCTTGAAGGATCATTTCTGGCATTTCCCGGCACAAAAGGATTAGTCGATCCCGGTTCAGGCGATATCTCTTTATCTACAACGTAATCATATGTATTACGTGCTATGTCTGAGCTCGTCAGTGACATTAATCGAGCATAGGGAAACTCATTCTCCAAAGTAAAATACAAGGCATTTGCTGGCAGTTCGAAAATTGCTATTGCGTAGGAAATATTCAAATCCGGCCGCACAACGTTGTCGCCTTCTTCAAGTGCTGGCGTGACCTGTGCAACCCAAAAGCAATCACTCGGCGGAGCGGTCAATTTTGCCGTTGATTTCGAATTATTATTGTCGTTGTCACAGGCTGCTAGAGCGGCTGCGCAGGAGAAGACGATGAGAAATCGAAGGATCATCGAGCCCGATCCTATAAAGAAACTGGCTAGCGACATATGCGCCTCCTGAAACAAAGGAACTGCTTGATCTGATGATTACGACTCAGCTCGCTCCCTTGTACACCTATGTATTCCATGGGTATTTGATGTGGATCAAGTCGGTTGGACTTCGGCATTTATAAATGTCCCTTCCGCGTCGTCAGCTGTCGTCAGGGCCATTTTCTGATCTTGTCCGCTCCGCATCCCGAAAGGAGTCATCCAGATCGCCCTGGGCACCCCCTTACCTTGTCTCAAAGGTGCCGATACTGTTGAAAAACTCTGTTCGGTTCCAGCGGGGGTTCGAGACGGTCAAAATTTCGTGCGGAGAGTGGCCTAAAACCAGTTTCAGGTGGCAAATACTCAAAGCATCGAACTCTCGTGCGTGTCGTTTCTTTTGGATTTACGACCGCCGGAGTTTTTCAACAGTATCTGCCAGCTACGGTCATACAGCCATGCCAGCTTTCAGGCTTATGCTCCGTTGGGGCTACTACCGCTTTCGCCTAGAAGCGGTCACCTACAAGAATTTCGACTATCCTATTTGGCACCTTAAACAACCAAGGATAGAAAGATGAACTGGGATGCTATAGCAGCTGTTGGCGAACTGGTTGGTGGGCTGGCGGTGATCGTATCGTTGCTCTATCTCGCTACACAGATTCGCATATCAAATCGTATAGCTAGAGGTGAGAGTCAGCGAACTACTTACGACTTATACGCCTATTTTTCACAGCTACTAGATGAGAAAAACAGACGAATATTTGTTCGCGGACTTTCTGACTACGAGAACCTCTCACTTGATGAACGCCTCTGCTTTACAGCCCTCTTGCACCCTCTTACCAATCAAACGCAGGCAATTTGGATGGACTGGCAGCACGGACTTCAGCTGGAGAAAGTAAACGATTCATGGCAGAGGGGAATACTTGCCGTGATCGCAACCAAGGGTGGCCGCCAATGGTGGAAAACCAGCCAATATATGTTTTCAGATGATTACTCTGCATACATCAGCGATCGTCTCGTCAGTGAGAACCCTGCGCCGCTCTACGATGTATTCCCTGAGTACAGTTATCAGGAGCAAACCAAGTAATGACGACTTAGATCAAATTGGTAACCGCTTTGAGGTGCGGTCTTAGGTTCTCGCTGAATCTTGGGCTGGCTGGCCGATGAGTTAATGACCGCAGTGCGTCGGTTGGTCTCCTAGGCAGCTTTTCACAGGATTCAGTGAGAGTCCCGCTGAAGAACGTCACGCCTCACTCGCTGGTGTTCTCCCTATAGAGGGCAGGAGTGGTCGCCTGGGAAATCTTCTCACCTATGAATTCTCGAAATTGTTTGCCGTACCAATGGGAGCGGGTCGCCCACCAGTCCTGCACTCCTGGGTAGGCAAGCATGTCGGTGATCGGAGCCTCGAACCCATTCCAGACATTGGCGTCAAGATGACCTTCTTTCCACTGGAAGTAGGACTCCTCGAATACTCGAAACATAAAGCCCAGTGTAGAACCAACGCGAACAATATCTGAGTCTTTGATGGAGGTCAGATCACGGATGCCGCGGAGGTAGACTTCGGCCAAGCCTTCGTCAGTCGCTAACATCCGGAGCAGGTCTCTAAAGGCTACAGACAGGTCGTGAACTGTGGCGGCCCGTTTGGCTTTTGCGTCCCCACGGATTTGCACAGCGAGATATAGAAGGGAAATAATGACCCCACCGGCACCAACAATCTCACCAATGGCCCCTATCGCATCCCAGTTCATAATGCTCATCCAATTATTATGATTGAACCCAGAATATCTTACGGATCAGCGCATGTCTCCATTGCGTCGGTAGCTGACTTCCGGCAATCCAGCACCCCTAGTCCGCTCTGCGCCCGAAAGGAGTCATCCAAGCGGCCCTGGATAACCTCTCAACTCGTCTGAAAGGTGCCAGTTTTCGACATGCATGTATTCAGTAGACCGAATCAGAAGGGCTGAGACCAAGAAGCGCCAGCTATCGCCTATTCTGAGACAAAAGGGATGGACCGGCCAGAAGCACGTCGATGCCATGCATTGCGGACAATTACTGTTTAGGGGACCGATGCGAAATTCAACGGTTATGAAAGTCCGCAATCATCGACACAGCACTTGCAGTCGATCGGCTTCGCATCGAGCTTTGTTTTGAAACTTTAGCCCCGCATCGTTGCAGGTCTTATACATTAGTTGGACCAACGTCCCGGTATTGCTGGAATCGCTTAACGACTTTTGAGCCATTGCGAGCATCGCCATGCAACTTGTATCGGCTTCGAATGGTTTCTTCCCAGCATTGAGCGCTTCCATCTGGATTTCCGCTTTATACGCTTGTTCTAGATTCCCTGCAGCGAACCATTTATCGCCACCACTGCCGGAAGAGTCATCGTTGCTACACCCAATAGTCGCTGCGATTGCCAACCCGAGTATCACGTAATAGAAAATATTTCGGTGTGATTGCTGCATATTGTAGCCTCCTCGCTGCTGGATCTCGCCCTCGCTTATGCCCCTCTGATCATCTGTTAACTGGATTGGCTGGGCATTTCATAAAAAAGAAGTATAGCCAACATATTTTATAATTCCACGAAGGACCTACTGTCAGGAAAATGGGACATTTCTGTCATATACCGAGCCGAGATTATCGCTAGAGAACGGCGCACACGAGGTTACAGCGGAAATCGGTATTGGCCACGATTACCCTGCTTTCGTCAGGTCGCGGTTGTCGCCTGTGAGGTTTTGCTCCGATTTAGTGGACACCTTAAAATGAGCGCTGGACTTTACCCGGTTCCCTGGACACTTCTAGCCTATTCTATGAGCATAGGAGGAAGTCTATGAGCAACCATCGATATTCACCAGAATTCAAAGACGAAGCGGTCCTCCAGATCGTGGATCGGGGCTATTCTGTCGCTGAAGTTTCTGAGCGCCTCGGCGTCTCGGCCCACAGTCTGCATAAATGGGTCAAGGCTGCTAAACCGGATAAATCTGAAGAGCAGGCAGCAGAACTCAACTCGGCTAAACAGGAGATCCTCAAACTTCGCGCGGCGTTGCGCCGAACTGAGGAGGAGCGCGATATCCTAAAAAAGGCCGCCCGGTACTTTGCGAGCCAGCCCGAGTAAAGTACCAGTTTATAGATGAGTATCGCCATCGCTATGCGGTTCGACGGATGTGTGATTTGCTTGGCGTCTCGCGCAGCGGATTTTATGCCTGGCTGATTCGGCCACTCTCTGATCATGCGATCGAGGACGGGCGGCTGCTGGATCTCATCAGATCGTCTTACCCAGCCAGCAGTGGCGTCTATGGCTCACCCAGGGTGTTTTTGGACTTGCGCGAGACATGAGAAACCTGCGGTAGAAATCGGGTGGCCAGAATCATGCGAGTAAACAAAATCAAGGCGTTACGTGGCTACAAAGCCCCACGCGTTATCCATGGCCGGCCCTCCATCATTGCACCCAATACACTGGCAAGGGAATTTACAGTGGCGCGCCCTGATCAAGCCTGGGTTACGGATATTACCTATATCCGCACCTGGCAAGGTTGGCTGTATTTGGCCATCGTGGTGGACCTTTATTCGCGCAAGGTGGTCGGCTGGTCCATGAAACCCACGCTGGTTCGAGACATCGTTCTGGATGCCCTCATGATGGCGGTCTGGCGACGAAAGCCCCAAAAACGTGGTTGGTTCATTCCGATCAGGGGTCACAGTACAGCAGCGATGACTGGCTGCGCTTCTGCAAACAGCATAACCTTGAACCCAGCATGAGTCGCCGTGGCAACTGCTGGGATAACGCCGTCGCAGAGTCATTCTTTGGTAGTCTAAAGAAAGAGCGCATTAAGAAACGGATCTACAAAACACGCGAATTGGCCAGGGCGGATGTGTTCGACTACATTGAAGTTTTCTACAACCGAACACGCCGGCACAGCCACATCGGCGGGGTCAGTCCAGAGGCCTTTGAGACGGCCTCATTATGAGGCTATCGAGTGTCCAAGAACCGGGGCAAGTCCACATGGCAATCAGAGGTCTTTTAGGCCATCGTTATTGCGAGAGCCAATCGAAAGCAAGCCTTTTGAATAGTTTAGCGATTGGAGCCATGATCACATCACGTTCGACACAAACATGGCACCATCTGCAAATAGGTCGTTTTGAGTCTATGGCTCGTATGGGAACCCGTATGGACACTCCTCTACCGAACGACCTCTTGAGACAACCTCAACGAATAGACCCACGCCCTCCACAAACAGGGAAGTATAAGCTGTTAATCGCTGCCTTGCTTTCCCGCGAGATGGATTGACCGCGCCATTTTGGATCAGCAGCAAGCCCTCACTTGCGATAGGTACAGTTGCGGTGTAGATGATTTTTGGAAGTTCGGTGTGCTGAACCCAGACCCCGGGAACTACAAAATTGCCACTGGGATCAGGAAAAAGTGGGTCCACCCATTCGCCTTCCTCATTGAAGTAGTAGCAGTTGTTGAAAGTGGAACCTACCTCTCCTGTATCACCCGGAGAGAGTGTATATACAATTTCCGCCTCTACCGCAAAAATTCGGCCCTCCAACCCACTGAGTGGCTTAGAATTATCAGGCATCGCCGTCACTGAAACGACGATACCCAGACTCAACACCGCTCCGATGAGCGCAGTAAAATATTTTCTTAAACGCATAATAATATTCTCCATTTCAAAGTGAATTATGCGTCCCCATGCAATGAATATAGTTCGCTTGGTAGGAACTTCCAGACAGAAACCTTGTTTTGTGTCTTTCGAGGTATCAGCGCCCACTTTCGCTTTGCAAAAGTGGTTGGCGACAAAGTCGACTTAGAGGTGGAAGCGGCCTTAAACCCTGTGCCTGGCGAACTCTTATTTTATCAATGATATCATTAGGTTAGCTATTGTTGCTTTCCGGGGCCGATATTACCCTCGGACAGCATGAAAGATGTTATTTACTTGCTATTCCACCTACTAAGCACCTTGGCCAGGCTGGTCCAACCCGGTGGCGGGCGTTCCGTCATCGCCGAGAACCTACTTCTAAAACAACAACTGATTATCCACAACCGGTCTCGACTGAGAGCGCCCAATCTCTGCGCCCGAGACCTTACCCTCCTCGGATTTTTGTCTTTATTCATGCTTCCAAGACGCATCGCCAGAGCAGCGGTTATCCTCAAGCCATCAACCCTGTTTTCGTTTCATAACGCACTCAAGAAACGGAAATACCGACTACTGCATTCACCACGTGGTGGCAGGAAGCCCGGCCCCAAAGGACCCAGTAAAGAAGTCATCGATGCCATCGTAGAGATGAAGAAACGCAATCCACGATACGGTTGTCCCCGCATTGCCCAGCAGATCAATCTCGCATTCGGACTGGACGTGGACAAAGACACCGTCCGGCGAGTTCTCGCTGCGCACTACAAACCAGATCCCAGTAACCGTGGGCCTTCCTGGCTGACCACTCTCGGCCATGCAAAGGATAGTCTTTGGAGCGTTGACTTATTTCGCGCTGAATCGATCACGCTAAGGACGCACTGGATCATGGTCGTTATGGATCAGTACACGCGTAGAATCATCGGCTTTGGTGTGCATGTTGGCAATGTCGATGGCCCTGTACTGTGCCGCATGTTCAATGAAGCGACCAGTGGGAGTGGATGGCCAGACAGAATTAGCTCCGATAACGATCCACCGTTTCAGTATCATCGATGGAAAGCGAATCTCCGGGTACTCGAGATTGAGGAGATCAAGTCACTGCCTCATGTTCCGATAACGCATCCATTTGTCGAACGCTTGATCGGGAGTTTAAGGCGAGAACTACTGGATCACACGTTCTTCTGGACTACGACTGACCTGGAAAACAAGCTTCGTGATTATCAGGCTTACTACAACGAGCATTGGTGTCATTCGAGCAGGAATGGCGCCACTCCGGTTGAATCGGAAAGCAGCCACGTGATTGATATCCGCGAGTTACCGATGGAAAAAACATAGTCGCGGCCTGTTCCAGCTACCGTTGGCAGCTTGAAGTTAGAGTTCGCCATGGACAGGTAGAACCCTTTACTATACGTATTACCGCGGAGCACTCTGCATAAACGATCGAATTTCTCTTATGCAGGGATTAATGCGAAGTTCAGTCGAGATTACAATAGGCAAACGTTGGGACTCTGCCTGATCGCCCCGACAACTCCATTGATATCAGTCACTTGACCTGAGTCCAACCGAGTACCAAAGTTACACTATGATCACTCAAGGATATCTGATGAAGTTGGCGTTCGCCTGTGGCGTTCTGGCATCTGCAGTGCCGATTACGGCTGCAGCAGCTGATGATTGGCAGTTTTTGCTCGCGCCCTATGTATGGTTCGCCGGTGCAGAAGGTCACTTAACCCCGGCACCCGGTGTCTCGGCGCGGGAAATAGACGTTTCCGCGATAGATGCAATGAGTCATACAGAGGCCAGTTTCATGTTGCTGTTCGAAGCGAAGAAACAGCGACAAGGTGTATTGTTCGACGTCTTCTACTCGGACGTGCTGCAAGACAGCGATACGGATGCAGAGTACGGATTACCCTACAAGGCGGCGCTGAAGAATTCGATGGTCACAGCGAGCTATACCTACGAGGTCTATAGCTCGAAAAATGCCATCATCAACATCGTCGGCGGGTTGCGTTACTGGCAAGTTGAGACTCACCTGACACTGAGTTCAGGCTCGCCCGAACAGGTAAGCATTCATAATTCTGAATCATGGATAGATCCGGTTTTAGGCGTGGATACAAAATTTCGCCTTGGAGATTCGCCGTTTTACCTCTCAGGACTGTTTGGGGCGGGAGGCGCAAGTGGTGGCTCTGACAGCTTCTATGATTTGTCTGGACACATCGGCTACCAAATTTTTGACACCGTCGTGGCGTCTGCAGGCTACCGCGTTTTTGACGTTGACTATCAACAGGACGCGTTCGTTTATGACGTCAAGCAGCAAGGGTGGGTGATCGGTCTTGTCTGGGTATTGGGCACACCGAGATTGGCATCCCCGGACTGAGGCGTCCACCATAATAAGCGGCCCTGGCTTCGGTTACAGTATTTATGAGTCAATTCGCCGCTGCCGACGCATTGCCGTCATCGCGCGGCTCAGCTATTCTCTGCGATGAGCATCTGCCATTTCTTTTCGCGCTCATCAGTTCTCGAGGCTTTGTCTATTATGGAAGGGGGTTGTCCCTACCAAAAACTCTATCCGTGAATGGCTTCCTCCTTTTTCTTGAAGGTAAGCTGGCCGCTTCTTTTCAACTGACGGAGAGCAATCCGGGGCCACTAACATCCGGTTTCCTGTCGACCCACTGGTCTCTAGGGGACTGCGAAGCAGAGTGGTCTCAAACTAAACAAGTCGATGTGAACAGGTTTTTCAGGTCCCTCTTTTGTTCGGATATTGAACAGGCTGAGGCGCTGCATGCCTCATTGCCCGAGGCAGACCGAAACGAAAGTTTGGTGCTGGAAATGTACGGCCTGCTGCGCCTAAAACAGGAGGATTATCATGGTTTTCTGGACTCCTTCGATAGCGCCTACCCCGATTTACCGATGGTTTTTGATCTGGATACACACGCCTTTAACTTTACCAGTGAATACCTGCGCAAGGCCTATGCACTCGAGAAATTGGCACGTGTAGAGGAATCCAGACGGATTGTGCAGACCTCACGGGTTTACTTCGATCGCGCCAAAAGCGAAGGGGTACAGCGCGGTTATCGCTTCCTTGAGGGTAGCCTGATGCTTATGGAAGGAGATCCGGATGGAGGTTACCAACTGATGGCGCAGGGAATTGCGGACCACGAGGTAAATCTGGGGTATGAATGGGACCCGATGCTGCGGACCAAACTGGGACCGTAGCGCGTGGCTAAGTTGTTGGCCCCCCTACATGAGCACGTCAACGCCGAGCGGGCCAAACTTGGCTGGCCTGCTATCGATTTCTGATCCAGTTGATAGTTCTGATTGCCACTCACACTTAGGTATTGGCAAGTTAATGTTTCCCGACCGCAGAAATCTGCGACATGATCTCAATCCACTGCCCTGCTCCATTCGCCAAACGCACTGACCCTGAGATCACGATAATGCTTCGCCACCACAAGATGCCTTCCAGGTTAAATAGATTTTAAACGGCAGCATGAGTACCCGGAGATCGCTGAGCCTGACATCATCGATTTGAATCTCCGCATGCCCCGCTCTCTGACTCTAGTCGGCTCATGACTGACTGCTCAGCCCGATTATTTTCATACTGATCCTTGACGTGAATCGTCTCAGGAATCAGCTCACGATGGGCAACACCATAGCTTCGTAGCTTGTCGGTTACGATCTTTCTGGGCTCAGCGCCATGGCTCTGCAGTAAGCGTCTGAAGAACCGTTTGGCTGCTGCACCATCCGTTTGGCTTGGAGATAGACATCTACCAGCTCGCCATACCCAAAGCCTTCGTGGGCAGGCTCTCCTGGTCTAGGACCCGCCAGAGGTAGTGCTGCTTACCATTGATTTGAATGGTCCGGCACACCGGCGAATACTTCATCGATGTAAGAAGGTGTCGCCATAGCCTCTGTGTTTTCGCTTCAGTCTTACGGCGTATAAAGCTCCAAACTTGACGCACCAGAGGCGAATTGATTCACGCATCACCGTGGTACACCGCTCGAGCGTAGGAGATCTTCGATATCGCGGTGGCTCAGATTGCAGCGATAGTAGAGCCGGAGAGCCTGCCCCAAGAAGTACTTTGGGTACGGCATAGGAAATGATATCTGGCGGGAATCGGTGCCGCTTATAGGTATTCATACCCGATAAAGCGGGGTAGGCGGCTTATGATTCTCAGGCTCTCCCTTGATTCTTACAGTTATGGGCGAGTTAACTTGGCAATAACCAAAATATTGCTCCTCTGGAATGCATCCCGTAAATAGTTTAGTTCTGTATGTACTATAATTTCGTGAACAACGCAGAGGACAGTCCTTATGAACCAACCCATACCGCAGCGAGCCTTGTTTCACCATATGAAGGATGGCACCCAGGAGGACTGGGACCTCATCGCGGGAGAGGTCAGGGAAATGGCCAAGGGGCTGCCTGAACGTATCCTGCAACATCTCAGGCTGCTGGACGGTGATTATGGTGGTTTCCCTGTCGATCGGCTCACGCACTGCCTGCAGACCGGTATGCTTGCGCACCAGGATGGTAAGGACGAGGAGTACGTGGTTTGTGCCCTGTTGCACGATATTGGCGATACCCTAGGCACGTATAACCATGCTGACGTTGCCGCCGTGCTGTTGGAACCGTTCGTCAGCGAGGAAAACCACTGGATGGTCAAACATCACGGTATTTTTCAGGGCTACTATTTCTTTCACTACCTTGGCATGGACAGAAACCAGCACGAGCAGTTCAACGATCACCCCTGCTATGAGCACACGAAGGAGTTCATCGAAAAGTACGATGCGCCAGCCTTTGATCCCCATTTGGAAACGTACCCGCTGGAGTTCTTCGAGCCAATGGTCAGGCGCGTGTTCGCCAAACCTAGGAGGACTTTGTATTCTGGTCTTCAGGAGGCTTAGAATGGGAATTCCCCAAGGACACGCTAGATGTAAGTAAATGTGAGAAACTAATCATGTTTCAGAGTTACCTATGCAGACTATTGCTGTTGACCTGTGCTGTTTTTGCTTTCAGCTCACACGTAGCTGCGGGTGATAAGCCAGAGATTTTTCCTTCCTCGAAGTACCCCGATTTCCCATTTTCGGAAGCTGTGGCTTATGACGGCGTACTTTACCTATCCGGAGATATTGGTGCTGATTCGAGAGGCAAACTCGTGGAGGGTGGCATAGGCCCCGAGTCTCGACAAACCATGGAAAATATCAAGGCCACGTTGAGCCACCACGACCTGGATATGGGCGATATTATCAAGTGCACGGTGTTTCTAGCTGATATTTCAGAGTGGCCGAAATTCAACGAGATTTATGCCACTTATTTTGATAGAGGGCGTTATCCTGCCCGAAGTGCCCTGGCGGCCTCAGGCCTGGCTCTCGGTGCACGCGTTGAAGTAGAGTGCATTGCCGCACTCCAGTAAACTCGCCATCCGACTCCGGAAAATGGGTCTTGCCCAAATCTCTATAAAAGTCTGAGGGGTACTGACAAGTAACTTATTTTTACTAGTAAAGTGGAAATCACCCGCAGAATATCCTTATAAATAAGTCTCAAAGTGGAGTCAGATTACGCATTTCTGGTCGGTAGAGCCCCACACGTGTAGCGCCAACCCATGGCATTGCGTTAATTTGTCAGTACCCCGTCGGGTCACCGGCTTTCCGATTACCTGACGGTATCAGTATCGTGATGTACAGCGACCAGGGGTAAGCCTATGAATCGCGTCGGACGGCAGCTATCGCGTTTCCTGGAGAAACCACTTTCACACTTGCCACCCTTCGATGCGGTGGACCCGGCGCTGCTGCAGGGGTGCCTGCGCCCAGGCGATGTCCTGCTGGTCGAGGGCAACAGCCGAATTAGCCTGGCGATAAAGTACCTCACCCAGTCCACCTGGTCCCACGCGGCGCTCTATGTAGGTGATGCGCTGCGGGGAGTTCGAACGGGCTACCCGGCTGGGGCGCTGATTGAGGCGGACCTCCGACGCGGCGTGATTGCGGCGCCGATAGCCAAGTACGCGACCTTCAATACCCGCATTTGCCGCCCGGTGGGTCTTAGCGCGGAGGATTCTCGTGCGTTGATCGATTTCATGGTTGGAAGCCTCGGCAAGCAGTATGACCTGCGCCATGTGTTTGACCTGATGCGCTACCTGCTTCCCCAACCGCCTGTGCCTGTGCGCTGGCGCCGTCGCATGCTGGCCCTGGGATCCGGCGACCCCACCCGAGCTATCTGTTCGACCCTGATTGCGCAGGCTTTCCAGTCCGTGCGATATCCCATACTTCCGGAAATAACCAGCGTATTTGTCAGAGAAGCCGGTGGGAGCGAGGTGATGATCAGGGAACTGCAGCACATCCGCCACTACAGCCTGTTTACGCCACGGGATTTTGACGTTTCTCCATACTTTCAGATCGTCAAGCCCACCATCGAGCGAAAATTCAACTACAAGTCGCTGTCATGGGCCGAGACTGGCGCTGACCCGGGCTCCCCACCCGGGGCCGCTGAGAATACCGGTGACGACGGGCGCATAGAGTGAGGCTAGCGCCGCGCTTCCGCGCTTAGGAAGCGATCAGGCGGGTTCTGAGAAGTTAAATCCTCGAAGCCATAGAAACCAAGGGCGTTATCTCAAGCCACCGCCCTGCTCCAATCGCTAAACGCACTGACCCTGAGATCACGATAATGCTTTACTCCCACCAGACGGCGACCAAGGTTGCATAGATTGTAGACGGCGGCATGAGCACCCAAAAACTGTTTTGCCTGACCGACTGATTTAAACTTTCGCATCCCCCGCTCTCTCACTCTGGTCGCCTCGTGAGATTGCTCGGCCCGATTATTCTCACACTGTTCAGCACTATGGATCGCCTCTGGCATCAGCTCACGATGTGCAACGCCATAGCTTCGCAACTTATCCGTCACTATCTTTCTGGGCTCTCCACCATGGCTGCGCAGTAGGCGCCTGAAGAAGCGCTTAGCCGCAGCCCCATCCGGCCTGGCTTGGAGATACACATCAACGACTTCGCCATACCCAAAGCACTTCGTGGGGCAGGCTCTCCTGGTCTACGGCCCGCCAAAGGTAGTGCTGCTTGCCGTTGATCTGAATGGTCCGGCACACCGGCGAAGACTTCATCCATGTAGAATGTATCGTCGTAGCCTCGGTGCTTACGCTTCAACCTGCTAGCATACAGCGCACCGAATTTGATGCACCAAAGACGGACGGCTTCACGGCTTACGATGATACCCCGCTCAGCGAGTGAATCTTCGATATCTCGATGGCTTAGGTTAAATCGGAAGTAGAGCCAGAGAGCCTGCCCCACGATGTGCTTTGGGTACCGCGTAGGAAATGATATCTGGTGGGAATCGGTGGCGCTTATAGGTAGTCATCCGCCGACTCTATCAATTACAGCCACTTGACTTGGCAGTACCACTCACTGTGTTGTGTTTGCTTCGATAATTGCACGACCGGGCCTTACCTGATCTATACTGCCTGCCACTCTCGTTGACTGAGGAATCACCATGGACAAGTCGCACGTTAATGACCCCGAAATGGCTCGTTTGCTGGAGATCGAAAAGCAGATCGTCAAGGGTGGCAAAGGCTTGAGAATCCTCTCGGCTATTTCATGGCCGCCAACAGCCATCGATGGATTTCTCGAGAGTTGGCGGGCCGGCAATCCGAAAATCCCCCAGGTTGCTCTTACGCCACCGGAGGGTATGCACGAGGTCATCGAGTGCATGGAAGACGCGATGGGCAACCTCTCGCGAGACCATCCACTGGGCGATGTGCTGTGGAAAACGGCATGGAGTTATGCGACAGGTGCCAGGATGTTGCAGTCGATTGGTACCCAGGCTTTCACCGACCACTCGACAGAGCTGTACGGTCGACCCGATACCAGGAGAAAGCGGCAGGGCTGGAGCGACCTGGACGCCGCGGAGTTCATGCTGGCGAAGAGCGGTGAGCTGATGGCTTCATGCGTGATTCCCGAAGCAGAGGCAACTATTCCGGCCGAGGAGCTCGCCAGCCGGCTTTCCGCCAGGATCGACCCGATATTCACGGAAGACCGGATCACAGTAGAGGTTGATCCCTCTTTGGCGTCAAAAGCGGCTGCCGGCACCAGGCGAGTGCGGCTGCGCGGAGGGGCCATGTTCTCCGAGCTCGATGAGGGCCAGCTGTTCGAACACGAGGTGATGATTCACTCAGCAACCAAGTTGAACGGTATCCATCAACCCCACCTGGATGTTCTTGCGCTGGGTGCCCCGCGCACAACCCGCACCCAGGAAGGCCTGGCAACAATGGCTGAGTTGATGACCGGCTCCATGGACCTCAACCGGCTGCGCCGAATCGCACTCAGGGTTCGCGCCGTGTCTATGGCGCTTTCCGGGGCGGATTTCATCCAGGTCTTCAGGATGTTTCTCGACGAAGGCCAGAGTGAAGAAGAAAGTGCACAGTCGGCGGCGCGTGTGTTCCGTGGGGGAGACCCCAGGGGCGGCATCGCCTTTACCAAAGACAGCACTTATATTACCGGCCTCATTGAAGTCAGCACCTTCCTGCGCATGGCAGTGCGGGACGGCCGCCCCGAGTTGATTCCACTCCTGTTTGCAGGGCGTGTGACGCTGGGCGACGTGGTTGTGCTCGCGCCGCTTATGGAGGAGGGAATTGTAGTGGGGCCCAGATACATCCCGTCCTGGGCCGCGGACCTTCGTCGGCTCACCGCCACACTGACATACTGGGCTTTCACCAGCTTTGTAAAGCTGGAAGAGCTGACGCTGGACATGGCGATAGATATCGACGAAAACCCCATAGAGAATTCGCCGTCGGCGGAAATGTTCGTGTGAGCTGCGTCCATGTTTCCAGAGCAATTACATTGAGCCCGTGATCGATGCGTGAGCCCGCCGCGGATACCCTTATGTCGGATAGCATCAAGTCTACCCGACGCCAGCCAATCAGCCGTAGCACCTTGCGGAACTATCACATGCGCCTGTTATTGCCACTGACCTTTCTCCTTGTCTCGTTGTCTGCCTCCCCAGAGTTGCTGGCGGATATCTCGCTGCAGGACTGGCAGTCGCACATGGACAGGATTCAAATCGCCTCATGTACAGCCCTGTGGATAGGGCTATACTCAACGGCTATCAGAATCAGGTAATGACTATGGGTTTGAACTGGGGCCACATCAACATCAATGTCAGCAATCTCGAGGCCTCTATCTCGTTCTATGAGAAGCTCGGCTTTCAGATCTTTCTGCCTGGCATCCCATACCTCAATCTATCTCGAGACAGTGAAGCCACGGTCCCGGACGATGCGGCCCGAGCTCTCGGGTTGAGCGTTGGAAGCCGAGGCAGAGCCTGCATCATGCAGCTCGATCATGGTTTTCCCAAACTCGACCTCACCGAGTCAAGTGAGAATGATCAGCGCGAGCCATTAAGCAATCAGGATCTCGGGCTTGTTCGTATCTGCCTCGTCTCCGAAGACCTGGCGGGCGACTATGAAGCTCTGCGAAATCAAGGCGTCAGATTTCTTCATCCACCGGCGGTCTGTCACGAACGCCTTGCCGACGTCGCGGTCTGCGTCGACCCGGATGGCGCGCTCATTGAGATTCTGCAGGTGTATCTCGACCGCTGGGGCCCTTTCCTGGGCTGAGTGCAACACAATGCGGGCTGCGCAGGGGACGTTCAGTTAATCGATGTGAGTATCCGCTTTCGACCCAAAAAGCGAAGTCCGAGCACATGATCCCGAAGGTCGGCTTTCGCATATTTTGAGACACTGGTCTACACTCTATCCAGCCTGCTTTCGACCCCCAGAATTGCGTGTACTGTGCATTGATGTCTGCAGTAGAGTTGAAAACAAGTCCTTAAAAAACATATTGGAGCAAGTTATGAGCGCGAACCTTGATCAGGCCAAGCAGTTTTTCGAGGCATGCGAGACCGGTGCAGGTTGGGAGAAATGCCAGGTGTATTGCCTCCCAGAAGCCACATTTTCGTCACAAACTGGAGCACTTGCAGATATTGTGAAGCTGCAAGATTACTGCGAGTGGATGAAAAATTTGCTCACACCCATACCCGATGGACACTATGAACTAAAGTTTTTTGCGGAGGATGAGGAACGGCACTGCGTTACCGGCTGCGCTGTTTTTCACGGTACGCAGACGGGACCTGGCGGCCCAGGCGAACCAACCGGGAAGTCAGTTGCAGCTGATTACGCCTATGTAATGGAATTCGAAGGTCCGCGAATTCGGCATATGACGAAGATCTGGAACGACACGATTAGCCTTCAGCAACTCGGCTGGGCATGAACTCATACGTCCATAACTGATCTACCCCTGCCCTTAGCGGTGCTTATGTATAAATTCCGCAGCTCCGACAACGACCCATTGTTTCAATACAATCGATGGAAGGCGAATCTTCGGGTGATAGAAATCGACGATTAAAGTCACTGCCACATGTGCCGATGTCCCATCCGTTTGTGGAAAGGCTGATCGGCAGTATCAGGCGGGAGCTACTGGATCAGACCTTGTTCCGGACTGCGACGGATAATGCCTTCAGCTGCTATGGCAGGCTGTTACATATTTGGGCGCAGCCCGCATAAACAGCACGCCGCCCAGGAATACCAGTGAAAGGCTGATAGCCATAGCATAGCGCAGGCTGTCCACACCAAAGCCTGGCTCCAGTGCATCACTTAGTATGCCGATAACCAACGGCCCCAGACCCATACCGACCAAATTGAACATGAACAGGAAAATTGCCGCTGCCTGGGCGCGCATATTACCTGGCGACAATGTCTGTATCGCGGCATAAGTCGGGCCAATCCAGAAGGCGGCGACAACCCCGCCCAGCAAGGTGAAGACTATCGCAACAGGGACCATGGAATCGCCCACCGCAAACTGTTGCGACTCTGGCCAGAGCAGAAAACCCAACATCAGCGGCGCGGTGGCGAAGGCACCGGCGGCGGGCAGCCATAGCTGCCAGCGTGGGTCGCGCTTGCGCAAGCGGTCGCAGAGAATGCCGCCTGTCACGGCGCCGACAATCCCGCTGATGGCACCCGCACCACCGAGCAGTAGTCCAGTCTCTACCAGGCTCAGGCCGTGCGTGCGCATGAGGAAGCTGGGTGACCAGGTGCCCAACCCGTAGGCCGCCAGCGCTGTGGTAGCGCCGGCTGTCGCGATCAGCGCGAAACCGGGTAGGGCCCAGATATGCTTGATGTCGGCGACCATACTGGTGTTGCTCAGGGGGCTCTCTCGAGCCGGTTCTTTCACGGTAACAGCAACCAGCAGGCCTATGACTACGCCAGGGATACCGAAAAGAATGAATGCCATGCGCCAGCCATACTCTGCGGCGAGGAGTGCGCCACCCAGCATTCCGATCAGAATACCGAACTGGGTGCCCGTAGCGTGAATACTCAGGGCCGTGGTGCGATGCTCGAGTGGAAAATAATCAGCAATAAGGCTATGCGACGGTGGCGTCCCGCCTGCCTCGCCGATGCCTACACCGACTCTGGCCACAGCCAGTTGCCAGAAACTACCGGCCATCCCGCAAAGCGCAGTCATAGCGCTCCATAGCCCCACTGAGATGGCGATCACATTGCGGCGTGACCAGCGGTCAGCGAGTCGTGCCACCGGCACGCCAAGGGTGGCGTAAAAGAGAGCGAATGCAAAGCCACTTAGAAAACCCATTGCGGTATCACTGGCACCAAACTCAAGCTTGATCGGCTCCAGTAGAATGGTTATCAGCTGCCTGTCTACAAAGTTCAGTATGTAGGTTATCCAAAGTATAAACAGGACGTAGGCGCGGTAATTGGGACTGAAGCTTGCAGAGGTCACTGGGCTGAATACCGAAGCAAAACACCTTGCCAGAATAAACACGCTCAAGGTTCAAGTCCACAGCTGTAGACGAACTCCGGGAATAGAGCCAGAGAGCCTGCCCCACGAAGTGCTTTGGGTACGGCGTAACTGATGATACCTGGAGGGACACGATGCCGCTTCCAGGAGTCCATCTGCCGATTCTACCAATATCGGGCCGTTAACTTGGCAATACCCGTCAGACTAGTGAATCACTTCAACGAGCGCGTGTTGGCGGAAGTCAGAAAGGTTGAAGCTTCACCCCACCAGGGAGCGCCAGGATTGTACGGCAGGGTGTTGTGCCCGGCATGCGCTTCTACATGCAGCCACTTGGGTCCAGTATAGCTATCGTAAAGCTGCCGGCCCAATTCGATAGAAACCACTTCATCGCGTCCTGCCAGCAAGAAGGCCACCGGCCCATCGTAGTGGGACAGGGCTTCCCGAGAATCATAACGCTCGCTCAATAGAGTGCGTACAGGCAGGAAGGGGAAGTGGTGTGCCCCGACATCGGCCAGACTGGAAAAAGGAGTGACCAGCAGCAGGCCCGCTACTTCGGTCGGAAATTTGGACGCCAGAAAAGTTGCGACGCCACTGCCCAGAGATTCACCAGTAATGAAAACCGGTCGCGAATCAACCGCCAGTAATGCCTCCAGGGCCTGCGTTGCAGTGGCCTTGAAGTTGACTTCGGATGGCGTGCCCGCGCGAGCCCCGTATCCGGGATATTCGAACAGGAACACATCCCACTGGCTTCCCAGCGCCCGCAGGCCAGTCACAAAATAATCCCGGTTCAGCGCATAGCCAGCGTTACCGTGGAACACAAGCATTCGATAGCGGGCATCGGGGTCGCCGGGCGATTTCCAGCCTATAACCTCCCCCGCGTCGTCACGCCAAGCCTGCAGACCCATGCGCGAGGCAAGTTCCGACAATTCACCCGCTTGCGCCTTGCTGGGAAAATAGATTAGATGCCGCTGCAGGGCAGTGAGCATAATGAACACTCCCAAGGCAAAAATGACAACCGTGAGCTTCCGCCACACGCCTTTACGATGATTCCACATTAGAGAATTATTTTAATCCATAGCCAAAGGCTCTGCGAATCTTCTTTGACGTGGATGGTGAATTAGTAATCTATCAGAAACTTGATAGTTGCTGCCTGGCAAGAACTTTTCTATCCTCAATCGCCATGAGAAATGTCTGTTACCTGCTATTTGACCTACTGGCCACGCCAGCGAAACTGGCAAGACCCGGTGGTAGCCGATACGGCATCGCAAAGAACCTGCTCCTCAAACAGCAACTGATTACCCACGGCAGTGCCAGGGACAGGTGCGGGCTATCGCGCTGTGCAGGCCGGAGCCCGGGCAGGTGGAAGAGTCAGGCGCTGGTGCCGCGTTTGTCTCAGTCTGCACCCAGTTGATCAAAGGGTACCCGTGTGAGGCTTGGTTTCTCGCTGCCCCGGGATAACTGGTAGCGGATCGAGAGCAGGCCCTCACGCCTTCCGGCGGTGTCTATCCAGTTGCCTGCGGGTGGCTGGCGTTGGGACACGACGATTCGATAGCGCCCGTTTTCCGTGGTGATTTCATGGTCGTTGAGCGCCACCCGGTAGTGTTCATAGTCCAGCGACTGCAACCAGTGGTTCTGTAATGATACGCTCCAGTAAGGCGCATCGGGCACCGCACCCTCGATCACCAGCGCTTCATCGTCCTTCAGATAGAGCCACCCGCCATAGTATTCGTTGTCGAGTGTGGGATAGAACACGCCGCCGAAATCCGGGCTGTATGCCCTGGGTGGGTCGATGCTGTTGGGCGCGCCAGACAGCATCCCGGTCAACGCTATAGCGCCGTCGAGGGTGTCGTTGAAGAAGTCTGTGGCCTTGCCGAGGCGTGCTGCGACTTCCTTGATGCCGGGTACTTCATGGTCGGGTGCGTCCAGATTACGGATGGTGAAGTCAGCCGTGTTCTTGCCCTGACGGCCATGATAGTACTGGCGCACCATGATCAGGTGAATGTCGTCATCAAGTTCCAGCCAGTTCACCCCGGGCTCCGCTGGCGCTTCCTTGCTCAGTACCACGGTGAAGTTGCCTGACTCGTCGAAGCGCATGGACTGGCTCGACAGGTTGGCCGCGGCCCGGTTCCAGCCATTCAACTGCCGGCCATACAGCATGAAGCCAAGGTATTCGGCATCGCCGCGCGAGCCGGTGATCTGGTAGCGGTAATCAGGCGACAGCTCGGCCGTGTGGTAGATGGCATCGGGGCTATCCCCGAGAAACTTGCGGTAATCTCCCATCCAGTCAGTGAATTGCGGATGTTTCGCACTACCCTTAGCGAGCTTCATCTCCAGGGCCGCCGAAGCCAGTTGCGCCAGATACTGGATACCTTCGAGGCGCGTGACGGGGTCATCGCTTGCGGCGAATACCCGGGCACCTGCTGCATCCAGGCTGATGGAGAACTCTCGCCAGGCGCGGGCGGCATCATTGCCGACCACCCAGTCGGCGGGCGGGATAGCGATGACCTTCCTGGCGTTGAGCGTGCCGAGCCCATAGCCACCCAGCACCAGAACCAGTGCTATGACTCCTGTTGCGAGCTTTTTCACCCTGCATCCTCCCGCTACTGCATGATTCTTTGCCGGAAGAGGCGGCGATAAGGCCTGCCAACAGGGCTTTAGCCGCGCTTCCGAGCCCTCCAACCCGGGGCCTGTTACCCGCCTGTGTCGCAGGTACGGTAGGACAGAATCAAGCGCAGGGCAAGGTAGGTGCAACTCAATTACCTGGATAGCAAGCGTAATCCCTGAACCCCGCGCAGGGTTCTGACAAGTTAACTTGCTGGGGCCGGAGTATTCAAGTTCCTGATTTCAGGCAACCTCCCTACTCCATTTCGTGAACGCACTCATCCTCAGATTCCTGTAAGGCCCTGCACGAACCAGGTGCCTGCGTCACGGAGTGCTTTGGGTACATCACACGAAATGATAAACGGCGGGAATCGGTGGCAGCCTAAATTGAGAATTCGCCAGGGAAAGGTTCATCCAGTCGCTGCGGCGGCGCCGCGCCGCCCAGAAAGTTATCAATTGCGTGGCGGCCAATAATCCCGACCTGCTGTTCCCGGGGCAGCGTCGCGAGCAGCGCGCGATTTTGCCGATTCTCTTCCCCGGTGATCACGCTGCAGCTACTGCCCAGCGCTGCCATGGCCTCGGCGACAACTTCCTTCGGTGTCTGGAACCCTGACGTATCCAGGTGTTTGTAGCCTGCGGCGGCGGTAGACAGTGTCATGCCTGCGATACAGGCCAGCACATCCACCCCATAGGGTTGAAACTCATACCACAGTGATTCCGCCAGCGTAATGGCGTAGGCCTTGGTGGCGGCATAGTGAGCGTAATAGGGTGCGCCCTGCAGCCCGGCGCCGGAGGACATCAGGATGATGCCACCGCGGCCCCGTGCGAGCATGGGTTTGCCCAGCGCGTACACGAATTCCAGCGGGCCTGTAACATTGACCGCGATGCGTTGGCGCTCCAGTGCCAGGCCCGTATCCATCTTGTAGAAAGGCCCCACATCCGCCAGAGCTGCATTGTAGATGAGCATCCCGACCTCCCTGCCGTCGACAAGCGGCTGCAGTTGCGCCAGGCGGTCCGCCTCCGCGAGATCGAGCTGCAGGGTTACGCATTCAGTACCGTGGTCCTGCTCCAATTCGACGCTGATCCGTTGCAGAGCCTCTGCCGAACGATCAATGATAATCAGCTTGAGGCCATGCCTGGCAAGGTAGTGGGCATAGGCCGCACCGATACCCTGCGCCCCGCCCGCAATAACGGCCCATGGTCCGTAACGCTGTTCAAAACCAGCCATCATTTGCTCAACTCACGGGTGAGTGCCGCTGCGAGCCTGGCGGCCTCCTGCCCCTGCGCTCCTCCGGCGCGTTCATGTGCACCCAGCTGGCGGCGCAGTTGCGCGGGCAGGTCGACGGGCTGCCAGTTCGGGACAAGATTTGCGCCCGCGAGGTCGCGGGTGGGCCGGCCGAGTTCCAGCAGCAACTCGAGGCTGTAGGCAACCCGGCCGTGCAGGTCTGCATTTTGTGTGGTGCACAATGCCATGGCCGCCTCGACCAGGGTCTCCATCGGCTCGAAAAAATCCGCATCCATATCACCGCTGTCGCGCAGTTTGGCCAGTTCAGGGGTCAGCACAGCGGCCTGCGGGGTCAGGGCATTCACTGCGATGCCCATGCCTTCGGTTTCCGCGGCCAGGGCGACCGTCATGCGATTCAGGGCCGCCTTGCTCGAGCCGTAAGCACTGCCCGCCCGGGCTGGCGGCGTTCTGGAAAAGGGCGGGCCGGCGGGCAGTTCCGCCACCGAGCTGGTCAGGTTGAGTATCCAGCCGCGACCGCGTTCGCGCATCCCCGGCAGGGTCTGCTGGGCCAGTCGCCAGGGCGCCCACACGTTCACCTGCTGCATGGCCTCCAGCTCCGCCAGGGTCCACTCGACAAAGGGTTTGTAGCCACCAGCCGCCGCGTTATTCACCAGGATGTCGATGCTGCCGAGCCGCGCGTCTACCCCCGCTACCAGCGACTCCCGCTGCCGTGGGTCCGCGAGGTCGCAGACCAGCGAAAAAACTTCGCCGCCCTGCGCTTCAATTGCGCTGCGGGTGCGCTCGAGGCCGGCGCCGCTGCGAGCGGTGATAGCCACGCGGGCACCCTCGGCGGCCAGCCGCAGGGCAATCGCGGTGCCGCAACCGCCCTTGCTGGCGCCGGTGACAAGAGCCACCAGGCCCGCGCAGGCCTTGCCGCTCATACAGTTACCTCGCGAGCGGGCCCGGGTGCGCCGTCCGCCTCGATGAATTCTGTCAGCACCTGCTGCACGTAAAGGCAGTCCTCATCGCTCATGGTGGGATGGCAGGGCAGCATGATGCCGAACTCCATTATCTGGTCACAGTTGCCAAGTCCGGCGGGGTGAACGCGGTAGTGCCTGCCGCGCAGCATCGGATGTCGGGTAATATTGCCGGAGAAAATGACCCGGGAAAAAACCCCGCTGTCTTCCAGGTGAATCTGCAGTGCCTTGCGGCTCCAGCCGGTCTCCGGTCGCAGTTGTATCGGATAGCAGATCCAGGTGGTCTCTGTTTCTGGCAATGTGGTAGGGGTAATAAACAGCTCCGGATGCCGCTCGAAAAAGGTGTAGTAGGACTGGAAATTGCGATTGCGCAGCTGCCATAGCGTATCAATTTTATCCATTTGCGCTATCCCAAAGGCGGCACCGGCTTCATTGGGGATAAAGCCGTAGGCGAGGTCCTCAAAAATGAACAGGGAGTCGTAGTCGAGGCCGTCCAGGGTTTCCAGGAAACGCCCATCGCTCTCGGCGACCTTCGTACCGAACATATACTTCTCGGAAGAGCGACCCCACGCTCGCAGCGCCAACGCGCGGTCGAGGTACTGGTCGTCATCGAAAAACACCATTCCGCCGTTGCCCAGGGCGGTAATAATATGAAAGATCGAAAAACTGGTAATCGAGATGTCGGCCCGGGTGGCTGTCTTGCGACCACGCAGGGTGCCACCCAGGGTATCCGCACTGTCGTGGATCAATAACAATTGGTGCCGGTCGGCGATTTCCCGCACAGCATCCCAGTCACAGATGCCGCCAATCAGGTCCGGAATCAGGATTGCCCTGGTCTGCGCCGAGACGACGTCCTCTATGCGTTCGACCAGGATCTGGTAGTCGGCGAGTCCCACGTCTACGAACACCGGGGTGTACCCGGCCTGGTAGATACTGGCTACATCAGTGGAGAACGTCAGTGCCGGAGTGATCACCTCCGAGCCCTGGGGCAGGTTGGCGAGGCGCATGGCGATCAGTAGGGCGGAGGAGCCGGAGTTCACCATCACCCCGTGGCGCTTACCCATAAAGTCGGCCACCCGACGTTCGAACGCACACACCTGTGTGCCGGGCACTAACCCCATGGGGTCTGACAGTACGGCGTTGACCGCGTTGATTTCGTTGTGGTCAAACATCGCGCCGCCATAGCGGACTATACGTTTGGTCAATTTACTCATGGTATCTGCGCCGTGTGCTAGGGACTTGCCGAAGTATGGCAAGGAACACGAAGCGCCTACAGTCAGTACCGCGATAGCGCGGCTGCGGTTCAACAACTTAGGCGCCGGCGCGAACCACTCTCCGAGTCGTTTGGCGCAGCAGCTGGATCAATGCCGAGGGTACAGACGTCCACCACCTCGCCATACCCAAAACACTTCGCGGGGCAGGCTCTCCTGGTCTACAGCCCGCCAGAGATAGTGCTGCTTGCCGTTGTTCTGAATGTTCCGGCACACCGGCGAGGACTTCATCAATGCAGAAGGTATCGCCATAGCCCCTGTGCTTTCACTTTAATCTCCTGGCGTACAGCGCACCGAACTTGATGCAACTCAGACGGATTGCCTCGCGGCTAACGGTGATACCTCGTTCAGCCAAGAAGTCTTGTATGTCACGGTGGCCGATATTAAATCTGTTATAGAGCCAGAGAGCCTGCCCCACGGAGTGCTTTAACTACAGCATAAGAAATGATATCTGGCGGGAATCGGTGACGTTTATAGGTGCTCATTTGCCGATCTTAGCAATTTCGGACTATTAAGCTGGCAATACCCTTATAAGTATTCATCTGCCGATTCCATCAATTCCTGCCAGTTACCTTGGCGATGCCCGGCTATGAACTCAGTGGCTGCCGCCTGTATAATTGGATTCAGGGACAGAGAGGGGAATAAAAGACGGTCACGATACTGTTCTTGTGGGTCGGACGGTAGACCGAGGCTGCATTCGAGCTGTGCCGACATTTAGCTTGTGTCGATAGCCCCGTTATCCAAAGGAGCGAGAGAATGATATTTTTGGACGAGTTCCCGATCTGGGCCGTGTACGTCGGGATGGTGGTCGTGGTCCTGGGTACCGCGGAGATCGGCTTTAGACTCGGCATTTGGATACAGGATCGAGACCCCGTCCTGGGAGAGACACGCATCACGGGTACCGTCGTGGCCGGCTTGCTCAGTCTTGTGGCATTTGTGATGGCGTTCTCGATTGGAGTCGTCCTAAACCAGCAAAATGACCGCAGGGTGATGGTTGTTGAGGAAGCCAACGCTATCGGTACTGCCTGGCTACGCGCAGGTTTCCTCGCCGAGCCAGATCGTACATCGTCGCGCACCCTATTGCGCGAATACACTGAGATTCGCTTGCAAGCAGCGACGGATGCAAACCAAATGCCGGCAGCTGTAGCGCGTTCTGAAAAGATTCAGGCTGATTTGTGGGCGATCGTAGAGAAGAATGTCAAGGATGGATACGAATCTGACATCATGGGACTCGTCATCGAATCGATCAATACCGTTATCGACGTCCATTCGCTGCGCCTGGCGTCTGGCGATAGACGCCTGCCAACTTTGTTTGGACTACTGCTCATTGGAACCACAGTTCTCAGTTTTCTGATGGTAGGCGTTGCCAGCAGTTCTGATCGTAACCGGGACACTGACGCCATGGTAATTTTTGCCGTGGTTTTTGTGGCCGTCCTCATTATTGTCGTCGACCTTGATCGACCCCAGGAAGGCATGCTGACCGTCAGCCAATCCGCGATGTCTGATTTACTTCGACAGATGACGCCGCCAGGCGATTAAGGCCTAAAACGCCTTTGCTGTTCCGCCAGGCGATGGGAGGGCCCGGCTGTAGCTGTCGGCGGGAAGCCCCAGCGATGAACGCGTCTGGGGCGAGGGTCCCGACGGGAATTGCTTTCAGTATATTTTAACCTGGGTAATCAACGGCTTGCATTGGCCTACCTCGATGCTGTAGCGATAAATACCAGCCGGCACGCCTTTGCCCTTTACCTGGCACCGCAGGTTACCCTCTTTATTGCTGTTGAAATTGCATTCGTCGCTGCCCTTCTGTACGAAGGGATTCTCGCTTCCCTGGTTGAATACAACGGAGAACGCCTCTTTCTTATTGCTGCCGCCTTTCGCCATGGACCACTGCACCTTCTTTTCCTGGCGGGTACAGACACAGCCCTCGCCTTCATTGCAGTCGCCACGGCCTTTGGCTGCGTCATTCTTGCAATTGTCGTTATCGCCTTTGAATGAAGCCCTCACCTCGCATTGTGAACCCTCGGCAGGAGTCACTATGTCTACCCACACCCGCTGTTCCCTAGCTTCTGCCAGGGCTGTACCACTGCCGGCGAGACAGAGGGCTGCCAGGAAAGCGTTGATCAGAATCCTGATTGACGTACTGTTGGTCATTGTGCACTACTCCCTATACATTAGAAAAAATCGGTGTCGGCTGTGTTATCGAGTTGGCATCCTGCAACCGAAGCAAAGTCTAGCCGCAGATCGATTATCTGGCCAGCGGGATCTGTTAGCGTAGTATCCCGGGCCCCATCCTGTACTTGCAGAGCATGGGGAACCAGTGCTAAAAGGTGGCTGGCCTCCCGGGAGATACCGCGGGTGGCCCGCCATGACCTCCCGACGATCTGGCGGATAGCCGCAAGGCCACAATGGCAGCGGCGGGCGGCCTGATTTGTGATTTCGTCAGGGATTTGGTCGCCACCACAGTTCGTTGGCGAAATCCATGGGGGACACTATAGTTAGAAGGTCCTACCAGATGGTAACGACGCAAAGCAGGTCTCCCCGTAACGGCGGGCGAGGAGGTATGAGCTGGTTGTCGATAAATCGGTACCCTGCAGGCGGTGGCCGCCGGGGTCATACTTCCTGCCGATGCCGAACTCATCAAGGCGAGCGCCAGGACTTCAAGCATAGGCGGGCTTCAAGACGAGGTCACTGCGAGTCTATGTGGAGGTTTGGCCGGGCCGGCTATATGATAGCTTTAACCTATCATTACGATCGTATTTATTAATTTTTTAAAGATTCAGAATTATGGATAATCAGACTGTGATACACGACATAAACCAGCAGGAATGTGTCGTCTAATCGTTGCACGAAAAACGGAGATGAATATGAAAGCAGGAAAATCATTAGCACTGGCTGCGGCATTGGCAGTCGTCACTACTCCCACTCTGTTCACGGCCCCGGCCCACGCCGACATGGAGTTGGACGGAACAACCAACGATTTCTGGTGGCCAAACCGGCTTGACCTGAGTCCGCTGCGCGCGCATGCCGCCGAATCCAACCCGATGGGCGATAACTTTGACTACGACAAGGCCTTCGCCAGTGTCGACATCAATGCGCTGAAAGCAGACATCGCAAAGGAAATGACCACCTCGCAGGACTGGTGGCCGGCTGACTGGGGTACCTATGCCGGCCTGTTTATCCGTATGGCGTGGCACAGTGCGGGTACCTACCGCAGCCAGGACGGTCGCGGTGGCGCCGATGGGGGCCAGCAGCGCTTCCAACCGCTTAACAGCTGGCCGGACAACGCCAACCTGGACAAGGCGCGGCGGCTGTTGTGGCCGGTCAAGAAAAAATATGGCAGTGACGTGTCTTGGGGAGACCTGATGGTGCTGGCCGGCAACGTGGCCCTGGAACAGGCCGGCTTCAAGACCTACGGCTTCGCCGGTGGCCGCGCTGACGACTGGGAAGCGGATCAAGTGTACTGGGGCGCCGAGAAAAAGTGGTTGTCTGACGACAAGCGCTACAGTGGCAAGCGTGATCTGGAAAATCCGCTGGCCGCTGTGCAGATGGGCCTGATCTACGTCAATCCGGAGGGTCCGGTCGGTCATACTGGTGATCCGCTGGCTGCGGCAAACGATATTCGCGACACCTTTGGCCGCATGGGCATGAACGATGAGGAAACCGTCGCATTGATCGCCGGCGGGCACACCCTGGGCAAGACCCACGGCGCCCACAAGCCCGATGACTGCGTCGGCCCCGCACCGGCCGCCGCCCCGATCGAGGAACAGGGCCTGGGCTGGGCCAACAAGTGCGGTAAGGGCAATGCCGAAGACACCGTCACCAGTGGTCTCGAGGGCGCCTGGACCCCGACACCCACGCAGTGGACAACTATATTCCTGCAGAACCTGCTGGCCATTGAATGGGTACAAACAAAGAGCCCCGCCGGCGCGGTCCAGTGGATCCCCAAGGATGAGTCAATGCACCAGATGGTGCCGGATGCCCACATTGCCGGCAAGCGCAATCCGGTGGTAATGCTGACCACCGACCTGGCACTGCGGGAAGACCCGGCCTATCGCAGCATATCCGAGCGGTTCGCCAAGGAACCGGCTGCATTCGAGGACGCCTTTGCCCGCGCCTGGTTCAAGCTGACCCACCGCGACATGGGCCCGAAGGCTCGCTACGTCGGTGCCGAAATCCCGTCTGAGGTGCTTATCTGGCAGGATCCGGTACCCGCTGCTGACCCCGCCACGCTGATTGACGCCAATGACGTGGCCAGCCTGAAGAAAGATGTGCTGGCTTCCGGGTTGCCCGTTTCCGACCTGGTCGGCACCGCCTGGGCCGCCGCCGCCTCATTTCGAGGAACCGACAATCGCGGTGGCGCCAACGGTGGCCGTCTGCGCCTCGCCCCGGAAAAAGACTGGGCGGTCAACGACCCGAAGATGGTGGCAAACGTGCTGAAGGGCCTTGAGAAGATCCAGACCAGTTTCAACAAGGCGCACGCTGGCGGCAAGCAGGTATCGATGGCCGACATGATCGTGCTGGCTGGCGCTGCCGCCGTCGAGAAGGCCGCCAATGATGCCGGCCAGAGTGTGACGGTCGAATTCAAGCCGGGTCGCACTGATGCCACGCAGGAGCAGACGGATGTGCAGGCATTCGCCTTGCTGGAGCCCAGGGCTGATGCCTTCCGTAACTACTACGGCAAGGGTGCCAGGCTTTCGCCTACCGACGCGCTGGTTGACCGAGCCGATGTGCTAAACCTGACGGTGCCGGAAATGACCGTGCTGGTGGGTGGTATGCGAGCACTGGGCGCTAACACCGACGGTTCCAAAAACGGTGTATTGACCGCTCAACCCGGCAAGCTGACCAACGACTTCTTCGTCAACCTGCTCGACATGTCCACCTCCTGGGAGAAGTCGCCCAAGGGCGAGGGCCTGTACGTCGGCAAGGACCGTGCCAGTGGCAAGGTCAAGTGGACCGCCACGCCGGTCGACCTGATATTCGGCTCGAACTCGGAACTGCGCGCCGTTGCAGAATACTATGCGGCGGATGATGCGCAGGACACGTTCGTTAATGACTTCGCCGCGGCCTGGACCAAGGTGATGCAGAACGATCGCTTCGATCTCAAGTAAGTCGGGTACCTGTTAAGGCGCTGCAAAAGGCCAGTGCAGGAGCAAGTCAAGGCGGGGTTCGGGCATTTGCACCGGACCCCGTTTTTATGTCGGGCATATCCGGGGGTACTGACCAGTTAACCGGTACTGCCCAACTTAGCTTATTTTTACTCGGAAAGTGGACATCACACGCAGAATATCCTTACAAATAAGTCTCAAAGTGTAGTCACATTACGCATTTCTGCTCGGTCAAGCCCCACATGTGCGGCGCCAGCCCATGGCATTGAGTTAAATTGTCAGTACACCGCCAATGACTATTCTCAGAGGCAATCGTCGCCAACGTAAATTTTCCCCTTGGATGTTCCCTCGAAAACTGAAAGTGTTGTCTCGTCGGGTGGGCCGGTAAAAACGCCCGACACAGTTGTCTTCAGCCAGCCACATGCACCGGCGAAATCGCCCGTTCCACCCGTAATCGTCTGGTGCACAGTCGCTTCAAAATGCGTTGGGAAAGCGCAAAGTCTACTATCCTTTTCTGGATCTAATGCAAAGACGATAAGGTCGCCGTTTTGTCTGGTATTGACTCCGTAGGAAAAAACGTAAGGATATCTCAAACCCAGCGCACCATTACAATTAACAGGTTCGTTTGAAACTTCGCCTAACAAGCTGTTTGTGATGCCTGTAGTTGCTTGATCGGTGAGTTTTGTCCCATCTCTTTTGGTAGGTATGGAAGTAGTGTGTAATAAGCTTCCCAGGGGCTGACCGGTGGTCGGATTGAGGCCGAGGTTAATGCTTGAACCGCTAATGGAATTACGTACCCCCTGCGCACATATAGGCATGGCCACAGTTGCTATAACGCAAGCGATTCCTCCTACCGTGGTAATCAATTTCGTTTTCATGATTCTCTCCATTGAATGACTTGAGAAACGGAAACATGTCGATTACCAAATCGCTGCGCATCGACAGATGAATTATAAAAATAGATTGGAAAACCAGGTACAGGAAATACCGTTTCCGAATTAGACGCACTCATTATATGCGTACTCTATATATGGCTTTTGTATGTCCTTTGACGGTTTTGGCAAATTAACTAAGCTGCATCGAGGAAATCCAGCCTTTCCGTTTCAGGCCACAACCCTTCTCCATTCGGATACCGCACCCATCCTGAGATTCCGATGGTGTTCAGCCCTAACCAGATGCCTACAACGATTGAACAAGTTACTGGTAGCAGCATGAGCCGCCAGGGATCGCTGCACGGCTGACGATGATACATCTTTCGGCGATAAGGTCTTCTACATCTCCGTAGCTCAGTTTGAAGCGTTAATAGAGCCAGAGAGCCTGCCCCACGAAGTGCCTTGGGTACAGCATACTAAATGATATCCGGCAGAAATCGGTCGCGCTTATAGGTATTGATGGACCGATCTGAGCAATTTCGGCCCATTAAGTTGGCAATTCCACTTGGCATTTCCAGGGCAGTTTTGGTAACAAAAAATTGGGTTACTCTCATTCTGAAAACAGACGAATCAGGAAAGCTGCAGTGGTCTCTAACGTTTGGTGACAAGGACCACGACATAGCATATTCTGCTGTTCAAACGGTCGAATACAATTTCGCTATCGCCGGCATGACCCATAGCCACGGCCTCGGTAAAGCTGCTCAAGCACAGCACTTTTTGTCCGAATAGGTTAATAGGTCTACCAATCTTTTCGATGATACCGCAGTAAACTATTTGTCAGGAGCTGGACATGATCAAACCGCAATACAATGCCCGCAGTAGTGCTGACGAGGTCGTCGAGGGGCATGATCTCAGCGGAAAAAACGTCATTGTCACCGGCGCCAATACCGGTATTGGATACCAGACTGCCCGCGCCCTGGCCAGTATCGGTGGCGTTGTTACCCTGGCATGCCGCAATACCGAGGCTGCAGAACAAGCTTGCCAGAAAATTCGCCAGCAACACCCTGAAGCGAACGTTACTGCTATGCACCTTGATCTCAGTGATCTGAATAGCGTCAGTGAGTTTGCAAAGGAATATCCCCAGGATACGCTTTCGCTATTGATCAACAATGCCGGCTCTTCCGCACCTCGCCTGATGACCACCGCCCAGGGTTTTGAGCGAACAGTTGGTGTTTGTCATATCGGACATTTTCTGCTGACCGAGCTACTGATGCCAAAGCTTTTGGCCGCACAGCCAGCAAGAGTCGTTATGGTATCCAGTGAGTCGCATCGCTACCCGGCGAAGCTGGATTTCAAGAACCTCGGTAAAGCACAGGAGCCTTTCAAGTCGATGCGCGCTTATGGGCAGGCTAAACTCTGTAACGTGCTCATGGCGGATGAATTGCAGCGTCGGTACGGCAGCCAGGGTTTGACCGCCTGTTCGGTTCATCCTGGTGCCTTGGTCACTACCGACTTTGGCCGGGAGTCCATGCTATTTAGAATGGCCTTCTGGCTCGCCAGTCCGTTCACCAAGAGCCCCAACCAGGGCGCAGCTACCACTGTTTATTGCGCCCTGCATGAACCGGCAAGTGAGATCGCCGGCGGTTACTTCTCCCACTGCCAGCAAGCCAGACAAACAGCCGAGGCAAAAGACCCGCAGGTAGCCGCCAGGCTCTGGGCGCTCAGCGAGCAGTGGGTAGCGGAGTACGTGTAAAACGATAGGGGACAAACAATAGGGGACAGACCACGTTTCTCAAGGGTATCGGCAAGTTAACTCATCCAGACCTCCGCAAACTAGCCCGGTGGGTGGCGAATGACTAATTTATGAGGAGAATCAGAACGGCTGTTGTTCCGCCCAGGTTCGGAGTTCGGTTACCCTGCCCCACCGGGCCAAAAAATTCCGTTACCTTTCTTCTTTTTTAGTCATTACGTATTAGCGCTCCTCGTTGCCATGCTCATATGTGGGGATCTTCCGCCACTTGTATGGATTAATCGGGTCAGGATCAGCCCACAAGCCCCACCCTCGGGCCCTGGCCTCATCCTCAGCGGATTCATACCGGCCCCGGTCTTCCGGTGAGAGCTCATCGGCGTAGTAGCGAAACCACCACGCCATTCCCGCGAGTACCTGGGCATAGTTCGCATCGAGGGTCTTACCACAGCTCGGACAATCCGCAGGCTGGACCCAGACCTTAGCCACGGTACACCGATGCATATTCTGCTTTCCCGTCTCCACACGGACCTCTTTCCCTCCCACCAGGGTGGCCAGGTGCTTGCGCGATGCATTGCCGTATGGTTGACCTCTCTCGGGAGCATCAATCCCCGCCAGGCACACTTCGTGCTCAGTGTTGTCCGAAGCCAGAACCTTGATCGTGTCACCATCAGTCACGGCCACCACCCGGCCCGTGAAATCAGCGTGAGCCAGCGAGCCAAATAACAGCAGTATCAAAATTGTCGGCTTTAACAAGTTAATCCTCCTGATCATCAGAATTGCGTCGGCACATTTATGCAACTGACCTGCTCCATACATTGAACGCAATTGTAATAGGATTCGGATAATGTTCAGCACGAATCAGGTGCCTGCCAGGATTGAATGGATTACTGACGGCGGTATGGACGGTGGCGAATCTCTGGGCCTGCCTCGTCGATTTGAATCGCCGGGATACCGGACCACACTACCCTCGCTGCCTGAGGTGCTGACACGTTAACTTATTTATACTTGGCAAGTGGGAATCACATACAGAATATTCTTGCGAATAAACTTCAAAGTGGAGTCAGATGACGCATTTTGGGTCGGTCGAGCCCCTCGTATGTAGCGTCGGCCCATGATATTGAGTTACCTTGTCATTACCCGAAAAACGAACCCACTATTCGCCGTAGTAACAATAAGAAGGGAGCGACCACATGTATTCAGGCAAGTACGCCACGCAACACCCCGACCGCGCAGCCATCATCATGGCGGGAACCGGTGAGACCATCAGCTATGCGGAGCTGGAGGCACGCGCCAACAGACTTGCGCACCTTCTGCGCGACCACGGCTTGCAGCGGTTGGACCACTATTCAGTCTTCATGGAAAACAACAGTCGCTACCAGGAATGCAGCGCGGCGGGCGAGCGCAGCGGTCTGTATTACACCTGCATTAACTCTTACCTGAAAGCCGATGAGCTTGCTTACATACTCAACAACAGCGAATCAAAGATTCTCATTACCTCCGCTGAAAGGCTGCCAGTGGCGCGCGAGGCACTGGCCCATGCCCCCAACATCATCAAGTGTCTGGTAGTGGGTGGCGGCGGGGATACACCAACGGTTGTGAATTACGAGGAAGCAGTGGCCGCCTACCCGGCAACACCGATTGCTGATGAGTGTCTGGGCACGTCCATGCTGTACTCTTCGGGAACAACCGGGCAGCCAAAAGGCATACTGCGCCCACTGGAAGAAGTTGGCCCCGGTCAGCCGCTGCCGATTCTGGAATTTCTTTCCGGGCTATGGCATTACCGCGAGGGTATGATCTATCTGTCTCCAGCCCCGCTCTACCACTCCGCCCCACAAACCGCCGTGAACCTTACCATTCGCAAGGGTGGTACGGCGGTTATCATGGAACGCTTCGATCCGCAGCTGTTCCTGGAGTTAATCGGCCAGTACAGGATTACCCACACCCAACTGGTGCCTACCATGTTCAGCCGTATGCTCAAGCTGCCACCGGAGGTGCGAGAAAGGGCTGACCTGCGCTCCCTGGAAGTTGCCATTCACGCGGCGGCGCCCTGCCCCGTACAGGTGAAAGAAGCCATGATTGACTGGTGGGGGCCCATCATCCACGAATATTACGGCGCCACCGAGGCCTTGGGTTTCACTGCCTGCAACAGCGAGGAATGGCTGCAGCACAAGGGCACCGTCGGCAAGGTGATGCTGGGCGACCTGCATATACTGGACGAAGACGGCAAGCCCTGCCCGCCGGGTGTGCCCGGCGAAATATGGTTCAAGACCGCCAGCGAGTTCACCTATTTCAACAATGAGGAAAAAACCCGGGAGGGGCGCTCCGCGGATGGCACCATGAGCACCGTCGGCGACGTGGGTTACGTGGAGGACGGATTCCTGTTCCTCACCGACCGTGCCACCTTTATGATTATTTCGGGCGGTGTGAACATCTATCCCCAGGAAACCGAGAATCTGCTCATTACTCACCCTAAAGTGATGGACGCCGCGGTATTCGGCGTGCCCAATGAAGACCTGGGTGAAGAGGTAAAAGCCGTGGTACAGGTAGTGCCAGGCGTGACAGCCGACGAGGCCCTGGTTGCCGAATTGATGGCCTTCTGCGCCGAACACCTGAGCCACCAGAAGTGCCCGCGATCTATCGATTTCGAAGATGAACTTCCGCGCCTTCCGACCGGAAAACTCTACAAGCGCCTACTGAAAGACCGCTACTGGGCTGACCATAAAAACCGCATCCTGTAGCCGTACAAAACTGCCACAAGCCCCGTTGCCGTAGACGTCCCGTATCCTGGCTGTGGTTGGCGAATTACGAACAACTCATACAAATCAGGCAGTCAATTGTTCGGCATACGCCCGGTGTCGGCTGCCCTGCCCCATTCCACCAGGAAAGCGCCCTAACTTTCTTCCACTTACTGGCCCGCTTCGACTCTCTCCCAGCGCCTCATAACCGGCAGGTCGAAGACGGTCGGTCGCTGCCGTTAAAGTCCTTTTGGGCACACCATCTTATTATTTTTTATAGTTTTTCTATCGAATCCACCGTCCGACTTTTATAGGGATTTGGGGCAAGACCGGTTTGCTGGAGTCGGGAGGTGTAAATCCATCGCTGCAACTTTATTTCGAAAATGTGTAACCTATGTGCTCGGTATTGGTTGTGATTTAAGCAGTGGGGCGGACTCACCGGTACGTGTTTGCCTGCATAACCACTGATGGAGGTTCTCATGGCAGGCGGATTTACCAAAGACGGCGCGGTTCAGGATCAGATCGATGCCAGTGTGGCAGACGAGGTTAACCGCGCCCGTAGTCATCTTCCGCGGGGAGAAGGCTCGCTCAAATGTGTCCAGTGCGACGCCACAATTCCAGAGGGTCGCCGGAAGGCTATGCCCGGGGTACGCCTGTGCGTGGTATGTCAGGAGGCCAACGACCGAGAACAGACTGCCTTCGCCGGTTACAATCGCCGCGGAAGTAAAGACAGTCAGCTGCGGTAGCACTTCAGGCCAGTACCTCCCAGGATGACATGACGCCATATTCCCGGCCTGATAGCTTTCCTGGCAGGAATCACCAAACAACCCGTCGTACTCGACAACCCGTCGCCAAGTCATCAACCGCAAACCCTTGCAGCACATAGAATGGCGTCGAGTTGCCACGTCCGACGGGTATATCCGGATTTTTTCCTACCCCCCGGTCCCCCATACTTTTTTGCAGCATGGGAATAGGGTTGCGCGTGAAATCCGAGGGTGTTTCCTATAGCGACCAGGGTCGCAGCTTTGCCGTGGAATGAGTTACAGGGTTCGTCTGGAAGACATGCCTACCCTGTGTAAACCAGGGAATCGGATGTCTCGAATGGTCCCGCAAGCGGACATAATTTGGCGGCGATATCGGTGCGGAAAATGACTGCCTTGGGCCAGAAGCAGCCGTTATTCAGCCACAGTGCCGGGAGGAAACCGGTAGATGATGCTGCCACCGTCGCTGTTCACATACATATTGCCTTCTGCATCGACATCTACATCGTTAAACCAGCCCTCATCCAGGCCGGCTATCATAGATGGCATAAACTGGAGGTCGGTTGCTATGGTGGTTCTCTCTCCAGATTCAAGGTCGATTTGCGTTAGTGATGAGGTTTTACCTTCCGCAACCAGCAGTTTCTTCCCATCGCCGGTGATAGCAATGCCTTCGGGAGCAGCAAGCTCCTCTGCAACGGGCTCCGGTGGAATGAGTACCTCACCGCCTCGGATGAATTGAAATACCGTGCCAGAGAGTGAGTCGCTGACATAGGCGGAGTCGCCTGCAACTGCCAGCCCGACAGCGAAGCCGATGCCGTTGGCAATGGTTTCCTGCTCGACAAGGTCGGGTAGTTTTGCGCGAATCACCGTGCCGTTGAAGTACGTTGAGATCAATAGGTAATCGCCCATTTGCTCGGTGTCCATGGGCGCGGAAAAGGGTATATCCAGTTGGACCGACTCGCTGACAGGGTCCAGGATGACAATCCGGTTTTTTATCCATGAAGACAGGGCCAGGTGGTCACCGGCCCGACCAATACCGGTAGTGGAATCCGCGGGCCCAACACCGTAAGTCGATCTGAACACAGTGGTTTCCTCGCCGCTTTGACTGTCATAACCGCGTATGGCCTGAATACCGCCTATGTAAACGCCGTCACCCAGCAATGCAATCCCCATCGGTACAATCAGGCCGCCAGGACTGACCTCGCGAAGTTCGCCATCGGCAAGAACCTCGGTGATGGTGCCGTCGCTGCTGCTTGATACGAAGAGTCGGTCCCGTGAGTCAAAAGCGAGGTTGTCCAGCCAGCCGCTCGGCAACTGCGCAATCACTTCGCGTTCACCGGTGACGAGATCAATTTTTACCACCTCGCCGTTGAGTTGGTTGTGGCCGTGCAGTTCCCCCACGGAATTAAACTTGACTGCCGAGGAGCCAGTCCAACCGGTAGTGACATCGGTTAACTCGCCTGTTTCCACATCTACCTGGACCACGCGGTCCTCAAACCATCGCGGCGAATACAATACCCCGTTCCACCAGTCCATTCCATTCGAGCTGCAGTCCGGGTCTCCGGTGCGTATAGTGCGCGGTTCAGACAATCCCAGTGGATCGATTTCGAATATGCCGTTGGGTCCCTCGCCAAAACACTGGGCCACGTAAAGCCGGCCATCGTCACCCATAGTAATGGGATTCACGTCCGGAATTCCCGCCGCTATAACCGAACTGGGTCCGCCGGGTGGGCGGGCCATCACTCTCCCCGCCGGCCCGGTATTGGTCCAGTAGAGCGTACCGTCGGGCCCGAAGAACAAATCGTCCACAAATTCTACGCCGTCTTCTCGGCCAAGCCGCTCCAGGATTTGACCGGTATCCGGATCGAGTTTGGAAATGGTTCCGCCCCACGCACTGGCAACCCATAACTTGTCGTCGGCATCGAAATATAAGCCATTGGCGCTGCCGTTCATGGGCGCTCCCTGCACGAAGACGACACTGACCTCCTCATCCTCGGGAGGCAAGTTAGGCGAACCATTGTCGTTGTTGTTATTACCATCGCAGCCAGCGCAGCACAGGGCGAGCAGGGTGGTTGCAGACCAGCCGTACAGATTGGATCGAACGTACTTTTTCATTTATTTCCCCGACTAGAGATTGGAAAAAACTAACTTGTGTCGTCATGCTATTCGTGACTGACGTACTTCCCTCCGTGTTCAAATCTTTCCCATTTTTGTATCGTTTTTACGATAGAGTGGAAAATCATGTATTGGAAATACTGAATCCAAATTAACCCTACACTTTATAGATATATAAACTATATGGGTTTATCTTTGTCTTTGACCTGTCAGCTCTTTAATGCAAATACAGAGTTCTATAGGGTATGCAAAACTTGCTAGCTCCATGCTGGTCAGCTGGAGCTTCTTTAGCATTTGGCCGATACGAGGCGGAAACGGTAATCGCGGTTGATTGAATCTAACGCTGGTTACGACATGCGTTTTTGGCCTTTCCGCGTCGTTAGCTGCCGTCTGGGCCAATCCCTGATCTCGTCTGCTCCGCTCCGGATAGCGGTCATCCAGACCGACCTGGCTGCTCTATCAGTTCGTATAAAGTGTGACACTGACTAAAAAGCTGACTAATCCAAAAGGATCACAGCATCTCCAACATTGACCTTTCCGGGCTGAACGACGGACAAATATGCGCCAAAAAACCTCCGTGTCTCTGCAAAAAGAGCTTCAGCAATCCGTGCATTTGGCGGCAGACTATAAGGTTCGTGACCATGGGATGGCATAGAACACCGTATAGTCTTAGCCTCAACGCCGAAGAGACTGTCTCCAATTTGCAGGGTTTTTCCTATCCAGCCGAATTCGATCAGACCATTAATGCCTGGGGCAGTCTCAAAAAGAAAATTTGGGTGCTGACAAGTTAACTTATTCCTACTCTAAAAGTGGGACTAACACCCAGAATATACTGCAAAATATTTCTCACAGTGGAGTCTGATTACGCATTTCCGGTCAGTCGGGACCTAGGTGTGTGGCGCCAGCCCATGACCTTGAGTTAACTTGTCAGCACCCTTGTCGGTACCCTTGTCAGTACCGTTTTAACGACAGCCCGCACCGGGTGGTCGACCACCATGGCGGAGCGCACTAGCGGTGGTTAGGCGCCTCGTAGACCGGCTTTCCAGCCAGCCAGGTGGTGAGCACGTCCACCTCGTGAATCTGGTGGGGCTCTACTTCGAAGAGGTTCTTGTCCAGCAATACCAGGTCGGCCTGTTTGCCCACCTCGATAGTACCGATTTCGTTTTCCAGCCGCATCTGGTAAGCGCCGTTCAGGGTATAGCCCTCAATCAGGCTGGCGATACCCAGTCGCTCGCTTGCGCGGGGCTGTACCGGCCCGGCCGCGTCGCCCGCCGCCTGCCGGGTATGCCCCACCTCGATATTGTACAGCGGCGCCACCGTGCTCAGTCCGCCACCATTGGACGGGAAGTCGCAGCCAAAGGTGAGCCGCACACCGGCTTCGAGCAGGCTCTGGTAGCGGTAGAAGCGATTGAACTGGTCTTCCGAGAGCAGCGGCCTGGCCGCATCATCGTAAGCGGCCCACAGCAGGGAGCCCTGGGCGATAACCCCGAGCCTGGCGAATCGCTGGACGTCAGCATCGCGCATCACCTGGATATGGCTGATGGTAAAGCGCACCTTGGTGCCAGGATAATCTGCCTGAGCGAGCTCAATGGCATCCAGCGCCATCGCAATTGCGCGCTCTCCAAGTGCGTGGAAGTGTATGTCCAGGTTCTGAGCCACTGCCTCGCTCACCAGCTTGTTCAGTGCCGTGGCGGAAAGCACGGTTTCACCGCGGTTATCCGGGTCGCCCTGGTAGTCCTCGAACATCGCCGCCGTCAGACCTTCCACAGTGCCATCGACCATGATTTTCAGGGTTGCGATCGGGTAGGGCGTATCGGCGGTACCTGACTTCAGCGCCAGCACCTCTGCGACAATGTCGCCAAGCTCAGCTGCATCGTCAATATACTGGGAACCGCCGAAGTGGATCGTCAGATCACCCGCTGCATCCAGCTTTTGCAGGATCGCCACCTGGGTATCCTCCGCCTCCCAGGGCCCGGCATCAAATACCGCGGTAATACCATAGCGGTTGTACTCCTCGATTACCCTGGCGGTGCCGGCGGCGATGCTGTCAACCGATGTCAGCTGCAAGGCCTCGATCGCCTGCCAGATCGTGCCTTCCAGCAGGTAACCTGTGGGTATCCCCTGCGCATCGCGCTTGTAGTAATCGAAGCCTGGGTGGGGGTCGGGGGTGCTTGCCGTGATATTAAGGCGCCGCAAGGCGGCGCTGTTCAACCAGGCACCGTGCATGCCCTCATCCAGAATGAAAATGGGCCGCTCCGTTGAGATGGCGTCAAGCAGGGACTTGTGCGGCCCCTCGCCGCCGAAGCGGCTGGCGAGAAAGCCTGAACCCGTCAGGATCTCACGTTCGGGGTGTGCGGCGGAAAACTGCGCAATCTCCGCCAGCCAGGTTTCAAGGTCGTCGGTGGGGTTCAGGACCAGGTCTTCAATGTGCGCGCCGCCCAGCAGGATATGTGAATGGGCATCGACAAAGCCGGGCAGTAAAAAACCGCCGTGCAGGTCCTGCACACGCGTCTGTTTGCCGATCCAGCTGGCAACATCGGCGTCGGCACCGACAAAAACAAACCTGCCGTCCTTGACCGCCACCGATTCCGCCCAGGGTTGCGCCGTATTAACCGTGTACACCTGGCCGTTGCGCAACACCAGGTCGGCGGCGTTCGGAGCTGGCCGGGTTGTTTCGGACGCTGCGCAGGCAGCTGCCAGTAGCAGGGTCGCGAGGAGAAAGTACAGGATTCGGGGGTAGTGTTGCATGCTCGCAGGGGGCTCATTCGTCAGTTCACGGGAAGTGTACCAGCTCTACCGGTTTCCTCTCCATCGCCTAAACTCCACGGACCAGGATCGTAACGGAACGCTGACGATGGTTCTGACAATTTAACCTATTTTTGCTCGGAAAGTGGCAATGACATGCTGTGCATCTGGTCGCATCATGAACTTGCCGAAACCATATCTTATATACTTAACCGGACTTACCAACCACACCACAGGATCTTGCGCATGACCCGATTATCCAGGCTCAGCCGTTCCATAAGCGGCAGTGTTGCCATTATTACCGGCGCCGCCAGCGGCATGGGGCGTGCTACAGCCCACCTGTTTGCAGACGAGGGCGCCAGGCTGGCCATTTTCGATATCAACGGCGATGCCCTGGCCAATGTCGCTGAAGAATGCCGCTCCGTGGGTGTGGAGGTTCTTCCGCTGACGGTCGACCTTTCCGACCGCGATGCGGTGGAATCTGCGGTGCAGGCGGTGGCGGCACATTTTGGTGGCATAGACATCCTGGTCAATAATGCGGGTTTTGCACTGCCCACCCGCATTGATGACGAGGGCTTTGCCCATTCCTGGGACCTGTCACTCTCGGTAATGGCTACGGCGCAGGCCTGGGCTATTCGGGCCGCCTTGCCCAGCCTGCGGCAGTCCGAGCACCCAAGAATCGTCAATGTGGCCTCCACTGAGGCCTGGGGCGCGACACCCTATAACAGTGCCTATGTGGCGGCCAAACACGCCTCGCTGGGATTGGCCCGCGCCATGGCCGTGGACCTGGGCAAAGACGGGATAACCGTCAATTGCATCTGCCCCGGCCCGGTACGAACCGGCATTACCGATGGCATACCAGAGGCGGACAAGGCGACCTATGCCCGGCGCCGCACCGCATTGCGCCGCTACGCAGAGCCAGAGGAAGTGGCGCACGCGACGCTGAGCCTGGTACTACCGTCCGCCAGTTTTATCACGGGTGCCGCACTGGTGGTGGATGGCGGGGTAACAATTCGCAACGCGTAGGTACAAACTATGGATGCTCAAAAAACCGCCAGCCATTTCGATTTGAGTGGCAAGGTTATTGTTGTTACCGGGGGCAGCCGCGGCCTGGGATTCCAGATGTGCAAGGCCTTTGCCGAGGCGGGCGCCAGCCTGGTTATCAGCTCGCGCAAGCAGGGAAGCTGCGAGGATGCGGCGGCAGCGATTCGCGCTGAGACCGGGGCCGAGTGCCTGGCCATTGCCTGCCACGTCGGGGACTGGGACGCCTGCGATGCGCTGGTGGAAGCCGCCTGGGGCCACTTCGGGCGCATTGACGTACTGGTCAACAACGCGGGTATGTCGCCCCTGTACAAGTCCCTGAGTTCGATCACGCGCGAGTTGTGGGACAAGGTTATGGCAGTCAACCTGGGTGGACCTTTCCGCCTCTCCGCCGTGGTGGCGGAAAAAATGGTGGCGGGCGAGGGCGGTTCGATTATCAACGTCAGCAGTACTGCCTCTATTGCACCCGGAGCGGCCGAAATTCCCTATGCGGCAGCCAAGGCCGGAGTCAACAACCTGACCCAGAGCCTGGCCCACAGCTTTGCGCCAAAAGTGCGCACCAACTGTATTATGCCTGGACCTTTCCTGACGGATATTTCCGATGCCTGGTCTGACGATGTCAAAAAGGCTATCGCCGCTATCGTACCGCTGGGGCGGGCCGGCGAAGCGGAAGAGATTATAGGCGCGGCCTTGTTCCTGGCCAGTGATGCCGCCAGTTATACCAACGGCGCTATCCTCAAGGTGGATGGAGGTATGGCGTTCCAGTAAAAGGGCCAAAATGAAATTACCCGCATTTATCTCCAAAAGCACTGACCCTAAGGTCACGATAATGCTGAGCCCCAACCAAGTGCCTGTCCAGGTTGAATAGATTTCTGACTGCGGCATGAGCTGTCACAAACCTTTGGGCCTGCCTGTCCCTACCAAAAACTCCAACCGCAAATAGCTAACCCAGGATGGTTCCCTGAACATGTCCTCACCTCTTTCGACAGTCCTGAAGCTCGAGGAGGCAATTGCCAGGAAAGATTATGAGAGCGCGGCGGAGTTTTTTGATATGCGCTACCTGGATCCTGCAATGGAGGGCACGGATCCGAGCGTTTTATTGCAGCAATTTATCTATATTTGGTCAAAACAAAGAATTCTGGATATCTCCACTATCAGTGACCAACCTGAAGGTCATCTCGACGACGGACTGCCAAAGTATCGAGACTCGCTTGGTAGCATCGAGCTTCTGGAAAGATCGGTACCGATCTATCTTCAACGCGTTCCGGATGGTGCGGGAGGTCGGGTCTGGAAGCTTTCCAACGCCAGCGTCGCGGAAATACCGGCGATGTGGGAAGAGCTCGGTTACGGAGTGTTCGCCGGATATCTCAAGGAGGCATTGCCGCAAGTTACCTTTCTGGGCTTACAGAACTGGCAGCTGGCCTATCTGTTTCTGATGGCTGTCCTGGGATGGCCTATCACTGGTTTATTGTGCCTGGGCTTGAAGAGTATTCTGGTAAGGCACGCTGGACCATTTCAGGATGCAATAGCGAGGTTCCTGGGCTCCCAATTCCGGATATTCCTGTACATCATTTCGTTTGATTTCATCATACGCGACACCGGGTTCCCGCTGCGTGCGCAAGTCCTGTTGCAGTCAATAGGCCTGGCCCATATAGCCACGACGATTTTGTTGTTGGGCATAATCAACCTGATGATCGGATTCCAGACCCGCAGAATGCTACAGGCAGGCAATGATTACTACATTGCGCTCCTGAAACCCGTGGCAACGGTTCTCAAAATCTTGTTGGTCATTACCATTGCGTTGGTATGGGCGAGTGGAGCTGGTTTTAATATTTCAGCCATCATTGCCGGTCTCGGTGTTGGCAGCCTGGCGGTCGCGCTGGCCGCCCAGAAAACCCTGGAGAATATCATTGGTGCAATCACGATCTATACTGCTCGACCAATCAAGCCGGGTGATTTTTGTCGATTCGGCTCCACCGCAGGTGTAGTGGAAGAGATCGGATTGCGATCAACGGTGATCCGGACCCTCAACCGCACGCTGGTCAGTATCCCAAATTCTGTATTTTCTGCGGCTGAGGTTGAGAACTTCTCTCAACGCGATCGAATTCGTTACTACCGGCATCTGCGATTGGAGGTTGGAAGCAGGGCACTGATGGAGACAATCCTGCTGCAGATTCGAGAACTGTTTGCAGCCCATGAACAGATAAATCAGGACACAGTCAGTATTCGCCTGGAGGAGATTGCTGATAATACTGTACAGATCAGAATTGATGCCGGCGTGCGCACCACTGACTATCAGCAGTATCTTGCAGTCGCCGAAGCCTTGAACCTGAGCCTGATTGATATGGTCACTGGCGCCGGCGCGCGATTCTCCGGACTGGCACAAAATGTCACCGTGCAAAATCCACAGGATATCGGTTCCCGGGTGTCGCAGGAAAATATGTCAGAACCGTCGGGTGTGAGTTGAGGTCGGCCTGTGTAGCGTCAGCCCACCTCCTGAGGTTAACTTGTCGGCCCCCCCCGGCTATATCCCAGCATATACAGTTGTGGTAATGTCAGCGTCCTACGCAGTAATAAATTACAAGGAATAAAACCATGAATGTTTTGAAATCCCTGCTCATCGTCGGCATTGTCTCTGTTCTAGCTGCCTGCGGCAGCTCCCCTCAGCAGAAGAAGGACACAGCGGAGGCCAGGCACACCGAGGAAAAGACCAAGACGCTGAAGGAATACAAGGAGTGCATCAATAAGGCCAAACAAGACACGGCCAAGCTTGAAGCCTGTGAGTACCTGTTGAAGGCGATCGATAACACGCCCACGCCCGCGGGATCCTGAAGAGCCAAAAAAGGCACGCGTTTATAGGGTGCCCGGCGTTAAGTGTCGAAAAATTGACTTTTTGACGTTGAAGACACCTGGCCTCTTCGTTCGGACTACCGCCCTGCTCCACTCCTGGAACGCAGTGGCCCTGAGATTCCGATCAGTGTCGATCATAGTGATGCTACTGATCGGAGTGTTGGTCGGGTTCTGACAAGTTAACTTTTTAAGGCCATTCGCCTAATAAGATTGCTTAGTCCGATTATTCTCATATTGTTTAGTGCTATGAATCGCCTCAGGGAGCACCTCCCTGTGAGCGACACGATAGCTACGCAGCTTTCCGGTAAAGATCTTCCGGGATTCACCGCGATGATCTCGCACGAGACGCGTTAAGAATCGCTTGGCTGCGGCACCATCCCGCTTCGCTTCAAGATACACATCAACGACCTCGCCATACCCAAAGCACTTCGTGGGGCAGGCTCTCCTGGTCAACAGCTCACCATAGACAATGCTGTTTGCCGTTGATCCGGATTGTCCGGCATACCGGCGAAAACTGCATCAATGCACAAGGTATCTCTATAGTCTCGTTCAGCCAAGATGTCTTCGATGTCACTGTGGCTGAGATTGAATCTGTAATCGAGCCGGAGAGCCTGCCCCACGGAGTGCTTTGGGTACAGCATACGAAATGATATCCTGCGGCAAAAGTTGGCGCTTATATGCGTTCATGAGCTAAGTTTACCAATTCCAGCCGGTTCACCTGGCGATACCTTACCAGGCGTTCATAAACGGGCCTGGCCTTGTTTTGACTTTTGTGGGTACCTGCCCAGCGGATATTGGTTTGATTACGAGACAACCTCAGGGGTTGAACACATGAGCGTAAATGAATTAGCTCCTATATTTGGCAGGCTTCGATACGTCAGTATTATCGCGGTTGTATCAGCTGGACTTAGCTCTTTGCTCATGTTCATCATAGGCGCAGTCAAGACCTACAGTGCCTATGCGGTGTATGTAGACAGCATTTTATCGGCAACCCCCAATGCAGCTGCGAAACAGGCAATCGCTTATCTTGTGCAGGGTATCGATGCCTTCCTAATTGCACTTGTTTTCATGGTGTTCTCCAGCGGGGTCTATAATCTGTTTATCCGCAGCAATGGCAATAGCGTCCAAATTGAAGCCAGTACGCACGCGATTACCAGCATAGCTGAGCTCAAGAGTATTATCGCCGAGCTCATCATCGTAATCCTGTTTGTCAACTTTATGGAAGATGTACTCGGCAGTGATGATAATACTTATCAATGGGAAATATTGGTTATACCGCTCAGTGTGGTTCTACTTGCTTTGGGGCTGAAATTTCTCAATTTGAGAGGCAGGGAAGGCTGACTTATTTGTGCGATTCTAGAGGGCACCTGGTGATTGGCCCGCGGGACGTCCAGGAATCCACGCTTCACAAGAGATAACGAAAAGATACAGGCCACTCCACTGCTGGAACAGGCCAGTTTTCAAATTCGTGGCTGATACGGTATTGCGCCACTAGAAAGCGATTTTACCTGTCCCACCGGCGGAAGCGGAGGTTTACTGGCGGATAATGACCAGTCCGGTCAGTGCTTATCGCCTGTGACAAAATGTATAGCGTTATCATTGCGATAACGGTTCTCGCCACTCATTACAACAATACAGTTCTGGTACGCTTTGATGAGTAGATGATGGATATCAACATTACTATATCGGAATGAGCGCGAGGTGAACTGCACCCGTCCAATTAGTGGAGCATGATGATAATGACCTATGAGTACGAAACTCTGGATATTGTTAAGGATGGCCGCCTTGCGGTTGTAACGATTAACAACCCACCCATCAACGTGATTACCATGCCGCTATATGCGGACTTGATGGCGTTGACCGAGGAACTGGAGAGTGATCCTGAGCTGTCGGTCGTGGTGTTCAAAAGCGCTGATCCTGACTTTTTCATCGCCCACTTTGATGTGGAGCTGATTCTCACTTTCCCCATTGATCAACCTGCCCAGCGTGAAACTGAGCTAAATGACTTCCATAAAGTGTGTGAACGCCTCAGGACGATGGACAAGGTGACTATCGCCCAGATCGAAGGCCGGATAGGGGGAGGTGGAAGTGAGTTTGCCTCAAGTATGGATATGCGCTTTGGCGTTCGTGGAAAAACGATTGCCAGCCAGATGGAAGTCGCGTTGGGCATTCTTCCCGGTGGCTCTGGCACACAGCGTCTGCCGGCACTGGTCGGCCGCGCAAGGGCAATGGAGATTATTCTGGGCGCACAGGATATCGATGCAGAAACGGCGGAACGTTGGGGCTATCTAAACAGGATCTTTTCGGCGGACGACATCGACGCCTGGGTCATGAATCTGGCAAGGCGTATAGCCAGCTATCCTGTGGCTGCCGTGCGCCTGGCAAAACAGAGCATCAACGCCGCGCAGGCCAACCCGACAGATGGCTTGCGCGAAGAGTCCTATCTGTTTCAGCAACTGCTGCGCACCGAGGATGCCCAGCAAAAAATGAAAGCGTTTATGGATATCGGTGGTCAGACACGCGAGGGAGAGCTGAAGGTAGGCGAGTTGGTCGATCGATTGACGTTTAAGTAACATCTGCGATCTGCAGCGACTACCGCATCAACAGGTCCAGGCGCTCGCGCAGAACACGGGCTATTCCGCCTTCGTCGCGATGCCCGATAATCGCGGTTGCTGCTGACGTCACAGGATCTTTTGCATTTTCGGGCATGTACACCTCGAACCCATATTTTTAATATTTAATTGGTGAAGCCGCAAGTACCCTAGTCGCAGCTGCGCTCTCCTGGCGGTTGTGCCAGCACCGACTCCAGTAACAGGGGCTGGTCGGTCATGATGCCATCCACACCAAGGTCTATCATCCGTAACATTTCCTCGCAGCTGTTAATGGTCCAGACCTGTATCGGCATGTTCACGGCGTGCGCGGCCTCAACCAGCTCGGCTGTCACGATAGGAATGGGATCATCGCCGGGTATCTGGTCGCCAATCTGGCTGGCGTCCGGCGGAATCTGCGCCGCGATATGCTCGGGCATCGCGGGGAATTCGCCGGTGGAAAGAAACAGGGTGAAAGCCGCCAGGCCCTGCCCCAATGGCATGGAGGTAGGCATACAGGGCGCCAACGCCTTGAAGTTGCCGTTTACCGTGTCGTCGAAAGAGGCCACGATCAGGTCTTCCAGGCGACCATAGCTCAGCAGCAAGTCTGCCATCTGTTGCTCGTAGTCGCCCTCGCCGTCATCTTCCTTCAGCTCGACGTTGATTAATTTGTCCGGAAACCGAGCCAGAGCCTCTTCCAGGGTCGGGATTTTGAAGTCGTCCGAGCTGTAGCCGGGTGGCGGCGCCCTGTCACCGGTTGCAATGCCGCGAAACGAGTAGTCCGCTTCGGGTCTGTCGCGTTGCGTGCCTTCACCAGGGATAAACCAGTAGGCGGCATCCAGCGCTTTGACCTCCGCCAGCGTCAGATCAACGATCCGTCCCTCGCCGTTGGTGGTGCGACCAACTCCGCTGGCGTCGTGCAAAATTACCAGGTGATTGTCTTTGGTCTGGAATACATCCATTTCCAGCACGTCTGCGCCGGCCAGAGCGGCCTCGGAATACGCATACACGGTATTTTCCGGAAAGTCGGTAACACCGCCCCGGTGGGCAAAGTTCAGTGGGTCGGCGCCATTGACCAGCCATGGATTGGGAGAGATATCGAAGGGGGCGTCGCAGGCGGTATCGTCGTTGGCGATGGTACCGATAACGGTATCACTGGTTGCCGTCGCATTACTGCTGTTGCTGAAACTCAGGGTAAAGGTCTCTGCCGGCTCTTCTTGCGCGTCGCCGATCAGCTCCACCTCGATATAGCCCTCAAGTGAGCCCGCGGGGATAGAAATTTCTCCGGCAGTATCGAGGTAATCCTCCCCTGCGGTAGCGGTGTCCGCACTGGTCTCGTAGGTTAACTCGACATCGCGAGCCTGCGGCTCGGTCAGGGTGGCCCGGAAGCGCAGGATATTCATTTCCCCGGGCGCACCCTCAGGGGTCGCCATCGGTACGACAGTGAGAGAGGATGGCTCTGCCTTTGGGCCATCCGAACCATCGGAGCAGGCCTGTAACATTGCCAGGGCCAGGAGCGCCGGCGTGATGCGTGTAATGATCATGTCATAGTACCCCGTGCCATCCTCCGTAATGCCATTATCAGCGGCCCGGGCGACTTCATCTCCCGGGGTCTCGACCGATTCGTTCCATGTAAGGCGGTTTCCAGGGCTTTGACGCGGGGAGCCACGTCGGCAGAATTTCTGTGGTGCATTGCGAGCATCTGGGTGAGAAAAGGATGCGTCTCAGTATAGATGGGTTTCTCCCCCAGGCAATAGCCAGAACAGACCTGCAACCGCACGGCCTTGCTGCCCACGGAATGGCGTCGAGTCAACGGATTTGACGAATATATCCCGATTCATTCCCGTACCCGAGTAATGAATAACGGCCAATAGAATCCAATTGCCACAGTGCAACGTAACTAGTTACAGACAATCCATCAACAAGAGCACTAACAATGAAGAACATCGGACTTTGGATTTACGATTCCTACCAGTACGTTTTCGATTCGAGCAAAAACCCGCTCAGGCACATTCCTGACCCAACGAGCAGGATGTTCATAATGACTATCCTGGCGTTCATGTGGAGTGGCGCTTTTGCAGTTTACATCGGAAGCATCACCTACTTCGGCATAAGCGTGGCCGCGCATATTGTCCTGCTCCTGATGTTCTTCTTTACCGTAGCGGTGTTCTACGACGCGGAAAAAAATCAAAGCTCATGGTTGCTGAAACTGCGCAGGGAGCAACAGTGATCTCTCCCTGCTGACATACCTGTGCACTGATTGTCAGCAACGCCAACGTGACTTTAAGTCATCAACACAAGACCTATTACTTACCATAAGCGAGTAGCACTTTCATCGTGCATACCTGATCCCTTGGCAGGCGGCATAAGGCTATTTCAATTTCCATTTCTCTCGCCGGATCCTGCTTCCGGGGCAGGATCTTCCTGTGCAAAAGCGCACTTAATGTAGGTCTAAATTGCTGCGTGAGTTACTCGCTTAACAGAGCACAGCGGCGTTCGCCCTGTGGCGAGTCAGGGGCTGAGTGGCAGCTGAACTGGCGACAGCAATGCATCGTCAGCGGCTAAGGGGTCGTTCAGGGTTTGCTTTCTCCTCCAGCCTCGAAACCAGTCAGCCACGGAGCCTCGGAGACGCCCTCGGCCTGGCGGCTCTTTGCCACGAAACGAAATGCGCAGTGGAAGTAAATATAAGCAAAAAAAAGCCTTGCCAACAACGCAGAGAACAAATGATTACAAACGTTTCATTTTCATTGAGTTAAGATATCTACGGACAGAATTCACCAAGGCAAGCCTCGAATCACTTTAGATATGAATACTAAAGCCATTATGTTGCGGTCATCCGCCTGGCAAGAATGTATATGTCTGAATACGCCTATGAGAATATTTCACCGTAATATCTTGTTAGCTGTCACTTTTAGCGCGTTATTTTTATCCGTCCGAACATTTGGGACGGTCATCACCGGAATCGATAATGCAAAACACCATGCAGCGACTGAGAACAGTGAACGTGTTCCGGTTATTCGTTTCAGATCTGCACATTCGCCTCAGATTGCATTGGAAGCAACCCATGTGACAGAAAAGAAACCAACCATGAATGTCGTGGTAGAAGAAAGTCCCATTTTAAGAGTTGGTCCCGAGCGTAAACTGAAACTTCCAAGCGACGCCGCAAAAATCGCCAAAGACGGTGATATTATAGAAATCGACGCCGGCATTTACCTTAACGATTATTCCAAGTGGCCTCAAAACAACCTTACGATTCGGGGTGTGGGAGGCGGCTTCGCGCACCTGAAATCCACAGGTTTAATTGCAAATGGTAAGGCTATATGGATAACGCAAGGCAACAAAATTCAAATTGAGAATGTCGAATTTTCCGGCGCGGCGGTGGAAAATACCAATGGCGCTGGCATACGGCACGAAGGAGGCGATCTAAAGCTCCATAAGACTTTTTTCCACGATAACGAGTTTTCCATATTATCAGGCACCCTTCCTGAGGCGGATATCGAGATAACATCCTCCCGTTTCTGGTTTCAAAAGCGACCAACGCGACATAGCCACGGCTTGTATATCGGAAAAGCTCGTCGCTTTGTGCTGAAAGGCAGCCACGTTAAGGGTACGGACAAAGGGCACCAGGTGAAGTCTCGCGCGCTGGAAAACTATATTCTTTACAACCGCATCGAGGAAGTGCGTGAACGGTATTCCAGTAGGCTTATAGATCTATCAAATTGCGGTTTCAGTATTATTATGGGAAACGATCTATATCAAGCTCCGCAAACCGACAACAACAATTTGATCGGGTACGGTCCCGAGGGGTGTAATGGTCGTACAGAGAAACAAATGAAGCTGTTTGTCATCAACAACACCATTGTTAATGAAGCCAGGCAGGGTACGATAGTACGCAGCTTTCACGGAGGGAATGTGACCGTTGCCAACAATCTCTTATTCGGTGCGGGTAGTTTCCTGGTTGGTGAGGGTATCGAACTAAGCAATTTTCGGGAAGATTTGCATCGGCGAGAGCGAGAAAGCTACGACGCGCCGCAGGACTCCAACGCCATTGACAATGCTGCACAGCAGTTACCTGCTGCGGGAGTATCACTGACACCAACGGCGGAATTTCAACCTCCACTGGGATACCGCGAACGACCCAAAGATGCAAAACTTGACGCTGGGTCTCGGGAAAACATTCCGTAAATTCGGTAATCTCCTGAAAATACGCAATAGTTGTGGCAGAGATCATCGTTTAGATTTACGTCGACAGCCGACCAAGGGCACTTCAGGTGGCTTTGACTCCTCCAGTACCCCAAGCCCTGTTCGACGAGTCACAACTAGCAATCAACGGCTTTCCCAGCGCGCCACCATATCCTCGATACTGAAATCGAACAGCTTGTTGAAGTCTGGGTCAAACGCCTCGAACAGAATCCCAGTATCCGTCTGCAGTGATAGCATGATTACCGCCCCATCAGGCCCCCCGGTTTCGAGGTGAGGCAACGCATCACGACCGGTGATGGCGTACTCACCCGCCTTTCTCACCACCGTCTTCACGCCTCCATCCGGTAGTTGCTCCTTCAGGTGCTGCTCTCCCTGGAGCACCATGATAGTAGTAGCCGCGATATGACTGTGTGGCTCACAGTAACCACCGCCTGGCCTGAACCGCATCATCATGTCGAGTTTACCGGCGACCAGATCATAGCCCAGCAAACTGTACTCGTAGTCCAGGTTATAGTCATCGCTGGCTTCGCCCTTGATGCGGTGCCACTCGAGATTGTTCACGTCAAAACTGTTTGCGAATGCTTGCATGGTGCTTTTCTCTGTAGAGTTGAACTGAATGTATAGACTGCGTTCCTGCAAAAGACAAATGGCAAACGGGTACTGTCGCCGTGGCCACGGCTAATGTCGATAAGCCGGGAGATATAGATCCAGCTAATAACAGCGCGACTAGCGCCATACACCTCCCGGACAGAGAGAGATGCGCGTTGGAATTAATCCATTTACACAACCTGGATCGTATCAGTCAATGCAGACCGTTCATCTCGACGGCTACAATTTCAAGCGCTACTTCGAGGGCAGGGTCCACAAGGGTGTTATTGAGATCCCCCGCTGATCCTGGATAGAACACAGACGGGGTAGCCACAACGTCGACCCGGTGAGATGACACATTTTGCACTCTCGGATAGACAACAATCGATAAGGTCAGGAGAGCACGATGGAACGCAGGGATTTTGTGATAACAGGGCTGGCAGGAGCAGCAGTAGGCCTTATGGGCGCCTCTTTGGCAAACGCCCAGGAAGACTCTCATGCTCACCATAAGGGCAAGGCACCCATCATGCCGGTTGCCAGCGCTGAGCTGAAGAAGGTAGCCGAGACAGCCTATGACTGTGAGAGAACTGCAACCGCATGCATTGCCGAATGTAACCGGGTGCTGGCCACCGGCGAGGCTTCCATGGCTGAGTGCCAGGAGGCTGTGCTCAGCATGATTTCCGTCTGTGGGGCCACAGCGGCTAACGCCACTATGAACCTCGCACCGGAGAAATTGCTCAGGCAGCTTGTCGAAACCTGTGCCAACTACTGCGACTACTGTGCGGATGCCTGCGAGCCTCATGCAGAGCACTATGCCGAGTGCAAGAACTGCATGGAAAGCTGCAGGGAATGCTCAAAAGCCTGTAAGGCATATTTGGAGGCTTGAGCGCCGCCCGCCCGCGTCACCAACTGCCAGCCCCGGGATACCGTCACCTCCCCTGCCAAAGACTCGGTGGCTTTCATCGATCGCTCGGCAACCGTGCGGTGGAAAAGACCCTGTGCTTGATCCGCCATCCCGCGGCGGTTCGCAACACCTGGTCATAGTACGAGCCATAAAATACACGGTTGCCGCTGACTCCCTCCGCAGAGATAGGGAAGATCCCGCGGCACAGCAACATCACTCGCCCTGGCTCCTCCCTGACATGGATATTCGTAATGAGGTGGGCCAGCGGATGCCGCCCCTCATTTGCCATGTAGTGCTTTATTCCGGCAAGCCCCTCCATTGTGATCAGGTCCACTACCTCAAATACCGCGTCCTGGGTAAAGATAGTGTCGAGTGCTGACCAGTTGCGGTCGTCGATAATGTCGCCGTAGCGCCCGGCCAACTCGTGTAAATCAATTTTATCTTCAATGGATATGGCCATGATCGAGTGGCTCCTTCCGGGGGTGAGTTGTCGGGTATCCGCCAGTACTGGCTGCGTCAGTCTAGCCACTGATCCCGAGCATATAAAGTCTTGGATTGCCTGCCAGTTCCACTCGCATCGAAGCACTGTGTCGCAGACCCCGGCATTGCGCTATCTGGATCAACGGCGCATGGGATTTTCCGATATTCTCCCACACCGGCGCGTCCTCAAGAGACCACTCAGGCCGGGTAACCGGTAATCGCCCTTATCGACTTGTACAAAGGCCCCAGCTTGCCGTAGAGCTTGCGGTAAACCTGCCGGTAGATCTGCTCGTAGATCTGCACGTTGGCGGGAATGGGGGTGAAAACAGCGCCGGGATGGGTCATCCGGTCTATCGCAGTTGCATAATCCGGGTATAGTCCGGTCGCCACGGCGGCATTGATCGCAGCGCCCAGGCCGGATGTTTCAAAGGTGTGCGGGCGCTCGGCTGCCAGACCGAAAATGTCCGCAGTAATCTGCATCGCCTGGTCACTCTGGGAACCGCCGCCCGATACTTTCAGCCGGTCGATTTTGTGGCCACTGCGCCTTTCGTGGCGCTCGCTACCCTCGCGCAGGGCGTATGCCAGTCCCTCGATGATAGCGCGGTAGATATGGGCGCGGGTATGAACGTCGCCGAAGCCGATAATCGCGCCCTTCGCCTCCGGGCCCGGGATCCGCAGGCCGGGGGACCAGTAGGGTTGTAATACCAGTCCCATCGAGCCGGCCGGCACCTGGCGCAGCAGGTCGTCGAAGAGTGCTTCGGGTTTTACCCCGCTCCGGGCCGCCGCGGCTTGCTCTGGCTGGCCAAATTCGCGCTTGAACCAGTTCACCATCCAGTAGCCGCGCTGCACAATCGTCTCCGAGTTATACAGGCCCGGCACGGCCGCGGGGTAGGCAGGTACCTGCCTGATCACTTCCAGGTAGCGGCGGTCCACGGTGTTATAGGTGGCAGTCGTACCATAGCTGAGGCTGCCGGTTGTCGGCTCCAGACAACCGGAGCCCAGCACCTCGCAGGCCTTGTCTGCGCCCGCGGAGATCAGCGCCATGCCGGCGGGAATGCCGGTTTCCTTCGCCGCCTGATCGCTAATCCGCCCCAGGATGCCCCCGGCGGGAACCAGGTCGGGCAGTTGCTGCCGCGTGATCGGCAGCGCCTTCCATTTCCAGTCCCGCTGCCCGCACCACTGCTGGCGCCTGAAGTCGAACGGCAGGTAGCCGACCTGGCTCGCCACGGAATCGACATAGCGGCCGGTGAGCCTGTAGCTGTGATAGCCGGACAGCAGCAGGAACTTGGCTGTGCGCTGCCAGATCTCGGGCTGCCGGGCTGCGATCCAGTTGGCTTCGGCCTGGGTGCGAAAAGAGTGAACATTCGCGCCCGCTCCCGCCAGGGTCAGCACTGCCCCCCAGGCGCCCATACCGGGCAACTCCTGCTGCTCACGCTGGTCCAGCCAGATGATGGCGGGACGCAGGGGCTGGCCCTCTTTATCGAGATTAATCACAGTGGCGCGCTGGGTGGTCAGTGCTACCGCCTCGATGTCGGTGCGAGGGAATTCCAGCTGGGGCCAGAGCTGCTGGCAGGCATCACAGAGCCTGTCCCACAAATAATGAGGATGCTGCTCCGCCCAGCCGGGCTGGTCGGAAAAAAACGGCTCGATCTCCACCTGGCTTTTGGCGACAAGCTGGCCGTCCAGGTCGAACACCAGGGCGCGGACACTCTGGGTGCCGTTATCGATGGCGAGGAGGTATTTTTTATCCGCACTCATAAGACAGTTTCCGGGCTGTAGGCGCTGTCAGCCGGCTGCCGGGGCCGGCAGGTAGTAGTGGCACTCCCAGATTTCCCGGTAGCGGGCGAGTTCGGCCTCCCACCGCGCCCGATCCCACTGCAATTCCTCGGCGCAAATGGCCTCCAGGGCACCAAAGATCTCCTCGCCACCCCGGGGCAACAGCGAACCCAGGCGGGTGCGGCGCAGCAGCAGGTCATCCAGATGCAGGACTGACTCGTTGCGCGCGGCCCAGCGGCATTCAGCCAGGCAGAAACCGGTGCTGCCTATTTTCTCCCGCTCGGTTGCCGCGACCCCTTCGAACAAACGCGTCACCGCGGCGCCATAACGCCCCGCCAGGCGCCGGGCGCGGGACTCATCGGCCAGGCCGATCTCGGCGGCGCTGATACTGGTGGTGTGGAACACGGCTTCATCGGGCTCTGTAATAGTCAGTTCACCCAGGGTTGCAGTCGCTGCGGCCAGGGCGTCCAGGGCGATCTTGCGGAAGGTGGTAAGTTTGCCGCCGGTGACCGTCACCAGGCCCTCATCCACCCACACAGCGTGATTGCGGCGCTCTTTCGAGGGATCCTTCGACTTGTCAGAGCCGATCACGGGGCGGACACCGGACCAGGTAGAGATAATGTCGTCCCGGCCAATGGCGTGCCCGGGAAACTGGTCATTCACAGCCTCCAGCAGGTAGTCGAGTTCATCGCCGCTGATAGTAGCTTCCGCGTCAGCGTCCTGCCGGTGATCCAGGTCCGTGGTGCCGATGACAGTCGCCCCCTCCCAGGGAAAAGCAAAGACCGGCCGCTTGTCCCGGGGGTGGAATATGGTCAGGCAATCGAGCACCGGCAGCCGCTCCCGCGCCAGGACCAGGTGGCTGCCGCGCAGGGGCCGCACCCGGGTTTCCGGATTGACCTCATGGCGCAAGCGGTCAGCCCAGGTGCCGGTGGCATTGATGACCGACCTCGCCTTGAGCTGCACGCGCTCCCCGGTTTCCGTATTCACCGCCACCACCCCATCCACCAGGCCCGAGTTCCTCAGCAGGCTTTCGACTTTCACATAGTTGGCTGCGAGTCCACCCGCCGCTATCGCCTCCTGCAGGATTCGCAGTACCAGCCGCGCATCATCGGTGACGGTGTCGGTGTAATAGCAGGCCCCCTTGAGCCCGGTCTCGTCGATGCCCGGAAAGTGCCGCAGCACCTCGGCGCGTGGCAGGAAGTGGTGATCCCGGATTCCCGCCATGAAATCGTAAAATGCCAGCAGCAGGCTGAAGGCGACCCTGCCGGGGAAGCGGCCCTTGCGCACGGTGAAGTAATAGCCCATACGATCGATCAGGCCTGGAGCCTCCTGCAGCAGACGCTCGCGCTCCTGCAGGGATTCACGGGTGAGCCCGATATCACCCTGGAGAATATAACGCAGCCCGCCGTGGACCATTTTGGATGAGCGGCTGGAGGTACCCCAGGCGAAATCCTGCTGCTCCAGCAGCAGCACCTTCAGGCCACGCCGGGCCGCTTCGCGTAAAATGCCGGCACCTATAATACCGCCGCCTATAATCACCACATCCCAGTGCGGCGAGGCTTGCTGCAATTGCGCCCAGAGGGCCGTGCGGTCGTTGAAAGTTGGCTGGCTGTTGTTCATTCTCATCCTGTCCTGGAAATGGACCCTGTTGTCTTCGCGGGTGAAGGGCGATCGTGTGGCAATCAGGGTAGCAGCTTGCCAGGGTTCATCCGCCCCTGAGGATCAAACACATCCACCAGGCCCTGGATGGCGGCGATACCCAGCTCGCCTTTCTCCGCCGGCAGGTACATGGCGTGGTCCCTGCCGACGCCGTGCTGATGACTGATGGTGCCGCCCAGCTCGACTATCGCCCGGGCTCCGGCCGCTTTCAGCTGTTGCCAGCGGGCGTGGGTCTGGGCGTAGGAACTGCCGCAACGGAAGATATACGTGGTGTAGACGCTGGAACCCTGGGGATAGATATGTGACAGGTGAGTAAACGCATGCACCGTCTCATTCTCTTGTGCCAGCGCACCGGCAATTGCCGCCTCCATCTTCGCGGGTGCGTCCGGCACCCTGATCCAGTCGATAGCCGTCTCCATCGTATCCACCGCATAGCCTGCGTCCCACAGACCCTCGCGCAGATAGGGCGAACGGAAGCGACTGTGTTCCCACTTCTTACCCAGTAAGGTGCCCGTGCCGACGCCGCCATATTGGCGCGCGTAGTCGTTGGCCAGGGCGAGCGCAGCTTTACACTGGGCGCGGGAACCGGTGACACCAAAGGTGAACATGGTCTTGTTGTCCCCGGCCCCCCGCAGGGACAGGTATTTTTCCAGCAGGCGGATGGCCGTACCGCTGCCGGCCAGCTTAAGCTGGGTAAACGTCTCGATGGTGTTGGACAGGCGCATCATGGAGAGCTGCACCTTGCCCTGGGCCATGGCCCGCACGGCCTTCAGCCCGGCATCCCAGTCAGGGAAGAAAATCACATGGAATGACTCGCGCTCGGGCAGTGGCGTTATGCGCACCTTCACCTCGGTGATAATGCCCAGGCGCCCCTCGCTACCCATGACCATTTCCCGGACATCCGGCCCCGCCGACGATGCCGGGAAGGTGGGAATCTCGAGCGCGCCCAGGGGAGTCTCTATATGGCCGCCGGCAAACATCTGCTCGATACGGCCGTAGCGCATGGATTGCTGGCCGCTGGAGCGGCTGGCCACCCAGCCGCCGACAGTCGACAACTCCCATGACTGCGGGTAGTGACCCAGGGTATACCCTGCCTGCGCCAGTGCCGATTCGACCTGCGGCCCGTTTGCGCCGGCGCCAAAGGTGGCGATCTGGCTTTCCCGATCCAGCGCGATAAGCTGGTCCATGCCGGTCATATCGATAGTCAGCACAGGGACCTCGCCCGCCTCCGGGTTGATATGCCCAACCACCGATGTGCCACCGCCGTAGGGAATCACGCTGACCTGATGTTGCAGTGCATACTGCAGCAGGTCGCGCACCTCGGTACTGGTTTTAGGGAAAGCCACCCCGTCGGGGAATACGCCGAAATCACCGCTGCGCAATGCCAGCCAGTCGGGCAGACTCTGGCCCCGCGCGTGGCGCAGTCGATCCTCGGCATCGACACTGACCAGCGGATGCGGCGGCAGCCGCGATGGGGGCACCCTGGACAGGACGTCCTCCAGCGTGGCGCCGGGCAGGGCAGTGGATGGACCGATCAGCTGCTGTAAATAGGCAAGTGCCGAAGCACTCAACTCCAGGCCCAGGTCATTTTTATCATCACCCCAGCCATTCCATCGCTTCATAGTGCTTACCCGTTTCTGTGTACTGTGCAAATTATAGGGGGCGGGGACATCAGTGCTGTACATCCAGTGTCAGCAGCGCCCGGGTGTAGTCGCGGTGACCCTATTTTTTCCTCATGGTCATCATGTATGCCGGTGGATACTGGGCCAGGTTCAGCCATCTTGCGGTGAATCGCTGTGTGATTTCGAACTTTTCCATCACTTCTCTCAGACCGGCATGTCTGGTTCTGTTCACTTCCAGTTCCGGTGCCGGGTAGATTCGAACCTCACCACCGACATTCAGTACTCGATGGAACTCGCGGTAAATGTTCTCCAGGATGCTCTCATCCTGTATCCAGGCATATAAGAGAAAATTTGACAGAATCAGATCGATGCTTCGATCGTCAAAAGGCAATTCATCCGCATGGGCACCAACGCACTTTTCGAGGCCGGGGGCTTGCGGAGAGATCTTGCCTCGTCCGCCCACAGCGCGGATTTTGGCAACATCCAGTGGACGCAGCCTGAAGCCATCTGCAAATTTGGGGTCAACACCGAAAAAATCGATACCTCGCTTGCGGCAGATCTGGAACATGGAGTCGGATACGTATGGTGTGAGGCCACAGCCCACATCAACGACGCGCTTGCCTTCAAGCGTCCTTAATACTTCACCTTGAGAGCGATTGCCAAAGAAGATTTTTCGATAGTAGGCAAAGGAACGGCCGGTACTGATCACCGGCAGGGAAAAATATTCATAAAGGTCGGCATTTACCTTCATGCCATGAAAAGTTAGAGCTGAAAGTGTCGACTGCAATCCTCTTTCAAACATGTATTCCCCTCTTTTTGGCATTGCGACCAGCCGCGCCCTCGGAGTATACACGAACACTAAAATAAAAAATTAGGCCCGACCCGAAGCAGAGCGAAACCACCGGTTTTTGATTTTACGATTCACCCACACAGGCCGAGGCAAACATCAGAAGAACCAGATCCTTAGCTGCTCGCCTCTGGTAACAAAAAAGGGGTCCATAAAAAGGGGTCAGACCCCTTTTATGGGTTTCATTAAAGGGTTCTGACCCCTTTTTATGTACCCCTTTTTATGTGCTCGACAGCGATGATCACGATATCGATTACTACTATTCATCACGCTTGCCTGGAGAGCCCGCTGAAGGTGTGGAGGATATCCACTACCACATCCTGGAGCCACGTACTGTCAGGGTGTACGCAAGTTACATGTTTTGAATTGGGCGCTCAACGGCTTTGGCTGACAGGGTAACCTCTCGGAGCTGGGTCGCAGCTCAGTTTCGAAAAGGCACCACAATCAGAAAAGCAGATGATGGATCGGAACCCTTTTCACTGCAGTAACCAGCTGGCGCTCATCCAGGTCAGTCACGGCATCAGTAGCCAGAGCAGACGAGGGGACAAGCGCCTCGTGTACATCCCGGAAGCGGATGATCCCGAATCATCGCAGCCGCTTATACAAACAGGTGATGCGGCCATAACTGTCAGCGACAAAATCACAGCATAAAAGCATAAAAGCATAAAAGCATAAAAGGGGTCTGACCCCTTTTTCGACCCCTTTTTCTGCGCATACGTATTCATTGCCGATTTATCCCATTTCCGACACTTTACTTGTCAGTATCGGGCAACTTGGCATGAGTCGCCTTTTCGAGCCCGCCAGCTGGTTCAACGAGGGCATGGACGACCGTAGTCCAGAAACACATCTGGCCTGGCGGTCTCAAAGTCGCGCGCCTCTTGGCAGGAAAGCCGTTCCCAGATAATGAGGCGCTTCAATGCCTGCATGTCTACCAGCGGATCCAGTTCTACAAATGGATTGGCGTAGAGGTCGAGAGTTGACACGCTGTCCAGCCCCGCCAGCGGGGTAAGGTCACTAATCTGGTTGAAGCGCAGGTTCAATTGAACAAGCCCGGTCAGTGTCGCCAGCGGGTTGAGGTCATTTACCTGATTGTGGTTAAGGCTCAATTTGACCAGGCCGCGCAGCGCCGCCAGCGGGCTGATGTCGCTTACCTGATTGTCGTTCAGGCTCAATTCGACCAGGCCGGGCAGCGCCGCCAATGGCCCGACATCACTGACACGCTGATGCTCAATGCGGAGCCGGGATAATTTCTGCATGGCGACCAACGACGTCAGGTCGGAAATACTGCCGCGGGGTTCGTACTCCAGTTCTCGCCACGTCATGGTCAGGGACTCGAGACTGGTCAGACCCGCCAGAGAGACCCAGGTCGACTATACGCCAGAGTCCTCGAGCACCAGTTCCCGCAGGTTTACCAGCCCGGCCAGCGGGTCGAGCCCGGCCACTCCCCAAAACCGGTCGACAGGCAGTACCAGATACTGCAAGGCGGGCAGCGATGCTATCGTGCCGATATCCCGGATGCTCGAGCTCGAGCCCAGGTTCAACACCCGCAGCTGCTTCAATCTGTCCATTTCAGGCAACTCTTCCAGGACCACGTTCCCTACAAGGCGCAGCTCTTCGAGCGCCTCCAGGCTGTTTATGGCGCTGTAGTCTTCAGTGGCGAAGCAGCCGTACAGGGTAAGTGCCTGCAACCCCGATAACTCAGCCAGCGGACTGAAACTGTCAATAGGGCTTATGGCAAAACCCACACACCCGCCGGAATCGGTGAACTCAATTACTCCCGCCAGCTCCAGTTCACGCAGTCCGGACAGGCTGGCTAACGGTGCGATATCGACGGCACTGTGGCCGGTCAGGTGCAGGCTTGTCAGTGACTCCAGCCCCGCCAGCGGCGCGAGGTCGGTGACAGCGGCATTAAGTATGCCAAGATCGAGGCGCCGCAGGCTCACGCCCGGCAGGCCGGCAAATACTTCCAGGCCTTCCAGGGAGGCAATCTCCCCCGCGAAATCGATACATGATATTTCCTCTATTTCGTCGGCATAAACCCAGCCCGAGCTTGCTGCTGCAGTCTGCACACAGGCCGCGAGGTTCTGATCGGCAAACTCGAGTGCGGAAACCAGCTGACGCTCCTCCGGTCAGCCGGACCATTGCCCCCGGATCCACCGTTGCATGCTGTGAGCAGCAGTAAGGTAAAGAGCAGGGACGTCACAGTGCAGTTGCGGATAAGGCAGATGTGCTTTAGTGGGCAGAGGGTACAAGCGCCTCGTGTACATCCCGGGAGACGCTCCGGACCCGGCCGGCATCGGGGCAGTGGCCACGGCACTGTCGGATGCAAGAGTTGGCATCGCTATACGAGGCAGTCGATGGGATGCGCGAGTGCGCAGACTGTGGCGAATTCTTTGATCGCTGCGAGCATGATAGTAGTCCTTATCCCGGAAAAATCCACTGGACGATGATTCAGGTAGACGGTTCTTCTGGCGCATTAATCAGGCAACCGCGCCCTTGACAGAAACCAAAACTACTAAAAATGGAAGTCTCTTCTGTCAGTTGATTCGATAGCCCGAGAAAGCGTGGATCTCGATGCAAATCCCCATCTGATCGTTGGGAATATTCGCCACCCGAATGGTTCCGCTGACTGTGTGCCTGGCAAGATTGCCATTGATCGTGGTCCACTCGGCTACGGTCTCGTCATATGTGATGCGGCCATAACTGTTAGCGACAAAATCACCGGATTTCTTCAACCTCGCTCCGGCGGGTAGGCGGTACTGGCCCATGGTGCCGGTTCTTGCCTCCACCAGTGCCTCGACCGGGTTGTCGAAGGTGATCAAGCTCCCTGATTGCCTTATATAGATATCCGTGGAAGCCCCGGGAGCTGCCCCCCTGGAGCCATCGGAGCAGACAATATCGCTGTCTTGCATTTCTATGTGAAAACTTCCGTGCCGGTCTGGCGTGGCTGTCAGTTCCGGTACGCCTGGCCCCTCGGATAGCCGCTCCGCAAACAGGTAAACATTGGAAGAGCAGACTCGACCGGAGTTGCGCTCGACATACTGCGCAAAATAGTCACCACTGAATCCAACCTTTGAAACCACGTTGGCCTCGAAGACGAGATAGTAGTCGATCATGCCCCTGCTCGGGTGCGAGTACAGTGCTCTCTGGCTGAATCGCCTTGGGTCGGCCAGTGATACGGCCATGCCCTTGCTAACCAGTTCGGCTCCCGGGACCTCGTTGCCCGTGATGAAGTCTGTACTGATATGACCATCTATTTGCGCTACCTGTATATTGAAAGCCTTGACTGTGCGATAGATGATTTCCTTGCTACCGCAGCGAGTCGCGGCCTCATAAGCCGGCCTCAGCCCGTAGTCGCCGCTCCAGTTGCCGGGATGAAAAATGGGCTCGAGGTGAAATACTTCTTCGGAGGAGAGCACATTTTCCAGCCAACTGTTACCTTCCATAGCTGCAGTGGCCAGACTGCATGGCGAAAGGCTACCGCCGCAGAGAAACCGAGGACTCTTTCGCCAGCCACCGAAGGTAAACCCGGACTCGGGCTCGACAAAAAATGTTTCATTGAAGAAAAGATCGTTGACTTCGATTGTGCACTGCTCACCGGCAAGGCAAGTATACCTGCCTGATTCTGTCAGCACCGTGCCGCCTGCCGGCACCACAACTTCTATCCTGCAGCCACCCAGCAGCAGCAAAAGTATGGGTATCACACAGTGACGTATCCGGCGTTTTTTCGTTGGAAACACCATGTCAGGCAGTGTCATGATTGACATTGCCTCATCAGAGCGCAATGGCTCCAATAATGATGGCCGGAAGCGCCAGCAAAAACATATACCCCACGCCAAAACCGGTTACGATGGCGGCCTGAGCTGCGGGATTAGTAACTTGCACTTTTTCGACCGACAGGATGTCATTGATTGGTATGCTGGTATCAATGAAAGGCACATCGTTGCCGTGCTCAAAGTCATCTGCATCACTTGCCGTACTGGCACCCACTTTACCGATGACGCTTTCCGCGGTGATGGCAGACACCATTATCTCGTGCTGCTCCCCATCGACGGTCGCAATAGTTGCCGTTTCTCCAGGCCTGACAATTTCACCTGCAGCGATCTTTTCATGCAGTTGCTGGATAGAAAGGTCGGTAAAGGTCACGCTGGTGCAGGAACTCACCATTCCAGCGCACAACAACAAGCCCCACAGCGACGTAAACCGCATTTGCCTGCCCTCACTACGGGGCGCCGTTATCAGACTGCTGAGGAAGCATCGGGCCGTAGTCCGGCGAAGTGTCTGCCCGTTCTACCGGGTTGTCAATAGGTCTGATTGGCACTCGCCCCGGTGGCTATCTCAGGCAGAAATAGCACGGATGGCGGTGTCCACAGGTCTGATCAGTATCTTGAAGCAGCGGGATAGCTTGCGCCGAGAAGGGGCGGTCATAGTCGTCAATCCAGGGCTCCTCGGCGGGGCCCTACAGGCTGGAATCCTGTCGCACGAGCAGGGGTCAGACCGCTTTCCAATGGCGCAGTCTCAATATCAGAGCGGCAAACCATAAAAAGGAATCTGACCCCTTTTATTTCAGGCCTCGCGGTCGAGCTGCCAGACGCAGCGAGACGCACTGCTCAACTCGCGTGAGGGCTGCAAGCGCTCCTCTTCCATGCTTTCGGCGTTGCGGAAAACCGCTACGGTCATGGCCGCCCCGCCAAAAACCAGCAGATGTGCCATCCAGACGTAACCGAATTGGTATATGGACAGAAAGGAGATGCTGAACACCATGCTCCACATCCACCCCAGAACCTGCATCAGGTAGTGCTGTGAGGCCAGATCCAGGTGGCGCAGGGGGTTATGCCGGTTGTCCATTACTGCCTTCCAGGTGTTGTCTATCGCTTCTTTCATCTTGCTGCCTCCGTACACAGTTCACACTTGCTACGACAGACAAGCGCCTGCGGTTCACGTTGGTCTTTAGGTATCGACCTGTTTCTGCTGCGCTGGCAGACCGGGACCAGCGATCACTTGAACAGGCTCAGACGGCTGCACCGGTGGAAGAACCATCGCCGGAATCAGGCGAATGCGGCCTGGGACCCCAACTAGCGGTGCTGCGTGGTGTCAGCATGCGTAATAGAAACCCTGGCTTCTTTGATAAAGTCGCTGTAACCGTACTGGGGGCTGATAACGTTTTATGATCACCAGTGCCACCAACGCTTCTTCTTCTTTTCTTTCTCGCCCTGCTGATGGCTGGCGGGCACACCGTGCTCGGCATACCACTGCTCCCATTCATGTGGCGTCAAGGTGGTAGGAACTTTATTCTGGGTTGCCCTGCGCAGCGCATTGCCGCGCAGGCTAAGGTCGCTGGCCTCTTCCTTTTCTCCCAGCAATTCGCGGATTTTGTCGTCTCGGGAAGTCATTGTCCGGCCAGGCGCTCACTATATACTTGGTACGGCCCGGACCGGCGCGCGGATGACGTGGCCTGCTTGCGCGTTAACGCGCAGATATTTCAGGGGTCGGTACAGAACCGTTCGCCGACTACCCCGGCGATCGGCCCGCCACGATTCCGGTCGCTCGGGTCATCCGCCAGCCGGTTACCATCGTACCTAAGTACATGAACAACTCCAAAAAAGACAAAACCGGCGTAGCCATTCTTTACTACGACGGCCAGTGCCCACTGTGCACCTCGGAGATGGCGCGACTGGAAGCGCTGAAAAGCGAAGAGCTGCAGCTGCGGGATATACACTCCGTGGCTGATGGTGGCGACCAGCCTGACAGGGACACGCTGCTACGCACACTGCATATGCGCCTACCCGACGGGCGCTGGTTGACCGGTGCCGACGCCAATGTGGCTGCCTGGCAATTCACCCATCGCGGCGTATGGTTCCGGTGGCTGCGCTGGCCGATTCTGCGAGGCCTTGTAGACTTTATTTATGAGGTCTGGGCCCGTCGCCGCTACAACCGGCTGTACAACAAAGGCTGTGCGATCGGGGAAAGCCGGTAATCTGCTACGAGCCTTGGACAATATGCTGACGATTCGGACAACACATCGCGATACAACCACTGGGTTCAATCCCCAGCTCACCCAGGGAGGATTCCCATGAAAGCCAGGACTTACGTACTTATGACATCCGTGGCCCTGCTTGCAGGCACGGGCATTGGTTACTTCAGCGGCAAAGACTCCGCCATGGATCAATTTGCCAGCGATTGCGCACACCACAGCCTGACCGTGGTCTACGACTACAGCCTTCGGGAGCACCGGGGTTTTCACTGCTTCGAACTGGAACCTACCAACAGTGCGAAGAGCACCGACGCCGCTCTTCCACGCGATGCGCTGGTGCTTTGACATCTGCAGAATGATTCAAGACCATGCCCCTGGGCGCCAGCTGACCCGGGCTCACGCAGACCGATGCAGCGAGACCCGGTAACCGTCCATGGCGTCACAGTTCCTAATCGCACCGACTGGCACGACGAGCTTGTCAAACATCTACCTTCCCGGTGTGTTCAGGTAAATGCCATCCAGCTTGTAATGTTCCTTGAGCCCAGCCAGATCGCCATGATTCAGGACTCCAGTTTTGCGACCAGCAGAAAGCCGACAAACAGAACTGCTACCAATACGATATAAGTACTCACTGGCAAATTCTGTCAATTTCTGCGGTTGAACCTGGCGATACCTTCTCACAAGCTTTCTCTCCAGAGAAGGATGCTGGAACAATTCCAAGTTTAGGGGGATACTGCCCTCTGACCCGACAACCCTTGCTGTCTGCGCGTATGAGTCGATGAAAAACGGTGTGCACTCCCTGTTACATGTCCTGGCTTGCCTGTCACTCGCCATCGGACTTGCTGCCTGCGGTAACAGTTCAAACCAGCCGACCCGGCTCACCCAACCTGCACCGGAGTCGCCCGACATGACAGGCCCATTCGGTGTCGGACACAGCGCGTTTACCGCTATCGACCCGCAACGCGAAAACCGCTCGTTGGCCGTGGACGTCTGGTACCCGGTTGACGATGAGGACCGGGGTGACTCCGCTCCAACCAGCTACGAACTAGCCCCCGGCATCGGCCTGACTTCTGAGGTAGCCGCGGATGACCTGCCTGTCTCGAGCCGACCGGAACAAACCCTGCTTATTTTTTCCCATGGTTACGGGGGTATCAATACCGCTTCAGTGGTATTGATGGAGACCCTGGCCAGTCACGGGTTTATCGTCATAGCACCCGAGCATACGGGTAATTCCCAGTCATCCGGCGAGGACACATTCGACGAGGCCGCGGCCAACCGGGTTCCGGATGTATCGTTCCTCATCGACACAATGACCGGGCGCAGCGGCGATCCCGATGATATGTTTTACCAGCGGGTCAATACGGACCGCGTGGGTGTGGTGGGACACTCGTTTGGCGGAATGACCGCCGTTGGCATGGCGGCCGGTTGGGCCGGTGCGGCGCCGGACCCGCGGGTCGAGGCCATCGTGCCGATTTCAGCGGTTTTTCGAGCTGAATTGCAAAAAGATGAGAGGTCCGGGCCGAACGCCGGTTTTACGCGGGAACAGCTTGAGCGCATTACCGTGCCAACCATGCTCATGGGCGGCACAGAGGACGTTGATGTCTTCATAGAAAACAATAGCATCGCCTTTGCAGAGATGATCAATGCACCCGTCGTGTACCAGGTGGATATAATCGGTGCCAACCATACCCATTTCGCCAACGTCTGCGATATTGGCAATTTGTTGATAAGCGTTGGAATAGTGCAGGATACCTGGCCAGCTATCGGCGCCGGCGACTTGCTGGAGCCCTACGCCCAAACGTGCAGCGACGAAGCTTTCCCCATTGCAGAGGTAGTTCGATTGCAGAATCTCTACGTTGTTTCCTTTTTCAAGCGATACCTCCAGGATGACGAGCGGTATGATTTTTACCTCAGCCCGGGGTACGCGGAAGGTGAACCTGCCGCGAAGGTTTCAGTAAGATAACTCTTGCGCAAAGATCCTGACAATTCAAGACACTGAAAGATTCTCCTACTTTTAATCGGAAAATAATCGCACGCTGAGCACCCTTAAAAATCAGCTTCGAAGTGCGATCATATTGGGCTTTTCTGGTCGGTCGAGACCCATCTGTAAGGCGTCAGACCATGGGGGTGAGTTGGTTTGTCGGTACCTGTGCAGCTATATTTTTCATGCACATCAAGTAGCGCATGATGCTCTCCATCCGATCGGGCTTCAGTTATCGAGCAGTTTAAGTTCACGCAAGGTTATGGAAATTGTAGTTTCGCTCACGTTAATGCCACACCGGGCATAAATAAATTCTGCAATCACAAGCTTGCTGATCTCGCCATCCACGATGGCTTTCTGCAGTTGGGGATAGCTCACCAGTACGGCCCTCACTAAATCGCCCTTGGTTTTTCTGTAGCGGAAATGTCGCAAATATTCACGCATGTAATTATCGACTCGGGTATGCACCAGCTCTCTCAATGCCAGCTCTATTTCCGTTCCCGGTCTATTTTGTTGCCGGTGGTTCCACGCATCTTCAGCAAGATAAATGGTGTCCAATGCGGTTTTATACATGCACTCCAGTCTTTCAAACGCGAAACCATCCGCATCAAGATCTGACTCCAGTACGCCGCTCGAAATGGCGACCCGGTAGTGGTCCTGAAGGAATTTATCCTGGCCTTCCAGCCAGTTCGGAAGGTTCCTGCGAGTAGGGTTTTTCCGGGTATAAGCAAACTCTGGCCTGGGCTGATGCTTGACTCGCTTCTCGAGTTGCTCCGGAGTGAGCACGTCCACTTCCGCCTGCAGGCGCTTTAACTCTTCCAGGTAGATGCTCATAAAAACACTCCGATTCTGCCACTGACCTTTGTTACTCCGACCACTTTTTCCGCTTTTTTACTCTGACCCCTTTTTCTCACCCCTTTTTCTCGCGATTCTGCCACTGACCTTTTTTACTCTGACCCCAATTGCTGACCCCTGTTTATGGTCAGTCTATTCGGTCGATCAGGCCGTCAATGAGATGAACGCGGTAATCACAGCGGGCGGCAATCTCCGGGTCGTGTGTGGATATGAAGAAAGTGGTTTGCTCTTCGCGGTTTATGATCTTCATCTGCTCCATGACCTGAAAACCCGTTTCCCGGTCCAGATTGCCGGTGGGCTCGTCCGCCAGCACAAGATCGGGTTTGTTCATCAAAGCTCGTCGCGATGGCAACCCGTTGCTTCTGGCCGCCCGAGAGTTGCGTAGAGCGAAAATCAACCCTGTTCGCCAGGCCTACGCGCTCCAGTAACTCTCCTGCGCGCACACGCATGGATCGACTCATCCGACCGCCGGCAGCGGCTGCGTGAAAGGCAACATTCTCGCGAGCGGTGAAGTCCGGTAATAAATGATGCGCCTGAAAGACGAAGCCGAGGTGCCGGTTGCGAATCCGTGATTGTTCGTGTTCCTTCAGGTGAGTTACATCGCTGCCCAGCAGGGATATACGTCCGCCGGTCGGGCTCAGCAAAAGACCGACGATCGACAGCAAGGTACTCTTGCCAGAACCGGAAGGCCCCAACAGCGCAACCAGTTCACCTGGCTGAAGTTTAAAGCTGATACCCTTTAGCACGCGGGTTTCGACATCGCGGTCGCGAAATACCTTGGTAATATCCTGCACTTCGACCACAAAACTCATTGTTGAATAGCCTCGAGCGGTTCGACACTCGCAGCAGCCCGGGCCGGCAGGACAGCAGCGAGTACAGCGCCAAGAACAGTCAGCGTAATGACCAGCAGATACCCTCCCTGGTCGGGCGCTATGGGCAGGACGGGGTTACCATCGGGTGCTTTAATTGAAAACAGCCACAGGCAAAGTCCGTAACCGGCTATTGAACCCACCAGACCACCGAGCAGTCCCACTATAAGGCCTTGCAACACGAACACGCTGGCGACGAACCGGCGGGAAATGCCAAAAGAACGCATTATGCCGATCTCGCTACGGCGCCGGTATGTAGACAACAGCAGCGCGCTGGAAACACCAATGATGATCGAGATCATCGCAAACAACTGTATCAACAACCCGGTGCGCGCCTGAGCTGCCAGTGCATCTTCCAGATTGCGGTTTTGCTCCTGCCATGAGCTTACTTGCAATTGGGTTTGGGATCGCAGCGCGCCGGCAATCAGCGGAGCTGTTGTCGGATCTGTCAATTTGATGGATAGCTGTGTCACGCCGTCAGGCAAATCAAACAATGGCCGCGCCGACCGCAGGTTGAGGTAGACGACTCGCTCGTCAACACTGGCTATGCCAGTTTCAAATATTCCACGCACCGTCAAGAGTCGTTCCCGATCGCGATCGGTGCGAAGGATCACTGGCTGACCCACATTTAGTCCCAGGTCTCGCGCCAGCTCGCCACCAATCAACAAACTACCTGCAGAAAGATCCGCGCTGCCACGCACAAGGTTTTGGGCTATCGGGGCGACCACTGACAGCTTTTCCGGCTCGACCCCTTTCACCGCCACTGGTGCAACGGCCTCGCCACGGACCAGGAAGCCATTGCCATCGATTTCCGGTCGCACCGCAATTACGCCGGGGATTTGCTCGATCATGTCACTAAGGGTTGACCAATCCCTGATCAGGCTGCGCTGTGAAGTTGAAACGGGTGTTGCCGCATAGTCATTCCCTTCCATTAGCACCGGTGCAGTGCGTACCGGCGGCTCAAGGGTTATGTGTGCGATACTACCGGTGGTCTCTGCGGTTAGCAAAAGCGCCAGCCCGTTAATCAAAGCGGTGATAAATACGAACGCGACCACGCCAAGGGCCACGCCGGTTACAAGCAGCGTTGTCTGCATAATATTTGAAGATAAATAACGCCATGCTACCTGCCATTGGAACATCGCGTTACGGTTCCACTGATCTCGCACCGTCATAGATGCGCACATCTTCACCCTGTACAAGGTTCGCCGGCGTAATGATGACAGTCTCTTCCCCGCTGAGGCCGGCGGTAACAATTACGCGGTTACCCGGCCAGTCGAGAATCTCCACCGGAATAATACCAACTCGTCCATTGGTAACAGTGAGAACTTCAAAGTTGCCGCCAACAAGCCTCACCGCGTTACGCGGAACCGAAATGACATTGTCCATATGCTCGACAATGATACTGGCATTGATGGTCCGCCCTGGCAGTATGCTATCAGCGGCGGCCTCCGTTTCGAGTCGAACGATTCGACCACCGGTAGCGGGATCAATCCGCGGGGATATCCGGGATACGACAGCCTCGAAGATATCGGCCGATCCGGCCGGATTAATGCGCGCAATTTGCCCGGGTTGAACTGCGTCGGCATAATATTCATCAGCCTCAGCTTCTATTTCCAGTTCGAACGAGCCGATGTCGAAAAGACTCGTTTCGGTCGATACAACCTGGCCTACGTCAACTGGACGAGCGAGAATCAGGCCATCGATGGGCGCGCGAATAACAAACTTCTCAGCTCTAACCTCTACCTGCCGTTCCGCCGCCCGGGCTGCAGAAAGTCGGGCTTGTATGGTCTCGACCTCGGCAAAGACGTCGTCAAGGTTCTGTGCGGAAACGAAGCCGCCCTGAACCAACTCCTGGTTACGTGCCAATTGAGCTCGCGCTCTTGCCAGCTCGGCTTCCAGTGCCTTGGTCTCGGCGCGGCTCGCGCTCAGGGTGGCTATCTCTTCCTCAGCGGCGACCCTGGCGATGACTTCACCGGCGCTCACGGCTTCGCTTTCGTCTTTCAGCAACTCGATAATCTGGCCGGGCTTTTCAGCGCGCACATTAACGACCTGCTTTGGCAGCACCCGACCTACCAGTGACAATATACGGTCAGCCGGACCGTGCCCAACCGGAACCACCTCCACCCGCGGAACCTGCGACAGCTTGCCGTAATAGAGTACCGCTGACGTTACGGCAATCAAAATCAGGACATACAGAAATGTGAGAAGCTTTCGACGCAAGATACTTACACCTGTTTAGTCTGGGAGCATTAATTGCCAGCGGCAGGAAACCCATACAATGGTACTGACAAGTTGACCTTTTTTCTCGCAAAAAGTGTAAATTCAGGGCTATATAATCTGACGAATGGGGGTCAAAGTGGGAGATGCTGACTGACTCCCATACAGTTGAGCTTAACCTTTGCAGCGTCAGCCCGTTGCACTGATTCAATTTGTCAGTACCACCTTGAGCAGATAGTAACAGGTAACTCACCGCGGGAGGTCCATTCCTGAGACCGTGGGTTGATGTGTGTAATTTACAGGATGAACTGATAAGCTGACGGCTCCAGTAGTCCGCACCCTCAGGGGTAGAAGAGTCGATGGCGTCAATAATTGCCGAGCTAAGACGTCGCAACGTTTTCAGGGTCGCATTCGCCTATCTCGTGGTGGGCTGGGTTGTTATGCAGGTGGCGGAGTTCCTCGCCCCACTGCTGCAACTTCCTCCCTGGACCGTCTCTTTTGCCCTATACCTGGGCATTATCGGCTTTCCCTTCGCCCTGGTTTTTGCCTGGGCCTTTGAGTTGACCCCCGAAGGATTGCGCCGCACCCAGGACGTCGATCCGGATGCGTCTATAACCCATGAAACCGCCGGCAAGCTCAACCGTCTGACCATTACCCTGATGGGGATAGCGATTGTCCTGCTACTGGCCGAACGGGTTATCAATCGGCCCGATGACAGTACAGAAATTGCAGCCAATGTGGTCACTGCCGATGCCCTCGAGAATACCCCGGCCGACACTGCACAGCAGAAACCGAAGTCCATTGCCGTCTTGCCGTTTGTTAACATGAGCAACGATCCGGAGCAGGAGTACTTCTCCGACGGTATCTCCGAAGAGTTGCTCAACGCCCTGGCCAAAATTCGCGATTTGCGGGTAGCGGCGCGAACCTCCTCTTTCGCTTTCAAGGGAAAAAACCAGGATATCACTGCCATTGGCGAGCAGCTCAATGTCGCCACCGTGCTGGAGGGGTCGGTCAGAAAATCGGGCCAGCGGCTGCGTATTACCGCTCAGCTCATCAACGTCGAGGATGGATATCACCTGTGGTCAGACACCTACGACCGTGACCTGACCGATATATTTGCCATCCAGGACGAGATCTCCAACGCAATCGTCAATGCACTGAAGGTGCACCTGGGCCAGGCCGAAGCCGTCAACACCAGCAAGCCAGTCAACCTGGAGGCGTACAATTTTTACCTGCTGGGAAGGCACAGCCTGCGTGAGCGCACCGAGGCGTCAATTGAGCGGGCGGGCAAGGAATTCCAGAAAGCGATCGATATCGATTCCAGCTACGCTGATGCCTGGGTCGGGAAAGCGCTTGCCACGACCCTGTTGTCTTCAAACAACTATGGCACACTGAGTCTCGCCGAAGCCAGTCGCGACGCCCAGGCAATGCTTGATGTGGCGTTCGGGCTTGATCCCGACTCCGCCTGGGGACACGCGACCCAGTCTCTTATCTACAGCAGTCTCAACCGGCCCCGCGAGGCGCTCGCCAGCGTGAACCGGGCCATCGAGCTGAACCCTAACGAGGGCATCCTGTACTCCTGGCGCTTCAATGCCCTGTCCGGAATGGGGAACTACAACGCCGCACTGGCGTCGCTGGAAAGAGCCTATGAAGTCGACCCGCTGCACCCGGTGATTCGCCAAAACCTGCTCATGCAATATGCGCTTAATCTCGATGTCGAAAAAGCGCGTCAAATGGTCACCGCGGACACCGCCCAGGCCTATGAACTGGAGGGGTTGATTCACAGAAATGAGGGCCGCTGGGCAGACGCGGTGAGTGACTATAAGAAAGCATTGGACTTGGTTGAAACAGGTCGTGATTTCAATCCGAAGTTATCTCTCGGTTTCAATTATTTCTTTTCCCTCAAAAACGCAGAACTCGCCCTGGAAATCGCTGTCCCGATAGTACAACCGATTTTCGAGGCCATAGCGTACCCGGCCGAGTTTCTTGCAAACAAGCCAGGGCGTGCGATTGAAGATCAGGATCTTCTGGGTCTTGCCGCCGTGGTGTTCGCGCTTGAGCGAACAGGCAAGTGTCCGCAAGTTCTGGAAGTACTGCGGGACCAGGACTATGAAAATACGGATATTTTCGGCGAGGTCGACGGTAGCATATCCTATGCGTGGCTGGCCCTGAGCTACGCCGCATGCCTGAAATCGACCGGCAGGCAGGAGGAGGCCCTTGCACTGGGCAAACGCATTTTGGCTCTGGTAGAGAACGCGATTGCCAATGGCCAGCCACCCAACTATTTTATTTTTCTGGCCCGTACACAAATGCTTCTGGACGACCAGGACGCCGCGCTTACCAGCCTGCGCAAAGACCTGCAGCAATACAGCCTGAGCTGGGCGGACCTGTCGCTACATGACTTTGATTCCCTGCGTCCGAGTCCGGAGTTTCAGCAGATCGAGCAGGTATTTCAGGACCACATGAACAGTGAGCGCGCCAAGCTGGGCTGGGATCCGATCGAGCTTTAGTGATACGCCCCCGTCACGCCGCGCCTGCCCTGATGAAGGGAGTGGGCAACAGCCATCTCGAAATATCCACCGGCCAGGAAGATGCCCAATTATACTTTCACCAGGGCGTATCGTTGTTGCACGATTTCTGGAGGTTCGAGGCAGATCGAGGCTTTCTTCACTTTTGCATGGCGAGTTAGTAATTCACCCGTAATATAAGAAAGTTCGCTATTGTCGGCTCGGCCGCTAATCACAAGTTAACTTATTACCGCGCCAGGCGAAAACCACAACAAAAAGCGCTAAACTGCGCGGCCCTCGCCTGCCGCACCCTAAAGTATCGAACCGATGGCCAAACCAAAACTTCTCCTGACCGCGTTGGTAGCTGTGCTGTTCATGTCGGCGGTACCCGTCCTCATCAAATCCACGAGTGCCAACGAAGTGACTATCGGCATTGCCCGTCTCGCGGTTGCGGCGCTGGTGTTTTCACCCATCGCCCTTTGGCGCCGCCAATGGTCAAAGCTGAGCGGCAGACAGTGGCTGCAGCTGATGCTCATTGGCCTGGTATTCGCGGGCCACTGGCTAACCTACTTTATCAGTATCAAACTGGCCACCCCCGCTGTCGCGGCCCTGGCGATCACTACCTATGGTGTCCAGTACCTCGTACTCGCCTATATCTTCAACGGTGAGCGAGTGAACACCATAGAGTGGCTGGCTATTGCCTGCTGCCTGGCGGGTTGCGTCATAGTCTCCCCGGAACTGACCTTTGGCAATGACACCACCCGCGGCATCGCTATCGGACTGTTCAGTGCCCTGCTCTATGCGGCCCTGCCGCTGCTGCACCAGCGGGCAGCCTCTATCAGTACCCTGGAGCGCACCTGGGGTCAGTTTTTCTTCGCATTATTGTTTTTCCTGCCACTGTGGGACCAGACTGATTGGCAGCTTGCGCCCACCGACTTCTACCAGTTGGCGGCGCTCGGTATTCTGTGCACGGTCATCGCCCACGGTCTCTGGGTAAAAGCCAGTACGGAGTTGCCGGCCATTTACACCAGCATGATCTATTACCTGTATCTGCCCCTGGCACTGGTCAGTAGCGTCCTGCTACTGGACGAAGAGCTGACTTTCAGAAAGGTGGCAGGGGTTGCCCTGGTAGTCGGGGTCAGCATCGCCCTGTCTACCTATCGATACCGGCGGACCCTGTAAATGCCAGATGCCGTCAGCCAGGAACGCTCGCTGGAGAGGCGCTTCGCGCAGCTCACCACGATCCTGAAAGACTACGAAGCACTGTGGCGACCGTTGCCCTTCCATCTGCCGCAACTTCCCTGGGAAGCCTGTTACCCGGCACTGACCGCGGCGCTGGAGCTGCTGGACGAAAGCGCGCTGGCCAGCCTTGAAAGTGACCACGATGCTCTGCTGGAATGGCTATGCGCGCACATTCCTGAACTTGCCTCTATCGCCAAAATCGACTCGATGCCTGCCCTGCCGGCACAGCAGCATGACTATCCCCGCGCTTTCGAGCGAGACATACCCGGTCGCAAGTGGCAGCAGGTTACCGCCTTTACGGCTTGTCTGGAGGCGCCAGACGGGCCCGTGCTGGAGTGGTGCGCAGGCAAGGCGCACCTGGGCCGCGCGATTTGCCAACGCTTTGGCATACCAGTGACAGCACTGGAATGGCGCCCGACGCTATGCCTCGCAGGCAACGAAAGAAGCCGACAGCTACAACTGGATGTTCGGGTCGAGCCGTGCGATGTCATGTCAGCCGAGGCTATCCACTACGCCAGGCATACCCGTCATGCCGTGGCCTTGCACGCCTGCGGGGACCTGCACCGGCGCCTGATCGAAACCGTGGCAGAGCACGGGCTGCAGAGCCTGCACCTGTCACCCTGCTGTTATCACCTGACCGCAAGCGCGCAATATCAGCCCTTCTCCCGGGCGGCCAGAGACAGTGCGCTGACACTGAGTCGGGATGATTGCCGGCTGGCAGTGCAGGAAACCGTGACGGCACCAGCCGTGACCACCCGACGTCGGGAAAAGAAGAATGCCTGGCGGCTGGGCTTTGACACACTGCAGCGACAATTGCGCGGCGTCGACCATTACCTGCCGCTACCTCCCCTGCCCGATGGCATCTTCGCGGGCAACTTTGCCGATTTTTGCCACCACGCCGCCGGACTGAAGTCGATAGAACTCCCCAACAAGGTGGATTGGCAGCGCTTCGAACAGCAGGGCTGGCAGCGGCAGGCGCGGGTAAGCCGGATGGAGTTACCCCGCCACGGTTTCCGCCGGGCACTGGAATTATGGCTGGTGCTGGATCGGGCACTCTACCTCGAGCAGCGCGGATATAAGGTGACAGTGGGCACGTTCTGTGAGCGCCACCTCACGCCACGCAATCTCTTGATTCGCGCCACGCTGATTTAGGGCCTGTACCAGTCAGCGGTACTCCCGGCTAACTATTATGAGCCCAGTGACAGGTCAAGGAGGCGACTGTGGCGCTCACATCACCTGGAACGCTGGAAATGCATTACCTTGAGGTCACTCATACTGCTGCTGGATCTTGCGGTGCTGGCAAGCCGAAGCCCTGTCAACCGTGCCGTCGGGGCCTGGTTCGAAGCGGGCGAGGAAGTCTGCGTCCACGGTCGGGTCATACCATTTTATGAGAAACTCGTGACCCGAGCGCGGGATCATTGCCCCCGCAAGTGCCGGCATTCGAGTGCTGGCCAGGCCCAGGCCCCCGCCTTCGCGCGCCGAGACGGTTATGGCACCGAACCATGTATCAGCATAGGTTCCGGTATAGGCCTCCAGCGGCAGATCAACGGTCTCCGGCAGTTTGGGCATTTGCCGGGGCGCGGCGACCGGCACCGTGTATTCCACGATCCAGTCTCGCGGTGAAACCTCGGGCGCGAGCCACGATTCGAGCAGTGCCTGCATAACGGCCGACCGTGCACGGGTGTTTGTTCCATTGGTCAGTACCGTGATCCCAAGGCCTGTTGCAGGCACCAGCACCACCTGTGACTGGAACCCAAGCAGCGTCCCGGTGTGGGAGACTGTCTCGAAGCCGTGCATATCGGCAATCCGCCAGCCAAGTGCATAGGCGCGGTGCGTGGTTTTGTCTCGTTCCCTCTCCCGCGCCGATACGGGCATTTTCGTTATGCCGGTCCACAGCTCGGCGATTTGCCGGGGCGCGAGAACACCCTCGCCACCAGCCAGAAGAGCGCTCATCCAGCGCGCCATCCCCTGGGCATTGCAGGTGATCCCACCCGCGGCCGCCATCACCGGCGGTTTGCCGATGAGGCGATTGCGATCCACGCGAAGCGGCTTGTCCTGGTAAGGCACATAGGGCTCTGCGGCATCGGACATTGCCCCATCAGGCACCTCGCCGGCGAAACAGGGAATTCCCAGCGGCTCCATCAGCCTGGTCTGCACAAAGGTTTCATAGGGTGTAGCCGTTAAACTGGCGATCAGCTCTCCGGCTGCAACATAGAGCGCGTTGCTATAGGCGTAGTTTGAGCCGAACGGCGTCACCGGCTTGAAGTGACGAAGGTTGGCGATCACCTCGGCCCGGCTGAAGCCCGAGGGCGCGGGCCATAACATGTAATCTCCCGCTCCGCTCCAGAGACCGGAGCGATGGGTGAGCAAGTCGCGCACCGAGAAATCCCGGGTCGCCCTGGCATCGTAGAGGCTGAACCCGGGCAGATGCTGGGTCACCTTGTCTTCCCAGTCCAGCTTGCCGTCCTGCACAAGTAATGCGAGCGCCGCGCTCGTGAAGGCCTTGCTGGTCGAACCGATGCGAAAATAGGTGTGGGGGGTGACGGGTAGATCCCGCTCCACGTCCCGCAAGCCGTAGCCTTTCAGGAAAATGGTCTCCCCGTTCCTGACCACAGCAACGGCCATACCGGGAACCTCGAAAGCATCAAGCGCCCTGGTGGCGATATGGTCGATCGCTTTCTCATCGAGACCCGCTGCCTGAACTCGCAGGGAAGCGAGCAGCACGAGCAGCAGGCAAAGTCTGGTGGGGCTATGACGTTTCATGGCACTGACAAGTTAACTCAAGGTCATGGTCTGGCGCTACACAAGACGGGTTTCACCGACCGGCAGCGGGCCATCTGATTCCGCTTTGGGGCTTTCTTGCTGGATTTTCTGCTCCCAATTACCACTTTTCAAGTCAAAAAAAGGTCACCTGCCAGGACTGCTCGCGCTGGACCCCCACCCTTCGAGCGATAGCACGGTAGCCTTGCAGTACCGCGTAATCGGCCAGCACCCCAAATAAGCCTGCCCGGTTGCCCTTTTTGATACTATACCTTCCCTGACGTTATAGACATAACCGGCAATAGCGGGATTCGCATGAGCAGCGACAAAGAACAGGACGAAAATTCACTCAACTACCGCATGTCCTATCGGGACGTGGCGATGCATAAGGTGATGTTACAGGATGTCGTCCGCACTGAAGCCTATGAAAAATCTATTCGCGAGGTCGTCAGGCCCGAACACTCTGTGCTGGATTTCGGTTGTGGCACCGGGATACTGGCGATGTTTGCAGCACGAGCGGGCGCAAGAGAGGTAATCGCCGTCGATCGCTCCCCGTTTGTGCAGACGGCGAAGGAAATCGCCAACCGAAACGGTTTTGACCGTATCGATTTCTATCATGACGATCATGAATCACTGCAGCTATCCAGAACAGTCGATGTCATCGTTTCCGAGTGGATGGGACATTGCCTGTTTTATGAAGCCATGCTCGAACCGTTACTGGCCATACGTGACCGTTACCTGGCGAAAGACGGGGTAATGATACCTGCACAGGTAAGCCTTCATGCCGGACTGGTCTGCGACGAAGACATATTGGATGATTTGTCTTTTCTCGGGGAGCGACCCTATGGTATTGATTTTTCATCGATATCCCATGTGCCCTTCCAGCAAACCGACCTGGTTGCACTCGAGCCTGAAAGCTTAATGAAGGCCATAGCCCATTTGGGTTCGCTGGATATGCGCAGGGTCAGCAAGTCCGACGCTCCAAGGGTGTTTTCCGGCACGGTTACGCCCGATAGAAAAGCCAGGATATTCGCCCTATGCGGGTGGTTCAGCTCGAAGTTGAGCCCCGGAGTAACAATTGGCACAGGGCCCAATGATATGCCAACGCATTGGGACCAGGTTTTATTCCCGTTACCCGAGCCCTTCCCTGTTGATCCCTCGTTGGAGCTGACCATCACTATCTCTCCCTTGACTGAAAAGGTAGGGAGAGAGCAATTCTGGTACTGGTCTATTACCGATGGGGAGAAAACCGTCAGCGTTAATGAGCTACAACAGCATCAAGCGCTCGCCGAGTTGCCAACCGGCAAACTGTAAGCGGCATTCGATCGCACCCGTTAGTTGGACTTAATTTTTCAGCACCCGCTGACACAAATCGGGGACAGAGCACGATTTTCGACTCCTTGCCCGGGTATATCCATAGAGCACGCGGCAGAAAATGTGGTCTGTCCCCCTTTTCACGTGAACTCGCAACACAGCCTTAATCCGTCTTATACTCCAGCACCGGAACATTCTGCTGGTATTAGCGGTGGAAAAGTAACAGATAAAGAGGAAGTTACCATGTCTGACGCCGTTGCAAGTCCATCTTTCGACAAGGAAGCCCTGCGCCGCAAGTACCGCGAAGAGCGGGACAAGCGCATCCGCGACGAAGGCAACGATCAGTACATCGAGATCAAGGAACAGCTTTCGCATTACCTCGAAGATCCCTATGTACCGTTCGAGGAGCGCGAACCGCTCAACGATCACGTCACCGTGGCATACATTGGTGGTGGTTTCTCCGGCCTCGTTGCCGGTGCGCGACTGGTTGAAAAAGGCATCACGGATGTACGTATCCTCGAAAAGGGCGGCGATTTCGGCGGCACCTGGTACTGGAACCGCTATCCCGGCGCGCAATGTGATACGGCAGCGATGGTGTACATGCCACTGCTTGAAGAGACAGGCCACATGCCGACGGAAAAATATGCGCATGCGCCGGAGATCCTGCAGCAGTGTCAGCGTATCGGCCGCAAGTACAAGCTGTACGACAACGCGCTGTTTCACACGCAGGTGAAAGAACTGCGCTGGGACGAGGACGAGAAGCTCTGGCACATCACGACCGATCGCGGCGATGACTTCACTGCAAACTTTGTCGGCATGGGTACGGGACCGCTACACGTGCCCAAACTGCCCGGCATTCCAGGTATCCAGAGCTTTAAAGGTCACAGCTTTCACACCTCCCGCTGGGACTACGATTACACGGGCGGCGACCCGGAGGGTGCGCCGCTTGAGAAGCTCAAGGACAAGCGCGTTGCCATAATCGGTACAGGTGCCACAGCCGTGCAGTGCATCCCGCATCTCGCGCGGGCCTGCAAGGCGCTTTACGTCTGCCAGCGCACCCCATCATCGGTCGATGTGCGCAACAATCACAGTATTGATCCCAACTGGTTCCGCAGCATCGCGACACCCGGTTGGCAGATGCGGTGGATTGAAAACTTCACGGCCAACCAGACTGGTCAGCCAGCCGAGGAGGATCTCGTGGCAGATGGATGGACGGATATCTCCAAGCGGGTACGTGCGAAGATTGAGGAGCTGCCGAAGGATAACCTGACCGTCGAGAAGATGATGGCCGCCTACGAAGACTCGGATTTCGAAAAGATGGAAGAGATCCGCGCACGCTGCAATGAGGTGGTACGGGATCAGGACACGGCGGAAGACCTCAAGGCCTGGTACCAGCAGCTGTGCAAAAGACCGTGCTTTCACGACGACTACCTGAAAGCATACAACGAGCCGGGCTGTCACCTGCTCGACACGGACGGTAAGGGCGTGGAACGCATTACCGAAAAAGGTGTGGTCATTGCCGGTGTTGAATACGAAGTGGACTGCATCATCTATGCATCCGGCTTCGAGGTCGGCACGCCTTTCGAGCGCCGCGCCGGTTACGACACCGTCGGCAGGGACGGCATCCTGCTGTCAGACTACTGGAAGGATGGCATGCGTACGAAGCACGGGATGCATGTTCACAACTTCCCGAACCTCTTTATCTCCCAGGCAACCCAGGGCGGCAATCTCATATCCAACTACCCGCACAACCTTACCGAGTGCGGTAACACGATGGCCATCATGGTACGTCATGCGCTCGATAACGGTTACAAGGAAATTGAAGTCACGGCCAAGGCCGAGGCCGAGTGGCTGGAGCTCCTGCTCCAGGCACCGCCCATGATGATCGGCACAACCGAATGTACTCCAGGCTACTACAACAACGAGGGCCAGGGCTGGGGTGAGGGAGTCACACGCGCCATGAGCTACCCCCACGGCCCGGTCGCCTTCTTCAAATACCTGAACGACTGGCGCGATTCGGGCAAGTTCGAAGGTGTTGAATTCCGCTAAAAACTGGTGACGGAGGGCAAACGCAGGTATTGGCCACTCAACTTCCGAGGAATCACTCTTCGAACGCACCGATCCTGAGCTTGCGATAATGCTGAGCCCTGGCCAGGTGCCCTCCCGGGTCGAATAGATTCTGATCCGCGGTCTGGGTAGTCACAAATCGCTGTGACTGCCCACCGCTTCTACCCATTGGCGGGGCTTGACCTGGCAGTACCGCCAAACCCTTTACAACAGCTCATTAAGTCGTCCGACAACCGTGGCATTGGGTTAAATCCGCTTTTCTTGATCTGTTTCACGGCAGGTTCACGGCTATGTGTACAGACTGTGACTTGAAAAGAAGGCTTGAACGAGTGACCAAATGAAGCGTAATAGAACCGGACTGATTATTTCGATCCTCGCCGCAGCGGTAGTGCTGGGCCTGGGCGCCTGGTGGCTTGGTCGCCCGGACCCCATCGACGTACGGGTCGAAATCGTCGAAAAGGGCAGTGTCCAGGATACGGTCGCCAATACCAAGGCGGGGACCATCGAGGCCTGTCGTCGGGCGGGCATCTCGCCGCGTCTGGGCGGCCAGATCGCCGTGATGCCGGTGAGTGAGGGCGACCTTGTCGATAAGAACCAGATTCTCATGGAATTCTGGAACGATGATCTCCTGGCGCAGGTAAAACTGGCTCAAAGTGAGGTGCAGGCGACGGAGGCGAAGTGGGAGCAGGCCTGCATCGTGGCCCAGCTCGCCAAGCGCGAGGCCGAGCGACAGCGCAAGCTCAGCGCCAAGGATCTCGCCTCGGAGGAAGCCATCGACAAGGCGGAGAGCGAAGCCCTGGCCCAGAACGCGGCATGCAATGCCGCACTGTCCGCCGTCGAGGTCAGCAGGGCCCGACTGGAAGTGGCCGAGGCTGCGCTCGACCAGACCCGCCTGCGCGCACCCTTTTCCGGGGTGGTGGCAGAACTCAACGGGGAGGTCGGCGAGTTTGTAACGCCCTCACCGGTCGGCATTCCCACCCCACCGGCCGTGGACCTCATGGATATCAGCTGCCTGTACGTATCGGCGCCGATAGACGAAGTCGACGCCCCGGAAATCCGCATCGGTATGGCGGCCAATATTTCCCTGGACGCATTCCCCGAGCAGCTGTTCGAGGGGCGGGTCAGGCGCGTGGCGCCCTTACGTTCTCGACCTGGAGAAGCAGGCGCGCACCGTGGATGTGGAAGTTGAGTTCGCAGACCAGGATGACTGCGGCTGCATGCTGCCGGGCTACAGCGCGGATATCGAGGTCATACTCGACCAGCACAGCGACGTGCTGCGCATCCCCACGCAGGCGGTGAGCGAGGGTCAGCGGGTGTTCGTTGTGGGCGAGGACGATTACCTGGAGGAGAGAACGATCGAGGTCGGCCTGCGGAACTGGGCCTGGACCGAGGTCAGCGGCCGGCCTCCAGGCGGGCGAAAGGCTCGTCACCTCCATCGATCGCGAGGGTCTCGAGGCGGGCGCGCTGGTTCGGGCCACCGCGCGACGCGATCGCGATGATTGAACTCAAGCACATCGATCGCCATTTCCAGGTCGGTGACCAGCTGGTCAAGGCCCTGGACGACGTCACCCTGCATATAGGCGCCGGGGAATATGTGTCGATCATGGGTCCGTCGGGCTCCGGCAAGTCAACGCTCCTGAACCTTGTCGGTCTTCTCGACCGTCCCACCGCGGGCAGCTATCACCTCGACGGCCAGGACGTGACCGGCCTGAGCGACGTCGAGCAGGCGCATGTCCGCAACCGGAATATTGGCTTCGTTTTCCAGATGTTCCACCTCGTGCCACGGCTGACGGCGGCCGAAAACATCGAGCTGCCACTCGTCCTCGCCGGTATGCCGCCCGAGGAAAGGCAGCCGCGGGTCGCATCGGCGCTGGCGGCCCTGGGACTCCAGGATCGCGGGCACCACAAGCCGGAGCAGCTATCGGGCGGTCAGCGCCAGCGCGTCGCGATCGCCAGGGCGACGATCATGGAACCGCAGGTGCTGCTCGCCGATGAACCAACTGGCAATCTCGATCATAAATCCGGCGGCGACGTCATCGCCATACTCGAGGAACTGGTCGACAGGGGGCTCACCCTGATCATGGTCACCCACGACCCCGCCATGGGCCAGCGCGCGGTACGCCAGCTGCGCATGATAGACGGCCGCCTGGACTATGACGGAGGGGCAACCCAAGATGGCTCTGCATAGCCCGGATGTCGCGCGCTTTTCCTGGCGCGCGCTCGCCGGCTACCCGGCCCGGACCCTGCTGATGCTGATCGCCATGGCCATCGGCGTGGGTTCGGTCGTCGTCCTCACCGCCCTGGGTGAAGGCGCGCGTGGCTACGTTACCGGCGAGTTCTCCTCCCTCGGCACCAACCTGGTGATCGTGCTTCCCGGACGCTCCGAGACTGCGGGGATCAATCCCGGCGCCATGTTTGGTGAAACCCCCCGGGATCTCACACTTGACGACTCCCAGGCACTGACCCGCAGCGGCATGGTACGGCGCGTCGCGCCGCTGAACGTCGGCTCCGTATCCGTCAGCCACGGTCCTCGCTCGCGGGATGTGGTCATGCTCGGGTCGACCAGCGAGCTGCTGCCAATCCGGCACTGGCAGCTGGCTCGCGGCAGCTTCCTGCCGCAGTCCGACGTCGACCGACCCCTCCCGGTCGCCGTTATTGGCGACACCATACGCGATGAGTTGTTCGGGTCGGAGCCGGCACTGGGCCAGTGGGTACGGATCGCTGACCGGCGCTTTCGTGTCATCGGGATTCTGGAGTCCCAGGGCCGCTCTATCGGCGTCGATACCGCGGAGATCATCATCATCCCAGTTGCCGCAGCGCAGCAGCTGCTCAATACCCAGTCGCTATTTCGTATTCTTGTCGAAGCGCGAAGCCGGGATGTGATAGAACCGGTGCGCAACTTCGTCGAGGAAACGATCCAGGCCCGCCATCAGGGTGAAAAGGACGTGACCGTGGTGACCCAGGACGCGGTGCTGGCGACCTTCGATGACATTCTGGGAGCGCTGACGCTGGCCGTTGGCGGCATCGCGGCCATCAGCCTGGCCGTGGCGGGCATTCTGATCATGAACGTGATGCTCGTGGCCGTATCCGAGCGCACCGCTGAAATCGGCCTGCTCAAGGCGATTGGAGCGACGCCTCGCCAGATTCTGGTGCTCATCCTCGCCGAGGCCGCTTTGCTGTCATTGCTGGGGGCACTGCTGGGCCTGGCTCTGGGGCAGGCGGGGGCGCTGGTGATTCGCCTTGCGCTGCCGATCCTGCCGGCCTACGCGCCGTCCTGGGTGATTGTCGTGGTGCTGACGGTCGCCCTGCTGACGGGACTTCTGTTCAGCCTGCTGCCAGCACGCAACGCCGCCGCACTGGACCCCGTGCTGGCACTGTCGCGGAGGTAGGGCCGGTGAAAACGAGAGACTTCATCAAGCTCACGAGCAGTTCGCTTATCGCGCACCGTGCGCGCAGCCTGCTGACGGCGCTTGGCATCGCGGTGGGTATCGCAGCCGTCGTACTGCTCACCTCGATCGGCGAGGGACTGCAACAGTTCGTCATGGCACAGTTCACGCAGTTCGGCACCACCATCGTGGCCGTCAACCCCGGCAAGGCGACGACCGCGGGAACCAGCGTGGGCGTATTCGGTACGGAGCGTCCGCTGACCATCGAGGACGCCATGGCGCTGGAACAGCTACCCAGTGCCCGGGCAGTGGTGCCTTTTGTGCAGGGCAATGCGGAAGTCGAGTACGGCAACCTTCGTCGCCGTGCCACCGTATACGGTGCCGGGCCGGGGATGCCCGAAGCCTTCAGGATGGACGTGCGAATCGGCCGCTTTCTTCCCGAGGACGACCCCACCGCGCCGCGCGCCTTTGCCGTTCTGGGCAGCAAGATGCGCAGCGAGCTGTTCAGCGACGATAACCCGCTCGGCCAGCTGATCACTATCGCCGGGAGCCGCTTCCGCATCGTTGGCGTCATGGAATCGAAAGGCACGGTGCTGGGATTCGATCTGGACGATACGGTTTACATCCCCGCTGCACGGGCCATGAATCTTTTCAATGTCGACGGGCTCGTCGAAATCGACGTCATGTATGACGAGAGCACGCCGGTAGAGCACGTGGTCGCCGGCATTCGTCGCGCGCTCATCGCGCGCCACGGCCGGGATGACGTGACGATCACCACGCAGCAGCAGATGCTGGATGTGCTCGGGGGCGTTCTGGACGTGCTCACCTTCGCGGTCGCCTCGATCGGCGGAATCTCCCTGCTGGTCGGCGCCATCGGTATCGTCACCATCATGACCATTTCCGTGAACGAACGTACCAACGAGATAGGTTTGCTGCGGGCTCTGGGCGCGCGCCAGTCACAGGTGCTGTCGCTCTTTCTCGGCGAGGCCATCGTGCTGGCGGCGGTGGGCGGCCTTGCCGGGCTCCTACTCGGGGCGGGCCTCGGACAGCTGCTGCGGCTGCTGGTGCCGGCGCTGCCGGTCCACACCTCACTCTTCTACGTCGCGCTTGCAGAATTCATCGCTGTCAGCATCGGGGTCCTCGCGGGCGTCCTGCCGGCGCGGCGCGCGGCGCGGCTGGACCCGGTGGAAGCGCTGCGCGCCGAGTGATTGTAAATACCCATCTCGACTGGACTCAGGGACTTTCGGGCCGTTAACTTGCCGGTACCGTCGTCAGACCCTGTCCTGTGCAAATAATTAAACCGGGCTTTTCCCTATGGCATGCGCCAGCGTGCAAGCTAGACTTGTTGAGCGGCGCCATTGGTATTCGTCAAAGTAATTTGCTTACATTATTAACTGAGCAAGGTTGCCACTGGGGTTTGACTGCCAGGAATAGAAAATATGTTAACGAGGGTGCTTGAGCATGAATCATATTGAGAAACTGCTGGGCGAGGAAGCCGAGACCTTACTGTCACACCAGTGTTCTACCATTACTAAAGAACAGTTGCATATACCGGGCCCGGATTATATCGATCGGGTTGTCAGTCAATCAGATCGCAGCCCCACTGTATTGCGCAATATGCAGGCTTTGTTCGGTCACGGACGACTGGCCGGCACTGGATATCTTTCCATTTTACCAGTGGATCAGGGCGTTGAGCATTCCGGCGGCGCCTCCTTCGCACCGAATCCGATTTATTTCGATCCGGAAAACATCGTTCGACTCGCGATAGAGGGCGGGTGCAGTGCTGTGGCATCCACGCTGGGTGTACTGGCATCTGTCAGTCGCAAATACGCACATAAAATTCCCTTTCTGTTAAAGATCAACCACAACGAATTGCTTACCTATCCGGTCATGCATGACCAGACATTGTTTGCGAGTGTCGAACAGGGGTTCGATCTGGGAGCGGTTGCGGTGGGTGCCACGGTCTATTTCGGCTCCCAGGAATCCCGGCGCCAGATTGAAGAGGTCAGTGAAGCGTTTGCCCGTGCTCACGAACTGGGGTTGGTCACGGTACTATGGGCCTATCTGCGCAATTCCGACTTTGTGCACGAAGGTAAGGATTACCACACGGCAGCAGATTTAACCGGTCAGGCCAACCACCTGGCAGCCACCATCGGAGCGGATATCGTCAAACAGAAGCAGGCCGATTGCAATAACGGCTATACGGCCATCGGCTTTGGCAAAACCCATCCCAATGTCTATTCGAAGCTGACATCAGACCACCCGATTGACCTCGTGCGTTACCAGGTAGCTAACTGCTACATGGGAAGAATCGGACTGATCAACTCGGGCGGGCCATCGGGCAAGGATGACCTGCACCAGGCTGTGCGCACAGCGGTCATCAACAAACGGGCCGGGGGCATGGGCTTGATATCCGGGCGCAAGTCATTCCAGAAACCGATGAGCGAGGGTGTAGAGTTACTCAATGCAATTCAGGATGTGTACCTGTCCGATGCGGTAACAATCGCTTGATCTGCAAGGCGTACCGGATTGGCCTTCAGCTGCGCGCTCAGAAATGCATGCTCGCCAGGTTCAGGTTTTTCTCTATAGCCCGGGTCGTCGACCCAATTGATAGTGTTGTGTTTCTGTCACTCATGCCTGACCAATATAAGTGACGAAATAGGAAAATAATTCATTATTGGAACTTATTTATGAAAGTACTTGGAGTGTTGATGCTGTCTGCCTGGATGACATTTCTGGTTGGATGTGGAGCAGACTCTGGCTGGGGTTTTACCCTGCCAGTGGGTAACGCCGATGTCGGCAAAGCACTTTTTACATCCCTGGATTGTAATTCCTGTCATGTAGTGTCGGGAAATAGCGAGATCAAGCAACCGGATAGTCCACAACTGTCGATCCCGATCGGCGGTAGCGTGGCCCGTATCAAAACCTACGGTGAACTGGTCACGTCAGTGATCAACCCATCCCACAGGCTGCCACATAACATACCGGAGGGAGCGATGACCGAGGACGGGCAATCGGTCATGAGAAATTACAATGAAGTACTCACGGTACAACAACTGATAGATCTTGTTGCTTTCCTGCAGTCGCAATATGACTTAAAGCAGTTTGCCCCCAGCGTCTACCCTCACTACTCGCACCCCTGACATTAATCTATCCAGCTGTTGTCCAGGCACGAAGGCTTGTGACTCGCTGCAGCTCTTTTCGGGCGTCGGCTCCTCGGGCCAGTCGCTTTAATCTGCCGCTGTCTTGTCATGAATCCTGTTATAGTCGCCAAGACAACGAGAACCGGCAATGTCGCGGGATCACGCATTCAAACAGGAGTGGAAATGACAGATCGCTTGAAAGGCAAAGTTGCCCTTGTTACCGGAGGCGGCTCAGGAATCGGCAGAGCTGCCGCTCTCGCATATGCAAGGGAGGGAGCCAGGGTTGTCGTGGTTGATTTGGACGCAGAGGGCGGCCAGGCAACGGTAGATGCAATTGGTAACCCGGACTCCGGAGCCATGTTCGTCAAAGCAGATGTGTCAAAACAAGCTGATGTCGAGGCAATGATCGAGCGGACTGTCAAAGTGTATGGCCGGCTGGATTGCGCATTCAATAATGCCGGGATAGAGGGCGCTGTGGGTGTCGCTACCTCGGATTACACCGAAGATACCTGGGACAACGTCATCAACGTCAATCTCAAGGGCGTCTGGCTGTGTATGAAGCACGAGCTATCCCAGATGATGAAACAGGGTGGCGGGGCGATAGTCAACAATGCATCAGTCGCGGGTCTCGTCGGCGGCTCGTTTGGATCTGCCTACTACGCGAGTAAACATGGGGTCGTGGGGCTGACCAAAGCGGCAGCGGTCGAATACGGAAGTTCAGCTATCCGCGTCAACGCAGTGTGCCCCGGTGTCATCCGCACGGAAATGGCGGAACGGCTCCTGAGCGGCAGGCAGGAAATCGAGGATAAAATCGCATCACTCCATCCCCTGGGCCGACTGGGCACATCCGGAGAAGTCGCCGAAACGGTTATATGGCTCAGTTCCGACGAAGCGTCATTTGTAACGGGCCAGGCCATAGCTGTCGATGGCGGGTATGTAGCCCTCTAATATTTGGGGTCGGAGTAAAATTTGCGGGATATTTGGGGTCAGAAACTTGGTGTCAGGATATTTGGGGTCAGAGTAGAAACTTCCCGATATTTGGGGTCAGAGTAGAAACTTCACTATTTCGACTTCGGCCCGCGCTTCATCAGATACTGACGCCTTCCACCCAGCTCTTCAATCTGTCGCCTGAACTTGTCAGATCCGAGAGCGATACCCCGATTGACGCAATCACGTATATTAGTCACCAGGTCATCCTCGACTTTGTTAGTGAACATTGCGCGATACCGACTCTGTCGCTCCTTGTCCGTCTGGCCAAGAGCCAAATATTGGGGGTGGGGCCTCCATAGCCTGCACTGAATCCCAAAAGCATTAGCGCCGTAGCTGGACCAGGTATATTCTGACGGATCTCCAACCATTCCTGCCCGAACCGGATTCAACTCAATATAACGAAGACAGGTCATGAAATAGACGCTTTCCTCAACGATGCAGGATTTGAACCGACCTTCAAATAAGGTTCCCGTACGCCCGTAGGTGTGATTAAAGTAGCGCACATATCGGCGGCCAAGGGTCTGCATACTTTTTGAGAGCGAGTCGTCTCGTTCCGGCGTCACGAGCAGGTGGACATGATTTGTCATGAACACCCATCCATGAATTGCGAGCCGGTGCTTTCGAGCGGCTTCGTCTAGCCAGTGTGCATAGGCGGCGAAGTCATTTTCCTCATAGAAACAGGCACTGCGATTGTTACCTCTTTGGATGACATGTTGCGGGATAGCGGACGGGCAGTATCGTTTCAATCTGGCCATAGCGTTCATCCTTGAACGGATTATGTAGTTACATTCGGAAAATTGTAGCGGCTGCTCGGTTACGAGGCTGGTGATAGAGCGGTATTGATGATTTTTACTCTGACCCTAAATATCAACCTAAATATCGGATCCGACCGAAGCCGCATGAGGAGTAATTTCAAAGTATCAAACCTCGTGTAAGGCGGGTCTCTGGCGCGGAGTACGGCAGTTGATTGAAACCAGGGACTGGATTTTCACAGCATAGATGTTTTAACTTGTAGATGCCCTTACACTAGCCCGCTATACGCGGCCACCGTGTCAACTCTCAACTGATAGCAGGTTTTTGATTATAATGGCGGCGCGCTGAGGAGGGGGCAGCAGGCGACTCGCCGGGACCATCACCTCCGACCACTTAAACCGAATTCGGGCGGTCCTTTATGAACTCTGGCTACATTCTATTCGGCGTTCGCTCGCCGCTTGTCGTCGAATACGAGGAAACCCTCAACCGTCTGGCTCAGGTACCGGTTGCCTCCGTAAGCGTCAACGCCACACCCAGGGTACTGGACCAGTCGCGGGTCGTCAGCTTCGAGGAGTTGTCGCGTGAAGACCTCGAGCTACTTGCAGCGCAAGGGCGGTTCATAACCTGCGCTTTCTCCAGCCTGCGCAGGCGACAGTTGGTCGAATTGGCGGTGGCCACCGGATTGCAGCCAGCCGATGCACTTTGTGACCCCACCGCCATACTGCCACGTTCTCTGCGCGTGCGCTTGGGCAGCTTTGTAAATGCCGGAGCCATCATTGGCGGAGCCACATTTATCGGCGCTCACTCCTTGATCAACCGCGCTGTCTCCATCGGCCACCACTGTATGATTGGCGATTTTGTCAGTATCGGTCCGGGCGCAACACTGGCGAGCAATATTCGGGTAGGCGATGGGGCCACCATCGGTGCCGGTGCCACCATTGTCCCTAACATCAACATTGGTGAAAACGCGGTCGTTGGGGCCGGGAGCCTGGTGCGCAGTCACGTTTCCGACGACTGCTTCGTGGCTGGCAATCCCGCCGTGGAGAAACCGCTCGATCGCAGCAGATCTGCGCTCAATACCGAAGGCGAAGAATGAGCGAATCCTTTTCGAAGTCAGTGTGGCACCAGATTTGCCAGCGTTCGCGCCATGTGTTCCTTCAGCACTCCGTCGAAAGCTGCTCTTATCGCCAACTGGCCGATGGAATCCTCCGCTGGTGTGCGGTTTTCGATACACACCCGCTTGCGGGTGCGGGCAGTCGGGTGGTCATCGTGCAAGACAATGAGTTGACAAGCGCTTCTCTGTTCCTGGCCGCGCTGCTCGATGGCAAGGTTCCGGTCATGCTGAATCCCGAGTCCAGAATCGAGCGCATCGCTGCGGTCTGCCGGGTTACGGAGCCGGCTCTGGTCGTTGTCGAAGACCCTGATGTGCGTGCCGAGCTCATCTCCCTGGGATTTTCAGCCATTGGTGGAGGCCCCGGGAGACCTGACATCAGGAGAACTCTCCTGGGCCGGCTGCGAAGCCCAGGTCCCGACAAGCTCCTCTCACGTCCGCCGTCACTCATAGCTGGGGACGCGGACCTCGCCTACCTGCTGTTCACCTCCGGCACCACCGGCGAACCGTCTGGTGTCGAGATTACACACGCAGCGCTTAAAGCGCACATGTATACGCTGACCCGCTTGTTCGAGTATAGCGGCGGCAGCTGCATCGCCAATACAACGCCGCTTTCGCATACGGACGGACTCACCCAAGGACTTCTGTTGGCAGTCAGTAACGGTGCGCGCTTGTTTCGCCCGGGCCGATTTACACTGGACGATCTGGAGAGCTGGCTTGACCAGTTCGCCCGGCACGGCGCAACACACCTCATTACAAATCCCACCGTTATCTCATTTATTCAGCAGTTTGCCGTTCACAATGACTATTTCCGCCACGACGGCTTCAAGGCGGTCATCAGCTCGGCCTCCATTCTGCACGAGGAACTGTGGAGCGCTTTCGAGCATCGGTTCAACTGTCGCCTTTTCAATTTGTACGGCATGACCGAGACCGTCGCCAATGCGACCTACGCCGGCGACCACCCCGAGATGGGCAAGCACGGCACTATCGGCGTTCCCATAGATTGCGAAGCGAGAGTTGTGGATCCCGCCGATGGTGCCACGCCGAACGATGGCATCGGTGAGCTGCAGTTGCGTGGTGACCATATCTGCCGGGGCTACTGGCGCAATCCCGAGCGCAGCGGACGAGCATTTTTGGAGGGAGGGTGGTTCCGCACCGGTGATCTCGTTCGCCGAGACGCGCACGGAAATCTGGTGTTCGTCGGCCGCCTCAAGTCGATGATCAATGTCGGGGGTCTGTCGATATCGCCGGAGGAGATTGATGAGGCCCTCCTCCGCCATCCGGCGGTCAGCGAATCTGTAACTGTAGGCCTGCCCCATGCCGAATTCGAAGAGATTCCAGCCAGTGCGGTTGTGCTCTGTCGGGAGACGACCACCGAAGAACTGTCAGCTCACGCACGCCAACATCTCGAGCCACTCAAGGTGCCCAGGTACATTTCACCCGTTGCGAGCATCCCCCGCGGCGACGCCGGTAAACCCGATTTGATCGAAAGTGAAGGCATTGCTCCAAAATACCATCCAGGAACACGAACCGGCGAAGGCCGCCGCTGAGCGTGTCGCATCGATTGAGGAGGTGATCGACCTGGCAGCACGCGTATTCAATATCGATGCCGGTGCCTTGTCGGCGGAGACCTCGCCGGCAAGTCTACAGACCTGGGACAGCTTCAATCACCTTACCTTGATGCTCGAAGCGGAAGCAGCTTTCGGGCGGACTATACCCACGGCGAAAATTGCGGCCATTCGCAGTCTTAGAGAGTTGCACGAGGCGATAGTGGGTGAGTGAGTCCAGCCGGCTGGTCGCGGTCTGGCTGGCGTCGACCGTGATTGCCGTCGGGTTTATATGGCTGACGCTGGAGCGCAGTCCCGACACTATCACGCTCCCTACTGAATTCGACTCGGCAGTAAAGCATAATAATGTCCTTGTGGGCTCATCCCTGAGTTGGTCAGCTCTGCCTGTCGGGGACGCTCATACCAATACGCTCGATCCGACTCAACGGACAGTTGTCGCCACACTAGACTCCATTTCTGAGGCGCATTCCATACAGATTCTGCAGGCGGGGATAGCCGCTGGTGCGGATACCGTGCTGCTGGAGGTCAATGCTCTGGCCCATGAGTACGATGGCATGCGTCATTTCCCGCTGGCGGCGACTCTGGCCAGTGTGCTGGCTGAGACCGGAAAACGTTTGACCTTGATCGTCCGCCGGGCCGTCGGGCTGCCACTAGGTGACTATGGTCACGTACGTCTAGGCCTGGTTCCGGCCGACCGGCAGGGGTTTTTGCTTGCAGGGCAGGCCAGCCCGAGGTTGTTCCCCCGGGAAATCTGGGACAAGCGCGCAATCGAAGACGCGCTGGCCACAGCAAGTCGGCGTAATATCAGAGTCCTGTTGTTCTGGCCACCACTGCCCGAAGGTGGATTCGGTCACGAGAGCGTTCGCTACAATGAGATTAAGCGCCACATTGTAAAATTGGCTGAGGACTATGGCGTACCCGTCTGGGTGCCGTCGGCGCCCTGGCCGGACCGGTTGTTTATGGATAATTTCGGGCATCTTAACGCAAAGGGCAGGAGGCGCTTTGCTGCTGAGATCGCCGATTGGGTTGCCAGCCAATGACGATAGCGGCACTGTTCCTGTTTTGCGCCTCCCTGCTTGGTGTCGTCTCGGCAATTCTCATTACGGGAAATCGCGGCATGGATATCATGGCCACGATCGGTATCGCAGCTATCGCGTTTCTCTCACCGGCAACTGCGGCCTGGCTGCTAGTCTCCTCCGCTGTTGTGGTTGCGGCCATGCACACTCAGTGGACCTCTTGTCACAGGGGCTTGACGGTAGGATTTCTCGCCCTGCTCTTGGGCGCCGCGCTGTTTCTGTCGCGGGAACTCGCCACCATCGTCTGGGTTGGCGGCGCGTACTTCACTCTGCGCCATATTCATGTCCTGTCCGAGTGGTGGCTGGGAAACCTGGCGGCGCCTGGTCTGCGCGGATACCTTCGTTATCAGCTTTTCCTGCCCGTGATCATGGCTGGACCGATTCACCGGCTGCCGCATTTTGATCGCCAGTGCAGGCGCCGGCGGGTCAGCGCCCCCCAGATTTTCAGTGGTGCCGAGCGGGTACTACTCGGCTTCGCCTCGACAGTCGTGATCGCTAGCTGGGCGCTACGTCGCATGTCGGATACCGCCAATACGCTGGTTTTGGATAGCCCCCGGTTTTATCGGCACTGGGTGGAGGGCGCATTTGACTGGCTCCACATCTTTTTCAGCTTTGCAGGATTAAGCGCAATCGCTTTGGGACTGGCTCTGATGTGTGGCTTGAAGCTGGAAGAGAATTTCAACCGGCCTTGGGCAGCGCGGAATCTGATCGATTTCTGGTCGCGCTGGCACATGACTCTATCGTACTGGTGTCGAGACTATGTATTCAGGCCCCTCGCCGCGGCATCACGCAGTGCCTTGGTGGGGCTATTCGCGGCCATGCTTGTCATGGGATTATGGCATGATAACAGTGCTTATTATGTACTCTGGGGCGCTTGGCAGAGTCTCGGTATAGCGCTGACTCATCTGTCGCGCCGCGTTCCCATTTCCCTGCCTGCTCCACTGACAGGGATGCTTGGCTGGCTTTCGGTGCCCTTGTGGCTCACACTTACAAAGCCCGTGGTCTTGTTAATAATGGAAATAAGCGGCCTATGACTCCCATGTATAATAAATTGAGGCATCACTTCCCCGCATGGCTATCGACTTTGATATTGTCAACCGTATACGCAGCGCTGCTGATTCTTAACTTCACTCTGCTGATCTCGCCGCATACCTTTGGGGTGATCTATCTGGATATAGGACGCTGAATCCGCGTGACTGGTAATCCGATTTCCGTACTCGTACTGGGCGCTTCCTACGGGTTGGCAGTGGGCGTGCGAGCGGCTATTGCCGGTCATCACGTCGATTTCGTCTGCCGGCCAGATGAGTTGGAGAGCATCCGCGAAGGTCGATTCCAGGTCAGTGTCGCAGCCCGAGACGCCGACGTCACACTCGAATTGGGTGTTGGCGACTGTCAAAAGGCACCTGGCGCGCTGGGGCCTTCGGAGGTAATAGCAGATCGTTACCAGATCGCCATACTGGCGATGCAGGAACCACAATATACTGACCCGGAACTGGCCACCCTTATCCAGCGGCTGGCAGCCTGCCGCATTCCCTGTGTTTCGGTCATGAACATGCCTCTGCCTATCTACATCAGCCAAAGGCTAGGCGTACCTATCAGCGCAGAATTGGCTGGTGTTTGGCACGATCCGGGACTGTGGGGAGCGTTCGACCCCACGCGATTCACCGCCGCGAGCCCCGACCCGCAGGCAATCCGAAGGCCGCATGAACACCTGCTTGCCGTGGATGTCACCCTCCCTACGAATCTGAAGGTGGCCCCCTTTTCTGACCCTGCGGGGCAGGCGATACTTCAGCGTCTTGCACAGGAAATGGACGGCGCGACTGTGGTGCGGGATGCATACCGGCTGACTCCCAGGCTGCGATTAATTGCCCACGAATCCACTTACGTACCAATGGCGAAGTGGCCGATGCTGCTGACAGGTAACTTCCGCTGTCTTCGGGAGGGTGCACCAGTTTCGATTGCCGAGGCCGTGCTGGAGGATATAGATAGCTCGAAGTCAGTTTACACCTGGGTTGATGAATTGTGTCGCGAACTGATCCCAGTCGCGCAGCGGGCCGGGGATATCCCTTTTGTCTCTTTCGAGCGTTACTGTGCGGCAGCAGGCTCACTTGTCTACCCTTCGTCTGTGGCCCGCGGCCTTGCCAGCGGTGCTACCCGAGTAGAGCGGGTAGACAGGCTGATTCAGCTACTTGGCCGCGCTGCAGGGAAGAGGCATCACATGGTCGATGCCATGGTTCAGGACGTCGACCGGCGCCTGGCAAAAAACCTGACTGCCGGAGAGAAGGGCAAATAAATGGTAGCTGGCAGGACCACCTGCGACACGTGAGTGCAATATAAGACGTGGTTCATGGTAATTCCAGGCGCAGGACAAAACTACTGGAAGTCAGTGGTATGGTAGGTTTGGTCATCAGGTGCGGAAATCTGCGTTAGTCGGTAACGCCATCCTGCCTCTTGTCCATCAGCGAAGCCAGGGCTGAAATCGTACTCGCAACATTCCGTTAGTGCGCCTTATACTTGGTGGCTTTCGCCTCGACAGGGTCAGGCTTTTATCTTGGGCGTCCTGCGCAGCAACTGGCAGCCCCACCGAGGTAGTTCTCATCGCAACAGGCCCACGGGTTTTGATAGGAGATTTTTCGATGCACATCAATCGAAGGGACATCCTGAAAGTTGCCATTGCCGGGTCACTGGCGGCGGCTGCGCCGTCTGTAGTATTTTCGGCCGAACATAAAGCGAGCAAACCATTGCGAATACTCATTCTAGGTGGCACCGGATTTATCGGACCTCACATGGTCCAGACCGCAGTGATCGAGGGCACGAGGTCACGCTGTTCAACCGAGGTACTGTGTCCGAGCTGTTTCCCGGTCTGGAGCAGCTGACCGGAGATCGTGATGGTCAGCTTGAGTCGCTGGAGGGCAAATCCTGGGACGCCGTGATCGACAACTCAGGCTATGTCCCGCGTCATGTGAAAGATTCGGCGAAGCTGCTGTCCAAAACCACGCCACACTATCTGTATATCTCCACTGTCGCCGTATACAAGGACTTGAATACGCCGGACATGGACGAAAATTCACCTCTGGCAACGGTCGAGGATGAGTCCATTGAGGAAGTCACGGGCGAGACCTATGGCCCGCTAAAGGCGTTGTGCGAGTCCATGGTGAAGACCTATTACGCAGAAGACGCCAGGACTATACTTCGTCCAACCTACATCGTAGGTCCCGGGGACACGTCGGATCGATTTATCTACTACATTGATCGGCCCATGGCAGGCGGCAGAATGCCGGTTCCAGGGCCGAAAGACGCACCCCTGAGTTACGTGGACGTGCGAGACCTGGCGGAGTTCACCATTCACACCCTCGAAGAGAAGATTACAGGAACCGACAATATTGTTAGCCCTCCGGGCCGCGATTCAATCGGTGAGCTGATGGACTTGTCCCTTACCGCAAGCGGGGCGGGTGTCGACCTGGTCTGGGTTCCGGAGCAGGTTCAGGCGGACAAGCACGACGAAATCAGGGAATTCCCCATGTTTCCTCCACCCGCCCTCGAAGGGGGCTTAAGCTATATGAGCCAGTCGGCTGCCGTTGGCAAGGGCTTTTCAAATCGTCCCTTCAAGGACACTGTCGCTGCTACCTATGAATGGTGGATGGCGCAGCCTCCCGAGCGCAGGCAAAACAGGCGTCAGGTGTTCCCTGAGGATGTTCAGCGACAGTGGCTACAGGCTGTGGCAGAGGCAGAGGCAAACGCGCGATAAGCCGGATTGACCTGATGGTCGGCGCGCGCATTGCAGTGTGCACAGAAAGCGAGGTCATCATTCCCGGAACAAAAGGGATTGCGATTATTACCTCTTTGGATCACATGTTGTGGGATACCTGGCGGGCAGTATCGTTTCAACCTGGCAATAGCGTTCATCCTTGAACGGATCATGGAATTACTTGAGAAGACTATAGTTGCTCGCCGATTAGGTGCCTGAACTCATTGCGATATTCATGATTTTTACTCTGACCCCAAATATCTACTGACCCCAAATATCTATGTTTTGGTGTACCCTGTGCTGCTGCCAGAGTTGGGAGTTTCAGCAGGATGACACTAGATACCGAATTCGTACGGGCCCAGTTCCCCCAGTGCGCCGATTATCCGGAGGTGGTTTTTTGCAGCAACGCGGGCGGCAGTTTCGCGGCCGCGCCGGTGATCGAGCTGTTAAACCACTACAACAGTCATACCCGGGTGCAGCCCTACTCTCCTTTCACGCCATCGCGGGAAGCCGGCGAGGCGATGGATCGCGCCCGTGCCGGCTGGGCCGAGGCAATGAACATCGCCGTCAACGAGTTGACCATAGGACCCTCTACCTCGGCCAACAGCTACGTCATGGCCCAGGCAATGGGCGCCAGTTGGCAGCCAGGGGACGAAATCATCGTCACCCAGCAGGATCACGAGGCGAACATCGGTGCCTGGCGGCGCAAGGCCGAGGAGCGGGGCGTCACCATTCGCGAGTGGGCAATCGACCCCGCCACAGGCCTGCTCGACCCGGCGGATCTCTACCGCCTGCTGAGCGATCGTACCCGCTGGGTGTTCTTCACCCATTGCTCCAACCTCATGGGCACGGTGAACCCGGTGGCGGAGATCACCCGGGAGATTCGCACCCGCAGCCCGGCCAGGGTCTGCGTGGACGCGGTGGCATACGCCCCACACCACATTCCGGACCTGCGGGCGCTGGACGTGGATCTGTATATGTTCAGCCTGTACAAGGTGTACGGGCCGCACCAGGGTGTCCTGTATGTGAAGGGCGCCCTGACTGAAGAGCTCGCCGGCCAGGGTCACTATTTCAACCGGGAGGATCCGGCCAAGCGCTACAACCCGGCCGGACCACAACACGGCCAGATTGCAGCCTGCCGCGGCGTACTGGACTACCTCGAGTCACTGCACCGGCATCACGGCGGCAGCGACACGGATAATACGCTGGAGCGGATGGACGCACTTCACAGCCTTATCACCGGTCATGAAACCCGGCTGGCCGAGCCCCTGCTGGATTACCTGGACAATTGCGGCACCGTGCAACTGCTGGGCAAGCGTCATTGCCGCGACGGCGATCGCGCCCCAACCATCGCGTTTCGGCCGCTACACCATTCTTCCGCACAACTGGCCGCGAGCATGCAGGCGGACGGCATCGGTACCGAGAGCGGTAACTTCTACGCCCCGCGCGCGCTGAAGCACATGGGAATCGACCCGGCGGACGGCATAGTCCGGATATCACTGCTGCACTACAACACCGCCGAGGATGTGGAGAAAATCCTCGTGGCGCTGGATCGGGCGCTGTAGGGGATTTCTAATTCTGACCAGGAGCTGGAAACAGCTACAATTCGGGCCACTCCAGAAGACCTCACGAAGGAGATAGAGCAAGCCTGCCTCATGGATATTGAGTGCCTCGCGCACGATGGCACCCCGGCTTCTCCCCGGGAACTCCAGGAGAGCTACTTTAATGCAAAGACAATCGCTAGACTTGGTGCATCGGGATTTATCGAGCTAGACTGCCTCTGATAACGTAACAAGGAATCCCGCTATGTCCGAGTATCAGATTACTTCCGAAAAAGACCTTCGGGCTATCATGGGTGAACCAAGTCACGAGCTGGTACTGGCCAAAAGCTCCGCCTTTCTCACGGAACCGATGAAGAAGTACATAGGGCTCTCGCCTTTCCTATGCCTCGGCACCCATGGTAAGGACGGCTCCAGCGACGTGAGTCCACGAGGGGATGCTCCTGGCTTTGTTCACATACTGGACGACAAAACCCTGCTGATACCAGACCGCCCCGGCAATAAGCGGCTGGATAGTATCCTAAATATAATCAGCCAGCCGAGCATGGGCTTACTGTTCATGATTCCCGGGGTACTCGAGACACTTCGCATCAATGGGAAGGGAGTCATTAGCAACGACCCCGCTCTACTGCAGCGATTCGATGTAAATGGCAAGCTTCCTGCACTGGTCATTGTGTTTACCGTGGAAGAGGCTTTGGGCCACTGCTCCAAGGCATTCAGGAGGTCGAAGTTGTGGCAACCCGACTACCGACCCAAAGGCAAGGCACCAGGTCTTACCGAATTGATGTCCGGGCATTTACAACTGGACGATGCGACGATCAGCATGCTTGACAAGGGCATTGAGGACGACGCAATTAACAACATGTACTGAAGACCACTAAAGATGCAGCGCGAGCTCCGGCAAGGGTTCAGAGTTCGGTTCCAAAAAACCCCTTATCTTTCTCCCGCTTACTGCCCCCGCTCGCTAACTGCGCAGTTGTACTGTCACGATCTTGTCGGGCTGCGACCCGTGATTCCCTTAGCGACAACCCGCTAATGCGGTAAGGTCAGTTCATCCAGTGTTTCCGGAGCTGACGTAAGCTTCAGGTTACCTGAGGCAGTCACCAGCACCGTATCGGAAAATCGAAATCCACCAATGCCTGGTAGGTATACTCCCGGCTCTACACTGAAGACCATATTGGGCTGAATTTCACGCTCATAACCCTCCGCCAAAAAAGGGGCCTCATGATCCGTTACGCCAAAACTATGACCAGTCCGGTGCAGCAGGTTTTCACCATAACCGCGCTGCTTAAATAGATCGTTTACCCGCTTGTCGACCTCGGACATGCAGGCACCCGGCACGAGGAGTTCGTAGGCCAGGGAGCGCGCTTCCAGCATATCGTTGAACGGTCTGATTGCTGTTTCGGGTATAGCGCCCATGAAAAACGTTCGCTCAAGCTCTGCACCATAGCCATTGGCCATACCCTGCACGATGCACACGTGAGGCCCTCCTTCGACCAAAGTGCAGAATGTATCAGTGAAATTGTGCGGGTCATGCGATAACTGAGGCGGCTGGGTGACGGCGTTGAAGCGGCTATTGAGCACATTACAATTGGGATTATCCATCAGCAGCTTCTGCATCAGCGCACCACTGATCTCCTTGTGCATCAGAATCGGCATTTGACCCGGTTTTGCCAACTCAAACAGCTGCCGCTGTCCCTCGTTCAGGAGTTCACAGGTGTATGCTATCCGTGCTATTTCATAGGCCGACTTGATGATTCGCAGCTCATCGACAAGGTCGGTTGCAATCACCGTGCCAGGGATCGCGTCAACCACAGCGAACGGGCACTGGCTCTCGATACCAACCCTGTGCGCGACTTTCAGCACATCAAGCAACCGGTCCGTCCATCGCTCGTGCTCTGGTGCGGGAAATTCAAAATACTGGAGATACTCCAGATCACCGACCGACCGGATCCGCACATGCTGCTCTTCCAGTTTCGGCATCAGGAATATCGGAGTTCCGCTGTTCGGCACTATAAGAATAAACGGTCTTTCATGAACATAATTGGCGAAGTTGGTCAGATAGAAAATATTCGCCGGATCATGGCACAGGTAGAAATCCAGCCCCTGGCCGGCCATCGATCGCTGGAGGCTCGCAACTCGACTACCAATCTCACGCTCATCTGGGGCGTCACAAACTGGCTTGATATCCATCGTTTTTCTCCTTCGAAGCTACCAAGTATAGCCGCTGATCGCTTCCATTTATCCGGATCTTGAATATCTCCTTAACCCGGCCATTGGGGTAGACGAATCCATCCTCATCGATGCGACCGCGATCACCTGCGTGCACCCAACCGTCCGTCTCAAATGTCTCCGTCGATTTCTCCGGGGTCTGGTGGTAGCCCGTGGCGGTACCACAGCATCGGGCCAGTATCTCGCCATCGTCGGCGTTCTTGATTTCGACGCCGTGAATCGCCACGCCAATGGAATCGAGCTTGCGATTGCCTTTAGTTTTTATGCACACAGGCAACATTTCTGACTGACCGTAGCCGTCTTGGAGGGTGATTCCCGGTTCACCGCACCAGGCCCACATTTGCCCATAACAGCCCTTCTATTTATCCTGTACCTCTTTTCAGAATCGAGTAGGGGGTTAGAGTGTTCCTGTACACAGGGCGTGGCGACATATGGCATCCTTCCCTTTGGGATAGCTTTGATGATAGCGAAAATGAAAAGCGCATTGTGGAATTTGATGCAGGTACAGCCTGGTTCGGGCTGTCCGGCTGCATGTATCTGGCCTGTTTAAAAATGAAAGGGGCGACGGGGTCTCCCGGAATTCCGATCGCCATTTATTGATGGGGCTCGGTTCTCACATGCATACCTCCACCACCTCTCCCCGTTCAAAATACAGCATGGTCGAAGTGCCGCCGGCATCCAGGGACTGATTGGCAGTGTTTTCACATCGCAGCCAGTGCTCGCTGTTGTTTGCCGCCGCTCTTACCTCCAGTTCTTGCCTGGCGGTAAATTTCAATGACGAACTAACCCGTGACGTGGACGTTGGCGAATCTGGCGGCCAGTTCATACCCTATGGCTTTTACAACGCCAGCACTGGTGTTGCGGTGGCTTCGGTATTTCTCGGCAAGGGCTACGTGCAGCCGCAGGTTATTACCGTTGCCAATGCCTTTTTCGGCAGCTCGGGTTCCTACAACCTGTTCCTTGCCAATATGGATATTAAAATTCCCTGGTCGGACCGGCTGTATGTGGACCAGGTCGCTATGTACTCGGACTGGGACGAAGTTGATACCTACCAGAACGGCAATCCGAAATTTCCCTTCGAGCGGGCCGGTTCCAACAATTCCTCCGAGGACAATTTCGTCAAGGCCAAGGGCGACGATCTCTTTCTCCACCTGAATTTCAAGTATCTGCTGCCTTTGGGGGATGGCCGCAGGACGCCACCACACACCTTCAATCTCACCAACGGTATCCTGGAGCAGGAGACCGCAGCAGGCGGCCGCGGCTGGAATCCCCTCGAATCCGGGCGCACCCTGCTCGAGCTGCGCCCTTTTTACCGCGACCAGAACTTCACCGGCAAGGACAGCGGCATCGAGTACCAGAATGAGACCTCGGGTCTGAAGTTTACCCTGGAGTACGACAATACCGATTGGTATAACAACCCTACTCATGGCAGCAACCAGCGCCTGACTTTTGCCAAGGATTTTGGCTGGCTGGACAAGTCGGTGGAGTGGACGGCCGTATCTTTTCGCCATAGCCAGTACTGGAATCTGGGCTCGAACGAGAAGGCGCGACAGCGGGTGCTTGCGCTGGATTTGTGGACCTCGCACTCGCCCAGCTGGAATAACAGTACCGGCGACGATGACGGTACGGAGCGATTTCATCGTCCACCCCTGTTCGAAGGCTCTACCCTGGGCGGCCTGGAGCGACAGCGTGGCTACCCCACCAACCGATACCATGATCGTTCCGCTGTGAACTACACGCTGGAATACCGCTATATGCCCAGATGGAACCCGCTTGGCGACATACCACTGATAAAGAAATTATTTATCCCGTGGTGGCAATGGGTGGGCTTTATCGAGGTGGGCCGTGTCAACGATCAGTACGACCTGGCGCAGTTGCACTCCAGCATGAAAACGTCAGTCGGCGGCGGCGTGCGCGCACTGGTGTACGAGCTGGTCATCCGGGTTGATGTGGCGGTTAGCGAGGAAGGCGGTGAAGTGCAGATGTTTTTTAATCATCCTTTCTGATGCCTTTCAATCGACCATAAGCCTGCCTCCCAAAAACCTGGCCAGGCGGCAGATGATCCGTGATCAGCTCGCACCGTCCTCGACCAGCAGTTCGTCATCCTCGACGACCCGCAACGGCAATAACTCACTGTCGCTGGTGATGATCAGCGAGCTGTCCACCCGCACGCAACTGCCGGCATATTTGCCCCGCACGGCGAAAGTGCAGACCTGGGTGCGATAGCCGTCTATTTCGGGCAGTTTCCACAGCTCCTGGTAGATATGGTCCTGGGTATCGAAACGACCGCTGGTTTCCTTCAACAGGTTTTCATTCCTGTCGAACATGCTGATATTGTAGCCGCAACGCCCGGCGATCGGCTTGGTGACGTAACCGCTCTGGTCAAAATCCCCGGTCAGGTCGTACTGGGAATTGAGCAGGTAGGGGTGATCCGGAAATATCCGCCAGAGCAGCGGCAACATGGCCTTATTGCTCAGTATCAGCGTCCAGAACGGTTCGTACACCATCACTTCGGGTCGCAGCAGCACGTCCACCAGCCGGGGTTGCTGACTGGCATCGGCGCCAGTGCGCAGGCGCGGCCGGGCATCATCGGCCTCGCACTCGGCGCGAATTTGCTCCAGGGCTGTCTCCCAGGCCCAGGTTTTCCAGACATAGCGAATCGGGGTGCCCTCGCTGTCGACGATTTCGCCCGCGTCGTTCCAGCCCAGCCCCGCCATTCCCTCGATGATCCTGCACCGCAAGCCGGCCGCTTCCGCCGCCGCCCGGACGTATTCGGCGTGGTAGGTCTCCTCCTGGTTCACATCCTGCATGATATGCAGCATGCCATCCACGCCACTGGCGGCCCAGGCATCTACCAGTGCCGCGCTAAGCCCGGCACAGGGATCCTCGCCCTCGGTGACGCCGTAATGCCCGGCCCACTTGCCCTGTACCCGCCCGGCTTCCATGTGGCAGGAGGCGGAGTCGGCGTTGTATTCGTATACCTTGATGCCGCGCTCGGATACCGCGAAGTCGAAGCGTCCCGTAATAATCTCAGCCCGCCGGTTTTCCCAGGATTTGCGCAGGCGGGGCCACAGGCTGGGAGGTATATTGAAGCGCAGCAGCAGATTGTCGTCCTGCAGTACCGCCTGGGTAGCATGCATGAACATCAGGTGCAGTTCATTGGTCGCCCGCCTGAGTTCCTGTTCGGCGGTTTCCGAAAGACGGAAGTAGCGGTACTGCTCAGCACTATCGGCCGCTTCTGTCAGGCGGTGACCGTGCATTGCCCGGACGAAGGCGGCCTCGGCGGCATCAGACGTATCCAGCCAGGGCGTGAGATGCTGGCCCCTCTGCGGCGCAAGGCGGCTGTTCAACTGGTACAACTGCGGGCGGTTGCGAGCGATTTTCACCGCATGGCGGGCATCGGAAGTCTGTATGACCCAGCCCTTGATCCGGGAATCGGCAAACGCCGATTCGATATGATAGCCGCCATCGGCATCGCGATGCAGGGGCAGTTCCCGAGACCAGGTCCGGTTGTCCGGCAGTTTGCAGTGCTCAACATTCTGCTCGGCAAAACGGATGCTGTTCTCCAACACCTCGGTCACCACAGCGACGTGGCCGGTGACCTCGAATTCGCCGCCCTCCTCCCAGATCAGCAGACAGCCCGGCTCGGGCGCCCTCTGACTGCCATTGCGGAAGGAGTGCAGCGGCAACAGCTGGTTATCCGCCAGCCGCGTGACATGACGTAGCGCAAAAATATCATAGGCCATTGCGACATCGTCGAACACATAACCATTATTGACGTATAGCCAGCGACGGGCGAATTCGACACACTGCCACTTATAACCCATGTACACGCCGTCCAGGACACTCCGGTAGGATTCCCGGTCGGGGTACTCCCTGACGTCAGCACTCGGGTAGTGGGACGAGTAGATGGGAACCTGCCCAGGCGCATGGCCCAACAGGGTACCGAATTTTTCAGGGGGGAACTTGAGTGTGTGCACGGTGGCGCCGTTCAGGAATGACGGCCGATATCATCGGGTTAGCCGCTCTAATTGGCAATATCCGCAAGTCCGATCACCGACGGTAATATTACACCAAGCCGGCGACCCGCTACGGACACCAGACACGGCGCCACGACGTATTCGGGAAAGGGTTTGCCTGAGCTAGAGAGACTGCCGCGGGAGGCCTGACATCGAACGTTATCGCATCCAGTCTGAACGGCCTGCATCTACGCTGCGAGTAAAGAGGTCCGTCAGGCGTCATGACGCAGCTGCCGCAGGCGCTCGCGCTGGGCCGTGGTCTGTTGTTCCTGTGCCGCGATTAATGCCTGAAACCCTGGATTTCCTCGCAGTGGCGCGAACGCCGGATGGGCCCTGGCAGACCACCAGAACCAGGGCGGTAACGAACCATCGGCCGCTGCCTGCTGGAGCACGCGCAACGCCCCGGTTTCATTTTCGAGGAAAATCTCGGCTATAGCCAGGTACCAGGACAGGCTCTTGCGTTTGCAGGCAGGCTTCAGGCGCATGCTCTCGACGAGCCGATCGCGCAGTCCGGCTATAACCTGCCGGTCCTGCATGGACAGGTCAGGGCCGGACTCGATTAGCGCCTCGTAAAGGCGATAGGGAATCTGCTCATCTTCCAGCAACCTCGTCGTATCCCCGGCAAGTCGCTCGTCCCGCGCAATGAACTCCCGGGCGGGCGAATAACGGCCGCTGGCCATGGCGCCCTGCAACAGGACATCGCCCATATGCCATGGAATGGCTTGCAGCCACTCCTCTTGCCCCGAGGCGATCAGGGCGGCGGCAGCCTCTTCCGGCTTGCCGTTGAATATCAAGAGTGCGAGATTGATATCCAGATTCTCAGGATCATTGAGCGCCATGGCGGCGGGTAAATCGTCCAGATTCAAATAGATCTCTGCCAGCCGGGCGCGCAGCCAGGTGGCGTCAGGATCCAGGGCCCGTTCGACCTACCACGCTTCCCTGGCGCGGTCACCGCGGTAACCACTGATCACGCCCAGCTGCGCGTACGCCGAACGGAAGCGCGGGTCCGCCCGCAGTGCCTGCCGCTCCAAAGCTTCGGCCTCGTCGTATTGGCACTGGTCCAGCATCATGTAAGACTTCAAATGGTGGGTACGGGGGAGCAGGGGATCCAGCGCCCCGGCTTTGTCTTTCATCGCCAGGCCTTCCGCGTGCTTGCCCTGATAAAAATACAGCTCTTCCGCCAGCGCTTCATAACCGGGGGCATAACTCGGGTTGAGAGCGAGCCCGCGACCCCTTCTGCGAGATAGGCAGCGTCCCGGTCCGGGTCGCTGGTGGTAAACGGCAACACTGCAATAGTGCGCCGGGTGGGGTCCGAATCCGCCACCCCCGGCGACCAGGCGGTGCGATACGGCAACAGCAGCTGCGCCACCCGGGGCTCATGGTGCTGTGAGTGACCTTCTGTGGTCAGGGTGAGCGTTTCGGGGCAAAACTGCCATGGTCCAAAACGTCTTATGCTCATCATAGCTAAGCGCCGGCGGATTCCGGGAAGTGAATCGAGCCGGATAACTATGGCTCAAGTACCCGGTAAATGCCAATCCGGGGGCCGGCCTGGAAGCGTCATTTTACCGAAGGCTATTCGCAGGTACTTGATTTTATAGACAATCACAAAATCATCACACAGATATAACGGGCAGCTCATGCCTCGTAAGACGCATTGTGATCAGATCCAACTGCGGCCGGTATCAAGCCGCATATATTCAGGGAGTAACACCATGAAACATTACAGCAGACAGTACTTGATAAGTGCAGCAGGCGGTGCGATCGCCGCGCTGGCATTAACCATGCCAGGACTCTCGACAGCACAGCAATCCGAGAGGACCTCGATGGAAGAGACTACGGTAACGTCGCGCCAAAGCGGAATCGAAATGGACCGCCTGCACGGGCGCACTGCGGGGGTCCAGACCCGCACCCGGGCAGTCAGTTATGCCGACCTCAATCTCGACCGAAAAGCCGGCCTGGACACCTTGTACTCGAGACTGGAGACGGCTTCCCGTGACGTGTGCTCCCCTCAGGAATCCTATCGCAACAGGGCCATGAGCCAGGACCGGCAGGCCTGCTACAGCCACGCGATGGATAAGGCCGTAGCCGATGTCGGCAACCTGGACCTGCAGGACTACCATCTGGCCAGAATCGGCGATGCAGCCGAGGCGACCGAGCAGGTGAGCGATCGCCGCTAGGTTGGCTTGTGGGGATGCCGAAGCAGGCATTGAAAGCGCCGCGGGAATGTATCGACAAGCGACGTGGCCGTGCATTTGTTTGGCGCGGCCACTGCCTCCCGCGGCTTGGACATCAGGCGTGGCAGCAGCCGGTGGAAAACATCCGGGAAGTTCCGGTCTGCCCCCAATCAACCGCAATAAAGCGGCGGCGTGATGTTGTTATGGGTCAGTTGGCTCTCCAGCTGTTCGCGACTTGCGGGTCAGGTTTAATCTCACCACTTTTCCGGCAGACGAATTCCACGCGCTTTGCAGACATGTTTGTGTGTGTGGCAATGACATCCGCATGATGGTGATCGGGGGCCCCACTTTCCACCGCATCGCGCAGAAACTGGAGGATAACGCCCTCATGGATCTTGAATTTAACCCAGCGATAGATTGCCACATGGGCGGCAACTGCTACCAGCACCACAAGCGCAATAATAATCTGTGAATTCATGCCTGAAGGTTATCACCCAATACGGTATCGGCAAATCAGGTTCTCCAGATCACTGAATTCAAGCCCCTCATCACACTGCTCCCTGACCCCGGTGGCCTCATATTGTTGCTCGCTCGGTTATTAGGATACCGAGCTGAGACATCTGTGGTTTAAGGACCGAGCCAGGCCGGTAAACTCGTCATTGGCCAGGGGGCAGTTGATCACTCGAATAATTTGTCACTGGCCGATATTTCTCGCTGCCGTATACTGGCACTAAATGAGTCCACTTCCCGGCCAGATGTTGCCATGACCCTGCTTCTGATTTACCTCGCGATCGCCATCGGTGTCTCCTTTTTGTGCTCGATTCTCGAAGCGGTATTGCTGTCCGTAACGCCGGCTTTCATAGAGAGCCAGCTGGAGCCCAAACCGCGACGTGGGCGCGTGCTGAAAGAGGTCAAGGAGAACCTCGATAAATCCATTTCCAGCATTCTCATCCTGAATACCTTTGCCCACACCATGGGCGCGGCCGGTGTGGGTGCCCAGGCTACCAAAGTATTCGGGGTTCAGTGGGAGACCCTGATCGCCGTATTGCTCACTCTGGCGATACTGTACTTGTCGGAAATCATTCCCAAGACCCTTGGCGCCAGGTTCTGGAAGCAACTGGCGCTGCCGGCCGCGCAGGTGATTCGCTGGCTGGTGAAGCTACTCTATCCGCTGGTGTGGGTCTCCGCCCGGCTCACCAACATGTTCGGCAGCGGCGGGCATGCGTCCTCGATTAACCGCGAGGAACTGGCGGCTCTGGCGAAGCTCGGTGCCCGGCATGGTTCGCTGGGAGCCCAGGAGGGTGCGCTGCTGGAGAATATCCTGAAATTGCGTGAGATAAACACCGCCCAGATACTGACGCCCAGAACAGTGGTCAGCGCCCTCCCGGCGAGCCTGACCGTGCGCGAGGCCATGGTGACGATGAAAGAGGTGCCGTTCACCCGCCTACCTGTTTACAGCAATGACCTGGACAACGTTATCGGGATGGTGCTGCGGCCGCGAATTCTCCAGGCGATGCTGGACGAGGGTGGCAACAACCCACTGACCGACTACATGGTTCCCATTCACCGGGTGGCGGCTGAACTGCGTGTCCCGATCCTGCTCGACCTGTTCATCCGACGTCGCGAGCACATGTTTCTGGTGGAAGACGAATATGGCCAGACCGCGGGGATTGTCACCCTGGAGGATGCCGTGGAGACAATGCTGGGCCGGGAGATCATGGATGAGAGCGACACCATTGCCGATATGCAGGAGCTGGCGCGCGCCCGCTACCGGGGCCGCTTACGGGACAAGAAGTAGCGGCGTTACCAGCTATCCAGAGAAGGACCCAGAATATGTTTTGACCTGCCGATCACGTGCTGGCTCTGGCCAACGATCAGCGGATCGGGAGGGCCTGCCAGTCGCTGATCCTTGTTGGTGTAGTTGAGGCTGTGCAGGAAGTGCTGCATACATGAAAGCCGGGCACGTTTTTTATCGGAAGACTTCACGATGGTCCACGGGGCATCAGCGGTATCCGTATAGAAGAACATCGCCTCCTTGGCCTCGGTGTACTCATCCCACTTGTCCAGGGATGCCCGGTCTATAGGGGACAGCTTCCATTGTTTCAAGGGATCACTCTTACGGCTTTTGAAACGAGTCAGCTGCTCGTCCCGGGTGACGGAGAACCAGTATTTGAATAATTTGATGCCGCTGCGCACCAGCATCCGCTCCAGCTCGGGGGTCTGGCGCATGAACTCGAGGTAATCTTCCGGCGTGCAGAATTCCATGACACGCTCAACCCCCGCCCGGTTATACCAGGACCGGTCGAACAATACGATTTCACCCTCAGTGGGTAGATGTTGGACATAGCGCTGGAAATACCACTCACCGCTCTCTCTTTCCGATGGCTTTTCCAGCGCCACCACCCGCGCGGCGCGAGGGTTGAGGTGCTCGGTAAAGCGTTTGATGGTACCCCCTTTTCCCGCGGCATCGCGACCTTCAAAAAGGATTACAATCTTCTGCCCGGTCTCCTTCGCCCAGCGCTGCACTTTCAGGAGCTCGACCTGCAGCTCCATCTTTTTGGCCTCGTACTCCCTGGTGGACATCTTGGTTTTGTAAGGGTACTTACCGGTAAGGAATAACTCACGGATAGCGTCGGGGTTCCGGCGCATTTCGGCCAGGTGGTGGAGTGGGCTCGCTTCGCCGGGTGCGACTTTCTTCGCCTGGGTATCTCTGGAAGCGGTTTCCACAGCTGTAACATCGTCACTGGCGCTGGTATCCAGCTCAAATTCACGTTTGGTGCCAGTCTCGTTCAGCTCACCTTTTTCCTGTTTACTCACTGCGCGTCCCCCCTGCAGGCGATCAAATAGATCATTTAAGCTGATCACCTTCCATGCCACCATGATGCGTATCAAGAATTTACGATTGCAGCCCCATTTTGCGTGCCTGCAACTCGCTCAGGGCGCGGCGGTATTGCCTACGCCGATACCGGCGCCAGTGTTGATAGACGCGATCACGGGAATCTCGACTTTTCGCCGATTTTCACTTTCTGCACTTGAATCCCGGATGCTAGCCTGATTCACCGATGAAATATTGATACGTCGGGGGGACTAGAAGATATGGGGACGAATAAGATTCTGAAGTGGATAGAAGACTTCAGCGGGTTCTGTGCGATGGTAGACGTGAAGGCCGTTGTCGCCGCCGCAGATGCCGAAGGGAATGCGCGTGGTTACGACAAGGAGTTGTACGCCATAGCTATCGTGAGGGCGGTACAGGACGGCATGCTCGGCGCAGACTGGTACGAGGCACAGGCAGCTGTTTCCAGGGTCTGGGAGCGAGGCCATCGCAACGGGTTCAATAGCGACAGCTTCAACCATGCACTGAAAGAGCTGGCGGACTCCAGGGGTAGCCCGAGGACACAGGTGCTGTCGGGCAGAGAAAATTATTTTGCCAGAGCCGTCGGCCAGTAGGCTGGAGGTACGGCTTGATTACCCGCCAGGGATTTGGCAAGTTATTCCTGCCCGAGCTGCGCTAGCCCAAATTATTGATTCGTCAGGCACAGCTGTAGCTTGTAATCGGATCGCTTTAGGGGAATGATCTGCTAATCATGGAATTAGTGGAGTTTCAATAATGAAACATGAAGTCTGCGCCGAAGCCGATCTCGCCGTGGGTCAGCAGATTGCCGTAACCGCAGGTGACGTTAAAATCATCTTGTTCCATCTGGATGACGGCTTCTACGCCACACAGTCCAACTGCACGCACCTGTTCATGCCGCTGAAAAAAGGCAAGATTATCGACGGCTGCAAGGTACAGTGCCCATTTCATCGCGCGCAGTTTGATATACGCTCGGGCGAAGTTGCCGAATGGGCCAATTTCCCACCTGGCATTCAGTTGATCAACGCCTTGCGCAAGGAGAAAGCTCTTCAGACCTACCCAGTGACTGTGGCTGAAGGAAAGGTATTGGTCGATATCTGATGTAGCGAAACACAATTTTTCCAGCGGGCATCCAGTCAACCGGTTTCTAAAGAAGTTCGAGGTCCGTTTCCGGAAAAAAGGACTCTGACCCCACTGCTGTCCCACAAATGGAATTAAAAAAAGGCTCAAATCCTGACTGGTTGATACAATGATCGTGCTACCAAACACAGCTAAAACACTGGCGATTTTATGGCGGTGACCCATACTGTCTCAGTTATGCATTTTTTGCAACGTTTCAGGGAACTGTTCAGGAGCAGATGAGTTTCAATGCCTGCTGCACGATAGCCCAGGCCTCGACGGGCTGACCCAAAAGATTTCGAAACATATTTCGAGCCTGAAGCGGAGGTGGCGAGCTTCGTGAACCTAGGTGCCGATGCCTTACTCATAGTACCTTGTCCAATCTCCAAATCGGCCAATTACAGTCACATTAGCGCCTTCCACCGCACTGCCCCGGTTTCGCAACAACACCTATTCTGGGTGACAGTAGCTAAGGCGATGCTGGCGAGGATAGGGCCGCAGCCCTTATGGCTTAGCACGGCGGGTGGCGGTGTGGATTGGCTACATATGCGATTAGATGAAAAGCCCAAATATTATCGGCACTTACCATGGCGAGCCCCGATCTCGGAGAGTTGACCTATCCGCGGCCCCACAACAACGTCTTTTGCTCTTCGATGTAATCAATTCTGGCTCTGTATTTTATAGGCAACATCCTCTTCTTCATAGTTAGAGATTAAATGTTGCATTGACCGAGTGAGATATTAGCAGTCCAGTTGTAATCCCAGCCTGCTGTCTCCTCTAGACCGAAAGCGACCACCCACTTTTGGAGGCAGGGTAAGTGCCTGGCATAAACTGACTGCTTACACAGGAACCTGGATACCCTCAGTCAGGGAAAAAGAGAGTCTTCGGCACAAAATATCAGGTGTTGTCAACTCGCCAGTCTTTCGTCCTTCTCCTCTCTTCGTCCAGATAATCCGAATGTACAAATATTGAAGAAAAGTGCAGGCGCGAAAAAAAGACGTAATTGTTCTCTGCCAAATATACTACTGTGTCGCTTTCAAGAATGTCATTAATAGAAATATACCCAAGTATTTCCGCGATTATCATTTTGGGCTTCCACTTCTCAAGATTCAGAGTCTTTATTACCCCAAGGTCGCTGGTTTCTATATCGATAGAAAGCAAGTCCATTTCTGGATGATTCCAGTGAGTCGCTAATATGTCATCGATATTTTTAGTAGGCATGCTGATACTGCCTTTGTAGTTCTGACCCCTTGCTATATGGCTCTGGATTGTAGAATCATCCAAAATACCATTAAGTGTTGGGTTATCGAAAAAGTGGTAGCGACACGTACCTTCCACATCCGACACCGCGGCTTCAATATTAATATCATCTGGGCGATGTTCTTGGAATAAATCTCTAAAACCAGGAGTCGCATCAATATTCAAACCTCGCCAACCTTCGCAGTAAAATTTGTAGGTATTAGAATATTGATAAGGATGGTATGCACCAATATCCAGGTAGCTACCTTTTCTTATTCCTAGAAAATCATTCATTATTTTCAACGCGATAATATCTTCACCTTCCCAGGAAAAATATGGCTTCGCAAACTGCGATTCTAATGACTGAGATCCGTCCATTAATACTTTTCACCTCGCACTAAGGAGTGCCACGTCGATAAGAACTGAAATCGGGTTTTTGCAAGTTTTTGACCTTAACATATCGCTACTCAGCTACGGAGTCATTACAACGTTATTGCCGTCAAAAACAAACGAAAAACCAAGCCTAAGGTTGTAGTGCAAATATTTATTCCCAACTTTTTATCAGGAGCTCTCCGGTCCTTTGTCATGCCACTGTAGTGGTCAACTAATCCTGGACCGTAATTTAAGTTGTTTCTCGGATTTGGCCGGGGCCAATCCGCCGTTTTACTGATGAGGCCTTTGCCAGATGTAGTAGCTCATCAGGTAATCCCCAATATATCTCTTCGCTTTAACCAGAGACGGATAACCGACGCTCGGCACCCACACCTCATTCACGCTCAGGAAAAATCGCTCCATCGCGGAATAATACGAGCAATTTCCCCTGCGGCTCATGCTCTATTTAATCGGATAACACCACAACCGCAGTAGGAATACGCAGCTGGAATACTGGCATCGCTGGTCGGAGTGAATCATGATACCGTCGGATCTATCGTGCAGAACACAAGCCATCTCAAGCGCTGCCACTGCAAGACTCGCATCGGAGCTGCGTGACATAGCCCAACCGACCATTCGGCGGCAGTGCAGGCCCAGGATTACCGCCAGATAGTGCCAGCGACCCAGACCCCTGATATAGACAATGTATCCACACCAGACCGGATTAGACCGAGGGACATCGAATTCCAGTTCCAATATATTTGGGATATCGATACGCTCCACCGTGGCATCCCTATATTTGTGCGGGCCGTGCTGCTTGCACATCAGACCAAACCCACGCATCAGGCCGCGCACTGCAAACCGACCAATATGGTAACCTCGTTCCTGCATCATAGCCACGATAGGCATTATGCCAGCAGCACCAACGCTTTGATTAAATAACTCGTTGATCTGGGTTCTCAGCCTTAGGAGTACAACATGGGTCACTGATCGTCGCTTACTGTAATCGTGGTAACTGGAACCGAAAGTATCAAAAACGCTGCAGACCAACTCCACAGGCTCTTGCTCACTTTACTGGTCTATCAGAAGGTACGATTCATCTCTCCGGACATCAAAAGAGCGGTAGCCCATTTTATTCGATTTCTCCTGTTCCAACCATCTGACCTGCCTTTCAAGGTACTGAACACGCCGTTGCTTTGACATCAGCGCCTTGGCTGTTTGCCTAGCCCCGGTCACGGCCCGGTCACCCTCAAGCTGGTGAAGCCACCGCCGTAAAGTAGTCTCCCCGATATCCAGGGAGCGACTGGCTTCGGCCACTGAATAGCCCTGGTCCAGGATCTGGCGGACCGCTTCGTCTTTGAATTCCGGTGAATATCGCTTGTTATTCATAGACTTACTCCTATGCTCATAGAATAGGCTAGGAGTGTCTAGTGAACCGGGTAAAGTCCACTACTCCCGAAAGCAGTCATCCACGGAGCTCTGGAGATGCATCCAGCATGACGACTTTGAGCCACTTTCAGTCATCACTCTAACTATCGTTGCTTCTCAAAATGTCCCCCCCGGGTTCATTAGATAGCGGCATTAGCCACTTTTTGTATATGGATATTTGATTCATATCAGCATTGAAATGGGCGATGGGATGTAAAGTGATTTTTGACCTCCAAATCATGAAAAGGAGTCTTTTAAATGTTTAACATAGTGCGATGGCTTTCCATGGTCATGGTCGGTCTGGCGTCTCTGTTGCTGCCGGGTTGTAAAGTGGAAATAGTCGTGCCTGAGGGAGGCCGTGTGGAGACCCAGTCCGGCGCTCACTCTTGCGAATCAGGCCAAACCTGCCTCATTGATGTGATTGATGTCTTTTTTGATGAGACCTTCGTTGCCCTCCCGGATAATGGATATACGTTTATCCAGTGGAAATATGGTGGTTTCTGTGGCGGGCGCGACGACCCTTGTTACTTGACTACAACGGGCTTCCCTAACACGCCGCTTGAGCAATTCGTTGCAACGGATGAGGTATTCGATCTGGAACCCGTTTTTTGGCCGTCGGCCCCCTGGACTCAGCTGGGTGATGACCTTGAAGGAGCGCCTGGTGATTTTTTTGGAGCGTCAGTTTCGCTCTCTTCAGATGGAAACCGTCTAGCTGTGGCGGCTCCCGCAAACTCTCCGTTTTGCAGACCCGGCTGCGATAGTGACGGACTAGGCTACGTACGGGTATATGAGAGGTCAGGCAACGGCTGGAAGCAACTTGGTAACAACCTTGCCGCTGGTTCAGTATCACTTTCCGCTGATGGAAGGCGGGTGGCCATCGGAGAGCCCGGTAATAGTCGTGTGCGGATATATAAATGGGCAGGCGCCGACTGGATTCAGTTGGGCGGCAACATTGTCGGCGAAGCGCGCAGGTTTTTAGGTGGTTCAGTTTCTTTATCTGCAAACGGTGCCCGGGTAGCAGTCGGTGCCGTCGACGACCGCATCCGCGTATATGCCTGGTCGGGTACCGACTGGAAATTGGTTGGCGAAAAATTTCCAGGTGGTGGTTCCCCGATTCTTTCTGCAGACGGCAACCGACTGGTCACCGCTTCGGTAGATCCCCAGGATACACCCCCAACAGGTGAACCAGACACCGTGTGGGTGTATGAGTGGAATGGTAAAAAATGGCAGCGACTGGGCGGTAACGTTCCAGGTTCCAGAAGCTCGTTTTCCTTGTCTGCACGGGGTAACCGTCTGGCTGTCGTTGGCAATGGTGGGCTTAATGGCGCGAAGGTATATAAATGGTCAGGCACAGCCTGGACTCGACTAGGGGCAGATATCGAATTCGAGGGCGAGGACTACTCAGGATATGTGGTGTCGATATCTGCTGACGGAAACCGGCTGGCACTAGGCGCCCGGGGCACTGAGTCCGGTATGCCCGGCCAAGTGAGGATCTATACATATTCTTCAAATTCTGATGTCTGGCGGCAAGTCAGTCAGGAATTTTCTGGCGAAGATTTCGACGCTTTTTTGGGTCTGCCAGTCGCGCTGTCTGCCGATGGCAGCCGAGTAGCAATTGGAGCAGCCGGCGGCGATGTGGCCGAGTCCCTTGGTGGGGCACCGTCACAAGGGCGGGTGCGCGTGTGGGAAAGGCCGCTAGGGGAAAAGGGGGCAGAGACCTTATAATGCCTAGTGAGTTTGTTTTTTGCCATTCCTTTGGGTGGGAAAAAGGGCTCTGACCCCTTTCCCCTGACCCCTTTCCCCGACCCCTTTCCCCAAGCGGAAGTTAGGCGCGCGGGAGACAGGGGTCAGTTACTTAGCATATCTCATTGAAGGGGAGCGGCGGCCTTCACGGGCTCCGCATCCGGGGGGAGCAGGAAACCCTTCGATACTGAATCCTCGGCAGCCTCACCAACTGCCTGAATATAGGCCGTCTTGTTAATATACATCGAAGCCATAACCGATGGGCTGAATAGTGATGTAGTACCCCTGTAACTACAGCTGCGAGGGCCAGTCTGCCCCTCAACGGATAGAGTTTTTGGATATGGCGGAAATGGCAGTGTTGGGCCACCATGAGGTTGGGCTGTTTACCCGCAAGCGGTTACTCAGTCTGGAGCAATATGAGATATAGATGGAAGAGCTGAGGAAATCGGGCCGCACCTGCTATTCCCTCCAGGTATTCATCGCCCGATACCGTACATTTTGGCCCGCTAAGTTGCTAATCGAGGACCGTTTACTGGAAAAAAGGACTCTGACCCCTTTTTCTCGGTCGGCGAATAAACCGTTTTCATTTCAAAGGCAGGAGCGCCCAATGTAGCCGCCTCAAGCTCTTGCCCGTTATGTTGCCAGTACCCGGTTGCCCCTGTAGGAATCTTCGGATATTACCAGCGTCTCCATTCCGTTTTGCATATCGCACATAGCGCTGTCGATCAAATTGAGCATTTCGGGAACAGTTAATGTGCCCGGCTCCTTTGAAACCAGTTTGCGGGTCAGGCGGTACGCCAGAATGTGCTTCTGGGCATCAGTCAGTATCAGCCCTTCAGCAGCCATTCGGAAATTTGTGGTTTGTGTGGCACTCATAGAAAACTCCTTACTGCCCAAACGAGTTGCAGTCGAGGGGTTTGGCAGTACTCATTGCCGATACTACGGGCGGGGGGCGCAAACGATCAATATTGTTGGATAACCCAATTGGGTTCAATTGAGCAGCCACGATCAGCGTCATGCATCAGGCAATTCTTTGAAAGATGTGCAGGTGGCGAGGTACTAGATTGGGTTGCGAATTCAAACGATCGACCTGACACAGACTGGCGGGTTCAGCTATTTGCCACAATGAGGCCGAGGGCGACGCCGTAAACCAGCAGTATGAGCGCACTTTCAAAGCCTATTCGACCAACGCCATAGGTCTCTCGTCGCAGCATACCCATTAGCAGGATGGCGCTCATAAGGATAGAGACCAGGCCCCACGTCATCTGAACAGCAGCGACGTCATGGTAGATGGAGCCATGCGGGTAGCCCACATCGGCTGCAGCCACTACAAGCATATTGAAACAGTTGGTGCCGAAAATATTGCTCACACCCAGGGTAAGTGCACCGCAGCGTATCGCAGCAATTGTGGTCACCAGCTCGGGGGTGGAGGTCGCCAGGGCCGTCAGCATACCGCCGACCAATGTGTCGGAAAGCCCGGTATGGTCCGCGATACCCTTGGCCGCTTCCATCAAAACCCAGCCGGCGATACAAGTCACCACAGCCAGGGCAATGAAACCAAGCCAAACCTCGCGCAGACTACCCTGCTGCTGCTGATCCGGGATATCCGACACTGTCTGGCGCGTCTGGCGAGGGAACCACATGGGCCTCGCCTGTGTATGATGAACGAGATAAAGCCCGAAGAGGTAAGCAGCCACGAGCATGGGCGTGACCGGATGCACGCCCAAAATCGCTAAAGGCGGCATCACGATCGCGAGCAGTGGCAGAGTCAGAAGCACGATCAGTAACGCCGCCAGCATCAGGTTGACCGGGGAGGCCGCGGCGTGTTCCAGATTGGCTTTGCGATAGACCATGTCGGCAATGCCAAGAAACGCCAGATTTACCGCCATGCTACCCATTACGTTGCTCATGGCGAGATCGGGACGTTTATCAATCGCCGCACTGAGCGTCGCGGCCAGGTCCGGCAGCGAGGTCACGCAACCCAACAGCAAAACCCCGAACAGCGCCTCGCCCAGCCCGGAACGATCGGCCAGATCATCGGACAACCGTGCAAGCCGGCTGCCAGCGGTTACGATGACCAGGGCGGCGATGGCAAAGACGATAACGCTGAGGTTGAGAGACGACAATACTGCGGACCTCTTGTTGCGATGAAATCGCTAATCGCACTGACAGCGACTTAGCCGCGGGCAACGTAAGACCCGGCGCCTGATGAAAATCGCGCATGATCGCGATTCCTTCTTATGACTTGCTCACCCCTCGTTTTCGGGCGATATACTCCCCCTTTAATTCAACAGGAGGTCTGACAAGATAAGTCCTCAAAGCGACAGAAATCAAGGCCGGCATCTCAGGCGGGCACGCAATGCCATTCCGAGGAGTTGCGCGTCATGTGATTTCGATAGTGTTCAGCGCCTGACAGCCATGCACTAGTCCAGCACTTCCACTGAATCGCCCAGAGACAACGTCCCGGCACGCTGGTACAGCAGATTCTGGCCAAACATCACCTGGCCGTTGACCCGCCGGTAGCTGGCCAGCACGCGATTGATCTGTCCGTCCCGGTGCGCGGTGGCCTGGTCGATGGAAGGAATCAGGCAGCGGGAACAGGGCTTGGCCACGTCAAACTCCACATCGCCGATACGAATACGGCGCCAGCCGTCCTCGGCAAAGCTGTCGCAGCCGCTCACCACCAGGTTGGGCCGAAATCGGTTCATCGGCACCGGGTTGTCGAGTCGGCTGTTGAGATCGTCAAGAGAGGCCTGTGAGATCAGCAGCAGGGGAAAGCCGTCAGCAAAACTGACGGTTTCGCCCTCTCGGGCGTAGAGTCCATCCACCAGTCGCCGGCAGGTGTCAGGCATATAGACCAGTCGGCAGGGCTGACCAAGTTGCGCGCTCAACCATTCAGCGGCCCTGCTGTCTGCCAGCAGGGCGAGCACGGAGTCCTCCCATACGCTTACCCTCAACTCCGCCGCATCGGCGCCAGGGGTTGTGACCTGAATGCTGTCGTCACCGAATGACAGGCGGATGCCGCCCTGCACCTGCTCGACCCGAACCAGAGACATAAGGGCCTGGTCTCGCTGGCTAAGGAAGCGCCCACGCTCGTCAACCACCAGCCAGCGTCGGTCGCCGATGGGGCCAAAGCGATCCAGCGTGACGCTGTCCAGGTTCAATCCGGCACAGGATTTCACCGGATAGATGGTGATGCCGCTCAATTGCATAGGGCTCGCCTACTGCCTGCAGGGTGGATATGTATGATAGCGGCTTGTACCCGGGCGGCAAGCGGAGACGGTTCAACCGAACCGCGCCCTCCGACATACAGCAGTTAACTTTTCAGTACCGTTGGACGCCCGTAGCTTCCCCTATCACCAGGTGCCAGGATAAAAAAAACCCGGGCTGATAGCTCAGCCCGGGTCTTTTTATCATCTGACAAACTAGTTTTTAATCGACATGTCCATCAGCGTCTTGAGGCTACCCAGCGCTTTCTGCCTTTCAATAGTACCGTAGCCAATATTGCTGGCGCTCAATGAGCCACCTGCCTGGAACGGATAGTCCGGAATCGTTTCAAAGAATTTCTGCACAAAGCTCTGAGCCGGAACCATCAGCCACATATTGTCAGCGTACCAGCGCACATACATGGCAGATTCGCGCGAGGCGCTTTCAAAGGGATCTGCCCTGAGATTGGTGATGACAGGCCATGAAGGCGTTTCTCTATAGGCCTCATTGATCGCACCTTTTTCGATCGCAAATGCAATTTTCCAGTCATCTACACGTATCGCATTGAGCATACCACTGGAGGCGAAGTACATGATCTCCCTGCGTGGTCCCTTTTTCTCCTTACCTTCAAAATACGGCATGAAGTTATAGCCATCGAGGTGCACCCGAAACTTCTTGCCATTGGCCTGGTAACCATTTTTAGATGCCAGCTTTTCTTTCACGTCGGGAACTCCGGCGGCAGCCAGTAACGTCGGCATCCAGTCTTCGTGGCTCATCGTATCGTTATAAACGGTGCCGGGCTTGATCGTACCGGGCCATTTGGCCATTTGCGGCACTCTCATTCCACCTTCCCAGGTCGTACCCTTCTCACCATGGTATGGCGTGGCGCCTCCATCGGGCCAGCTGAACTTCTCCGCGCCATTGTCAGTCGAGAAGATGACTATTGTATTGTCCTCCACGCCAAGCTTTTTGAGTTCTTCGAGGAAGCTGCCTACCATGTCATCGAGTTCTACCATACCATCGGCATAGAGGCCGATTCCGGTAATACCCTGGTATTTTTCCTGCAGACGCGTCCAAACGTGCATGCGGGTGAAATTCATCCATACAAAGAAAGGCTTGTCAGCTTTGACTGCGGCGGCCATAAATTTCTTGGCAGCACCACCGAACTCGGAATCAACGGTTTCCATACGCTTTCTGGACAAGGGACCCGTGTCTTCAATCTTGCCATCGGCGAAGGAGTGAATCACACCACGCGGCCCAAACTTTTTGTGAAATTCCGGGTCTTTCGGATAGTAGTAGGTTTCAGGCTCCTCTTCGGCATTCAGGTGGTAGAGGTTGCCAAAAAACTCATCAAAGCCGTGATTGGTTGGCAGGTGCTTATCCTGGTCACCCAGGTGGTTTTTGCCAAATTGTCCGGTCGTATAACCCTGTTCCTTCAACAAGTCACCGATCGTGGGTGCCCAGTCCGGAATCCCCTGATCACTGCCGGGCATACCGATAGTCAACAAACCTGTCCGGAATGGCTGTTGGCCCAGGATAAACGCCGCCCGGCCCGCGGTGCAGGACTGCTGCGCATACATGTCGGTAAACAAGGCGCCCTCTTCTGCTATCGAGTCAATATTAGGTGTCTTATAACCCATGCCGCCCCGGTTATAGGCGCTGGTATTCCAGACACCAACATCATCGCCCCACAGGACAAGAATATTCGGTTTTTTTGCCGCCATGGCAGACGTGCTTAACGCCAACAGCGTTATGGCCAGCGAACAAATGGCCAGCTTCCCTTTTGTTAACATACGGTTCTCCGAAAAGTAAAAGAATTCAATGGCATAGCGATTCGCCTTATTTTAATAAAGTACAGCAACTACTCCAGACATGGTACGGAATGCAAGCGAACGTACTATTATTCTGCTGCTCCGGGTAATGGTAGCAGAATACCGGGTGATCACCATATCTCTGTCATGTATTTCCGTCTCGCTGCCCCACGAGTTCACCTCGTGGCGGCGTGGCTTCCCCGGGTCATGCCCTGCTACCAGGCGCCACGCTTCTGCTATGCTTCAGTGATGTGGAAATTCAACGGACAGCAACGTCCGGATTTTGCGATCAAACCGGCCGAGGACCAGGAATCGGTGTGGGATTATCCGCGCCCACCGGCGATAGTCGACTGCAACAAGACGGTGGTCGTTACATCGGGCCGCTCGATCATCGCCGGGAGTTCCCGTGCGATCAGGATATTGGAAACCGCCAGCCCTCCCACGATTTATCTGCCCCCCGGTGATATAGATTTTGCCTGTTTGAAAGAAGCTTCCGGCAGTTCCTTTTGTGAATGGAAAGGTATGGCCAACTACTATGCACTCAATTCCAGCGGGCAGATTGTCGCCTGGACATACCGCGAACCTCTGCCAGCGTTTGCAGCGATCAAGGACTACCTCTGCTTTTACCCGGGACGGGTGCTCTGCACCCTGGACGGGGAAACTGTGCAACCCCAGGCCGGTGGGTTTTATGGCGGCTGGGTAACGGCCGATATCGTGGGACCATTCAAGGGCGATCCAGGCACGGGGCACTGGTAACTGGCACAACCGGACCGCTCAACTGATAATATCCGGGTGGAGCCGCTAGCGTTTGAATGTGCCCATGGACCGATGCCACCGGTTCAACTGGGAATACCGCGATCCAGATGGTAATACTCATGAAAGTAACCCCCTGACAGCATGCGCATTTCCACATCAGGCCTCCTCGCAGCAGTTACCTTGACACTGTGTCTGGGTTTCGGCACAGGCTGGTGGTTCCGTGACCTGATGTTACGGGACGCGCACCCCACTGGGACCATGGTCTACGACCAGCAACCCGAACGCCCGACACAGCTCGCCCCGGCGCGTCCGCCCTTCGCGGCAAATGACCCGGTTCAGGAAGTTACCAGTGACGAACAGAAACTCAGCCAGATGCTGTCCGAGCACCGATTTGGCGAGGCCACTGCCTTTTACTACGAGACGGTCAATTCGAATTCCCTCAAGGCGCCATTGCTGCGCCCCGTAGTCGATGACTACCTGCACAGGTGTTTCGCCAGTTGCGACAGCAACAGCTTTCTTGGGCTGGTCGAAAACTGGCTGGCGACGTTTTACGACGACATACCGGTACTGTTGATGCTGGCCCGACACCAGGAGCAACAGGGGCTGCCTGAAGCGGCGGCAAATACCCTGTTACTGGCCCGGACCTATGCGTTGCCTGGCAAACAGCGGGGAGTCAACGAAGCACTGCATCAACTCTCGATACGCACCGACGAACGCCTGTCCGACGAGGAGCGCTGGATTGAGCTCCTGGGTTACTATGAATATCTGGTCGCTATCGACTTCACAACACCGGAGTTCGAGCTGCGCCGGGCACTGTTGTATCGGCGTTTCGGTGAGCAGGCGCGGGGCGATGAGCTGTTGGCCAACCTGCGCGCGGCCGCAGATGGCAGCGATCCAGAATGGGCGGCCACCCTCGAACGGCACCTGGCTGAGCCGCGCACCGAGATAGCACCTGGCGCAGACCTGTCCAACGCCATCCCGCTTGAACGCCGCGGTGACGGCTATGTCGTCGAGGTCACACTGAACGATCAGGCCAAACTGAAGCTGCTGGTCGATACCGGGGCCTCGATGACAGCCCTGACCCGCGAAAGCTTTCGCCGCCTGGCTCGCCAGCACTTCAGCTTGCTGGGTACGCGGCTGTTCAATACTGCGAACGGCTATACCCGTGGCGATATCTACAGGACTTCAGCCCTGACTCTGGGCGAGGAGCGGATCGAGGGTACTAACATTGCCATTCTGGATTTGAAGACAATGGACGACATCGATGGTCTGCTCGGCATGAACGTGCTGCGCCAATTTCATTTCCAGATTGACCAGTCCGCCGGGGCCATGCAAATCAAACGCCGGTAGGGACAATCAAAAGGAGAGTCAGTTTGCCACTGCTCTGGCTTGTCCCCGTTTTGTTCATTCCCAACCAAAGGGGAGAGAGCCATTCGCCTGCAATCACCGTACACCGCGCAATATAAAGCACCTTAAGAGTCAACGGGCATGCCTGAGGGTGCTGAAATCCGCCGGGCCGCGGACAAACTGGCCCAAGTGCTCGAAGGCCAGGTGGTTACCACGGTTCGCTTTGACCTGCCGCGGCTGCGCCGTTACGCGAAGCAGTTGCGCCAGCTGCTGCACACCAACTCATCCACTTACGCGGATCGCTCCGTGCGATTGCCCAGTCCGGTTATTGGGGCGACAACCCGTTCGCAGCACGCCATTAATCCAGCCTATACTTGGGAAACACCACTTAAGAAAACCTGTTATAGCAGGGGTTTAGCCATCAACGGCTATTCAGATAACGGAGTTAGCACAATGCCAGAACCACTTATATTGGAACGTCAGGACGCGGTGGCCATTATCGCCATCAACGACGCCCCGTATAACCGCATGAGCCTGGAGTTTATCGACCAGCTCGAAGTACTGATCGGCGAGATCGCCAGCGATGACTCTATCAGAGCCGTGGTGCTTACCGCTGCGGGCATGGACAATTTCTCGGTGGGCATGAATCTCAAGCAATTACCGGAAGGCATTCAACGCAAGGGCAGTCCCGACGCCCTGTTCGACCAGCGGCTGCGGGTCATCGGCGCTATTGAGGGTATGCGCAAACCATGGATCGCAACGCTGTTCGGCTTTTGCCTGGGCGGCGGACTGGAACTGCCCCTGGGGTGCCATTTTCGCCTCGCAGCTGCCGAGGGCGCGCAGATTGGCCTGCCGGAAATGGACCTCGGCACAGTGCCCGCCTGGGGTGGCAGCGCCCGCCTCAGCAAATGCATAGGTCGCGACCAGGCGCTGGATATGATTCTGCGGGCCAGGAAGATATCCGGACCCGAAGCCCTGCGGATCGGCCTGGTCCACGAGGTCTGGCCACTGGCGGAACTCAAGGACCGGGCAATCGAGCTTGCCCACGAGCTGGCCGCCCAGCCCGCGCTCGCCGTGCGCAGCATGATGGAAGTGATTGGCAGCTCCAGGGAATGCAGCCTCGAGGAATTGCTGCAAGCCGAGCGCCGAGCGGTGACCGCAACCCTTGGCTCCCCGGATGCGAAGGAAGGTATGATGGCCTTCCTGGAGAAGCGTAAACCGGTTTTTAACCAGTAGACTGCGGCCAGAGACTTGGCAGTAGCCACCGCAGGGATATTTGGCAAAGCAGGTTGTGGCCGGGGCATATCCCTTATAACGTAAACCCAAAAAGTAAGGATGCTGCGCCAGTGCCAGATACTCGCCCAACTGAAACCCTGGGTACCAAGATAACCTATGGCCTGGGCGCGATAGCCTACGGGGTGAAGGACTCCGGCTTCGCCTACTTCCTGCTGCTGTTTTACAGCCAGGTGCTGGGCGTACCGGCAACCCTCGCCGGCCTGGCCATCTTTATATCCCTGCTGTTTGATGCGCTCAGCGACCCTTTCGTTGGCTACCTGTCTGATAACCTGCACTCGCGCTGGGGGCGCCGCCACCCACTGATGTATGCATCTGCGCTGCCGGTGGCGGTCTGTTTCTACTTACTGTTCAACCCGCCGCAGCAGTTACAGGGGGCTGAACTGTTTCCCTATATGCTCGGCATGGCAATCATGCTGCGCCTGGCGATCACTTTCTACGAGGTTCCCTCCAGCGCACTCGTGGCGGAACTCACCCAGGATTATCACCAGCGCACCAACTTCCTGAGTTTTCGGGTAGCGGTGGGCTGGTGGGGAGGGCTGACCCTGTCGGTGGTGACCCTGACCGTACTGCTATCCGCCGCCGACGGCAGCCCGGGCAGCGGTTATTTCGACGTGGCCGGTTACGGCAAAATGGGACTGCTGGGGGCGGTGCTGATCTTTGCCTCGATCATGGTTTGCGCGCTCGGAACCCACCGTCACATACCTCTGTTGCAGCCGCCACCGCAACGGCAGGCTTTCAGCCTGGCGAGGGCGCGCAGTGAGCTGGTCGAGACCCTGGCGCGACGTTCCTTCTTTGCCCTGTTTGGCGCCACCATCATGTTTGGCACTGCCAGCGGCGTCACCGCGTCGATGTTTCACTATATGAACAATTTTTTCTGGGAGCTCAGCACCAACCAGGCGGGATTACTCAGCGCCTCGGCGTTTATATCGGCGCTGTTTGCCTTTGTGCTGACACCGTGGGTATCGCGCCGCATGGGTAAGCGCAGGGCCGTGCTGGTATTTGGCACAATCGCATTCACCTGCCTGCCCCTGCCGATATTCCTGCGCATACTTGGACTGTTTCCCGAAAATGGTACTGAATTGTTGTTCCATACCTTGCTACTGTGGAATATTTTCGAGGTTACGCTGATCATCACGACCCAGGTACTGGGCGGCTCCATGCTTGCCGACCTGGTGGAGGAGGCGGAACTGGATACCGGCCGGCGTTCAGAGGGAGTGTTCTTTGCCGCATCGACCTTCACCCGCAAACTGGTAACGGGCCTGGGTGTGATGCTCGCCAGTGGCATCCTCGCCCTCATTGAGCTCCCGACCCAGGCCCAGGCGGCTGCGGTAGACCCGGCCATTATCACTCGACTGGGGCTGCTGTTTGCGCCATCGCTGCTGGTGCTCAACCTGGCGGGTGTGGCAGCCCTGGCTTTTTACCGTATAGATCAGCAAACCCATGAGGACAATGTCAGCAGGATTGCCGCCGCTAACAAGCCATGAGAAGTCGCCGTGTCACCAATGAGGAAGTATGCTCACCCGCAATGAATGATCCCAGTCCTCGCTACCAGCATGGCAACGGGTTGTTGAACGCTTGAGCCCGTTCATAAAGGATGTACTATCCTGCATGACCCTGCTCTCGGCATTCGTTTCCGTTGATTTTGCACAGACGATTTAGCAAGCGCTAAAACCTACGATTCCAACCTGTGCCTGGCGAAGTATTGGTTTGCCAATACCCTCTCAGGTAACGATAGGGCTAGAGCAGGGATACCTCTGCATAGCTTTCCATCAGCGCCGCGCGGTAGGCGCTGCCGTCACCCATGAACTCTCCTGTGGTCAGGAAGCTGATATTGACATGGTCTGCGGTACTGGAGACTGTATGGAACAGCCCCATGTTGGGAGCAAGGGGGCCAAAGCCCAGGTAATCAACCAGTTTCGCGCCGGCCAGATATGCCTCGTGGCGCATGCCGGGCACGTTCGTCACGACGGTATTGACCATCTGGGGCAGTTTGTCGATAAGCCCCGAGGAAACCAGCAACTGCCCCAGCCAGAGCACGATAGCCGGGTGTATATCGTCCACGAGTTTCAAAAGGGCGTGGGGATCGCCTTGTCTGGTGCGTGACTTGTGATGGGAAGACAGTTTACTGATGGCCTGCAAACGCGCTTCCGGGTCATCAATGGTGGTGTGCAGGGAAATTTTTGCAACGCTCACCTGGTTGCCCATGTGGCCATCCTTGCCCTCACGGCGAATATCGATGGGCATCAGGGTTTGCAGGTTCTCTTGTGGTAGTTCGTTGTGGTTCAGCAGGTAATGGCGAAGCGCGCCGGCAATGACGCACAGGGCTATATCGTTAATCGTGCAGTGGTGCTTCCTTTCCAGCCGTTTGAGCTGTTTCATTTCCATGCGCATGTGGCCTATGACCCTGTCTGCGGCTATGGGGTGGTTGAAACGCAGCTGTGGCACGGCCTGCGATTCGCCCTTCGGCGCGGCGTCATCACCCCGCAACAATTCCGGAAGTAATTTCAGGAGTGTGCCGGCGAGATCCACCGGCCGCTCGATACTGTGCCACCAGGCCCGGCCGTATTTTGCCCACCAGGTCGGGGCACGGAAATCCTTGTCGAGCGGTCTTTCCACCGGCATGGATTCGGCCAGTGTGGGCGAACCGGGTTCGGGGGAAGTGCTGTGCATGCTGCTGACCAGGCGCAGCGCGCTCTTGCCGTCCATGACGGCGTGGTGAATCTTGAAAAATACCGCCGTGCAGCCCCGGGGAATACCCTCGAGCCTGTCCAGGCCATCGACGACCATGACCTGCCACAGCGGTTTCGCCCGGTCCAGGGGCCGGGCATGAAACTCGCCAATCATCCGGTAAAGCGCCTGCCAGTTTTGCGGCCTGGGCAGTGCCTCCCGGGTAATATGGTACGACGAGTCGAAGTGGGTATCTTCCACCCAATAGCCCTTGTCCAGCTGCAATGGCAATTCGTCGAGCTTGCAACATAGTATCGGGAAGTGCCGATAGACAGAATCTTCGAAGTCCGCCCCCAGGGCTTTGAACAGGCGGTTCGCCCCGCGTTTGCCCGCTGTGTCGTACAGCATTACAGCAGACATATGCATGGGGATATTGGGAAGCTCCCCCTCGATCATCAGGTTATCCAGTGCGCCCAGCTGCTGCATATTTCTATCGCCTGATTGGCCCTCGCGAAAGTGTAAATCTAGCAGTTACAGGCGAAAAATCATTGATCCAGTCGATGATTTTCGACCCACTCGCCCTGATCGACCCCGCCCACATCGGCCTGAGTTACTATTTCCCAGCGACAGGCGAGTGACGTTGCCAATACCTGATGACCCTGTCAGAGTCGAGGAATTAAAGCCCAGGTGCCAGAGTTTTTTATGCGCTTTCCCTATCGATTGCTATCCAATGAGCAGCTGCAGAAACTGATACAGCGCGAAATTGCGCTATTCACCCAGCGCACCCCGCACTCCGCCGAGCAATTCCGTCAGGCGCAGACGGTGTTGCACCGTGGCGTGCCGATGCCGTGGATGGCCGAATGGGGCACCCCACATCCGATTTTTCAGCACCGGGCCAGTGGTGCCTCGCTGTGGGATATCGATAATAACCACTACAGTGATTTTTGCTTTGGCGACACCGGTTCGATGTATGGCCACTCGCCCGCACCCATTGCCAAGGCCATTATTGAACAGGCGACCCGGGGCATTACTACTATGCTCGCTACAGAGGATAGCATCGCCGTGGCCCAACTTCTGCAGCGCCGATTTGATTTGCCTTACTGGCAGATAGCGATGACTGCCACCGACGCCAATCGCAATGTGCTGCGTCTATGCAGAGCCATGACAGGTCGACCCAAGGTGCTGGTGGTTAATCAGTGCTACCACGGCACCCTGGATGAAAGTCTTGTATCGCTGGATAATGGCAAGGTCGTCAAGCGCTCACTGTTTGATAATAACCCGGGCGTCGCGGCCGAGGACATAGCCCGGGTTGTTGAGTTTAATGACGAAGCTGCGCTGGAAAGGGAGCTCAGCTTTGGTGATGTTGCCTGTGTGATGATCGAACCGGTGATGACCAATTGCGGTATGGTAATGCCAACACCGACCTATCATAAAAAACTTCGCCAGTTGTGTGACCGGTTCGCAGTGTACTTGCTGATCGATGAAACCCACACCCTTTCCACCAGTTACCGGGGCTATAGTGCAAGCCATGGACTGGAACCGGATATTCTGGTGTTGGGCAAAGCCATTGCGGGAGGCATTCCATGTGCCGCCTATGGTTTTACCGCCAGCTTCAAGAGTGCTTTTGAAGAAAAACTGGGTGCCCTGGGCACCGCGGTCACCGCTTTTGGTGAGCTGGGGATTGGCGGCACACTGAGTGCCAGTGCCTTCGTAATGCATGTGATGCGCGCGACACTGGAGCAGGTAGCCACGGAAGAGGCGCATGCCAGGATGAATGCGGGCGCAGAATATATTGCCGAAGGCCTGGAGGGTATCATCGCCAGCCACAGCATTCCGTGGAGTGTCACGCGATGCGGGGCGCGGGTTGAATTGCAATTTTTGCCCCACTCGCCGCGGGACGGAGCACAATCATTATCAATCCTCGACTGGGACCTGATTTTATATACGCACCTGTTTCTGCTGAATCGCGGCGTCATGATCACTCCGTTTCACAATATGATGCTGGTGTCTCCGGTTACGGGCGGGGACGATATAAAGAAATTACTGTCGGGGTGGCAAGCGTGTCTCGCGGAAATCGCCTCCCTTATCGATGAATAGCAGTTAATCCTCCCCGCTCGTGTAAGGCCCGACTTCCCGCCTTCTGCAAAATGTACTGGGTCTTCGTTCCGCAGGCGCCGGAAATAGTCCCGGTGGTATTGTTTCTTGTATAGAGCGTGGCCCGGACAGATCCAGGAAGTAAACCACGGTATCGACGAGTTATATCCTTGCGGCAACTGATTCCAGCAAGGTCAGGCCATCAGTTTTTGCATACCCAAACCTGGAAATACAGGCGTTCGAGACGGCATTTCTATGATCCAGTCCCGGAAGTTGTTAATCTCGAGGGCTCGCTGGAAGGAGGTTACCGGCATGAAGAAACTGAAAAACGAAAAGGAACTGGTCAAAAAAGCGATTGCCGCGGGCATGAAGTACGGCGAAGAAAGAGGTGTGGTCGAATTTGAACCCACTGATTCCGCTACCGAAAAAATCGAATACATCTACCGTTTACTGGTACATGACAAGGTCATTCAGCCCCTGCCGCAGGACCAGCTTTCGCAGCTGTCCATGAAGCACAGGCTCGCCATGTGGGCGTCCAAGCTCGATTAAACAGGGTCCGTTCAAACCTCGGGAAGCCAGTTCGCGTGGAATCCGATGGGCACCCGGCGCGGCAGTTTGACCCGCGCCACAGGTCCCGCCGCCACGTCGCGCGCATCCAGCACCGCAAGCACCGATGTCCGGGTGGCCTGGTCGCTGACGACAGACAGCAGCCAGCCATCGTCCTCGGCGCTCCCGTCGGGGTCGGGCGCAAACACATGTTCGCCGGAAGTCTGGCCAGGGCCATGCACGAACTGCGCGGAACTCCCGGACTCGAGATCGTACTTGATAACCCCATTGAAATTGAACTCAAAGGCCCAGTCCCTGGCCAGCGTATTGTAGAGATAGCGGGTCTGCCGGCAGGCGAGTTCATCGTTGATGCGGGGAAACTCACCCGGGCAATCGTCTATCCGCTCGCTTTTTACGGTGCCGGCCTCCAGGTCAATTGACCAGTGGTGGGGATAGGGCTTCTCCGTCTGTTCCGGGTCATGGAACCGCAGCCCACCGGGCATGCTGTTGAAAATGGGGGCATAGATTTCAATGACCCGATCGTGGTCCCACGCGTTGAAGAAGTGAACGACGCTACAGCTGTCGATTTCAAACCAGCGGACCTGCCGGGCACTGCCGCGCCTGGGCAGCACACCCAGGCGGGTGCCCAACTCCGGCTCCCACCGGATGCCGGGCTCGCCCCTGAACATGGCAGCCACGTCGAACACCACCGGTGAATCCAGGAAAATCGTGTAGTTCCTGGTGACGGCGAAGTCGTGCATCAGCACCGGGGTGGGTATATCGATTACCGCATGGTGAACGATCTCGCCTCGCTTGTCGGCGACGTAGTACTGCAGGTAAGGCGGGATCGGGCTGTAGCCGAAAAAGATCATTTCGCCCGTTTCGGGATCGATTTTCGGATGTGCGGTCATCGGCCCCTCGAGCCTGCCGCCGAAGTCGAACTCTCCGATGGTAGCGAGATCGCGTGTCATTTCGGTCGGCTTCCCTGCTTCCATGAGGGCAAGGTAACGACCGGCATGCCTCACAAAGTGGGTATTGGCATTGTTCTTCATCATGCCGGCCTCCTCCACCACGTCCTGTGGTGTCGCAAGGAAGTCGGAGATGCTGCCATAACATGCCTTGCCCCGCTTTCGCTCCGCCATTAGTCCGGCGGACTCGATCCAGCGGTTGCGATAGCCTACTTTGCCGTCGTCAAAATAAAGAGCATGCACCATTCCGTCCCCATCGAAGGGGTGGTAGGCCCCGATGGGCGTGAATTGCGGGTTGGGTCCATTGCGCGTGAAGATGCCGTTGAGACCCGCTGGCAACTCGCCTTCGACAGCAAGTTCCTCATCGTTGCGCTCATCCCGGACGGGCTCCAGCAGACCCTCCAGGAAAGGACTGGAGGTTTTTTCGGGTCCAGTCGACATGACACGTCTCCTTCGGGGATCATCCCCACGCTGTGCGCCACCGCGCCTTTACTGCAAGCCCGGCTAGATGAATACCTGGTCGGTAAAGTGCCCGTGAAAGCCAAACGGTACATGGTGGGACAATTTCACCGCTGCAATCTCTGTCTCGGGTTCCCGCGCATCCAGTATGACGACTTCGGTAAGTTGTGTCGCAGCGTCATAGACGAACGACAGCAGGTAACCGTCATCCTCCGATTTCGCGCCGTCGCGGGGGACGAAAAGCGCCTCCGACGTGTAGCGGTCGCGACCGTAATCGCCCACCTTGAAAGCACCCGACTCGGTATCGAGCTTGACAACCGAGTTATAGAAATAGGGAGTGCCGTTGTCCACGGGTGCAACGTAATAGGTGTACCGGCTTCGGTAGCAGGTCTTCTGCATATCCCAGCTGGGGAATTCCCCGGGAGGGGCGTGAAAATACTCCTCGTGCCGCATCTCCCCGGTCTTGACGTTGATTCGGTATCGGCACAGCGGGGCGCCAACGATCCGCTCGAGGGTGAAAACGTCCTTGATTGCGGCAAAGTTCCCGGGATCGGTAGAGCGAATGAAATCCGTGACGATTTCATCACCCTGCTCGTAAGAATTGCCGAAGTGAACGATGAGCGCGGGGGGCAACTCGAAAGTCCTGACCACCTTCCTGTCACGCAGGTCGACGATGATGCCCTTGACCGGCATGTTCATACGGTATTCAGTAACGTCGCTCACGGCCGCGGTGCCCAGGATCGGCCCGCTGACGCCCATGGTGATCGAGCTGAGCAGGAACACCGCGTAGTTTTCGGTGACACCGAAGTCGTGGACAAAGGGAAATTTATCCAGGGGTATCCGCCAGGTGGATGCGACCCTGCCCTGGGGGTCGATGTCATACAGGTCCAGACCGAACTTCAGGCCACCTATACCCAGCCCCGCCACGTTGACACCGAAATTGATGTGATGGCCCGTCCGGCAATTGATCTTGCCATGTGCGCTCATGTTTTTCATGGAATTAAGGGCGCCGTCGTAAAGCTCAACACCCATGGTTTCCAGGGTGGCCGGGTCCAGCCGATAGGGCTGGCTGGCCTCATAGAAAGCGCAGAGCTTGTCCCCGTGCCAGTTGATGCTGGTATTTGCGGGATTGGAAAGAGGCCGCAGGAAATTTGCCTTGAAGCCGCCGTCCAGCTGGGTACCGAAGCCGCGAAACAGAATCTTGTTGTTCTTCTTCTCCTCGACGTACTTCGTGGTCCTGATGTAGCGGTTCTTGAAGTGTGCCCTGCCGCCGGTAAAGGTAACCGCACTGATCATACCGGGCCCGTCGAACCAGTGGCCGTAGCGGCGCCCCCCCATTTCCATGGTGCCGGGGCCATTCCTGAAGAAAGTCCCGCTGAAATCAGCCGGGATACGCCCCCTGACATCGTCCACCCAGCCGGAGTACTCCTGCTCCAGCCCGCAAAAACCACTGTGGAAGTCGATGGCCTCGGCCGGGCTTTCTGTGACTGACTTTTGTGCAGCAAGTGACATCTATTGCTCTTCCTTATCTCGCTTCCGGTTGAACCGGCACGCGCTTGAAATGTGTAAATCCGCTAGACATTGAACCAGGGAGAAATCATGAACTCCAGCGCCCCATCGAACCGCAGGACATGCCTGGGCCGGGGCTCGATAAACCGCGCCCAGTGGGTATTGTCACCGATGGTGACGTCCTCGGGCGGAACGCTGTGAACCCTGGCGTTGAACAGGCTGGCATCATAATACGTACGATCACATATGCCGTTGCGCCAGTAAATATAGTCATTTGCCTCTATCCACTCGCTGGCCGGGCCAACCAGCGGATGCGCCTCATCGAGATGTACGCTCGACTCGAACAACTTGCCTTCCTCGGAGGCCACTGTTGAAACCAGCACGCCCGCGGACAACTCGTGTTCCACCCGGTCAGCTTTGGTAAACAGGTTGACCGGGTCCATCGAGCCCGCGGCTGCCCGGGCCTCGAGAACCATGTAGCGCGGCTTGCCGTCACCGTCGGCGACATAGGTCGACCACTCCGCTCGCGGGCCGTGAACAAGGCCGCTTACCTCGTAGATATTCAGTGTCAGCATCAGGGTCGGTTCATCGTCAGCCAGGCACCTGATCGGTATCGGCGCGAAACCATCGGCGAGATTGACGTAATCGGTGAACTCGCGCTCCATGTCGTGTCTTACCGGGAAATTAAAGTAGACGGAGGGCGGATCTGCCAATACCGTGAAGCGCAGGTTGGGGTGTTCCCTGCCGAACAGGATCATGAACGCATCGCGAATCGCAAGCTGTGAGTACATGAAGCGCTTGAGCAGGCGTCTCCCGGTCCGCGAGGGGCTGGTGTCAGACAAGCTGGATCCGGGTCCGGGCATCAGTCGGTCTTCCAGCTCATTCGAACGGTGCAGGATGTCTCGGGCAGATGCGGGTCGAACTCCATTTTCAGACCGCCGTTTTCGCCGTTGAACATGGCCTCAAATGCTCCCTTGCAGATCGCGAGGCAACCCTCTTCGGGCAGGGCCTGCGGGTTTGGCAGCGTGTTCGCCGCAGCGCAGGTATGCCAGCCGCACTCGGGTATGTCGATCACGGTCAGGCCATTGGCGGGATCAAACTCGGTGACCGAGGCGGGACCGGTGAGCCAATGGGCCGGGTTGAATGTTTCGAACAGAAGCCGGGTCCAGCGCCCCGGTTTCTTGCTGCCGTCCCGGTTGACGCGCGGGCGGCTCTTCCTGTTCTTTTCCGGCATACTGTTCATCATCTTGAGAAATTCCGGCGAGTTCTCCTGTGACAGGGACACCGCGGTGCCGATCACGATCTCGTCGAACTGTTGAGGGCTGTAATACCTGCGCAGCTCCAGCAGGGCCCACTCCATCTCGCGCACGAAATTTCCATAGCGCTTGCGCCACTTCTCCCGGGGTGAGTCCAACAACCTGATCTGTTCCCGTCGGGATTTAATTTCCGCGTAGTCCCGATCCACCTGCGCCGGGTCGCCTGACAGCCTGAGGATGGGGACAAAGGTATGACTGATGATAGGCATGGCTTTTTTCACGAGCATGGCGTTGGACATCCACATGTCGATCCAGGCCTGGGGTCCCCAGTGGTAGTAGAGGCCGTGTGATCCCGCCCGGGCAGCTCGACCGCCGGGCCGGTCGCTGGCAATAATGCCGCTATCGGTCATCTGTAAGCTCCTAGTTCGTCAGGCGCAGAGTTATACCGTAGCTGGCTTCTGGCCCTACCACCCCGGCGTAACCTCCGATGGTGGGAATATCCAGGCCAAACACGTAGTACTCCTCGTCCAGCATGTTGCGGCCCCATAGGGTCACTTCCCAACGCCGGTCCTGGCTGGCCAACCCCAGGCGCAGGTTGACTATGTTCACCGCGTCGTTCTTGAGGTGTGGATCCAGGTCCTCTTCAAGAAAGTAGTCGTCGATGTAGCTGTATTCCAGCCGCAGCAGCCCCATCAGGTCCGTGCCGAGGTCCTTGTCGTACTGCATATAGGTACTCACATTCCACTCGGGCGCATTGGCCAGCGGCTTACCCTTCAGGTCCTGGGTGCAGTTGCTGGATGTCCCGGGCGAACCAGTCTGGGCGCCCTGTACAATATAGTATTCATAGAATGACTGTTCCACCGTGCACTGGCCGTTGTCGAAGGAGCCGTACTCCGCCTTGTTATAGCCGACGGCCGTTCCGACTACCAGGTCCGCCGCCGGGGCAAACAACAGCTCGAGTTCGGCGCCATAGCTCTCCAGGTTGCCGGCGTTGGTTACGCGCACCGAGGAGCCGTCAAAAGTCTGTGACTGAAAGTCCTCGTAGTCGACGTAGAAAAGCGTGCCATTGAACTGCAGGCGCCTTTCGCCCCAGCTGGTCTTCCAGCCCAATTCGTAATTGGTCGCGGTTTCCTCATCGAACTCACCGTCGGAGCCCACGACCTCACGTCGCTGGTTGAATCCACCGGACTTGAACCCACGGCTGATCAGCCCGTAGGTCATTATGTCGGGATCGAAAAAATAGCGGACGTTCAGGGACGGGGACAGATCCGAATCACTGCGGGTCGAATCATAAAAAACATCCGGGCCGGCGATTGGCGGCAGGTCCAGTGCAGTAGTCGGATCGGTGATCTGTGAGCCCTCGCGCTGTTTTTCTTCGTAGGTGTAGCGCATTCCCAGCGTGGCGCTGAGCTGCTCGGTGTAGTTCCACACGAGCTGCCCGAAGGCCGCCAGGCTGGTGGTCCTGTAGTCGTTGATATCGGTGTTGACCGAACCGTCCGGGAAAAATGCGCCCAGGGTGATGTCGCCGATGATCCGAACATTGTTGACCAGGTCCGGCCGCTCCGAAAAAGTCCCCTCCGAATCGAATTTCGAGTAGTAGGCGTACAGGCCGGCCAGGTAGTCGAAGGTTTCACCCCCGGGCGAGGTAAAGCGCAGCTCGGAGGAGTACTGGTCCAGCTCCACGTCCGTGGTCGATTCCACCGCATTGTAGGCCGTGAAATCGCCGTCAAAAGCGCTTTTGGACTCGTAGTGGCGCCAGGCGTTGATGAAAGTGAGTGCGCCACCTGCTGCCAATTGCCGGTTCCACTCCGCCGTCACGCCCCCGATCTCGACATTGTTACTCACGTCGCTGTCGAACCAGTAATTGTTGCCGAACGGATCGGCTTTCGGTGGTTTCATACCGCTTGAGTCCTCAAACGCCGTGTATGCCAGGATGGGCTTGCCGGCGGCATTGAGTCCCAGCGCTGCCTGCAATTCGGCGGAGGGGGTATTGGTCGAGGGAGAGTTCAGGGTGGACAGACCGTTGTAATCCATGACCGCAAAGGCACAGCAGTCGGTATCTTCCTTGGTGTAGTCCAGGGAAATCAGGAATTCTCCGTAGTCGTTTGCGCGGTTGTTTCCCTCCAGGTCGAGCAGCAGCCTTGCCCGCCCTCCCCACTTATTGGCGTCGTTTACGCCCTTCCCGGTGTAGTCGTTTTCAAAGCGGTGGTCACCATCTACGCCGAATCCGCTCAGCCGCAATGCATGACCGGAGTCGCCCAGGGGAACGTTGACCATGCCGCGCAGTTCGAGTTGCTCGTTGCTGTCATAAGTCACCTCGCCCATGGACTCGAAGTTTGCGACCGGCGGGTTGGTCAGGATACTGATCGCGCCGGCGGAGGTGTTCTTGCCGTAAAGTGTACCCTGCGGGCCGCGCAGTACCTCCACCTGCCGGACGTCGACCAGGTCGGCGATACTCATCCCCGAACGCCCCTGGTACACCCCGTCGATAAAAAGTCCCACGCTGGGGTCGACGCCCGAATTACTGCCCACTGAGCCGATACCGCGGATCCTGATCGATGTAGACCTGGAGTCTGTCGCGGTGGTGATTCTCAGGTTGGGGGTGTACTGATCCAGCTCGTTCAACTCCGTCAAGCCGCTGTCCTGCAGAAACTGCTCGGAGAATGCGGACACCGACATGGGCACGTCCTGCAGGCTCTCGACCCGTCGGGTCGCGGTGACGAGAACTTCCTCGAGTACGGGGACCTCGCTTAACGCCTGCGAGCTTGCGGATTCATCGGACTGGGCCAATGCTGGCAGGGGCAGCTGGGCAAGGCATGCCAGGGCGATACTGCAGTTAGCGATTTTCTCTATTTTATTCAATGGCTTACACATCTTTTGTTATTAATATAGGGCCACGGGACAACAGCGATCGAACCTCGCCGTAATCAAGGAACAACGCATCGTTCCAGGCCTGCCCCGACTTTCATCGTCCTATCAAGCTGCATGCGGGGTTCCGCAGCCGATGGTCTATTGTATACAATATATGTTTTCTTGTATACAACAGATGGTAAGCGCGAGAGGCGCAGCATTCGCGGGCGGGATTCGATGAGCACAGTGGTACCAGACGGCGGGAATAATAGAGAACACGGCAATCTGACCCAGGCTGAAATCGTGCGCATCGGCCTGGAGACCGATATTTTGTCGGGGCGGGTGTCCCCGGGCAGTGTTATCGATGAAACCGAGACATCAAAACAGTTTGGAGTATCCCGGACGCCGGTTCGCGAGGCGATTTTCCTGCTGGTACAGGCAGGCCTGTTAAAAAAAGAGGCCCGAAAAAGAGCGATTGTCGCTGAAATCAATGTCGATGATTTTTTCGGGTTATTCGAAACCCTGGCTGAACTGGAGGGGTTGTCAGCGCGATTCGCGACTGAACGAATGAACCGGGCAGAATGTTTCGAGTTATCCAGGATCCACACCGCCGCGGCGGAGAAACTGCTGCTGGGGGAGATCGACGATTATTCCGCACTGGGCCGAGCGTTTCATGCCCACATCCTGGAAGGGAGCAAGAACAGTACATTGATCAAGATAACCTCAGAACTCGCGGCCAGACTGATCCCATACCGTCGTTTTCAGGTGGCGTTGGAAGGCGGATTGCAGCGCAACCAGGATGATCACGACACGATTCTTGCGGCGATTAAATCAAAGGACGCGGAAGCTGCCTACCAGCTGATGCGCCGGCACACCCTGGAACAAGGTGACGCGGTAATCGCAAACATTCCTGCATTTTCTCTGCTGGAGCGAACAGCTGAAGGTAAGGGCAGGCCGTCACGGTCCAGCGCAGGGAGCGAAATTTCATGACGTCGTCAGTCTCAGCAGAACAAAAAGATACCGCCAAAGGATCAGGGCTGGCGGATGAAATGCGCGGTTTGGCAGAGCGGGCGTATCATCACTTCAGGAACAGAACCACTGACCAGGCACCATCAACGATGCAACTTCCCGTCGAGGCCTATCTGGATGAGGCACGCTTCAGGCGTGAATTCGACAGAATCTTCAGGCAATTGCCCCTCGGCCTTGCACTTTCCATAGAGCTGCCCGAGCCCGGCAGCTATCTGGCGCGAGAGGTTTGCAAGACCCCCGTGTTGTTGACCCGCGATCAGGAGGGCAAGGTCAGGGCCTTCCTTAACGTATGTCGGCACCGTGGTGCGACCATATGCCCTGAGGGCGCGGGTAAAAAGTCCCGCTTCGTTTGCCCTTACCACTCCTGGGTCTACGCCGCTGATGGAGAATTAACAAGGGTCAATGCAGCGGAGACGTTCGGGGAAGTGGATCAAAGGGCACTGGGTCTCACGGAACTGACCTGTGCCGAAAAGTCCGGCGTTATCTGGGTGGCCCTGAAACCGGGTGCGACTTTCGATATCGATGACTGGCTCGGCGACTTTGCCGGGAAACTGGATTCACTGGACCTTGGCAACTGGTATGTATACGAGCAGCGCACTCTGGCCAGCCCCGGTTGGAAGGCGACCTTCGATGGTTACCTGGAGGTCTATCATCACGATACCGTACATGGCGGTACCGTAGGCAAACACACGATCGGCAATCTGCTGGTGCACGACACCTATGGACCTCACCAGCGTCTGACGTTCGGGCGAAAAAACCTTGCGGAGTTAGACAAGGTAGAGAGCGATGATTGGGATGGCAGCCAGTACATCCGCATCATTCATTCGGTGTTTCCCAACTTGTCTATCTCGGGAATTATTGGTGGTCACTGCCTGGTGAGCCAGGTATTTCCAGGCGAATCTCCCGACTCAACCGTTACGCGACAAACCCTGCTGTGCGCCACCAGGCCGGAGACAGAGGAGGAGGAGTCTGCCGCGCGGCAGTTCAGCGCCATGACGCTGCAGGCGGTAAGAGACGAAGATTACGTAATCGCCGGAAGCATTCAGAAGGCGCTTCGGGCCGGAGCGAACACGCATTTTTTTATCGGCCGGAACGAACCCGGCTTGCAGCACTTCCATCAATGGATTGCGCGCTTCATGCAAGATGCCTGAATCGATATTTAAACCAAGGATCAACTGATGACGTCAATCGAGGAATTGGAATCGAGGGTAGATCGGCTGGAGTCGAGAGCCGCCATTCGGGAACTGGTGACAAATTACGCCATCGCCTGTGATGAGCACGATATCCCGAGGTTACAGAATCTCTTTACCCGGGATGCGGTCTTCAAGTCTCCCAGCAGCTTCCTGGAGTCCAGCGGAAGGGAAGCGATTGCTTCGATGTTTATAGAGGTGCTGAAGACCCGCGGACCCGGGTATCACTGGACGCATGATCTGATCGTAAACTTCGGTGATGATGAGAACAGCGCGACCGGCGTTGTCTACAGTCACGCGGAGACCACCCCAAACGGGGTGGTCAGCATCGCGGCAATGAAGTACAAGGACAAGTACAGACGGGAGTCTGGCGTGTGGTATTTCAGCGAACGTGAAATACACTTTTTTTACTACGTGCCGATGGAACAGTACATCGACACGCTCAATCGGGAAGAGCGGCTTTACGTCGGCCAGGAAAAACGCGCAGCGGACTTCCCGGAATCCGCACAAAGCTGGAAGGACTTCGAGAAGACCTATAAATAAATCGGGGCACTGACCGGCTAATCAACAGCGGCGGATCGTACGCCTTCAGGTGTCGCCGCTTGACCTGAACAGCCGGACTTGATGCTCATCAATCGATGCAAGGGTTTGAATGCAATGACAAAAAAACATGCCTCCACACGCCTTAACCAGACCATGCTGCGAGTCAGGGATCCTGAACGGTCGCTTGCGTTCTACTGCGATGTCCTGGGCATGGAGCTGCTGGAAAAGTTCGATTTCGAAAAGATGGAATTCTCACTGTATTTCCTCGGTTTCGGGGACGATCTCGAGGGAGAGCGACCCGAGGACCGGGGCGAGCGCGTTGAGTGGGTCTTCCGCCAGAGTGCACTGCTGGAATTGACACATAACTGGGGCAGCGAGAGCGACGAAAGCTTCCCCGGCTATCACAATGGCAACGAGGACCCCCGCGGGTTTGGGCACATAGGTATCACCGTGCCGGATGTGCACGCGACCTGTAAGCGGTTTGAAGCGCTGGGTGTCCCCTTCGTCAAAAGGCCGGATGATGGTTCGATGAAGGGGCTGGCCTTTATTCGCGACCCTGACGGTTACTGGATCGAGGTGCTCTCGCCCGGGGGCTTACGGGCTATCATTGCCGAGCATGTCGGGTAACCGGGGATGGATCTCGGCATAAAGGGCAGAACCGCGCTGGTAGCTGCCGCCAGCGATGGTCTCGGCAAAGCCGTTGCACTGCGGCTGGCCGCGGAAGGATGCCACGTTGTCATCTGTGCGCGTAACGAGGACCGTATCAGCGCCGCCCTCAAGGAAATGCAGCTCGCCAGTCCCGATATACGGTGCGAGGGATTTGTCACCGATCTCGGCAGCGCCGAAGATATCGAGCAGCTCGGCGAACAACTCAGGCAAAGGCAGTTGAGTATCGACATTCTGGTCAATAATGCCGGGGGACCGCCGCCGGGGTTTTTCGAAGATATAGAAGACAGTCAGTGGCAGCGGGCGTTCGACCTCACCCTGATGTCGGCCGTACGCTTGACCCGCCTGGTGCTCGCCGACATGCGCGCCCGGGGATGGGGACGCATCATCAATATAACCTCCTACTCCGTAAAGCAGCCGATGGTGGAGATGATGCTGTCCAACAGCATCCGCATGAGTGTTGTGGGCTGGGCGAAAACTCTCAGCAACGAAGTGGCATGCGACGGCGTTACCGTCAACAACGTATGTCCGGGCTGGACACGCACGGGGCGTGTAGATCAGTTGCTGAAGGCGCGCGCCCGATCAACGGGAATGGAGCCGGAAGAGATTGAACGAACCCTGCTTGCGGCAATACCGAGCAAGCGCATCGGTGAGGTCGGTGAATTTGCCGATGTGGTCGCGTTTCTCGCCTCGCAAAACGCCTCCTACGTCACTGGTACCACGCTGCCGATAGACGGAGGCGCCGTCAGCGCGGCGATGTAGTCAGGATGAGCATACAGTCTGCGCGCTCTATCGATGTCCATGCACATGCCGTTCTGGCCGGCACCATGGGCACAGCCGGCAGCTACGGGCCCGAGATCGGCTCCGACGGTCCGGATCAGCCGTGGTTTCGCGTCGGCAACTATCGTCTGGATGGTGTGCGCTATACCGGCAGTGCGTTTATGGACGTCGATGTGCGTCTTGAAAATATGCAGGCGGCTGGCATCGAATTCCAGGTGCTTTCCCCCAATCCGCTCACCTATTTTCACCATATCGAGCCCGGGCAGGCGGTTGCCTACTGTCGGCGCCACAATGACGAGCTCGCCGCGCTCGTGTCGCAGCACCCGAACCGGTTAGCCGCCCTGGCAAGCCTGCCGATGCAAAGCCCCGAGGCGGCGCGCGAGGAACTTGTACGGGCGGTCAGGGAACTGGGAATGCGGGGCGCCTGCATCGGGGCGGAACTGCCGCTGGCATTGGACAGTGAGCAACTGGACGAATTCTACGCATCGGTGTGTGAGCTGGATGTACCGCTGTTTATCCACCCGGCCCCCTCCGGGATCGATGGCCCGATGGGCGATAAACGGCTGCAGCGATTCGAGCTGGAAATTATGCTGGGATTCGCCTCGCAGGAGGCGCTGGCCATCGCGACGCTGATTCTGGGTGGGGTAATGTCACGCCACCCGAGGCTCGATGTCTGTGTGAGTCACGGCGGCGGCGCCATAGCACTGCTGGCCGAACGCCTGGCAGACGCTGTCCGGCGCAGGCCCTGGAGTCCGGGTGAGTTGCGACAGGACGGCGCGTTCGAGGAATTACTCGCGCGATTCTGGCTCGACAATCACGTCCACGATGACGCTGTACTGGGCCTGCTGGAACGCCACGTCGGGCCGGAGCACATTGTGCTCGGCACCAACTTTTCCGGCTGGGACCAGCCGCTGAAGGTGGATACAGATGATGCCGGAACCAGGCAGATGGCAGACAACGCCCGACGTTTACTGCGGGCCGCATCATGAACCGCTATCGGGGGAGCCCTGACAATGACTGATTCCAAAACCGACTTCCTGCTCGGCAATGGGCGCATAATCGATGGTCTTGGCAATGAACCGTTTAATGGCAGCGTGCTCGTGGAAGCGGGACGCATCAGTCGAGTATGGACCGCCGCAGAAGCGATCGATTTGCCGGAGTCGGTCCGTCGTGTGGATGTCGGCGGTATGACAATTATGCCCGGGCTGATCGACTCACATTGCCATATCAGCTTCGATGAGCCGAGCTCCAACGATGAGTTGTTCTTTCACCGTCGCGAGGGCCTTGCTGCGATCATTGCAGCACGCAACGTGCAAAAGTTACTGCGCGCCGGTGTGACCGGGTTTATGGACCCGGATTCACTGGGCGAAATCGGTATCGACTTACGGGACGCGATCGAAGCCGGCATCATTCACGGTCCCCGCATGTCCGTCGGCGGTAACGCCCTGCTTACCTCGGTGGGGGGTACGGCCGGGCGCCTCCTTCCCGATGAGGGCCGTCGCGGGTATGGAAAAATCGTCGCCAGTCGGGATGAAATCGTCGCCGAAGTAAGGCGGCAGGTCAAAAATGGCGTTGACTGGATCAAGGTCCACGTGACCGGGCTGGCCCCGCGGATGCGCTGCCAGGGCGAGCTGCAGGTGTGGAGCTACGACGAACTCAAACTGGTCAGTGACACCGCGCACGAACTCGGGATTCCCGTTACCGGCCACTGCCGCGGGGCGAGTAGTATTCGCGACGCGGCGAGGGCTGGTTTTGACCTGATATTGCACGCTACCTATATGGACGAGGAAGCGCTCGAGGCAATCGTGAAGGCCGGTGTACCGATAGTGCCCACCTTTGCCTTCCAGGCAAACCTTGCTGATTACGGCGAGGAAGTCGGGGCCTCACCATCCCTGCAGGAACTGTTCAAACGCGAAATTTCCGATAGTGCGGTAATGCTCAAGCGTGCCTTCGATGCCGGAATTCCGTTGCTGTGCGGCACCGAGAGCGGATTTTCCATCACCCCCTACGGCGAGTGGCACTACCGGGAACTGGAGGTTTTCGTAAAAGATATAGGCCTGACCTCCCTCCAGGCTATCAAGGCGGCAACCAGCGACAATGCCGTCGCGTTGAGGCTCGAGGGCGAAACGGGTGCGATAGAAGCAGGTCGCCTGGCAGACATTATCGTTGTGGACGGGGACCCGAGCGCTGATGTGACCATTCTGGGTGAATTGGAGCGCATCAAACAGGTTTATATCGGTGGCGTCGCGCAACCGACAGATCCGATAACACCGGTAAGAAGTGATCCCCCCGGCTGGCGGGTCAGCCACTACGGGGACAGGATCCTGAATTACGATTTTGTGCAGAGCAGAAGAAAATAGCGGTCTTTGGTTCGCTGAAGTGACACCGGGAGCCATCGGCTGGCTCATGGAACCAGAAATTCAGGGGGAATTATGCCTACGATGATCGTTACCGGAGCCGCCAGCGGGCTTGGCAAGTGCATCGCGGAGCACGCCGCACGGGCAGGTTACAAGGTCGGGGTGTTGGATCTGGTCCTCGAGCGGGCACAGGTGGTCGCCGAAAGTATTGGCGGGGTCGCACTGGAAGCCGATGTCAGCGATCTGCCGTCGGTCGAAAATGCCTTCGAAACCTTTGGCGAGACCCCGGATGTACTGATCAATAACGCCGGCATTCTGCGTACCGGCCCGTTGCTTGACCACAGTCTCGAAGATTTTCGGCGCGTCATGGATGTGAATTTGACCAGTGTGTTCCTGGTGGCCCAAATCGCCGCTCGTCGCATGAAGAGTGCCGGTGGCGGCTGCATCATCAATATGTCGTCAATCAACGGTATCAATCCGTCGACCCAGTGTGGCGCCTATGCAACCGCAAAAGCCGGCGTTATTGCTTTATCGAAGCAAATGTCGATGGAGTGGGGTGCCTATAATATTCGGGTCAATACAATCGCTCCCGGCTTTATCGATGCGGGTATGCAGGCGCCTTTTTTTGAAAACCAGGGTGTGCGCGACCTGCGCTCAAACGCAGTGCCGTTAAAGCGACTCGGGAGTGCAGATGATGTGGCTGAGTGCGCTCTCTTTCTTGCCTCTGACAAAGCGCAATACATCAGCGGCGAAAACATCACGGTCGATGGTGGCGTTATCCACAGTGTATTGATGCAGCTGCCACGCAGTTGAACAGGAGAAACAAGCTATGAACTCAGGCTATAACCCCGAATTCAGACCTACCGGCATAGAGGGCGGAATCGATACCAACACGCTCCCGTGGATCGATTTGCCACTGGCACCCGGCATGGCGATCAAGCCCCTGCGTGCCAGCATGGAAACGGGCATGTTCACTGTCGTGGTAAGGCTCGAGCAAGGTAGCGAGCTCACCGGCCTGGTCTACCTCGGCGCGATGGACCTGATCGTGCTATCGGGCGCGATGACCTATCCCGAGGGGCCCCTGGCCGGCAGCCTTGGGCCCGGCACCTGGGGTTATGTGCCTGCCAACGCCAGGATCGAGCGCCTGGTGGCGGTCGAGGACACCGAGTTCCTGGCCAACTTCTACGGGCCAGTGGCGTTTCTCGAGAGCGACGGCAAGGGTGTCGCCGGTGTGCTTACAAGCCTGGACATCACGGCCGCCGCCCGCGAACGGGGTATCACACTGGTGCCCAACACCCTGGCCGAGTGCATGCAGGAGCGCCCGCCGGCCTATCGGGGGCCGGCTGAGCCCCTGGCCATCAACGGCGGTAATGGCAAGGCACTGGTAGTGGCTGCCGAGGGTGTAGCCGCTGACCCGGGACGGTCCGTGCACCCGCATTTCATTGACACCCGGGCCGTGCCCTGGGTCGTCGACCCCAACGTCCCGGACGTGGGCCTGAAGGTACTGCGCGTTAGCGAGGAAACCGGGATTACTTCCGTGATTGTGCGTCACAACGGTGTTGCCGGTCCGCACTATCACCTGGCCGCTGCCGACTTCATGGTGCTCAGTGGGCGGATCGGCTACCGCGCCGGACCGCCGGAAGGTTACGGTCCAGGAGTATGGTTCTATGAACCGGCCGGCGCGCGGCATGAGGCTACCCAGCGAGTAGGCGAAGAGGATCTCGTCTATACGGCCAATCTATACGGCCCGATACAGTTTGATGAAGGGCCTGGCACGCCCATAGCCGCCGTAATGTCGTGGATGCAGTACAAACAGGTCGCTGAATCAACCGGTATCGAGCTGGTAAAAAGCACCTTCGCCGACGACGCCTCGCTGCTCGCCTGGGCGCCCATAGGGCGAGAGGGCAAGGTTCTGTAAAACAAGTTCGTCCAGGATAATCATTCGATCCAGCCCGCTGGCTTGAACGCCACTATCCGCAGGTCGGAGCAGTGCATCTTGAGGGCGGGTTTGAACTCCCAGCTGTTTAACAACGCACCGAAATACTCTTCCTCGCTGTAGATCGTCAGCGAATCAGTCGTCTCATCCCAGGGTGAGATCTGCATGGTAGCGGCGAAGGCCTGGCCGTACCGCGTTTGTTTGGCAACGAAGGTCGCTTTCAGCGGGTTTTGCCTGGGTGTAATGCAGGTGTCGGGTCCCGTCCGTTCGTCCAGGGCCAGCGTGACATGGCCTTCCACACATTCGGGACGCTTCACGCTCAACGAAAGAACCCTGTGACCCTGGTGCGATCCTCGAAAAACAACAGTCTCGCTATCAGGGTACTCGAAACTGAGATCAGCCAGGCCCGGGTGCTTGGGAAAGCCCCACACTTCGCGACCGCCGGCAATGGCGGCGATCGCTCCCAGCGCGTAACCATCACTGGCGGGGCCGCACAATACCCGATGACACCAGACCAGGGCCTCCGGTGCCTGGACGTTGAGAGAAAAAGGACTCTCGTAAGGTAGATCCAATGGCTCTGCCTTCGGGGTAACCGGAAACGAGTACCAGGTCTCTATATACGGGTTTACCCTATCCGCGGGCCCGCAATCAGTATCTGTAAAGTTATTGCACCACAGTTGCACTGGAACATCGCCACCCACGGTGACCGGACGATGGTCCTCGTGTTCAAAGTCTTTGAGCACTTCGGCAAGTTTCGCCCTCCCATAAACGATGACATTGGTGCTGGTCAGGCGCAGCGGTATACGATTCGCATGGCCGTCGGACGCAACGTAGGCCCCGGTTTGGGGCCACTGCTCAAACCACTCATCCGACACTCCCCTTTGATGATCAGCCATCGTTATTTTCATCCTTATAGGTAACCCTGGCGCTGTTGAGCCAACTTTACGGTAAGGCCCTCCGCCACACAATGTAGAGCAAAGCTGGATCCGAACTTTATACACTAAAGAAAGATGGATTCGTACCGGACCGACATGACGGACCCAGCCAGTCAATCCGCCATGTCTACCTGGCTGGCATTAAGACTGTAGTTTTGTATCTGATCATTGGTGCATTTCAGGAATTACGGTAACTTTAACTGGCGGTTCAGGCCCGCGGTAACCCGGACTGGCCTTTGGGCAGATGATGAAGATTCCTTGAAACACCGGCGGAGGTTTTGATTTGGTTGATACGGCAAACATCGTGTGGGCCCTGCTGTTCGGCGCGGTCGGCATCGGCTACTTTACCTACGGCCGGCGCCAGGACCACAAGTCGGCATTGCTTGCCGGGATTGCCCTCATGATCTACCCCTATTTCGTATCGGGCACACTCGCCATGGTCGCGGTCGGCGCGGCGCTGTTGGCGCTGCCGTTTTTACTCAAGTTTTGATATCGATCTCGCACATGGTGAGAGGAGCATGACCGGCCTCGAATCGCCGCGTTTACCCGAGGCTTTACCCCAATGATACAAGTAACCAACTCTCTCAATATAAGTAGTCTATGATTGTGATAATCCACCTGTGCATATCCCGATAGTGATCTATCTCCGAGGAGTATCTCATGGAACGACGCGCTGTAAATCCAACTGATTGGCTGCTAGGCTTCAACATCAACCACGGCATCGAAGTTACGGGAGCACAACGCGTGCTCTACCTGTCGGGCCAGACTTCCTGTGACGCGAAAGGCGCTCCGCTTCATGCCGGCGATCTCAGCGCCCAATTCAAGCTTGCCTGGTCTAATCTCAAGGACGCTCTCACCGAAGCCGATATGAGCCCCGGAGAAATCGTGAGGCTCAATATCTATACTACCGACGCACCGGGATTCATGGCTGCCGCTGGAGACCTGATCTCTATAATGGCAGGCGATGGCTGCCAACCCGTGAGTACATTGCTCGGTGTTGCGGCGCTGTTTCATCCCGACATCATGATTGAACTCGAGGCGACCGCAGTGGCATAGGCTAACTATCCCCGGTGCGGCCAGTCCGATCGCCTCCTACGGATGTTGCGGGACCACGGTGTTCCTCCGGGAGACCGCGTGGCCTGCATGTCACCGCTGACACCGGAGGTGATCCGCTGGATTGCGGAACATCTGGATGTCGAAATTAGTGGCTGCTCAAATCTGAACTACTACAGCTAAACAGACCTTATCTGCACTTCCTCGCCGGCGGTTACACCGCCGTCGGTCCAGTCACATTGCCAACCGGGAAAGGCTAATGCCGGATAGGGATCCGGTTTTATCCACGTAGGCGTTTCATAAACAATGTCGAACTGCCGATCCTTCCGGATCCTGCCGATCAGAAACGGCTTGTAAGTATGGCGGGTTTTGGGATCCACCATTATTTTGCCACCCGGCGCATCGAATTCTATCCCGCTGTTGAATGCTTCCAGCACGCGGTCTACCTCGAAGCTGCCGGCCTTCTCCACCGCCAGTTTCCACAGGTACACCTGGGCATACGCCGCTTCCATCGGGTCGCTGACCACCCTGTCCTCGCCGTGTTCAGCTTGAAACCGTTCAACAAATGAGTTGTTGGCGGGCGTATCGACAGTCTGGAAGTAACTCCACCCGGCCAGGTGGCCCTCCACGTCCGCCGGCAGGATCCCACGCAATTCGTCCTCGCCCAGACTCGTGGCAAAGACCGGCAGCTGCTGGGGAGTAATTCCTCGGTTGGCCAGCTCACGGTAAAAGTGGACGTTGGTGTCGCCGTTCAGGGTACTGAAAATGACGTCCGGATTTACAGCCACTATTTCGTCTACTACAGCCTTGTAATCCCGCCCACCCAGCGGGGTGTAGAGTTCGCCGACAATCTCTGCGCCATGTTGTTCGACATATTTCCCGACAATGTAGTTTGCTGTTCTGGGATAGACATAGTCGGAGCCGAGCAGGAAGAAGCGTCTTCTCCCGCCCCCTTCCCCGCTGACCAACCAGTCGATTGCCGGGATAATCTGTTGATTGGGTGCCAGGCCGGTATAGACCACATTGCGCGAACACTCGTTGCCCTCGTACTGTAGCGGATAGAAAAGCAGCCCGTTGTGCTCTTCAAACACCGGCAACACCGCTATCCTGCTCGCAGACGTCCAGCAACCGAAAACCGCGGCTACCTTGTCTTCTACCAGAAGCTTGGCGGCTTTCTTGGGAAATATGTCAGCGGAGCGCGAGCGCGCATCCTCGATCACAGGCTGAATCATTCGTCCGAGCACACCACCTGCTGCATTGATCTCCTCGATGGCCATCATCTCCATATCGACGAGAGAGATTTCGCTGATCGCCATAGTCCCTGTCTGCGAGTGAAGGATTCCCACCTTTACCGTGCTCGGCTCAGGTGCACGGCTGTCGCAGCCAGTCAGCATGAGCGGGGCAAGCGGCGCCATGGCAGTTAACCCGATAGCCGCTGCACCACGATTCAACAGTTCCCGGCGGGTAACTTTATGCTTGTCGTTTATCATTCTGCTGTTTATATCCCAGTCGCTCGGTCCATTTTTTGAAGTCGGATTTGAGGTCCCATCTATTCCTGCCAGGGAATAAAAGGCTTGTCATCCTCACCGTCCGCAAACAGGCGATAGCGCCAGTGTGGTGCGGGATTGAGGAGAACCCGTCCCGGGCCGAAAAATACGCGTAAACGCCCCTGCCCCGAGGTGAATTTGCCGAAAAAGTTGTCGGTCGACCTGCGAATCCTGAACCGCACATCCGAACTCCAGCCGATCACGCTCTTGCCATCAACCGCTACTTTCTGGCCCTCCACCAGCGTGAGTTCCTCAATAGGCCCGCGCGTGCGAACCGCTACTTTGCCGCTGCCCTTGACCCTGGTCTGTAAATAGATAAATGGTTCGCGCGCCCGATAAGCTGTCCAGAAATCCACCCGATGAAAACTGACATCGACGCTGCCCTCTGATGCCCAGTAGGTTCCACGCTCCAGAATCCAGTTTTCATCGTGAAGATCCATGACATGAAAGCCACCCAGGGACGACAGCAGGGTCACGACACCCGTACCGGTATAGGTTGGCCTGTATATCGCCTGCAGCGCCAGTACCGACTTGATAGCCGATGGAATCGAAGGGATCAGCCTGGAGTGGACCTTGATATCGCCGGTCAGATACGACAACGCCCCTGCTTCGGCCCGCACGGTTTCATCGTTGATCGTAATATCGACATAGTGCACTCCCTCGACTTCATGTACTTCAAAGCTGGCCATCGGCTGTCAGTCCCGCATTCTTTGCCAATACAATTGTTCGAACGGTTCGGGCGATATGCTGACTGCACCCCGGAAAGGATTATCCATCACCGCGATCAACAGTATCATTACGCCGAGAAAAAATGACAGCACGCCGCCAAGGAAGAGCATGGTGACGTAGCGTATGTCGAACAGCCAAAATAGTGCAATATTGAGAATCGCACCGACTATAACGACAAACCACATAATGGGGGGAATGCCCGTCGTCACCGATTGCTCGCGCACCCGCTGCTTGTCCAGGAACACATTGAACTGGTGGAGCGTCTGGGCAAAGATGAGTTCCTCGGTTTTTGACCCGGGCTCGAATGCCAGCATTCGTTCCTGGAAAGCCTTGAGTTTTGTTGCCCCCTGCTCAGGAATCTTGCCATTCTTGTACTCCGGCCAGCCGTACTTTATCACCCATCGGCAATAATCACGGAGCAACCAGCTCAGGTTCTGCCCATGCGGTTCAGGAAAGGTGGAGACGCCCTCATAAAGGGTTTCCAGCGAGGAGACTTCCTGCACGATATTGGACTCAACCCGAGTGAAATTCTGGTAGGCTGCAACCGCTATAAGGCCAAGCAACAGACCGTAGAAGACGCCGAATGACGACAACACATAGCCAACGATTTCATTGCCACTTTCGCGTGAGCGTACAAAGGGGCGCAGAATGGGCCGTAACAGCGTGCCACCCAACCAGCAATAACCGACAAATATAATAGCTACCCAGATAGCGAGCGTCTTAATCGGTAGATCATAAATCCAGTCCGCCACGGTGTTTTTCTCTCGTTAATTTTATTACCCGGCCCACCCCGGAAGTGAAGATGATAGCCGTTGTCGCTGGAAATGCCAGCCTCATCATCCTGAAATTGCGAGACCGCACGTATCCACCGGGACATGTGGCGGATAGAAATGCAGGCGGAAGGCCCTATAATGGCGCTCCCTAATCTCCAAATCGAAGCCGCGCGATGTCTGCCTCCCGCAACAGCTCACCCGGTCTGGCAATCGCCTGGATGCTGGTGGCCCTGAGCTGCTTTTCCCTGCTGGCCGTCGCCAGCAGGGAGCTCACCGCCGCAATAACCACACTGGAGATACTGTTCTGGCGGAGCCTGCTGGGCTGCGTTATTGTCACCGCCTTCCTGGCCCGGGCTGGCACCCTTAATCGGCAGGGATTACAGCTGCAGCTGATCGGCTGGCACGCCCTGCGCAATGTTACCCACTTTGGTGGCCAATGCGCATGGCTGATCGCCATCGCCGCCCTGCCGCTGGCGGAGGTGTTCGCACTGGAGTTCACCACGCCGTTGTGGGCTGCCCTGATGGCGGCGCTCTTTATGGGGGAGGCGCTCAATCGAGGGCGCTGGATTTCCCTGCTGCTGGGCTTTGCCGGGGTACTGGTCATCCTGAGACCGGGCGCCGCGGTGATCAATCCCGCCAGCCTGGTGATGCTGGTGGGCGCTTTTGGTTTCGGCGTTACCGTGATCGTGACCCGCAAGCTAACCCAAATGCTGAGCGGTCAGGGCCATGCTTTCCTGCTGGTATTGTTCTATATGACCGCTATGCAGGGCCTGCTATCGCTTGGGTTTCTGCTCTTGACCAGTGACTTCAAGCTGCCACCATCGGACAGCGCAATGTGGCTCGCGATTGCGGCAGTCACGGCACTGATGGCTCACTACAGCTTAACCCGGGCACTGTCCTATGCCGATGCCTCGGTGGTTATGCCGATGGATTACCTGCGCTTGCCGCTGATTATGGTGGTGGCCTGGTGGCTGTATGGAGAGAGTGTCACCGTGTGGCTACTGGTGGGCGCCGGGCTGATCATCGCGGGGAATGCCTGGGGGCTTTACCTGCAGGTGCGGCGATTGCCTTCGTCGCATTGAGTGACTACCGTGGACGAAACACTGCCTGGAGTACGCGATGGCTCGGATAGAAGAGCACCAGGGGATAAAGCAGCATCATCAGGAGCAGAAACAGGGCTGGTGGCAGCAAGGTCTGGGGCAGACCGAAGGGCTGCCAGAGCCAGTTGATATTCAGTGCCGGGTCCGCAAACAGGAAAGTCAGCGGTAACAGCAGCCAGGCAAACAGTGTCTCCAGCTTCCAGCCCCGCCGGTCATAGCCCAGGCGGGACAGCCCCCAAAGCAACAGCAGCGGCACAAATACATGAAACAGCGACATGAAACGCAGCCACAGGGCCAGTGAGCTATCAAACATGTACTCGGTGCCACCTACCAGATGAAAGCCGAACAGCAGGCGGAACAACAGATCAAGCGTCCAAACCAGTTGGACGAGTACCACTCCACAGGCCTGGGATGACATCAGCAACGCGCTTTCACGCCACAGTGCAAACAGCAGGATGATGTTTGCGGCGTCGCAAAGCCACAGCAGGTTCTGTGGGCCATGGTAGATCCAGTAACTCGGCAAAAAAACTACCAGCCACGCGAGGTAGAGGAGCTTTACCCAGTAGGGAATCCTGTTGCGCCCTGTCATACATTTACTCGCGGATTTTGCCGGTAGAGCTGTCTTCCCGGCTGACTCGTTTACGCCTGATCGTAATACTGCCTTTTGCAGGATGCGATAACTTGCTCTGTCACTCCCGGAAAGCGTCGATGCAGGCGCAGGCCGTATTTACCCGAGCCAGTGATGGCTGCGGTCACCGGGATGGAGTGCATGGTGAACGGCGTGACGATAACAAATTAGCCTTCTCGGGCCAACAGGCGCCACGCACACATGCTCAAGTAAGCAAACTTGCAGGTAGTCATGGACAGAAACTGGCAGTAAGGCCAGTTGGCCTTGCGGTCCCGTGGACAGGGTTTGGATTTTAGCTAGACTCAGTAGTCGAATCGGTGCATCGCCTGAAGTTGTCTTAGCAATAGGAGACTTTCTTTCCTGGACTAACTCGTATCCTTCGGGCGCTTTCTTTTTCCACCAACAGTCTGCTAAAGGAGAGACGATATGGCCAGGATCACCCATCCATACCATCCGATAATCTATGTGCGTGGCTATGCAATGACCAGGTCGGAAATCGAAGCGACAGTGGCCACGCCCTATATGGGGTTCAACCTTGGTGCGACGAAGATTCGACAGGACTGGTCCGGCAAGGTCCGGCGCCACATTTTCGAGTCTGCCCTGATTCGCCTGATGAAAGACTATGGATACTGCGATGTTTATTCCTATGGGACGGAAATAACCGGCGAAATATCGGCCAGGAGCGTGATTATCTATCGCTACTATGAACAGGCGGACGCAGATCTTGGTAGCGGCAACGTTTCCTCTATCCCGGAGGCCGCTACAGGGCTGAGCGATCTGATCATGACCGTAAGAGACCAGGTATGTGCGAACGATCCTCAATTGATGAAAGACTTCAAGGTGTATCTGGTGGCGCATTCAATGGGGGGCCTGGTCTGCAGGTGCTTTTTGCAGAACGACCAGATAGGAGACAAGAAAGCCAAGGCCATGGTGGATAAGGTCTTCACCTATGCGACACCGCACAACGGCATAGAAGTAGCCGGGGTGAACGTGCCCGGCTTTTTGGACGTATGGGACATGGATAACTTCAACCGAAAGGAAATGGCGAAGTACCTCGGGCTCAAGGGCCAGCCAAAACGGGTTGATACCCTTAACAAGAAGTTTGATCCCAATCGATTCTTCTGCCTGGTTGGCACAAACAGCAGGGACTACGATGTCGCCAAAGGACTTTCAGGCAAGTTGGTGGGGGAAATGAGCGACGGGCTGGTCAGGATTGAAAATGCCGCAGTCCAGGGCGCTCCTCGTGCGTTTGTATACCGCTCCCATAGTGGCCCGTACGGCATCGTCAACTCGGAAGAAGGCTACCAGAATCTCACCCGATTTCTTTTTGGCGACGTGCGGGTCGACGGGGTCCTGGAGGTAGAGAAGCTGCCGTTGCCCCCATCCGTACAAAAAGCGCTGGACTCAGGAAAAGACATAAAGGCATCGTACTTTTTTGAATCAACCGTCGTACCCAGAGGAGCCCTCACTTTTAAACTGACAGAAAGAAAAAAAGAAACGTATTCAGCGATCTTCAGAAAATTTGACCAGATGATGCGTGTCGAAAATGTAGATGGGCTGGATGAGCCACGCTCGCCCTACCTTTTCTCGGTATTCCTCGATACCCGAAAAATAACCACGGGAAGGACCATCGTCTTCAGTGTCGAGGTCATTGTTTCCAGTACCGATTATGTGATCGATGGCGTGTTGTTTTTCGATGAACGGGTAGAGGGTGAAAACCTGTTCAGGAACACAATAACGATCAGGGCGACGATCAATAGTGGCTCGTGGAATGTAAGATACGTCATGGCGGATGATAACTGGAGTGAAAATCGTGGGCGCGACGTCGAGGAAGACGAAGATGGCTGGTACATCCCCATATCCTCGCAAAAGGGCTTCCAGGGCAAACTCAGGCTGAAGTATAAAAACTGGACCTAGCGCTCTGGTCCGATTCAGGCGCCATCACAATGTCGCCGACCTGACCTATGACTGCGGCAGCGGCTCGGGTCGGGTAAACTTGCCGGCACTCTGGTGCGCGTTAATCACGCACGCTGCTGATGACTGTGGCAGGTTCGTTCCACGCCTCCTCGGCCCGGGGCAGGTAAAAGCGGTTATACCACTTGCGCAACTTGTTGATCGGGCCATCACCGTCGCAAAGCAGCGGTTCAGGCAGGTATTTCTTCGTTTTCCACACTTCCACATCGGATCCAAAAGCCGCCATGGCCATAGTGGGATAGCTCGCCTCAAATTCTTCGGGCAGCGGCTTCATCGTTGAGGCCGGTGACAATAATACCCGAAGTCAGTTCCAGCTCCTGGTCGTTGATGGGAACATGGTAATTGACCCACCAGCTTTTGTAGGACAGCGAAGGACCTTTGTAGGTAGTGTAAAAGTACATCACGCTGGGGCCGTGATAGGTGGCCACCCCCCATCCGTCGCCATCTTCTATACCTCGCTCCGCGCGCATTGCCTGCAGGTTGAAGTCGATATCGGACGGCTGGATGATCGCCAGATCCAGATCCGGCTTGATACGTGACTCCTGGCTCACCGTAAACCGGGTGAAAACATTATCGAACTGCAGCGGTCGACCACCGTGGACTGACGGGAAATGTCCGACATCGACTATGTTCTCGATAATCTCGCGGCCGTGAGCCCTGATGCGCTTGCGATTAAATCGCCAGTCTCCCCAGGCGGGCTGGTTCCACTCCGGGATGTCCGGCAGCTCCCAGTTGGGGTCGCCACCCTCGCGGTCATACCATATCGCGATGAAGCCGTTCTTTTCAGTCACGGGCCATGGCTTCAGTGCGGAGTGGGCTTTGTCGGGAATCTTTTTCGCATAGGGAATACCGGTGCAGCGTCCATCGCTATTGAATTGCCAGCCGTGAAAGGGGCAACGGATAGAGTCACCCACCACCCTGCTGCCAGTACCCGCAAGATGCGCACCCAGGTGCGGGCAGTAGGCATCAAGTATCGCGGCGCGGCCAGTTTCAGTGCGAAACAGTACGAATTCGTGGTTAAAATATTCCAGGGCCTTGATATCGCCGGGCTTCAGCTCCTGCGAAAAACACACTATATGCCAACCGCGGGCAAAGACACCGGGGCTCTCGAAGGCGTAACGGGTTTTTTCAGCCTGCATTGTTCGATCCTCCTCGAGCCGCGATCGCCCGGAGCGCGGCTGCTGTCTCATTGACTCATGGCATGCCTTGCTGCCACATAGCCAAACGTCATTGCCGGTCCGATGGTCGAGCCGGCGCCAGGGTAGCTGTCACCCATCACTGAGCCTGCGCAATTGCCCGTCACGTAGAGCCCCTCGATCACTTCCCCACTCTCATTCAGGACCCTGGCGTGGCAATCGAATTTCAGGCCTCCCTTGGTACCCAGGTCGCCGGGGAAAATCTCGATGGCATAGAAGGGCGCCTCCAGGATGGGGGCCAGGTTGGGGTTGGGTTTGATCGACGGATCGCTGTAGTAGCGGTCGTTAGCACTGTCACCCCGGCCAAAATCCAGATCCTTACCGGTTCGGGAAAATTCATTCTGCCTGGCAACACTGCGCTGCAGGCCGGCCGAATCGATGCCGGCCATCGCCGCCAACTCTTCCAGGGTATCGGCTTTCTTGAGGAATCCGCTGTCAAAATATTCCGGTGGTAAACGCGCGTCCGGCTGCACCTTGCCAGGGGGAATGGTGCCTACCACATACTCCCGGCGCACCCGCGCATCAAAAACCATATGGCAAGGAACGCTGGGGGTTCCGTCGCGGTGGTTTTGCCACTGGGCTTTGGTGACATCTTCATAGGGAGCCGCCTCGTTGCAGAAGCGCATGCCGCTGCTGTCGACAAACATGGTGCCGGGCATGGACTTGCCAGAGATAAGCGCCAGTATCTCGCCGTCAGGCTGGCGAATACTGGGCGTCCACCAGGCGCTCCCCATGAATTCCAGTGCCGCCCCCACCTCTTCACCGAGGCGGATCCCGTCCCCCATATTCTGCGGGCTCTCGCTGCTGAAGCCCTCTCCCGTGGGCAGTTGCCCATGGCGCTGGCGCATGGGCGTGTTGTGTCCCATCCCACCGGAGGCCAATAACACCCCTTTATCGGCTCGCAAGTTCAGGGGGCGCCCGTCCTTCTCGACTCGCAGGCCGACAACGCGGCCGCTCTCCAGGATGAGTTCCTTCGCTTCGGTGTTGAGCCACAGGGGGACATCGCGGTCCAACATGGCCTTGCGGCAGCTTGCGACCAGGGCGCGACCCAGGGTAAATCGATTGCCGGGCCAGCCCTTGAGCCGACCGGGAATGTCGAGGTAGTACATGAGGATATTGCGCGCCATGTAGAACTTGCCCTTGCGCGTCATGTCCATGATTTCGCGGCTCTCTCTCACCGTCATCTGGAAACGCATAAAGCCGGTGTACACCCATTTTGGCAGGCGCTGGAACTGCCGCTGCCTACCCAGCTTGCGCCAACTGACAGGCCTGGGTTCCATGGACCGCCCGCCCGATTTGCCACCGGGCTGCTCAGGGTAATAATCGGCGTAACGGGCAGCCGCATCGAATGCCAGCGGCGTGTGCTGCTCCAGGTAGCGAACCATCTCCGGGGCCCTGCGCACATAGGTCAAGAGTTTCTCTTCGGGAACCGCCGGGCCTACCACCGATTTCAGGTAGAGCAGGGCGTCCTCCTCGGAGTCGGGAATGCCCGCCCCTGCCATGCTGTCATTGTTGGGTATCCAGATGACCCCCCCGGACATGGCCGTGGTGCCGCCGAAGAACCCGGTTTTCTCTATAACGAGGCTGGTGCCACCCTCAATCGACGCGACCACCGCTGCCGACATTCCCCCGGCACCGCTGCCAACCACGATAAAGTCCGCTGTGTAATCCCACTGCATGAGAGCGCTTGAGTCCCACCTGGAGCTGATCGCCCAGACTACTAAACCTTTGCGGCGGCAACGAGTTGGGGGGGACCGAGCGCTGGAAATTCATCGCAGTGGTTCAAATATAGTGCAGTTGTCCGTTTAACCGATTGGCCACGGGCCGACCAGGCTGTCAGTAGAGCCCTTTAGCCTGTCACTGGCCGAATCAGGTGATTCTGGGCCCCTGAATCACCCAACTTTACCATCGACAAAAGACGCATCATTACGAACTGACCGGCAACGACCAAACCGGCCCTAACCTGTCAGTATCTTTAGTCGATTGCTGAAGCGAACGCCCCCGTCCGATACCTTTCACTAGTGTACTATGCTATTTTTGCCAGGGAATGTTGCCACTCGAATTCCTGTTAACCATGGGAGCATGCTATGTGCGATGAACTGTCCGAAAGGGACAATGCCGATTACTTTCGGAAGAAAGGAATAACACGTCGCCAATTCAATATGCGCAGCGCTGGCGTCGCCATGGCGATGATGTTACCGGCTGTCGCCAATGCGGTGGAGGTCGTGGGGCAGGACGTCGTCGTCGAAACGCCCGACGGGATGGCGGACTGTTACTTTGTACATCCGGTCGAGGGTGCGCATGCGGCCGTCATTGTCTGGCCTGACATCATGGGTATTCGAACATCTTTCAGAATGATGGGTAGCCGTCTTGCAACCTCCGGCTATTCGGTACTGGTCGTCAACCCTTACTATCGCACGGCGAAAGGACCGGTTATTGCCGACGGTGAATCTTTCAGCAATCCCGAGGTACGCGAGCGCCTGATGCCGCTCGCTCGATCCCTGTCACCGGAAACCTGTGTTTCCGACGGTCGCGCGTTCGTTGCATTTCTCGATAAGCAGCCGTCGGTCGACACCTCCAGAAAAATCGGCACGACGGGTTACTGTATGACGGGTTCCTACACGATGCGCCTTGCCGCGGCCATGCCTGAGCGAATCGGTGCGGGTGGTTCATTCCATGGCGGCGGCCTGGCGACCAAAGATGACGACAGCCCCCATTTGCTGATACCACAGATGAAAGCGGGTTTCCTGATCGCCATCGCTGCGAACGATGACGAGAAAGATCCTGAGGCCAAAGTGCTGCTGCGCCAGGCATTCGACAGCGCAGGCATCAACGCGGAAATCGAAGTCTACGAAGATACCCTGCATGGTTGGTGCCCACCAGACTCGGTCGTTTACAACGAAGTCCAGGCGGAGCGTGCCTGGAGTCGCTTGCTGGCACTGTTCGAGCGCGAGCTGGCATGAGCTCACTGCCTGCAATCGGCAGGCGCAGCGCCAGCCTCCAGGTAAATTGCCGTTTTTCCCCTGGTTTCTTCCTGCGGTCGTTGCAGTCCGACTTCAGTCCCCGAAACATGTATTGGCGATAGACCCGGTACCGGGAATCGCATTCGATGGCAATTTCCTTTCAATCCGCGCAAAGATGTACCCGGTGCATCGTAACGGCATTCATGATCACCGCCCTTGTCGCCTGCGGCCGTGGAGAATCCAATGTCGCCGCAGGGAACCGGGACGGCGTACTGCACTTCGGTAATGGCACGGAGCCGCAGACCATCGACCCCCATGTCATGAGTGGGATGCCGGAGGTCAATATTGCCCGCGCACTCTATGAAGGTCTCGTGGTCCGTAATCCACAGACGCTGGAGATGGAGCCCGGGGTAGCTGAACTCTGGGAAGTCTCCAGGGACGGCAAGATCATGACTTTCTATCTCAACCCCCGGGCCCGCTGGTCCAATGGCGACCCGGTTACGGCGGAAGACTTCGCCTGGTCACTGCAGCGCGCCCTGCATCCGGATCTCGGCAACCAGCTGGCTTATACGCTGTTCCCCATCTCGGGCGCCCAGGCTTATGCGAAAGGTGATCTGGCGGACCCTGACAAGCTTGGAATCCGCGTTCTGGACCGTCTTACCTTGCAGATTACGCTGGAGCATCCTGACCCATACTTCCTGGGAACACTGGGAACCTACACTGCCCTGCCCGTGCATCGGGCGACTGTTGAGGCGCATGGTAAGTTTACCGACCGTTTTACACCCTGGACACGGGTCGGGAATTTTGTCGGCAACGGACCCTTCACACTGACCGAATGGCAATTGAACCGCCGGCTTGTCGTCACCAAGAGCCAGACCTACTGGAATGCCGACAAGGTTGCGCTGAACGCCGTTGTTTTTCACCCTGTTGAAAACGCGGTGGGCGAGGAGAAAATGTTCCGCGCCGGCCAGTTGCACTACACGAGCCAGGTACCGCTGAACAAAATACCCGCCTACCTCGACATGACTGACTCGCCCTATCGGCAGGCGCCGTGGCAGGGATCCTACTTCCTGCAATTCAACGTCAACCGTTCGCCAGTCGACGACCGGCGAGTAAGAATGGCGCTCGCGCTGGCCATTGACCGTGAAAAACTGGTCGCAACGGTACTGCAGGGCACTGAACTGGCCAGCTTCTCCCTGGTGCCCGCAGGAACACCGGATTACACCTCACCGGAAATCCAGCATTACAACCCGGACCAGGCCAGGGCTCTCCTTGCGGAAGCGGGATACCCCCGAGGGCAGGGGTGGCCTGGCCTGGAATACCTGTTCAACACCAGTGAGAATCACCGAAGAATTGCGATTGCGCTGCAGCAGATGTGGAAGGAGGAACTCAATATAGACATTTCGCTGCTTAACCAGGAGTGGAAGGTGTACCTGGATACCTCCAGCGAAAAAAATTACCAACTGGCGCGCAGGGGCTGGATCGCCTCAGACCTGAACCCCGCAACATTCCTTGACATGTTTACCAGCGAGAGCGGCACCAACGACACGGGATTCTCCAATGCAAGATACGATGAAATCATGCTGAAGCGGGTGCCTGAAACGCCGCAAGCCGCCGAACGTCTCGCGCTGATGCAGGAGGCGGAGGCGATTGTATTACAGGCAGCAGCAATAATTCCGCTGTATACCTACAACAGCAAGCACCTGGTGCAGCCGAGCGTGAAAGGCGCACCGACCAACGTACTGGACCTGTTAAACCTCAAGGATGTCAGCCTTGATCCGGATGAGCCGGCGTGGAAAAACGGTCAGTAAAACTCCAGGAGTTCTTCCCTGGTACCGCCCTTGCCACCCAGAAGGTATTGCAGATACTCGGCGTACGACTCCATCCACATGCCTGTGGAACGCTCCCGACCGGCGGCGGCGTCTGTCTTGGTGGTCTTCAGGTACCAATTGTTGCATCGCAACCACACCTTCCCTTCCGCCGTTGACTCACACAGGTCCGCCCATTGCTCCACCGCGGCTTTTGACGGCTCGACATGAGTGTGGCCGGCCGCTCGCATGTCCTTGAGCAGGTTCGCTATATGCCTGGCCTGTTCCTCGCACAGCAGAGTAACGTTGGTGACCGGGTTAAGGCTCTGGGGTCCGACCATCATATAGAAATTGGGCATGTCATCGACATGGATACCCCACAGTGTGTGCGGCCGGGTCATCTGGTAGTGATTTGCCTCATTGGCACCAAACTTGTCCGCCAGACTGACACCGCCCCGACCCAGAACGGGGTATGGTATCAAGCCGTTGTCGAAACCCGTGGCATAGATGATCACATCGAGATCAAAATGTTCCCCGCGGGCGATGGTCACACCGGTTTCGTCGATCCCGACCACACCTCCCTCATCATCCACCAGTTTCACGTTGGGTTTGTTGAACGTGGTGTAGTAGTCGTCGATAAACAGGGCGCGCTTGCAGAAGAAGGGGTAGTCAGGAGTCAGTCGTTTGGCCAGCTCCGGATCATCGACATCGTTGCGAATCAGCTCAGCCAATTCGGCACAGATCGCATCATTCTGGTCCACGTCCTGCAACTCTTCGAAGGTGATTGGCACATCCTGTGGCTGCGTGCCCCCTCGCCAATCGACGTAACGCAGTTCCTCACCGTATCCCCCTGCACGGAATTTCGCTTCTATTTCCGGGGGAGTCGGCTCATCCTCACGCCGCATGCACCAGGTAGGGGTACGTTGAAAGACTGTGAGAGTCCCCACTTCATCAGCAATGCTCGTGATAACCTGTGCAGCAGAGGCGCCGGTGCCTATCACGCCCACCCGCTTACCGGCCAGTTGCGCGCTCTCGTCCCACTGTGCGGTATGGAAGCTTTCACCCCGGAATGACTCCATCCCCTCCATCTCCGGCATGCGCGGACTGGACAGCGGCCCGTTGGCGTTGACCACATGGTGACAGACGACCACGTCAGCTGGCGCGCCGCTCACCGCGTCAACCGTACTGACTTGCCAGACGCCCGCTGCCTCGAGGTACCGCAGCTCCGTCACTTTGCGGGAAAAACGTATCTTGCTGCGAGCTCCGATATGATCAGTCAACATCTCTGCATACTCAGAGATTTCGGCCTGGCTGACATATTTTCTGGAAGGGATGAAACCGGTACGGTCCAGGAAGGGCAGGTAGGTATATGCCTGCACGTCGCAGGCGGCCCCGGGGTAGGCGCCCACCCCCTTGCTGCTCCAGACCCCGCCAACCGACGGGTTCATTTCAAAAAGCCGGATATTGTCGAACCCGGCCTCCATCAGGTAGCTCGCGCACAACAACCCGGAAAAGCCGGATCCGATGATGACGACATCGAACGTCGTTGCTTCTTCATTATTCACTGCTGATTTATCCTATGATCAGGCCCGCTGCTCCCCGAGTATACAAGATTAGCACTCCCCTCCACCCGACACGGTCTCTGCGAGCACCTGGTCGGCCCAGGCCAGAATGGCCTGCTTGTCCTTCGCTGCCCGCTTGCGCCAGTTGGCTATCACCAGGCTCATCCTTGGGTTGCTGGAAAAATGCTCCTCGTGCCGGTTGATGAAGCGCCAGTAAAGAGCGTTGAAGGGGCAGGCCGCGGCGCCGGTCATCTGCCTGGGATCATATCGGCACTGCTGGCAGTAATTGCCCTGGCGCTGGATATATTTGCCGCTCGCGGCGTAGGGCTTGCTGGCCATCAGGCCGTCATCGGCGTGCAGCGCCATACCCAGCGTGTTGGGCAATTCCACCCATTCGTAGGCATCCACATACACGGCCAGGTACCAGTCGCAAACCTCTTTGACGTCCAGCCCCGCGAGGAGCGCAAAGTTGCCGATCACCATCAGGCGCTGGATATGATGCCCGTAACCCAGATCCAGGCTCTGGGACAGTGAACGCTGCAGGCAGTGAAGATCGGTTTGCGCGTTCCAGAACCAGGCAGGCAGCGGAGTATTGGCCTCCAGGCTATTCAGTTCGCGGTAGTCAGGCATGAAACGCCAGTAAATCCCCCTGATGTATTCCCGCCAGCCCAGCACCTGACGCACGAAACCCTCGGCGGCAGCCAGGCTGCAGTGGCCGTCACGCCAGGCCTGCTCCACCTGGCGACAGACGGCGAGCGGCTCCAGCAGGCCGATGTTGAGATACATCGATACCAGGCTGTGGAAGAGCCAGGGCGACTCGTCGGCCATCGCGTCCTGCCAGGTACCAAACCGGTCGAGGGCGTTGGCGCAGAACCAGTCTAACTGCGCCTGGGCCTGGCGAGCAGTCACCGCACAATAGAATTGGCTGAGGTCGCCGGGATTGTCGGGGAATGCGCTGTTGACCTCGTCGACCACCTGAATTGTGATCTTGTCCGGTCTGAGCACAGGCCGCTCGGGGATCCGCTCCGAGCCGCGCCAACCCTTGCGGTTCTCCTTGTCGTAGTTCCAGCGCCCGCCCTCAGGCTTGCCGTCACCATCCAGCAGGATTCCGTAGCGCTTGCGCATGTTGCGATAGAAGTACTCCATGCGCAGCTGCTTCTGGCCCTCGGCCCAGTCGGCAAAATCCTCCCTGGAAGCGAGAAAGCGGGTGTCCGCGAGCACGGTTACGGGCACTTCGAGGCGTTCATGCCACGTCTGCATCGCCTTCAGGAGACGGAACTCGCCGGGTTCGCAGACCTCGACAGCAACCGCACCGCTGCGTTCAAGTGCTCGTCGCAAGGCCATCTCCAACGACTCCAGGCCGTCACCCCACTGAAAGTAGATGACCTCGAAACCGCGCTCGATCAATTCGTCCCGGAAGTGGCGCATGGCGGCAAAGATCAGGGCGATCTTGTGCCGGTTGTGCCGCACATATGCGGCTTCCTCACGGACCTCGGCCATAACGACGAAATCCCGCCCTGGCTTGCCTGAAGCCAGGGCGGGATTATCAAGGGACAACTGGTCCCCAAGCACGAGTATGAGTGTCTTGTCTTGCACGTCCGTTTTCGCGGTTCCGACCAGGCAGACCCTCACAGTACCATTCTTTGCCTACCAGGCGCTCATTCCTGCCTCGGCGACCACGCTTTGACGATACGGCGTGAGGGACCCGCTGATGCTAGCAGTGCTCCTCAGGGAGAAGGCATGATCACCGCGTCTATGACATGGATAACACCGTTGGATGCGTCTATATCCGTCGCAACCACGGTGGCATCATCAACCATTACCGTGCCGTCCTCCACGCTGATGGCTATAGTGTCGCCTTGCAGGCTCGTTGCTTCGGTTAATGTCACCACATCAGCGGCCATCACCTTCCCGGGGACAACATGATAGGTCAGGATCCCGGCCAGCTTCGCCTTGTTCTCTGGCAGCAGCAGCATATCGAGGGTGCCGGCCGGCAACTGGGCGAAGGCCTCGTTGGTCGGCGCGAACACGGTAAAGGGGCCATCACCAGACAGCGCCTCGACCAGGTCCGCTGCCTTCAGCGCAGCCACCAGGGTGGAGAAATCCGGATTGCCTACCGCTATCTCCACAATGGTAGGCTCGGCTTTCGACTCGCCGCTCTCGTGGTGAGCGGCATAGCCGGAGCTGGCACCAAAAAACACGGCGCAGAGAGCGGTGACGGCCATTAATTTTCCAGCAATTTTCATAGTCTTTTCCTTCCAATAGGGTGGATATCTCGAGCGGACTTATTCCGCTGTGAACTTTGTACGCAGATCCACATGCATCGGACTCGGGCTGTCGCAGTTGTGCCCATTCTTACACTCCGGACTACAGGAAGCCGCAACCGAGGCTGCTGAAATGCAGCCGGTTCCATGTACAGTTTCTGTCGTGCAAGGTGAGGCGAAGATCGGCTAAATACCTCTCCGGCACAACGCCTTCTCCGTATATAGGCAGAGCCATTCGGGCGGAGAGTCAACATGATTACAGAAACCCCTGTAAGAGAAGACCAGGATCTCGAGCGTCTGTATGCACAGGCGCGTCTCCATGACCTGTTGAGCCGTGAACAGGAGCAGGAGATTGATGAGCGCAAATGGGCGGCTATACGAAGCTTGCTTGGGCTGCTTTGCGCGGACCCGTGTTCTCGGAATTACCTGATGCGCTGGGCAACAAGTTGCTGCCAGCCGTTACCAGCCATCGAGGAATTCAGTTGCCGCGAACATCGTATCCTCCTGAGACGCGAGCTCGTGGACTATCTGCCCGGAGGCACCCACGATCACAAAATGGCCAGGCTGGCAGAACAGTTTGCAAGGACGTCATCCAATGAGGTCATTCTGGATACCCTGCTGGATCTGTCTCTTCCCGCCACTTTTGTGGTCGGCATGGCTGAAGCAGTGTCGAATCCGCGTGGGGAACCGGCTGGCGACACGGTCGCCGCAGCACTTAAAGCCTGGGAACAGCATTGGCCGCCAGCGGACGATACTGGTGCGGCAGCACTGAGGCCGGACACGGAGAGATCCATGGCGACACAGATTCGCGACTACACGGCGGCTCGCGACTTGTTTATCAAGCACAATCTTCGCCTGGTCTATAACATCGCCGGCCGCAGCCGAAAAAACGGGGCGGCGTTCCTGGACCTGGTACAGGAGGGCAACCTTGGCCTGTTGCGAGCGGCGGAGAAATTCCAGTTCGAGCGCGGCTGTCGTTTCAGCACCTACGCCTTCAATTGGATCACCCAGGGCGTAAAACGTCATCTCGCGGACTCGGCCGGTGCCATTCGTTATCCGAGCCACATTCAGGAACAGCTGGGGAGAGTCCACGGCGAGCGCGGCAGGCAACTGGCTCGCTCCGGCGTCGCACCACTCGATACCGAATTGGCAGGCGCGCTTGGACTGACGCTTGGCAAAACGCGCGAGTTGCTGCAACTGCGCAGCTTTAACGTTTCACTCGAAGCGCCTCGATTCGAGGACGAGCCGGGCACCACACTGCTTGATACGATTCCTGGCGGACCCTTTGCCGACCCGGGCGATGAGGCGGAGCAGGCCTCGCTCAACAGTAGCCTGCTCGGCGAAATAAGCCGGCTTACCCCCTCCGAGCAGAAAGTAGTCATACAGCGCTGGGGGCTGCGCAAGGAACCGCCCCTGACGCGGGCTGAGATCGCCCAGCAGATGTCCTTGAGCTGTGAAAGAGTGCGTCAGCTGGAGCAGTCTGCAATCAGGAAACTTAAAGACAGCGAGGCGATGCACGCGTTGTACGATGATCATTGTCACACGCCAACCCGCGACCTCGGTTCAGCTGGAGGGCCGCTTGGAGAAGGCTCGCCGTTCTGACAGGATGCCCGCAAGCACAAACCCGAAGGTTCGAGCGCCTGCATCTGGTGATGGAACTGGTGGTTGCGCCAGGGACCCCTATCCGCCCTGTATGCGGGGCATCAGATAAACCTCGGCGCCATCCTTGATTTCGACATCCCAATTGTCACGATAAATATGATCGTTGATCGCCAGGGCAATCCCTTCATCGAGGTGGCTCTGCAGCCGGGGGTAGCTCTCAAGGAGCTTGCTCATGAGTTCGCGTAGCGTGGTTGCCTCTATTTCCAGGGACTCTGCCCCGCCGAAGGCGGAGCGGAATGAGGAGATGAAGCTTACCTTGACCAACGACATGCGAAAGCCGGGCGTCAGGAGGCATTCGACTCTTCGAGCGCCTTCAGAATCCGCGGTGGTGACATCGGCACGTGGTTCATGCGCACTCCCACCGCGTTGGATATCGCATTGCCTATAGCGGCAAGCGGCGGAACAATGGAGGTTTCGCCAACCCCGCGCACCCCATAGGGGTGGTTCGGGTTGGGTATCTCCAGTATCTGGGTATCGATAAACGGCAGGTCGGAGCAGACCGGTATGCGGTAATCGAGAAAGCCCGGGTTTTGCAGCCGGCCATCCTCCCCGTAGATATATTCTTCATTGAGTGCCCAGCCAATACCCTGTGCGGCGCCACCCTGCATCTGTCCCTCCACGTAGGTGGGATGAATCGCCTTGCCCGCATCCTGGACGACCGTATACCGAATCACGCGTGTCCCGCCGGTCTCCGGATCCACTTCCACGTCACAGATGTGACTGGCAAATGAGACGCCCGCATTGTCGGGGACAGACTCGTTGTGCCCTGCGATGGGACCGCCTGTAGTGGGTGACGCAGCGGCGATCTCGGCCAGTGACAGTGGCTTCAGCTTGCGGTGCTTGCTGCCGATGGCTTTGGCGCTACCGGCTTCCCAGGCAACATCCTCCACGGGGATGTTCCACATGATTGCCGCGCGTTCACGCAGGATTTCGATAGCCTGACGCGCGGCAAATATGGCCGCCATGCCGGAAGAAAATGTTCCACGGCTGCCTTCCGTCGTGTCGTTATGACCCAGCGACCCGGTATCCCCGATATGCGCCTTTACCTGCTCATAGGGAATACCCAGTTCCTCGGCGGCGATGAGTGACAGCGAGGCCCTGGAGCCGCCGACGTCGATGGTACCCACTGTCAGCGTGACCGAGCCGTCGGTGGCAATATTGAGATCGGTGCAGGTTTGCCCGCCAAAGTTGAACCAGAATCCACAGGCCATGCCCCGACCCTGGTTTTTCTTGAGCCTGGCCCGCATATGGGGGTGTTTCTTGACAGCCTCCAGCGTGGCTCCGATGCCGATCGGGCCGTAAACGGGCCCATAGCATGCGCGTGTTCCCTCCCTGGCGGCATTCTTGATGCGAAAATCCACGGGATCCATGCCCAGCTCTTTCGCCACCATATCGACGGTGCTTTCGACGGCAAAGGCGATCATGGGAGCCGAGGGGGCACGATAGGCGGCCACTTTGGGCCGGTTTACCACGACGTCGTAGCCCACAGATTTGACATTGGCCAGGTTATAACAGGCGAAAGAGGTCATCGCCCCGATCATGGCCCAGGGCATCCCGGGGATCGCGCCCCTGAATGCGCCGCCCTGGTATCGCAGTGCGGCAAAGGCTGCCGTAATCGTGCCGTCTTTCCTCGCGCCGATTTTTATATCGATAGACGTGGATGAGGCAGGACCGCTCGCCCGGAAGACTTCCTCCCGGCTCATGACCGCCTTAACAGGCCGGTTTGCCTTGCGTGACAATGCCAGGGCGATGGGTTCTATCCATACGTGGGTTTTGCCCCCGAATCCCCCGCCAATCTCTGACGAGGTCACTTTCAGCTTGGCGATGTCCATACCCAGCAGGTTCGCGCAGACACTGCGATAAGTAAAATGCCCCTGGGTTGTTACCCACAGCTCGCCGGTACCGTCAGAATTGACGCTGGCCACGCAGGCGTGCGGTTCGATATAACCCTGGTGGGTCTGCTCGGTTTTGTAGCTTTTCTCGACAATGACATCGGCCTCGGCAAACCCTGCCTCCACATCGCCGTGACCCAACTCGGCCACATTGTACAAATTAGAGGGCTTCGTGGGCCTGGGCTCCACTCCCGCGGTATAGATGTAGTCGTGAATGACCGGCGCACCCGGCTTCATCGCTTCGTCCACGTCCGTCACGTGGGGCAGCACTTCATAGGTCACCTTGATGAGCTTCAAGGCCTTTCTCGCGGTCTTTTCATCGACCGCGGCCACTGCTGCAACGGCGTGGCCATCGTAAAGCGCGCGGCCCCGGGCCATGCAATTTTCCAGTATGTCCCGGGCGGCGGTATCGCCATTGGTCAGGTCGGGCAGATCCTCACTGGTGATAATCGCCTTCACACCGCTGAGTTTCTCGGCCCGGGATGTAGAAATCTTCACAATTCGGGCATGGGCGTGTGGCGACCGCAGGAACAGGCCCACCAGCTGGCCGGGAGCGCTGTAGTCAGCGCCGTATTTGGCGCGGCCAGTAACCTTGTCTACGCCATCCGGCCGCTGCACGCGAGAGCCGATGACTTTGAATTTCTGGTTGGTATAGCTCGGATCGTTTCCCATGTCTGTTTCCTGTCGGTATTCGTTACATCACTTTCTGCGCAATGTCGGGAATGTGCTCAATCTGGCTCGTCATGCTTTTTTGCTGCGGCTTTTCTTCTTGTCCAGTTTCCTCAGGTCCTTCGCACTGGCCTGCACCGCGTGGACGATTTTGTCATAGCCGGTGCACCGGCACAGATTACCCGCCAGGGCATAACGTATCTCCGATTCTGTCGGGTTGGGGTTACGCTCGAGCAACACCTTTGCCGCCATCAGAAATCCCGGGGTGCAGATTCCGCACTGCAAGGCCGCATGATCAATGAAGTTTTCCTGCAGGGGGTGGAGCTTGCCATTTTCCGCCATGCCTTCGATGGTGGCGATGTCCCGTCCCTCTGCTTCCACGCCCAGAACCAGGCAGGAGCATACGAGGCGGCCATCGAGCGTTATGCTGCAAGCGCCGCAGTCCCCCGTGCTGCACCCCTCCTTTACACCGGTTAAACCGAGTCGGTTGCGCAGGACAGACATAAGGGACTCTTCAGGCGGGCAGGCAAACTGCACGGCATCGCCATTGATTGTGGTTGATACCAGAACAGCGGCCATCAGGCACCTCCTGCACGTTGAAAGGCGATTTTGGCGGCGCGCCTGGCCAGTACGCCGGCCACTTTTGTCCGGTACTCGATGGTACCGCGTTTGTCATCGATGGGATCACAGGCAGCGGAACAGGCGTCAGCCAGTTTATTCAAGGCTGCGTCGTCCAACCTGGTTCCGATTATGGCTTTTGCGGCGGCCGGTACGATAACGGCCGTTGGCGCCACGGCGCCAAGGACCACCCGGGCGGCCTTGATGCGCCCTCGCTCCAGAGTGAGATTGACCCCGACGCTGACCACGGCAATGTCCATTTCCGTTCTCGGGGTAAAGCGCAGATAGGCATCCCCCGATCTGGCGGGGCGCGCCGGCAGGATGACCGCCTCGATTATCTCCCCTTTGGCCAGGGAGGTCTGGCCGGGGCCTGTGACGATTTTTTCGACCGGAACCGTGCGCCGCCGGCTCCGGCTCACCACCACGACTTTCGCTCCGGCCGCTATCATGGCCGGCACACTGTCCGCCGCTGGCGAGGCATTACAGAGATTGCCCACCATGGTGCAGCGGCTTTGTATCTGGTCAGAGCCAATCAGGTTGGTTGCCTCAACCACCCCGGGCCAGGCTTTGGCAACGGCTTTGTGCTCACCGAGCTCAGCCCCGGAAACGGCCGCACCGATGCGTGTACCCTTGGCGGAATGGCTGATGGATTTCATCGCGGGGATGCCCTTTATATCCACCAGTACTTCCGGTTCGATATGGCCAAGCTTCATGCGAACCAGGAGGTCGGTACCTCCTGCCAGCACGAGGGCAACGCCAGCTGCATTATCCAGCAGGGCTGCCGCCTCTCTGGTAGTCGATGGTGCTTCGTATCTCATTGGAATATCACACTCCGTTGGTAGACTGCGGCGATGGTAGGAGTATGGACATCATCGATACATTGATCAATGAGTCGTTCGCCACATGCCCGGGCTGACGGCTGTTACCTGCTACCGAAAGTTACATTTCCGGTGCCGTTACCCGGACCGACGTCAAAGTACAAATAAGGTGGCGGTAAAAATGCTGCTGTGCCCCGGACGCATTCGGGCGCCTAGAGAAATCGCGCAAACAAAAAGAGCCCGAGCATGGCAAACGCAATCGCCATCTTTGCCGCAGTGCCCAGCAGGAGACCCACTGTGGCGCCGATACCCGCCCGGCCGGCGGCATGCAGATCATCCCGCTCCGTCAATTCGCCCAGTACCGCCCCGATGAAGGGCCCCAGCAAGATGCCCGGCAGGCCAAAGAAAATACCCACCAGTGCGCCGATTGCTGCGCCTATGGCCGCCTTGGAAGATGCGCCGAAGTGTTTTGCCCCAAGGGCCCCGGCAATAAAGTCCACCAGGTAGGCAAGCACGCTCATCACCGCAAGCACGGCCAGGACGCCGTAACCCACGTACTCGAAATCCTCGGCCCACGCGGCGACAAAAAAGCCGGCGAACAGTAGCGGCGGCCCCGGCAGGGCAGGCAGCAACATGCCCGCTATGCCGGTTGCCACCAGCACCGCGCCGAGAAGCCATAGCGCTATAACCGTTTCCATCAAAAAATCTCCGGGAGAAGCCAATGGATTGTAGACCGATTGGCAGTGGTTTGGCGGTTGCAAGGAAGTCAGCCTACCGTCATCATCTGCGTCATGAAAGCTTTAAGCCAACTTTGCGACCGCCCGCTGGCGGCTCTTCGGACCACAGTATTACTGGCAGCCGTCTTCCTGCCCGGTTGCGCCTTCCTGGCCGGAACGCCGCCCGCCCAGATAGCGACGCCCGTACCGAACGATCGATTCCCTCTCCCGCCCGAGGGCAACGATATCGTGGGCAGGGTCCAGGTGGCGATCGCCCGCCAGGGGGATTCACTTCCCGAGATCGCCAGGCGCTATGACCTGGGGTACGAGGAGATCATAGCCGCCAATCCGGGGGTCGATACGTGGCGGCCGGGCGAGGGTACGCCGGTGGTGTTGCCCACGGCGTTTATCCTCCCCGCCGGAGCGCGCGAGGGAATGGTATTGAACCTCGCCTCCATGCGGTTGTTTTACTATCCCAAAGACGCACAGGGCCGTGTCTCCGAGGTCATCACCCACCCTGTGGGTATCGGCCGGGAGGGCTGGCACACTCCCCAGGGTACGACCCGCATCATCCAGAAGACCGCCAATCCCAGCTGGACCGTGCCCGCCTCGGTGCGCAGGGAACATGCCGCCGATGGTGACCCCCTGCCGGCCGTGGTGCCGCCGGGACCTGACAATCCACTCGGTCAGTACGCCATGCGCCTCAGTATGCCCAGCTACCTTATCCATGGGACCAACAAGCCCTGGGGAGTGGGCATGCGGGTAAGCCATGGCTGCATCCGCCTGTACCCCGAAGACATCGCCCGACTGTTTCCCCAGGTCCCGGTGGGAACACCGTTGCGCATTATCAACGAACCCTACGTCACCGGATGGCGAGACGGGCAACTCTACCTGGAGGCCCATACGCCGCTCGCCGAGGACGACAGGTACCGGCAGGGCAACCTGAAGCCCCTTCTGCAGATGATCGCGACCAGGACGACCGATAGTCCGCAAGGGATAAACCAGGACCGGGCAGAGCAGATTGCTCGCGAAGCGCGCGGGCTTCCTACGGCCGTCTCGATCGGCAGCGCGGATATCGACGTCCTGTTGGCAATGGCGCCACGGGTTTCCAGCACCCCACCCTGGGTGCTCGAGGACTACGACATCGAGGAACTCAAGCAGCTTCCGACTTATTGAATCAGTATTGCGCACAGCTGCCGTCGACCTGTACCGGGATGGCGTGCTAATCCGGAAGCAGCAACTATACTTGTGGCAGGCTTTCCAAGCGGAGCTGGTCCCATGTCTGGTCATGTTTACAAGAAGATAGAAGTGGTGGGTTCCTCGAGGGATAGTGTCGAGGATGCGATCCAGAGTGCTATCTCAACGGCATCGAAATCACTGGAACACCTGGACTGGTTTGAAGTGAAGGAGGTTCGTGGTGATATCAAGAACGGTTCGGTGGATTATTACCAGGTCACCCTCAAAGTCGGGTTTCGCCTCAACGATTAGCGCTTGTTGTTGCGGAAACGACTCGATATGAGTAACGACTCCGATCACGTCACCAGCAAGGAACTTAGAACTCCGCGAGCCGCCGCGATCGCAGGTATCATCTTCGCCATACTCTTTGCCACGAGTTACTTCCTGATACTTCAGCACGCACCGGGTAAGTCGGGTGATATCCAGACCTGGCTTGCAATCAACGGCAAGTCGCTCTCCATGGGGATAAGCCTGCTGCCCTATGCCGGAATTGCTTTCCTGTGGTTTATGGCTGTAGTGCGGGACGGGATTGGCCATCTCGAGGACCAGTTCTTCTCCACCCTGTTGATCGGCAGCGGCCTGCTCTACCTCTGCATGACACTGATGAGCGCAGCTCTTGCCAGTGGCGCGTTGACGGTCTATGCCCAACACCCGGACCTTGCGACAAAATCCGGTTTTCTTGATGTGGTGCGTTCTATCTCCAATGAGAGCATGACCATTTATGCAGTGCGGATGGCGGGCATGTTCTTGTTTGTACTTGGGTCCATCTGGACACGCACCGGGTTGATGCCGCCGTGGCTGGTGGTGCTCACTTTCGCTTCAGCCCTGGTGCTGCTTGTCAGCATCAGCCTGAATCGGTGGATGGTGATGGTTTTCCCCTCATGGGTGCTGCTGGTCAGCGTTTTTATCCTCGTGAGGAATTATCGCAATGAACACACACCGCCGGAGCAACTGCCGGGTCGATAAGTTCGCGATGTTGACAGTTATCCCGGATTTTTCATTCGGCAGCAGGGCGAAGCTGCACTCGCGCAATCGGATGACAGGGTCGTGGGTGGGACTATTCCTGATCTGCGTGAAAAACCATATCGACCTCCGCCATATCGCCGATACCCAGTATTTCTCCAATGGCTTCACCCAGGTCAGGACCAAGATCGGGGTGGCGCCAGGCGCCCAGCGTCATACCCCCATCCACTACGAGCGCATGTCCGGTGATAAAATCGGAGTCGTCACTGGCCAGGAAGCAGACAGCATTCGCTATATCCTGCGGAAGACCAGCCCGGGTGATGGGCTGCGCCATGCTCGACATTTCCGCAAGGGGCGCGACAAAGTCCTTGTCCTTGTCAGCCAGCGCCATCTGGCCTGCGAAAATCGGCGTATTGATGAATCCGGGACAGACGGTGTTGACCCGGACCTTGAAGGGACCGAGTTCCTGCGCCACAGAGCGGCTCAGGTTGATCACGGCCGCCTTGACTGCAGAATAGACGTGCGGGCCGTAGCCCCCACCGGTTCCGGCGACGCTGGCCGTGGTCACAATGGAGCCGAATCCCTGGCTTTTCATTATCGGCGCGGCATATTTCATGCCCAGAACAGGCCCGGTGAGCATCGCACCGACCGTGCGCTGGTAGGGCTCTCCCATATCGGTGTCAGCAATATCACCTCGTACGCCGCCGAAACCGGCGTTATTGAACAGGCAATCAAGCCTGCCCCAGGTATTCTGTGCCAGGGTGATCGCTGCCTTCACCTGCTCTTCCATGCACACGTCCGTGCGAATAAAAATCGCCCTGTCGCCGTGTTTGTCAGCCAGTGCACTGCCGCGGTCAACCTGCATATCGGCGATAACGACTCTCGCGCCCTCGGCCACAAATTTATTAACCGTCGCTTCGCCTATCCCGCTGGCTCCACCGGTAATGACGGCAACCTTCCCTTCCAGTCGCAGTGACATAATCTTCTCCTTGTTTTGAATAAAACGCGCCTGAATGGATCAGTCGGCCAGACGTGACTCTCGCGGAAACTATTTATACAGACCGGGCAAGCCGGGTTGCAAATACTATTTCAATTGCGCGAACTAACTACCGGTCATCCGACATTGGCATGCTTCCGCTGGCGATCATCGCCAGTTCCACGCCGGGACCCGGACTGGGCTACACTGGGTGCTTTGCGGCAAAAAGTAAGCCCGGAGGTATTTGAGATGCCACAATACGACCTGATTATCAGAAACGGCGAGATATACGACGGCAGTGGCCGTGCTTCGTTTCGGGCAGACATCGCCATCAAGGCCGGGGTGATTGCCGGGGTCGAGAGCGATATAGAGGGTGATGCCACCACGGAAATAGACGCAAATGGCAAAATCGTCACGCCGGGTTTTGTCGACGTGCATACCCACTACGATGGCCAGGCCACCTGGGATGTCCACCTGGCGCCCTCCTCAAATCTCGGCGCTACTACGGTGGTGATGGGCAATTGCGGCGTCGGTTTTGCGCCCTGCCGGCCGGCCGACCGGGAAGTACTGGTGCAATTGATGGAAGGCGTGGAGGAGATTCCGGGGACTGCGCTGGCTGAGGGATTGCCGTGGACATGGGAGAGCTTTCCGGAATTTCTCGACACACTGGACAGCAAGGCCCGGGATATCGATGTGGCGGTACTGCTGCCCCATGGCCCATTGCGGGTCTATGTCATGGGTGAGCGGGCAGTCGAGCGACAAGAGGCCACACAGGAGGATATCCGCCAGATGAAGTCTCTGCTCGAGGATGGGTTGAGCGCCGGGGCGGTGGGTCTCTCTACCTCTCGCACCCTGCTACACCTCAGTAGTTCAGGCGCGCATGTTCCCACCTACCAGGCAGCGACCAGTGAGTTGAAGCAACTCGGCGAATCCCTGTCCGGTGAGTCGGGCCATGTCTTACAGTTAATCTCAGACTGGGATGATCCCGCAGAGGAATTCAGCATACTGCGGGAAACCAGCCGGAGAACCGGTGCCAAGGGCACTTTTACCCTGATAGTGATCGATACCGCCAAGGTTGGCGTCGGCCAGGCGTCAGAGTTCTGGAAAGAGCAGTTGAAACGCATCGATGACGCCCAGCTGGAGGGTCTGGATATACGTGGCCAGGTAATATCCCGCCCCATCGGGGTACTCATGGGCCACCCGGCATCCATGAGCCCTTTTTACCGCCGTCCGACCTTCATGGATCTTCAAAGCCTGCCCTGGGAACAGCGAATGGAACAGCTCAGGGACCCGTCGGTCAAGGCAAAAATACTGGCGGAAGAAAACGACAATCCACATATATTTGTGCGCCTGCTCTCAGGCAAATACGACATGATGTACCCGGTGGAGGAACCCATCGAATACCTGCCGGCACAGGAGGACTCGGTAGCTGCCCGGGCTGCGAGAGAAGGTATCAGTCCGGCCGAATGGCTGTACGATTTCCTGTTGGGGAACAATGGCAAAAACCTGGTCTATATTCCCGCTGCCAATTTTGCCGAAGACGCCATCCCCCAACTCCTGGGTCACGAGCACACGGTCGCTGCCCTGGGTGACGGGGGTGCCCACGTCGGTTCTATCTGTGACACCAGCAGCAACATATACTTGCTGACCAAATGGGTAAGGGAGAAGAAGGCATTCAACCTGGCCAGTGGCATCAACATGCTGACACGCCAACCGGCCGAACTGTTTTCCCTCCATGACCGCGGGCTGATAGCACCCGGCCTGAAAGCTGACATCAATATCATCGATTTTGAAGCCCTGCAATTGCACACACCGCATGTAGTCCACGATCTCCCTGCCGGTGGTATGCGCTTCCTGCAGAAAGCAGATGGCCTTCTGGCCACGATCGTTTCAGGCGACGTTATTTATCGCAACGGCGAGGCGACAGGTGCCCTGCCCGGCCGGCTCATTCGAGGGCAAAGGCATGACCCAAGAGGGGAAACCGCCTGAAATGGACAGCCTGCTGTGCGCGGTGACAAAGTGGACACGCCGATCCGGCGTTGACATACCCTGGAAGCCCCTCGATCATGGCTTCAGGCCTACCGGCTTCACGTTGCCATTAGCGAGTACACCAGTCTTTTGAAACCTCTATCCGACAACCCTGGGCATATCGAACGGCTTTGCAGCCGGCTTGACCTGGGCGCTCATCATGGAAAGCTGGGGCGGGTTCGCGGTGGCTTCCATCACCGTATGTGGCGGCTCGAAACTCAGGCGGGATGCTTTGCGGTCAAACAGCTCGCTGACGATATGGATATGGCGAATGAGGCCATCGTCGCTCAGATAAACGCCACCGAGATCACAGCCCGCGAGTTTTCCAGGCATGGTGTTCCCGCCCTGCACTCGCTCCACGTCGACCGACAACACCTGCAGCTACTGGACGGTATCGGCTACCTCGTCTATCCGTGGACCAACGCCACCGCCTGCCACAGGAACCGCATCGAGGAACGTCACGCGGTCATTGTCGCCAGCACCCTCGCCCATATTCACCACAGTGACATCCATGTGCCTGAACTGCGGGATGTGCCCTCCTTCCCGGTGACTGCCGAACGGGTGATAGACCTCGTGCGACTGGCCAGGCAGCGCAATGTGCGCTACAGCCAGATTCTCGAAGAGCGGCAGGACGACATCTTGCGAATTGTCGAGTTACACGGGCCAGCGCTGGAGCGACTCGAGAAGCACCAGGTAATCAGCCACGGTGACCTGGATCACAAAAATATCCTGTGGTGTGAAGCGGATGAGCCGCTGTTGATCGACTGGGAATCTGCGCGGCGCCTGAATCCGACTTACGAGTTGTTACTGGAGGCATTGGACTGGGGCGGCATCACTGCCCACTTTGACGCGCGGCCTTTCACCACTATTTTGCAAGCCTATGTGGATGCCGGTGGCCGGATCGTCGAAGATATGATACCAGCGGCTTCGGATGCCATTCAGGGGGCCTGGGTCAACTGGCTTCTCTATAACGTGGGCAGGGCGGTGGGGCTGAAGGACACACACCAGCGCGCCATTGGCTCCAGCCAGGTCGATCTCGTTCTGAGCGCACTGCTGCGCATGGAAAAGCAAGCCGACAGGTTAACCTCCATTGCAATGCAGTACGCGTCCTGATAATCGAAAACCGTGCGGAGTTTCTAGCCATGTTCACCTGGATCAAGCGATTGATCATCACCTTTACCTTCCTGACCCTGATAGCCACCAACATCCTCACCCTCACGAACGCAGCCTTCAACGCCGCAATATCGGGCGTGATGGGTACTGCCCTGGGTATCCGTACTGTTTCCGGCATGATGCAGACAAAGCTCGCATCCCAGGACAGGGCCATCAAGAAGCAGGTTGCCACGCAGGCAAAGCGCAAGGCGGCAACCAGGAAATTCGGCACCAGGCTGGCCAGCAGAACCAAACGAGTGGCTGCAAAAAGTATTGCTGCGATTCCCGCTGAAGCCATCCCGTTTATCGGTGTCGCTGTATTGATTGCGGACACCGGGTATGAACTCTATGCCGCCTGCGAGACGATGCGCGACCTGGATGAGTTGTACCTGGAGTTGGGTGTTCAGGGCCAGGCTTCGGGTGATGCGGGTCACGCCGTATGCAATCCGGAGTTGCCCGATGCGGGCGATGTATGGAACGGAGTTGTTGCCAAAAGCGGGGAATGGCTGGAGCAGGCGCGCACCGCCATATAATCCACTACCCCAACCTACCCACACCCCCCCCGCGGCAAGTCATGCCTCGATTGCGCCAGGGCCGTGGCCGGCCCAGGAAGCTCACACGGGTCAGTAACCCAAAAACAGTATCGAAGCGCCGCACAGGGTGATCGTCGCCCCTGCCAAGGCGTGCCCGTAGCGGGACATTCCCGGGAAGTGCAGTTTACGCAGGCCATAGTAGCTCAGCGCCACGGCGGCTGTCATGGTCAGCAGGGTGGCAGCCCCGAACGCGACAGTTACCAGCAGTACACCTGCCAGGCTGGCCTTGGCGGCGGGGTACATCAATATGGGAATCAATGGCTCGCACGGGCCCAGAATAAAGACAATGAAAATTATCCATTGCGGGTGCGCGCTGCTGTGGCGGTGAGTTTCATGTCGCCCGGCATACCGTATGCCCCAGGCCAGGTAAAGCAGGCCGAAACTGAACAGCAGCCAGGCAGCGAGGTCGCCGCGCCAACCCTCTATGAACACCAGGTCGCCGACTTCCGCCTGGGCCCAGATGCCAAGCAGACCCAGGAACACCGAGCCCAGGATATGGCCACAGCCGCAGATCAAGGTGATCGACAGTACCTTGCTCCACGACCAGCGCCGGGCCACCGCCATCGACACAAAAGGCAGGTAGTGGTCAGGCCCCAGCAGCGTGTGCAAAAAGCCGATGCTGCCGGCACTCATCAGCAAAATAATCAATTCGGGACTGAGTACTGCCATGGCGGCGTTTCCCGTGAGCACAAAGAAGCAAAGATCCGGAGTGGATTCACTGGCGGCCCTTCCCAGAAGCTTATCTGACCTCCTGCAATTGCGTTATTGACTTGCGTCAATGTTCCCTCTGTATTTCCAGCGGGTGCACTTATAAAGTGGTATAGATAGACGCTAATGGTAATTGCCTGCGGATTGGTGAGAGCAGGCGAAATAACGAAAACAAGCCAAGCGGTCAGCGTCCTGTGCGTTGATTGACGCCTCCGCTGACTGAGTGTCTTTACCTGGCACGGAGATTTCCTCATGGCCTCGAATCAATCCTTCTACGACGTTTTTCGCCAGCAGGGCATCAGCAGAAGATCATTCAACAAGTTCTGCTCTATAACCGCTGCATCACTGGGCCTGGGCCCCAGCTTCGCCCCCCGCATCGCCCACGCCATGGAAACCAAACGACGCACCCCGGTGATCTGGCTGAACGGCCTGGAATGCACCTGTTGTTCCGAGAGCTTCATCCGCTCCAGCCACCCCCTGGTATCGGATATGGTGCTGTCCATGTTGTCGCTGGACTACTCGGAGGTACTGATGGCCGCTGCCGGCCACCAGGCAGAGGCCGCGCTGCAGGAGACCCTGCGCGACAATTACGGCGAGTACATCCTGGCAGTGGAGGGCAACCCGCCCCTGAACGAGGACGGTATGTTCTGCATCGTCGGTGGGCGCCCCTTCATCGAGCAATTGCAGGAGATGGCCGCCGGAGCCAGCGCGGTCATCGCCTGGGGCTCCTGCGCCTCCAACGGCTGCGTGCAGGCCGCCAAACCCAACCCGACCCAGGCCACCCCCATTCACAAGGTGATCCGCGACAAGCCGATTATCAAGATTCCCGGCTGCCCGCCCATCGCCGAGGTCATGACCGGCGTCGTCACCTACATGCTGACCTTCGGCGAGATCCCGCCACTGGACCGCCTGGGGCGACCCAAGATGTTCTACGGCCAGCGCATCCACGACAAGTGCTACCGGCGGCCGCACTTCGATGCGGGCCAGTTCGCCGAGGCCTGGGATGACGAGAATTCCCGCAAAGGCTTCTGCCTGTACAAGATGGGCTGTCGCGGTCCCACCACCTATAACGCCTGCTCCACCGTACGCTGGAACGACGGCGTGTCCTTTCCCATCCAGTCGGGGCACGGGTGTATCGGCTGTTCCGAGGAGAATTTCTGGGACAACGGGCCTTTTTATGAGCGCCTGGCCAGGATCAACACACCGCTGGGTGCGGAATCCGACGCCGATAAAATCGGTCTGGGCGCCGTCATCGGTGTGGGGACGGCGGTAGCCGTGCATGCCGCGGCCACCGCCCTGCAGCGCGCCCGTTCCTTGTCTGAACATGACCGCAGCCCGACCAAGGTCGATTAGAGGGATTGAGCAATGATCACCGAAACCCCCAATGGTTTTTCCCTTGACGACTCCGGCCAGCGCATCGTGGTTGACCCGGTTACAAGGATAGAGGGCCACCTGCGCATCGAAGTCAATATCGACGACAGCAACGTGATCCGCAACGCGGTGTCCACCGGCACCATGTGGCGCGGCCTGGAGGTCATCCTCAAGGGCCGGGACCCTCGCGACGCCTGGGCCTTTACCCAGCGCATTTGCGGGGTCTGCACCGGCACCCACGCCCTGACCTCGGTGCGCGCGGTGGAGGATGCCCTGGGCATCCAGATTCCCGAAAACGCCAACATCATCCGCAACATCATGCAGCTGACCCTCTATGTGCAGGATCACCTCGTGCACTTTTATCACCTGCACGCGCTGGACTGGGTGGACGTGGTGTCCGCCCTGTCGGCCGACCCCAGGGCCACCAGCGAGCTGGCCCAGTCGATCTCCCCCTGGCCCAAGTCATCGCCCGGCTATTTCCGCGACCTGCAGACACGCCTGAGAAAGTTTGTGGAGTCGGGGCAACTGGGGTTGTTCCGCAACGGTTACTGGGGCCATCCCGCCTATAAGCTGCCGCCGGAGGCCAACCTGATGGCCGTGGCGCACTACCTCGAGGCGCTGGATTTCCAGAAGGAAATCGTCAAGATCCACACGGTCTTCGGCGGCAAGAACCCGCACCCCAACTGGCTGGTAGGCGGCGTGCCCTGCCCCATTAACGTCGCCGACACCGGCGCGGTGGGGGCCATCAATATCGAGCGTCTCAACCTGGTCAAGCGGATCATCGATGAGAGCCGGCAATTTATCGAGCAGGTTTACCTGCCGGACCTGATGGCGATTGCCTCCTTCTACACGGACTGGACCTACGGCGGCGGCCTGTCCGGCACCAACGTGCTGTCCTATGGCGATTTCCCGGACTACGCCAATGATTACAGCGCCGGCAGCCTGATGATGCCCCGGGGCGCGATCATCAATGGCAACCTCAACGAGATCCATGAGGTCGACCTGCGCAACAGCGAGGAAATCCAGGAGTTCGTCAGCCACTCCTGGTACAACTACCCGAATGGCGCCGCGGGCCTGCACCCCTGGGACGGGGTGACCGAGCCCAACTTCGAGCTCGGGCCCAACACCAAGGGGACCAAAACCAATATCGAGTCCATCGACGAGAGCGCCAGGTACTCCTGGATCAAGAGCCCGCGCTGGAACGGCCACGCCATGGAAGTCGGCCCGCTGGCGCGCTATATCATCGGCTACGCCGGCAACAACCCCGAGTTCAAGGAGCCGGTGGAGAAGGTGTTGACGGACCTGAACCTGCCGGTCTCCGCCCTGTTTTCCACCCTGGGACGCACGGCCGCCCGCGGGCTGGAATGCGCCTGGGCGGCGGAAAAGCTGCAGTACTTCTACAACAAACTGATCGCCAACATCCGCAACGGCGATCTCGCCACGGCCAACGTCGCCGCTGTGGGAACCCCATACCTGGCCACACGACGTCAAGGGTGTGGGCTTCACCGAGGCGCCCCGCGGCGCGCTGGGTCACTGGGTACACATCAAGGACAAGCGCATCGAGAACTACCAGGCGGTGGTGCCCACCACCTGGAACGCCGGCCCGCGGGACGAGAGCGGCAATATCGGCGCCTACGAGGCCGCGCTGCTGAATACGCCGGTGGCCAACGCCGAGCAGCCACTGGAAATACTGCGCACCATTCACTCGTTCGACCCCTGCCTGGCCTGCTCTACGCACGTGATGAGCCCGGACGGAGAAGTACTCGCTGACGTCACAGGTTCGGTAAGGAGGTACACATGGCTGCGCCATCCGAGACCACGCAAGAAGCCCGAGGGGTTTTTTGCGACCATAACCCACCACTCCACCGAGATAGAAAGCCCGGCTTCCAAGGTCTACGTGTACGAGGCGCCGCTGCGCTTCTGGCACTGGGTCAACGCACTGTGCATCGTGGTGCTGGCGACAACCGGTTACCTGATCGGCAAACCCCTGCCGTCTATCGGCGGGGAGGCGTCCAACCATTTCTTTTTCGGCAACATCCGCATGGTGCACTTCGCCGCGGGCCAGTTACTGATCGTCCTGCTGGTCTATCGCATCATCTGGGCGTTTCTCGGCAACCATCACGCCCACCAGATATTCCTGCCCCCGGTGTGGAGTGGAAAATGGTGGGCCGAGGTCTGGCACGAGGTGCGCTGGTATTCCTTTCTGGAGAAAACCCCAAAGAAATACGTGGGGCACAACCCGCTGGCCCAGCTAGCCATGTTCGCCTTGTTCCTGCTGCCGCTGCTCAACCTGGTGGCCACCGGCGGCGCACTCTACGCCGAGGGTGAGGGCATCGAGAGCTGGTGGTACAAGGCATTCGGCTGGGTGTTCTCGGTGTACGGCAACAGCTTCAATGTGCACACAATCCACCGCCTGAGTATGTGGGTGATCGTCTGCTTCAGCATTATTCACACCTACCTGGCAGTGCGCGAGGACATCATGAGCCGCCAGAGCCTGGTGTCCACCATGATTTCCGGCTGGCGCTACTTCAAGGATGACAAGGAGTGAGCGCGCCCCATGTCTGCGCTGCTGCTCGGGGTAGGCAATATCCTCTGGGCGGACGAGGGCTTTGGCGTGCGCTGCGTGGAGGCCTTCGCTCAACGGTTCGAAATTCCCGACTGATCTTACTGGTCGTGGATGGCGGCACCCAGGGCCTGTACCTGGTCGACCTGCTGCGCGAGCACAACCCGGTGGTTATCTTTGACGCGGTGGACTTCGGCGATCCCCCGGCCACCATGCGCCTGGTTGAGAACGACGATATTCCCGCCTTCGTGGGGGCTCACAAAATGAGCCTGCACCAGGCCGGACTGCAGGATGTGATCGCCTGCGCCAAACTGCTCGGCGGCTGCGCCGGCAATATGCTGCTCATTGGCGTGCAGCCGGTGGAACTGGAGGATTACGGCGGCAGCCTGCGGCCGCAGGTGCGGGCCTGTATCGACCGGGCACTGGATATCGCCGCGGACTACCTGGCAGGCTTCGGCATGGTATTGACGGCGCGCACCGAAGGGGTCGCACCGGACATCATCACGCCGGGACTGGACCTGGCCAGCTACGAATCGGGACGGCCGGATGCAGTCCGCCGCCTGGCGCCACGGTGACGAGCGGGTACTGAGCCCGGCTACCCTGCGACTGACCATGTGCCTGGGTATCCCCTTGCAGGTGCAGTCCGTTCCCTCCTGGGGCATCGCCCTGTGCGGCCGCTGACAACGGCGGATGACCGGCGGCCGGTAGAGACCTCCCTGCTGGAACAGCCGCCACAACCCGGTGACTGGCTGCTGGTACATGTAAATGTGGCGATCCGTGCGCTGGACGCCGGGGAGGCAGGCCAGATCAGCGATGCCCTGCTGGCGGTCACCAGGGCTGCTGCCGGCGAGTCCTTTGAGCATCTGCTGGCCGACCTCATAGACCGCGAACCCCAACTGCCCGCCCATCTGCGCCAGGGGTTTGAGAACATGGAAAACCAGAACTGTAATAGGTGCCCGACGATGAATAGTATCGCGATCTCAGACATGCTCGAGCGGGGCGTACTGCAAACCGTCGACGCCGCCAGTGTGGACAGTTTCCTGGCCGGACCCGGACTGCAGGGTGCTGTTCTTCGCCGGCCCCGGCAACCAGCACGGCGACAGCCACGACGTGGCCGTAGCCCTGCGCGAAGTACTGAAGGAGTATGCCGGCGAGGTGGGCGCGGCCCTGGTTGAAGCCGGCGGACGAAGCCCGGTTACAGCCGCGATTCCGGGTACTGGTACTGCCCAGCCTCGCGCTGTGCATCGATGGCGAGACCCTCGAGGTGATTCCGGGTGTACGCGACTGGGGTGATTATATCCGGGCGTTCCGGCGCTATCTCGGCGACGCCACCAAGTCCAACTCTGCAGGAGCCCACCCGTGAGCGAACCTGACCTGATTCCCGTTACCAACCTGGACCAGTCCAGGGAAAACCCGATGATCTGGACTGGCGAGGAACAGGCCCAGGGCGTATTCCTCGATCCCGGGGAAACCGATGATGCGCTGGCGCTGCTGGGGATGCCCGCGATGCAGACGGCCGGCAACACCGCGGCTGCCGATCGACTTCGAACCGGGTCCCCTGCTGCGCGAGCGACTGGAACAATTGCGCCAGGCCGTGGCCAGCGCGCGCTGCCGGTGACGATGGCCAGGTGCTGGACCTGCTCGACCTCGACGCTGATTCCCGCCAGTCCCTGCTGGAAATGCTGGGCGAGGGTGAGGTGAGCGGCAGCGTGACCCTGGACGGGGTAACGTACACGATTACCGAATCGGTGCTTCCGGGTATATGGCACCTCAGCGGCTCGGACGGCAGTGAGTACCTCGAGGTGCGCACCATTCCCGCGGTCATCACCCGCGCCGCGGCCAGCTTGCGCAGTGCACCCTTTGCGCCTGCCACCGGCAGGCCCGGGCATCATGAACGGGCTCGCGCTACTGGCGGAGATCAACGAACATGCGCAGAACTGGCACCCTGCCATCGAGCACAACCGCGTACTGAATTTTACCCTGCTGCCCACCAGCCCGGCCGACCAGCAGTTGCTGATCGATGTACTGGGTCGCGCCGAACTGGTACTGGACTCCGGCGGCTTCGGCAACTGCCGGGTCATGGCCACAACAGTGCGCCACGTGTGGGTGGTGCAGTACGTCAACGGCATGGGCAAGACCATCATGGATACCATCGAGATAGGCCGCATTCCCGACGCGGCGTTGGCGGCCCGCGAGGACCTCGAGGATTCCGCCGAGCGTCTGGGTGAAATACTGGAAACCTATCTGACATGAACGGCGTTACGACATGAACACCTTCGAAAGTTCCTTTGGCGGCAACAGCAGCCGCATCGATCCGGGCTCGGTGCTGGAATGCGGCGTGTGCTGGTGGGTCTACGACCCGGCACTGGGCGATGAGACCTGGCAGATCCCCACCGGCACCCCCTTCGCCGACCTGCCCGCCCATTGGCGCTGCCCCAACTGCGACAACGCGCCGGAGCAGTTCATGGTAGTGCAGCGCGAAGCGAGCGAGCATGGTGAGTCTCATCCACGACCGCAGCGCCCGGCAGCGCTGGAACAACTGCGGGAACGGGAGCAGCAACTGCTGCAGGCTTACAGCGCGGTGAGTGAGCGCATGCGCGCACTGCCGGTGTACAACGACAAGCTCGATATCAGGATCATCGGCCTGCGTCGCTGGCAGGACGGGCTGCTTTGCGTGGTAGCCACCCCCTGGTGCATGAACATCACCCTGTTGCCGGTAGAAGGCGACGCCGGCGGATCAGCCCGGCAGAGAATGGAAGGTACGAAGCGCCTGCTGCAGTTCCCGTCGGGAAACTACTCGTTTACCGCGGGACAGCTGCCGGGAGTCGGCTCACTGGAGACCTGTTCACTGTTCTCACCGATGGAAGAGTTCGATGACCCCCTGGTGGTTGAGGAGGTGGCCCGGCACGCGCTCGAAGAGCTGCTCACGGCACCCTCCGCAAGTTCGGTTTCGCCAGCCATGAGCCGGCGCAGTTTTCTCAGGGGCGGGAGCGGCAAGAGCCGTGGCAACCCGGTCGCCTGAACCCATCGGTCCCCGCATCGACATTCACCTCGGCCTCGAGCGGGGTCGACATCCGCCAGCAGCGACCGGCGATTGCCCGCGCTCTGGTGGGGCTGCCGGTGGAAGCCGCCCTGGCAAGGATTCCGACACTGCTGCCAATCTGCGGGACAGCCCAGGCAGTGGCGGCGGCACGGGCAGTGGAGGCGGCGCGAGGTGAGGCAGGAGAGCCGGGAACAGTTCAGTCTCCGCGAAGACAGCCTGTGGCGGGAACAGGCACTGGCCGCCGCCTGGCGCCTGAGCGTGGACTGGCCGGACCTGCTGGGCGAGGCGCGCCGGATGGAGGCACTGAAACGGGTGTACCAGGCTGCAGGTGACAGTGAGTGCTGCGCCGCCCTGGGGCAGATGATAGAGGGCCTGGACCCGATCGATGACATCGATGACCTGCAGGACTGGGTGCGGGACAGTGACAACCTTGCCGCCAGGGTTATCCGACTCGCGCAGGGGCAGCGGCCCCATCGATTCGGCGGAGCCGATACCCGCGCCGTCGCGGGACAGTGCCGCTCTGCGCGCCATCGCCTCCGAGGCCCTGGCCTGGGAGCCCTTCGATCCCCTCGACCCGGCGGGCAGCCCGCTGGAAGTGGGCCCGCTGGCCATGGGCCGGGACCCACTGGCCCGGGAGTTAAAGACCAGCGTGGGCAGCACGGTGGTGAGCCGCCTGCTGGCCCAGTTGCTGGATGCGCGGGTGATCTCAGGCGCGGGCAAGTCTGCCCGCGATCCGGGGCATACGCCCTGCCGGGGCCTGGACGGTGCCGGCCGGCGGTGGAGTGGGTTGCGCCGTCACCGCCCGCGGGCCGGTATTTCACCGGGTGGTTCTGGACTGGGGACACCGTGGCGGACTGGCGGGTATTGGCGCCGACAGACTGGCATTTCAGCCCCCGGGGACCGGTGGCCAGCAGGCTCACGGCGATGGCAGGGCAGACCCGGGAGCGAGTTGCCATACTGGTGACAAGCTATGACCCCTGTGCGCCCTGGGCTCTGCACAGTGCGACGGGAGGCGATTGATCCATGCACGAGGTTGCCCTGTGTAACAGCCTGGTGGACCTGATCCGGGACCAGCAGCACCAGCGCGGTTTCCAACGGGTGCGGCGGGTGATCGTGGAACTCGGGGTGCTGGGACATGTGGACCCCACGCCCTGGACTTTGCCTTCGAGGTGGAGGCCAGGAACTCCCCCGCGGAAGGTGCGGTGCTGGAGATCCGGGAGATCGAGGGGCGCGCCTGGTGTATGGATTGTTCGAAGCTGACAAACCCTGGGGCGGCGCGGCGATGCCTGCCCCGACTGTGGCGGCTTCACGCTGATTGTGGAACAGGGCGAGGAGTTGCGCCTGAAAGAACTGGAGGTGATCTGATGTGTGGTGTATGTGGATGCGGGGAAGGCGAAACCCGGATTGGAAGCGGGACAAAAGGCGCATGAGCATACTGGTCATGCCCAGGTGCACCATAGTCACAGCCATGACCATGACCACGATCACGACCACGATCACGACCATGATCACGATCACGATCACGATCACGATCATGGAGCATGCCCATGCCGCGCGTCACGGCCGAAGTCCACATGCTGCGGGACGATCCCGCACAGCGTGCGCACCTGGTCAGTGTCGAGCAGGACATTCTCAGCAAGAACGATGCGCTGGCGGCCCACAACCGGCAGCATTTCAACAGCCACTCGGTACTGGCGCTCAACCTGGTGTCCTCCCCGGGCGCGGGCAAGACCACCCTGCTGGTGGCATCCCTGCAGCGGTTGTTGCCCGGCACCACTGTGGCGGTCATCGAGGGTGACCAGGAAACCTCGGCCGACGCGGACCGGATCCGCGCCACCGGGGCGCCGGCAGTCCAGGTAAATACCGGCCGCGGCTGTCACCTCGACGCGGCGATGATCGACGCCGCCTTCCACCGCCTCCATTTTCACGACGGCATCCTGTTCATTGAAAATGTGGGCAACCTCGTGTGCCCCGCTGGCTTCGACCTGGGGGAGGCCCACAAGGTGGTGATCGCCTCGGTGACCGAGGGGGAGGACAAACCCCTGAAGTACCCCAATATGTTCGCCGCTGCCAGCCTGATGCTGGTATCCAAGGTGGACCTGCTGCCCCACCTCGATTTCGATGTGGATCTGCTGATCGCCAACGCCCGCCGGGTAAACCCGGCCATCGCCGTGATCAAGGTCTCCGCGACCAGCGGCGAGGGTATCGATCGCTGGCTGCAGTGGCTCAGCGCGGCCCGGGACATGGCCCTGGCGAGCGCCTGAACGATGAACTCACCGGCCCACAAGCACGCAGCTGCGGACCGCGTCGAACGGCGGCGAATTCGCGTGCGCGGGCTGGTGCAGGGGGTGGGCTTTCGCCCCCATGTGTATCGCTGCGCGACCCGGTTGGGCGTCACCGGTACCGTGCACAACGGCCCCGAGGGCGTACTTATCGAGGCCCAGGGCCTTCACCTCGACGCCTTCGTGCGGATGCTGCAGGAACAAGCACCGCCCCTGGCGCGGATCGACAGCCTGGTTCAGCTGCCGCTGGTTGCCGGTCGAGGATCATCGGCTTCGAGATCCTGGCCACGCCGTCCGGCGCCGCCAATGGCGCCGCAATCCCGGCCGATACTGCCATCTGCCAGGCCTGCCTGCGGGAGTTGTTTGATCCCGCCAATCGCCGCTACCTGCACCCGTTCATCGCCTGCTGCGACTGCGGCCCGCGCTTTACCATGACCCGGCGCCTGCCCTACGACCGCGTCAATACCAGCATGGCCGACTTTGCCCTGTGCCCGGCCTGCCAGGCGGAGTACACCGACCCGGGCAGCCGCCGTTTCCACGCCGAGCCGGTGGCCTGCCACGACTGCGGACCCAGGCTGTCGCTGGACATCCACGCCCTGGCCGATGCCCTGGCCGCGAGTGGGATCGTCGCCATCAAGGGCCTGGGCGGCTATCACCTGGCCTGCAATGCCCGCGACAACGAGGCTGTCGAGCGCCTGCGCGCCGGCAAGCTGCGCGATGGCAAGCCCCTGGCGGTGATGGTGCTCAACACGGCCAGTGCCGCGCAGTATGTGCAGCTGGACCCGGTGGGAACAGAATTACTGCTGAGTCCCGAAGCGACCGGTGGTGGTGCTGCCCGCCGCCAGCGCCGGCAGCGAGCTGAGCCCGGCCCTGTCGCCGGGCCTTGCCACCCTCGGCCTGATGCTGCCTTACACCGCTGTTCACTACCTGCTGTTCCACGCCCTGCTGGGCAGTCCGGCGGGTCAGCGCTGGCTGGCTGAGGCCAACGGGCTCGCGCTGGTAATGACCAGCGCCAATATCAGCGGCGACCCGCTGGTGATCGAGCGCGGGGAGGCAGAGCGTCGGCTGGCGGATATTGCCGACCTGATGCTGCACCACGACCGCGACATCGCCGCGCGGGCAGATGATTCGGTGGTGCGGGCGGCGGGGCGGCGCCAGCATGATTATTCGCCGCGCCCGCGGTTACACCCCCCATGCGATCCGCCTGGCTGCTGCCGGGCCGCAGGTGCTGGCCCTGGGAGCGCACCTGAAATCCACAGTGGCCATGACCCGGGGGGAACTTGCCTACATCTCCCAGCATGTGGGCGACCTGGATACTCCGGCTGCAGTTGCCTTCCACGCGGAGACTGCCCGGGCCCTGCAGGCGATGCTGCAGGCGCGGCCGGAACTGCTGGCCTGCGACTGGCACAACGATTTCGCCTCCACCCGGCTGGCGGAGCAACTCAGTGCCAGCCTGGATGTCCCGCTGCTGCGGGTACAGCACCACCACGCCCACGCCGGTGCGATCCTGGCCGAACACCGGCACGAAGCGCCGGCCCTGGCCGTCGCCCTTGACGGCCACGGTACCGGCGCCGACGGGCAATCCTGGGGCGGCGAACTGTTACTGGTCAACGGCGGCGAGTTTGAGCGGCTGGGACATTTTGCCCCGCTGGCCCTGCCCGGTGGCGACCGGGCCGCCCGCGAACCCTGGCGCATGGCCGCCGGGGTGTTGCAGCAGCTCGGACGGGGCGATGAGATTGCCCGCAGGTTTGCGGACCAGCCACTGGCGCCAGCCCTGGCGCGGATTGCTGGCCAGCGGTACTGCACCGGTGACCAGCGCGGCCGGCAGGTTGTTTGATGCCGCCGCCGGCCTGCTGGGGGTATGCAGCCACGCCAGCTTTGAAGGGGAGCCGCCGATGCGCCTGGAAGGCCTGGCAAGCAATCCCCGGGCGCTGGCGGATGCCTGGACCGTGGATGATGGCGTGCTGGATTTCAGTGCGCTGCTGGCCCGTCTGGCGGATTGCGACGATCCCGCCGCAGGCGCCAACTGGCTGCACGGCACACTGATCGAGGCGATCAGCGAGTGGGCCGCCGCGGCAGCCCGGCGCTGTGGGGTTGATACGGTCGCCCTGTGCGGTGGCTGCTTCCTGAACACACACCTGGCCCGGGAAGTGCCGCTGCGCCTGCGGCAACGGGGGTTGCGCGTCCTTACGGCCATGGCCATGCCCCCCAATGACGGTGCCATCAGCCTGGGCCAGGCCTGGGTGGCCCAACGCCGGTACTAAAACGGCTTATTGAGACGAGGATCGACTATGTGCCTGGCAATACCTGTACGCGTTACTGAACTGCTGGCCGGCGACCGCGCGCTGGTGTCCGCCGGCGGCATCGTACGCGAGATCGACACCGCCCTGGTGGATGATCTGCAGGTGGGCGACTACGTCATCCTGCACGTGGGCTATGCGCTGTCCAGGCTCGATGAGGTCGAGGCGCAAAACACCCTGGCAGCGATGGCTGCGATCGGCGCAACCGGCGAGGTGAGCAATGAAATACATTGATGAGTTTCGCGACGGCGAGCGCGCCCGGGGGCTGGCCCGCGCCCTGCACACGGAAACCCGCCCGGACCGCTCCTACCGCCTGATGGAGTTCTGCGGCGGCCACACCCACGCGGTATTCCGCTACGGTATTCCCGACCTGCTGCCCGCCAACATCGAGCTGATCCACGGCCCGGGCTGCCCGGTGTGCGTGCTGCCCGATCGGCCGGCTGGATATGGCCATCCGCCTGGTGTGCGACCACCCCGAGGTGATCCTGGCCAGCTACGGTGACATGTTGCGGGTGCCGGGCAGCAAGCGCCGCAGCCTGCTGCAGGCCAGGGCGGAAGGTGCTGATGTGCGTATGGTGTACTCGGTCAGCGATGCCCTGGAGCTGGCCCGTGCCAACCCTCAAGGCAGGTGGTGTTCTTCGGTATCGGCTTTGAAACCACCACCCCACCCACGGCCCTGGGAATACTGGAGGCGCAGCGCAGCGGGCTCGACAATTTCTCGGTGTTCTGCAACCACGTGCTGACGCCCGCGGCGATGAAGGCGATTCTCGATGTCCCGCCGGCTGCCAAGCAGGGGGAAACCCTGGAAGTGGACGGCTTTATCGGGCCGTCCCATGTCAGCGTGATCATCGGTTCCGATGCCTACGGCTTCTGTGCCCGGCAATACCACAAGCCCGTGGTGATCGCCGGTTTTGAGCCACTGGACGTGCTGCAGTCCATCCTCATGCTGGTGCGCCAGCTCAATGAGGGTCGCGCGGATATCGAAAACCAGTACACCCGCGCGGTAACCCCCGGCGGCAACCACAAGGCCCAGGCGGCGGTCAGGGAGGTATTTGAGTTGCGGCCCAGCTTCGAGTGGCGCGGCCTCGGGGCGATTCCCGAATCCGCCCTGGCAATCGCTGATGCTTACCGGGCCTACGATGCCGAACACCGCTTCAACATGACTTACCAGGCGGCCGAGGGCACCAAAGGCTGCGAATGCCCGGCGGTGCTGCGCGGCGCCAAAAAACCCACCGATTGCAAATTGTTCGCCACGACCTGCACCCCCGAATCGCCGCTGGGCTCCTGCATGGTGTCCGACGAGGGCGCCTGCGCCGCCTATTTCACCTACGGGCGCTTCCGCCAGGAGGCGCAGCAACGCCAGGCGCAGCAGCGGGCCCTCCATAAAGCCGGGCGGCTGTAAGATGAATATGAAAGAAGCAGACCAGAACTTCCGGGCCGGTCGCCGCCAGGCGCGCAAGCTGGACCTCAAGCACGGCCGGGTCGAACTCAGCCACGGGGCCGGCGGTCGCGCCATGGCTGACCTGATCGACCTGCATGTTCCGGCGGGCGTTTGACAACCCCCTGCTCAACCAGGCCAATGACCAGGCCTGCTTCGAAGTGGCGTCCGGCCGAATGGTGATGACGCACCGATTCCTTCGTGATTTCCCCTTTGTTTTTCCCCGGCGGCAATATCGGCAGCCTGGCGGTACACGGCACGGTGAACGACCTGGCCATGGGTGGCGCCCAACCGCTTTACCTGACCGCCGGTTTCATTCTCGAGGAGGGTCTGCCACTGGCCGATCTCGCCCTGATCGTCGATGCCATGGCCTGTGCTGCCCGTGAGGCCGGGGTGCTTATCGTTACCGGTGACACCAAGGTGGTGGAGCGCGGCAAGGGCGACGGCGTATTCATCAACACCGCCGGGATCGGCCTGGTACCGCCCGGGCGTGGATATTTCCGGCGACCGCGCCCGGCCGGGCGACAAAGTACTGGTATCGGGCACCCTGGGTGATCACGGCGTGGCGATCATGTCGCTGCGCAAGGGGTTGCAGTTTGAGACCGCCTTGCAATCGGACTCCGCGTCCCTTAACGGCCTGGTGGAGGAAATGGTAAAGCGGGCGGGGAGTGCCATCCGGGTGTTGCGCGACCCCACCCGGGGTGGCCTGGCCGCCACCCTGAACGAGATTGCAGACCAGTCCGGTGTCGGCATCCGCCTGCACGAAAATACCCTGCCGATTCGCGCGGAGGTGCGCGGCGCCTGTGAACTGCTGGGGCTGGATCCATTGAATGTTGCCAATGAAGGCAAACTGATTGCCATCGTGGACGCCGCCTTTGCCGGAGGAAATTCTCGCTGCCATGCAGGCGGACCCGCATGGCCGCGATGCCGCCATTGTCGGCGAGGTCATCGACGATCCCGATGCAGCTGGTGCGCATGGTGACCAGCATCGGCGGTGAACGGGTTATCGACTGGCTGCACGGGGAGCAGTTGCCGCGTATTTGCTAGCCGGGCTCATCCAACCGGAAGGGACATGGGCATGAAACAGAAAACAGGGCCGGAGGACGCCTCTACCAGTGCTGCAAGCGCGATAAACCGTGTGCTGGAGGCAGAGGATAAGGCCAGGCAGTGCTGGTGCAAAGTTGCTCGCGGGATGCGGAGACCATGCTGCGGGACGCCCGGGCGACAGCCAAGCGCATCGTAGAGCATGCTGACCAGGCGCATTGGCCTTATTCACCACCGCACCACTGCTGCCCTGGACAAAACCACTGCCGAACTGGAGCGGGAGCAGCAGTTGAAGGTAAGCCAGTTTGATTCCTCCGTCGTTGATATGAACGCCGTAACGGCCGTAGTAGAAGAGATTGCCAGACTGTTAACGACGGGCGACCCTGAACCTGTCCCCGGCGGACACGAGGATTAAAGGCAAGGCGTTGCCACCCCGTGGCGGAAACTATGCGTAGAGATTTCATATACACCCAGACCCGATTGCAGGCACGCCATGGCCTGCGCCCGGATGAGCGCAGCTGGCAACTGGCCGAGTCGCAGCGGGAACTGGGAAATTTCCTCCAGAGCGCGCGCCAGACCGGCTTGAAATCCTGGGTGTCCGGACTACAGGCAACTGATTCGAACCAACGATTGGAGACGGCGTTACTGAAACTCTACCGCGACTACGTCGACGATATCGCGTCCTGGGTACCCCGTGGCTGGCGAAAGTCGGTGGAGTGGACGAACAGCCTCACCTATTTACCCGCGCTGCTGCACCTGATCAAGGGCAACACCGCCCAGGCCTGGATGCTGCAGGACCCGGTGCTGAAGCCGTTTACAGCGATCCACCACGACCAGCGCAACGCCGCCTTGTTACAGTCGGACTATGCGCCCATGGTGCATGCCTATCACGAGGGTATGCCGCTGCTGGCCGCGTGGACCGCGCGCTGGCAATTCCTGTGGCCAGCACCGGGCGCCAGCGAACGCGCCAGCCTTCAGCATTTACAAACCCTGCTACAGCAGCACCTGGCGTCGTTTGCCCGGGAAACACCGGAGTCTGCATGGCGGCAACGCCAGCAACTGGCGGCCAGGCTGGGCACGCTGTTTCGCGCATTCAGGTACCAGCCCGCTGCCGTATTTTGCCACCTGCTGCTGGTGGCGCTCGATGTGGAGCGCCTGCGCGGAGATATCCTGCAACGCCGCCTGTTCCCTGCCTACCGCGAGGACAGCACATGACCATGCGACCCGTGCCAGCGCGCTGGTTTGAAGTACTGGTGGCGACTGAAGACCTGGTCAAGGGCGTGGAGGCCCTGGCGAGAACAGGGGACATCGAGCTGGAGGTCTACAGCGAAACCACCCAGCGGGTCAGCATGCCGAACCTGCGGGACCAGTTCGCCGACTACGACAAGCTGTTGCGCCGTTACCAGCAGTACTGGCCACGCGAATACCTGCACCCATCCGAGGCGCCTGCACGGCCAGACCGCCGCCTCGCAGATGCGTTGGCAAAGCTGATGCAATGGCAACGGCAGGCAGATCCGGTCATCGAGCAGCTGGAAACCCTGTCAGTGGAACAGGGCGAACTTGAGGTACTGCAGACTTTTTTCAGCAACATCCCCAATGAGGATATCGATTTCACCCATGCCGGAGGGGCCGGTCCTGCGTTGGCCGTGCGCCTGTTCGTGCTACCTGAAAAAGCCAGAATTCAGCACCTGCCACCTGCGGTGTTGTCAGTGCGCGTACAGGCCGATGGCAGGATTTTCCTGCTGGTGGTCGGCGAAGCAGAAGTTATCGACAGCCTGCAGCGTGACATGCAGGCACTCAAGGGCCAGGTGATCACCCTGCCGGCCTGGCTCACCGGCAAGCTGGATACCGCCGGGCGGCAGGTAATCGAGCGCCAGCGGGAACTGCAGCGGCGGGCGGACGAGCTATATGCAGAGCTGGATGAGCTGGAAAAAGCCCATGGCCTGCATGAGGTGCTGGGCGACATCGAGCAAATGGAGTGGTTTATCACCCACGTCACCGACCTGCCAGTGTCCGAGAACTTTGCCTGGATAACCGGCTGGACCAGCGATGTCAGTGAGAACGGTATCAGCGATATTCTGGAACAGCAGTCGATCCGCGCCGTGGTGCATTACCCCAAACCGCCCATGGGCGTTAGCCCGCCCATGGTCTTCCACAATTCCTGGTTGTCGCGGCCCTTCGAATTCTTTGCCCGATTACTGGGTGTTCCAGCAGCGAACGAGCTCGATCCATCGGTGATTTTGTCTCTGATCGTGCCGGTAATATTCGGTTACATGTTCGGTGATGTGGGTCACGGCCTGGTCTTTGCGCTGGCTGGCCTGTTGTTACAGAAGCGCTGGCCACTGCTGCGAATACTGATCAGCTGCGGCATTTCATCCATGTTCTTTGGCTGGGTATTTGGCAGTGTTTTTGCCAGTGAAGATATCATCCAGCCTCTGTGGGTAAACCCGATAAAGGATCCGTTGCCGGTATTGGCGGCACCGCTTGCCGGCGGTGTGCTGGTGCTTCTGCTCGGCCTGATGGCCAACGGCATCCAGCAATTCTGGCAGGGGAATTGGCGCCAGTGGCTGGCTATCGATGCCGCAGTTGTCGTCATTTACCTGAGTGTTGTCGGCAGTGTGCTCGACAACCGCGCCGCGATCATCTTGCCGATCGGGGTGCTGTGGTACTTCGCAGGTAGCGTGGTCCTGGCGAGCGAGTCCGCTTCCCGGGCTATCGGTCACGCTCTCGGCCAACTGGTGGAGAGCGTATTACAACTGTTGATCAACACCATTTCATTTATTCGGGTCGGCGCCTTCGCCCTGGCCCACGCCGGGTTGTCACTGGCGGTAGTCAGCATAGCCAATACCGCATCACACCCACTGTTCACCGCCTTGATTCTTGTGCTGGGTAATATACTTATCCTGGTGCTTGAGGGTCTGGTGGTGTCCATCCAGACAACCAGGCTGGTGCTGTTCGAATTCTTTATCCGCTTTCTCAAAGGTACAGGGCGGATGTTCCAGCCGCTCACAGTGCCCACCAACACCGAAACACAAGCAACCAGGAGATCGAGAATATGAGCGCACCTCAAAAGACGCTGTACGGACTGCTCGCATTCAGCGCGGGCATTGCCCTGCTGGCGGGAGCACTGTTCTGGCTGAGCCCCGCGATTGCCGCCGAAGCGGCCGGCAACAGGGCCATTGCGCCGGAGGTGTTGAAGGCCGGTTACTGGGCGGCGGCCCTGGCTACCGGGCTGTCGTCACTCGGTGCGGGATTTGCGGTGGCATCCGTAGGAAGTGCCGCCATTGCCGCATTGACGGAGAAACCCGAACTACTGGGCCGGGTATTGATTATGGTCGGTCTTGCCGAAGGTATCGCCATCTACGGACTGATCGTGTCCATCCTCATTCTGAATGCGTTGATATAGACCCGTGGTTGCACCGGTATTCATAGGTGACGAAGTGACGGCGGCGGGATTTCGCCTGGCAGGTGTGCGCGTGCGCTCACCGAAGGAGGGCGATCTGCAGGGGGTACTGGAGTGGGCCAACAGCAGCACCTCGCTGATTTACATCACAGCCGAATATGCGGCGGCTCTCGAAGATGAACAGCAACACAGGCTGTTGGCTCAACTTTATCCGCCGGTGGTGGTAATCCAGGATATTCGATCGAACACGCCGGTACAGGACCTGGCGAAGCAGTTGCGCGCCCAACTCGGAGTATTGGAATGAACAGCGAGCCACAAGTGCCGGACAGCATTATCGATGCCCAGGTGCTGCGACTGCTTGATATCGTGCAGGCCTACCAACACCAGCAGTGTGAAACCCAGTTAAAACAGGCAGAAAACGAGTCTCGAGCGATTATCCGCCAGGCATACCAACGTGCACGCAGCAATATCCATGAGGACATCCAGCTGACGCGCCAGCACATAAGGGACTCGATGGCCGCCGCCAGGGCCAGGCAGCACACAGTCGTGATGCAGCAACGCCATGCCGCGGCACTGAGCTTTCTTGAAAAGTGCTGGGTGGAGCTCGAACGGAGTCTGCAGGACAGGTGGCAACAGCCACAGTGCCGGCGCGAGTGGGTGGTAAAAATACTGTCGACAGCGACCGGGGTGATGCCGGCGGGGGAATGGCAGGTGGCGCACCCCGAGGATTGGCGCACGCAAGAGCAAGACGAGTTGGCAAGGCAGGCACAGGCAATGCCGGGCGTAAACCTGCAATTCAACCCTGAGCCGGGGCTCGTTGCGGGCATTCGAATAACGGCAGATGGCACCAGCGTAGACGGCAGCCTGGCCGGACTGATGGCTGATCGCACCGCTATCGAGGCGCTTATCCTGGCGACGGCAGCCAGAGTCGGGCAGCGCGTATGAGTGAGGCGAAAATCACGTGGATAAGCGGCCCGGTACTGCGAGCAACAACCGGGGACGTGTTCCACCTCAACGAGGCGGTCTTCGTGGGCGCCAACAGGCTGCTGGGGGAGGTCATCCGCATCGAGCACGATGCCATCGTGGCGCAGGCCTATGAAGATACCAGCGGACTGCGGCCTGGAGACGCGGTCTACGGCAACGGCATGCCCTTGTCGGTGAAACTCGGCCCGGCCCTGCTGGGCAATATTTTCGACGGACTGCTGCGCCCGCTCACCCGGGAACTGGGCGATTATGTCCAACCGGGCATGAAGGCAGCTCCGCCCCGGGCCTTTGAATTTGCACACTCGATCGAGGTGGGCGACGTTGTCAGGGCGGGTTCAAAACTCGGCACCGCCACCAGCCCGGAAGGTCTGTCACAGATGGTGCTGGTGCCGCCCCATATCAGCGGCACGGTCATCGATATCGTGCAATGCGGAAGTTACGACGATGAACAGACTGTCTGCACCATTCGGGACGACGGCGGCAACGAGCACCCGCTGGCCCTGAGCCAGCAGTGGCCGATTCGCGAACCGCGACCAGTGGCGCAGCGCCTGCCCACATCGCGTCCCCTGTTTACCGGCCAGCGCATACTGGACAGTATTTTCCCGCTTGCCTGTGGCGGGCGCGCGGCCATGCCCGGTGGTTTCGGTACCGGGAAAACCGTGCTGCAGGAAACCCTGTCCAAGTGGTGCGATGCCGATATTATCGTGTATGTGGGTTGTGGCGAGCGCGGCAATGAAATGGCGGGGGTGCTGCACGACCTGCCTGCGCTGGAAGACCCGCGCACCGGCCGGCCGCTGATGGAACGGACACTGATCATAGCCAATACCTCCAATATGCCCGTGGCCGCGCGCGAGGCCAGCATATACACGGCTGTTACCGTGGCCGAGTACTTCCGTGACCAGGGTTTGCGGGTGTCGTTGATGGCCGACTCCACCAGTCGCTGGGCCGAAGCACTGCGGGAGGTATCGGGAAGGCTTGGCGAGATTCCAGGGGAGGCAGGCTATCCTGCCTACCTGAGCAGTCGGCTGGCGGATTTTTATGAGCGCGCCGCCCATGTACGCACTCTGGGTGGCGAACCGGGCTCCCTGAGTATAATCGGGGCGGTGAGTCCACCTTCGGCCGATTTTTCTGAGCCGGTAACCACCCATACCAAGCGTTATGTCCGGGTGTTCTGGGCACTGGATTCGACCCGCGCGCAGGCCCGTTTTTACCCCGCCATTCACCCACTGCAATCCTACTCTGGTGACACAGGCGACCTGCTGGACTTCTGGCAGGACCACAACCACCCCCACTGGCAGGAACAGAGACGCCGATTCCTGACCCTGCTCGAAGAGCAGACCAGGCTGGAGCGTATGGCGCGAATAGTCGGCAAGGATGCGTTACCACCCAGGCAACAGCACATCCTGTTGTGCGCCGAATTAATCAACGACGGCTTCCTGCGCCAGTCGGCTTTTTCCGACATCGATCGCTACTGCTCACCCCGGAGGCAGGCGCGGATGATGCAACTGCTCACCCGCTTCATTGAACTGTCGGAGCAGGCAATCGGGCAGAAGGTAGCGTTTGAACTGATCAGTACCCTGCCGATTTTGCGTCGCCTGAGGCGCATGAATGAAGACATAGGTGAGCAGGACATGGAGCAATTTGAAGTCCTGCGCAGCGATATGGAAAATGCATTTTCCGCTTTGACAAAACAGGGGGCCGCGGATGCTGGTTGATGTTCGCAGTCACGGCACTGCCACGCGCATAGAGGGACCGCTGCTGTTCCTGCGGCGCACCGTCAATGTGGGACTCAACGACGCGGTGGAAGTAATCGACTCTCACGGACGCAAACGATTGGGTCGCATCGCCACTCTCGATGAAGACAGCATGATTATCGAGGTGCTGGAATCCACCAGCGGCCTGTCGCTGGCCGACACGACGGTGCGCTTTATGGGAGAGGCGCTGCATTTCGGCGTGGGCCCGGACCTGCTGGGGCGCATACTCGACGGCGTGGGCCGCCCCCTCGATGACGGCCCACCTGTTTCCTCGACCAGGCACCTGCGCATCGATGGCCTGGCGATCAACCCGGCAGCCCGGGAGTATCCCCGGGACTTCATCGAAACCGGCATCTCTTCTATCGACCTGATGAACAGTCTGGTGCGTGGCCAGAAACTGCCGATATTTTCGGGTAGTGGCCTGCCTCATGACCGGATTGCGACGGAAATCGCCCGCCACGCGAAATTGCTGGGCGAGGAAGTAGGCAGTTTCGCGGTAGTGTTTGTAGCTATCGGGGTCTCTTACGATATCGCCGAACAGTTTCGCCGCGCCATGGAAAACAGCGGCGCGCTCGAACATACCGTGTTGTTCCTGAACCTGGCATCCGACTCCAGCACCCAGCGCCTGCTGGCGCCACGCTATGCTTTGACGGCCGCGGAGTATCTCGCCTACAGCGAGGACCGCCATGTCCTGGTGATCATGACCGATATGACTAACTACTGCGAAGCGTTGCGCGAGGTTTCGGCCAGTCACGGGGAGATACCCAGTCGCAAGGGCTACCCGGGCTATATGTATTCCGACCTGGCCACACTCTTTGAGCGGGCGGGCTGCATCATGGGCAAGGCCGGCACCCTGACCCAGTTGCCCATTCTGACCATTCCCTCGGATGATATCACCCACCCCATCCCGGACCTGACCGGCTACATCACCGAGGGCCAGATAGTGCTAGACCGCGAGCTGGACAGACGGGATGTGTATCCACCGGTGAAGGTTCTTCCGAGCTTGTCGCGGCTGATGAAAGACGGTACCGGCAAGGGGTACACCCACGAGGATCATCCCGCGCTCGCCAACCAGCTCTATGCAGCCTACGCCCGGGCCGTACACGTGCGGGTATTGGCCAGTATCATGGGGAGTGAGGGGTTGTCGGAAGATGACCAGCTGTTCCTCGAGTTTGGCGACCACTTCGAGCAGGAGCTGTTGCACCAGGACAGCGCGCGCAGCCTGGAACAGAGCATGGAAATCGGTTGGCGCCTGTTACAGCATATCCCGGTGCTTGAGCTCACCCGCCTGAGCGATGAGCAAATCAAGCGCCATATCAAGGACCAGGCAGGCGACAATGCTGGGCAATGATACGGCGCCAACCCGCTCCGCCATCCTGCAGATGCGGGATGAGCACGCAGTGCTGCTCGAAGCCTACGATTTTCTCGATGAAAAACGGCTCTTGCTGGCCGCCGAACTGCTGCGGCAACTGGCCGAGTATGAAGATCTGCTGAAGCAATATGACGAGGTGGTTCAGAAGGCGGAACGCATGCTCGTCGCAACAATACGCCGCCACGGCCTGCAGGGCGCGCAGGTTTACCCCGGGTGCTACCTGCAGGACGCCGAGTTGGACGCCTCGGCCAGGATATTCATGGGCGTACAGCTGCTGGATACCCGGCTACTATTGCCGACGGAGTCCGGTCCGGGCCTCGTCTGCCAGCCGTCACCGGAAGCTGAGCAATGCCGGCTCGAATTTCTGGAACTGACCCGGATAGGCGCGGTATTGGCCGGTGTGTCAGGCAACCTGCACCGCCTCCTTGCAGAGTATCGCAGGACCGAGCGTCGTGCCAGGGCACTGGAGAATGTGGTTATCCCCGAGATGACCACCAGGTTGCGCGACATGAGTACGAGGCTCGAGGAACTGGACCAGGAAGAAGTCGTGCGGGTCCACATAAGAACCTGAGTGGCGATTATCCGGTCGAAATCCGTGTTTTACAGGCTATCTTCCGCGCTCTGTGCGAGCGGGCCAGGGCATCAAGGCGCCCTGTTTGAACTGCTAGCTACCCAGTAGATGCGAAAGCAAAAATTTGGCATCGAGAACCAGGGATATGAGTATAAGGGCCGTCACCCAGATCAACCACGCGTGGTATACCTGACGCCAGTGACTTTGCTGTGTATGTGCCCGGCGGCGCCCGCGGGCTCCGGGGGACCATAACATCCACAGCGCCACAGGCCAGATAACCAGGTGAACTACACTGCCAAGCAGCGAGCGGGACAGGGCAGGATCGAGGCTCTTGCCGACAACCAGCAAAACAATCGTGGCAACCGCCATCAGAACGACCCACAGCGCCTCACGCCGCCAGGGCACAAATACGATTCCCGCAAAGAAAGACACCGCCATGATTCGCATCCAGACCCGGACACCTTCGGGATAACTCCCGGCCTCTGCCTGCAGAGCGCCAAATGCATCGTATAAAGTAATTGTTCTCTCTCCCCGTCCCAATGAAGCGGGCACTATGCACAGGCTTCGACCAGGCACCGCAGGCAAATCTGAATGCAGACCCGGGCTACTCTACCCCATGCCAGACCAGACTACCCGCGCTTTCACGAGGGCGTGTCGATATCACGGCCGACAATCTTCAACACGACCGCTGATGCTTATGGAAGTCCGGCCCGATGCTCTTTCCGGAAATGTAATAAGCTCTGAAGTACTTTGCATTTGCGCAGGTTCGAAATGATCGCTTTGCAATACCCAGGCACCTAGCATTTTCCCATCCTGCATGATGCTGTTGCCTTCGATGACTATTTTACATTGACTCTCATTGGCGAACTGCACGGTATAGTTCAGACGATCGTCGAGCGCGGTTTCCGGCCGGATATAAATCGCGAGGCGCCCGACCAGTCGTCCCTCGCCGGGATTTCTGATCTCGATAAAATGATCTTTGGTGCAGGAATCTTTGGGACCGGAACACCACTCGAATTGATCGTGAAACCTACTCGGCATGGAAGCGTTACCTGCATATGCTGCCCGAGCCACGACTGTCGTGGCAGAAGTGGCGGTGGCAGGAAGGATTTGGCCTGAATTGGTCGGCGCAGTTGCCTGGCCGTAAGAGTCCGCCACTGCGTAAAATTGCACCGACTCTGTATCATCACCCCGCGCTCTCGCATCGGCCACCCTTAACTCCTGGACCCAGGGCTCCCACAACATGTTTTTGGCGGCAATTCGGCAATCGAGCTCATTGGCTTTACGCAGCGAATTATTCTCGTTCTTGTAACCATTACAATCACTGAGAACCCCCGCGATTACCACGCCCATAGCCTCCTCGGTGCTCATACCATGCGGCAGGTGGCCCGCGGCGGCGCGAGCCCAGCACCTTGTGTCATATTCCGTTGGAGTCCGGGGATCAGCCGCCGGGATTGCGAACGCAAGGGCCTTTGGTTCACCCATAGACTGGTACTGACCATAAAACAGGGAGTCGCATTCGTGGCTCCTGTAACGCACCTGGGTGCAAGCCGTGAGAACCGATACCAACAAAAAGGCGATGACCGTCTTCATTCATTTTCCCCCGAGATTCTGTGCCCAAGTTAACTACTCCGGAATAGAGAAATCCAGTCCTTAGTGAAGTGCGACCAGCATCTCCCACAGCGAAGCCAGGCTCCGCCTCATTAGCACACCGACGGTGATTAACATCAGCCCGGCCGCCAGCAGCACCCTTAACATAGCAAGCGTCAATGGCGGAATTGATTGCTCTGCGATCTTGAGCATTGGGAACATCGCACCAATCAAGGTGGACATCAAAACCAGCAGGCCGATATGCAAGAACTCACTGCGCAAAGCCATATTGATCATACCCTGGTGATAGTTCATTGCATCGGCACGATCTATACTGTTTGACATTATACTGTTTGGCAAGGGCCGCAACTGGCTGATTGTTGTGACGAAACAGCCCAGAGCTAATCTGGCAGTTCAAGATGACAAAACATAAAGACTATTGCCCTGGTATGGAACAGGTCGCTGGCACAGCAAAACTTCGCCCCCGATATCGATATCGATATCGGGCGTTTATCAGTTACTGCCATACGGATGATGCTGCAGCCAGATGGATTCTGAAAAAACTCAAAAATTAAAAGATACCATCACACCTCGTCGGTAAAACCGCAAGAAAGCGGCCTTTTTCCGGGAAGGCTTGCTCCGATATTCAGAGATCGCGATGAACTGGCCAGTTCGCATGACTTGAGTAAAAGAATATCAAGCGCGCTGGAGGATTCCGAGTCCCTGATCGTTATCGCCTCACCGGCCTCGGCAAAATCAGTTTATGTCAACAAAGAAGTATTGGCTTTCAAAAGGATTGGTCGCTCGGAAGACATTCACTGCCTGATCATTGCAGGCAATCCTGCCAGTGATACCGAGCAGTGCTGTAGCCGCCAATGCGATGACCGCCGCCCTGTTGGTGATGGCCCTCCCGGCCCGATCTGAAAAGGCGTTTCTACTGGCTGACGCTGCCACAGGCTCAATGATGGAAAAACTCCCGGATCATCAAAGTGATCAACAGTGGCAGCTTGAACTCGCCTGGTTGCGGGCAGTCGGCGCGCAGGCAGCAATCAATACAGGTAATGACAGCGCTGCGGGCGAACTTTCCCGAAGCTGCCCGGAAACTATCGATGGCGTGATCGAGGTATCGCCTCAGCCCGCCCATATTTTGAGCTTGTTGATAGAGGCGCGGACTATTCGCAGTGACGTCTTACTCGTTATGGACTATAAAAATGAAGCTGAGCCCTTGGGATTGCATCCACTTCAATGACCCGGCGGCGCCGATAGAAGTGAAGGATTTCAAACCGGGGGACAAGAAAGTAAAAGCAAAAGATACCATCAAGAAGGATTCAGGCAGCAAAGAGTATTACTACTATATTTGCTTGAAGAATGGCGATGGGAAGCGCACCTGCAATGACGACAGTATCGAGGCCGGCGGCGTCAGGGGCGTGATTCGAACTATCTCCTGACGACAACTATTCGATGCCGCAGACTAGCCGCGGCAGTTGGCAGGTATGTGGTTTGTAGATATCGCCAGCGGCCCGGTTACCGGCTCGCACTTCCAGATGATGGGGCTCGTGTTGGTTGAGGGTACCAGTTGCAGCTGCTTGCCGTTGGCGGAAGTTCCGGGGATCTTGATCGTCACAACGATAGCGCCTTCAACCGGTATCGAGCTGACCTCGAGCCGGCTCAGGTACTCATACTCATCGTAGCTTTCCGGAGTAGACAAACCCGCTAGTTGATTATTGGTCGGCATGTCATTCGTGGCTGAGTACTTTTCGGCGACAGTCGTTTTTGCCTCGGCCAGGAATACCATCGCCTCGGAAACCTTCGAGCGGATCGTATAGTTCTGGTAGGCCGGCATTGCTATCACGGCCAGAATGCTCACGACCGCAACAACAATCATCAGCTCGACCAGGGTAAAACCCCTATCACGGTAATCGCTAGCGACAGTCACTTTGAAACAAGGGGACATGGTATTCACGCTTCAATCCTCCCTCTCGGTGCGAAACGCCGCTGTTGCGGCCATGAGCTTCTCAACCTGGTCGGCGGTAGGGCCCCCGTCAGCCAGCGAAAGCTGTATCACTTTTGCAGCGTCTTGCACGGCTTGCACCTTTTCCTGGAGCTTATCGAAACTGGCGTTGATCGAGTCAGCTTCGTCCTGAAACATATCGCCTTTTCGCAACGAAACCCTGGTCCAAACATCTCCCGCTCCCAGTGCCTTCATGTGTTGGGCAAATTTGTAAACCGGCCCAGCAACCTTGTGAGTGGCCTTGAGAGTGCCGAACCATACCCCCGCCAACAGAACCAGTTCGAATATACCGATCGCCCAGGCGGTCGCAGAGCTGAGCTCCAGCTTTTGTTCGCCTGGCCCCAGCGACAGGAAGATAATGAGGACGTTTGTCAGAAAGACAGTCAATACGACGCTGACGATCGCGTACTGCTGCTGGAACCTGGGATTTATTACAATCCTTTTACGACGATTCTCCATGCGCCCACCCTGCGTTATTCTTCCGCCCAGATTAATTCGCAGCCCGGCGCGAGACAATACATTGAACGTCAAATATTCAGGGTTTATTGGAAAACTGTGAACCACTACTCGACCAGTCTATTTCCCGAAACAAAAAATAGGAATATACAGTGACGCCGCTGCAAACTGCCCGTATCGCCTGTCAAGCACTCGCGGAATATTGCAGGGCAATCAACCAAGGAAACTATTGCCGGAGGGGTAACGAAAACTGGGCCATGTCAGGCAGCCCGACAAGGCCGCTGCCACTTTGCAGTTTATATAGTAAAGAATCCTGCAAATGAGCCTGGGAATGACCGCTAGTGGTACTCCTTTGGATAGCGACTGACGGCGTGTATGCTGGCCCGATGAGATCACGCCTGCAATTTTTGCTCGTTGCCCTGCTGTTGCACCTCCCATTGTTCGCCTATCCCATATTGCGATTGTGCGACTGGTTGGGTCTGGACGATTTGACCACCGCGCTGATCTTCCTGCCACTGTTTTTCAGTCAGATCGTGGCCCGAATCTACCTGCGGCACGCAAACTCCGGGATCGTATTCTGGCTGCGGCGCGGCGCGGACCTGTGGCTGGGGATCAGCCCCCTGCTGTTGTGCATGCTGCTGGTAGCTGAATTTCCGGTCACACTGGGCTGGTTGGCGCCTGTCACCGCCGCTTATACGCTAATTGGCATAGCCATCGGGCTATTGGTATTCAGTGTCATGAACGCCTACTCCCCCTCGGTGGTCAAGGTGCAGCTGGACAGTCGTAAACTGTCTGCTCCGCTGCGCTTCGCCCAGATCACCGATGTCCATATCGGCTCGCGCAGCGGCGCCTTTCTGGATCGTGTGATGAAGGAAGTAAACAGGGTCGACCTGCAGTTTCTTTGTATCACCGGTGATTTTATCGACGCGCCGGGTGTCGACGAGGAGCAATTGTCTGCCCTGCGCTCCTGCCGGGTGCCGATCTATTTCTCCATCGGTAACCACGAGCGATACGAGGACCTGGATGACATTCTGGTCCGCTTGCAGCGCCTTGGTGTGACGGTGTTGCGCAATGCGACAGTAACGCGGGAGGCGGTTCAGTTGATCGGCATCGACGACAGCGAAAATCCGTCACAGGTGGAGCGCGTACTCGCCAGACTGGATATTGACCAACAGCGCTTTGTACTGCTGCTGTATCATCGCCCACGGGGACTGGTGGCTGCTGCTGCGGCCGGGGTAGACCTGATGATCTCGGGCCATACTCACAATGGTCAGATCGTACCGTTCAACCTGGTGGTAAAGCGCGTGTTCAACCAGATCGTGGGCCTGTTTACCCATGGCCAGACCAACTTGTACGTATCCCCTGGCACAGGGACCTGGGGTCCGGTCATGCGTTTGGGTAGCAGGGGCGAGGTGACCTTGTTCGAGGTGCAACCAGCAAAAACCAGCCAGTGATAGCCATGACGGCCCCCTCCCCTTCCGTCAGGATACCAGCCGCCCCTGCTGGTAATCGCGAATCGCCTGTTCGATCTCCTCCGACCGGTTCATGACGAAGGGGCCATATTGAACAATCGGCTCCCGCAGGGGTTTGCCAGACAGCACCAGTGCCTCAAAGCCAGCCACTCCCGCCCGCAGTGCCAGCTTGTCGCCGCTGCCGAACACTCCCAGCTGTCCGGCCTCGAGCCCAGCGCTCCCACCTGCGTAGGCAAACACCCATACCTGCTCGTAGTCACCGACATCGAGTGTCAATAGCCCATCCGCTGCCACTGACACATCCGCCATAAGGGGCCTGGTTGCCATGGCGGGCAGGCAGCCGGAGAGGCGTTTATCTTCGATGCCGACTTCTCCGGCGATAACCCGTACCTCACTCCCGCGCTCATCCCGATAGCGTGCAATCTCGGTGCTGCGAATATCGCGATAGGCGGCCGGCTTGAGCTTTTCGGCAGCTGGCAGGTTCAACCAAAGCTGGAAACCGTGCATGAGTCCCTGTTCCTGCTCGGGCATTTCCGAATGTAATACGCCCCGCCCGGCGGTCATCCACTGTACATCGCCAGGGCCAATCACGCCTTCGTTGCCCATATGGTCGCGATGGCGCATACGGCCGGCCTTCATGTAGGTTATGGTCTCGAACCCGCGGTGCGGATGCTCGGGAAAACCGCCCATATAATCCGCAGCCGAATCGGAATTGATCTCGTCGATCATCAAAAACGGATCCAGCGCCCGACTCATCGCCGACCCGGCAATACGATTGATCCTGACACCGTCGCCATCACGCGATGGTTGCGCCTGATGCACCTGCAATAGTTCCCTGTTCATTCCGTCCTCCCAGACTGAATATCCGCCGTTTGTGCCACTAAAGACGGCTGCGGTCGTGCGGCAGCGTGAAATCCTGTTGTGGGCCCAGCGGCACAACCTGCGTCGGGTTGATGGTGCGGTGACTGCCGTAATAGTGCTGCTTGATATGGGCAAAGTTCACCGTGTGTGCAACCCCCGGCTGCTGGTACAGTTCGCGCAGGTAGTTACTCATCGCCGGGTAGTCGGCGATGCGCTGGCGGTTGGTTTTGAAGTGTCCGTGGTAGACCGCATCAAAGCGAATCAGCGTGGTAAACAGACGCCAGTCCGCCTCCGTCAGAGTCTCTCCGGCCAGATAGCGCTGCCGGGTTAATACCTGTTCCACCCAATCCAGCGCATCGAACAGCTTGTAATACGCTTCTTCGTATGCCTTCTGGGTAGTGGCGAAGCCGGACCGATATACGCCGTTGTTGATCGAATCGTAAACCCGCTCGTTGATCGCATCTATCTCCCCCTGCAAGGCGGCCGGGTAGTAGTCGTTGTCATTACCCGTCTGTCCGTTAAATGCGGTGTTGAACATCCGTATGATTTCGGCCGACTCGTTACTGACTATAGTCTGCTCCCGCTTGTCCCACAAAACCGGTACGGTAACCCGTCCTTCGTAACCGGAATCAGCTTTCAGATACAGCTGGTAGAGGTATTCCAGGCCGTATTGGTCGTCCTTCAACTCCCAGCCGTTGGCCAGCATCAATGGCTCGACCACAGTCACGCCGATCAAATCCTGCAAATCTTTCAGCTGACGAAAGATAAGGGTGCGGTGCGCCCAGGGACAAGCCAGGGACACATACAAGTGGTAACGTCCCGGTTCGGCCTTGAACCCTTCACTGCCGGAGGGGCCCGCGGCGCCATCGGCAGTCACCCAGCTGCGAAAGCGGCTGTCCTGACGGCGGAATTCGCCCCCGCTGCTGTCGGTGTCGTACCACTGGTCCACCCATTGTCCATTCTGCAATAAGCCCATAACCATGCCTCCACAAATTCACTTTGGTTGATATTGGCCAGCAGCGTATCAATTTGCCTCCTGGTCAAATGAATGTAATCGTTGAACTTACGAGAACAGTCTATTACTCGTATTTCAAAACAATAAGATCGAGTTTTCGTCTGGAATGTTCTAAATATTTGAACAATAATGGTGGCGTTGTTTCAGGAGCAGACCATGAGCCAGTCACCCATCACCATGGACGCACTGCAGGCCCTCGACGCCATCGAAAGACGCGGCAGTTTCGCCCGGGCGGCCGAGGAACTGGACAAGGCTACTTCCGCCCTGTCTTACACCATGCAGAAACTGGAAGAACAGTTGGGAGTCACCCTGTTTCAGCGCCAGGGGCGACGCTCCGTGCTAACACCCAGCGGCAGGCTGCTGCTCGATGAGGGCCGCAAGATTCTCGGCGCCACGGCTTATCTTGCCGATCAGGTCAGGGAGTTGGCGACAGGCTGGGAACCCCGATTGCGCCTGGGGCTGGAATCCACCACAGAGCGCGAGCCGTTTTTTGAGGCCCTGGGCACCCTGCTGGCGGAACAACCAAACCTGGAAATCGATGTGCAGGAATGCGTGCTCAGCGGCGGCTGGGAAGCGCTGGAAATGGACAGCATCGACCTGCTGGTGGGGGCGCCGTCACCGGTGCCACAGCAGAAGGGGTTTCGCACACTGCCAATCGCCCCTGCCGAGATGCAGCTGGTTGCGGCGGCCAATCACCCAATCAGTCGCCTCGCTGCCAACCCGCAAGCCATCGCCGAGCAGTTGCCAAACTGTCGGCGTATCGTGAGTCACGATACGGCGAAGTTTAACGTCTTGCGCAACGAGGGTTTGACCATCGGTAAACAGGTGCTTTACGTGCAGACCATGGAGCAGAAGATCCAGGCGCAACTGGCCGGACTGGGCGTTGGCCACCTGCCGCGCAAATTGATTCAGGCTCACCTGGAAAGCGGCGCCCTGGTGGCCCTGTCCACCGGGGAGCCCACTACTGAAAACCTGCAACGCTATATCGCGTGGAAGATCAGCAACAAGGGCAAGGCGCTCAATCGGCTGACGCAGCTATTGGGCAAAGTGTCCTGGTGAGTTCCTTTGTCGCCGCTGCCGACAGCCTGCCACTGGTCTGTCCCGTTATCGTCATCCTGCGCCGGACCAGGTGCTCACGGCGCCAATCGGCGCCCGGCGACCAGTACTTCAGAGGGGACGCCGTAAGGCGTCACGACCTGCCGGTGGTCAATCGACCAGGTATCCTGGTCCAGGTGGTCGACCAGCTCAATCGGCTGGCGACAGCTTCGCGCACACCAGAAAGAAGGGTCTTCATAGCGAACGGGTGATTGCTGCAAGGCTCATTGTCGCATCCGGTTTCCGAGGTTTAATGGTCATCCGGCCCCCTACCTCAGGCGACGAGGTTCCCTGCCAGTATATACCAGCCAGGCCGAAACCGGGTGGAGAGGCCTCCAAGCCTGTCATCTGGCGCGGATTTGGAGCGAAAATTCTTAGCTCAGGCCGTGGGACGGCATATGTCGGTCGCGCACATTAGACTCACACTAGAGCAAGAAGATAGCAAGAACGGTCCAATGCGGCTGAACGCTGTGTACCGATTAGCGATTGACCCCGGGGACGGTGAACGTCAGTATTTCTGCCAAAGAGGAATCAAAGATGCAATGGCAACAGACTTGCCGCCGCGCGGTACTCCATTGAAACAACAGCCCTGGACAACAGCCCTTTACGCCCTGCTATTTCTGGCAGGCCTGTACACGCTCTACTTCGCGGCATCGCTACTGATACCGATCGTGCTTGCGCTCCTGCTGTCATTGCAGTTCAGCCCACTGGTGGCAACCCTGAATCGGTTTTACGTACCGCGGGCAATATCCGCCGCGCTGTTGCTTGTCGCCATTGGTGGTCCCTTTACGCTGCTGGGTATGGAGTTGGTTGACCCGGCGCAGAAATGGATAAAACGCGTTCCCGAAGTCACCGCCAAACTGAACGAGCAGTTCACAACCATATCGGAGGCATTGTCACCCTCACCGCAGGAAAGACCTGCAGACCAGGCGCAGCCCAAGCCCGAAAAAGACACTGGCATCCTGAATTTTTTCGGGTGGTTCGACGATGACGAGGAGGACCAGGCGAAAACCGGGACCGCGCAGAAGCCGGCCGCACCTGAGCCCAGTACAGCGCTGTCCGACCGGTTGGTGGTCGGCGGCATAGAGTTGACCATGACGGTGTTGGCCCAGACACCCGTATTTCTGGCACAAACCCTCGTGTGCATCATCCTCGTTGTCTTTCTGCTGGTGTACGGGCCGGGAGTTTACAATACCGCCATCGAGGTACTGCCGCAGATCCGCGACAAAACCCAGGCGTCACAGCTGGCGGCGGACACCCAGCGTGAACTGTCACGCTATATCCTGACTGTCAGCCTGATCAACCTGGGGCTTGGCATCGTTACCGCGACAGTTTTATGGTTGATGCGCTTCGAGGATCCGGTGCTGTGGGGAACCATGGTGGCACTGCTGAATTTTGCGCCTTATGTCGGCACCATTCTCAGCCTGGCTATTTTGATGCTGGCGGGCCTGTCCCAGTACGGCCTGGAGTGGAATGCTGTATTGCCAGCCGGAGCCTTCTTCATTCTGAACGCCCTCGAAGCACAGTTGATCACCCCGATGGTGCTGGGGCGGAACATGCGGATGAACCCGCTGATAATTATGCTCTGGCTGGTGATCTGGGGCTGGCTCTGGGGCATGGCCGGCGTGCTGATTGCGGTGCCACTGCTGGTGTGTATCAAGCTGATACTCGCAAGGTCGGAGTTGTGCAGACCGTGGCTGCGACTTATTGAAAGCAGGGCGGACTAGTCGCCTGTGGCGCGCCCCGCACCGGATCGAAGCTGAGACCGATCAAACGCAGTTATAGCCCCGACCATTCGTCGTCAATAGCATTGCACGGAATGTGGTCTACACTATGTACGTTGTAAAGCGGCACTCGCCTACTGAAAACTCATCCGTTTGGCGAACACAAACCGGAGGTGTCGATTATGAAATATAAATCAGGAAAAAGCTGCGCGCTTGTCGCAGGTGTATTACTGGCCGGTTATTGCATGGGAGATGATAATCTCGAGCAACGAATAGCGCATGCGAGATCAGCCGCGCCTGCCTCGATCAGCGCGGACGCAACTGTCATTGTCGATGGCAAGGTCGTTGCGGAAGGAAGCAACGGCTGGACCTGCATGCCGGATACCATGCCCAGCGATGGCGCGGCCATGTGCAACGACGCGATATGGATGAAGATGATGGGCGCCATGGGAAGCAAAAAAGACTTTACGGCGGAAGGTGTGGGAATTTCCTACATGCTCCAGGGCGATATCGGCGCCGGCGTCAGTAATTCGGATCCGTTTCATAGCAGTCCAAAAAGCGCCGCAGACTATGTTGAAACCGGCCCGCACCTGATGATCGTCGTACCCAGGGAGTTACTGAAGGGAATGACTGACGACCCTGCATCGGGTGGTCCCTATGTCATGTGGGGAGACACACCCTATGCCCATATTATGGTGCCGGTCGCGGATGTCGACTGAAGCTCCAGAGGATAGCGGCATGCAAGCTCCCACAGTGACGCAGATCAGTACCCGGCAGCGGGATCTGGCATTGTCAGTGCTCACGGTCGCATTTGCCGAGGGCATGGGGCTGATCCAGCATGGCAGTTCACCGGCAATGACGCCATTGTTCAGGCCTGCACGATAGCTGTTGCCCGAGGCTGACCGAAGGAATACGAGCAGCTGTCGTCAGCCGCCTGTCATTGCAGCGGTCACCGCGCGCCTCACCCGTAGCGCAGTTCGTGCCCTTTCAGTGGCAATTTCACTCGTGCAAGCGCCTTCTGCAACCGGTCCCTGATCGAGCCACCGCGGTTAGCGTCAGCCAGCAGCGCCTGGGAATGCGCTGCGCACAGGTTTTGCGCATCCCCCCAATCGTCGATCAGGCCCTGCGCCCAGTTTCTGAAATCGGCAGCCGCCCCGGGGCGCTTCTCCAAAGCCAGGGAGAGAGTCGGATGAAAACTGAGCAAATCGCGCTTCCCCACGAGGCGAAGCAGGCGAGGCAACACGATATACATCAGCGTATCGTCGCAGTGGATGGTATCCGAAGCCTTATGGTAGGCCATGACTGACGAGAAGTGCACATTCTCGTTGGCCGAGATGAAGTCGACGCCTTCCGGAATGGTGAACTCGAAATCCTCCGCATACCATTCGTGGAGTTCCGGGTCCTCGCTTCTCACCTCTTCCCACGGCAGGTCGGGAAACCGTTCCAGGTGCCTGGCGGTCCCGTAGAGCCTCGCCTCCGGGTACATCTCGTGCATCCGCTCGACGTGCACCGTATGGAAGGGGTGGAGGTTGATAATGGCTTCGATCTCTCCGGTATCGTCCACCAGTTCGGAGATTTCTTCCCGGAGTCTGCTATTGATTGCGTAGGAGTCCAGAAACAGGAAGTTGCCGCTGGCGAGCCGTACCAGTGATGCCTGGGTGCCGATATTGACGACGCCGCCAATCTTGAATTCGCCGCGAATGTTCCAGAAATCTTCAGAGATCGAAATGATTTTATCCGTCATGATTTACTCCCTCCACCATGCCATGGTACCGGCTCGGCCATCGCAGTGCTATCGCTGCACGAAGCCAGTTATCTCTACTCGTTGGCGGGTATAAAATTGTCAGCACTGCCTCCTACCCAAGTCTATACTAAGCGTTCAGACGTTTATTGAACTGGGACAATCAGTTATGAATTGGAAATCAGCCATAGTTATCGCCATGCTGTCCTGTGGTCAGTCCGGCCTGGTTTTCGCGGATGAGTTGACGCAAATCGTGCAGCAGGATCTGACCGCCATGGGCTATGACACCGGCGGCACGGATGGCACGGCTTCGACGAAGACGATTATAGCGGTCTCCCGGTTTCAGTCCGAACACAATCTCGAGGTAACGGGCGAGATAACCCCACAGCTTGCAGGGGTAATCAAGGCGGCAATGGCGCGACAAAACGGCCCGTCTGCTGCAGCCGCTGCCCCAGCGGCCGCAACCGCCCAGGTCTCTCCACAACAGGCCCAGGCCGAACTTGCGTCGCGCCAGGAAGCCTGCCTGCAGGAGAAAGTCGAGTCGGCGAATCAAGCCGCCCAACTCAAAAGCGGCTTGGGCAAGTTGCTCAGCGCCGTCTCGCGCACCGCCTCCCGGTTTGGCGGGGGAGACGTTGCAACACAGATTTCCACCACTACCTCAGATGCCTCCTCAATGGATGCCACCATCACTGATCTGGAGGGAGCCGCCAAAGACCTGGGTATATCGCAAAGTGATATCGACGCGTGCAAAAACCCTTGAATTGCAGGTAGAAATAACCGTTGCCCCGGCGCGCCTGCAAGGCTGCTGGCTTGCCAGGTTCGAGGCTGCCGATCACATGTCGAGTGGGGCCGGCGATCACTCCGTCGTTGTTTTTACTGCAAGACAAAAATAGTCTCCAATACCGGATTGCCCTTATGAGAGCAGGTGATTCGACGCTCCTTCACCACTCCGGGCTTGGAACTGGAGGCCAATTGATACATGGGCACGAACAGGTGGCCGCTCACTGCGGGAAGATCGATGGTACGGGGAATCGGCGGAGGACCGTCGAGGGGGTCGCTACCGACTCGCTGTGATTCGATCGGGTTGCCATTCTCATCCAGCGGAGTCATGCTGATTTGTATATCTTCCGGCGAATCCGCGCTCGCTATCACCTTTCCGAACATACCCAGTAATTCACCCATGCCGCTGCCCTCCTGGGCATCGCTGCCACCACTGCGGGTCGAAATGGCATCCCCGCCCAGTTTTATCAGGTCGCCGATAAAATCACCTTCATCTCCGCGTGTGGAGGTGGCGCACTCCAGTGGCGCGGAAGGATCCGCATTGCGATAGTCGAACTCCATCCCAAAGCGCGTACAACGGCCACCCGGGCAGGTATCAGCCCCTGACAATTGTATGTTCGCCGATTGCTCGCAGACCCTGTCCCCTTTACCGCCACATACCGGCCCGGTGCGCAGTGCCATGATCTGCATGGCCCCGGACCCGGCTGCGGGATACGAATCGAACACCGGATCCACGCGGTTGCCGTTTGCAGCGATGCAGTTACCGCTATCGCCACACTGCCGTTTTGACCCTTCGGGACAGCGGTAGGCGGGTTCCATTTCGGTTGGGCCGTGGCGGGTGTACTCGAAGGTGGCCTCTCCGTCATAGGGTCCCCTGCCCAACAGCCAGGAGGTGGAGGATTCAAATCCGTAAATTTCCATCGCCGTGGCGTCACATTGAGGCTGGCACTCGCTGGATCCCGGATTGTTCAGCAGGCAGTTGTCGAGGCAGGCATCATGCTCCCGGCATCCCTGGTGCGTTCCGCAGGTGAAGGCCTCGACCCGGCGCAGTTGTGACGAGCCCATACACTCAAAGGAGACCTCGATAGCACAGCTCTTCGGGCAACCGCCGCCGCAGGCGCCGCGGCACTGGTTGGCCCCAAGGCCGACGTCCGGTCCAAAAATATTGCGCACAGTAGTGTCCGGCTGAGCAATGGCCACCGCGTCAGCCTCCCTGGCGGTCGGGGACGAAGGACTGGCTTTGGCGGTCCCCGCCTGTTTTGCAAGAGTGGCCTGGATAACCCCGGCCAACTGGGGCGTAATCTCTCCGCTGGGCTCCAGATTGTGCTGGGCCTGGAACTGGGCCACGGCAATGATCGTCTTCGTGGTAACTACGCCGTTCGCCGCGCCAGGGTCATAACCCAGACTGATCAGATCCTGCTGCACTATCTGGGTCAACTCGTCCGCGTGGGTCGCATCGATGGGGAAAAACGCAAGCACAAGCAGTAGAGCAGCGGTTATCCGATTCATGGCGGGCACCTGTAGCTGTAAGCGCTATAAACGAATGAGTATAGACTCTGTTGGAATAATTTCATGGTGTTGCCGGGTCCCCGCCAACACCCACAACCCATGCGTTTGGTGGACCTTATCACTGACTCGGCATTCATGTACTCTCACCCCTTGATTCTGCTTGATAAAAGGAAAAACCCATGATGATTTCAGGCAAGCTCAGGAACGGTTTTATCGTGATGTTTGCATTGACGCTGCTCGGCGGTTGCACGGAGGAAGCGCGCAACAAAATCAGTCGGACGACGGATAATTTTCTCGGCGAGGATCTGCGTGTCTCCTACATCGATAACGGTCAGGTTGTGAAGAGCTGGACCGTCAAGGATGGCAAGATCACGAGCGGCAAGGACCAGGCCGGCAACGCGAGCGGGTACTATTTTTTCTGGTCGGTGGAAACAGGGTATGTGCAGGTCCCCATAGAGCGAACCGTGATAGAGGAAATAAAACCGTCCCGATAAAAATCTTAAGGGGTCAGACCCCTGGATTAACCAGGTAAGTGCCTGAAGCCATGGCCGGGCTTATTGAGGCAATATCCGGCGCGGTCATGCCGGGATCATCCAGGACAGCGCCAGGAATGCAGAGCGCTTGCGCACAGCAGGCCGATATACCAACTGTGACCAACTATCTGGCCAGCGGGCAGTCGACAGTGACTCAACAGGCTCGGTATCATCCCTGACGAAACCCAGCTTCAGGATAGGCAAACATGTTCATGGATTTTTCCAAATCTCGCAGCGTGCTCTGCGCAGCTTTTATGGCCTCGACTCTCATCGCGTGTTCAGGTGATAACAATAACAAGCCAAAGGTCACTGAACCCGAATATCTGCCGATCGCCAACCCGGAAATGTCCCTGCCACCGGATGTCGGGGAGATAAACCTGCTGGCGGAAAATTTTGACCTGGCGGACGTCGGTTACCAGCAGTCCGAGTATTTCCTGGAGGGCACAGCCTCCGCCTTCACCAATCTCAGCGAGTTGGCTGACGACGGCGCCTGGTCAGTAGAGCCGGGGGAAGAGGCGACTTACAAGACCCGAATCGTGGTGAAACGCCCGATTGACCCTGCGGACTTCAGCGGTGACGTTCTCGTTGAATGGCTCAACGTGACTGCCGGCTTCGAGACACCCCCCAGCTGGGGTACCGGTCAGCTGGAAATGCGTCGCGGTGGCGCGGTCTGGGTCGGGGTTTCTGCCCAGATCGTCGGCATAGAGGGTAACCCCAACGGCGGCTTGCCCCTCCCCCTCTATCTGAAAGCCGTGGACCCCGAACGCTACGGCTCACTGGTGCATCCCGGTGACAGTTTCTCTTATGACATGTTTACCCAGGTGGCGCAGGCGATTCGCAACCCGGAGGGTATTGATCCCCTCGACGGCCTGGAAGCGCAGCGACTGATCGCCTACGGAGAGTCTCAGTCCGCCGGCCGGCTGGTGACTTATGTGAATGCCATACACCCCCTTTACAACGCGTATGATGGCTACATGATCCACAGCCGGGGCGATGGCAGCTCACCACTGGCCCAGGACCCCCAGGTCAGCATTTCAACACCCGAGGCCGTCAAGGTCCGCACGGACCTGAATGTGCCCGTGATGATATTCGAGACCGAGACCGATGTGCTGCTGCTGGGCTACGCCGCCGCGCGCCAGCCCGACACCGACCTTATTCGTACCTGGGAGGTTGCCGGTACCGCACACGGCGATTACTACACCTTTATTTCCGGACGGGATGACGCAGTGGGTGATCCGGTCTTTGCATCAGTGATCGAGGAGAGCTCCATCCTCGGCTTCATAAACTGTGAAAAGCCCATGAACAATGGTCCGCACCACTACGTCTTCAATACCGCGGTGCGCGCCCTCAATGCCTGGGTGGCAGGTGGCGAACCGCCGCCGGCCTCACCCAGGCTGACTTTGAATGACGATGAATCAGATTACCGCTACGATGACCTGGGCAACGTGCTGGGCGGCATTCGCACTCCCTATGTGGATGCCCCCTCGGCAGTGTTACGCGGTGACGCAAACCTGGGTAATAGTTTCTGCTTTTTGTTCGGCACCACTTCGCTGTTCAGCGCCGCGCAAATGGCGAATCTCTATGGGGATGAGGACGGCTTTGTGGCAGCGGTGACAGAGGCTACCGAATCCGCTGTGGCCGCTGGTTTCCTCTTGCAGGAAGACGCCGATGCAATCATCGCCTGGGCACCGCAGCAGTGGCGGTCACAATCCGGGGATTAGTCACCGCCGGGGATGGGGCTGCCCCAGCTTCGGGGATCGATCTGATAGTAGTTTTTCAGTTCGTCATACAAGCCAGGATACATGTTGTATAACTGGTCCGGCTTCTCAAAAAACGTTTCGGTGGCAACGGCAAAAAATTCTGCGGGGTTCTTCGCCCCGTATTGATCCATCACGCTCTGGTGGCCTTGCAGACTCGAAGCTCGCAAATCTTCGAAGCTCTCGGAGAAAATGGATGCCCAGGCTTTGTAGCTGTTGCGGCGCAATGGCGGGGCGCCATTGGTCGAACCGGATTCGGCATCCAGTTGATGCGCGAATTCATGTAACACCACGTTGTGCCCGTCAGTGAAATCGGCCGCCCCCTTCTCAACATCGTCCCAGGAGAGGATGACTTTCCCGTTGCTCCAGGATTCCCCAAGCAGGCTGTGCTCACCACTTGCGACAGTGCCATCGGGCTGGTGCTCGTCCCGATCAACGAGAAAGCCGGTGGGATATACCAGCACCGATGAGAGCCTGGGGTATACAGGACCCCCTCTGTTGAGCAACAGCAGGCAGGCCTCGGCGGCGATAGTCACCCGAATTTCATCCGTAATGACGAGGCCACCACACCCGTAAAAGTCCTTGTCCGCTATGAATTGCTTGATCAATTGCTGCAGCCTGGCCCGCTCCTGGGGGGACAGGGCAAAGTAGACTGGCAGGCGTGTCGCAAGAATGCTTTGCCAGGACGCCGGAAACGGCCTACGGAGAAGCTCACTTTCGCGCCATCGAGTGAGGTAAAAATAGACGGCAAACGCGATGATGACGACCAGTATGGGCAGAACAGCTATCATAGACGCACTAATTAAAGAGGGAATGCCCGGCTTTGGGGATTCAACCCGCCAAAGGCTACACAACATAGGGCCAGACGGATAGACTGGCCCAGGCAATTTTAGTGATATCAAAGGGAAGATCGCGTGGCATATGAATTGACCGGCAAGGTAAAGCTGATACAGGAACCAAAGACATTCGACAGTGGGTTCACCAAGCGGGAAATGGTCGTCATCGTTGAAGACGGCAAGTATCCCCAGGAGATAAATCTCGAATTTGTTCAGGACAAGGTCGCCCTGCTGGACAGCCTGCAGCCAGGGCAGGAAGTAACCGTGTCATTCGACATCCGAGGGCGCGAGTACAACGGCAGATACTTCAATAATCTCCAGGGCTGGAAGATCGTGCCTGCGGGAGAACATGCCTCTTCCGCAGCAGACCAGTCCGAGGCACCCCCATTCCCCAGCCCCTCTGATTTCGACGAGGATATTCCGTTCTAGACCCACCAATTAATAGCGTATGGCGGAAAATCCGGACTGAGCTATACTCGGCTCAGCTCAACCTGCTAGTCCGGCCCACCGGATCGGAATGTGACCATAATAGTCGCTGGCAAACCCCACCCCAACCCGACAACGCCACGCCGGACCAACTGGCTTGCACTTAATGCATTACTCTCCGCGCTGGCCTTGGCGGGCGCAGGCTGTTCCTCGACCGATAACCGACCCTACCCATGGTTCCAGCGCCTGGAGGTCGTCTCTGCGACGGCATCCACCGAGACGCCCCCGGCCCAAACCAGCGGAGACCTGGTCGGAACAGGCAGCGCCGTCGGGGTGGCCGGCAGCGTGGGCGCGGGGCTTATCGTCAGTCTCCTCTGCGGGCCATGGTACTTCGAGTGCGCCGCGCAAATGGTACCCGATATGGCGGCTGCAGGTGCAGCGACCGGGACAATAGATGGCCTGGCAGGGCTTTCAAGGGAAGAGGCGGACAGGGTGAATACATATTTCATGTCCCTGCCCGTTCGGCGAAACCTTAACAGCGAAATGGTATCGGCGGTCGAGGCGCTGATGCCACCGGAGCGGCATGCCAACGGCAGCGCTGATGCGCGCCTGACGCTAGGAATAGCGCAGATCCGAATCCTGCAGGACATTAGCAGCACTTTTTCGCTCAGGCTGGATCTCGCAGCACAGCTGGAGTGGAGCCGTGGCGGGAAGCAGCCCGAAACCGCCACACGACGGTTCGAATGCAATACCGAAAAACACGCGGTTGCCAACTGGCTGGCCGATAACGGCCGCGCACTTGACCAGGCAATAGCCACCTGTATCGACTCATTCGCCCGACAAGTGTTTACCACACTGCAAACCGGCCAGGTGGCCCAAAAAGGGGTCACAAAAAGGGGTCAGAACCCTTTTTCTCCAACCTGACCGCGCAGCCTGGGCCGCCCCGGCCCGGTCTTCCCAACCGCTATCCCCAACTCTGACCCCATAATTGGCTGGTGGCATCAATTCGGTTTGGTCGATGGGTGTCTCAGCGAAAACTGTCTTGTTCGATGCCGCAGGGTCTCTATAGTACGCGTCTGGAAGCAATACTCATTCGACAGCAAAGCGAGAAGAGCCCATGAAGGAACAGCAGGAACAGACTATCCACGCGAAAGCCGGCACTCCGGAGCCCGCTCGGCAAACTTTCAGTGAGTGGATCCAGGATCCCCTCGGGTCTGTGATCGCCGCCTCGGTCGCTACCATAGGCTCATTCGGGGTGGTCATTTCGGGCATGTGGGCTATCAACGTCGCCCTGAACTAAGGCGCATGCGCAGGTAGCGAGCCTGATCGCAGCTCTCGGCTGCTTTTGTAGATATTCGATTCGTTCCTCATTCCGGTCGTTCATTCGCAGGGCGATCGGAGTTTCTGATACAACCAACAGAAAATCTCCCACGCGATGACGCGAGTGGGGCCCTGACCTTTGCTACAGGGGATCCCCTGCTTCTTCTGACCGTTCCGCACGTCATCGGGGGGTATCGGCACTCCCTATTACACTGACCACTGGTCAACAACAAAAGGGCGGCAGGTAGCCGCGGTCGAACTGCATTCCCTCGACCACCTCCAGCTCATTCTGGAGTGACTTGCCCTCCTCCACCGTGATCACACCATCGCGACCGACTTTCTCCATGGCCTGGGCCAGGATCTCGCCGATATCGGTGCTCCAGTTGGCGGAGACGGTGGCCACCTGGCCGACACCGCCCAAGGCGACAATCAGGGTCGATCAAACAGGTTTTCAAGCCCCCCCGAAAAGAATTTCCCGCCGAATGCGCCGGTCATGGGGTGTTGACCCGCAGAGCCGTTTTCCTGTATTAAAAAGGGGGGACACAGGAATGGAGAGGGTCGATGCATTCCACCAGTACCGGGGTTATCAGGACCAGCGAGGGGTCACTGTCGGAATACTTCCGCGAGCAGTTGGCCAGACACGCCCGGGAGCTCGAACCAGCCCCGCAGGAGGATACCTGTTGGTACCTCGGTAACCTGCTGGTTCGTTTCTGCCGCAGCGAGGATTTTTTTACCTACGAAGACGGAAGATTCGACCTCCGGCCCCTCGCCCTGTTGTTCGGAGACGCGGTGGAGGCCCGCAACGAACACGAGCGCTGCCTGCTATTGCAACAACTGGGAGATATGTCCCTGTTCATGGGCGCACTGTTCCCGGAAAACTACACCAGGCGCGGACTGGGGCAGGACTACCTGGTAGGCATGGGTTGCGGCGCCTATGACTACCTGGCGGACAACGCCCGCAAGGGCCGCCATATTTTTGCGGAACTGGCCGGGGATTTCAGCGTGATGCTGGACCTGGTTGCGAATGCCTGCACCGCAGACCAGGATCTCGCCGACGAGGCTATTCTCGCACTGTACGAACGCTGGCGGACGACCCGCAGCCCGCTCGCAAAACGCCAGCTGGAGGCCATGGGAATCCATCCTGGAGAACACGACCTGCGACACTGACGGCGCGCTGCCCCTTCCCACATACCGTCACCGGTGTCATCATGATGACTGACCGGCAAAGCGGGGATAGTCGCGGTGAATGACACAACGGTCGCTGATGTAACAGCAACCAGCGAGGCGCAACAGCGGGTACTCGCCGCAATCGCCAGTCGCGGCATAGCGGATTTCAGTCAGCTGCCCGACGCCTCCCGCGAACTGGATGCGGCGTTTCTCGAGACGCTGATAGCGGGATCGAGTGTCGACCTGCCACAGTTGAGCGGCGCCTTGCGTATTCGTGGGGCAAACATCCGCGGGCCGATCCGGGCTATGCCAAGCAGGCTGGAAGGTCCGGGTATGACCCTGTTGTTCCTGGCCTGTGATTTCGACTCGCCGGTGGACTTCAGCGGCGCCGACCTGCTGGCGCTGCGCCTGGTCGACTGTAAACTGCCCGCCTTCATCGGTATCAGCATGACCACCAAGGCGGACCTCGACCTGTCCGGCTGCCACTTCTCCGGCGTGAGCTCGCACAGCTCGGACCTTGCGGATGTGGGTAACTGTGCGGTTTACCTGAATCACGCGCACATCGGCGGCAGGCTGTTGCTGTCGGCCACCCCGAACGCGCGCTTCGAAACCGGTGGCACCGTAAGGCTGGACGGCGCCCGCATCGACAGCAGCGTGGAGCTGCACGGCGCCCTGCTGCGGGACTGCGACGAGTCGGCCCTCAGCGCGCGATCCGCGGTTATCGGCGGCAACGTGGAGCTACTGCCCGGACAGGGATATAGATGCGAGGTCTATGGTGAAGTCTCCCTGGTCGCCGCGCGCATCACCGGCGACCTGGACTGCGGGTCGGCCAAACTCCTCAACCCGGGCGGCAGGGCACTGCACTGCGAGGACCTGGTGGTCGAATCCGTATTTCTGACACGTGATCTCCCACAATACGCCTTCGAGGCCAGCGGCAGGCTCAATTTCCTGTCTGCCACTATCGGCGGAGGTTTTTTTATGACCACGGTCCGCCTGACGCCGGGTGCGGACTATACCGGGCTGCTGGGGCGCGGCGGCCCGGTGGCGGCCAACTTCCAGCAGATGCGCGTCTCAAATGCCATGGTGCTGTTCAACGTGGGCGCGCGACCCGCCGATGGCGGCGAAATGGATCTCGAGTCGGCGACACCCCTGGAGGGTTGGTTCATGATGGCCGGCGCCCAGGTGAGCACCCTGATCGACAACACTACTAATGGCTGGCCCGCGCCCGGCTATCTCGATCTCGACGGCACCTCATACCTGCGGATCCGTCACGTCGACAAGGGCGACCTGGTTGCCAAGCGTATCGCCTGGCTGAGGCGCCAGTTTCCCGATGGCAAACCCGGACCATCGGATTATCGCCCCCAGCCCTATGAGCAACTTACCCGTGTATTGCGCGACAGCGGCCTGTCGCAGGAGGCGGACGCTATCGCGGTGGAAAAAATCCGAATGCGCCTTGCCGCCCGGGTCGGCCGACCCTGGCAAAGGATATTTCCCCGGCTGTTGATGCTGGTCAGCCAGAACGGGTACTCAACCAGCCGGGCAGTGTTTTCCTTCCTGTTGTTCGTATTGCTCGGAGCTGTGATGTATACGGTGGCCGTGCGTAATTTTGGCCAGCCATTTTTCCCGTTCGAACAGCCACCCGAGCCTACGACTTACACCATGCCATTCGGACTGGGACAGGTCGATGTGCCACTTGGATGCCCGGGGCTGGATACCCTGCAATATGCTCTCGACTTCGCCCTGCCGGTGATAAACCTGGGGCATGATACCTTCTGCCGCTTCGTCCCGGACGACAGTCCCGCGCGCTGGTTGTGGCTGACTCTTCACAGTTTATTCGGAATATTTGGCGCCGCCCTCTCCGCCGTGGTGATATTGACCCTTACCGGCCTGTTGCGACGGGACTGAGCCAGCACATCAGTTGTGCCTGTACACTATCAGGGTGACGTTATCCTGTTGCGGGGCATTGCACTGCTCAATAGCAGCGATGACCAGATCGACCAGCTGGTCAGTTGTGCTTTTGCGGTTTTGCTCGAGTAACGCTGCAAGGTCGTTCATTGACAGTGTTTGGATTCCGTCGCTGGCGAGTATCACCAGGTCACCCGGACGCAGCTCGCAGTGTGCCCGGTCAATCAGTTCGGGTCTGCTACCGTTCAGAGCGGATCTCAACTGATGCCTGCGCCGATCCCGATAGGCCTCCTCCACACCTCGCCCACTAGCTTGTGCTGCCTCTATCAACCGGGGAAGCATTGAGTGATCCTCGTTCAACCTGCCAAGCGTACCATCACGAAATACCAACAGGAGCGAGTCCCCGACACTGACCCAGTCGAGTTCATTGCCCCTGCGCAGGGCGCCGAGAAATGTCGTGCCCATACCTGCAAGTGTTGCATCGAGGGAAATCTCCTGGGCTATGCGTTTGCTGGCATCCATCAGCGCATCCACAAGCCAGCTTTCCCTGAAGACGGAAGTGGCTTTGAATGACCTTCTGAAGGTATCTACCGCCAATTGGCTGGCCATATCGCCCCCAGCGTGGCCGCCCATACCGTCTGCAACTATAAACAGCTGAGCGACATCCGCTTCACCGCCATATGGTATATCGACACTGTCGACGCTGAAGCTGTCCTCCTGCCGCTGGCGCCGACCCACTATTTGTATCGAACTAAACACTGGATAGTTTTGCGTTCATTATCGGCCTGCGAGTCCTGTAAAAATACTATCAGGGGCGTTCTGGTATGAGTCGTGCGTCACCGGACTGGCCCGCTTCCATTCGCTCACTACCGCCCTGCACAAGGGCTTCACTGAACTATGATCCTGCGACCTTGAAGTTCTATCCGGCTAGAGGCAACACTATCGCACAGGACTTGCCACAGGTTTAAGGGACCTTCCTTTGTTTGTCAAACAGCCAGCCGCACGGAAGTTTGTGAACCATGGCAAATACCTTGAACTCTAAAGCGGATTACTTCAAATAGTTGTATGCCGCCAGAATTGGTCTAAGCTTTGCCTTCATGAATGATAGTGCCGGCAAGCTGCTGAGCGATTACAGGCTGTAGCTGTCCCCCAACGACTGGCCATCGTGAGAAAAGTTTCGACTAACCATCAAGCGACAGCGGATGAGCTGACCTGCAAAGCAAGGGCGGTCATCGGGTAGTACATACAAGAGATAAGGAGGATACAACATGACCGACCATAATAGCGCTGGTGGCGGCAAGTGCCCCGTGATGGGCGGATCTCATACCACCATTGCAACTACGTCAAATGAACACTGGTGGCCCAATCAGTTGAATCTGAAAATTCTTCACCAGCATTCACCGCAGTCAAACCCAATGGGACAAAAGTTTGATTATGCCGAGGCGTTCAAGACCCTTGACCTGAAGGCGCTGAAGAAGGATCTCGAGAAGTTGATGACGGCTTCGCAGGACTGGTGGCCGGCTGACTGGGGCCACTATGGACCGTTTTTCATTCGTATGGCCTGGCACAGCGCGGGCACATACCGCATCAGCGATGGCCGTGGCGGCGCGGGTTCGGGCTCCCAACGCTTTTCGCCCCTCAACAGCTGGCCCGACAATGTGAGCCTGGATAAGGCGCGCCGGCTGCTCTGGCCGATAAAGCAAAAGTACGGGCGGAAGATCTCCTGGGCCGACCTGATGATCCTCGCTGGTAACTGCGCAATTGCGTCCATGGGGCTCAAGACCTTTGGTTTCGGCGGTGGTCGCGAGGATATCTGGGAACCCGAAGAGGACATCAACTGGGGGCCCGAGACCACATGGCTCGGCGACGAACGCTATAGTGGCGACAGGGAGCTCCATAACCCGCTTGCAGCCGTTCAGATGGGACTGATTTATGTAAATCCGGAAGGACCAAACGGCAACCCGGATCCGCTTGCTTCAGCCAAAGACATCCGGGAAACCTTCGCTCGCATGGCGATGAATGACTACGAGACCGTGGCCCTCACCGCCGGAGGGCACACCTTCGGCAAATGCCACGGGGCCGCAGATCCTGAAAAGTACGTCGGGCCGGCGCCGGAGGGAGCTCCGATCGAGGAGCAGGGCCTGGGCTGGGTCAGCAGCTTTGGCAGCGGCAGTGGGGGCGACACCATCAGCAGTGGCCTGGAAGGTGCATGGACCAACAACCCGATCAGGTGGGACAACGGTTATTTTGACAACCTGTTCAACTACGACTGGGAATTGACCAGGAGTCCAGCGGGGGCGCATCAGTGGACGCCAAAGGACTCGTCTGCGCAAATCGTGCCCGACGCACACGACCCGTCGAAGAAAAATATGCCCATCATGAGCACCGCCGACATGGCCATGAAAATGGACCCGGCCTACGCAAAAATCTCCAAGCACTTCCACGAAAACCCGGATGAGTTTGCCGACGCCTTCGCCCGGGCCTGGTTCAAGCTGACACATCGGGATATGGGACCGGTGTCTCGCTACCTTGGCAAGTACGTTCCAAAAGAGGAGTTACTGTGGCAGGACCCGGTGCCCCCGGTTACGCATAAATTGATAGGCAAGAAGGACATCGCCGTCCTCAAGAAAAAGCTTCTCGGATCGGGCCTGTCCATCAGCCAGCTCATCGCTACCGCCTGGGCCTCCGCTTCGACGTTTCGCGGCAGTGACAAACGCGGTGGTGCGAACGGCGCACGCATCCGCCTTGCACCCCAGAACGAATGGGCGGTAAACGAGCCAGCCAGGCTCAAAAAGGCCTTGAAGACACTGGAGAAGATACAGAAAGGGTTCAACGGCTCCCAATCCAGGGGAAAGAGGGTTTCACTCGCCGACCTGATCGTTCTGGGTGGCTGCGCAGCCGTGGAGAAAGCGGCAAAAAACGCGGGAGTCAAAGTGAAGGTTCCTTTCTCACCGGGGCGTACGGATACATCGCAGGAACAAACTGACATTGACGCATTTGCCGTGCTCGAACCGAAGGCCGACGGGTTCCGCAACTACCTCGGAAAGGGTAATCAGCTTCCGGCGGAGGAGATGCTACTGGATCGTGCCAATCTCCTTACCCTGACCGCTCCCCAGATGACGGTTCTCATCGGCGGTTTGCGCGCGCTGAACGCCAACTACCAGCAGTCTAAAGTCGGCGTATTGACCAGGCAAAGTGAATGCCTGAGCAATGATTTCTTCGTAAACCTGCTGGATATGAACACGAAGTGGCGGAAGTCCGCGAAATCGGACAACCTTTTCGAGGGGAGAGATCGCAAGACGGGGCGGCTGAAGTGGACCGCCTCCAGGGTGGATCTCGTCTTTGGCTCGAACGCACAGTTGCGAGCCAACGCGGAAGTGTATGCCTGTGAGGATGCACAGAAGAAATTCGTGCGCGACTTCGTTGCCGCCTGGAACAAGGTCATGAACCTCGATCGCTTCGACCTTGCCTGATGCCTGCCTGCCCGTTGGATTCCCGGTTACAGTCGGAACCGGGAGTCCTTCATAAGCGCCCGCAAGGAGTTTCCACAGAGGACCAGAACCCGCCCTGCCGCGAACAGCTTAAAACCTCAAGGCTTGGCCAGCGATGCCTGTAACTGCTTTAACGCCTCAAGCTGCTCGGGCGGCAATTCAACGGGTTCACAGCGAGGATCCGTGTTCTGTATCGCCCTTATCATGGTCGGTGTTAACGGAATGGGATCGCAACCGTTACCCTGTTCGCAGACCATATCCCGGCCGGGGTTTGCCTTCACGTGGCAGGCAAAGCAATTTCCGCCGAATCGATTGACCACATCCACAGTACCCCGACTGCGGATCTTGCTGCCCTGATCAGATACCTCAAGCTCAATGAACTCCCAGTCCTGGGTGGCTGGACTAAAACCCGGTTCGCGCTTCACCATGACTTCTGTCGGCACAAGCTGGATCACCGACCCCTCGGGATACTTGCCAGTGCCGGCATGCGAGACGGCCACGGTTGCCTCGAGATCCCCCTGCAGATTGCTGACAAAGAAACCCCGCACCGGGGTCATATCCCGTATGCAATTGAACGTCTTGTCGTCAATTGCTGAATCGCCCGCCCAGCCGCCATGAGCGAAGAGAGGCAGAGTAAGAAGCAAAACAGCTCGGGTGATCGCATACATAGAGGGTGACTCCTTGAGTTATGGGGAAGGGCTTACATTACATGCGCTTCCAGTCAGCTAACCTTAGTCGATACCCGCAAGGATAGCTATGAAGCCTGGCTGCAGCCATCACAACGCCGCTCGTATCCTCGCGGCGATCTCCTCCAGTTCATTCATGTCGGCGAGTTCCCGGGCGTGCAACTTGAACTCCAGGCCGTCACGACGCGGCAGTATATGCATATGTATGTGAAATACCGTCTGGCCGGCCTCGGTCCCGTTGAGTTGCGCAATCATAAACCCGGGGGCATCCATGGCCTGCTGCACGGCACGGGCGACTTTCTGGGTAGTCAGCATCATCGCCTGCGTATACTCCGGCGGCAGCGTCAGCAAATTTGCCGCGGGTGACTTGGGGATTACAAGCACGTGGCCGGGCAGCTGGGGCATGATATCCATAAAGGCCAGCGTCATGTCATCCTCGTAGACACGTATCGCCGGCGCCTCGTTACGCAAAATCCTGGCAAAGATGTTGTTCTCGTCATACGGGGTCGTTAAATGCATCTTCCCTCCAGTTAACCAAAGCGGTATATCCCGCATTCTTGCCCGTGCCGGACATCAGGCGTCCGGCACGGCAGTAATGGAGCCGGCGCGAGCCGGATCCGCCTGCAACAGCTTGCGCAGCGCAATCACCGTCGCCTCGACACCCAGTGTGACCGACTCCTGCGGTTCAATCCGAAAAAGGGGGGAATGATGGGTTGGCACTGCGGGGCCGCCCGCCGCGGCCAGCTCGAAGCGCTCTTGCGGCGTGCCGCCCACTGCGAAGTAGGTACTCGGGATGTAGGGGTCCAGGGTGAAAAAGGGAAAATCCTCCGCACCCATACCCTGCCGCTTGACGTCATAGAAAATGTCGTCACCCAGCCTGGCTGCCCACTCGGCGCGCAACTCGTTGGTCAATTCCCTGTCATTGATCGTGGGCGGCACCCACTCCTTTGATACGACGACCTCGGGCAGCATATCCTCCGGCAGCCCGGCAACGCGACCCATATTCTCGGCCACCCGCTTGATGCCATCGAGCAGGATTTTACGGGTTTCCAGGTTGTCATTGCGCACGGTGAGTTGCAGGTGAGCGCGATCCGAAATGATATTGTGCTTGGTTCCCGAGTGGAAAGAGCCGACCGTAATGACCCCTGCCTCCCGCGGCGGCAGGGTGCGGCTGACCACGGTCTGCAGCGCCATGACGATCTGGGACCCCAGGACAATAGGGTCGATGCCGCCATGGGGACTGGCACCGTGGGCACCGATACCATGGATGATAATGTCCACCGTGTCGGCGCCGGAATAGGGAGAGCCGGGGTCAGCGACCAGTTTGCCCGTGGGTACCTCGGAGCTGACGTGAAACGCCAGGGCGTAATCCGGCTTGCCGAACCGATCCCACATGCCGTCTTGCATCATTTTTTTGGCCCCGGCCACCCTTTCCTCCGCCGGTTGCCCCACCAGCATCAGGGTACCCGACCAGCTATCACGGCTGGCGGCCATTTGCCGGGCCGTACCCACCAGGCTGGTGATATGCACATCGTGACCGCAGGCGTGCATGACAAATACCTCGTTCCCGTCCCAGTCCACCTGCTTGTTGCGGGAGGCGTTGGGCAGGCCCGACCTTTCTTCCACCGGCAGACCGTCCATGTCAGCTCGCATCATGACCAGCGGGCCGGGACCGTTTTCCATGGTGGCGACTATGCCGGTGCCACCGACACCCTCGGTGACCTCAAAGCCTGCTTCACGCAGTTCTGAGGCCAGACGTGCCGCGGTGTTGGTCTCCATCATCGAAAGTTCGGGATTGCGATGAAAGTAATCGAACAGGGTCCCCAGGTGCCGGTCGTAATCCTGTTGCACAGCGCGGGAAAGAGCGTCCGCCTGCGAGGTCGCATTGAGGGCAATCGACAGCAAAAACACGCCTGCCATTTTTGCAATGGGTGAAGTCATGAGGGTGTCTCCAGGAAAATAATTTTGCAGCTGCCCGTATTATGCCTCAGTGACAAATGGCCGGATTTCCCGACGCGCCTACCAGGGCAGCTCGTTGCCTTTGTAATCCAGGAAGCGCCCGTTGTCCTGGGGGTCCAGGCCGGCTATCACCTGCATCATGCCAGCCACGCTTTCCTGCGTTGTGATGGCGGCATTGGCGCCACCCAGGCGAGTCTGGACCCAGCCCGGATGCAGCACGATAGTTGTAATGCCAAGGTCCGCCAGCTCCAGGGCCAGCGATTTGTTGAGCATATTGAGCGCGGACTTGCTGGACCGATAGCCGTAGTATCCGCCGCTGTTATTGGCAATACTGCCCATGGTACTGCTGATCTGGACAACCGTCTTGCCGTTGCCCGCCAGAAGATTGGGCAACAGGGCCTGGGTGACCCGCATGGGACCGAGGCTGTTGACGTCATAGGTGGTGATTACCTTGTCAAAATCGGTCTCCTGGAAGCTTTTGGCGCTATGGCCCATTATTCCCGCGTTATTAATCAGCAGGTCGATCTTTTTTCCCTCCAGCTGTTGCGCCATCGCGCGGACGCTGCTGCTGTCGGTGACGTCCAGGGGTACAAGCAGTGCGCCCGTCTCCTTCAACTCCAGGGCCTCCTCAGGGTTCCTGGCCGTACCGATCACCTGGTACCCGCGGGCACTTAACTGGCGAACCAGTTCGAGCCCGATACCGCGATTCGCACCGGTAACCAGGGCAGTCCTGGTGGTTTCCGCCTTGATCATCCCGGAATACCCCACAAAGGCGAGAGACAGCAGAAGTGAAACAAGCATTTTTCTGAACATTCGAGGTTCTCCGTAATTCTCAATTGAATGTGGCCCCGGATCTGCCACCGGTGTCGATCATCGCTTGTCATCGCCAAGATGATCCGTTCTATTGTAGCTCAGCAGCTTCTTCTTATTGAGGCACAGCTCAGAAAAGGCCGTATTCTCCTTGGAGTATTCCGGCCACCTCGTGGTATCCCCTGCTACCAGGTGTGACAGTGCGATGCCGATGGACACCCCGTGGGCGACGATCACAACATTTTGTCCAGCATGTCTGTCAGTAAGCTCTTCGATCGCCTCTACCATGCGCTTTTTCACCAGGTTCTGCGACTCGCCGTTGGGTGCGGCGAAATCCGGGTTTCTGATCAACTGCTCCATGATATTGCCGGCCCCGCGCAATGAAGAAAACGTGGCGCCCTCCCAGTCCCCGAGATTGAATTCCATGAGCCGGGGATCGAGGTGAACAGGCAGATCGAACCTGTCAGCGACCGCCTGCGCGGTAAGCCTGGCGCGCTGCAGGGGGCTGGCATAGACCACATCTGGCCGCATATAACGATGAAAATACTGGCCAAGGCGGTTTGCCTGGCGATAACCAAGGTCTGTCAATGCGGTATCCGTGTGGCCGTGCCATACCTGATCAACGTTTGCGTAGGTCTGGCCGTGGCGCACGAGTCCAAGCCTTGCTTTGTTTTCCATGAAGCCACATACCTGTCACTGCACCGAACTGACGAGTTCGATCTACAGTGGCGATTATAGATGGGGCCAGCCATGAACGCACTGGCAACCGGAGAGCCACCGATTCCGCAGCCGGAAGCGTTGCCACGGGCCCGCGCCAGGCATTGCGCCCTTGCGGCCCACCTTGACACACCGGAATCGCTGACACACCATTCGACGCCAACTATTCATAACCTGAAAGAAGAGGACAGTCTGTTATGCCACGCATGAATCTGGAAGGAAGCTCATCAATCGTCACCGGTGGCGCTTCCGGTATCGGCGAAGCCTGCGCGCGCCAGCTGGCCGCGGCGGGATCCAGGGTCGTTATTGCCGACCTCAACGAAGAGCGCGGCAGTAAAATCGCCGCGGAAATCGGCGGTGTCTTCGTCAAGTGCGACGTCACCAAAACCGAGGACGCCGACGCGGCCGTAGCCGCTGCCTGTAAGCTTGCCCCCCTGCGTGCCTGCGTCAACTCCGCCGGCCTGGGCGCCCCCGGCCGCACTATCGACCGCAACAACGTGCCACTTGATCTGGACAAATTCACCTTTGTCATCAAGGTCAACCTGATCGGCACTTTCAATATGTTGAGTCGGGCTGCGGCAGCCATGGCGCAGACCGAGCCCATGGACGCGGACGGCAGCCGCGGCGCTATCGTCAACATGGCCTCCGCCGCTGCGTTTGACGGCCAGATCGGCCAGGCCTCCTACTCCGCCTCCAAAGGCGGCGTGGTGGGAATGACCCTCCCAATCGCCCGCGACCTCAGTGCCGTGGGCATAAGGGTCAATACGATAGCCCCGGGGCTGATCGATACGCCCATTTACGGGGAAGGCGAACATGCGGAAGCCTTCAAGGCACACCTGGGACAGTCCGTACTGTTTCCGAAGCGACTGGGCAGCGGAGAAGAGCTGGCCTTTGCGGTGATGGAGTGTATTACCAACCCGTATCTGAACGCAGAAGTCATCCGGCTCGACGGTGGCATTCGCATGCCGCCCAAGTAAGACGAACGGCCTGCCCTGTCGGAGCTGAGTGCTTTTACATCAGCAGGGACAGGGCAATTGCCGCCGCTCCCGCCAGTGGCAGCAAACGACTGACAGGCCTCGCCCCGGTCAGTATCTGGCTCAGCAAGTAAGCGCATGCCGTGACCAACAGCAGGTAGCACGCAAGCTGACTGAAGCCGCCAAATAGCAGCAGTAACCCGACACACTGGCCAGCCCCCAGCAGGTAATCCACAGGGCTGCCGCTGCGAAAGGCCCTGAACGCCATCAGGGAAAACAGGGCTGCGATCACGAGCAATAGCGGTTCTGGCACGTTTCGACTCCAATCGGTCAGCTTTTGGCTTTTGCCAGCAGCCGGTCCAGCTGGTTGGCGAACTGCTGTTTGTCCTGGTTGTTCAGGGGTGGCGGGCCACCTGACTGCATACCGCTGGAGCGCATTGTCTCCAAGAAATCCCGCATATTAAGTCGCGGCTTTATGTTGTCGGCGGTGAGGCGCTCGCCGCGCGCACTCAGCACGTGGGCGCCCTTTTCGATGGCTTCGGCCGCCAGCGGGATGTCACTGGTGATGACAAGGTCTCCCGAACTGACCAGCTTGACGATTTCATCGTCTGCCACATCAAAACCTGAGCTCACCTGCAGCATGCGAATATTCGGCTGTGGCGGCACCGCCAGCGCGTGATTTGCCACCAGGGTTAGCTGCAATCCCGTACGCTGGGCGGCTCGAAACAGTATTTCCTTGATCGCCCCGGGACAGGCATCGGCATCTACCCAGATATTCATGTGCTACCTTCACTGTGAGCGGCCCTGTTGCCTGACATTGTAATCCAATAAACCGGACAAACCGCATCTCTCAACGGCTGCCTGTAAAACCCCACAGATAATGCAACTCTCTAGAGGTTGGTTGATTGTGGTCAATAGTGTTCCCGCCCCGGAGCATGTAACGTTACCAGTCCATTTTCACGACGTGGGAGCCCCGGCCATGAAAAAAGTTGTCAGCATCAGCCTTGGGCCTGGCAGCCTGGACTGCGACTTCAGGACCAGATTCCTGGGCCAGAATTTCCATGTTGTTCGGGTTGGGACCGATAACGATTTCACCGCGGCCGGCAACCTGGTAACGGAGTGGCGCGAGCGGGTCGATGCCATCGGACTGGGCATGGTTCGCGACCACTACTGGGTGGGAACCAACCAGTTTCACCAGAAAGACACCGCGCGCCTCGAACAGCTGGCGGGAGACACACTGGTGACCACCGGTGCGCGGCTGCGGGAGATCGTGCAGGAATGGTCGCTGCGCATGGCGCAGGAGAAAATGGGACGGTTTTTCAACAACGCAAAAGTGCTGTTCATGTCCGGGACCACCAACTACCGTCTGGCGTCCGTAATGGCAGAGTTCACCCAGAACCTGTCTTTTGCCGATCCCGTTCTCCAGTTTGGCACCCCCACTGCCCTTCACTCCCTGCAGGCGCTTGAACTGTACGCTGCGGGTAGCCGGCCGCTGCTTCGCTTCAGTCCGGGAAAAGGTGTGCTGCCTTCGCTGGCTGCCGCCAGGCTGGCCACCCGGTTACTACTTAAAAAGGCGGTAAAGGACGCCGACGTGATTGTGGCGCCCTACCATCAGCTGGAGCGCTATAGCCGGGCAGAGCTGGACGGCAAAGTGGTGCTGACCTCGACAATCTCAGCCGAGCGCCAACAATCCCTGCGGGACAAGGGGGTCAGGGTCGTGGTCGATTGCAGCATCCAGCTGTTCGAGGAGACCGTCGGGCTGAATGTGGTGGAGGCGATGATTCTGGCAACCCTGGGCAAACCTGCGAGCGAGGTGGCCCATGACGACTACCTGGAAATGTTCGGCAACCTGGATCTGCAGCCGAGAATCCTTTACCCAGTAGAAGGCAAAAAGCAGATCAATCGATTCGCCTTCGTCATCCATCCGCTATCGCAGAAGTACCTGGCGAACGTGAAACCCCTGGAAATGCTGTCCAAAGTGTCGCCGCCGGCGGTAATGGATGTGGTGGAGAAGGCAGTCGCCTATACGCCGCCCATGGTCTACTCGAAAGTGGAGGGCATCAGCTCACCTACCGGGGTGGAGGCAAAAGGCTGGCTGATCCTGGTTGGCGGTACACCGCGGCAGATTATGTCCCACAGCCCGGAATTCACCTATCGCCAGCTGTTGGCGGCGGCGGAAATGGCGAAGAAAATGGGCGCGCAGATAATGGGACTGGGCGCCTTTACCAAGGTTGTAGGAGATGCGGGCGTCACCGTGGCCAAGCGGGCGCCCCTGCCTATCACTACCGGCAACAGCTACAGTGCCTCTGGCGCCCTGTGGGCCGCGCATGACGCGGTCGCCAGACTGGGGCTGGTAAAGCTGGAGAAAGGCAGGAAGATCAGGGGGAAGGCGATGGTGGTGGGTGCGACCGGCGCAATCGGCTCCGCCTGCGCCAGGCTGCTGGCCCGCACCGCGCAGGAGGTTCACCTTGTGTCTCCGGAATCCGCGAAACTGCTGGTGCTGGAAAAATCCATTCTCAGGGATTCTCCCGAGGCAAAGCTGGTGCTGGCATCCTATGCGGACAGTGACCGCAGCATTGGCGACATGGATATGATCGTCACGGCAACCTCCGGTGCCGGGAAGAAAATACTCGATATCATGAAAGTCAAACCCGGCTGTGTGATCACCGACGTCGCCCGCCCCCTGGACCTGCCGGCCGAAGAAGTGGCAAAGCGGCCGGATGTGCTGGTGATAGAGTCGGGTGAGGTCTACCTCCCCGGCGAGGTTCGGATGAAACAGATCGGCTTCGAGGACCACAATGTCGTCTACGCGTGCCTGGCGGAAACCATTGTGCTTACCCTGGAAGGCCGTTTCGAGAATTTCACCCTGGGCCGGAATATCGAGTGGGAGAAGGTACATGAAATATACAAGCTCGGTTTGAAACACGGCATGCGACTGGCCGCCATATCCGGCGTCAACGGTGTATTCTCGGACGAGGATATCGCCAGGGTGCGGGACCTGGCCCTACAGGCTCGCAAGCAAGCCAGTAGTACCCCTTCCCGCCGCCCGGCTGCTAGCAAGAAAAAGCCCGCGGGAAAGCAGACCGTGAACCGCGCGAGAAAAAGCTCAAGCCCGGCGAAATCCGGCAGCGCCCGCAGGAAAACCACGCGAACTGCGTAACAGCGGTTGCGTCGGGCGCCTGAAACCCCGCCTGCCTGCGGGGTGTCAGCCTTTAGGGTCCCGGATGTACATGGCGGTACCGTTTCGCAGTTCGATGTGAAACAGCTCGGTTGCCTTGATCAGGTCGCTGATCTTCCTGTATCCGTAGTTGATCGACGAAAAAGAGCTGTTGTTGTTGGATATGTAGCTGGCCACCTGCCCCATGTTGGCCCAGCCGTCGTCATCCGACGTCTGCTCCACAGCCGTTCTGAGCAGCCTTACCAGGCTACTGTCCTGCCTGAGCTGGGCCTTGCTCTTTCTGGACGGTGCCGTACCGCTTTCCGCCTCGTCGGATGAACTGGACACCAGGTTCTCGATATAGATAAACGGCGAACAGGAATCCACGAATGGCTGCGGCGTTTTCTTCTGGCCAAACCCATATACCGGAAAGCCGCTCTCCAATATCCTCAGTACCAGCGGCGTGAAGTCACTGTCGCTGGTCATCAGGGCAAAGGCGTCGACATTTCCGCTGTACAGCAGGTCCATCGCGTCAATAATCATCGCCGAATCAGTGGCGTTCTTGCCCTTGGTGTAGGCGAACTGCTGCATCGGCCGGATTGCATGGGGATGAAGCTTCTCCGCCCATCCCGACAGGGAGGGGCTTTTCCAGTCGCCGTGGGCGTGCCGCACATTCACGGTGCCGTGCTTGGCCAGTTCCTCGAGCACACCTTCGATCGCCGTATGACTGACATTGTCACAGTCGATCAACAACGCGATTCTTCGCGATTCCTGCACAACTCCACCCCTTTTTAAATCCTGCTGACGATTATGCCCAAAGGATAAACTGCAGTGGCCAATATAGCCCCCGGTCGGGGTGGCTGCAATGCGCACTGCGGGTACGTAAAAATCCCGATCGTAACGTCCAATTGCTCGCGGTAGGCCAACATCCAGGCAATAAAAAGCCCTCTCGTGGAGGGCTTGAACAGACCGGCCGCTGTGCCTGCAAAAGGCAATGGGCCGGCGAAACCTGAAGGGAAGTTACGCGGCTTTGGCAGCCTTGTACTTGTCCTTGGCGGTTTCCACGACATCTTCGAACTGGTCCTGGAGCTTGCCGATCTGTTCCTTCGCTTCCTCAACCGCTTCCTCGAACTCACCAGGTACATCCAGCTTGTCGAAGCGCTTGCTCAGCTTCTTGCGCAGCTGCACACCACGCTTTTCGTAGCTCTGCAGATACTTGTCGCTGTCCTTGCGCACGGAGTCGATGTTCTCCTGCAGGGTGTCGATACCTTTGCCGATAACACCCAGGTAGATGTTCAGGGCTTTCTCGGCGGACTGCTTCAGCTTGGGCACGGGCTTCTTGGCCGCGATGGCCTTGCGGGGAGCGGCACGCTTGGCGGTGGATTTGCGAGCCGGTGTTCTCTTGGCAGCGGTTTTCTTCGCAGGTGCTTTCTTGGTAGTAGCCATGGTAGATCTCCTCAAATGGTCACAATGATTCTTTTGTGGGGCCGCACTGGCAGCCTCTGACGCACACCCTAGAGGAAAAAATTAGAATGATCTGCCTAATCCCGTACTTTTTTACCGGCCGGGTGCCGATGCGCGGCGCGGAAACCCGCCACCCGGTTTCCGGAACCAGGCAATGGACACAGGTAACGGCCCGACGGGCCCCATTGCAGTCGTGGCCGCGCCTGCAAGGTTTTATATTTTTTCCAAAAAATACAATAGGTTAACTGTTTTTAGCTACCAGCCTGGCCAACGCGGCCATCCTGCCATCAGGGTGCTCCACCAGAGACTCTTCCAACTGGTGGATTCGCAATCCTCCCGCCGCCAGCTGCAGGTCACCGGGCCTTACCCGGAAAGACGGGTTCGCTGGCCCAATGACGTCTGCATCGGTAACGAGGTGCTGCTCGCAAATCAGGTAGCCGCCCGGTGCAAGGCTGGCTGCCAATTTGCGAATCAGGGGCAAATTGACATAACGGATAACCAGGATCAATTGATAGGAATGCTCAAGCAGCAGCGGTTCATCGAGGTCCCGCTCCATCCAGTTCACGTCTAAGCCCGATTGCTGCGCGCTGGCGCGGGCCCGATTGAGGCCCTCCCCGGAGATATCGACCGCATCCACCTCGAATCCATGTGCAGCCAGGTAAAGTGCATTGCGTCCCGCACCGCAGGCCACGTCCAGAGCACGACCGGGGGGAATGCGTCCGATCCAGCTTTCCAGCAATGCGCTTGGCCTCGTCCGCTGTGCGTACTCACCATCGCGATAACGTTTGTTCCATTTCGCGCGGTCCTTGCCGCTCATGCGTGCCCTCCGGCCTTCGGCAGACTTGCCGGCAGCGGCAGCATCATTTGCGGCCAACCCAGGTGTCAGTTGAGATCAATTTCCCGCGAGCTCTAATGAGATTCAGCTTCAATCTGAAGTTTGAGCGCGTCTACCTGCTCCTGCGTCACTGGCTCGAACATGCCGAGGCCGCAAGATACGCCCGGCAACATGCCATGGCCTCCAGGATAAAGTATTGTGATGACGTCCTGGTTGCACAGGCTGTTTAACGAGGTGCGAAAGGTATAGGCGTCGCCAGGATCCATTCCAGCGCATTTACTGGGGAGGGTGTTGAGGTACATGCTCTTGTCAGTCATCGTGAACAGCATATGTTTTGAGTCGAGTATTTTCGAGTCACGGATGCGGATAAGACTGAGACAGTACTCGGCCCCCGGAGGAGCATCAGAACTGGTCGCCTTCGGCTCTGCCGCGCCGGAAGGCCCAATCATTATCACCAGGCTGAAGATGGCCGCGGCCACAGAGCGTAAAACTGCGTTCATGCGCCAAAGTGTGCCTTGATCACGGTTTCTCATCCAGCAATTGGACCACAGCAGCGGGCGAAGTTCCAAAGCCGCGTCAGGGGCTTCCCTGCGCTGCATCTCGCCGGCCCGGAGTGTGGTAGTTAACACGATCGGATTGACCTCTCATAATATTCTATGCATTAGGATATATATTATTTTTCATTCTATTTTTTGTTAGCCCAATGTCCCTGTGGGACAGGGCCGGCCCTGAGATTCAGCCCATTGTCTGCACGACTGATCCCAGCTACCGGGAAATCTCCAGGCGATTCCAGGAAAACCCCTAGGAGTTCGAGCTCGCCTTCGCCAAGGCCCGGTTCAAGCTGACTCACCGCGACATGGGTCCGCGAGCCCGCTATATCGGCTCCGGGGTTCCGGCGGAGGAATTGATCTGGCAGGACCCTGTCCCGGTGGCTGATTACAAGATGATCGACGCCGGGGATATCGAGCAGCTCAAGTCGAAAATCCTGGCCTCGGGTCTGACGACGGCCGAGCTTGCAGAAACTGCCTGGGCATCAGCCTCCTCCTATCGCGGCACCGATATGCGCGGTGGAGCCAACGGCGCGGCTTCGGGCGGAAAACAGGTCTCGCTCGCGGAACTGCTGGACATGTCCACGGAATGGAAGAAGTCTCCCCAGGCCGAGGGCGTGTACGAGGGTCGCGACCGTGTGAGCGGTAAGGTCAGGTGGACCGCGACTCCGGTGGACCTGATCTTCGGGTCGAGCTCTGAGCTGCGCGCAGTCGCCGAGGTTTACGCGACTGACGACGGACAGGAAAAGTTCGTGGCGGACTTTGTCGACGCCTGGACCAAGGTCATGACACTGGATAGTTTCGACCTGAAAGGCTCATGACAATCCGGTGCCCTGCCTGACGCGTGGCACCGACGCCAGACCTGACTCGTCGCGACAGCGCCCCTTAACGGTTTTCCCGATTTTTTTGACGTCCAGCTGTGCCGAATCCCACGCCCACTCTCAGGCGCACCTGCTCACCCAAACCCCAACCTCGAGTGAAGCATTTGCCGAGCCCCTGAAGGATCCGGCAACAGGTGGCACCGATTCGGGTAAGCGGGCCACGGCCACCGGGATGTGGTCTGCACCCACGATGGCACCGCTGGTGGGATCGAACCCCTTCCATCCGGCACCGGGAAGGTAAATTTCGGCCCAGGCGTGGGTGGCCCCGGCATCAGTGGATAGCGGTGCATGCAGGTAACCGGTGACAAAGCGGGCGGCCAGCCCGAGTTCCCTGGCGGCTTCCATCAAGAGCAAGGCGAAGTCGCGGCAGGAGCCGGTGCGTCGGGCGAGAGTGGTACTCGCGCTCTGCACCCCGGGCTCCTCACGCACCTGGTAGGTCATATTCTCAAAGATCGCGGTGGTGAGGCGTTGCAGCAGGCCATAGGTCTGGATAGGCTCGCCCTGCCGCCAGACGCCGCCGATCCAGTCCTTCAAATCGGCCGCGGCCCTGCCGCCGGCTTCCTTCATATAAGGCGACAGCAGTACCAGGTCGTCCGACTGATAACTGAAGGGGTAGGCTACGGCATAATCCGCCACCATAAAGTCCAGCGGGTTTTCCAGGTATTGCTGAATGATAACTTCGCTCTCTATGGACAACTGCCGGACCGGCTGGGTGAATGAGGCGATGGCAACTGAATTACTCTCGACATCCCGGTGCCAGAGCACATCTGCCTGTGGCGCTATTTTAAGTGAGAGGGATTCGATCCGCAGTTCATGGTCTTCCCTGGGGCGCAGGCGCAGGCTGTGAGGCCCCAGTGTGACAGGCGCCGTAAAGTTATAATAAGTGCGGTGAAGAATTCTGTAGCGTTGCATGTGCGACCTTGCTCCATCCGTCCGGCTGACATGGGGTTATCCGCTGCCGCCCATATACTACCGCGATGACACCGGACCCTTCGTTTTCATCATGAACCACCAAAGCTGTTTAAGATAGCGCGGTATCAACACCGATCCTTTGCACTTGTTAACTCATTTCCAGTAAAATCCCGCGATCTTTGAACGCATTGGTTCGATGCCATACGACAGCCCTGGTAGCAGCCAAGGTCAGATTTTCCGAACCTGGCCACTCCGGACCAAAACCGCGACCGACCGAATAATTCATCCTGCTTATTTAGCAATAATGAGGGGTACCCAGTGCCGACATATTATCCTTTTTACCAAACAACTGCCGGACGGACACTGCTGTCTTTGGGGCTGGCTTCCGCCCTCGCCCTGACGGGATGCTCGGGTAACAACTCGAATAGCTCCCCCGGCGAACCGGAAGGGCCTGTCACCCCCGAACTGGTGGATCGCGCCTACTATGTCCTGCCACCCGGAAACTACGGTGGCCTGCCCACCACCGACAATTCACTCGACCAACTGCCCCTGTACGACGGGCTGACCCCATTGCGCGGCAATGTTACGGACGCGGACATAGAACAGCTGTTCATACCGGAAAATTTCGAGCCGGTCGGCGAGCCCCTCGAAGAGGGCACTGGACGCCCGGGCACGACAATCCTCTATGACGAGTTCGGCATCGCCCATATCAAGGGCGAAACCCGCGAGGACATGATCTTTGGCGCCGGCTGGGTGACAGCCCGTGACCGGGGCCTGTGGTTGAGCGTGGGGCGTGGTCCCGCACGGGCCGCGGTAGCGGACGTACCCGGTCTCGACGCTTTCGGCATCATTGTCGATCTCAAGACATATGTGCCCAGTGCCGCGTCTGAACAGCTGGTGACTGACCAGGTCGATCTCATTGTCGATGTGTACGGCGATGAGGGCCGGCAAATGATAGCCGATGCACAAGCCTACGCCGATGGCGTCAACGCATACTGGGAGGCCACCGGCAGCAAAGAGGCGCCCTTCACGGTCAACGATGTGGTGGCGATTACCTCCCTGATCGGATCAATCTTCGGCGCCGGCGGCGGCGCTGAAGCTTCCAATGCCGAGTTTCTGTCAACCCTGATCGACGGCCTCGGCGATGGGCCGGGGCAACTGGCGTGGGAGGATGCCATGTTGTTCGATGACCCGGAGGCGCCGACCACGATCGCCACAAGGTTCGATTACGGTCCCCTGACCGGCGGAGCCGTCACCGGCTCGGCAGTCATCGACAAGGACTCGGTGATCTCGATCGACCCTCGCGATCCCGACCTTGTCGCGGCCTCTGGGCTCGACGCACAGCGCGCCCTTGTCCCTGCTGCCAGTCCGCCACCGGCGCGTATGGCTTCGAACTTTCTGATCGTCAACTCCCCCCAGTCGGTCAACGGCACCAACCTCGCAGTCATGGGTCCGCAACTGGGCTTCTACTACCCGGAGATCGTCCAGCAGATTCACCTCAGCGCGCCGGGGATTGAAGCGCAGGGCGTGGGCGTACCGGGGCTCTCCATGTATATCCTGATCGGCCGGACCCAAAACTACGCCTGGAGCCTCACCTCGGCCAACCACGACGTGCGGGACGTATTTGCCGAAGTACTGTGCAACCCGGATGGCTCCGAGCCCACCCGCGAGTCAAGCCATTATGAGTTCGATGGTGAGTGTCGCCCCTTCGAAATTTTCGACGCGGGCACACTCGAAGGCGTCCCTATTCGCTACCCGGTGTCGGTGCATGGCCCGATGATAGGAACCGCAACCTCCAATGGCCGACCCGTTGCCCTTACCAGCCAGCGCTCAACCTTCGGTCGCGATGGCCTGAACCTGGCAGGGCTCAAGGCGATGACCGAGGGACGTGCGACCACCCCGGAAACGTTCTGGGAATCCGCCAATAATTTCGGTTTTACCTTCAACTGGGGTTATATCTCAAGAAGCAACGTATCCTACTTCTCCTCCGGCCGGCTGCCGGTGCGAGCAGCCGGCCTGGACAGGCGCTTGCCCACCTGGGGCACCGGGGAATATGAGTGGCAGGGGTTCCTCACCCTGGAGCAACACCCCCATGCGGTGGATGGCCCGTCAGGGCGAATTCTCAACTGGAACAACCAGTCAGCGCCGGGATTCATGCATGGCGACAATACGCCCTACGGCTCTGTTCACCGGGTTCAGTTGTTCGACCAGTTTCCCGAGCAGGTGGGCCTGGCTGGCCTGGTCGGCGTAATGAACCGGTCCGCCACCGAAGACACCAGATCGCCCGCCTGGCCCGCAGTGAGCGAGGTGTTGCGCGGCTCGGAGGCTCCCAGTGCACTGGCGGCGGCGGTCATCGACCTGCTCGACGACTGGGTGGCGGAAGATGCCCCGAGGCTGGATGCGGACGATGACGGTTTCAACGACCATGCGGGCCCGACCATCATGGATGCACTCTGGGAACCCCTGGCACGGGCAGTGATGCAGCCGGTATACGGGAACCTCGTCGACGCCCTCGACGAGATCCGCGATCTCGGCGGGAGCCCGGAGAGCGACTCGGCCAGCAGCCCTCCCGGCGCCAGCTTCGTCGACAAGGATCTGCGCACCCTGTTGGGCAAGAACGTAGAGGGCAAATTCAACCTCAGCTACTGCGGCAACGGCGACCTTGACGCCTGTCGGGCGTCACTTTGGCAGGTGGTTGAAGACGTCAGCCAGGAACTCGCCGTCGAGCGCGGCGACGACCCGTCGACCTGGCTGAAAGAGGGCGCCAGGCTGGGCTTTACGCCGGGACTCATTCCAGCGACCTTCAGGGCCACCAACCGGCCCACATTCCAGCAGGTGCTGGAGTTCGTGCCGGAAGGCGCCTCTGCGGAAAATTGATAGCCCCTGCACCCCATCTGCCCGGCGCCGGGCAGATGGGCGCACGCCAGGCCAGGGCCTAAGGCCAGCCGTAGCTCGCCTGCAGGCCAAGGGGAATACCCAGCCACCAGTAAAGCAGCAGGAACAGCGTCCAGGCGATAATAAAGGTGACCGAGTACGGCAGCATCAGTGCGGTGACCGTGCCGATGCCCGTCTGCGCCACGTAACGCTGGCAGTAGACCACGACCAGCGGGAAATAGGGCATTAGCGGGGTGATGATATTCGTGGTGGAATCGCCAATGCGATAAGCGGCCTGGGTGAGGTCCGGCGAAATACCCAGCTCCATCAGCATGGGGACGAAAATGGGTGCCAGCAGCGCCCACTTCGCGGATGCCGATCCCACGAACAGGTTGAGAATGCCGGTGAGCGCCACGATACCGGTTATCGTCATCGGTGCCGGCAAGCCCATGGACTTCAGCCATCCGGCGCCCTCCAGTGCCAGCAACACGCCCAGGTTGGACTGCACGAAGGCGTAGATAAACTGGGCTATGAAGAACATGATCACCAGGTAGTAGGCCATGTTGTTCATTGCCGATGTCATTCCCACGATGACATCACGGCTGCTCTTCACAGTTCCGGCTGCAACCCCGTAGACGACACCCGGCACCAGGAAAAGCACAAAAATCAGCGGTACGATTGACGCCATCAGCGGCGCACCGCGCTCGGTCAGTGAACCCTCGGGCCCACGCCAGGCGGAATCGACCGGCCATGCCGACCAGGCCAGCAGCCCGACCGCAATCACCAGGGTCCACAGCCCCAGGCGCAGGGCCCTGCGCTCATGCTCAAGCAGGGGCTCCATTCCCGGCTGATCCCCGATATCCGCGTCCACCGGACTGTCAGCCAGGCGGGGCTCGACTACCCGATCGGTTATCAGCCAGCCCAGGCGCGATAATGAGCAGCGAGGAAACGGCGGTGAAGAAAAAGTTGTTGAGGGGATTAAGGGCTACCGCCGGTTCTATGATCTGGGCGGCGGACTGGGATATTCCCTGCAGCATCGGATCGATGGCGGAGGGAATGAAATTGGCGGAAAAGCCGCCGGAGACACCGGCAAAGGCAGCGGCTATGCCGGCCAGGGGATGGCGACCCGCGGCGTGAAAGATGATTCCACCCAGGGGGATCACCAGCACATAGCCGGCATCCGCCGCGGTGTGGCTGACTATTCCCACCAGAATCACCATGGGAGTCAGCAACCAGCGCGCGGTAACCCCGAGCATCGCCCTGAGAGCACTGTTGATGAACCCGGTATGCTCGGCCACGCCGATACCCAGCATGGCGACCAGCACAACCCCGATCGGGTGAAAATGTGCAAAGGTGGTTACCACCGAGGAAAAGAACTGCGTCATCGCCCCAGCCGACAGCTGGTTGGACACAACCAGGGCCTCGCCCGTGCGCGGATCGATCAGGTCGTAACTGAAACGTGAAAAAAACCAGGACAAGATCCACACCGCCACCAGCAGCCAGATGAACAACACCGCAGGGTCGGGTAACTTATTGCCGATCCGCTCTATCGCGGCCAGGGCGCGCCGACTGAACCGTGTGTCCTGCGCTATTGATGGCGCCATCGATGATATCTCCAGGAAAACCACGGATCAGTCTACGTTCGGCGTAGCAGCGATACAATCAGCGCCCGCGAACCGGCGCTGTTGTCATTACTTTGGCAACAACCTCACGGCTTTGCCGATAACCCGGTCGATTACCCGCTTCGGAGCGAGTGCCAGCATCAACTTTTCCGCGATACTGCATTCAACCGGTACTCTCCTGCAAGTGAACGGTTTGAAAGGCGATATTGCCCGGTGCAGCTTAACCCGCGGGCTTGGCCCGGCAAAGGCGTAATGGCGCCGGTGCCGACAGTTGTGGCACTATCCGGTGCAAGCAGGCGCCTGATCACAGGGGCCAGTCCCGAATGAGCGCGATCCCGGACTGAGCATCTCCTCGTGACTCCAACCCGACAGGACTTTTTCGTATGAGCGATACAAGCAACCCCGGCACCGGGGAATCGACGCTGGACGCAGGCGCCATTATCCATTCCGGCGCCGGTATCATCTCCCTGGTAGTGGGGGCGCTGATGTACTTCTATGACTGGGCGCTACCGGTATTCGCGGGCCTGATGATTCTGTCGGCGGTAAGCGCTATCGCAATCTCCTGGCGCAGCGATGCCTGGGTCCCCGGCCACTGGCTGGCCATGCTGCCGGTGGCCGGTATCGCGATTGGCTACTACCTGGCTGACTGGGGCTACACCCTGGCCTATATCTGCCTGTGGATCGCCTTCATACATTTTGTTGTTCGCGGCGTACAAAAGGTGCGTGAGAGCAGAGCCGCTACCTGATCGAAAGGCCCTGAGGGTGTCAACTGGCCGGCTTACCGGGCACCTGACAGGCGGGGCCGACACTGAATTACTTACCCGCTATTTCTTCGCTTTTTTCCTGCTCCGGCTTTTTCCTGAGGCTAGCCAGGAGTACCGCTGCCAGGCCCATGATGATTTCATCCACCAGGGGAATAACATCGGGGATAAACAGGTTGAGAATAAACAGGCCAGACATCAGTAAAAAGATGTAGGGAAAGCGAAGACGCGAAGCCCATCGAAGAAAAACGCCTGCCAGCCCCCCACGAGCCACTTTGCCGATGACCATGACACCTCCGCACATTCGGGTTATCGCAGGAACAGTGTAATCCACGCGTCGAAAATGTCGATGCGTGCGGTATCAAGGGTGCCCTCCCTTACTCCCGGGCATCACCGCCTGTGCTGCGCCGCGAGCTTTTCGGTATGATACCGCCTTCACTCGCAGGAGCTGACATGTCGACCACACGCAAACTGATGACCGTGGCGCTTATCGCCATCGCCCTTGGCCTTTTGTACCCCGGTGTTACCCAACCGGTGCTGACTCTCAGCGGCACAGTGGAAAAGTCGGACATCGCCGAGCTGGGTATCGAAATGCTTGCCGGGCCGGAAGCCGACTCGCAGACCCGGCAGTTGCTTACTACTATTTCCGGCTTTTTTGGCTTTGACCAGATCGAGGGCCAACTGCAGGTGTATACCAGCACGCGCTCCATCTGGGGGACGGTGGAGTCCTTGGCGCGCTCCGGTAACCTGCCGGTCGCATTTCTCATCGTGTTTTTCAGCCTGGTGATTCCCGCATTCAAGCTGTTACTGCAGGCCGCGTCCCTGTTTATCCCCAACGCCGTGATACGCGGACCCCTGCTGTGGCTGAACTCGTACCTGAGCAAATGGTCGATGGCGGATGTATTCGTGATGGGGCTACTGGTGGCTTTCCTCGCCGGCAGCGCAGCTGACCAGACGGGAGACATGTTGACCATGCATGCTCAGCTCGGCATCGGTTTTTATTACTTCCTGGCTTACTGCCTGTTTTCCGTGGCCGCAGGTACGATGCTGCGCGAGTCACCAGCCGCGGCGGCTCCTCTCGACCCGCCCCGGTAGCCGGCTGCCGGCACTTCCGCCTGATCTGGCCGCGCTGGCCCTGCCTGCGCGTCAGTCCGGCAGGAAGTGACGAATACCCGTCACCGTCCGGGTGAGTTCCGAGCGGAAATCGGGATGGGCGATTGAAATCAGCGCCCTGCTGCGCTCCCGCAGGGTCATGCCATGCAGGTTCACCGCGCCGTACTCGGTCACCACCCAGTGGACGTGGCCGCGGGTAGTCACCACGCCCGATCCGGGCTTGAGCTCAGGCACTATCCGCGAAATAGTCCCCCGCGCAGCGGTAGACGGCAAGGCGATGATCGGCTTGCCGCCCCTGGACAAGGCGGCCCCGCGAATGAAATCCAGCTGGCCACCGATGCCGGAATAAATAGTGTGGCCCAGCGAGTCCGCGCAGACCTGCCCGGTCAGGTCGACCTCAAGGGCCGAATTGATGGCCACCACCTTGTCGTTTTTGCGGATTGCCGAGGTGTCATTGGTGCGGTCGCAGGGATGGAATTCGACGATGGGGCTGTCGTTTACAAAATCGAACAGGGCCCGGGTGCCGCTGACAAAGCTGGTGGTGATGCGATCCGGATGGATTTTTTTCAGGCGGTTGTTGATGACCCCGGCGTCGACCAGCTCTATCACCCGATCGGAGAACATTTCCGTGTGAACTCCCAGGTCATGCTTGTCGTGCAGCCGGCTGAGCACGGCATTGGGAATCGCCCCCACACCCATTTGCAGGGTCGACCCGTCCTCTACCAAATCGGCGATGATTGCGCCAATTCGTGCTTCTGTCTCTCCCTCGGGCGCTTCAAGGTGCTCAATCAGCGGCCGGTCGGTATGGATAAAGGCTGCGACACGGTCCAGGCTTACCACCGTATTCCCGTGGGTGCGGGGCATCTGTTCATTGATCTCCGCAATTACGATCCGGGCGGAGTCAGCCGCGGCCTTGGCGGTATCCACCGAGGTACCCAAAGTACAGAAACCCTGGCGGTCCGGTGGCGAGAGCTGCAACAGCGCCACGTCCAGCTGCACCCGGCCAGAGGTGAACAGACCCGGGATATCCGCGAGGAATATGGGCATGAAATCGGCGCGCCCCTCCTGTATCGGTTTTCGCAGGGCCGGGCCGGTAAACAGGGAAATCGAGAACAGGCCGCTGTTGGCACCTGGCGCCGCGAACGGCACTTCTCCGGCAAGGTGCAGGTGGTACAGCTTGACACCCTCCAGGTCCTGGCGTCGGCACAGGGCCGCCAGCAGCGGGGTGGGGGTGGCTGCCGCGCCATGCACAAAAACCCTCATATTACTGCTGATTGCGGCGATGGCGTCGTCGGCACTCACCGCCCTGGAGCGCCAGGTGTCATCAACTTTTCTCATACTTGATCCTTCAAGTGGTGCGAGATAATCAGCTTGTGTCGGTGGCGCTATCGTATGGTCACCGCGAGGTCGCCGTCGTTATCATCGCACCCCGCGACGAAGCAGGACAGGGCGATTCGCAGAGTCAAAGGCAGCACTTTAAACCGCTCATTCCTATACCCGACCACCGCGGGCCTGCTCTCGCTTGAGCGGCCAGTATATAAGCGGGTTAGCCCTTTGCAAATTCGGTGTATTCACCTGCGCCACCATACCGGACAACACAGACACCCGATGAGCACGATGGACCCATTATGGCTGTCATGGAGTGCAAACTCGCGGAAAGCGCAGGAAGCACTTGCCATTCCAGCGTCGCACACAATAACCTCTTGGAGTTTTGCGGAATCGCAACCCAAATCCCGAAAAACACCCGGCACGCTCCATGGCCTGCCTGCACAGCCTGCAGCTACTGCAACGAATCAAGTGGTCAGGACATCGGCTGTTTAGCCTGCAGCCGCCAGGGTTTTACAGCAGCGCAAAGATATGGCCTGGGGCCGAGGCCAAGTGGCATGACTGAGGGTATAGTGAGCCGGAATGAATGGCATGGTCACCTTGAACCTGAACCAGTGAAACTCAAAGCCGAACATTTTCCGCTGCCCTGTTCAGTGCAAAAGCGGGTTCTGCAACGCTACGCCGACCCCTCGTTGGCCGGAGATGCAGAACTGGCCATGGATGAGCAGGAACTGCTGGGTTACCTTCGCAGCATGGATTACGATCAATTCACGCCCATGGAAGGTATAATTGTGCAGGCGGAAGCGATTGGTGATCCGGCGCTCCCCAGCTACGCACATACGGCGATCCTGAACTGGCTGGGTGCCGCTATCGACGAATGGGAGAGGGACTATGCCCTCGAGGAACCGCTGGCAGGGGAGTTGCGTCGCCTGAAACCACTGCTGGCCGCCTTGTCCTTGACAGAGGCCAGCTTCCTCACTCCCGGGGCTCATCCACTCCACCAGTTGCTCGACACCATACATTTCCACGCTATCGGCTGGCAGCCGCGCCTGGGCCGCCTGGGACAGGCACTTGAAGAGGAAGTCTACCGAGCGGTAGAGGCCGCCCTGGCCTGGTTCACTTCGCCGACAACAGATCTGGCAGCCGTCGTTGCCGCAATGAGGTCGGGCTCAGACAAAGTCCAACTGCGCGCCAGCAAGCTGGTTCAGCGCCTGATCGAAGCCGAGCAGGGGCGGATCAGGGTATCACAAAGCAAGGTGCAGGCCGCCGCGATGATAAACGCGGCACTTGAAACGTATCCGGCACCCGCGGAAATCGGTGAATTCCTCAAGGGTCCGTGGTACGAAAGTGCACAGTTGGTCCTGCTGAAATTCGGCCGGGACTCTGCCGAATGGGAGGGTGTGTCCCGGACGACGAGTAATCTGCTCGGCTCCGTGCAGCCGCCAACTGCTGACCAGGACCAGCAAGCCGCTCACAGGCAGCGAACATTCGAGTTGATTTCGCAACTTGAACAGGATCTCGGGCACTGGTTGCTCAGCCTCCAGCACGATGGACAAGCGGTTGCTAATGCCGTGGAGCTGGTTGCGTTTTACCATGCCAAGGTACTGCGCAAACAGTCCTTTGAACTGGAAAAAATTACCCCTATTGCTCTACCCCACAACCCTCGCCCTGAGCAGTGCCAGGATCAAGCCCTCAACGCACTGGAAGAGGGCCAATGGTTTATTCTCGATACCGACAATAGCCTGTCCCTACGAGCGAAACTGGTGCTCCGCCTGGATGACGAGCAGCAGCTTCTGTTCACCAATCACGCGGGACTGAAAGTACTGCAGAAGAGCTTTTCTGAATTTGCCCGACTAATGTCGACGGGCAAAGTGACCCCGCTGGATACCGGCGCGAGCTTCAGCAGATGCCTGGCTCGCTGCGCGGGCCTGGAAACAGAGGACGACCTGGACGAGTACACGGGTGTCGCGGCGGAAAAAGCCCGTATCCGGGAAGCGCAGAGACAACAGGCCGAGCTGGAACGAGCCCGGATTGAGCGGGAAGCGGCCGAACGCAAGCGTATTGAACAGGAGCGAAGGCAGCGGGAGGAAGAAAAGCTGGAGCAGCTGAGGCGGGAACAGGAGATGGCCGAGCAGCTGCGGCGGGAGTACGAAGAGGCCGAGCGCCTGCGCGCGGAACAACAGGAACAGGAGCGCCAGCAACTGCTGCGTGAGCAGGAGGAAGCCCGTCAGCTCCAACAAAAATGGGAAAATGCATCCCGTCAACATTTTGAACGTATCGAACGCGAGCGGCAAAAAAACCAGCTCGGGCGGGCCAGCAAATCAGTCGGTCCGGGCGACACTACAGACCTGAATTTACCCACGGGAACCTGGCTGGGTTTTCGCGATGGCAATGCTACAACACTTGCAAGGCTCGCTGTTTACAATCGAGAGCAGAACCAATACATATTTGTCGACCGCCACGGCATCAAGACAAGGCAACTGCGCGGGCAACAGTTGATGCTGCTGGTCGCTCGAGGGCTCGCGGACGTGCTTGAGACCCGGTCCAGGTTCAGGGAGTACGTTAGCCGGGTTCAACAGCAGGCGGCCCATTAGCCGGCTCCCAACGCGTTAACGGGACCTTCCAGCGAAAGGAGATTGATGCATGGCACACGACATGCGCAAACACCGAAGATTCCGGGTTGAAAATACAGTCTTCGTCGAACTCGCCTCACCGGAGTTCGGCAGCAGCGAATCCGGTAACATCGCCAGATGCAAAACCGTAGACGTCTCCACGGGCGGGCTGCGCGTCAAGCTGGACCGGGCCGTAGCGGTGAGTGCCATCCTGCAGGTCGGGGTGGAATTACCTGTTAGTGGTGGCACGCTATATTTGGTCGCAGACGTGAGGTGGTGCCAGCCAATCCCGACCACGGGTGCCGAACCGGGCTGGTCGGCAGGCTTGTGCTTTCTAAATGCCGATGACAGCGATCTCGATAATTGGACAGCACTGATGACCACCATGGAAAGCTGGGACTCGGCCTGAGCGAAAATCTGGGCCAGCCTCCTGCAGGACTGGTTATACTCTTACCCTGGCGTCAACCGCTCGGGAACGCGGGTATCACCGCTGCCCCTGCGGAACTGTCAGCGCCCCCGGCGCAATGCTTGACTCATCCAACCACTGTAACGGAACAAGCAATGACTGGATTTGCGGAATACGACAAATACGATGGCCTCGGCCTGGCCCGCCTTGTGAAAGAGGGGGAGGTTAGTCCCGCAGAACTTCTGGATGAAGCCATAGACCGTGCAGAGCGGGTCAACGGCGAACTCAACGCGATCGTTTACAAACTCCACGATGCCGCGCGCGCGGCAATCGAGGCAGGGCTTCCCCCCGGCGCTTTTCGCGGAGTGCCTTTCCTGCTGAAAGATTTACACCTCTATATGACCGGCACCGTGAGTTCCAACGGCAGTGCGATGTGGCGCGACAACATCGCTGACCACGACAGCACCCTGGTGGAACGTTACAAGCGGGCAGGTCTTGTGATATTCGGCAAGACCAATTCACCTGAACTGGGATTAAATCCTGTGACCGAACCGCGGGAGTTCGGTCCCAGCAGGAACCCCTGGAATACCGAAATGACCCCGGGCGGCTCCAGTGGGGGGGCGGGGGCGGCGGTTGCCGCCGGTATCCTGCCCCTTGCTCACGCCTCGGATGGCGGCGGGTCCATCCGCATTCCCGCCTCCTGTTGCGGCCTGGTGGGCCTCAAACCCAGTCGCGGTCGAGTTCCGTTCGGCCCTGACAAGGCCGAAGGCTGGGCGGGAATGTCTACCAGCCATGTCGTCAGCCGCAGCGTGCGAGACAGCGCCGCAATGCTGGATGCAACCGCCGGGGCTGAAACCGGTGAAGCGTATTCGGCGCCCTATTATGGCGGCAGCTTTCTCGACGCCTGCCAGAAATCCCCTGGGCCCCTGAAAATAGCTGTCAGTCGTGAAAAATGGGGCCGCGGCAATTACCAGCCGGATGCCCTCGCCGGCCTCGAGAACACCGTGAGCTTACTGGAGGGCCTCGGCCACACGGTGGAAGAAGCGCGCCCCCGATTCGATGGCGAAGCGTTCGCGTCTGCCATGTTCACGATTATTTCCGCCAATACCGCCCTGGCCGTGCAGCAGCGTGCGCGGGAACTCGGCTGTAGCGTGGATGAACTGCCCATGGAAGACGGCACCCGCTTTTTCGTGCAACTGGGTGACGCGGTAAACGCGGCACAATACGCCGAGGCGATACAGATGAACCAGCGCCTCGGCCGGTTAATGGGGGAGTTTCACCAGCACTATGACGTCATGCTGGCTCCCACTCTCTCGAGCCCACCGGTCCCGGTGGGGTACATCGGGGAAGCGCCACCTGAAGAATACGCAGACCGCCTGTTCGGCTATATGGGAGATACCGGCGTTTACAACCAGACCGGACAGCCGTCCATCTCTCTGCCCCTGCACTGGAGCCCGAACCAGTTGCCCATCGGTATGATGTTCAGCGCTGCCTATGGCAATGATGCCCTGCTCCTGCAACTGGCACGCCAGCTGGAGCATGCCGTTCCCTGGTGGGACAGGCGACCACCGCTGCACACAGCGGCGCCAGCTGGCTCCCGGTAGTGCCGGCTGTGGCGCGCAGCCGGGGCACTAGGGCGTAACGATATTGAAGTCGCCCTTCGGCTGGTCGAGAAGCCCGAAGAATTTCACCAGGTCGAGCTTACTGCCATCAATAGCCAGGTCGTCCGAGAAGATGATGTCCCGTGCCCCGGCCTCCCCGACCAGCAATTTCACAAACATGGGATGCGTTATGTTGATGGTGGCATTGGCGTCGGGTGCCCGCGCGCCCTCGCGATAATGCAAAACCGAGTTCTTCAGCTCCAGTACATAGCTGTCCTGCAGGTCGGTAAAGACAATATTGATTTTCATCTCCAGGCCATCGGCCTCCTCGGCCTTGAGCCGCACCGACATCGCCTTGAGAAACTCGATAGTGGGAGTCTGCTCCAGCAGCGGCCCTGCCGATGACAGGTTGAAGCCCTCCTCGGGTTTACCGAACTGTAACTCGTAGGCGCCGGTCAGGTAGATGTCGCGCCAGGGTCCCGATTCCGACTGGTAGGCCATTTGCCGATAGGTTTCCGCCAGCAATTTCCTGGCTTCGTCGTTATCCGGCTCTGCAAATACCACGTGATTCAGGACCTCGGCCACCCAGCGATAATCACCCTGTTCGAAGGAAGTCCGGGCCTTGCCGATAACAGCCTGCGCTCCTCCCATATATTCGACATAGCGCGCCGCAGCGGGCTCCGGCGGCAGTGGATTCAAATTGGCCGGGTTGCCGTCGTACCAGCCAAAGTAATACTGGTACACCGCCTTTGAGTTGTGGCTCACGGTGCCGTAGTAACCGCGGTTGTAAAACTCCTTCGCGAGGGAATCCGGCAGGCTGATGCGCTCGGCTATCTCCCGCGGCGTAAGGCCCTGGTTTGCCCAGCGCAGGGTCTGATCATGGATATACCGGTACATATCGCGCTGGTGTTCCAAGAAAGGGGCGATCCGGTCACTGCCCCATATCGGCCAGTGATGGCTGCCGAAGTAAATCTGCGCGTCAGCAAAATTGGCCAGCATACTGTCGATATAGTCGCTCCACTTGAGTGCGTCCCTGACCTTGGCTCCCCGCAGGGTGTAGAGATTGTGCATGTTACGCGAAACCACTTCCGCACCGCACAGGGCCCTGTGCTCGGGCAGGTAGAATACATACTCGGCGGGGGCCTCGGAGCCCGCGGCGTTCATGAACCTGAAGGACACGCCGTCGATAACCATCTCCGACAAGGCCTGGTCGATAACCACATTGGGGACCATGATACTCACGCTGCCGATCACCGGCTGGATACCCAGGCCGGTGGTGACGTGGCCCGTGGGACCTCTCGGCAGGCGTTCTCCATACATGTACAGCGCACGTCGCGTCATTGTGGGGCCGGCCAGGACATTCTCACTGGTGGCCTCCTCTATGAAACCCACCGGCGCCACGATCTGCACCTTGTCCGCATTCGCCTGCTCCATCGACATCACGCCAAGGGCACCACCGAAGTGATCTATATGGCTGTGGGTGAACAGAATCGCGGACACCGGTTTGTCACCCAGGTGCTGCCGGGCAAACGCCATCGCGGCCCGGGCCGTGTCCTCGGTAGTCAGTGGGTCAACCACAATCCAGCCACTGTCGCCCTCGATAATTGACATATTGGCCAGGTCAAAACCGCGAAGCTGGTAGATACCGTCTGTAACCTTGTATAGCCCCCTGCGCATATTCAGTTTCGACTGGCGCCACAGGCTGGGATTGACCGTGGTGGGCGCGTCGCCCTGGATATAGCCGTAACTTGCCGGGTCCCAGATGACAGTGCCGGAGCTGTCCAGAACCGGCGTATCCGGAGCCGTGGCGATCAGGCCCCTGTCGGCATCGGCGAAATCCTGTTGGTCCGCCAGGTCGAGGGTGCGGGCAATACTGCTGTTCGCCGCAACCGTGTAGGAAGTAGCCTCACTACTGTCCGGCACCGGCGGCGGCGGGCCTGACTGCCCGCAGGCGCTCAGGAAGAGCGCGGCACATGCCAGCGAAAGAACCTGGCTGAAGAGGGATGAGGGTTGTGTCATTCGTACAGTCCGCCGGTTCCGGGAGAGGGCTGTTAGCTTACAACCATGTTTTGTGACCGACCACACAAAATGCATGCCAACATCTGTTAGCTTTATTTTATTCAATCAGTTAGCCTTGGAATCGCTCATTGAGATCCCCTGGGTATGCTCCTGGATCGATCGATGTGAGTAAGGTCGGCCCGAGTGGCGACTCGGGCCGGCCGTCTTCATACATCAAATCAAATACCCCTGCAGTGTCCTGTTACCAGAAGCGGATCGGCAGCGAGAAGCTGAAGGTGTAATCCGGGGAATCATCGGTCAGGCCGACACCCGCGGTGACCGCCAGGAGTGTGTGGCGGCCCGAGCACCGACGAGGCACCGAAAAGCAGCAGCGCGGAATCTGTAGATGTACCGTCTACCCTGTTGTCATCGACCTCGAAGTCCTGCTGAACGATTGTGCCAGTGCTATCGACAAGGACGTCGAAGGACTGGAAGCCATCGACACACCGAGGCTCAAGTCGAATTCATCCCCTGGTTTCAGGTCGTCCTTTTCCAGGGCATGCCCGTAGGACACGGTCGCCGTGAATGCCAGGGGATCCTGCCGCTTCAGTGCGGTAAAACCGAGGCGAAATTCGTCAAACCCGTTGCCAAGTGGCACCCCGTTGTTGATGGCATCGCCGGTGTCAGTGTCCCAGGTCAGCCTGGTCAATAAGTCAGGTTTCCAGCCCTCCTCGCGCATCAGGGTTTTGGCTATACCAATGCGGATATCGCCTACGGATGAACCGTGCTCATTGAAGTCATCTACAGGTGCTCCGGTAAAAAGGCGAGTGCGCCTCTCTTTGACATAGTCGTAGGGAATGTCGATTTCCAGCTGGCTCTCGAAAGGCAGGCCGATTGCGCCTCTTACACCAACACCATATTCATAGCGCTTCACACGTTGCGAGCCGACACCCGTGCCATTTTCGAAAGACAACAGAATCGGAAAATCGGTTTCACGCCTGGTGTAGCTGGCATAGGGCTGGATTTCCTTGACGCCACTGGGCAGTAGCAGGGCACCCTGGATAGTCAGGGTTCTCTCAAGAGCCCGATCTGCCGCCCGCTCGTCAACCTCGAGTGTTCCCGGTTCCCGCTGCTCAGACGGTGCCCGTGCGACTGTCTCTCCCTGGGAACCTGGACTGGCCTGAGCAGCGGACGTGCTGCGCGAGGGTGGCTGTGCCGGGCTGGCACTGTCCTTTGCGCCGACCCCGGAGACCTGCTTTTCCAGAGATTCCACTCGCTTGAGAAGATCGTCGATGATGGCATCGCGTTTCTTGATCTGTTCGAGTAAAGCCGAGGTGGTTTCATCTTCCGCTTTCAGGCTGGCGCCTGAAAAAAGCATGACAAGCGTTACGAAGAATATACCGGCATGGCTTTTGCGCGCGGACAAATCGAAAAAAGCAGTCATAGTTGATTCCTATGTTTTATTCTCCGAATCTATTTGGCATAAGCATTGCTCAAGTACAGCAGACGCCTATAAATATTTAGTAGAAGAGAATAATTACCCGCAGCGCCAAAACAAGTCTGGTTCAAGAGTCGGCTTTTATCAAGGCAGGCATGGCAACTTTGATTGCCCTGGCTACGGATTCCTGTAAACGCCCGCCGGAGCAGGTTCTGCCACAGGCGTCTTTTTTCCGGACCACCGCGATACCTCTACTCCCTGGTCCGGCTTTTCTGTCGAAGCGAAAATAAGCTGGCTTGGATTTTGCAGCTATACTCTTCTATTCCACCGTGGAGGGGTGCTCTGGTGTTGTGGAAAACGAATGAAGCCAAAAACTTGCCCGGTCCGGGTACCAGACAGCCTGCGGACGCCGGCTACACATCCACGCTGCCAGGCATAAGGCCGCTTGAATGGATTGCTGCAGGGTGGTTTGGCTCTCTTATGCTCAATCGCTGCGCCCTGGGGTTTACCGCTTGCCTGATCGGCGCTGCTGCCATGGCAGTGCCAATTCCATCTGCCTCTACCTCCAGCATTCTGGACTTGTCAGTGACTCTGTCCGCAGTGCTGCCGCAATCGGCTCCGGTTTCGCCACTCGAGACCAGAGCGCAAACCGCTACAGCCGCAACCGGGCTCGATCCACTGCAAGGCATGTCCATTCACTTCGCCAGTGCCACCAGTAACTCCAGCATCGAACCGACGAGGACAGTCGGTGATTTTGAGACCCGCTACACGATAAGTATGCAGCATGAAACCCTGGCGGAATCCATGTGGAGCGGGCCAATGGGAGCCAGGGCGAGCGCTGGTAGCAGCGCTGGCTTCAGAGATGTCAATGTCAGAGCAATGCCCGGAGACACGCTTACACTCGACTGGAGCTTTGACGAACTGCGGCTTGAAAGCGCCCCACTCGCTTCACTGGCAACAATGCAACACATGGTATCCATCACACTCGATCCTCTTGCCGAAGACGGGGGCATATCGAGAACTTACTCCGCCGGATTCAACGCCATAGCCCGGGATGGACAAATCCATTGGACAGCCTTCGATTTTCCCGGATCGACTGCGATCAGCGACTGGCTGGCTACTGTATTGGGCACTGATACCGGCCTGCCAACGGTCTCCTTCGACGGGCCAACCACGACCCTCAGCCTTGCTTTTGACAGCTTGACCCCTTCACCCGGGCCGCGCGATCTGGCCATCGCACTTGATGTCACCCACCTTGAATATTCGATCGAAGCGCCGCTGGCCCCGGTAAAGCCGGTGGCAGAACTGGCCGGGTCGGAGGAAACGGGCGCCATGACCCACTGGGATGCAGACCGGCAGCGCCTCAGCTTCGACCGACTGCCACTGAATTTGCTTCTGGATGCCCGGGGTTTGGCCAGCGAGGGTGCGGATACGACCGACCCGGCATCAAATGCCTATCTCGAGATCGATCCGCTGGTCTATACGGGAGATTTCGACGGCGAGGGCCACTTTATCGGCACGGGTAAGGTCAGACTGATCTCCCAGGATGGGGAGACCCTGTTCGAGGCGGCCCTGTCCGGGCTGGCTTATGACGAGCGACTGTATGCACTGGAGGGCTTCAACCTGTTTGGCCCGCTGCTGGATCCCGCTCCGTTAACGGGTATTGAGTCGAAATGGCTACTGGCATTTTATGCGCGCATGAACGGGCAAACATTTTACTTGCCTGAACTCTTTATCGACATCGGTTTGGCCACGGAGGGGGATTCCCCTGGCAGTCGCTGGGATTCTGACTTTAGCGCGCCTGCAAGTGCCAGCCTGTCTTTCGCAGGACCGGAAGTTGTCAGTCTTCCCGGCAGTGCAACCCTGATACTGATAGGGCTTCTCTCACTGGCAAAAACACGGTCCGCCCGGGGCAGAGCCTCCGCGCTCCCGGTAATCAGTTAAAGGTGACGAAATCAGATGCACCTGGCCGCAGTAAATTAGCCGCTTGCCGCGATTGCGATTCTTCGGCCTCCACCACAAAGCCTACCTTTCCGATCCCATGGAACTCGATCCAGGCATCTTCAAACTCGCTGACGGTCATGGTGCGGTTCCCCCATGCGGGATCTGCCAACAACACACGGTTATGCATTTTTCCGCGAAATATCACGAAATGGTTGAAGCCGAATACATTGATTGGAACGAGGATAGGCGCGCGTTTGACGAGGTCATCGACCGCCATATGGCCAAAGCCCAGTCCGTTGTAGCCGCGGCCATCCACATAGCGTTTCAGATCCAACAGCGAGAAACCCTGACGCAACCTCACCAGATCAGGATTCTCTATATAGATGTCCCGATCAATCAGGCCCAGAGCGACCTCTTTTTCCGTTACGCTATCCCCGTACTGGTAGCGCAAAATCGTCGTCAATGCCGCTGCCCCACAGCTGAGATCCCACTCCTGCATGACGATATTCTGCTGTCGAATCTCCAGCAGTGATCGCACCGGGGTTACTTCTGCAGCGCTGGCGACCGCAAAAAGCCCAGACAGGCCAAGGCAGGCCAAAACGAAGAAGCTGGGCTTCGTTTTCATGATGCCACGGCCTGTCGGCGGGACGTGTGTTTATACCAAAACTTATTCATCGTCTTTCGCTCGATAATCTCGCTTTGTTTAACGCGCTTTCCAGGATATCGTTCTCCAGTGTCAGTTGACCGATCTTGGCGTGCAGCGTCTTCACATCCACGGACGGCTCCCTGCAGTGTTTGCGATCGAAAAGATCGGCGGATCTCTCCAGCAGCAAGGTTTTCCACTGGGTAATCTGATTCGGATGGACGTCAAAGTACTGCGCCAATTCAGCTATTGTCTGCTCCTCCTTCAGAGCCGCCAATGCCACTTTGGCTTTAAAGGCTGGTGAATGGACCCTGCGGGGTCGCTTTGCCATCTCGACGCTCCTGATTGCCGGTATTCGCATGCCGACGCCAGGCAACCAATATTCTTAACTGGCCAGGTAGAATCCAGGAGAATTCTACACTCTGAAAGCCGCCCGGCACCGCTGATCAGCCCCATGTAGTGCAGGGGCTACAGAAAGTGCCGGGCTAATAACGTTATTCAAACGCCTTTCAGTTTGAAAGCGCTGCAGCAGAGCTAGCCGCACTATTGGCTGATGCAACATCGCCGATAATGAGGGTAGAACCCAGCGACGTGTTGTAAGACATAGCCATAGAGTACGGAAAGAAAACCGATGTATCAGTCACGGTTGGAGCATAGCTCTCGGTATCAGACAACAGGGTTCCATGGGTTACACCATAGGCACTTGCAAGCGCCTGGGCGTTTCCGTCGGAATCCGAAGAGGCCTCGGCCAGCGCGTCAGAGTCAATTACAAATATCGCGCCAAACTGTCCGGGGAACAGATTGGTAGTCACGACATTCGCAAATGTATTGGTGTACGCAGAGGTAACTTCCCCAAACGCGTCTGCGATTGCATCAGCGATGGCAAATCCTCCGGCGTTGACACCATCCATTTGATTCTGAGTCAGCGCAGTTTCGGCGTTGGCGAACGCCGAAAAAGCCAGTACAGATGCTGCGGTGATTGTAGGTAGATATTTCATAACTAATGCTCCTGGATCTTCTAGATCCCATCATGATGTGAAGCTCCTCCTGGGAGGAGCGACTGCTGCAACCTACACCCTTGTAAGTTGCTTTCCTCCGAACCCTGCCGGGTCCCGTCAGAAACTGTTGCCCAATCAATAAATACTGTCTGCATTAACGGCCATTGGCTGTTGGAGACAGCACCTAGCGATTGAAGAATCTTCCTTTCGTCAGCTGATACAGGTTGTAAGTCAACAGCCCGGATGGCTGCACCGACGAATAGAGGGACAGCTGCGTTGGGCCCCACTGTCATCGTCCGATTGATCCGGCGCCCGAATGGCGACGTGCCATTGGTGTCATCGCTGGACGCAGTGGACGTGCTGCGACTCTGATCGCCGGTCGCACTGGCTATCGGCACCGGACGAAATAACAAAATTCATTCCATAACCGAACTGCGCCGAGACAGGGCTACCTCGCACCAATGTGTTGGTGCTTGTACCAGTCATGGCGACTCCTTCCGGCGGCATTCGCCTGGGCGTCAATCGTCGCCAATGGCTCCGGCAGCTGGAACATTCCGGCGGTCACACCGTCCATCTGTGCCGCGCTGAGCGCAACGGCTCCCTGCTGATCATTCTCTGCCAAAGCCACCAACGGGATACGAGGCCAACATGACCAACTGCTAAGAGCGCGTAAGTTTTCATTGTGAAACCTCTCTTAATTTTCCAAATATTTCGCTATATTAAAATGTGTTAATATACAACCATTTAAGTGTGATACATCCCACATTTACGGCTAAAAAACATGCATAATGTGGTCCCGGTTTAATTTTAAGCACCAAAATCATTGACCTAAAGACACACCTTAAACAAGGATTTAAGCTCACTCACAAAAAAAAGGGACTTTAGCGACTAAAGTGTAAAATTGTCTGACACAGGAATCGCATCAGAACACACCTTCCGAAGCCTACAGAATCAGCTCAGGAGCGGCGCCTTCCAACTCGATGAAATTTTCCAAAACTCAAATATAAATAAGGTGTTAGGCAAACTCCCAGAAACGGGTAAGCCATCAGGATCCAGGGAAATTGCATGCTGCAGTTGGCCTGAATGGCCAGGTTGCCACTGTAAATAAAACTGACAAAACCACCTACTCATCTATTCAATCAGTAGTGAACGGTAGTATTTCAACTCTGATTTAAGTGGAAGAGAACGTGTCGGATTTACGCGGCGTCTGTTAGTAACTAATCGGTATATGCTCTTTTTCATAGCGCACCGGAAGGTCAAAAATACCTATTTTTATAGGTTCTAAACACATCGGCACCAGCTCTCAGCACGACGCCACGGAACAAAAGAGTCGCCTGACAAGTCCCAAACTCTCGACTACGCTCACTTAAACCTGGTGTGACTTAAGGGTCGTATGGAGGTTGTGGTGATATGAGCTTCTATCGTTGGATCGTTTTTCCCGTTGCAGTCCTGATGATAACTTCCTGCAAAGTCAAAGTGGTGGTGCCTGAGGGCGGCACAGTTACCAGTGCGTCAGGCACTTATACCTGCGAGCCCGAAAAGCCCTGCAAAATCAATGTTGTAGATATTTTCTTTGATGAGACGTTTACCGCAAATCCGGCCAATGGCTATGAGTTTCACGCATGGAAAACCCAGGACAAGGGACTGTGTGGAGGCAAGGCCACTCCCTGTAAACTATCGACAACAGGGTTTGAAGATTTCCCGAAATTGATGGCTGCGCTTGAATCGGATGAGGTATTTTATCTCAGCCCAGTTTTCGTAGAGCGCTCAGATACTCTCAGGACCTTCCGCGAGGGAGACATCATCACGTATAACGGCACTATTTCATCCGGGGCGCCAGATGGGTCTGCGAGCAAAGCCAAGGTCAAGGCTGTGCGGGAATTTTTTGAAACCGAGAACACGGTTAACGAACTTCAAGGTCATGCTGCACCAACTCACACTTCGGCTGAAGTCAGACGGCAGTGAGTTCCCCGAGGCATCCTACTACTGGCAGGATCCGGATGGGGCCTGGTACGACCTTTCTGACACAGGGGCGCAATTTCATCATCGACCCCAGGACTACAGAGTTTGGAGCAGTCGGCTACCCTTCACCCCTGATCCCCGGGACTGACCAGACCTTTCGCCTGCAACTGGTGCCGCCCAACGATATACGGAATCCGATCGCGTCGGCTAAATTCAGGCTCCGGGTTTCCAGCCCGAAGCCGGTTGTAGTGCCGCTTGGAACGTTCCAGGCTTACAAGGTTTCGTCGACTATCGATCTGGAAATTCTGGTTGGCAGTTCTGCGGGGACGACGGTGAAACTGGAACAGACACACTGGGTGGTACCCCACATCGGGCCGGTAAAAACAGAATCGTTGCAAAAGACCTTCGACCCCAGGGGGGCCGACCTGGGTACCTTCGGCTCTGAGCTGGAAGCCATATCGATAAACTTCTAGCGCATAGCAGCAGGGAAAGGCCGGAGCGGAGCTGGAATATTCACTTGCCCAACGTTTCTGCATGGGTTCGGTTTCAGGTACAATGCGCGCCGGCGACCCAGGCAACTCCGGCCGTGGTTCGGCTTTGCAGCCAAGTCCGGTAATCACCGAGCATCCCTAGTTAACTGGTCATAGCCCGGCTACCGTGCTGTTTCGCCAACCGATAGCAGTTTTTGCCTTGAAATTCAGGTAGTTACAGCAGCCGATAAGTACGCCGGCTCCCCATGACATCAATCGCGCAGGACACAATTAATGCTGACAGCCAACAAACTCGAAAAAATCATCGAACTCGAAGACAACCTCCGCTCTGAATACCAGGCCAAGCTGGATGCCAAATCCGCTGATATAGAGCGCCTGCAAAAAGAGCTGGCCGACCAGCAGGAGCGGTTACAGGCCACCATCGACAGGCAGCTGGAAACAATTACCGATCTTTCAGAGAAGGCCACGGCCAACCAGCACGTCGAGCAGTTGAACCGGGAATTGAACAACCGCAGCGAGAAACTGCAGGACGAGGTGGTCACTCTTAAAAAGCGGGTCAAAGCTCTGCAGAAGGATCTCGCCGGCGAGCGCGAGCAGGTCAGCACGCTGACACAGTACGATCCCGCCCGGATGAAGAAAAATCTCGATGCCAACAAAAAGAAACTGGCCGATAAAACCGCCGCGAACGAGTCGCTGCAGAAATCCCTGAGCAAGACCAAAGGCGAAAATGCCGATTTGCAGCGCAAAATACAGGAACTGGAAAGCAAGCTGGCAGAACTGGATGCAGCCGATCCCGTCGAGGAAGAAGCCGCTGCCTGAGTGTATGGAGTGCAATTATCCTGCTGCGTGACTAACGCAGTAATCGATCGGGGCGTTCCGCGCGTATTCACAGTGCATTCGACAAGGAACATCCTCACATGCCGGACAACCCCAATCCGCAGGGCAAGGGACAACTTGCCTTGCTGCAGCTCTGGGAGAGCAACCGCCCACAACGCCTTGTAGTAAAGGAGGCGCGCACCTTGCTAGGGGACTACCTGGCGTCCCTGCTCGTGCTGTCTGCGGAATTCAGGTTCAAACCCGTCGCAGGCACTCCCTACCATCTTTATCGCCGCCACGGCAGCTGGCGCCTGTCCTTGGTAGCGCCATCGGAGTGGACGACCACCAATCCGGGCCTCTACGTGGGTTCATGTTCGCTGCGGACAGATATGACCTGGACGCTGACCCCGTCTGAAGACATCCATCATCACCCTGGCCTGGTGGCCGATCTGACCGCGTTTGTGCGGCAATTTGTCGATACTCTCGCCAGCCGTGACACACTGGAGGCGGGTCTGCCTTTTTACGTGTCCGGTCTGCCGTTTTACCAGCGCCTGCTGGCTACAGGGCTTGCGAGCTCTGTTCAGAAGACGGCGCAGATCAGCGGGCTTGGACACCAAGGCGCAGACTTCTGGTTGGGCAGTTCCGCCCCGGCTCCACTTAGCCTGCTGACCGGCGGCCCAGATATGCCACCCCCCTGACGGACCGCCACCACGTCAGACATAAAGCCTGAACTACAGGAACTTGATACGCTCTTGCAACAGGTCGGGTGACGCTGTGACTTCAGTCGGCTGGCCCCCTACAGCAATTCCTGCCACTACCGCGATACCGGAGATGGGCGCCAGTTTGTCGATCTGAAACTTTCCGGTGCTGCCACGAATAAAGCACTCCTCATCGAAGTACACCGCGTCCTTGTCGTCGATTTCGTCCGAGATGACACAGTCATGGCCGATCAGCCTCGCCATATCGGCCTGAGCGCCGATCTCGGCCACCTCCAGGCTCTTGCTCTCTCCATTTATTACGATTACCCGCATATTCATGTGCCTCCGTTTTTCATTCATCCAAGCGTCGCGAATCGCTGGTATACGCATGCAAACCTGTCGGGGTTCACATTCACTGCAACCCCCCCGGTGTACTCATCGTGAGTCTCACTTCATCGTCCACATTTCTGACATTGCCACGGGGTAGATACAGTTCCTGTATTCCTCAAGCCAATCTTCTTTATACTAGGCCCCCACTGAAACATTGACCATCGACCCGGGGATACTCGTGAATACATCGGCAGGACCTGGATGACGCAAGACACGACTGGCGCTGCCCCCTTACCGCGTTACCTGGTGTTCGGTGCGTCGGGGTATATCGGCACCAATCTGGTGTCCTTTATGCAACGGCACTCCGTAACCGTGCGCGCCGCGGCTCGCAATATCGAGGTGCTGCAGGGTAGAGGGTGGGACGGCGTTGAACTGGTGCAGGCCGACGCACTGGATGCCATTACTCTCTCGGGCGCCCTGGCCGACGTGGATGTCGCTTTTTACCTGGTACATTCCATGGCTTCGGGCAGGGAATTCAGCAAGCTCGACCTGATCGCCGCCCGCAATTTCGCTGCCGCTGCTGCCTACGCCGGCGTCCGGCGTATCGTCTACCTGGGGGGACTCATACCGGAAAATGCCAGCGGCGAACATATCGTCTCCCGGCGCGACACCGGCGATGCCCTGCGCAGCGGCACGGTACCGGTGACCGAGGTCCGGGCGGGGATCATCATAGGTCCGGGATCTGCCGCGTTCGAGGTCATGCGGGACCTGGCGCTTAACCTGCCCTTTATGGTCGCACCGCGCTGGGTGAGAGCGATATCGCCGCCTATCGCACTGGAAAACCTGCTGGCCTACCTGCTAGGCGTCGCAGCGAGTGAGCAGGCCGCGGGGCAGGTCTACGACGCCGCTGGTCCGGAAGAGGTCAGTTATCAGGAAATGATGGAACTGATGGCTGAAACTGCTGGCAAACGTCGCCCCAGGATTATTCCCGTGCCGTTCCTCAGTCCCGGTCTCTCGTCCTATTGGCTGGGCCTGGTGACGGCCGTGCCTCCGGACATCGCCAGGGCGCTTATCGGTGGCTTGAAACACGATTTCCATGCGGACGATGCGCGCCTGCGCGAGCTGGTACCGCAGCGCCTGCTGACGGTAAAGGAGGCGATCGGAGCGGCTTTCTCCGCCGAGCGGTCCCACCACATGCTGGCGCGCTGGACAGAGGGCGCGTTTGACCTGCGGGGCTTCCGGCACGACACCGCTTTTTATGCAAAAAAGGCCGGCGGCAGCGCCCAGGGGCAAGTATCAGCCACCGCGCTCTGGGCACAGGTGATAAGAATCGGAGGGCGCAACAGGTATTACTACATGAACTGGCTCTGGTGGGTGCGGGAATTCATGGACTGGTGCGTCGGTGGCGCGGGCTTTTCCCGGGGTCGCCGCGACCCTGATGATCTGCGCCTTGGCGACGTTATCGATTACTGGACCGTTATCGGTATTGAGCCGGAGCGCCACCTGACGCTCAACTTCGGCATGAAGGCCCCGGGCTCGGGTATACTGGAGTTCGTTTTGCGACCACTGGCTGACGGACATACGGAGATTACCATCACTGCCTACTGGCATCCCCGCGGCGTGTGGGGATTGCTGTACTGGTATACCCTGGTGCCCGCCCACCTGTTCATCTTCCGCGGCTGGACGAGGGCGATTGTCCGTCGCGCCCAGGCCGCAAGCTGACCCCGGGGAAGCACCCGGATAACAATCAGGGCTGGCGCCTGCGCTGAAGGGCACGTAAATGGAGAACGCAAATGGCGAACAAGTTACCGGGATTTATTCCCCAGGAGCTGCGTCAACTGGCCAGGTTCATCCCGAGGTCAGGCTGGGATGTCATCGACTGGAAACCGATGCTCGGGTCGATGCGCACGGTATCCTGGCGCTACGTAAGCCGCAGGGGCGTCAATGAACTTGCCACCCGGATCAGGGCGGTGGCCGAACCTGTCAGGCTGGTTAACAGCCTGGATGATACCGTCCGGCTGACTGATATCGACGACAGCCGGCGTCTGCGCCGCTCGGGCGACGACATCCTAAGGCTATATTTCTCCCAGTGGCTGGTGCCGTCCGGCATGTTCATCGACCTGCGGCTTGCGCGCTTCGGAGCAGATGACGCCGGCTTGCTGTTCAACCCCAATGGTCTCTGGATTGAGTTGAGGACGGATTTCCGGGAGGGTATGTTGGCCCTCTACCGCTCGTTCTACAGTTCAGATGACAGCGCGTTTGACAAGGCACTGAGGCAGATGGGCATGCTGCACGAGGACCTGTCCCCCACTGCATCAGAAGAGCTCAAGCAACTACTGTTTAACCACTTTGGCATCGACCAGCGATCGCAACGCTTTTCCATTGACGCATTCAAGGCTTCTTTCGACGAACTTTTTTCGTTCTTCGTTTCCCACGATTACAAATTGCACAGTGACTTCGTATTCGTGGGTTTCTACCTGATCACACTGTACCTGACACTCGAGCAACTCGGGCAATCCCACGATGTCAGGAAAATCTGTGCCGAGGTTCTGCTGCCGGAGGCAGCGGCAAAACCAGAATGAGCAAATTTGTTTTCCGGTTCGACCCCGAGCTGTCCTGGAAGTCCTGGACTGCGATCATCATTTTTGGTTGCGGCTTCTTCGCTTTCGTGGCCGGGGTAGGCGTTTCCGAGAGGCCGAACGTACCCGAAACTGACCTGCTCACCAAGGCCTATTATGCACTGGGCCTGTTTTTCCTGGCCGGACTCGACCTCGGTACGCCGACGGGTGGACCCGTCTATTGGCGGTTCCTGCTGTGGGCGGCTTATTTTGCCGCCCCGGTGTGGACTGCATCTGCTGTATTCGAGACCATACTCAGTGCCTTGCGCCCGCCGGTCTGGCACGTCGGAAGTATCAAAAACAAGACGGTGATACTGGGAGGCGGGGAGCTCACACTGGGATTTTTGAACAGGATCACCGCCGGCGGCAACTCGCGCCGGGTGGTCGTCATCGTCGACGAAAACCAGCATCCGAAACTGGATGCGCTGCGCTCATACCGCGGGATACGGGTATTCGTGGTCTCCGGGGTACAGATGCATCGCCTGCGGCGGTTCCCCTTGCACAAGGCGCACAAATTCCTCCTGTTGAGCGAGAACGATCAAATCAATTTCGAGGTGGCGAGCATCCTGCTGGACCAGGATCCGGAGCTGGGGCCCAAGATTGTCTACCATGTCTCCAACCTGAGATTTCTGCGCGTTTTGAAAGACACCAGAGTCGTTCGGCAATGCACCACGTTCAATGAATACGAACTCGCCGCGACCCAGTTGGCCAGAAAACAATTGATGAAAAGATTCAACGACACGCAACACCGGGACACGGTTGTGCTTGCCGGGTTCGGCCGCTTCGGCCAGAGCATACTCGAGCAGCTGGAGCTGCACGCCTCGGGTGCGTTCAGCCGTGTGGCAATTATTGACCGCGAAGCCAATCAGCAAGCGATGATCGCCGATGAGCAGCTTATCAGCGCCCGCGAATACAGTCGCCACACCTACGAGGGAGACATCGACGACCCGGAGATCTGGCAGAGACTGTTCAGGGAAGTCGTCACTACGGACGAGGAACCGGTATTTGTTATCACTACCGGCAGCGACGAGACCAACCTGCGATGCGCGATCTGGCTGCGCAGCAAGTTCCGGAACGCTCTGATTATTTCGCGGACACTGGCGCCATCATATTTCGCCAGGGGAGTATGCGAGGAAAATGATGTCGTGAGCGTGAATACGGCGGAACTCGTACAGGCTTCCATCCCGCACGCCTGGTATCGATAAGCGGGAACCCACTCCAATATGCACTACTCACCCCGCTGGTAACGCTCAAGCTCATCGGGATCGAAGCCCGTGTCGTTGTCAATCAGCGGGTCTCGCATAAAGTCCTGACCAGCTTGCTTTCTGGTTGCCCTGGCAAGTAGTTTTCTGCACAGGCGATCGAAAAGAGACCTGTTGCGTGAGGCGTGATCGGCCAACCACAGGGTCATTTTAGCTGAGCGTTCACGCCTGCGCAGATCCCGTTCATCAGCAGTCATACTGCCAACCCCCCGTCCGATCCTGGAACCCCACCAGGCTGACCAGCCAATTTGACGATGCGGCATGGCACTCCCTTGAGGTGCGGGATACCCTGCTCCCTGTCGAGATAGTCCTCGTCGTCACGACACAGCTGCGCATCCGAATATTCGAGCGCACCGGAAAGGTGGCCGGCGCCCTGTTTCATCTCCGGCTTCCACCAGCCATGTGGTATGCGAACCAACCCGTCTGGCATGGCGTCACGCACTCCCGACCTTGACCGAAATTTTTCCGACCTGGTTCTCCACCGCAACCCATTCATCTTCAGTCAGGTTGTATGCCTGCGCCGTACCCGGACTGACGAACATGACCGGCTCGGGACTGCGCTGGCGCATCTCCGGCACCTGACGCTGAGCCGTCTGGAAATACCCGTCTTCACGGACGCCTGTAAACAATTGCAGCGGGTAGTCGGGATCCAGAGGTGGGTCCTCCCTGAAATAGGGCAGGGGATCGAAGCCAAGGCTTTCCAGCACGGATGACTTCAGCTCGACCTTGCCACTGGGAGTGGCAAATCCGGTATCCAGGTACTTTCTGAATTCAGGCTTGGCAAAATACATTTCAGTGCTGCGATTGAATTCCGTGAAGGACATGCCAGTTCCGCGCAGGCGATCATCATAGAACGATTCCAGGTCGGTCCACGGCACGATCTCCGGACGATCGATCGCGCCCGCCAGTTTCTTCCAGAAATCAAAGGTACTGGCGGCTTCACCCGGCGGGTCCATCGATTTTTCCGATGCGCGGTAGGATGACATCCAGCCGAACCCGTCAGTGAGCCAGGGGCGCTCGAGCCAGCTGTCACCCGGCAATACGTAGTCAGCCAGCTGCGCGGTCGGCGTCATGAAGTGTTCGTGAACCACGATCAGGTCCTGGTTCATCATGGCCTTGATGATCAGCGGCATGTTGGCGTAACTGAGAACGGTATTGTTGCCCAGTGAAAAGAATGCCTTGACTGGATAGGGACCCTCACCCGCCATGGCCCGAAAAGTCGCGGAGGGATTGGCCATGTAGCAACCGGTTATCTGGTTGGGATACTCATGCCCCCAGACCCGCTTCATGGGTTCCGTAAACGCCTGCTGCCCCCTGTAAGTGAAGGCCGGGTGACTATCGGAGCCAAGTTGTTTCGCTTTCTGTTCATCAGACAACACTTCGTGCATTTCAATTGTCGACTCGGGCACGATGTCCGGATTAAATCCCTGCAGGGTTTCACCTCCCGGCACATCGAGGTAACCACATATGGCCCGGAGGATGCTCTGCAACCGTATCCCTGAAGTACTGTTACGCTGCATGTCGGTTATTGGCGTCCAGGGGATGATAGCGGGCCCCCCGGTCGCGTATAGACGGGCAGCCTTTGCGATCATTTCAGGGTCACATCCGGTCAATTCGGCTACACGCTCCAACGGATACTCGTTTACCCGGGCGCACAATTCATCAAAGCCGGTTGTCCAGCGTGTGACGAAATCCTGGTCGTAAAGCTTTTCGTCGATAATCACCTTCAGCCAACCCAGTAGCATCGCGGCATCACTGCCAGCCTTGAGCGGCAGCCAGATGTCAGCGACTTCGGCATTGGAACTTCTGCGGGGATCCAGCACAATCAGTTTGGCACCGCGAGCCTGGGCGCTGCGGATAAAATTGAAAATCGGTGTCCAGCTGTGTCGCCGTGGATTGTGACCGATCAAAACAATGCATTTTGTATTGTTGAAATCCCCCATGGGGAACCAGCCGTAAGTCATCCGATTGATCGCAGCCGTATTCCCCGCGCACAGCGCCACCCCGCTGATCCAGTTGGGTGAGCCGACATGATTCATGACGCGCCTGCCCAGGCCATGATCGGTGCAGGTATTCCACTGGCTGGTAGAAACCGCCCAGGCTTCCGGGCCGTATTCGCTGATAATCGACCTGAGTCGCTGACCGATGTCGGCCATGGCCTCGTCCCAGCTTACCCGCTGCCATTCACCCGAACCCCTTGCGCCAACCCGTTTGAGCGGGTGCAATATCCGATCGGGGTTGGCAAACGCCTTCGGCGCGATAATTCCTTTCATACAGATATTGTCGCGAAAGATCGGATTGTCAGAAGAGCGGACTCTCACCACCCTGCCCTTTTTGACTTCGGTAACCACACTGCAGGCGATGTCACAGGTCGAACAGACCACGCGGTGGGTTGTAACCCCCTCTCTGGGGGTGCGTTCAACGGGCTTTGCCGCTGCCACGGCTTGCGGATCAAACGGTACGGGCGCGGGCATACTGCTGTCCTCAGCATTGCCGCGGACAGGATAGCCCGGGCACCAGACAAGTTAGTACCGATCAGTGGTCGAGTCAATCCACTTATTGGACTTACTTGCCCGATATCAGTTACAGTTCATCTGCTGTCAGGGTCAATCGGAGGAGCCGCGGGTGAAGTGGACTGAAGTAAGCGAACAGGAGTGCTCTGTTGCACGGGCTTCCGCCGTACTGGGGGATCGCTGGACATTACTGCTGCTAAGTGACATTTTCCTGGGCATCAGGCGCTTCGAGGATTTCCAGGAACGCCTGGGTATCTCTCGCACCACCCTGGCCAACAGGCTGAAATTGCTGGAAAAGCACGGGGTGATTTCCAGGCGGCGTTACCAGGACAATCCACCCCGCCATGAATACCGGCTTACCGGCAAGGGACATGACCTTTTTCCCGTACTTACTACCATCATCAACTGGGGCGACAAATATTACACAGCCGACGAAGGCCCCCCGATTTTGCGGCGCCACCTGCCCTGCGCAACGGACGTGCAGCCCATTCTGTGCTGCCCTGAATGCCATGAAGAGATAGATGCTCGCTCGATCGAGGCTCGCACGCGTCCGGAGCGGGCGGGTGTGCCAGGCGTGCGCCGGGGGCCCGTGACGAGGCGAGGGACTCGCGCCGTCAAGGATAGTTAAGTCCGGCTCTAGCGGCCCATCATGCCGCGGATAGCACTGGGGATATCCGCAGGGAACACGACTGTTGTGGAACTACCCGACTTGGCAAGATTCTCCAGCGACTTCACGTACTTTTCCCCGAGCAGATAAACCACGGGTATTTCCTTGTCACCGATGGCGCTGGTGACCATCTCGATTGCCTGCTGACTCGCATTGGCGAGTACGATCTGCGCTTCAGCATCGCGTCGCGATGCCTCGAGCCGCCCTTCGGCCTCGAGAATCGCCGCCTGTTTATCGCCATCCGCTCGGGTCACCGTGGCGCGTCGCGCACGCTCCGCTGCAGCCTGCTCTTCCATGGCGTGCTGCATGGTTCCGGAGGGGTTGATATCCTGGATTTCAACGGTTTTCAGGGTAATGCCCCAATCGGAAATATCATCCGAGATCGCGTTCTTCAGATGCGCCTTGATCCTGTCCCGTGAAGAAAGAGCATCGTCCAGGTCCATTTCACCGATTATCGAACGCAGCGTCGTCTGGACCAGGGTCTGGATGGCAATACGGAAATCCTCCACCCCGTAGACCGCCTTTTCCGGCGATATGATATTGATGTAGGCGACAGCGTTGGCAATGATTACCGCGTTGTCCCGGGTGATGACTTCCTGGGAGGGGATATCGAGCACGATATCCTTGGTGGTGGCCTTGTAGGCCACTGAATCGATAAACGGAATGATGATGTTAAGGCCCGGGTTGAGCGTCGAGTGATATTTACCCAGGCGCTGCACCACCCATTTGTAACCCTGTGGCACCAGACGCACGCCTTTGCCCAGGGTGATCACAACCAGTACAAATATTGCTACGACTACCGCAAGTCCGGCTTCCATCGTCTACTCCTCAATGACGGCCAACAAATCAGGCCTTTTCGACCAACAGGGCGTTACCGGATACATCAACCACCCTGACACGGTCGCCCTCTGCCACCGGTCCCTTGGCAATTATCATCCACTCATCATCGCCCAGTATCGGGGCGGGAAATCGCAGGCGGCCCCGCTTTTCCGGGCCCGGCGCAACTATGACCTGGCCGACCTCACCCACTATTGCCTCCCTGGACAGGCCTGCCTTGGTTCTGTCGGTCGACAGGGGCTTCAGGTACCGGAACCAGGCAAAAGCGAGAACCGAAGAAAGAATGGTCCAGCCGAAAATTTGCCAGTTCAAGCCGACAGCGGGAAAGAAAAAGAGCATTATCCCGACGAGTATCGCCGCCACACCAAACCACAAAATAAAAAACGTGGTGAGCGCGATCTCGCTCAACATCAACAAGACACCGAAAACTATCCAGTGCCAGTATAGAATCTCAAATGACATTAATGCCCTCCAGCCCGTCGGGGGTCGGCCAATCTTAGCGAATAGGCACGCCAAGGTACACTGATCTTCCCTGGCTCAAGGCAGGAAGCCGGTTTGGTCTTTTGATAACTGGCACTAGTGATGACTTCAATGCATACCCTTAAAGGGCTGGTCATACCACACTAGCCGGGAGTAGCATGTGCCACCCGCAGTGCCGGCTTGTCGACTTTGCCGGCGGCGTTCAACGGCAGGCTGGCAACCCGAATCCAGCGCCGGGGTGTCTTGAAAGATGCGAGATGCCGCCGGCAGTGGTCGATCAGTTCCCGATCACTTACCTCGGACTCCAGCTGTAAAACGCAGCAAATCGATTCGCCCCACCGGGGGTCCGGCAGGCCTATGACCGCGCAGTCCCTTACTGCCGGGTGGAGGCGCATCACTTCCTCCACCTCCCTGGACGCCACGTTTTCTCCCCCGCTGATCACCATGTCTTTCTTGCGATCGACGATGTACAGATAACCCTCTTCGTCAAACCGGCCTATATCACCGGTGTGCAACCAACCGTCGACAATTGCGAGGGCGGTGGCTTCGGGCTGGTTCCAGTACCCGCGCATGCACTGGCGAGCCTTGACCAGGATCTCGCCACTTTCGCCGGTGGCGCAGCCCCGGCCGCCCTCACCGGCCAGCCTGATCTCGACCGTGGGCAGCGGCTTGCCGACCGATTGCAGCAATTCAGGCCGGGCGTCAGCGGCCAGCCGGTGATCCGCCACTGTCAGGAAAGCCGCGCTGCCGGACAATTCCGTCATGCCGTAACTCTGGCAAAGCCCCACATCGGTCTGGTCAAGCAGGCGTCTGAGCAGTGTCTGTGGCATGGCGGACGCGCCATAGCCAATGGTGCGCACAGACTGTAAGTCCGCGGGACTGAAACCAGTGTGGTCCAGCAGCATGGCAATCATCGTCGGGGCGAGCGACATGGTCGTCACCTTCAATTCACGACAGGCCGCCAGAGTAGCCGCCGCATCGAATGACCGGGTCAACACCACTGCGGCGCCGTACTGGTGCTGCAACAGCACATTGTGCGCAGCCACATGAAACAGCGGGAAGGGGTAAAGGTATTTGTCGGTCGGCTCTACCGGGCGCCCCAGTGCCGCCGACTGCAACCCGGCCATGAACGACTCGTGAGTCAGCACCGCGCCCTTGGGCCGCCCGGTGGAGCCGGAGGTATACAATATCCACACCGGATCAGCCGGATCGGTCGGGGGCAATGCCGCGGTGGGTCCGCTGGCAAGCCACTGCTGATAGTCCGCCGTCAGGTCGATGACGTCCATATCGACGGCCAGCTCTTGTTGTCGCAGCAGCGGTTGCAGCAACCCGGGGTCGCCAAACAGAGTGGTCGCCCCCGCGGCCCGCAACTGGTAGGCCAGCTCTGCCGGGGCGAGCCTGGCGTTGAGTGGCACCAGCACCCTGCCGCTGGCGGCCACGGCATAAATGAGCTCGATAAACTCCGGGCAGTTCCACGCCAGCACAGCCACCCGATCTCCCGGGTTGCCGCTGGCGGCCAGTCGGCCCGCCAGCGCCATTACCCGACTGCTCAACGAGGCGTAGGTGGTCGCCTCGCCGTGCCACCACAGGGCGATCCCGTCGGGCTGCCGCGCCACTTGTGCGGTAAGCAGTAGCTGCAGTCTGTCGCAGGGGGCTTCAGGGTCCGGCACGGTCACCTCGTATGGTCTGTTGCTCGCACGTATCCGGGACGGCGTTTTTGGCTGGTGCCCACCGACAAGCACCCGGCCCGCGCTGGCAAATTTCCTAGGGAGAACCCTGTCCGCCCGGGCGCCGGAACCATGTGCGGCTTGCGGTCATATTCAGGGCCAGTCCGGTGAATATCAATACCATGGCCAGCAATTTCCACCAGGGCATCGGTTCCGCCAGCATCACTGCAGATGCCGACATACCAAATACCGGGACCAGCAGGGCCCAGGGGGTTACTGTCGCAGCCGAGTATCGGTTGAGCAGCATGTTCCAGAGACCGTAGCCGATCATGGTATTGCCGACACTTTGCCAGACCACCACAGACCAGGCCTTCCAACTGGCCTGCATCAGATCCCGGGTGATGCCCGCGAGCCCTTCAGAATACCAGGCCATCAGGGCCAGTGGGGGTATGGAGAACAGCGAGGACCAGACCAGGAATGCCAGGATATCCACATGACCTGACTTCTTGATCACCATATTGCCACAGGCCCAGCTCGCAGCGGCGATCAGCGCCACGGCAACCCCCAGGTGTGTGGTCTGGCCATCGGTACAGGCCATGATCAGGGCCAGGCCCGAGAAAGCAACGCACAGGGCGATCACCTGCTGGCGCCGGATGGTTTCGTGCATGAGCAACAGAGCCAGCAGCACCGTGAAAAACACCTGCATCTGCAGGATCAGTGATGCCAGGCCGGGCGTGATATTGTCCTGCATTACCCAGTAAAGAAGCCCGAACTGGCCAAACCCGATGAACAGGCCATAGCTGGCCAGGCGAAGCCAGGATGTTCGGGGTTTGGGAATGAAGAGAATCAGGGGAAACGCGACCAGAACAAAACGCAGAGTCGCCAGGGTAAATGACCCCAGCTCATCCAGGCCGTAGCGGATGAAGACAAAATTGGTGCCCCAAATACAGGTAACCAGGAGTGCGATGAACTGGTGAACTATGCTCAATGGGGCTTCCGGCTATACTGTCACAGTCAATATGGTGGGTGCACAAGGGTCGACAGTAGCACGCTATCCCTGGTGGGATGGCATTTTCTCAAGGGAGGAGGCCGGCCAGCCTTCAACCCATTCAACCATGAGGGAGCAGCAATGCCAGTCAAAAAGCGCAGGGTTATTATTGTCACCGGGTCATCTTCGGGTATCGGCGCCGCTGTCGCTCGACTGGCCGCGGGAAATGGCTACAACGTGCTTATCAACTACAACAACAACCGGGCGGGGGCCGACGCGGTGGTGGCAGACTGCCAGGGCCTCGGAGCCGAGGCGATAGCGGTAGGTGCCGATGTGGCGGACGACGGCGATTGTCGCAAGCTGGCTGCGGCCGCCCAGGAAGCCTGGGGACGCATAGACGTGCTGGTCAACAACGCGGGCACCACGAAACTCTGCCCGCACAATGACCTTGACGGGCTGGATGCGGAGGATTTCCACCGCCTCTACGCCGTCAACAGTATCGGCGCATTCCAGATGATTCGCGCCGTCGTCCCGCTGATGAAAAAGACGGGGGGCTCCATCGTCAATGTCGCCTCGGTGGCGGGCCTGATCGGTGTCGGTACCAGTCTGGCCTACGCCTGCTCCAAGGCCGCATTGCTGGCCATCAACAAGTCCATGGCGCGCAATCTCGGGCCAGAGATCAGGGTAAACGCGGTCTGCCCGGGATTCGTCGAAGGCGAGTGGCTGCAGGGCCTCCTGGGTGAGGATATGTACGGTGCGATCAAGGAGCACTACCAGACCCGGGCCTCCACCGGGCAGGTAATGACTCCCGAGACCGTCGCGGAAAATATCTGGTTTTTTGCCGATGGCGCGCCCAATGTCACCGGCGAGCATCTGTTGATGGACGGCGGGGCGACCCTGCCCTACTGAGCGGGGCCACCAGCGCCATCAACCGATGATTCCCCTTGCCTGCAGGTCGGCTATGGTCCCGGCCTCGACGCCGAAATCACTGAGGATCTGCACACTGTGTTCCCCGACCTCCGGTGCCGGGGAGGGTTGGCTCTTGCGCGCCCCGGTCACATACAGGGGACTGTCCACGGTGCGGCCGCTGTCGTCGCTGAAATCGCTGAGAAACCCGGCGGCGGCAACCTGCACATCCGCGCACTGGTCGGCCGCTTTGGCGATGCGGCCGCAGGTGATCCCGCATTGGGCAAAGCTGGCCTCCCAGTAGCTCCAGTCCTGCTGCGCAATGACCTCACGCACCATGGCCGTCAGCTCCCGGTTGTGCTGGTGCCGTGTCGCCATCGTGGCAAAGCGCGTATCCTCGAGCCACTCCTCATGCCCGAGGCAGCGAGCCAGGCGCGGCCACGCCGCGTCCTGCACCTGCGGCAATATGGTCAGGAGAAACCAGCGGTCGTCCCGGCAGCGGTAGATCTGGGTAAAAGTGCTGACTTTTTCCTGGTCGAGGCGCTTGTCCATATTCGCACCGTCCAGGGCCGCCTGCACCATGAAGCCGTTGGACCACAACCCGTTCGCCAGCAGTGAACTACCCACCATCGCGCCCTGCCCGGTGCGCTGGCGCTGGTAGAGGGCCGTGACAATGGCCCCGTAAAGACTGCAGGACGCCATATGGTCGCCCATGCCCGGCACGGAGAGCGCCGGAGGGGTATCGCCCGACGCCCGCACGCTGTCCATCAACCCCGAGCGCGCCCACCAGGCGGTAGCGTCGTAGCCACTGTTGCCTGCCTCCGGACCCGACTCGCCGTAGGGGGTAAAAGAAGCGTAAATGAGCTTCGGGTTGATCGCGCTGATATCGCTGTAGCGCAGGCGCAGGCTTTCCCGCACACCCAGCGGATAGTTGGTTATGAAAACGTCAGCCCGGCGCACCAGCAGGTCCAGCATCTCCCGGCCCTCGGGCTGCTTGAGATCGACGCTCAGGCTTTGCTTGCCCCGGTTGGTCAGCCGCCAGGGGTAGTTGAGATCACAGGTGGGTACCCCGGGCAGCTGTCGCAGGCGGCGATAACCGTCCCCGCTGCCGGGTGGTTCTATCTTGATAACCCGGGCGCCGAAGTCGGCCAGAATCGTGCCGGCGGCAGGGCCGGCAATGAAGCTGGCGCAGTCGATAACGAGCAGGTCGCTGAAAAGAGATTGTTCCGCCATAGTGGACGCTCACCTGTGGAGTATTATTGTGGTCACCGTGTGGTCTTGAGCATAGACGGGATCGGCCGGCTTGTCCCGCCCTGGTCGATTCCGCGAGGGACCCGGTCATTCCTCGCGGTTGCGGCCCTGGGGAATATTGCGGCCGCTGTCGCGCCATTCCACCGCTGCCGCAAAGCCATGGGCTTCGGCATAGTCCTTGAACCAGGTCCCCTCCGGCGAATGGCGGGTGATGCCGTCGAACACGGTGGCGATCATCTGGGTGTTGGCCAGCCCCATATTGTCGTAGGCCTGGTTGATCATGAGTTTTTGCATCATCAGCTGGTTGCGCGGCACCCCCGCCATACGCTCGGCCAGTTGCATCACCCGGTCTTCCAGCTCACCCGGCTCCACCGCGTCCAGCACCAGCCCCATCTCCCTGGCCTCCCGGCCTGTGACCAGGTCGCCGGTGAGCAGCATGCGCTTGGCTTTCTCGGCGCCGAGGCGATAGACCCACATGGCCGTGGTTGGGCAGCCCCAAACCCGGGCGGGGGGATAGCCGATGCGCGCATCCTGCTCCATGATCACGAAATCGCAGGCCAGGGCGATATCGGAACCGCCGGCGACCGCCACATGGTGCACCTTGGCTATGGTGGGTTTGTAACTGCGCCAGAGGGAGCTGAAATGGTCAGTGCAGGCCTTCATGAAGCGATAATCCCGCATCGGATCCCAGGGCATTTCCTGGACCCCGGCATTCTCACCCGGCGTCTCGGCAAATTCCTTCAGGTCGTAGCCTGAACAGAAGCCCCTGCCCGCTCCCTGCAGGATGATCACGTGCACCCCGTCATCGTCATTGGCTTTTGCCACCGCGGCGGAGATCTCCCCGGGCATTTGCGCCGAGATGGCATTCAGGCGCTCCGGCCGATTGAGAGTAATGCGGGCGATGCGGCCCTGGGTTTCATAGAGCAGGGAAGAAAAGGTCACGGTCGTATCCTCAGTAATTTGAGTTAATTTAACACGCCGAACCCAACAGACAAGCCGTGCCAGAGACTGGGCCGCGCCAGCGACTTTGCGCACACGATGCGAACCACTACACTAGCTGTCACTGGTTTTCGGTGGTGCAGGCGATCATCCGTGCCAGGTACAGAATAAACGCCTGTCGGCCCGGTCGCCCCCGCGGCGTCGAAGAGGAAACGACTATGTCGATAATGAAAGCCCTGGCCCTGGTCACTTGCATTGCTCTGGCAGGCGCGGCACGGGGCGATGAATCTGCGCCGGAAGCCACGCTTGACAGTTTTCACCGCGCCGCTGCCAACGCGGATGCTGCCGCATACTTCGCGGCAATGACCGACGATGTGGTATTCCTGGGCACCGATGGCAGTGAACGTTGGCAGGGCAACGATTTTCGCGATTTCGCCGCAGCCCATTTCAGCGCCGGCCAGGGCTGGACCTATGTTCCCCTGCAGCGGGATATTACCGTTTCAGCCAACGGCGACATCGCCTGGTTCGACGAGCTGCTGCAAAACGAGGGGCTCGGTACCTGTCGCGGCAGCGGCGTGCTGGTGAAATCAACCAACGGCTGGAAGATCGCGCAATACAACCTCAGCGTCCCGATACCCAATGCCATTGTGCGCGATGTTGCCACTGATATCGCCGCGCTGCAGGCTGCGCCGGCGGCTGCAGCGGGCGCGGCAGGTGTATCGTCCGCTGCCGCCGTGAGTGTTCCTGCGGTCGACCCGGAGCCAGCGGAAACGGCAACCCGGGATGGTTGCTCGAAAAAACGCTTCAAGACAAACAGGAAAGCCGGTTGTTAGCCGGGGCAGACGGGGAGATGCACCCCCGGGGGTGACCCATGTCCGCGCCGAGACCATCGAGTTTCGTACTTATCCTGCTGACCAGCCTGTATTTTTCCCAGGGCTTGCCCGCCGGACTGCTGGCCCACGCGCTGCCCGCGCTGCTGCGCCAGCACCAGGTGTCACTGGAGTTCATCGGCTACCTCGAGTTGCTGGCCTTGCCCTGGATGCTGAAATTCGTCTGGGCGCCCTACGTGGATCGGTTTCACTTTCGCAGTACAGGCCCCCACCGCAGCTGGATACTGCCGATGCAGGGGGCCGTCATTCTCCTGCTGCTGGTATTGAGCCAATTCGATCCCGGGCTGATATTCGGCTCCTATCTGGTGCCTTTTTTCGCCATCCTCATGCTGTTCAATGTATGCTCCGCCACCCAGGATATCGCCACCGATGGCCTGACGGTGAAGCTGCTGCCCAGCGCGTGGCGGGGTGTCGGCAACAGTATCCAGGTATCGGGTTACAAGCTGGGGATGATTATCGGCGGTAGCCTGCTGTTGCTGGCTATCGACCGCATCGGCTGGCAGGCCAGTTTTGTCGTCCTCGCGGGCCTGCTGGGGCTGCTCACCCTGCCCGCCCTGGTGTTTCGGGAGCGCCCGGATATCAACGCGCCCGGGGCCAACGACCCGGAGCCCGCCTCTCCTGCCTTCTCCTGGGAGAGCAATCTCGACTTCTTCCGGCAGCCAAAAATTGCCCTGTGGCTACTGGTGCTGGTGTCTTACAAACTCGGTGATGCCTTCGGCTCCGGCATGGTGAAACCCATGCTGGTGGATGCCGGCCTGACGCTTTCGGCCATCGGCAGTCTCAGCCTGGCGTCCTCGGTCGCCGGCATGCTCGCCGCCATTGTCGGCGGCCTTCTTTACTACCGCCTCGGCCCGCGCCTCACCTTGCTTGGATTCGGGCTGCTGCAGGCGATTGGTATCGGTGGCTTCGCAGTGATTGCCTCGGGCCATACCCAGATGAGTACGATTTATGGGGTGATGCTGTTCGAGCAGATGGCTGACGGCATGTCCACTGTCGTCCTGTTTGCGCTGATGATGGACCAGTGCAGGGAGAATCACGAGGGTGCCGACTACAGCCTGCAAACCTGCTGCCAGGTCATTCTGTCGGGACTGGTTGGCATGGCCTCGGGCTGGGTCGCCAGCCGGGTGGGCTACGAAACGCTGTTCGTTACCGCGGGCCTGCTGGGGGCTATGGTGCTGGTGCCGGCGTGGTATTTCCTCAATCGCAGGACCAGAGCCCAACGCCTGGAGACCCCGGGTGCTGCCGGGACAATTCGGTAGCTACTCTCTCAACCCGTTTTTCGGTACATTGGGTATTCATCTCACAAGCCGGGAGCCGATATGGACCTCATGGAAATCTCTGAAAAACGTAAAATGGGCAGGGAAGAAGCGGCAAAATTCCTGCACACGATCGCTGACTCACTGGCCCGACAGAATGCGCTGGATCTCATGCGCAACGGTATCAAGATACATGTCAAGGTGCCCGATGAGGTCACGCTAGAACTCGAAGTCGAGATAGAAAGCGATGAATCCAGCATCGAGATAGAGATCAGCTGGTAAGGGTATTTCGGGCCCGTCGATATGATTAAAGTAGCCGGTCTGGATCACGTGGTGTTACGCACATCCCGCATGGATGAGATGCTGTATTTTTACGGCACGGTGCTGGGCTGCCCGGTGGAACGGGAGCTGTCCCCTGAGTTCGGCCTGGTGCAGTTGCGCGCCGGCAACTCGCTGATAGACCTGGTGGCAGTGGACAGCGAACTGGGCCGCGCCGGGGGCGGTCCGCCGGGGGCAGACGGCAACAACATGGACCATTTTTGCCTGCAGATAGAGCCACAGCCGGAGGAAGCAATCAGTCGATATCTGGCGTCGCAAGGTGTCGAGGCGGGAAAGTTCGAGCGCCGCTACGGTGCCCAGGGATACGGTAACTCCGTCTACCTGCGCGACCCGGAGGGTAATATCGTCGAGCTGCGCAACAGAATCGATACCACCCGGTGACCTTTATATAACCCTTGCCCGTATAACACCCGACCCGTAATGGATGGGAGATGCTTTGGTTGCCCAGTTGTTGAAAGCACGCGTGGTACCGGACCTGACCGAGTTGCTGGAGCCCGATGAGGACGCCCGGGTCTGCAAGGAGATCCCGGCGGCAGCCTGTCGTGAGCAGCCTCACAGCCGGCTGGTCCATATCACCGCCCTGACCCTGACCAAGATGGGAGATAGCCTGGTTGATGCCAAGCTGACCCTGACCTGGCTACTCGGCGCGCTGGGTGCCCCCACCGCCATGGTGGGCGCCCTGGTACCGGTACGGGAGTCGCTGGCGCTGCTGCCACAACTGGCGGTGGGCCAGTGGATCAGGGAGCACCCGGTACGCAAGGGATTCTGGATTATCGGCAGCCTGGTGCAGGCCTGTGCCCTGCTGGCGATGGCCCTGGTCGCGGCGTTCCTGCAGGGCGCTGCGGCGGGGTGGTGCATCATCGCGGCCCTGGCACTGTTTTCCCTCGGACGGGGCGTTACCTCCGTCGCCGCAAAGGACGTGCTTGGCAAGACAGTCGACAAGAGCAGGCGCGGCGGCGTGAGCGGGATTGCCACCTCGATTTCCGGGCTGGCAGCCATCGGCATGGGCGCGGCACTTCTCTGGTTTGGCGCGCCCCAGGGCAGGGAACCTCTCGTCATACTGCTGTGCGTCGCGGCCGTTCTCTGGCTGGCAGCCTGCGCCGTCTACGCCACTTTGCGGGAGCAGCCCGGTGCCACGGAGGGTGGCAAGCAGGGTCTTCAGGGAATCCTGGACAATCTTGGCGATACCTGGAACAACACCCAGCTGCGCAGCTTCCTGGCCACCCGCACCCTGCTAATCAGCAGTGGCCTCGCCGCGCCCTTTTATGTCAGCCTGGCCAGCCAGCGCGGCCAGCAGCAGCTGGGCGAGCTGGGCTTGCTTGTGCTCATGGCGGGCATCGCAAACCTGGTGAGCGGTCGCGTGTGGGGTCGCCTGTCCGACCGCTCCAGCCGCTGGACCATGGCGATTGGCGGCGGCCTCTGCGCCGCACTGTCGCTGACCGTCGCCAGCGCCGTCGGCCTGGATTGGGCGATCGGCAAGGCCGCGCTGTGGTATGGACTGGTGATTTTCGTATTCTACCTGGGCCACGCCGCCATCAGGCTGGGGCGCAAAACCTACCTGGTGGATATGGCAACACCGGATAATCGCGCCCAGCTGGTCGCCGTCAGCAATACCCTGATCGGCGTTCTGTTACTGTTGATAGGCGGACTGTCATCCTGGCTGTCGCACCTGGGTATCCTGCCCGTGCTCTACTGCCTGGGTGCAATGAGCGCGGCAGGGGCACTGATGGCCCTGCGGCTGCCCGCGATAGAGCGAGACTGACATCGCATGACACACTACACGCAACCCGTTTCTCCAGGAGAGCTTATGAATGCGCCCGAGTGGGACCTGTCCATCGCCTACAGCGGCCTGGATGACCCGAAAATACCTGCGGATATCGCCTTCGTTCGCGAGCGCCTGTCTGACCTGCTGCGGTGGTGCGAGGCAGCTGACCAGGGCCCTGTGCTACAGCAGGCGCTGACCCAGTCCGAGCTGGCCCGGATTACTGCCTACAACCTGGCGGAGTATGCGAGCTGCCTGCTGGCCGTCAACAGCGGTAACGAGGACGCCCGAAAACTCAGCGGCCAGGTGGACAAACTGCTGGCGGAACTGGATCAGGCCTTCGAGCCCTTCGATAATCGGCTGATTCGCATCGATGCAGCCGAACTGGAACAGGTGCTGGCGGCGGAGGATGACACTGGCCCGCTTGAACGTTTCCGCTTTGCTATCGAACAGCGACGCAGCTTGCGTGATACCCGGCTGGATGTGGCCGAGGAGCAATTACTGTCACTGATGGCGGTAGACGGCCACACCGCCTGGTCACACCTTTACGACCGCCTGACCGGCGCTTTGGATGTCGAACTCAAGCTGCCCGACGGCAGCCGCGAGGTGCTAGGCCTGTCACAGGCAGCCAGCATTGTGAAGGGCAGCGACAGCCTGCGCAGGGAGCCGGCATGGCGCGGGATACGGGCGCAAATGCAGACCCATGCGGAGTCCATCGCCGCTATCCTGAACGCCCTGGCGGGATGGCGGCTCAGCGAATACCAGAAACGCTCCCATACCAGGCCGGTCCACTTCCTGGACGCCAGCCTGCACGCCAGCAGGATTGATAGACGAACGCTGGACTGCCTGCTCGAGGTCACCTGGCACAACGTTGAGGTGGGGCGCAAGGCGGCGAAACTGATGGCGGAGCTATACCAGACAAAATCGCTCGAACCCTGGGACGAGCTGGCGTCAATGCCCGCGCCAGCGGGTGTACAGGTGCGGGAATACAGCTTCCACGAGGCCATCGAGATCATCCGCAGATGCTTTGCCGGCGTGCACCCCGAGATGGGCGCCTTCGTGGAGATGATGGTGGAGCGCGGCTGGATCGACGCGGCACCGCAACCGCGCAAGCAACTGGGCGCTTTCTGCGGTGGTTTTGCCGCCCACCGAACCCCGGTAGTATTCATGACCTGGGGTAACAGCATGTCGGATGTCCTGACCCTGGCCCACGAGCTGGGACATGCATTTCACTCCTGGGTAATGCGCGACCTGCCATTCAGCCAGAGTGAATACCCCATGACCCTGGCGGAAACGGCCTCCATCTTCGCCGAAAGTGTCGTCCGGGACGAGTTGCTTGCGGCGGCGGAGTCCAGCTATGAAAGGCGCCTGATGTTGTTCGAGGAAATGTCATCGGCGCTGGGATTCCTGGTCAATATTCCCGTGCGGTATGAGTTCGAACGCGACTTTTACCAACAGCGAGCCGCCGGCGAGTTGAGTGTCCGGGCCTTGCGCGAACTGATGGCCGCAACCTGGTCCCGCTGGTACGGAGACTCGATGAGCCAGGCGGACGACCTGTTCTGGGCGAGCAAACTGCACTTCAGTATTGCCGATGTGAGTTTCTACAATTATCCGTATCTGTTCGGATACCTGTTCAGCAAGGGCGTGTACGCACAGCGGGAGCAGCGCGGCGAGGCCTTTTACGATGACTATGTCAAACTGCTGCGCGCGACCGGTTCAATGAGCGCGGAGGAGCTCGCCAGGGAGCATCTCCAGGTCGACCTGGCAGAGCCCGCTTTCTGGCAGGCCAGTATCGATATCGCGAGCGCGCAGATCGATGCGTTTGAGCGGTTACTGCGAGAAGAACAAACCTGAATCCATTCACTCTCCAGCGCAACCTGCTCCCCCTCCTCCTAACCGGCAACGGCCACGCAGTGGCTGAGGGTCGCAGCAATCTTCCGCTGCGGCCGAAGGCCAATATCCTGGTCAATTAGCTCATCCCACCGGGCTGCATACTTCCCTGTCTTGCATTATCCGCTGGCGTTACACGAACTTGCAGCCATACGATTGCTGGCATCACCTGTACAGCTGTTCTATGCTGGCTTTACGCTTTTACCTGGTAAAACCACGGAGGATGGAACTTGGCAATCAGCCTCGATGCCATGCAGACCCTCGCCGCCGCGCTGGCAGTGCTGTTAGTTGGTGCTGCAGTGCAGTCAAGGGTAGGCTTCCTGCGGGACAACAATATTCCGATTCCCGTGGTGGGTGGATTGCTGTTTGCCGTTCTCACCACTTTCATATTCCTCAGTTTCGACCTTCGAATCGGCTTCGACATGCAGCTGAGGGAGCCCATGATGCTGGCCTTCTTTACGACGATAGGGCTTGGCGCCGACTTCCGCCTGCTGGTGCGTGGCGGTCCCAAGTTATTGCTCTTCAGTCTGGTGTGCGTCGCCTACCTCATTCTGCAGGATGGCCTGGGATTGATGGCCGCGGTAGGTATGGACCTGCACCCGCTGGTAGGACTGCTGGGGGGCTCGATAACCCTGTCCGGGGGACACGGCACCGGCGCTGCCTACGCGGAACAGTTTGCCGACGTGCAGAATATAGCCGGTGTCATGGAACTGGCGATGGCGTGCGCCACTTTCGGGCTGATACTGGGTGGCCTTATCGGAGGACCGGTGGCAGGGCGCCTTATCCGCCTGCACGGCCTGGAATCAGCCGCAAGCCACGACTATGAAGCTGACATCGAAGAAGAGGAAACGCATGGCCCCATCAACAGCGATACGCTGTTGTGGGCCCTGTTTACCATACTGGTTTGCCTGATCGGCGGCCTGGCTATTGCCGGTATCATGGCTGGCGCCGCCTTCACCTTGCCGGGGTTTGTCTGGTGCCTGATGATCGGTGTGGCTGTGCGCAACCTGGAACACCTGGTACCAACACTCTCTGTTCACCGCCCCACCGTGGATATGATCGGCACGATTTCGCTGTCCATCTTTCTCGCCATGGCCCTCATGTCCCTGCGCCTGTGGGAATTGCTCAGCCTTGCAGGGCCGCTGCTGGTGATGCTGCTGATACAGACGGGGGGCATGGTGCTGTTTGCCAGCCTGGTAACATTCCGTTTCATGGGAAGCAACTATGACTCGGCCATCATCGCCGGTGGCCACTGCGGATTCGGCATGGGCGCAACGCCCACCGCGGTGGCGAATATGGAGGCCCTGACCCAGCGTTACGGGCCTTCGCCGGAGGCCTTCCTGGTGGTCCCGCTGATGGGCGCATTTTTTATCGACTTTCTCAATGCACTGGTTATCCAGGGTTACCTGGCTCTGCCAATATTTGGTTAACAGACATGTCCGTCAGGCAAAATCGTCGCTTTACGTATCTGTTAATGATCGTGATCCTTTGCCTTTCCGGTTGTGATCGCGGGCCGGATCGGGAGCGCCTGCAGCAGGATTTACAGAGTCGACTCGACCAGAACTTTCAACAGGACCTGTTTGCGGTGAGGGATTTTCAACGCACAGGCTCAGCCCCGTTCAGGGACCTGGAACACGATCTTTCCGGGGTATATAGCTACTACGATGCCGAGCTGGAGTTGCTGCAGGACTACAGCCTGAGCGAATGGCAGGGCCTGAACCTGGGAACCCTGGCTTACGCGATCGGTGCCACCGAGCCGGGCATAGAGGGCTTCCAGGCCCAGGGCAACGTGCAGGGCGACGTACTCAAAGTACATGGTCGCTTTGCCTACACCCAGGACCAGCAGGGAGACTGGAAATCGCTCGATGAGGAGTCCGGGCCGCGCCCGGCACACAAGCCAGAACCGGCAGTAGAGAGCCAGGGGCCGGGACCGGAATCCGTGTTAAAAGAAGCCCGATCCCTGATAACGAATGCACCCGAGTACAAGGCTGGAAGCCGGCAGACCCTGATCATCGAAGAACTGGACACGGCCGTCGATCGCATCGACCTGCGTATTGCCAGGCTCGAAGGCAAGATTTTACTTGGCGCAGGCGCAGCGCCGGGCACCTATTACTCTTTCGGCGAGGCACTGAGTCGTTATGCCGGGCAGCGGGGCATCCCCATATTCAGCGCGGCCTCCGAGGGAAGTGTCGCTAATGCCAGCCGCCTGCAGGCAGGCAGGCTGGACTTCGGGCTGGTACAGTCCGATGTGGCGCAATTGTTGTACGGGGGCCTGGTTGGCGAGGGCTTTTTCCCCAACCGGGAACTACGGGGCGTCGCGAGCCTGTGGCCTGAGGCCGTGCATTTGCTGACCCTGGAGGGCAGTGGTATCCGTGAGCTGGCGGACCTGCAGGGTCGCCGCGTCGCCGTTGGCCAGCGCGGTTCAGGCAGCCGGATCAATGCGGTACTGATAGGCCTCGCGGCCCAGATGGACGCAGAAGAATTACCCGACATTCTGGAGATCAGCCTCGCCAGGGCAATCGCGCAACTCGAAAGCGGCGACATAGACGCCCTCTTTCTGACAGAGGCGATTCCGGCGCCATCGATCCAGGCGCTGGCGGCAAAGCGCGACGACCTGCGCTTTTTGTCAGTACCGCCCGACCTGTTCATACATCTGGCGGAGAAACATTTTGTGTATTACCCGATGACCGTACCGGCAAAAACATATCCGGGACAAACCGAGCCTTTTACCACCCTGGGCCTGGCTGCGGCACTGATGACCCATGCCCGGGTCGAGGACAAAAAAGTAGAGCAGATGCTCGAACTGCTGCTGACCGGCGGTGACGAACTGGCTCGCAAGTACTACCGGGCAGCGTTTATTTCACGGCAGACGATGCGACTGGGTCTGGCGGTACCGCTGCATCCTGCGGCCACGCGATTTTACGATCGCTACGATCAGCAAAGGGAGGCGCCGTAGTTTAACTGCCTTCGGCAGGGATACCAGCTTCCGGGACCAGCAAGCCCCACAGGCCGGCTCGAGCAAGCACCCGCGTCAGTCCCGCCAGGCACAGATTCCCAGCGAGCCACCCTTGGACAGGACCTGTTGCGCCCTATCACCTTCATCCAGGTAAAAGATGCTGCGACCGGTGGTGGCAGACTCCAGCGTCTTCATGGTCGGGCCAACGGAGTCAAACTGCTGCTGCAGCTTCGGTTTTCCGTATGCCTGCGTAGCGACCACAAGCAAAACGAGCAGGAGCAATTTCCTCATGTTTCCTCCGTTAACAGCTACTTGAGCGGAATCACTTTAAACACAGGCTATTGCGTATATTCAATCTCGACTTCGCCAATGCCATCTTCCTTGAGTCCCAGTTCGACCGCTGCGGCACCGGAGACATCGATTATAAAGCCTTTTTTGCGCGGCCCCCGATCATTAACCGTTACTTCCACTGTCTTGCCCGTCTTGAGGTAAGTCACCTTGACCTTGGTGCCGAAGGGCGCGGTCCTGTGCGCGGCAGTCATGGCGTTCTTGTCATAGGGCTCACCGCTTGCGGTTTTGTTACCCTGGAGGCTGTCGGCGTAATACGCAGCTTTACCGGTCTCGGTTGCCGCAAAGACAGTAGAGGCCGCAACAGACAGAAGAGCGATGAGCAGCAGTCCGGAAAAGTGATTTTTGACTTTCATATGTATCTCCCTGTGTATGGAACTGTTCTCCGGGTAGCGCCCGGCCGCAAACTTTATCAAACCCTGGTGGTAAAAGCCGCAGCCTGAGAAGCGGCGATGTCCAACAAACCGTTACCCCGAACTAGAAACCGCCACCGGTGCGAAAACCACCACCGCCACCCCGCCTAGGCATACCCCGGGGAATACGCATCCCCCCGCCGAGGCCACCGCCCAGGCCACCTCCACGGGGAAACGGAATATTCCAGGTGCCCGCCCGGGGCCTGAAACCGCCGGAGCCGAAGTCCGGGTTGGCATCCATCCGGCGATAACGCTGCTCCCGCTCCAGGGTCCGCCACAGCTCCTGGTCCGTGACAGTACCTTGCAGGAACTGGCCCAGGATCATCGCCAGCAGGGCATCGTTGCCAAAGCCCGAATGCACACTGTCGAAGCGATGCTGCTTGAAACGACGTCGCACACCCTCCAGTTCCTGCATGCGGCCATAGTGCCGCTGCCGCGCCCGTTTGTGCTCGACTATCGCCTCGCCGAGTTCGCGCAGGCGCTGGTTATCCGCTTCCAGTTCCCTGACCAGCAGGTCGTCCTCGGCCGTCGCTGTCGCGCGGGCGTATTCGTAGAGCGTGAGCAAGTCCTCGTGCTCGAAGGCGCCGCTCAAGGTGTCAAGCGCCCGCCGGAAAAGGGTATCCTCGCCACTGGAGAAGCTGGCGCGTTGATTTTCGAGTTCGTGCAACTGCTTTTCCGCCTCGTCGATGTCGGCATCTACCTGGTCCAGAGCCCCCTGTGCCGTTGCCAGAGACTCTCGCAGGGCGGGCAGGCCATCTTCAACGGCGGCAACCTCTTCAAGAGACTTGAGCCTCGCGAACTCCTCGTCCGCTTCCCGGGCAACCCGCGCCGCATGCTCCTGCAGGCGCTGGGGAATTTCCTGCAGCCTGGCGTAATTCGGCCGTGCATCCTGGTAACCACACAGTCGGGCTACCCACCCGTCCAGGAACCGCGACAGCGGATTCGCCCCATAGCGGGATGTGCCATAGCCGCGGTCCCAAAGATAGGAAAACAGCGGGTCCTGCTCGTAAGGCTTGCCCTTATCCTTGTGCATGTCTTCGGCCTGGGCCTGCTTTTCCTGGGCCTGAATCGCCATACGCTCTGCTTTTTGCGCGCGCTCCAGCTGTGCACGGTAGGCTTCGTCCTGATCCAGCCTTGCCTGGGTGGCCGCCTCCGCGACATCCAGAGCCTCGGCAGCTGCCACCGTTTTCTCGCTCGCGGCTTCTCGCTTCTGCTCCAGCTCCTGCTGCAACACCCGGTTGGCATCGATCTGCTGTTTTATCGCCGCCAGTTCCGCCACCCTCTCCTGCAAGAGCTCATTCACGCGCCGCCCCGCCGCATCCAGCCCCTCCCTGAGTTCGCCACTGACCATACTGTCCAGGCGAATCTGGGCCATGCGCTTGTACCGGTTGGCCTGGGCCTGCTGAAGCTCCAGCTGCGCACTGCTTACGCGGTCTATCTGCTGGTCGATGTCCTGGACCTGGCGGTGTATTTCCTTGAGTCCCCCATCGAGACTCGCCAGGGTCTGGCGTCCTGTTTGCATCTGTTTCGTCCTTACCAGGCTGTCAGCGCGGCGCCGGTAGTGGGCAGCAGGTATTCCGGGGTGAGATAGCCACGGCGTTTCACCCCGAACCAGCTCTGCTGGATGATGCCGTCGTCCTGTTTGTCGGCGGCGATCCGCTCAAACAGCGACTCGTCCACCCGCAACCCCCATTTATCGACCCGGTAACTCTTGCCGTCCTCCTCATTGACCACAGTGCGGGTCAGGGTTCTGCCGTCAGGAGTTATCGCTTCCACAATAAGGTAATAATTGCGGGCACCACTGTTGGCGTCGGGAATCCGCCAGACCCCGCTGCGCTCGCCCGGTCGCGACACGATGCGCAGCTCGTATTCCTCCTCGATTTCCGCCTGCAATACGCTCATCTGGTCGAGCAATTCCAGCACCTGCGCCTTCTCACCGCCGGCGAGCGCTGACCTGCCCCGGCTGTAGAGTGATTCGCTGCGCTCGCGGGCTGCTTCGCCCTTGGCGACCTGCAGCAGCAGTTCGTGCTGCTTTTCCAGCCGCGCCGGCAGCGCCGCCAGCTCACGCTCCGCCGGGCCGCGAATCAACAGGGTATAGGCGAGCAGGGCGATCAGTATCGCACCCAACCCCAGCAGCAGCGGCTTGCCCCATTTCCCCCGGCCGACATAGAGGCGCGCCAGGCGGGTCTGGAAACTCTCGGGCGGCGGCGTATAGTTGAAGCGGTCCTCCTTGAGCGCCGCCACTCCCTCCTCAAGCACGTGGTCAGGAACATCGATCCCCTGGGAAGCGTAGATTTCCCGCAGGCGTTCTATCAGCTTCCGGTCCCGGTCCTGGGCATTCAACTCTCGATCAATCAGTACCTGCTGATGGCGCAGCGTGTCCACCACGTCCATGGCCAGCATGACATCGTCGAGGGGTTGCCTGTCCGCGCTCGCCTGCGCCATCACCGACTCCTGTGTCAGGCGGGTGCGGTGGCGGAGCGCTGCTCAACCGGGAAATCCAGCGGCAGCGCCTTGCCCTCTTCGACCAGCTTCGCGAGTCGCTGCTTGCCGTCCTCCACCGCGTGGCGAATCTCTTCGGCATTACGGGTGCTCAAAGTGCGCATCTCTTCGATAATTTTTGCGGAGTTTTCCTGGTAGCGGACCACCGAATCCACCAGCTTCTGAACCGACTGTGCGGCAATCGTCGGGCCATAACCCGCCTTCAGTGCCTCCTCCTGGACCTTGCCACCGATATCGGCAAGATCTTCCATGCTCTTGCCGATACCCTCCTTCATCGCGTTTACGGTCTGGGTACTCTCGTGGAGACCAAACAACCCGGTGAAGGAAGCGGTGAGAGCGGTCAGCACCGTTTCGTTGGTCCCGAAGAAACTGATGGCCTGCTGATACACCCGCTCCTTGGCACTGGTGGTTTGCAGTAACCTCGCCATAATCACTTCCGAGGAGTTGTAGCCGACGGTCAGGTTGTCCGAAAGATCCTTGGCGATCTGGTAACGGCGGTCGTGGAACTGCACCTCACGCATCTTCTCGTCCCGCGCCAGCTCCAGCCTTGCTCTCTCTGCGGGCTCACTGCCCTGGTAGGCCTCGATGGCCTGCATCGATTTCTGCAACGCTCCCTTGGCGTTTTCAAGCTGCTTTTCGGCCTTTTCGAGCACTTCGAGGGCGAGAATCTCGGACTCCTTCATGGCCCCCCGAAAGTCCTGGTAGGCATTGAGAATGAGGTGCTCACGCTGGATCTGGTCCTTCGAATCACCGGCCACCTCCATGTAGTTGGTCTTGATCTCCTCGAAGCGGTCAGGAATATCGCCCCGCGTAACCTTCATCCACACGTTGCCGATACGCTCGAAAGTATCGAGCTTGCCATCCTCTACCTGCTCCACCATGCTCTTGGCATCGTCTCGTATACTGTTGAAGGCTTCGGTGATTTTTTCGTAGCGGTCTCCCAGCTCCATACCGCTGACCTGCTCTCGCACCACCTCGTTGAACAGCGAGGCCTGGTTGAGGGTTCGCGCAATCGCCAGGGTCTTGTCCTGGTCCAGGTCGGAAATCTGGTCGATCAGGTCGATGATCGGGGCCTCGTCCGTGGTTTCCGGCACCAGGTTGAGGTCGCGCAGGGTGTTCAGCGCTTTGTCGAGGTACTTCAGGGGTTGCGGGGCACTGCTCATGAAATTTCTCCTGCGATTGTCGGTTCCAGACGCCGCCCCTCAAAAGCAAATCACCCGGTGGCGTGCGACAGGCAGCGCAGGGGGAGGTGTGCGTCCGGGACCGGTTCCTTTTTGCAGGAAAAAGTCTAGCCCAAGTTCCCGGCATAGCAAGCAACGTCACGGTTTCGATTGCGTGGGGACCAGGCCGCATGGACTTTCGATCCGTATGCCCCTATGCTTTTCAGGCTTGCCCCTGGACTGACGCCATGTTTCCTCTGCGCGATGACAACCCTCACTTCCTGACACCCTGGGTTACGTACGGCATCATCGGGCTCAATGTTTTTGCCTGGGTTTTCCTCCAGGGCATGGGGGCGGAGCCCGCACTGTCCCGTTCGGTCTGTAACCTGGGGCTGATGCCCGCCGACCTGCTAGGCACACTTCCAGCAGGCACCGAGTTCCAGGTCGGTCCGCAAACCTGGTGCGTACTCACTGATGCCCCCGCCATCCACACGCTGTTTACCTCGATGTTCATGCATGGGAGCTGGATGCATATCATCGGTAATATGTGGTTCATGTGGGTGTTCGGAAACAACATCGAGGACTCGATGGGCCACACCCGCTTCGCCTGCTTTTACCTCATATGCGGCCTGGCCGCCGCTCTTGGCCAGACCTTGTCCAACCCCGACTCGGGCATTCCAATGGTTGGCGCATCCGGTGCGATTGGCGGGGTGATGGGGGCGTATATCGTGCTCTACCCCAAGGTGCATGTTCACATGCTTATTTTTCTGGGCTTCTTTATCACAGTAATCGCGGTACCGGCGGTGCTGATGCTGGGCTACTGGTTGCTGCTGCAATTCATAGGCGGATTTGGCTCCATAGGCGCAGAGGGCGGAGGCACCGCATTCTGGGCCCACATAGGCGGATTTGCTGCCGGCGCCGGACTGATCACCTTTTTTCAAAGTCCCCGAGCTGGTCAATCGCCACCCCTATCACGGACTCCGACAGCCGGCCTCACCGAACCGCAACTGGCAGCGGATTCGCTGAGCCGGCACAAGAGCTGATTTAAGGAGCAGTTTTTTGCTTATAGCCGATATCTCATTCGAGGATTTTATCCGGTTCTGGGCCCGCCTATCACTCGCGCTGATTGTTGTTGAAGCGTATCTCACCATCAACAAGATCTGGATACGCAAGCACGAAGCCGTGGTGGCGGAAAGCGTGTCGGTTTCGGCCCAATTGCTGGCGCTGACGACGGGCATACCTTTTGTCGCACTCTATATTAATGAAGGTGCATACGAGGGTGCGATAGGCGATGGCATCATTCTTCTTGTCAACATTGCCATGATCGCGATCGGCATAGGATTCTGGGTGGAGGGTCGCCGGAGACTCGGCTTCTGGGGCAATCTCAAAAGATCGTTGCGAGCCGAACGCAGGGAGGCTGGCGCCCTGGTGGGAGACCTGATGCATCCGGTAGGCGCCAGAGACGTTCTGAAAATCCTGCTGGATATGGCACTCATCGATGGCGAGTTTGACGAGCGCGAGCGAGACTTTATCAAGGAGGTGGCGCTGAGATGGAACCTCGACTTCGAGGAACTGATGCAGGAACTCGATGCAGGTGCGGGGTCGGCACCGACCTTCGGTCAGCTGCGGGCATCGCTGGAGCGCTACCTGGCCAAATCGCCGCCCCACGAGCAGGCCAGCCAGCTGGCCGATGTATTGACCATGCTGATTTCAGCAGACGACAGTGTCAGTGAAGAAGAGCGCATGATGATGGACGAGCTGGGGGGAATGATCAGCGGCTATGTTTCCGGATCTGAAACAACCGATCACCATGTTTTCATAGCACCGCAGAGCCCCCGACAGGAGGCCGCCCTGAAAGAAATCATGCCGGGCCTGGTAAAAGAGCAAAGGCTAGGAGGGGAGGTTCTTGTTGTAGGCAGGTACCACTCCCGGGCGTATGCGCGCATGGTGTGTGAGCAGTACCGCCAGGCCGGCTATCTCACGGTAGCTGAAGAGAGCTCGCGGCCGGGGTGACAATTGCGGTGGTGATCATTCCGGGTGCGCGGCGGCTGCCCCCGCAATGGCTGTTCTGACAGGTGGCTTCCGGCGAAAGATTTTACAGGTTCCTCTGGAACAGGCGGTGGGTGCCGCGGCGCCTGTTACGCCACCTGTACAAGCGACTCGCCCGGCGCGGGGCCGCACCTGACATCCCCTTCGTGGCTGATTTTTACGGCCTGCGCTACGAGGGCAATCTGAACAACAATATCGATTTCAATATCTACTTCTACGGGGCTTTCGAAAAACCACTGCTTTTCTTTCTTCGGGATGTATTCACTATTCTTCCCGGTGACAAAGGGGTATTTGTCGATATCGGGGCCAATGTCGGGCAGCACTCGCTGTTCATGGCGGCTCACGGGGCACAGGTTCATGCCTTCGAGCCTTTTCGCACGGTGCGCGAGCAGTTTATGCGACAGATCGAAGGCAACCGGCTGGATAATATCAGCGTCCACCCGGTGGGACTGAGCAACCGGAATGACCGCCTGCCGTTCTTTGCACCTACCGGAATGAATGCCGGCATTGGCTCCTTCGACCCCGACAGTGTCGGTAAAGGCAATGTCAGTATCGGTGAGCTGCAACTCGTCCGGGGCGACGACGATTTTCCAGGCCGGGGGATCGACAGGATCGACCTGCTTAAAATCGATGTGGAGGGCTATGAGAAACTGGTCCTGGCGGGCTTGCGGGAAAGCCTGCAGCGGCAGCGCCCGATGGTCGTGTGCGAAATCACTTTTGGCAATCCCCTGTCCTTCGCGACGCTGGAGGAACTGCAGGAGCACCTGCCCGATGACTATGCGCTGTTTACGTTCGCCAGGCGCAAGGCCGACGGTTCCAAAACGCGCAGGCGCAACGCCCGCAATCGATACTCAGGGAACTACCGACTCGTACCACTTGGCGGCCTGCGCGCCTCGGGCCAGGACGACATAGTCGCCTGTCCGCGTGAGAAACAGGCGTTACTGCCGCGCGAAAATCTACCAGCCAGCCGGCGCAGGGGCAGTGACCCGTTGTGAGGGAGAGAAAATATGGCAGCCAGGCAAGCTTCCTCCCGACCGCAAGTACTAGGGGTCGGTTCCCCTCCCCTCTCTCAGGATCAGATCCCGGCGGTCGAGAATGGCTTCAATCTGCCGGGGATGCAGGTAATCCGACAGCTCACTGCTGAGGTTGTCTTCGTTCAGGGAATCCAGCCGCCCACGCAGCAGGTCGGAAACATCAACTGTCACCTTGCGATACTGCTTGGGCCGCTTTTTGCTGGAGCGGAACGCCCTGCTGTGGTCGATCAGCTGCATCATATAATCGTTTTTGGTCCAAAGGATATTGCCCAGGTTACGATCGTCATTGTAAATCAGAATGTCGAATAAGACCCGCAGCCGGTACTGCTCATACTGCTTACAGTACCCGCTGAATTCCGGCTGCTTTTCGACGCGTTCAGTTTCGGTGATTGAATTTTCTACCCAGTCCGACAGTGCTCCCTCCTGCCCCTCCACCGTGGTAACCACGGCGGTGGGTACGATCTGGAGGTCGAGCATCCTATCGAGCTTGTAAGCGGCCACATCGTAGACATAGCGATCGCTGATATCATGGCGCCTGGACGAGTAGCTGGATTTCAACTGCAGATCCCGGTCAGTATCCTCGTACTTGAACACCGCGTCGTTGGTAATCCCGTCTTTTTGCTGGGTAACACGCTTCGGCTTGGTGATACCGGCTCCAATGGATTCCACATTGACCACGGGCGCCGTAAGCATGAATTGCTCCAGCTCTGCGTCGCTCATACCCGACAGGCGCTGGGCGATGCTGCGCTGCTCTTTGACGGGCTGCTCCTGCTGCGCACCGCCCAGGTAGTGCACATAGTCCGGACCGCTGCCTGAAATCAATGCTGATGCGCGGCCCTTGTAGACGCTGGTGAGCATGCCGGTGTCCAGCCTGATTGCCAGGCCGTCCATCCGTTCAAGCACTTCACCCCGTGTGGGCGTGTGTCCCATGACCACCTGCCTCGCCCCTACCTTCTTGAGAAACCGCTCGGTATTGAACGACTCGGAATAGGGGTTGCAAAGGGCGGTACCGCGGTACCAGTTGGGGCTGTCGTCACTGAACAGATACGCCTTCTGTGCCTCGAACACCGCATTGACCGCCGGGAACCAGCTTGCCTTCTTGCGGGGGTTGGCTGCGGCGAACTCTTCCACCCGGGCGGTCAGAAAGTCCAGCCGATCGTGGTAGTCGACGTACCAGGGCATTACTCCGGCGGCTCGCAACTCGTCCATACTGGCCAGGAAGTCCCTCAACTCTCCCTGGAGTTTGCCATTCAGCGACGCCAGGGACTCCTCCACCGACACATTGGCAATACCCCCGTGCAGATAAACCTTGTCGTTGACCTTGATGACGAAAGGCTGCTGGATCAGCCAGCTGCCAATGGCGCCGTCCCGGGAGAATGCCTTGCGCAATGCAATGAAGCCGGGCGGGTAGGCATCGTCAAATTGCTGCAGCGCGTCAGCCTCGCTGCCACCGGGATTGAACGCGCGGTACTGCGCATACACCTCGTCCCGCTCTGCCTGGGTTTCTTCCGCGGCAAACGCGGCAAACTCCTCCGGCGAGGCATACCTGAGGTCTCCGGTCATGATCATGACTTCGTGGTTGCCCAGCACCAGGTGCACGGCTCCACCTGCCTGGGCCGCCTGTCGCTCGAGTTTCATCAATAGCTCTATGACTTTGCGCGAATCTGGCCCGCGGTCTACCAGATCACCAAGGGATACCAGATGGGTATTGCCACCGCTCCAATTGAGCTGCGCATCTACCACACCGACTTCCTGCAGCATGGTCGACCAGTCATCGTAGGCGCCGTGAACATCGCCAAAGGCCACCACCCGCCCCGGGGCGTTAATGTCATACTCAGCGGCGAGCGCTCTCGCCGAAAGAAAGAAAACGAACATCCATACAGAAAAGCGATTCACGGCAGGTTTATCTCGCTGGCGAATTGAATTGGCATGGATCACTGGCGCGATCATGCAACTACACGACTGATTCTAGCGTTAAAAACTGCGTTTGCCATTTTACCGGCGCACATCAGTCAGCGGAATCCCTGGGAAGTGCGGGGTGACTGAGGTTCAACATGTATTCCGCCGCAGCTTCGACATCGTAATCGGTCAAACCAGGCTCTCCCCCCCTGGCGGGCATGTTCAGGTACCCCTGTTTTACATGTTCGAACAAAACCGCCTCCCACAATGTCGAGCGTCCGGGCCAGTCATCGGGCCGCTCCGTTATCGGCGCGCCACCGGCGCCTGTGTCATGGCACCTGGCACACGCGGCAGCATAGACCCGCTGCCCATCCTCGCCTCGCTCGGATGAAGCGACGATATCGGTTCCGAACAATAACAGTCCGGCAAGCAGAACTGATCTCTCAGGATTACGCATAATCATTCTCCCACTGAAACGAATCGCCGGCTGCACCGGACCGGGTATACTCTGGGTTCAGTCTACCCTGATCCGCATCTTACCCTCGGCCCAGGCGCCGTCAAAATCAGTCGCACGCAGCACCACCTCTACTTCGGCGCCGGGGTCAGCGGGGGCCCTTCCGCTGAAAAAAAGCGTGTCGGAGTGAAAATTCAGCCACTCCGGCAACGCCTCGGACGAGTCCAGGCACGCGGTGAATGCCAGGACCTCCCCCTCATCAGGATCTATGAACGTGTCCGCGGGCAGCTCAAACGCGAAAGTACGTCCGGGTTCTACCACCCGATCCTCAATGACCCGATATAAACGGGGAGGCAGGTTGAGGCCCGCCTCCTTCTCCTGCACATGAAACTGCTTAGCAACCGCAAACGCCAGCCCAAGCCATACTATAGCCAGAGCCATGTTCACCATGGCAAATTCGCCGACGCCGAATTCAAACCAGTGCAGTCCCACATAGACCGCCAGGGCCTGGGCGAGATCGCCAAAGCGCCAGAAAAAACCCTCGATGGTCGTCTTCCCCTCGTACTTCTTCGCGGGACTCAAGGGGAGGTAAAGGGCGTGCCTCGTGGTATTCATCAGCGAGTAATCGGTTGCGTTCTCGAATAACTTCACCACCCTGATGATGCTGAATATGGGTATGAAAACCACCATGCCGTAACCGATTATGGCGATGATTGGCAGTACGAGGATCGCGCCTCTCACGCCGATCCAGCGCAAAATACGCGCTACCAGGAACACCTGCAGCAGCAGGGTCAGCAGGTTGACGATAGAAAAAAACGAGCCATAGAATCCGGCTATCACCTCGCCCCTGTCGATAGCCGGATCAGCAGCGACAAGGTCGTTGGCATGGCGCACCACCAGCTCCGCAAGAATGTATTCGCCGGTGGTGTTCACCCAGTTCAGCAGGATGATCAGCAGCGCAAGCAGGAACAGGTAGCGGTCATTCAGGACCAATGAAAAACCACCCCAGAAGCCGGCTTTCTCGGCATCGTTGCCGGCCCGGTCATGCGCGGTGGATCCCGGCGGGATGGACTCATGTCCCCAGCGAACACAGGGTATGGTCAACGCGAGCAAAGCCGCGGCGATAAGCAGCAACGGCCATGGCCCGATCTGGCGAAACAGGAAACCGCTCAGGGCGGGTGCCACCAGGCCACCCAGGGTCGCTCCCACCATGATAAGTGGGAACAGGCGCTGGCCGCTCTTTACATTGAAACTGTCGGCGGCAAAGGCCCAGAACTGGGCGGTAATCATCACGCTGAATATGCCAACCCAGACATAGTAGGCAAACCCGATGTTGATACCCGCGCGACCCAGCAGGTAAAACAGCAGCAGATTGAAAAGGAAAAAGCCGGTGACATAGCGAGTGAGCTGCAAGCGGTCGACACGGCGGAAAAGGGCGCCATAGAGCGGAACGACAAGCAACAGCAGCCCCGCGGTAGCAGCGTAGGCGTAACTCTTGAACTCAGCCCCGGACCTGGACAGCAGCAAGGGTTCGCGCACCGTCTTCAGGATGTAATAGGACAGCATCAGCAGCAGCGCGTAACTGAAAAATATCATTACGCTGCGGCCCTCTCCGGGACGCAAGCGGGTGAACAGGCTCAACAGCCTGTCCAGCCGGGTCAATCTGTAGGGCCATTCAGCCATGTGGGCACCGGGTCTATCCACGCAGGTTTCACGATAGTTCAATCGAAGAAAGAAAGCACGGTTTAGCATCAGCAGCGCTCCCGACCTGCGCGGTGCTTCGCGGCCTTTCTGCTAGACTTAGCTGATCCTGCGCTGTAGGACGAATGATGGAAATCAAGCAAATTCTGGCGCAGCTCCAGCACAGGGGCGTTACCCGTGTTGCGACCCTCTACGCCGCGGCGGCCTGGGCACTGTTGCAGGTTGCCGATGTGTTCTTCCCCATCGTTGGCCTTGGTGAAAACGCCATCACCCTGGTACTGCTGCTGGCTTGTGCCGGTTTTCCCCTGTCCGTAGCCCTGGCCTGGGTTTTCGACCTGACCCCGCGCGGGCTGGTGGAAACCGCGCCGGAAACACTCAACACCGAGAGGTTTCATTTAACGCCGCCTGCGGATTGCGGCGGTCATTGCCAGCGTGATCCTGATCCTGCTGGTAGGCTATCTCTACCTGGAGCGTCTCAGCAGTGACAGCGCCGAGCCTGTTCGAGGAAGCTTCAGACCCGATGCAACGGGTCGAGACGGCCAGCCCCGAATCAACCGACGGACGGGTGACGATTGCCGTGCTGCCCTTCGTAAATTTCAGCGACGCCCCCGACATGGGCTATTTCGGTGACGGCCTGGCGGAGGAGATTCTGAACCTGCTGGCGAAACTGGGTGAGCTGAATGTTTCGGCGCGGTCATCTTCCTTTTATTTCAAGGACAAGAGTGTCGATATCCCGACTATCGGCCGCCAACTGGGGGTACAGAATGTGCTCGAGGGAAGTGTACGCCACGATGGCAATCGGGTTCGCGTCACCGTGCAGTTGATAGAGGCCAGCAAGGGATTTCACCTATGGTCCGAAAGCTATGATCGGGACATGGAAGATATACTGAATCTGCAGCTTGAAATCGCAACGGAAGTAGTGAGGAATCTCCAGGTAGTGCTGTCAAGCAAGAGCAGGGAGCTGTTACAGCGCGACCTCACCATTGACCCGGGTGCGTACGACTACTACCTGCGCGGGCGGGATTACCTGCGTCAGCCGCGGGTCGAACAGACCCTGCAACAATGCGGAGACAGATGTTCCGGAAGGCGGTGGAGCTGGCGCCGGATTACGCGGATGCCCTGGCGGGGCTGTGCGATACCCTGCTGTTCCAGTACTCCGCGAAAAAGGATAAAACCATTTTCATCGCGGCCGAAAATGCCTGCCTGCAGGCGCAATCCCTGGATAGTCAGGCTCACCCGCTGTTCATGTGGCCCTGGGCAACCTCTATCGCGATTCCGGTCAGCACGCATTGGCCGAGCGCGAATTCAACCGGGCACTGAGCCTGAATGCCACGGCCGTCGACGCCTATGTCGGCCTGGCGGAGACGTTTGTGTCACAGGAAAAATACCCCCTGGCGGAGCAGACCCTGGTCCGCGCAATCGAGTTGCAGCCCAAGAACTGGGCCACATTGATGGCGATGGGCCGCTACCTGTTCCATGTGGGCCGCGTGGATGAATCGATCAGCTATTTTCAGCGCGTCGATGAATTGCTACCCGAAAGCCGGGTCGCTTCAAATAACCTGGGAGCCGCCTATTACCTGAAGGGACGTTTCGCGGAGGCCGCCGCGGCCTGGGAAGAGGCCCTGGGCGGCTCCACCAATACCAATGTCTATCTCAACCTGGGCTCCAGTTATTTCTTCCTGGGTCGATTCGATGACGCCGCGCAGATGTACCAGCAGGCACTCGAGCTGGCACCTGAGCATTTCGAGGTGTGGGGAAACCTCGGCGACGCCTACCGCTACTCGAAAAACCAGGCCGAACTAGCCGATGCCGCCTACCGCCGCGCAATCGAACTGGCCGAACAGCCACCTGCAAATCAACTCCGCCGATGCGGTTGCCATCGCGGCACTGGCGCATTACCAGGCAGCTATCGGTGAAAGAGACCAGGCCCTGGAAAATATCGGGCTGGCAGCGCAATTGGCGCAGAAGGATATGTTCGTCTACTATTTTTCAGCCACGGCCCTGTGCGCGCTCAACGAACCCGAACAGGCCCTGGACTCGATTCGCAGTGCCCTGTCACTGGGGTATCCATCGCATATGGTGAGAGCAGATATCGGGCTTTCCAGACTGCGGGAATTGCCGGGCTACGAAGCCGTGCTGACGCAGCAAGGGCTTGATAGCAACCTGGTAAGTGAAGGAGATACGCCATGAATACTATTCACCAACTCTTTAGATCAGGCTATGGACTGCCAGCAGCGCTTATGTTGGGCGTAATGCTGCTGAGCGCCTGCGCCACAGACGATCCAAAGAGTTCCAGAACCGACATACCGGTAAACATCACCTTTGACGAAACGCACTGCCCTACCGCGGTAGATCCCAACAACCCAAACGTGGACAAGGCGAGCAACCAGCGCCTTGCGTGGCAGGCTGTGGATACTGCGGGAAAATCCATCAATGAAGGTTTCACCATTTATTTCGACCCGTTCAAGGGCGGACCGTTGAAAGCCAACAGCAAGGGTTTCCGGAAGTCACCGAAGTTTGATCCCGATACACCGGTGAATGTGGAGTACAAGTACACGATAGTCGGAGAGCGCTGCCCCGATGAGCCGCTTGATCCGCGTTTTTTCCTGAATTGATTCGGGCCAGAGGGGTATAACGGGTCTGCACCAGTTTATATCGCCCGGCCTTAGTAGTGCCGGCGCCACCTGGCTGACAAAAAGCTTAAGGCTTTTCCAGCCCAGCGCCGGCGGGCACCCGCCCACCAGCGGCGACAGGTGCAGTGAGCCGGTTTCCCGGATGACCTCCACCGCCTGAGCCGGGGTCAGCACCCGGTATTTACCCTCCTCCCGCAGGCTGAGGATATCCCGCGCAAAGGATTCGGCATAGGCACGCCGCGCAGGGTGGCGCCATGCGCCGTAGGCCAGGGCGTCCGAGAGCATGAACTCACCTATTTCCCGCCAGCCTTCCTCCACATCCTCAGCGATATAGGTCGTGGCGGGGTAATTGGGCAGCAACACGAAACCGCCGGCGAATTCACAGCGCCGGCACTCCTCGTGGTAGCACTCCACCAGTGAGGGGTCGTCGATCCCCGGGAAAAAAGGCAGCTTCAGTCGGGCTGCCCGCCGCGCGGCAATGGCGCTGTTGCCGCCCACGGCGATCATGGGGTGCGGCCGGCTATAGGGTCGGGGGAGAACGGTTATTTCCCGCCCCCGGTAGAGGAAAGGCTCTCCCCGCCAGGCCTGGCGCAGAATGCCCAGGGTGGTTTCCAGCTGTTTCCCCCGCCCCGCCCAATCCCTGTGGAGCGCGTGATATTCCGACTCCCGGTAGCCGATCCCCGCGATCACCGTCAACCTGCCCCGGGCCAGGATATCGAGCACGGCCAGGTCCTCAGCCAGCTTTATCGGGTCGTACAGCGGGACCAGCAGTGCCCCGATGCTGATCAGGGCATGACGGGTGCGCGCCGCCATCGCCGTGGCGACGGTGAGGGGCGCCGGCAGATAGCCGTCAGCGGTATTGTGGTGCTCCGACAGGCCGATGACGTTCACCCCCTTGCCATCGGCATAGGCCGCCATCTCCAGCGCCGCGTGGTAGAGCTCCGCCGCCGGGGTGGCGTTGCCGGGAGGGCAGCGGAAATCAAAGCGCATCACAATAGTCGCCATCACAGAACTCCGGTGCAGATTGTCATATGGCCTGCCGTTGGCGGTGGGCTAGGAATGCTTGAATTTCACTTTTTCCCGGCTGACGAATTCACCACCGGCTGCCAGCCAGGCCTTGATCACCCTGCCGGCATCCCTGGCGGGGTTGTAGATATCCTCTTCCCGCGAGAACAGGCCGTCGCCCGCATAGGTCAGCCGGGTCCAGTTGGGGAAGCCGAAGCCCTCATGGTCGGGTTGGCTGGGGTGATCCAGCAGGTTGATGACCTCCATGGTGATCGTGCCGGTTTCCTCATCAAAGGCGACCCAGGATTGCGGGAAGCGCATATGCGGGAACGGCGCCATGACATCCGTGATCCACTGCTCGATTGCCGCCCTGCCCTTGAACTCCCCGTAGGCGTGTTCAACGTAGTCGGCATCCTCGGTGAACAGGGACGCCCATATCGACCAGTCCCCGGTACGGGAGGAGCGGTCGCGCTTTTCATTGTAGATTTCCAGGGCCTGTTCAAGCTCCTGTCTGCTGAATTTCGGCATTTTGCTGTTCCCTCGCGCGCTGATCTGGGTGTACCGGGATTCTGGCACAGGTTCAGCCTGTCACGGTAGGCTCCAGAGATATCTCCCGTCAGAAATCAAATGCGCGTTGGGGATTTGTCCCGCGCGGTTCCGGCTCTGCTATCTGCGGGCACTCGGTGCCGGACAATCCCGACAGGGTCAGGCCAAGCAGGCGCACACCCCGGGGCACCGGCAGAACCTGGTCGAGCAGGCTGGTGGCAACAGCGCGCAGTTCGCTCTTGCGGGCGATGCAGGGGTCGCAGGACCTGGCCCGGGTGATCTGCCTGAAGTCCTCGAACTTCACCTTGAGGGTGACCGTCCGTCCGGTCACACGGTGACCCTCGATCCGCTGCCAGGCGAGATCGACAATACGTTCCAGCGCCTCGCGCAGGGCCGGCTCCGTCACCAGGTCCTCGCTGTAGGTGCGCTCACAGCCGACGGACTTGCGGACGCGGTCGGGTCTGACCGGTCGCAGGTCCACGCCGCGGGCGGCGTGATAGAGGTAGTCCGCCGACTTGCCGAAGTGTTCGCGCAAAAACGCCAGGTCCCGGCCGCGCAGGTCCGCCCCCGACTCTATCCCCAGCTGCGCCATGCGCTCGGCGGTCTTCGGCCCCACGCCATAAAAACGCCGCACCGGCAGGGCCGCGACAAAATCGGCGCCCTCGTGCGGCCGGATAACACAGATTCCGTCCGGCTTGTTCTGGTCCGAGGCGATCTTGGCCAGGAACTTGTTGTAGCTCACACCGGCACTGGCCGTCAGGCCTGTTTCTTCCCGTATCGCCAGCCGGATCATCTGCGCCACCCGCACGGCGCTGCCGAGCTGCTGTTTGTCCCGGGTCACATCCAGGTAGGCTTCGTCCAGCGAGAGGGGCTCTACCAGGTCGCTGTGGCGGGCAAAAATCTGCCGGATCTGGCTGGAGACCGCGCGGTAGACATCAAAGCGCGGCGGCACGAAAACCAGTGACGGGCAACGCCGCGCCGCGGTCACCGATGGCATGGCGGAGCGCACCCCGAACCGGCGCGCCTCATAGCTGGCCGCCGCGACGACACCACGCTGGGCCGAGCCGCCGACGGCGACGGGCTTGCCGCGCAGCAGCGGATTGTCGCGTTGCTCCACGCTGGCGAAAAAAGCGTCCATATCGATATGGATGATTTTCCGGTCCGGGCTGTCTTTCTGGTCGGGCATGACGATGTCAGTGCAGGTAGCGATCCTTCAGTCGCTTCACCTTGGCATCATCCAGGGAGAGCGCCGCTTCATAGAAATGGTCTTTGGATTCGTAACGTCGCCTTATCTCCTCGAAACATGCCCGGATGTACTCGGGGCGAACTTCCAGCATCGGTCGCAACACCTCCGGGGAAACCGCCGCCCCGGTTTGATCGGTAAATTCGGTGGACAGGCGGCGTATTTCCTCGTCTATAGGCAGGTAACGATTGGTCAGCAAATAGTCCTGTACGATGGCGTCCTCACTGACACCCAGCACGTCCAGAATCAGGGCGGCGCCAAAGCCGGTGCGATCCTTGCCCGAGGCACAGTGAATCAGCAACTGCTGGTCCCCCGCCAGTAACAACTGGAACATCTCGGCATACCGTGGCATCTGGTTGACGACGAAATCACGATTGGTTTGCTCCATGAAGCTCGCCGCATCATCAACGGCAATAATGCCTTTGTGCAGGTTCTCCAGGAAGCTGGCCGAACTGCCGGGCATGATGGGCAAACTCGCCAGCAGGGGCATGTTTTCTCCATGCAGCAGCGTGGGTTCCAGCTCCTGCTCCAGCACCTGGCGGAAGTCGCAGATCAGGGTCAGGCCCAGCCGCCGCACATAGCCCCTGTCCACATCGCTCAGTGCAGATAACTTGCTCGAGCGGTAGAGCTTGCCCCATTTCAGGCGGCGCCCGTCTTCTGCCTCGTAACCGCCCAGGTCGCGAAAGTTGCGGGCACCCTGCAGGCTCAACTGGCGCTCCGCCAGTATCACGGCCTCGCCCCCCTCGGTCTCAAGGTAGAAGTAATGCCTGACGTCCTTATCGGGGTTGAGTATCAGCGCTTCGTGGTCGCTCGAGTAAAGCACCGGGGTGCCCAGGTCCTTGCCGGTGTAATAATGATCGGGGTTGTCCGACATGTAGATGGCGACTCTCTGCCCCGGGCGGGCCGTGCGCCAACTCACCAGGTAATGGCCGTCCCCATTGCGCTCGACATGGCATGCTCCCAGATCAAACATCAGACTTTTCCCTGCCGATAATCCGTTTCATCAAACCGCCCCGGCCCACCGGCCGGGTAGCCGACACCAACGCCGGCTCGCCTGCTGATAGTAAACCAACGCGAAGGAAACCGGGTGATCTGTATCATCTGAGGCGCGGTACGGCCACCCGGCCTGCGTCCATTATAGTCATATATGGCCATAATCGGGTTGTTCATGGCCGCCGCTCCCGGGACTCTGGGCGAGCGCCACGCGGCTGTATACACTCACTTTTTTCGCAACAAAAGAGAATCGCTATGAACCGTAACCAGGACCTGCTGGACCCGAAAGTGATGGGTGACGAAGTCACGATGCACGCCCTGTTCCGCCACCTGCGCGAGGAGGACCCTGTCAGTCTGGTGGAGCACCCGGATTTCGATCCATTCTGGGCCATCACCAAACACGAAGACATCAAAAACATAAGTCAGAATAACGCGGCTTTTCTCAATAATCCGCGCACCGTGCTGGTCCGCAGGGATTTTGAAAAGGCGCTGCTGGAACAGTTCGGCACCCGCAACGGACTCGAAACCCTGATTCACATGGACAATCCCAAGCACCGCAAGCTGCGCAATGTCACCCGGGACTGGTTCAAGCCGGGGCCTATCGACAGGCTGACGCCGCAGGTCCAGGCCATCGCCAGGGCCTACGTCGACAAGATGGAAGAGATGGGCGGCGAGTGCGACTTCGTCAAGGACATTGCGCTGCTGTACCCGCTGCGGGTCATCATGTCGATTATCGGCGTGGCCCCGGAAGAGGAAGCCATGATGCTGAAACTCACCCAGGAGTTGTTTGGCGGCCAGGACCCCACCCAGTCCCGGGGACTGGAGGTGAGCGACGGACTCGGGGTACTGATGGATTTCTTCGCCTACTTCACCAAAGTGGTAGAGGATCGCAAGGCGAACCCGACCGGTGATCTTGCCTCGCTGCTGGCCAACGCCCTGGTGGACGGCGAGCCGATGGAGGCGCTCGACCAGATCAGTTACTTCATCATCACCGCCACCGCGGGCCACGACACGACCTCCGCCACGATTGGCGGGGGCATGAAGGCGCTGCTGGAGCATCCGGACCAATTGGCGAAATTGCGCGACAATCCGGAACTGGGGAAACAGGCAGCGAGGGAGATGATTCGCTGGGTGTCGCCGGTCCGGCACATGATGCGCACCACCACCGAGGCACTGGAGCTGCGCGGCAAATCCATTCCAGCCGGCGACAGCCTGTGCCTGTGGTACCCGTCCGCCAATCGGGACCGTGAGGTGATCGACAACCCGGACAGCTTCGATATCGAGCGCGACAACCGGAACCAGCTGGCCTTTGGCTACGGCGGCCACATGTGCCTGGGCCAGCACCTGGCGGTACTGGAAGTGGAAATGTTCTTCCGCGAGTTGCTGCCGCGCCTGGAGCATATCGAGATGGCGGGCGATCCCGACTGGGTTCAGGCAGTATTTGTCGGCGGACTCAAGTCGATGCCGGTGCGATACAGGTTCCGCTAGCGCCGGCCCGCAAGCCGGGCCGATCGGTCCGGCTTCTTATCGGACGCGGGCAAGCGCTGAAGCGACGATCTGCACTGAGCCAAATGTCCGGTTTCTCCGTATTTCCCAACAACACCCGTTCCGTTGCTTCGAACCTGAACGCTTACTGGCGCGGGCATCAATTAACGCAATGGAGGCTTTATGGTGATGTCGGGTAATGCAGCAGCAATCACGGTGGTGGGCAATGACTGCCCGCACTCTCCGGGCGGCCCCGGCGCTGCTGGCAATGGTGTTTTCCACCTCCGCCTGTTCGAACACCGCCAATAACGACGCCTTCAGCGTGACACAGGTGGCAAAATTTGAACAACCCTGGGCGATGGCGTTCCTGCCGGACGGGCGCCTGCTGGTCTCCGAAAAGCGCGGCGCACTTATGCTGGTCTCCCAGGATGGTACCTCAACTGAGGTAGCGGGCATCCCGGAGGTGAATTTTGGCGGTCAGGGTGGCCTGGGCGATGTGGTATTGCACCCTGCTTACGCGGATAACGGCCTGGTCTACATCAGTTATGCCGAGCAGGGCGAGGGCGGATCCGGAGCGGCGGTGGCCAGGGGCCGTCTGGAGCTGCACGAGGGCTCTGCTACCCTGACCGGGCTTGAGATTGTCTGGCGCCAGGCGCCGAAAATGAGCGGGCAGGGCCATTACGGCCACCGTATCGCATTCGGCCCGGAGGGCTATCTCTGGATAAGCTCGGGGGATCGGCAGAAATTTGACCCGGCACAGGATATGCAGGGCAACCTCGGCAAGATCCTGCGCCTCAATGACGACGGCACGGTCCCGGCTGACAACCCCTTCGCGGCACAGGGCGGTGTCAGCGCCCAGATATGGTCGCTGGGGCACCGCAACCCGCTGGGCCTGGCATTCGAAGACAGCGGACAGTTATGGGTGGTGGAGATGGGGCCCAAGCACGGGGATGAACTCAATCTCGTGGCAAAGGGGGCCAATTACGGCTACCCGATCGTCTCTGACGGCGATCACTACGACGGCACGGAGATTCCCGACCACGCCACGCGGCCCGAGTTCGAGGCCCCCGCCCTGGTCTGGACGCCGGCCATCTCTCCCTCCAGCATGATCTTCTATGGCGGCGGGCAATTTCCCCAGTGGCGGGGCAACGCGCTGATAGGCGGGCTGTCGTCAAAATCACTGGTGAGGGTAGAGGTCGACGGTAAGACCGCCAGGGAGGCGCAGCGCTTCGATATGGGTGAGCGTATTCGCGCGGTGGCAGAAGCGCCAGACGGCACTATCTGGTTGCTGCAGGATGGCAAAAACGCCGGCGCCGGCCATCTCCTCAAACTCACCGCCCCGGACCCGTCTGCACCCGGCTAAAACTGGCTGGAGAACACCACGCCGAACACCACGGCCGTTTCGAAATCGGACTTGGCAATCACGTTGCCGCGGCTGTTTTCCTTGCGCAGGCTGCCCTCGAACTCGGTGCCCACCAGGGCACTGACGCTGGTTCGCGGCCAGGGTGTATAACTCACGGTGAGCAACAGCGGCAGCGACTTGTCCTCGCCAAAACCCTGCTTGTCGCTGCCGTCGTCGTCCAGCGCGAACCGTGTTTTCTCGGAACGTCCGGTGAGGCCGAGGCGCCACTTGTCGGCCACATCGTAATTCAGGGTGAGGCCCGGACCCTGTGAAGCAGCCAATCCACGCCCCGTGGTCAGTGACAGTCGCTGCGTTATCTTCCAGTCGACAAGAATGATCGGAAATGCGTTGTTGCCGCCGCCCAGCTCGGTAAACCAGCCGAAACCGGGACCGAGGGTAAGCGAATCTGAAAACTTCCAGCCGGCAGCCGCGATCACCCCCTCTGTCCTGCCCTCATCGAAGCCGGCGCCCTCCTCATAAAAGCTGCGGACAGTGGGAATAACAATGACATCTGCCCGCTCCGCCGGGGAAAAGCGCACCGGCAGTGAGAGGGAGACATCCCGCACGTTTCCCCACGGCCGCGTCCCGCCCACCTGCGCCCCGGACGAGAAATCGTAATCGGCGTAGCCCGCGCCGAGTGACAGGGAGACGGTGTTGCGCCGATCCCAGGCATAACCCAGGCTGGGCTGCACGAATACACGGCTGACGCTGAACTGGCCGTCGCCGGACTTCAGGTCTGCATCCATCTGGTGCACCGCGCCGCCGGCAAGGCCCCATACCCAGGGACCACGGCTCTTGCCTTCACCCTCGGGCTGGGCCGACAGCGGCAGAGCAGAGCACAGCCCCACAGCCAGGGCCAAGGCCCTGCAGCGGTTTACAGGCGACTTTATGGAGTTACAACGCGACATCAGCTCGTGAAACCTCTCAACATGCGGGCTTATACCCTGGACAAACGTTATACAGATCGTCGCGGGCACCGGATTTTCCGGATGTGACATATTTACCGGATGGTTATTGCAGTCGGGCTACTGCGTCACCCCGCGGGGCGGCGCTGTCTGGCCGCGATACTTCGCCAGGAACTCCCTTACTGTTGTCGGTAGCGCCAACATAGCCGGCGTTGCAACAAGCGTGAGGATCGTCGCGAATGACAGGCCGAACACAATCGCCTGGGACAGCGGCGCCCAGAACAGCGCCATTTCCCCATTGGCCGTGATAGTGCGCGATATCAGGTCAACGGACAGGCCGCAGGCCAGGGGCAGCAGCCCGAACACCGTGGTGACCGTGGTCAGCAGTACGGGACGCAAACGCTGGGCCGTCGCCCTGACGATGACTGCCCGCGTATCGAGTTCAGGGTGCATCCGACGCACATTATTGTAGGTGTCGATCAGGATGATGTTGTTGTTCACCACAATACCAGCCAGCGCGACGACCCCGACACCGGTGAGGATGGCACTGAAGGGCTTGCCAAGAATGAGCAGGCCCAGCAACACCCCCGCGGTGGACATGACCACCGCCAGCATTATCAGGGCACTCTGGTAAAAGCTGTTGAATTGGGTGACCAGCAGGATAAACATCAGTGCCAGGGCCAGTACAAACGCGACCCCCACAAAGGCCATCGAATCGGCCTGTTCCTCGTTGGCGCCGCGAAAGCGGATCTTGATGGCCGGGTCGAAATCCTGCTGCTCCAGCCAGGTTTCGATCCGGCGCACCATGGTATCCGCCAGTACGCCATCAACGACATCGGCGCGTATCAACTCCACCGGTATCCCGTCTACCCGGCGCAGGGTATCCAGGCCCTGGGCGGGCTCTATCCGCACGAAAGTTACCGAGGGGGACCATACCCTGGTCGGTGCTGATACGCAGCTCGTTCATGGCCCGGATACCTCGATCATCGCGGGGATAACGCACCCGGATATCGACAGCATCGTCAGCGCCATCCGGCCGGTATTCGCCTACCTTGACGCCATTTGTGACCAGTTGCACCGCGATCCCCGCCGAGGAGACATCGGCGCCGTATATGGCCGCCTGCGCCCGGTCCACCTCGATCCGCCACTCGATTGACGGCAGCACGGCGGTGTCGTCTATATCCAGAAGTTCGGGAAGTGAGTCCATGTAGGCGCGGATCCGGGCCATGGCGGGCTCCAGCAGCGCCCGCTGGCGGGAGGTCAGTTCGATCTGTATCGGCTTGCCGACCGGTGGCCCCTGCTCCAGGGGCAGCAGCTCGACCCGGATGCCGGCCAGGTGGTCAGTGCGCCTGCGGATCTCACGGATGATGGCATTGCCCGAGGTCACGCGCTCGGACTCGGGGTAGAGCTCCAGAAATATTGAGCCGATACGATCCGAGCTGCTGCCGGAGCCGCGAGCGGCGCCAACGCCGCCCGGCAGCAGGGTCTGGCTGTTCACGAAGCGTATACCCGGCACCTGAAGTATTTCACGCTCGACCTCGAGCACCAGGCTGTTAACCTCACTGGCGGAGAAATTGCCCCGACCCAGCACTGACACCTGCACGAACTGGGGTTCGGCATCAGAGAAAAATATGGTGCCCACACCGAACTTGCCGTAAGCCCAGTAGATGGCCAACAAGACGGCCGCAATGAGCCCCAGCGCAATATGCGGCCGGTGACAGACCTGCACCAGGAAACGGGCATACCGACCGGTTGGCGTCTGCAGCGAGGTGGGATCTCCCGATTCCAGCTGGTGCATGGCCGCGGCCGTCTTGCGACTGTGGCCGGACGGCCTGCCGAACAGCGTGCCAAGGACCGGACCAAACAGCAGGGCATACAGCAGGGAGCCGGTCAGGACTGTAAATACCGTCACCGGCAGGTAGCCCATGAACTGGCCGGGCACGCCGGGCCAGAACACCAGGGGAAGAAACGCCGCCAGCGTGGTGGCGGTAGATGCGGTAACCGGCCAGAACATGCGCTTCACCGCCTCGGCGTAAGCGGCCTTGTGATCCATGCCGTCGCCCATCATGCGATCGGCGTACTCGGTAACGACGATACCGCCGTCAATCAGCATACCGAGGCCGAGCAACATGCCGAACATCACCATGAAATTGAAGGTGTAGCCCAGCTGGTAAATGATGATGACGGAGAAGAGCAGGGACACCGGAATCCCCAGCCCCACGATCAGACCGCTGCGGAATCCCATGGCCGCCACCACCAGCACCATGACCAGCGCGAGCGCTGTCAGGATATTACCCTCCAGTTCCCGCACCTGTAACGCGGCAAATTCGGCCTGGTTCTGCGACACGATCACCTCTATGCCCGCGGGTATGAGGGGGCGCGCGGCATCCACAATGGCCAGCACCTGTTCCACGCTGTCGATGACGTTGGCGTCAGCGCGCTTCGTCACCTCGATGGAAATGGCTTCGCGACCGTTGTAGCGTGCGTAGCTGGTGCGGTCCTTGAAGGTCCTGCGCACCGAGGCCACATCCTGCAGGGTGACTATCTTGTCCCCCGAAGTGCGGATCGGCAGGTCGAGGATGTCCGCCGCCTCTTCCACCACCGCCGGAACCTTGACCGAGAAGCGGCCCTTGCCCGTATCGATGCTGCCGGCGGGTATCAGGCGATTGTTGCGCTGCAGGGTGCCTAACAGCTCCTCGCTGGAAATACGGTAGGCGTTGAGGGCATCCGGGTCGATCAGGACCTCGAGCAACTCCTCCCTGTGGCCCTGCAGATCCGCCGCGAGCACGGAGGGAATCGACTCTATATCGTCCCGAAGCCTGAGCGCGGCCTGGTAGACACTGCGTTCACTTGCGGTTTCCCCGACGAGGTTGACCTGAACTATCGGAAAATCATCTACGGTAAGCTCCTCGACGAAGGGCTCTTCCGCGGTGCTGGGCATTTCAGCCTTGGCCCGGTTGACCGCCTCACGCACATCACTCAGGGCCTCGCCGAGATCCTGGGAGACATCAAATTCGACGAAAAAAACGGCCATGCCCTCGGACGCACGGGACGTGAGTTCCACCACGCCCTCGAGCTTGCGCAACTCGATTTCCATCGGCTGGACCAACAGGCGTTCGGCATCCTCGGGCGAGATACCCTCGTGCATCACACCGATATAGAAATACGGCAGCTCGATGTGCGGATCATTCGCGATCGGCAGCACGGCGCGCGCAAGGAAACCGGCCACCACCAGCACCGCCAGCAGTGACATGGTGGTACGGGTCCGGCTGATCGCCGAGTCGATAAGGGAGGTCATGGCTGAGCTACTTGTGCGCTGTGCTCGTCAGAGTAAACCGGTTCGACAACCTCCCCCGCGGAGACAAACTCCTGGCCCACGGTTATCAGGCGCGTCGTCCTGGGCAGCCCGGTCACCCAGACGCCGCCGGGACCATCCTCGATGATACGCACGGCATGAAACTTGACCCGGTTCGACTTGTCGATGGTGCGCACGCCCATCTCGCCATCGTCGTTCAGGGTAAACAGGGCCGGGGATATCTGGTGTGCCTGCACGTCGCCGAGGCCAAAGCGGACGCTTACGGTCAGCCCTGAGCGGATACTGTAATCGTGATTCTCAACGGTGATCTCGACGGGGTAGGTGCGAGTCACCGGGTCGCTTTGCTTGCCGACAAACGTGACCACACCCTCTATATCCCTGCCCGTGCTGGTGCGCGCGGAGGCACGACCGCCCGCATGCAGGCTTTCCACTTCGGCCTCCGTGACATCGGCCCGCACCAGCATCGGGTCCAGATCGATGAGTGTGGCGCAGGCAGACCCGGGCAGCGCGTAGTCTCCCGTGTTCATATGCAGGTCCTCTACCACGCCGCTGAAGGGCGCGGTTATGCGGGTGCGCTCCAGATTGAGTAACTGCCGGTGCAACTGGGCGCGCGCGGCTTCCTGGCGGGCCGCCGCGTTCGCTATCGCTGTCCGGGACTGCAGGCCCTGCTCCTTGAGTTTCAGGGTGCCTTCATACTGGATTCTGGCGTCCTCCAGCGCGGCCTCAGCCTCTGCCACGGCGGCCTGCCTGTCATCCACAGCCACTTCACACAGCAGGTCGCCCTCCGCAACCCGCATGCCACGCTCCACCGGCCGCGACACCACGGTACCGGCTATCTCGGCCTTCACCTCCACGGTGCGCTTACTCTCTGTCCGGCCGCGCAGAACCAGGAAGCGGGTTCGGGCCTCGGACTTGATGCTCTCGGCGCGCACCTGCGTGGGCTTGCTTTTGGCGGCCCCAATACCCGACTGGTCCTGGATCGCCAGCGCGGGGTGCTCGGACGGCGCGGACTCACCAAAGAACAGGCCCGATCCCAGCCAAAGCAACAGGCCGACAGCTACGATCGAAGCAGAAATGATGTTCTTGGACATTTAGGTACCGGCAGCACGCACTTGAGGGCGGGCATTATACTGACTGGGCGAGGCTCACCATATGGCATGCTTCACACGATTTAGCCTTTCATGGAGGAAATACGGCCCCGATGCCACAACGGATCAGAGCCCGGGCTCGCGCGGCCCCGCTGGCATAACCTTGCGCTGTTCCGGCCTCCGGCCTGATCAACCGCGCGTGCCAGGCCCTTCTTTGTGCAATTTCCTTGTATCAACGCGGGCATCGACTAGACTCTAGCCCATTCCACCACTCATCAGGAGAAAAGATATGTTCAGTCACATCATGGTTGGCGCCAACGACGTGGAGCAGTCAAAGACGTTCTACGATGCGATCCTGGGCGCGCTCGGCCACGAGCCCGGCGTATTCGACGACAAGGGCCGCTGTTTTTACTTTACCCCGACCGGCATATTTTCAATCACCAAGCCCATCAATGGAGAGCCCGCCAGCCCCGGCAACGGCAGTACCATCGGTTTTGCGGCAGCGGACCCGGCGGCCGCTGATGCGTGGCACGCCGCGGGGCTCGCCAACGGTGGCAGCAGCTGTGAAGATCCCCCTGGGGCGCGTGAAGGCGCGGCGGGTAAACTCTACCTGGCCTATCTGCGCGACCCCTCCGGCAACAAGGTTTGCGCCCTGCATCGCCTGGCCTGACCTGAACAGAACGGCCGCGGCTGGGGCGGGCGACAGGCCCGCCGCCGGCTAACCGGCTGTTTCACACAGGTTCCGGTTCACCCCGGGCATTGATTGACTGCACGTGGCTCCTGTTCAGCAGCCGCGGCTCAGCCACGCCGCAGGAGTGAGCGATCACTTCCACTTCATGCATCAGATTGCGGGCGTAGCTCGCCACCCGATTCGCCTTGTCGGCAGGATCCAGGCCTTTCTGCAGGTCTTCGTCGTGGGTGGTGATACCGGTGGGACAAGTGTTCTTGTTGCACTGCAGTGACTGCACACAGCCCAGGGCAAACATGAAACCCCGGGCGGAATTGACACAGTCCGCGCCCAGGCACAGGCAGGCCGCCACCCCGGCGGGGTTGATCATCTTGCCGGAGCAGATGACACGAATACGCTCACGCAGTCCGTGCGCCACTAGTTTGTCAACCAGCAACGGCAGACTGCGCTGGACCGGCAGGCCCATATAGTCGATAAGACTCTGGGGCGCAGCACCCGTACCGCCGTCTGCGCTGTCGATGGTAAAAAAGTCCGGGGCGTATTCCATGCCCCGCTGCTGGATATGCAGGCACATATCATCCAGCCACTCCGATTGACCTATCACCGCTTTTATCCCGACCGGTTTACCGGTCACCGACCTTACCCGATGAATCATGTTCAGCAAGTCGTCGATAGACTGGATTTCGGGATGACGGTTGGGACTCAGCGAGTCCTGCCCCTGGGGGATGCCGCGGGTACTGGCGATCAACTCGGTCACCTTGGCTCCCGGTAAAATACCGCCCTTGCCGGGTTTCGCTCCCTGGGACAGCTTGATTTCGAACATGCGAACATTATCGTGGCTCGCGATGGCCTTGAGCTTCTCCTCAGACAGCCGGCCCTGCTCGTCACGCACGCCATATTTGGCGGTGCCTATCTGGAAAATAAGGTCGCAGCCACCCTCGAGGTGGAACTTTGACAGCGCGCCCTCCCCCGTATTCAGCCAGATTCCCGCCTGCCTGGCGCCACTGGAGAGGGCTCGCACGGCCGGGGCAGAGATGGCACCAAAACTCATGGCGGAGATATTGAAAAATGACGTGGTGCTGTAGGGGTGCAGGGCATACCCTTCACCGAAAGTTATCGCGCTGCGCGGCTTGACCTCCTCTTCCAGCGGCGGGAACAGACCGTTGAGGAAAATGAAATCCCCGGGCTGGTTAAGGGGATGGGTGGAGCCAAAAGCCACGGTGGAATCGACGTTCTTGGCAGCCCGGTACACCCAGGCCCGCTGGGCCCGGTTGAACGGCAGCTCCTCCCGGTCCAGCGCAAACAGGTACTGCCGGAAAAACTCACCAAGGTGCTCAAAAAAATAGCGGAAGCGGCCTATTACCGGGTAGTTGCGGCGAATAGTCTGTTTTTTCTGGGTAACGTCGGCGATATACATGTACACCACCGCCAGTATCAGCAGGCCGATAACACAGGCCAGGGCCAGCGTGCCATATTCAAGAAACCTCAGTACAAAGCTCTGCAGCTTGTCCAGCTCCATTTCGATTCTGCTCTCCGTCCGACTCTGGTGGCGCCCTGCCGCGCACAAGCCTGGCGCGGGACAAACGATAGCAATATTTCAGGTCCGTGCGCCAATCGATGATGATGCGACAGCGCTGCAGGCCAGGGCTCGGTAACAGCGGTTTGCGGTGGGAATGTTTCGGGGGATCAGTAGGCGGTGGCTTGCGAGATCCTGCGGCCAGTATGGTTCGCCGCGAGTGCATTGCGGTAGCGTTGATGCAGGATTCTTACCCGCTTGACGTAGGTTTCGGTTTCCTCGAAGGGGGGAATGCCGTCATAACGCTCGACCGCGCCCGGCCCGGCGTTATAGGCCGCGGTGGCCAGCAGGGTATTGCCGCCGTTCTGGTCGAGCAGCCAGGCGAGGTATCGCACTCCCCCCAGAATATTCTGCTCCGGCTCCAGGGGGTTCGTCACCCCCATGTCCCTGGCAGTGCCCGGCATCAACTGCATCAGCCCCAGCGCACCCTTTTTCGACCTGGCTGACGGCCTGAAAGCAGACTCGGCGTGGATGACGGCCCGCACCAGTGCAGGGTCGATCCGGTATTTAGTGGCTGCCGAGTTTATCGCGTATTTGAACGCATCCAGCTGCAGCGGGGTATTGTGCCAGTCTACTTTGGACTTCAGGTTACAGGCAAAGCAGGACAGCTGCATCACCTCATATCTCCTCCCGACCGGAGCCTGGTCGGAGTATGAGCGAACGCCGTTTTTATCGCGGTACTTGTAGATCTTCATAGCGGGTTGCGCAGGGGCGGACTGTCCTGTCGTCGGACTGATATCCGGGATAGCACTGCCCACGTCGGCTTCGACGTGCAGCGAACAGCACAATAAAGTAACCAGGAAAAGCCCCGATATAACCTTCACGTCACATAATCTTCTTTTTTCGTCCCCGCCCAATTGTAGCCCAGCCGGCAGGGTTAAACACCGCTTCAGCGGGGTAAAAAGGCGAGAAAAGTACGTTTTAAGGCAGGACCGTCATCATCAGGAAGCCCGAAAAAGCAGCATTTGAGGGCGACAGGCTCCGGTCGACCTCCTTTTTGGCGTCATTCATCAGCTTGCGGTACTTGCGATAAAAGTCCCAGCTGGGGGTCGGGCTGTAGACCGGATCGTCGATCTCGAAAAAGCGGAGAATCCCCCTGGCGGTGGTGGGTTTGACGAATACCTCGCGGGTCGGCTTGTAATAGGCCGGGATAATGCTGACCAGGCTCCACTTGGCCAGTTTGCCGGTTTTCAGGATCTCGACCATTGCCTCAAAACCCGCCTGCTGCCGTCCGTGCAGCATTTCGCGCAGGGCATTTACCAGAAAGGCTTTCTCGTTTTCGTCCAGGGTTTTGACGAAGTCCCTGAATTTGGGTTTTTCAAACAGGGAAACCATGGAGGAGCGGGACACGATCCTGACCATATTTTCAGCGGTGACGTGAATATTGGAGCAGGCGCGCTCGCTGAAGCTGTCCCTGGCCAGCTCCGTCATCGGCAACATACGGTGCTTTTTGACGATCTTGAGAATTTCCGGATCATCGAAGCCCTGGGGGTATCGGCTCAAAAATGCCCTCTCAGCCGACTTCAGTTTGCTGCTGTTCAACACGCCGGATTTCCTTGCACTCCTTCCCCGTCAATATCCAGCCGGAATCACCTGCGCTCCCAGGTCAGTACGCCGGTAAACTCCTCTTCGCCGAAGGCGATGGGTGTGGTCTTCAAAATGAGCTGCGAACCGGACAACTCGTAATAGCGCAACTGCCGGCTTCCCACCCAGTTCGGAAACAGGCTGCCCTCCACCCGGGTGACCAGGGTCTTGTTTTCCTCGTCGATCTCGCATTGGCCGTAGTAGGCGGCATAGCCCTGCAGGGCGGCGCGTATTTCCTGATCGGTTCCACCGGCCTGGTCTCCCGATGCAAAGGCCGGCCTGCCCGGCCGCATGAGCTGGGCAGACATGTAGCCGGAGCGGGTAAAAATAGCCTGACCGATGGCGTCTTCACCCAGGGGGTAGATCACCTTTCCCGAGGTGGTTCTGAACTCGGACGACACCAGCCGCCACACGCCCTCAAGCTGTCGCGCAATGTCGGTGTGCGGGTCCTTCACGTCGCTGTCCGGGCTCACGCGGGATCCAGCACAACTACAGGGATCTGCCGCTGCGTCGCGGCCTGGTAATCGGTGTAGGGAGCATAGTAGTCGACCATGAGCTGCCACAGCCTTTCCCGTTCTTCACCCTCGGCGACTCGCGCCACGGCGTCGAACTTGTCGTTTGCCACCTGTACCTGAACCCCGGGGTTGGCTTCAAGGTTGAGAAACCATGCCGGGTGCGCCGGCGCACCGCCCTTGGATGCGATCACGCAGTAACCGCCGTCGCCTGTTGGCCTGTAGATAAGCGGCAGGATCGACTGCTTGCCTGACTTGCGACCAGTGGTGAAAAGCAGCAGCGTGGTGAGCATGCCCTTGCCACCACCGTGGGCTGCATCCCAGTAGTGCCCCGCCTCGCCGTCCTTCAGGTAGAGGGCTACATGCTCCCTGATCCAGTCGGGCAGGGAGTCGGGAATGTTGATGTCGTTCATGGCTATACCTCGCAAGGATAACAGTCAGCATAGACGAAGCTGCACGTTCGTAAAGGCACCGGCGAGCCAACTAGAAGGTGTAAGCCCCCCCATTGGCCAGCCACTGCCGGCAATCGGGCGTCAGTGCCTGCTCACAGGCCGCCTCGTACTGCTCCAGTTCGGTATCCGACAGCACTTCCCGCCAGCGCCCGTTGGTGCCCTTGTTCATGAACGTATCCACGCCGCCCTGCCAGAAAATACCGCCACCGGGCGTATAGAGTTCACCCCTGGCTTTCATCTGCTTGAATGACACAGCATCCACTATGCCCGGCCACGCGGACTCGGCAACCTCGATACCGAGAAACTGGGCGATCCCGCGTAATTCCGTCTCGGTGTCGGCCAGCAGATCGTTGTAGTGCACCAGGCGGATATTCGGCACATGGCGGAAGTCCCACCAGGACTGCACATTCGACAGGTGTGACCAGTAGGGCCAGCCACCCACCTCGTTGTCAAACAGACTCCGACCTACCCAGTGCCGCCAGAACTCGTGGATATCTGCCGGCGGGGGCGGCAACTCCTCGCCTACGCGGCCGGGAATGGCATTCATCAGGGCGGTGAATTCGGGCGTGAGTTTACTGTAGTGGTTCCACAGGGACATGAACACATCGCGCCCGTCCCGGGTGACATAAAGGTATTTCACGTCCGGCTCGTAACGCATGCCGTCCAGCGGCAGATGCGTCTTTATGAAGCGGCGGTGTGGCTGGGCTTCCAGGCCGGTCAGCACCAGCTCCAGCGGCGTCACGCGCATATCCAGCCAGGGCGACATCACCTCCGGCGGCGCCGGGAACCGGCCATCGGGAAACAACAGGTTGGCGATAATACCCTGGGTCCAGGTGGTCCCGGCCTTGTAGGAGGTCGCTATCACTATGTCGTCCGGGCGGTGATCAAGAAAATTCCAGCGGGTAGAGTCAAAATGGTGGCACTGGTAGACACACTTCCGCTCAGGCGTTTTCATTATGCTTCATGCTCTCGCTGCTGTTTTCTTCCAGTAAGTATGTCAGCGCTCTGATGGTAATACCAACCCCGCAGACGAAACGTTTGGTGACTCCTGGCCATTGGAACCCCGGTATTTCGCGGCGGCCGGTTTCCGCCAGCACTACATGGATGAAGGCCCGCCCGCCGGGGAGATTGCCATCCGCCTGCAAGGCGAGCCCATCCTGAACAGCCCGCCTCATGGGTGGGCTGGTGAAGCTCGAGCCACCCCTGGCCTGGCCGACAGCAAAGGCTCGGCTGTTTAATCCACCGGCGGTAGTCTATAGTCTGACCACTAACAGCCCCTGCAGGCCGCCCCGGCAGTGGCTCCCCTATCCAGACCCGATCGGAGTACTCTTCATGTCCGGCTGCCCTGTATTTGATCTCACTGCACCAGAAACCTACCTGGGAGGTATGCCGCGGGAAACCTTTAAATACCTGCGTAACGAGCAACCCGTCTACTGGCACGAGGACCCGGAGCAGGGCCGCGGTTTCTGGGCGGTGACTCGGCACCAGGACCTGGATTTCATTTCCAAGAATCCGCTGCTGTTTTCCTCCGAGGCCGAAACCTGCTTTCTGCATGAGCAGGACCCGGAAATGCTCGCGATGATGCGACTGCAACTGATCAACATGGATCCCCCCAAGCACATCAAGTACCGGCGCCTCGTGCGCAACGCCTTCACCCCGAAGGTCGTCGATTCCTACGAAGAGCGGTTTCGTGAAATCGCCCGGGACATACTGGATAGAGCCGTGACCGGCGGCCGCTGCGAGTTTGTCGAGGACATCGCTGCGGAACTGCCGCTCATCGCCATTTGCGAACTCATGGGCGTGCCGCAGGACAAAAGGCACCGCCTGTTCGAACTCACCAATATCATGATCGGCATGGACGACCCGGAACTCTCCACCACCCAGGAGGAGGGCACCATGGCAATGATGGAAATGTTCATGCTGGCCCAGGAGCTGGCCGCGGAACAAAAAACCAAGCCCCGGGACGACATCGTCAACGTTCTGCTCAACGGTACGGTGGAGGATGAGCCGCTCACCGAGGATGAGTTCTGCTACTTCTTCCTGCTGTTGATCGTGGCCGGTAACGAAACCACCCGGACCGTGACCAGCCACGGCATGCGCCTGCTGATCGAACACGGGCAATACCAGCAACTGGCCGACAACCCGGAACTGCTGGAGGGTGCGATCGAGGAATTCCTGCGCTACAACCCGGCCGTCATCGCCTTCCGTCGTACCGCCACCGAGGATGTGGAAGTCGGCGGACAACTCATCAAAAAGGGCGACAAGATCCAGATGTACTACGGCTCGGCCAGCGCGGACGAAGCGGTTTTCAGCGACAGTGACCGCTTCGATATCACCCGCGCCCAGCGCGAGGAGCTCAGGAACAGTCACCGAGCCTTCGGTATCGGCGAGCACTTTTGCCTGGGCTCGCACCTGGCAAGACTCGAATTGAAGGTCATCTTCGAGGAAATGCTGCGCCGCATACGCAATCCGCGCTTCGATGGCGAGATCGCCTGGCTGCGCTCCAATTTCATCAATGGCATCAAGTCGATGCCGATCAGCTTCGACACGATTCAGTAAGCCCGGCCCCCGGGCCCGCCGATCAGGAGAATGCGCTTGTATACCCTGCATATCGCCAATAAAAACTATTCTTCATGGTCCCTGCGCCCCTGGGTACTGATGCGCGCCCTGCAGATCCCGTTCGAGGAGATCGTCCATCCCTTTGCGGAAGGCGGGAACCGGGATGCCTTCCGCAAATTCAGCCCTACCGCCAAAGTGCCGTGCCTGATCGATGGCGATCTGGTCGTATGGGATTCCCTGGCAATCGCCGAATACCTTGCCGAAACGCACTCCGGGGTGTGGCCCGGGGACCGCGACGCGCGTTGCTGGGCTCGCTGCGCGAGTGCCGAAATGCACTCGGGCTTCACTGCCCTGCGCAACGAGTGCAGCATGACCTGCGGCCAGAGAGTTGCCCTCGACCGGGTGAGCCCGGAGTTGGCGCAGGACCTGCAACGGATTGACGAGCTGTGGCGTGAAGGATTGGACAGGTTCGGCGGCCCCTATCTGGCGGGTTCCGGATTCAGTGCGGCAGACGCATTTTTTGCCCCTGTTGTATTTCGCATCACGACTTACCAACTGCCGCTGTCGGAGAAACCGCAGGGTTACGTGGAAAGGATGCTGCAACTGCCCGCCATGCAGGAGTGGTACGAGGCTGCCATCGCGGAACCCTGGCGCGAGGCCTCCCACGAGGAGGATATTGCGAAATGCGGCACCATTGTCGCCGACTACCGCGCCTGAACTGATCAGCCGGCGCCGATATACTCGAACCTGGGCTGCTCCCGGCCCTCGTGCACAACCGTCTCCAGGAACATCGCCAGGGGCCTGACCCAGAGGCCGCCCTGACCGTACAGCGGGGTGTACACGACCAGTTCCTCACCGGTTTCCGAATGTCGGGCGACACCTTCCACCCGGTACTCGCCGCCCTTGAAATGCCGGTATCTTCCTGCCTTCATAAGCCTGCCTCCAAAAGCGGGATTGTCGCACTTACCCCACCACGGTAACCAGCCGGGCGGAGTTCAGACCCCCACGCGAATTTATGGCTCAGTCTTTCTCGGTTATGATGGTCGCCATTACCGGCCACGGACCTGCGCCTGCACGATGTATAAACTGCGACTGCTATTGATAATCAGCTGCCTGGCAGCACTGGCTGCATGCAAGCAGCCACTGGCGATCAGGGGAGAGGGCGATATTGTCGAACTCAAGCGTGGCGAACGCGGCTGCGCCCTGGAGGAATTCAGGGCGGGCTGGACACGCTGCACCGACAACGAGATCCTGGGCTCCGAATCCCTGGTATACCGGGCCCTGCCGAGACCCGGGTGGGCTTTTTCACACTGGGAGGGCTCCTGCGCCAAAGCCTCCAAAGGGCAAGGATTGCTGGAAAAATTACGACGGGGAGTGGGTGCAGTGGTGGGATACCAACTACCCCGATGAGGAGCTCGACCCGCTGACGGCGGTCTTCGTTCCCGACAGCAATGCAGACCCGGCAGTGCCCTATATCGCTGCGAGTTTCGGGGCAATCGGCAGGGTGGGCTATGCCGCCCTGCTGAATGCGCTCTTCTCCGCCGACGGCAACTACCGTTTCACCAGCCAGCAAGCCTCTACCCGCGACTATTTCGACCGGACCCCGGTCAGCTTCAAGCGCCAGCAAACCGGCCTTTTGCTGACCGGGCAGATGGGCGACCGACTCGCGCCGGGCGGCGCCGCAACCAGATCGGGAGATTTCATAACCCTGGCAGATACGGACGCGTCTGACGGCGACATCTCCGTCACCTACCTGATGCCAGGGCAGACGAAGGCCAGACAGGGCGCATTCAACGGCACCTATTTTTGCGGCCACATAGTGTCCAATGGGCAGTCCCTGTTTTTCCGCGCGACCATGAACGGCAAGGGCAGTGGCGCCATGGCGGTCATCTCCCGCCGGCTGCCCGGTGCCAGCCAGGCGGCTATCAGCTATGAAGTCAGCGAGGATGGCACGACCATATTCGAGTATGCCGGGGCCCGCCTCGCGGGCAGCCTGTCTGCGGACGGCAGCGTCTTTGCAGCCACCCAGGTTACTGCCCAACTGCAGGGCGCGGGCATGTGCGTTCGCACATCCGGTAACAAGATGGTTGCCAATGTCGCCGGCAGCTACTACGGCGCATGGATGAGCACCCAGCCTGTCACCGGCCTGACCGAGCTGCTACTGGACCAACGGGGGCAGACCGCCGAAACCGTCCTGGTCGATTCGACCGGCGGACGCAACTACTCCCTGGGGCAGAACTTCATGCTGGTAAAAGGGACCGGCCAGGTCGACACCCGGGACGCCAATGGCGCGGTGTCGCCTGATGGGCGGGTCATGTTTATCGTGCAGACCGACCCCAATAAATTCCCCACCCTGGTCGTATACATACGCAAGACCTGACCCACCCCCACCACGGTCAGCTTCAGGCGGCCACCTGCGACCGCAGTTCAAAGCCGGCGCGGGGGAAATGGACATGCAGCAGTCCGCATTCTGCCGTTTCCCGAGCCACGATCCAGCGCTCGTCGGAACTGCCCACCAGCACCCCCAGTACGGCGTCGAGCGCGTAGTCATCAGGACTCACGGTGACCGCAGTGCCGATCAGTGCATCCCCGGTGTCAGCGGAAGGTACCGGTCGCGGCAGCTGATCACGGGCGGCCGCGAAAGCGTCTTCCCGGGAAATGGTCACCGGGAACCCGTGCCCGTACGCCGACATCCGGCGGTACCAGTCAGCTACCCGCTGCAGGTCTGCGGGCAGTGGAACGCCCCCCACCACGTGCTGGAACCACAGGGTATGGTAGGCCGCAAAATCCGCGTGAGACGGGGTATTTCCCCCCAGGAAATCGCCCTCCAGGCGCCGCTCCAGTCCTGCCAGGTGGGCGGCGAAAGCCGCCTTCGCCTGTTTCGCCGACGGCAGCTGAACCCGGGCACTGCGACCGACGCCAGCGCGATCCCTGACAAACCTGAGAGTCTTCCAAAGCCCCACATTGCGCACCAGCTGGCGGAGCGTGGTGCCCGGGGACATCGACAGCACCGCTGCCCAGAACACGTCGCTCTCCAGTTGCCTGGCATAGTCCCTCAACGCCTCGCTGCCCCAGGCGGGGTCCAGCGCCGGCTTGCCTGATTGCCGGGCGATTTCGGCACTGATCAGGCGGCTGTCACAGAATATATCCGCCCCGACCTGGGCGATCGGTATACGTCGGTAGCCGCCACTGAGCGGATCGACAGTAGGGCGCGGGGGCATCTCCGGGCAGGGGAGCGACTGCCACGCCAACCCGGCATAGCCGAACATCAGCCTGATTTTTTCGGAGAAGGGGGACATGCTGTAGTGGTGGAGGATAAACATGCTGGCGTCTCCGACATATAGGTCTCTCGGGCGCTACAGTGTAACCGGTCAGCCCGGTATTTTTCCCCATAGCGCCGGGTTATTTCCTATACTGCAAGGCGTCCGGGGTCAGCCTCATAACAGGGTGAACGGTGACGCGACTGACAGCAAAACCCCGTGACGACCAGGCCGCAAGTGGCTGGGAAGCATCAAAGCGCGGCTGAGGCCATTCCGGCTATGGCATCCCGTTGCAAGCCCGACTATGCTGAAACTCCGGCCGTTGGCATTTTTCAATAAATACATGAGAGACGAACGCATGACTGACTGGAACACCCCGATATCGGAGGCATCCGACGAACAGATCAGGCAAGCGCTGGAGCAGGCCCATATACCCGCCCTGATGACCGCACTGATGCACCTCAATGGCAACCGGGACCACTTTGACAAGGTGAAACCGCACTTTGCCATGTTTGCCGAGGACGAGGATGGACTGACTGAGCAGGACCGCAAACTGGCGAGGGAGCTGGCGTTCGATGCCCTCACCAGATACCGCGATGGCGGCTGTGCTGAGCCTCCGCGGCCCACTGAAGCCGATGTGATTGCCGCCATGAACTACATCACCGGTGAGGCGATGCCCGATGAAGAGGTGCCGTTCCTGCGCGAGGAGCTGAATTTGTTTGCCGAGGATGGGCGCCGCGTGTCGATCGACAAGACTGCCTTGCCGAAAGGTTTTCAGGTGGCGATTATCGGCACCGGCATGTCGGGGATCATGGCGGCGATCCGCCTGCAGGAGAACGGTATTCCCTTTGTCATGCTGGACAAGAATCCGGAAATGAGCGGCACCTGGTATGAAAACACCTACCCGGGCTGCCAGGTCGATTCCGCCAATCATCTATACAGCTATATTTTTGAGCCCAACCACCAGTGGTCCGGGCATTTCTCCGGCGCGGCGGAGCTCAACGCCTACTTCAACCGCATCGTGGACAAATACGGGCTGCGCAAGTATGTCCGGCTGAACACCGAGGTAAAGCGCGCCAAATTCAATGAAAGTGACAACCGGTGGGAGCTCGAGCTCGACTGTGACGGCAAGCGGGAAACCCTGGTTGCCGACAGCGTCATCAGTGCGGTAGGCCAGCTCAACAGCCCCAAGATGCCCGATCTACGCGGGCTCGACACCTTCAAGGGAATATCCTTCCACTCGGCGCGCTGGGAGCATGAACACCAACTGGAGGACAAGCGGGTAATCGTCATCGGCACCGGCTGCAGCGCCGCGCAATTCGTGCCAAAAATTGCGCCGCACTGCAGGCAGCTCAAGGTGTTCCAGCGGTCCGCGCCCTGGCTGATGCCCACCGAGACCTATCACCAGCCCATGTCGCCTGAAGAGCTCTGGCTGTTCCGGGAGGTGCCCTTTTATGCCCGCTGGTATCGCTTTTACCTGTTCCGCACCCTGGCCGTGGACGGCCTGCTGCCCATGATGTACTCGGAGCCCGGCTGGAAGGGACCGCCGGGCACCATCGGCGAAGCCAACGAGATGCTGCGGCAACAGCTGATCGACTCACTCAGGGAACAGGCAGGCGATGACAAGGAGCTGCTGGCGAAGCTGATTCCCGACTATCCACCCGGCGGCAAACGACCAGTGCTGGACGACGGCGCCTGGATCTCCACCCTGAAGCGCGACAATGTGGAGCTGCTTACCGACCGCATTGCGGAGGTGGTCCCGGAGGGCGTACGCACCGCTGACGGTGTCGTACACGAGGCGGACGTCATCATTTACGGGACCGGCTTCAAGGCGGACCAGTTTCTTGTTCCCATGCAGGTCATCGGCCGCAATGGCCTGGACCTGGTCAGCCAGTGGGGTGGCGACCCCAAGGCGTACAAGGGTGTGGTGGTCGCCGATTTCCCCAATTTCTACTGCCTGTACGGACCCAATTCCAATATTGTCGTCGGCAGCAGCATCGTGTTCTTCGTCGAGTGCCAGCTTCGCTATGTCATGGGGTGCCTCAAACTTCAGCTGGAAAACGGCTACCGTGCCATCGAGTGCAAAAAAGAAGTCATGGCCAGCTACAACCAGGTGATCGATGCCCTCAACCGGCAGCGCGCATGGGGTGACCCATCCGTGAACAGCTGGTACAAGAACAGCGCGGGGCGCGTCACCCAGAACTGGCCCGGTACTCACGGTGAGTGGTGGCGGGAGACGCTTGAACCGGACCCGAAAGATTTTATATTGAGCTAGGACCGGCGCCTGGCAAGCCGTATCAGAACCGGTACGATTTTGTACGGGGGTACCCTGTCACCCGGCAAAGTCGGTACACCCTGGAAAACCTCCTCGGCCCGTTTTTGTAAAAAAGGAAGACCAATACCATGAAACCAGTAGAAGCCCGCCTCCAGGCGGTTGCAGATGACTACACCGGCCAGAATCTTTACGCGGGTATTGCCTGGCACGTGGAACAAGCCGGCAAACTGATCGCCAGCGGGACTTCCGGCACTGCGGACGAGGCCAGAAAAACTCCCCTGGGCAGTGACGCCATTTTCCGCATTTATTCCATGACCAAACCGGTGGTGTCGGTTATGGCCCTTATTCTGGTCCAGCGCGGCCAGCTGCGGCTGTCGGATTTCGTAATGCAGTACATCCCGTCATTCGCGAACACACAGGTGCTGGTGGAGGGCGGTACCGAGCCGCCCGCCCGCCCCATGACAGTGGAGGACCTGCTCACCCACCGTTCCGGCCTGAGTTACGACTTCGTGCCCGATTGCCCGGTGGCGGAACAATACTCCGAAATAGAGCTGATCAAACGGGTGGAACAAAGCCTGGCCGAATTTGCCGATACCATCGCCAGCTATCCGCTGGCCTTCCACCCGGGCTCCCAGTGGCGCTACTCGGTAGCGACGGATGTCCTGGCCCGGGTACTGGAAGTCGCAAGCGGCCAGCCGCTGGATGCGTTGCTGGATGAGAATATTTTTGCGCCGCTGCAAATGGGCGACACCGGCTTTTATGTACCGCAGGACAAGCAGGCCCGCCTGTTGCCACTGTACGGTTTCGAAACCATCGATCTGTCCTTTACGGTGCCGCCACCTCACGAGCTGATACTGCTGGACGCCGAGGCGATTTATCCGTCCCGACCCGGCCACAACGCACTGCGCGGCGGGCTGGGCCTGTTTTCGACCTGTGCCGACTACTGCAAGTTCGCCACCATGCTCCTCAACGGTCGGACGCCAGATGGCCAAACCCTGATCGCCCCGGCCATGCACCGCCTGATGATCGCCAATCGGATACCCGAGCAGCAAATGCCACTGGCGATCGGACCGATGGCTTTTCCCGGCTACGGTTTCTGCCTGATCGGGCGCGTGATGCAGAACCTGGGGCAGGCGATGAGCCTGACCGTCCCGGGTGAGTTCGGCTGGGAGGGTGCCGCGGGTACCTACTTCTGGGTAGACCCGGAAAACCAGATAGTCGGGGTTGTCATGACCCAGTTCCTGGCAACCTACCTGCCGATGCGCGATGACATGCGCGCGGCCGTGTATGCGACGATTCAGCAGTAGTGCCGCGGCAGCGTCGATCCCGAGGACGGTAGCGCCAAACCATCATTAAATTGAACCGGAGAGTAAGCCCCATGCGATTATTACTGACAGCCCTGGCGCTGTGCCTGCTACCAGTGACGCCCATGGCGTCCGAACCGGTAAAGGCCATCCAGACAGCGATCGACGGTGAACACCGCAGCGCGGAAAACCGGGCTCGGGACAAATTCCGTCACCCGCTCGAGACGCTGGAGTTCTTCGGTCTGCGCCCGGATATGACGGTGGTGGAGATGTGGCCCGGCGGCGGCTGGTATACGCAGATACTCGCGCCGGTGGTCGCAGCCGAAGGCCGTCTTTACACCGCCCAGTACTCGGTTAATCCACGGGCAGGTTATCAGCGCCGTTACTATGGCGCGTTCCTAACCATGCTGGGTAGTAATCCGGACGTCTATCGCGACGTGACAGTCACCACATTCTATCCGCCCTATCAGCTGGAAATCGCCCCGCGCAGGCTCTGCCGACATGGTGCTGACCTTCCGCAACCTGCACAACTGGATCGGCGACCAGCGCAAGGACGGAGTATCCGCCACACTGGCCTTCAGGGCCATGTACGATGCCCTCAAACCGGGCGGCATACTCGGTATCACCGACCACCGCTGGCCCGAGGACCAAAGCGATGCGGATCCTTACAACACCGGATACATGAAGGCATCCGAGGCCATCGCAATGGCCGAGGCGGCAGGTTTCAAACTGGTGGCGCGCTCGGAGGTAAATGCCAACCCGCGCGATACGCATGATTACGCGGAAGGTGTCTGGACCCTGCCCCCCAGCCTGGCGCTGGGAGAAACAGACAGGGAAAAGTACCTGGCGATCGGCGAATCCGACCGTTTTACCCTGAAGTTCGTCAAGCCTGCCGGGGCCACGCCCTAGTCGGGCAATGAGACCAGAACAGTACCCGGAAACAGTAACCAGCCGAGGACACCCAGATGGATAATGCCGATGCAACTACCGCGGTGAATGCCAAACCTGCCGGTCATATCGATATTCTCATCGTCGGGGCGGGCATTTCCGGTATCGATGCCGCATACCATGTCAAAAACTACCTTCCGGGGCGCAGCTTTGCGATGCTGGAAAGCCAGCCTGGCTTTGGCGGGACCTGGCGCACTCACACCTACCCCGGCATTCGCTCGGACAGTGACCTGTACACCTTCGGCTACAAATGGAAGCCCTGGGTAGGAGCACCGATTGCCACTGCTGCGGAGATCATGAAATACCTCGACGAGGCGCTTGATGAACAACAACTGCGCGACAGTATCCGCTACCAGCACAAAGTGCTCTCAGCCAGCTGGTCGAGCCAGGAGAAGCTGTGGCATGTAGTGGTCAGCAAGCTGGATACCGGTGAAACCCTGGAGTTCACCACCCATTTCCTGTGGATGTGCCAGGGCTACTATGACCACGATAAGCCCTATACGCCGCAGTGGCCGGGCATATCCCGTTACCGGGGCAGAATTGTCCACCCCCAGCACTGGCCCGAAGACCTGGATTACAGCGACATGAATGTGCTGGTAATTGGTTCCGGGGCGACTGCCGCCACCGTGATTCCGGCCATGGCCGGCAAGTGCCGGCACATAACCATGCTGCAACGCTCCCCCACCTACTTCGTACCCAACCCCAACGCCAATGAGCTGGCGGACACCCTGCGTACGCTGGATATCCCCGACGAGTGGACCCATGAAATCGTCCGGCAAAAAATCCTGCTGGACCAGGAGGAATTGACACGCCGCTCTGTCGAGGAGCCGGAAGCGGTCAAGGCCGAACTGCTGGCCGCCGCGCGTGAGTTCCTGGGTGAGGACTTCGATATTGAGAAACATTTCACCCCCCGGTATCGCCCCTGGCAGCAACGCCTGGCGGCTATTCCTGACGGCGATCTTTTCCAGGGCATTCGCCAGGGCCTGGCCAGCGTCGTCACCGACGAGATCGATACATTCACCGAAAAGGGTGTACTGCTGAAATCCGGCCAGGAAATCGAGGCTGACCTGATCATCACCGCCACCGGCTTCAACCTGCTGGTGCTGGGGGGCATTACCTTCGAGGTCGACGGTGCACCCGTCAACCTGGCCGATACCATCACTTACCGGGGTATCATGTTTACCGGTGTCCCGAACCTGGCCTGGGTGTTCGGTTACTTTCGCGCCAGCTGGACCCTGCGCGCTGACCTCATCGCGGAATTGCTGGTGAAGTTGTTCAGGCACATGGATGAGCTGGGCTGCACCGTGGTTACACCGCGACTGCGCCCGGAGGACGCAGACATGCAGATCAAGCCCTGGATTGAAGCGGACAACTTCAACCCGGGCTATCTCCAGCGCAGTATGCACCTGATGCCCAAACAGGGCAGTAACGAGCCCTGGGTATTTACCCAGGATTACTGGATCGAGCGGCACAGTTTCCCCGCCGCCGACCTCGACGACGGAGCGTTGCAATACAGCTGATCAGGCGGGGCAGATGCGCGAGCACAATGACAGAGCGATTATGCGACCCCTGATGCAGGCGGCATTGCTTCTGTCCTGGCTGGCGGGCTGTGCCGGTCATTCACCGGGGACTGATGTCGGACCGGCAGCGGGCGATGCGAATCCGCTGGTGGACAAAATATGGGCATCCGCCAGCTCTGCCTTTGTCGAGCGGGACCAGCTGGACGCGGCATTCGCTAACGCGGATTACCTGTTGCTCGGCGAGGTACACGACAACGCCCGCCACCATGAGATCCAGGCGCAGTTGATCGCGCACTTCGAGGGTCCCCCGCACTCCGTAGTCGTGGGCTTCGAGCAACTCGACAACAGCCAGGCCCCGGCGCTGGAAACGTATCTCAGTGCGCATCCCGACGACGCCAGCGGATTGGGGGCGGCGGTTGACTGGTCCGGCTCGGGCTGGCCGCAGTGGTCCCTGTACGAGCCGGTGTTCCAGCAGGCCCTGGATAGAGGCTGGCAGCCGATACCATTGATGTTCGCCGGCGAACAGAGCAGGCGTATCCTGGATCAGGGTTACAGCGCGGTGCTGGGCGAGGATGCGCTGGCTGTATTGCAGCCCGCAACGGCACTCAGCGACGCCCAGAAGGCGCAGGTGGAAGCAGTGATGCGCTCGTCTCACTGCGGCAAACTGCCGCAGGAGTACCTGCCGCGCATGGTCACCATCCAGACCGCGAAAGACGCCTACATGGCCTGGCGCCAGACCGCGTCCGGCCCGCGGGGAATACTCATCGTCGGGGACGGCCATGCGCGCAAGGACCGGGGTATCCCACTGTTCCTGCGCAAAATTAATCCACAGGCCAATATCGTGGTCGTGTCCATGGTCGAAGTCGAGCCGGGAGTAACCTCGCCCGGCGATTACCCCCAGGTTGAGCCGTCATACAGCGATTACGTGATATTCACCCGGCGCCAGCAACGGGATGATCCCTGCGCCGCGCTGGACTCGCGGGTCCCGGGCTGAACCGGGAGGACTCCATCTGCACCGCGTTTTGTGTAATAGTGGCCACCTCGAATACTGACGACAGGTACGCGCAATGCAGAAATTTGTCAGCCAGTTTCCCGGCTGGTTCATCGAAAAAATGGTTGAAGCCAGTGCCGATGATTTCAGCGACTGAACTTCGCCGCCAGCAGCCGTCCCCCAATGTGCGGCTATCGACAATAATGAGTTAACAGGAGGGCCCGAGATGGCTTTGAATACAATTCCCGCCCTGGTGGCACACTGGGCAGCCGAGTGTCCCGACCGGGTCTGGCTGAAGGATCTGTCCGACGAGGGCGCCACCGAATGGACCTGGGCGCAGGCCGAGCGCGAAATTTCCGCCGTGGCATCTGTGCTGGAACAACAGTTCGGTCATGGCGAGAATATGGTCATCCTGTCGCGCAATCGGGCACACTGGTTCCTCGCCGACATCGCGATCATCGCCTCGGGCAATGTCACGGTGAGTATGTTCACGACGCTGCCTGAGTCGACCGCAGACTATATTCTTGGCTTTACCGAGGCGAAAGTGATGTTCGTCGGGGAGACCTCCAACTGGGAGGCCGTGCGCAAGGTTCTGCCAGCGGATATTACCCTGGTTACCCTGCCGGGGGTCGAGCTCGAGGAGGCACATCTTACCTGGGAAGACCTGTTGGCCGAGGGCCGCGGGCAGCGACCGCAGTACGAGGCGCAGCCCGATGATGTCATTTCGCTGGTCTTCACCTCCGGCACGACCGGCGTACCCAAGGGAGTGATCCAGACACACGCGAGCAACCTGATACCCATCAACCGCTTTATCAATGAGTTCGGGATCAGGGAAAACCCGCGCTATTTTTCCTACCTGCCCCTGTCGCATATTGCGGAGCGCCAGATCGTCGAGTTTTCCTCGATAGTGGCCTGCGGCGAAGTCAGTTTCAACGAATCCATGGATACCTTGCTACGCGATCTGCCGCGAACCCGGCCCCACATGTTTTTCGGGCCACCGCGAGTGTGGGAGCAGTTCCAGCAGGCCATCGTTACCAAGTTTGGTGGCCATGACGCGGTTGAGCAGGCGCTAGAGGCGGATCGCGAAGGGATCAGCAAGCTGGTGCTGGACACCATGGGACTGTCAGAGGTTGAGTTCTGCCTCACTGCAGCGGCGCCGACACCACCTGCACTCATCCACTGGTTTGAGGCCATGGGACTCACCCTCATGGAGGGTTTTGGCCAGACCGAGGCGATGGGCCTGATTCTTAACAGCCCCAATGAAAGAAAAATCGGCTCCATCGGCAAACCTATCGGTGAGGTGGAATATCGTCTCACAGACGAGGGCGAACTGGCCGTCAAGGCCGCCGGCTGTACGCCCGGCTATTACAAGATGCCGGAAAAAACAGCGGAATTGATAATCGACGGCTGGCTGCATACCGGTGACAAGGCCAGGGTAGATGAGGACGGGTTTCTGTATATCACCGGCCGGGTGAAAGACTATTTCAAGACCATCCAGGGCAAGTTTGTTGCGCCCCCGCCCATCGAAAGTGAGTTTGCCCGGAATCCGCATGCCGAGCAACAGTGCCTGCTCGGACGCGGCTACTCCAAGACCGTTATGGTCGCGGTGCTAACCGGCGAGGCGCAGGCCCGGGAGAGGTCTGAAGTGGAAGCTGCGCTACATGAAACCGTGGCGAAGATTAATGCGGAAATCGAGAAACACGCTCGCATCGGGGCGCTGATTATCTCGCACGAGCCCTGGTCGATCGAGAACGAGGTCCTGACGCCCACCATGAAGATCCGGCGGGACAAGGTCGAGGAGCGCTTCGGTTCCCTGGCCGAGACCCTGGCGCGCAACTCGGCACAACGGGGTGAGGTGCTGATTCACTGGGAAGCCGACGCTTAGGAAGTGCTTACCAGTTGCAGTTGCAAACGGGGCCAGTTCAGCAGAACTGGCCCCAACGGACAGCGGTTCATGTCAGGCTTTCTTGATGATACCCACCACGAATAACAGCACCACCGCGCCGACTGTCGCCATCACCACTGAGCCGATAAAACCACCCACGGAAAGCCCCAGCGCGCCGAACAGGAAGCCGCCGACAATCGCGCCGAGGATACCTATCACGATATTGCCCAGCAGCCCGAAGCCGCCGCCTTTCATGATGGTGCTGCCCAGCCAGCCGGCAATTGCGCCAATCGCGAGAAAAACTATCAGACCGGTTATATCCATCGTACCTTCTCCTTTGTGAGCGATTCAGGCCCCCGCTGAACCCGGAACAAGCGATCGCCGGGGGTGCTGACCTTCAACTGCAGTAACACGAACGCGGGCTGTGCACACTAGCCTTCCGAAATCACCTTCAGTTTCCGCAAGATGGAGTCCACCGTGCCCGACAATACGTCTCGCGCCCCGGGAACGTTATAGGCGTGCCCCACCGCGCTCTCCAATGGGGGTGCGAGTTTCGCGAAATTGGCGGCAAGTTTCTGGGTCTGGCCCGAGGGCAGGTTTGCCGCCGTGCTCAACAGCTGTCCCAGCCCACGGTCCACGCTCTCGAGGCTGGACAAGGCATTTCTTGCATCATCCACGCTGTTGATGCCCGACAGTACGTTACCCGCCTGCCCCATCAGCAGTTCGAGCTGGTCGCTGAGCTGGACTGCCCCGGCACTGCTGACAGATGAGCTGTTGTTGGCTCGTCACCCGGCTTGATCAGGAACTGATAGACCAACCAGGCCACCAGGGCCAGCAGGATCAGCGGAATTAATTTGCCCAACAGGGAGCCACCCTTGTCCGCTGCCTGTTTTCCGGCAGCTGTTGTCGCCGCAGCCGCGGCAGTCGCGGCTCCACCGGCCTTGCCCAACACGCCATCGAGCAGCCCGCTTCCAGACAGGGCACTGCCCAGTTGTGGCGGCAGCGCGCCGGCAATATTGTCTTTCTGGCCCATTAACATGTCGATAAGCCCGCTCGCGCCGAGGCCGTCGGATTTACCCTTGCTCTTGAGCATTCCCAGCAGCATGGGCGTGGCCAGACCAAGCAGGGATTTGGTGGAATTACTCGACATACCGCTGAAGCTGCTTAACGCGGAGGCGAGCATTCCCATCTTGTTGTCACCCATCAGGGACCCCAGCATGCTTGCACCGGTACTGACCAGGCTACTGCCGCCACTGCCACCGAGCATGCCGGCCAGGTTATCCATGATCCCGCCGTCAGCCTGATCCAGCTGGCGCTCGAACGCCTGCCTGCCCGACGGTTCGGAAAACGCGCTGACCAGCCCACCGAGAATAGCCGGTGCGGCGCCGGACATCGCCGAGCTGACCTTGGCCTGGTCTTCCCCCAGCATACCCGCAACCGCCTTGATATTGTCCGGCGTCAACTGTTTTAAAACCATATCCATTACATTGAAGGCCATGTGCGCATCTCTCCCTGTACAAGTTATTTGCGTGACTGAAACGCATAAAGGATAGTCTGGATCGCTGGCCTGTCAAAATTTGCAGTATTTATCGATTTCGTTAAAAAGGGGGGGTGGGAGACGAAAATTAAGCAAAAAAACGCACGGTTCCAGTGGCAAGTCGCCAACTCCGGATCCGTGATCGCTTAAATCCCTCAGGCAGAACCTGCCCCAATTGGGTTACGCAGCGCTTCGGTGGAGCCTTTGCCGAGCCGTTTCATCAGGAGGGACACCTCTTTAATGTTGATCTGCAGCGGATGAATACGGTCGTTGGTTACCGCGCAGACCGAGCCGGACCAGGGGTCCGGAGCACCGGGCAGATAAATGAGGCTATTGGTATCATCGATCTTTTCGACTTCGTAACCGATCTGCCAGGAGTCGTCGAACTGGATCAAAACGGGTTGCATGTCCCGGGTATCATCCGGCGAGAGCATACTGCCGGTTTTCGCTTTCATCAGAGCGTAGGCCGGCACCTTGTCAAGCACGTTGGCTTCCAGGGTTTCCACGAGTTTCCGTGCGCGGTCTGTTCTGGCCGCCAGACCTGCCAGAAAACAAACCACGACCAGAATAAGCAGGGCAATGAGTTCGACCACGGCCAGGCCGGCGACCGATTCGACCGGCATAAGCCTGGCGATCGGGGCCGCCACCTTGTCGGTAAGCTGGATAGCCTTGCCGATAACCGCGATGAAAATCACGATCGGTACCAGGAACAGAACACCGCCAAGAACCGTCGTCTTAAGGAATCGAAACATTACAGAAGCCTCCCTGTTTCGGCTACAGTGCCCCGAAAGTGACGCGTAGACAATAGGGACCAAGGCCCGAACCGGAGATCGGGTTCATAAACGGTTCGGTGAACCGCGATTCAATGCGCCGTATCGAGCCGGTTGCCGACATGCTCAGGTAGATTCTTTACGAACAGGGCAAAGAAAATACGCAGTACGCCAGTAATGATGGCCCAGGTCGCTATCATCCACACTACAGAAGTGGCAGCCGACTCGGGCTGGAAGATTATCAGCACTCCAAAGAGGACTGACAGGGCGCCAGTGAGGTACAGAACCCACTCGCGCTCAATTTCCTGCCTGACCTTGCGCCCCAGACTGATCATCAGGACCCCGAACATAATCGCCATGAAACTCACCACGTAGAGAAAGGCAAGCATGCTAAGAGGTGGATTGAGGAGCGCGTAGCCACCGACCAAAGTGCCCAGAATACCGATGAGCAGCAACAGCACCCAGCCATCGTTTTCGCGGTGCGTAATGGCGCCGACAATGTTTACCACGCCGTCGACCATCACCCAGGCGGCAAAATACAGTGCCAGCACAGCCAGCGCGATGGCCGGGTTGATAAAAGCGAGTATGCCGAAAGCGACCGAGGCGATACCACCCAGCAGGAATACCCACCATGCGCGCTTGCACAGCCTGCGGATGTTACTGACCGATTGCAGCGCCCTTCCCTGATTGCCATTTTCCATTCCATTCCCCCCAGCTCAACTGTCGCGACGTGTACCATTTGCTGCAATATAGCCTACACCTCCGAATTCGCCATTCTTCGACCTTTGACTGGCCGAGGACCGCAAAGCCCTACCGGGAGATAGCTAAAGCAATACCGGCTTGTTCGGTAATTCGTTGATGTCGTGCGGATCCGGCGGAAAATGCTTGCTCATCAGTGCTGTCACCAGTTCGATTCCGCGCAACGCACCTTCGCGATACTGGCCGCTGTGAAACAGCGGTCGCATGGTATCGCATACCTCCCGCCACTCCTGTGCGCTCACCTTGTCGCCAAAACCGCGGTCCGCGACGATCTCGATATCGTGTTCCGACAACAACAGGTAGATGAGTACGCCGTTGTTCGCGGCCGTATCCCAGGTGCGCAGGCGGGCGAATACATCGATAGCGCGCTCACGCGGGGTCACTCCCTGCAAAAGGGCAGGAACATCCAGCGCGGTTTCGATAGCGAATCGCAGCTCCCCGCTGTGCAGCTGCTCCGATGCCGCAACCGCGCGCTCGATATCATGCAGAAGTTGCCGCGGAAACGCCCGGCGCAGCGCCCAACTGGTAGTAAACAGGTTACGCAGGTAGCGATTGGGCATAGTTACCAACCTCCCGAGGCGCCACCGCCACCAAAACCACCACCGAGGCCACCGCCGAAGCCGCCACCACCGCCGCGACCGCCAAATCCGCCGCCACCAAAGCCCCCACCATAGCCGCCGCGATTGGACCAGGCCCCCGGGCCGCCGCCGCCGAGCAGGCTAATGAAGAAGGCGATAACCCCGACCAGCAAAGCGGCACCGAAAATACCCACCAGCAGCCAGGTAATACCGCCGGTGATGGCACCGGTGGCAACGGAGCCTGGAAAGGCGCCAAAGCTCCGGCGCAACAGGCCGCCCAGCACAAGGGCAACAATCAGGATTACCGGTAACAGACCTTCCAGGTCAGAGCCGTCCTGCGACCTGCGGGCAGTTGGTGCGGGCAGTTGCTCCCCGCGCACCAGGGCGATAATGGCGTCGGTACCCGCCATGATGCCAGCGGCGAAATCCCCGCTGCGAAAATAGGGGGCCATGATGGTATCGATAATCTGCCTGGCCCGGGCATCCGGTATCGCGCCCTCCAGGCCGTACCCCACCTCGATCCGCATGCGCCGGTCATCCTTGGCAACCAGCAGCAGCACCCCGTCGTCGACTTCTTGCCGGCCCAGCTGCCAGGCGTCGACTACCCGCAGTGCATAGGCGGCAATATCTTCCGGTGCGGTAGAGGGCACCAGCAGCACGGCCAGCTGGCTGCCAGTCTCGCGCTCGAGGCGTTCAAGCCTTGCAGTCAGTTCGGCCTGTTGACCAGGGTCGAGTGTTCCGGTGAGATCGGTGACCCGCTCGCGCAGGGCCGGCACGTCCTGCGGCGGCTGGGACCATGCCAGCAGTGCAACCAGAAACAGGCACGAACCAGCGAGCAGGCGCAGCAGTGCCACAGGGAGATTCAGGAATCGCTGCCGAAGGACACTTCAGGGGGTTTGGCTATTTCGGCCTCGTTCTCGACAGTAAAGGACGGTTTGACATCGAAGCCGAACAACATCGCCGTGATATTGGTTGGAAAGGAACGCGCCAGGGTATTGTACTGGCGCACAGTATCGATATAACGGTTACGGGCGACGGTGATACGGTTTTCCGTACCCTCCAGCTGGGCCTGCAAATCCCTGAAATTGGCATCGGACTTCAACTCCGGGTAGCGCTCTACGGTGACCAGGAGGCGCGAAAGCGCACTGGACAGCTGGCCCTGGGCCGCCTGGAACTGCTGGAACGCCTGGGGATCATTCACCATCTCGGGAGTAGCCTGGATCGAACTGACCCTGGATCGTGCTTCAGTGACCTGCACCAGCACATCCCGTTCCTGCTTCGCGAAGCCCTCAACGGTCTTTACCAGGTTCGGGATAAGGTCCGCCCGCCGCTGGTACTGGTTGAGCACCTCCGCCCAGCTCGCCTTGATCTGCTCGTCCCCGGACGTCAACGCGTTGTAACCGCAGCCGCTGAGCAACGCCGCCAGACAAAGCACCAGTAATGCACGGTCAATACGGAACATAGGCAAATCCTCTCGAAAAGTGATTGGCAGCGGCACCTGCGGTGGATAGCGGTGAGCAATCTTACCCGACCTCCGCGTCCCCGGTGCAAAGCCCGGCCGCCCCGCTCAAGTGTAGACCCGGGATGACGAGCGCTCAACCGGCATCAGCCACCAACCGAAAACCGAAGGTGACAGGTGCGCCCGCCAGGGCTATTCTCTACTCAGGCGCGAAGGCCGCCGGCACTTCGCCGTAACGAATGAGAGGTTACATGATGAACAGAAAAATAATCGCGGCGGCTGCCATGAGTATGGTATTCGGGACAGGCGCTTCAGCAAACCAGGACCTGGAAGTTGTCTTCGATGGCTGCGACCCCGTCGAGGTTTTGAGCAAGGACGACAGCTGTGGCAATGGACCGGACCCGGTAAACCTGGCCTGCAGGCCTGACAACGGCCCAGTGCGCTGGGTGCCAGTCGAATCCATCGGGGAGATCACTACCAAGGCAGGGTCTCCCGGCGCCTTGCATAACTGCGAGGCGAAACCCAACCAGGGTTACTACCAGTGCATTGTTCGCGGAAATGTGGGCGATGAAATTGCCTACAACGTAACCTCCACCGGTGGCTGCACGCTGGACCCGATTATACGCATCAGGCAATAGACGCCGGCTAACCTCAACCGCGCCGGGCCGATACCCAGGCAGACTCAACGTGACATGCCAGTTTCGGGGAGGCTGTTTTGCCGAACACGATTTTCACCTGCGCTGCAAACACGCAGGCTCAAAAAGCCATATACTGGTGCCGATTTTGTGGTGCCGGCTGGTCCCCCGTTGTGGGAGCCGGCTGCTGAATTTCCGCATCCACGCGACACCGCCACGTACTGACGATGACACACGATGAAGCTTAACCAACTCATTAATGAGTTGCGATCCAGAGGTGTGTATCAGGTCGCCGCGATATACTCAGCCGGCGCCTGGGCCCTGCTGCAGGTTGCGGACATCATCTTCCCGATTCTCGGCTTGCCTGACTGGTCCGTCTCGGCGGTACTGGTGATCGCGGCAGCGGGCTTCCCTGTTGCCATTATCGTCTCCTGGTTTTTCGACATGACACCACAGGGCCTGGTGGAGGCACCGGTAAGCAGCTCTGAACCGGGCCGGCCAATGGCCTCTGCCAGCCATATAATCCAGCTGGTTCTTATTGCTGTGCTGACGTTTCTTGTCGGTTATCTCTATCTCGAGAGATTGAGTGATACGCCCGAAGAGAAGGCGAACCCGCTTGCGGCCGCAAGCACCGGGCGGCTATCGATTGCCGTCATGCCCTTCGTGAATATGAGCAAGGTCCAGGATCGTGATTATATCGGTGACGGTCTCGCCGAGGAAATCCTTAACCTGCTGGCCAAGCTGAACGAACTCAATGTTGCGGCACGAACGTCATCCTTTTACTTCAAGGATAAGACTGCCGATATTCGCTCTATCGGCGAGCAGCTCGGCGTCAGTCATGTACTGGAGGGCAGCGTTCGCTTCGACGGGGAGCAGGTGCGGGTGACGGCCCAGTTGATCGAAGCCGCCAACGGCTACCACCTCTGGTCCGAGACCTACGACCGGCCCATGGGCAGTATTCTTGCCCTGCAGGATGAAATCGCAGGGAAAGTGGTGACGAACCTGCAGCTGTTGTTGTCACCCGAGTCCCGCGAAGTACTATCGCACCCCACGGATGTCGACCCCGCAAGCGTCGACTACTACCTCCAGGGCAGGGCTTACCTGCGCATGCCGCCGGACGCCTCCAGCCTGGAGTTGGCTCGGGATTTTTTTGAAAAGGCGACAGACATTGACCCTGAATTCGCAGATGCTTATGCGGGTCTGTGCAATAGCATGCTGGGACTGTACTCGATCGACCTCGATATAGAGAAATTTCATGAGGCAGAGAAAGCATGCCAGCGGGCACTGTTACTGGACCGGCGAGCTGCCGCTGTCTATACCGCCCTGGGCAATCTGTACCGGGTGTCAGGGCAGTACGAGCAGGCGATCAACGAATTCAATACCGCCATCAGCCTGGGCAGCAACTCCGCTGACGCCTACCTGGGGCTGGGCCTCGCCTACAAAGGCAGCAATCGTGCGACTCTTGCCGAAGAGTCCTTTATGAAAGCAATCAACCTCCAGCCGAATTACTGGCTGGCTTATATGAGCATGGGCAATTTCCTGTTTGACGCCGGCAGGCTGGAGGAGGCTATCCCCTATTACCAGCGGATTACCGAGTTGATGCCGCAGAGCGAGATCGCCTTTAATAACCTCGGCGCCGCGCACTTTGTTTCCGGCAACTTCGCGGGGGCAGCCCAATACTGGCAGCAATCACTTGAACTGGCCCCATCCTCAGACGCATATAGCAACGTGGCGACCAGTCTGTACCTGGAAGGCCGTTATGATGAGGCCGCGGAGCTGTACCATAAGGCTGTCGAATTTGCCCCCGATGACAGTGAGATGTGGGGGAATCTCGGCGACACCTACAGACAGCTGCCGGATGGTGCTGACCTCGCCAGTGCGATGTATACGAACGCCATCCCGCTGGCTGAAAAACGCCTGCAGATCAATCCCTCCGATTCACGCACCCTGGCACTGATGGGACACTACCAGGCGATGATCGGAGAGCGGGAGAAGGCGCTGGATTACATCGATAAAGCGCTGGCCCTGGCACCTAAAGGGATCGCGGTTCATTATTACGCCGCCACGGCACTGGCAGAGCTGGGCGAATGGGAGCGATCTTTAGACATGCTCGAGCAAGCACTTTCTCTGGGCTACCCGGTAAGCGTGGCAAACGCCGACGCCAACCTCAAGGCACTCAGGGCCATGCCGCGCTATATCGAGCTCACGGCAAACCCCAGTTAGCCGGGGTACCGCCTGCGGAGACTATTCCCCCTGAATCCAGCGTGGTACACATATCGCCGTAACAACGGCGATATGTGTGAGTTTCAGGAAAAAAGGCTTTTTACCTTGTCGGTAACCGCAGCCCAACCGCCTTCTACCTGGTTAGACAGCTCATCCCAGGTTTCCTTGGTTGACGCCACTACCTTGTCAAATTGCTCATCAGATGCGCTGGCCAGTTCTGCGTATTTTGCCTTGCCTTTTTCCAGCAGGCGCTCCGCGTCTGCCAATGCTTCGGCCGACTCGGCGGAGGCCTTGTCACCGGCCTTGGCCATTTCAGCTTTCAATTCGTCGATTTTCTTGCCGCCCGCCTCAAGCTTGGCTTCCATCTGGGCCTGAATTTCCTCTCTTGTCGCCATCTTTGTCGCTCTCCTTGATGTACGTGAATGCTTCCCGGCAGGGCCGGGCCATAGACATTGTAGTCAAGAATCGGGCGAGCGCTCGTCTGACACGCTAAAATTTTACCCCGGGGACAACCCGGAAGGCGGGGGCCAGCTTTTTCCCTGATTTCACGCCCATGAGGCACTGATCACACTTTCAGTCTTTGCATCCCGTCAGTCTTCTGGCTTTACTTGCCAGTCGCCCGCCTCAGGATGCAGAATGGCCGATGTAACGTTCATACCGCAAGGTGACCAGGTGACACTGACCAGACTGCATGGGAAAAAAATGTCCGAGCGGCTGGCAGAGGCTCGCTTCAATTCTATCGATATTCCCGAACTCATAGGTGTCTGCAAGGGCGTACTGGCGGACGGTACTGTCAACCTGGCAGAGGCGGAATTTATCCAGCACTGGCTGGACGATCGCAGCGATGTGCTCGATACCTGGCCTGCCGACGTACTGCACCGACTACTGGGCAGAGTTTTGGACGACAATGCCCTGTGCGACGAGGAAGTCAGGGAGCTCACCGAGCTGCTGGTAGAAATCACGGGGGAGCCGGTGTCGGTGATCTTCTACTAGGCTCCATGACAGATGTAATCAAAGCCGATGGCGAGGTGTTCCGACCGGGAATCATCGGCGACCGGTCCGGGACTCCAGTCACCTGGCCGGGATAAGCCCGGCTTCCGTAAACACCGAAAGCATTCCCTGTGCGAGCTGCTCGTAACCCCGGGCATTGGGATGGATCTCGTCGGCCCGCAATGATTCATCGGACAGGACGTCCGAGAAAACACCCGGAATCAGCAAAACCCCCTCCTCGGCCGCCAACTCCGCATAGATCGGCGAATCAGACAGCGCCCCCACACTGGCCCTGAGCAGCGACAGTCGCGGCACCGCAACCAGTGCCACAATCGCCCCGGACGCGCTTGCTTCGCGGATGATCTCCTGCAGATAGACCCGCACCTTCGCCGCGGGGGTCTGGCGCAGGAAGTCATTCCCACCCAGCTCCACGATAACCAGCGCGGGCTGGTGAGCCGCCAGCAGCGGGGCAAGGCGCTTGCGTGCCTGCCGGGCAGTATCACCGGACACTCCGGCATTGATCACGCGCCAGCCAGTTGCCGCTGCCAGCCGACCGGGGTAGTGCTGGCCAGCGGCGGCGCCCACCCCGGCGGTGACGCTGTCGCCGAAGGCCAGTACTGGGGTGCCGGGTGGCAGGGGGGAGAACTGAGGGGGGTCGGTGCAGGCTGCTAAGAGCAAAAGTAAGAGTACGGTGTAAATAGTCAGGGATATAGAGCTATACAAAGATTCAGCGTAGCTGGACATAGGGGAAAACTCGATTGGAGCCGATGAGGCAAGCCGGTCATTTGCTACTATCTCAAAAACCGGCGCTTTTAGCGTACCCGTGATCATATCATTCGCAGGGGCCTGGATAACAAGCCCGGCACCGGCCAGTAAGGCTTGATGCCATCCAGTTAGCACCTCGTGGTGAAGCGCTTCGGTAAAGGCGCCCCGCTTGGGGCCATTCTCGGCCAGCGGCTACTTTTTACACGCGGCCATGTGGTTCGCGACCCGGTCTATGACCCTCCTGGCACCAGAAAGTTACGGCCGAAGCGCTTGCGGGGGTGCCGGGCCGGGCCGATGCCCTGGATTGCGCAGCTAACGGATCGTATTTATACTTCCGCCACACTTCCGACCCCTGCAATTTGGTACACTGGGCGGGAAATCCCATATACCTGGCACGATACGTACCCGATGTCTCTTTCACAGTATTTTCGCCTGATCGATACCATGGCGCGGATGGCGTTACGTGCCGACGCCTCCAAGTATTTCCTGGGCTATATCTGGTGGGTGCTCGAGCCACTGTTGTTCGTGGCCGTATTCTACGTGGTTTTCAACGTGATTCTGGATTCCCGACGTAGTGACTTCCTGATTTTCCTGATGTGTGGCAAGTTGCCGTTCATCTGGTTTTCGAAGTCGGTCAACCACGCCTCCCTGAGCCTGGTTGCCAATGCCGGGTTGATCGGCAAGATAAACGTTCCCAAGACCCTGTTCCCGCTGGCAGTGGTGCAGGAGGGTCTTTACAAGCAGGCTGCCGTCTTCTGCCTGCTGTTTGCAGTGCTTCTGGCCAGTGGCTATGCGATCACGGCCACCTGGCTCTACCTGCTGCCCGTTATTTTCGTCAATTACCTGATGATCGTCGCCTGCTCCTATATAGGGGCATGCCTGGTGTGCATTGTACGTGATTTCAGCATGGTTATTTCTCTCGGAATGATTTTCCTGATGTTTACATCGGGTGTTTCTGGGACCCGAGAGAACTCGGCGACCCGGTCAAAACCGACATAGTCCTGAATGCAAACCCGGTGGCCTTCATGTTGGATGCTTACCGGCAGATACTGATGCACAATACCGCGCCCGATATGATGCAGCTGATGGCAATTGGCTTGGGATCCACTGTCGTCCTGATGATTACAGTGCTTGTCATGCGCCGTAGCAGCCAGTACCTGGCATTGAAGGCATTCACTGCATGACCGACAGTGGCAAGCTGTTGATGCTTGAGTTGAACGACGTGACGCTCAGCTACCACTCCGGCAGGAAGACATTCGATCACGGTGTCCATCATGTATTGGACGGGGTATCGCTTCAGCTTTACGAAGGCGAAACCCTGGGCATAATCGGCAGAAATGGCGTGGGCAAAACGACGATGCTGCGTATCATGGCCGGAATCCTCGCGCCCACCAGCGGTAGCGTGATGCTGCGACCCGGCAAGTCGGCCTCGTTGCTTACTATTGGTTTGGGATTCAGGGCCGACCTGTCGGGGCGCGATAATGCCCTGCTGGCGGCCATGTTGCAGGGATCGACGATCGGGCAGGCTAGAGGTTTTCTGGAGTCGATCAAGGAATTTTCCGAGTTGGGTGACTCTTTTGAGGAACCGGTAAAAACCTACTCTTCCGGAATGCGGGCGCGCCTTGGCTTTACTGCTGCATTAATGACTCATGTCGATGTGCTACTTATCGATGAAGTTCTCAGTGTAGGAGATGCCCAGTTTCGGCAAAAGGCGCTGGAGGCGATGCAGCATCGCATCACTGGCGACCAGACTGTTGTCTTCGTTTCCCATATGGCAGACCAGGTCCAGAAATTGTGTGATCGCGTGGTCTGGCTGGACAGCGGAAAAATTATCTCCCAGGGCCTGCCGGCTGAGGTGCTGGAGAAATATCGATTGCACGTCAATAAGCCGGTGAAAAACTTGGAAAAGTAGTTATCGCCCTCCATTTCCGCAGCTGAATGTGATCGTGTTCGCGCCAGATCAGAAAAGCCATTTACAAATATTCTCATTTGCTCTAGTAATGGCTAAGAATGAAAGCAGTTTGTGTTGGAGTTTATTTATGAAATCTAGTTTTAGAAGTATATTCGGAATTTTAATCTGTGGGTTCTTGGCACAACTGGCTTGGGCTGCGGGCAATGGCCAGGGCCAGAACGGCCAACTTCCTGTCGTGGTCGGCACGGGTTCATTGACTGTCGCCGGCGAGGGATTATTGGAACCGTAAGGATTATGAGAGTGGTGATAGCCCATCTCTATACGATTTCGTTAATAATGGTCTTACCGGATGGCGTTTACAGATATGAGTTCAGATCGTTTCCCGACGGTGCCGGCGCAAGTAACAGGCAGCAGAACCTGACGAGAGCAGAGGGTGAGGGAATAAGCCGCCGGCGAGGTAACGCCAAGGGTGTTAATACTGTATCCGGGCTTTTTGAGATCCAGGATGGGGAAATTATATATCGTTAGAAGCCATCAAGGCTTCGTTACCGTATTCGGAATTGAATTTTGGAGATATTTGATATGAAATCGTTTCAACTATTAGCGCCGGCTAGCCTTTTGTTTGTCTGTTCTTTGCAGTTTCTGCCTCGGTGCAGGCGGACCGAGTATTCAATGATCCGGCTAACGATCAATGGTGCCAGTACAGTTCTGATCCTGAATAACAGTACGCCACAAGACTGGTCCATCAGATCAAATTCGGCTGGTTTGTCAATTCGAGCGCGGCGGCATAATTCCGATCCTTCTTGATCCAAATGCAGGCGCCAGTGCGATTTATGTAGATTCGGATGGTGATACTGCACTGGGAACGATTACCCCCAACAATGACTTCAATTCGAGGCTTCACATTGAGGACCAGACCCCGGACATTGCATTTAAAACCATTCCCGGTCGAGGTGGCATCGTTGATCAGACCTGGAGCATGTATGCGAATGATGTTGAGTTTGGCATTTGTGATGAGACGACGTATCCGCAAAATGGGGGGGATGTGCTGTGTACGCTTTTCTCTGTGGAAAAGGGGGCTCCGGTTGATTCGTTGGCCATTCGCAATAGTGGATTTGTGGGAGTCGGAACATATGAGCCGGAAGAAAAACTTCATGTAAAGGATCGTAACTTCAAGGTAGAACAAACCGCTGCAGATACTAGCGCCACGCTAAACTTTGCCACTGCCGACTCTAGCTGGAACATCAAACAGAATGGTATTACCGGACGCTTGACTTCTTTTCCCCCGGCGGGAGCGCATCACCGGCGCATTTAAGTTTGATAGGCAGGCTCAAGAGAATCTCCTAAGAGTAGGTGTCCGGGCGCCGGATACCGTTGATATTAATGGCAAACTGGTGATAAACGGCCGCAATGTGACACCAGATTACGTTTTCGATCAAGACTACTCTCTGGAGTCGATAGAAGAGCATTCCGAGTTTATGTGGAAGAATAAGCATTTGCCAGCCATGCCTGGAGCTTCCGCGAATGAGGGAGGTGTTGACATTGTTAGTCATCAATATGGAACCCTATGTAGATGCAGGAATACGCGGGAACAACAAAATCAGTCCTGGGATTTATCTATCGCCGAAAGATTACGAGAGCTCAGATGACAACAGGTAGTCCTTTGTCATTTTGGGGCCATATAGAGGTGGAACTTCAATGGTCGCAGGAATATTGCGATTGATTGGTATATATATGGGACGGGACCTTGGAAGAAAAAATAATGAGGATCTGGAGTTTCAGACCTTTGATGCCCAGATAGCAAACTATAGTAAAAAGGAAATAAAAAGCATTCTGTTTGGTGGTGGAAGCTTCAATCGCTTTGAGTAGATTGTTCCGAACTTGATGCACCAAAGACCTATCGATTCATGGGTGACGGTGATGCCCCGTTCAGCAAGTAGGTATTTGATGTCGCGGTGACTGAGATTGAAGCGGTAGTACAACCAGACCGCGTAGCTGATGATATCGGGTGGGAATCTGTTGCGTTTATAGGTATTCCTGGTCGATCGTATCAATCTGGGTCAGTTTATTTGGCAATACACTTCTCCATGATAAAATCCTGCTATCATCTTTGCTGAGCGGCATAGATGGGCAGTAATGCCACCAGAGCGGTGATAATGATACCTCACGTCGGCAATCGGGGAATGAAAACTGTTGCGCTTTCCCTACACGGTGAATTCTGGGGAAACAGTGATGGCCCACGTCTTTATTTCCTACGCCCGCGTAGACAGGGATATCATTGCGCTGCTTGCTACTGCATTGGAGCAGGCAGGTCATTCCGTCTGGTGGGGCCGCCAGCTTGTAGGGGTAGAGCTTGCCGACACTATCGAGACCGAGCTCAAGGCTGCTGTCACCGTTATCGTGGCTTGGTCACAGCATTCACTAGGCTCCCAGTGGGTGAGGGGACGAAGCGGAATTTGCACGCAGCCAGCAGAAGCTGTTGCCTTTGGCGACTCTGGACGCGGTTATGCCGCCGCTCGGTTTTCGCCAGCTCCATGCCATTGATTTCTCTGACTGGGATCACAGCCAGTCGCATGCAGTGTTTGGGAGTCTGCTGAGCGCACTTGGTTCCAAAACAACTCGCGTGGTCACGGCATTGCCGCTGCCGCGAGTCCACCGGTAGACGCCCGGATTTCACATAAATGTACTGACAAGTTAACCTAATTTAGATCGAAATGTGGAAATCGGATGCAGAATATCTTTGCGGACAAGTCTCAAAGTGGAAGTGTATGGCGCATGTTTAGCCGTTTGCGCTCCGCATGTGTAACGCCAGCCCATGACCTTGAGTTAACTTGTCAATACCCAAATCACGGAATCTAAAATGATCGTTTCCATTGGGACAGGAACAATCGGTGTTTTGGTAGCCTGCTTGATTCTCTTGCTTGTGCGAGGTGACCGGCTGCATATTCTCACGGTATGACCTGGGTGATCGTGGCAATCGGCTTTGCCCTGCTCGGCTTCGCTCCCAGCATCATCGACGAACTAGCAAGCCTTCTCGGCGTGTCGTATCCACCTGTACTCGCGCTGACAATCGCCATCGCGCTGCTGGTAATAAAGATATTGTTAATGGACATCGAAAGGTCACAGATTGAAGTCCGCAATCAGCGGTTGGTACAGCGCATTGCCATGCTAAAAGCGTATTTAAAGCAGAAATCCATAGAGACTTCCACTAACGCGAGCGACTCTCAGTTTGATAATACCGAAACACTGAAAGAGGCTAGCCTTGGTGAATCTCGCAAAAGAGATATGGGCTGATTCATGCGAGATCTATTCCTATCCGTAGGCGCAATGAAAGCGGGCACAACCTTCATTTACAACATATTGCGACAGCATCCGGCAATATACTTCACACCAGAGAAGGAGCTGCACTACTTCGCCAATATTTATGGACTCGATAATGGGCTTTCCTCTCCAATCTGCTTTTCACCAGCAAACCATTCCCTGAAGCTACTTAAGCGTAAAAAGCACAACAGATTGCAGGGGGAAATACTGTCAGCCGATTTTCGACGCCTTCGTTTGTCTTCGGTTCTCAAGGGTAAATTTTCTAAACTTGGTGATGCAGATGAACTCCGCCAGGTCGTACTCTGGTACACAGACAGGTATATGTCCGACCCCATTGATGAGGCATGGTTTTCGCGCGTTTTCGCGGATGCTGGAGACCGTTATCTTGCGGATTTCAGCAATTACCATGCGCTACTCGATAAGAACGCTTGGCAGGACATTCGCAAAAACACACCGGGGAAACTCCGGTGCTTTACGTTCTCCGCCATCCTGTGGACAGATTGTGGTCTCACCACAAATTTCATCACATCCAATCGGGCAAGGATGCGGCCTTTGATGAATTTTCTGCTACAGACGCCAAGGCGCTACTAGCGAGTCCGCTATCGGCGCATTCTCGGTACGGGGACATTGCCGAGAACTTGCTCACCTGCCTACGGGCCCATGAGTTGAAATTTATCTGCTTTGAAGATTTCAAGTCCAATCCAGCGAGTGCACTAATGGATATAGAATCTTTTCTGGCCATTGATCATTGCAACTACCAATTCAATACCGAAGATAAAGTCAACCGAAGCAGCCCGTCCGTGCTGCAAGCTGATGCAAGACAGAGGTACTCTCAGAAAAACTGGACGCCGCAGCTCGAACAAGCTCAGGTCACTCGAGATTTCGTTTCCTGAAAGCTATTACGTTTGATTGACTGATCCATGGTCTTGCTGACATTGCCATTTAAGAATTGCGCTCTGGTCACTCAGGGGCCAACGGAGTAACCCAATGTTCGATAAACTGCTCAAATCAAACCCTAAAACTATGTTTTCTAATCCCATCATCGACAAGATACAAAATGGCAATGACAAGGCGATTGCGCGAGCACGACAGTTTCAGCAGGACTCACGTCCACGGAGCGTAAAATTTGCAGACTTTTCACACTTAAAACATCGAGTCCCCTATTTGGCCTGGTGCCATGTTGGGGCGGGGCAGATCGACTTTACCCTGTTCCACGCTAATGACGATATCGTTGCTTGGGAGTATTTCTGGTTTGGTGCGAATGGCTATGAAGAACAGATTGTGAACACCTGGCTCAATTGGAGCAGCTGCAAGAATACGGTCCTGGACGTTGGAGGCTATACCGGATTAATGTCAATCCTGGCGGCACTCTCGCACCCACGAACGACAGTCCACCTGCTCGAGCCCATGGAACGCACGATCGAACGGGCGAAAATAAACATGAAGGCAAACTGTGTGGCCGATCAAACCACGCTTCACGCTAAGGCCGCTTCAAACAAGGCTGGCACAGAGACGATTTACATGCCTAGAGACGCAGATTTTCTCGGCACGGGAAATTCGATTTTCGACAAGGGCAAAACGGTGGATACCCACTCAATACAATGTGTCAGGCTCGACGATGAGCTGTCTGATTTTTCGCCATCTATTGTTAAAATCGATGTGGAAGGCCATGAACTTGCGTGCCTGCAGGGCATGGAGCAAATGCTAACAAAACACCGACCGAAGATGATTATTGAAGTATGGGAGCATACTCGCGCAGAGGTGCTAAAAATGCTCTCGAATCTTGGCTATGGGCTGACCCCCTTCGAGGCACAGGAGCGAAGAGTGATGAATTACCGCTGTATTCCCCAATAAAAACGGCGGCTGTTACCGCTAATGGGGTAGGTTCCCGGATCACTGTTCGCTGTTGCGCTCTTCCAAAACGGTATCCAGCGTCATCGCCACTACACCATAGTGTCGGCGCTCGACCGCAGACAGATCGCCCCCGAGGACCGCATAGTAATAGCGTAGTAGTTGCGGGCTGATTTTAGGCCCCTCTGACTGATATTCCGCTTGGAGAAGTTTCTCCTGCCGGCTTTCAGGATGGACCGCTGTATGATGCACAAGTGAACGATTAAGGCTGACGTCAACGTCACCTTCATTAGGGAGTGTGACAGCCAGTTCAGCCAAGCTGGTCAACAATGTTGCCGGGGATTCACAATACATTTCAAACGCTAGGGCGCAGTGCTGGATTCGATGATCAATAGCGGCGAGGTCATGGTAATAGCGGCACCACAACTGCAGTGCATGTGGGGAAGGTATGTGATTTCGCTTCCACAAAGACCTGGCGACGCTGACCGGGTCCCGGTACATCTTGATCAGCGCGGATTCTGCCTCCAGCTCCTCTGCAACCTCCAGCCAAAACGAGATGGTCCTCGAAAGTCGAGGGTCCTTGACAATCAGCGTTTCTCCAGGCAGTAGATTTGCTCTGAGGAACTCCTGCGCACGCTGTCCTCAATGCCGAGTCGCCAACGCGAGCCAGCCAGTCATGAGGGAGCCGCGATGGATCTCGCCAATGACTGCCAACCAACTCTAGCGACTTTTCATTGATATCGACAACCGTTCGGCTTTCAAAAAAACCCTCCGGGTTATCCTCCGTCGGCGGCAAAACATCATCTGGCACCTTTCCGCCGAGATTGACCAAATGACCGCTTATCGCGGATGTACCGGTTCTGTGCATGCCTCCAACAAAGAGAATGTCTACCGACCTACTCATCCTATGACTCGCAACGATTCAACTGGGACAGTAGTATCGCGTTCAGTTCATCCGCCTGCTGAGCTATCGATGTCACCGAACGGTCTCGTGATTCTGGCACAGCGCCCTGCTCGAGCAGTTTGCCAATGATCTCTTTCAGTTTAACGTGGTCGCCATCCATAGGCAGTGTATTGGCGTTCACTCCCTCGATGCAGTCTTCTACAAGTCCGCCCGCCTCGGTGGCAATGACCCAAACACCCCTGGAGATCGCCTCCCTGACAGTCAGACCAAAGCTCTCTTTCCACTGCGAGGGAAATAACAGGACATCTATCGAAGCAAAGAAATCGTCCAAGGTTTTCTGGTTGTAAGGAGGGACGATGACAATTTCGCCAGGCAAGCTCCAGTCAAAACTTTTCGCCCAGGTCAACCCCCTGTTCCGCGCACCGTCGACCATTAATAGCTGGTAATTGACATAGGGCAGCTCGGTGAATGCTTTCTTGATCAGGCCAGCGCCCTTGATATCCCCCGGGCCACCAACGAAACCGAAGCGAATTATCCCATGCTCCCTCGTTACTTGCAGGGACTCACGCTTATGCTGGTAGTCACTGCCCGGCATCTTCACGCCGTTCTTGTTAACTACACATTTCTCTGGAGGAAACTCGTTGTCGAGATACAGGCTACGGTGAAATTCGCTTGGAAAAAGCAGAATGTTGGAACTTTTCAAAGCCGTGGCGGAATATCATTTCTGTGCATGGCCTTACCCAACTCAGAGACACAGTATCTGCAGACCCCCGGGTTGATTTTTCTCTGTTGGCAATAACGTCCCTTCACATCAATCATGAAAAACCGCTCACAAAACCACCAGCAATCGTGCACGGTCGTAACAACAGGCACGCACTTATTTCGCAAAGCAGAAATTACGCCGATGCCCATTAACTGTATGCTATGGACATGAGCGATATCGATCTGTATGCGCGCAATAATTTTCTCAATCAGGGCGGTAACTTTCGGGTTCTGGTATCGCTCCTCGTAACTCATCGCTCCTTCCTCTGGCACCACAATCGAGAAAACGTCAATTTCGCCAGTGGTATATCGAACAAAGGAATACGGCAAAGCAGATCGACTTTGGTGCGTGGTAATAACGACAATACGCCAACCATGCCTGGTGGCCAGTTCTTCCGCCATGTTCTCGGCAACGACTGTTGCGCCGCCAAATGAGTTCGGCGAAAAGTGTACGTTTACCAGAAGCAGGGTGCGGCAGTCAGATTCCACGAAGCAATTCCATCAACGGAGGGTCGATGTGGCCAAGGTACTGCTCGTCCATGGTGGTAAGCTCAGATAAGACCGTGTCTCTCGCGGCACTTCCGATCCGATCCCGAGTTGCTGTCTCGTCACAAAGAAGGGAGATAAATTCTTTCCAGTCTATCTGTTCAGCGGCAAGATACCCATTGACCCCGTTTTCGATAATATTCTGGAAATCTCCTACGGACGAAACGATCGAAGGAATTCCCAATGCACTGGCTTCCATGTACCGAATCGCGCTCTTGGAGTCGTTGAAGTCATCAAGCAATAACGGCACCAAATTTATATGTACCGAAGACAACTGCTCCATGTAGCCGAGGTAGTCAGTGAATTCACTTTTTATAATGCGTTGTTTGAAAGGCACCAATTCCGGGGGCAACTCGAGGTGACCGATTAATCGAAGTTGCAGCTCATCATATTTTCGTAAAATATCAACGAGCACAGGCGCTATGGTTCTGAAGTCTGCTTCATGCGCGCGCGAACCAGAGGCATAGCCCAGCACAAGCCTAGTATCTGACATTCGTGCGGAGCGCAAAGCCTGTACGCAAGCCCGTGTGCTTTCGACATCCAGCAGATTCCGCCAGAGGTAGGCTTCTTTGCCACTCTCCGCCTCCATCAGACTGCAGATTCGAGGTGTACTTCCCACCAGGTAATCGGACTGCTGCATGGCTTGCTGGAAGAGCGAGGTGCCATTTATCAAGTTCGATTTCTCTGCTTTCGTTAGAAAGTCAAGGTTTCTATTCTTCGCGTACACCGATCGAGAGAAGACGGGATCATCGATGTCGTAGAGGGTGGTGACGCCGAGTCGGAGGGCTTCTTTCACATAGCGCGCATAGAGATCACCCGACGGAACACGGTAAAAGATAACCGCTGTAGCAAACTGGAGTAGCTCCATTGCTCGGCGGCCGTCCTGCCACGACGAGTAGTCATTACTAATCCCCGCATTTGTCAACACTTCCATTTTTTGAAGCACGCGGTATTTCTTGCACTGCGGGAGGGAAAGCTCGCCGATAATAGCGACAAACGGCTGACTGTATAACGCGCGCGAGGGCGTGGCTAGGTTGTTTACCCGAGGGCTTTCCAGTAGTTCAGCGATCGCATCGAGATTAGTCTCAAATTTACCTACCCGACCTCTTAAGTATTGATAGGCAAGGATCAGAAACTGCCTGGTGCCATAAATTTTCCAGTAATCGCTAGCCCTGCGGAAAAACTCTTTTGCTGAGGCAAATCTGTGCGCCAAACCGGTCACGTTAGGTTTTGCTCAATCCCTAGAACATATCCACTTTATTTGAGCATTCCAGCAGCAGCCTCATAGTGGGATTTGGGTAGTGTATCGGATCTCAAGTATACACATCGTAGTTGAGTTAAACAATCTCAGATTCATTGTCGACACGCTGTGCAAATACCATTCATGCGCTCCAGCCCTTATACTCTTCAGTCTATTGCTGAGTATCGGAGACCCATCTTCTTGGCATCAGTCTCGACAATAATTCTCTCCTGGGAAAATCCGACAAGATCTCTTGCGTGTGTACATTCAGTTATTGCCGCCTATGCTCACGATGCAAGTCTTGAGGGGCCAATTCTGGTCGTTGACAACGGTTCTTCCCCTAAAGCCCAGGAAGAACTTGAGTGCGGCCTGGCCAAACTCGAATATGAAGACCTCGAACTACTCAGGAACCCGACAAATCTGGGCTACTCGGCGGGCATGAATCGAGGCATTCGTTACTGCCAGGAAAATTATCTCCCTGATTACTACTGGCTGTTGAATAACGACTTGACTGTGGCTCCTGACAGCATGGTTCAGCTCGTTAGATCGGCCACCGCCGATAGGCGAGTCAAGATATGGGGCCCAACGGTTATCTCCTCAAGGACAAACAAGCTGGAATGTGCGGGCGGTTGCAGATATTTTCCCACTTTCGGGTTCTCATTTCGTCGCTATAGGCATATGGATGCCACTAACGTAATCGCTAAACCGACCCCCAGGATAGATTACATTTATGGCGCTGCGATATTTCTCGACACCAATTTCATTGAGCGAATCGGCGGCTTGGACGAAAGCTTTTATCTCTATTTCGAAGAATTGGAACTGGCCCGGAACCTGGGAAAAAGCGAGTTCCAGGACTGGTGTAGATCAGCGACCGTATTTCATGATGAAGGAGGTAGTTCATCCATTGATGGCGTTAGAGACCTGAAAACCCGCCAGGCAGCCTTGAGTGCGTTCAAGTACACGTACCGTCACCATCCGTCGATGTTGCCTTCGGTTATCGTTTCCCGTCTTCTCGGAATAGGCTTAATAGGCATCCTCACTCTCGACTTTCGCGCGCCGGTGAACGTAATCCTGGCACTAGGTGATTTTTTCCGGTCGAGGCGCTAGCCCTTCAACTGGCAGATACAAACATCAAACGCAGATACAACACCAATTTCAGCAGCCATTTGCCCTCACGGAGGTTGAGCTGCCCTACCCTTTGCAAGCGCCGAACTGCGGGGCAGTGGGATATTTGTAGATATTGGTCCAGTAGTTCACCAGCGTCTTTCGATAGGCACTGGCGCTCAGTTAACCTCTCTCGCAGTGCCTCTGCCTGTACAAACGTGTACATCAACTCTTTCTGCCCAACCTCCCAGGATACTTTCCATCCAGCCACGTTTTTGAGTGCCGTGAGTTCCCCGGATGCGCCAATGGCATTTTGCCCATGTTGGCGGTAAGCCATGAGAGCTTCCGGGATATAGCGTATTTCACCGGTTGCCGCCGCAACCAGCGCGAGCCACCAATCGTGCATCATCGCTGGCGGGGGGATCGGTGTTGACAAATGCAGCAGTCGCCGATTAATACAGGCACTACACCCCGTGACAAAATTAAGGGTCAACAGCTGGTTAAGGGGCTTTGCCGGAGCTGCTTGAAAACCCCGGCGATCAATAAATGACGCCGAGATAACACCTCCCGCTGAGTCAATCAACTGAAGATCGGAATGCAATAGCAGGGGGCTCGGTTCCATGCCATTCTGTGGAAAAGCCTGGAGCAATCGTGCCAGCTTCCATGGAAACCAGATATCGTCCTGGTCCGCTATGACACACAGCCGGGCGTCCCTCTCCCTGGCAACGAGTAGCAGCCTGTTGAAAGTCTCGCACGGACCGGCAGCAGGCGCGACAGAGGCAGGCAATAACTCGATCCGGTCATCCTCTCGCTGAAGAGCCTCAAGAATATTCACGGTCGAGTCGGTGGAACCATCATCGGCGATCAACAGGCGCCAATCGGCGTGTGTTTGTTTTTGGATACTCGCGATCTGGTCTCGAACGAACTGCTCGCCGTTATATGTCGCCAACAAGATAAACGCGGAATTCTGGCCGGTCATGTCGGTTCAGCTGTCCAGATTGCTGTTTCTTCAATAGCGAGTTGATGAAACCTCTCCCACCATTTCCAAGCAGTAGTGAACAACGGGTTCTGCCTCAGGTCTTCCTTCACCTTTCGCTTGGTCACTGCTTTCTCATCGTTCGGTAATGATGAATTCAACGGCCCGCGTTTGTGGCGCGCATCAAGCTCATGCAGTATTGACGAATAGCGTGGTCATCATCTTCGCTGATCTTCGGTGCGCTGAAGCCGGTACCAAAACGACGGTTGATACAGACCTCTGGGTGGTTGACGGCGTAATCGAAATTGAGAACCGGGAGATTTTCTCGATAACGCCAAAGCGTGGAGTAGAAGGCAGCATAGGCCATGAGCGGGACACCATGTAGCAGGAGGCCATCCCACACGATCACCGAGGCCGCCGCGCTTTCCGGCTTGCGTAGCCGTATCACTGCCGGGAGTCCGTCTTTGATGGCTCGTTTTACGTTACAAGCATGATGTGAGTGGTGGGCTACTTTTGAGCGTGGGTTCCAATGCTCGAAGGCCTCTACGAAGTAAGTGTTTCCGGAACGGGGATACCCCTCAATGCAGATATCGGTCCGAGAGCAGACCAAATCCGGATAGAGTTGCTTGAAAAGACCAAAAATGGGCAGACAGCATCGGTAATTGCCCCCGAGACTCGCAAGGAATAATGTCTTTATCCTGATGATGATTCGCATTCAGATTGCTCCACTGACTACTTGCCTCCGCGCAGTATAGATTATCATACCGTCAACGTTCTGAATTTCATCGATTTCTACGCGCCGCAGCTATCACGAGGGACCCGGATGCTGCGCATCATGCCAAAACGATTTCTGCTATGCTGCTCCCTCGCAGATTACCGAGTCCGATCTTACCGTCGACCCTATGTGGAGCGGGGCAATAAAATCCCGCCACTCTAAACAATTTCTAACTACTATGCCCAGGACCTATCCCGAGATTACCGAATCGCTCCCTGCCCCCACCCGGCCGATTAGCTTTGTGGTTATCATCTACAGCAATGAATATCTCCACAATTTCAGCAAGTCAGAGTGTGTGGACAACACATTAAACCAAGTCGTCGCTGTCGATAACATTGCCAATCTGTATTATGACAACCTCAGCAAAGCCATTATCGCAGGACTGGAAAGCGCCACTCACGAGTTGATTGTCGTTGTCCATGAAGACGTATTGCTGCCACGAAACTGGCAGTCAAGGTTCGAGAGAAGCCTAGCGGCGCTTGAGGCAGAGGACCCCGACTGGGGCATGGCCGGCAGTGTCGGCTGGCGCACAGGACATCGCTCTGAGGGCCATTGGAGCGATCCTCACCAGCACAAAAATACCTTTGAAACTGAGCCATCACCCTTCAAGGAGGTGGACAAGCTGGATGAGCAGCTTTTAGTGTTCAGGCGGTCAAATTTGCCGGTATTTGATGCCATGCTTCCCGGCATACACTTCCTTGGCGAGGACCTGATCAAGCAGCAGAGGGCGAAGGGACAGAAAAACTACATTATCAATGCGCCAACGATCCACAAATATGCCAACAAACATGGTGCGCTGATTCAACATCGTGATCACTCGGAGAAAATTCGGGATCGGGAACGGCTGACCTACCAGGCAGACTACGCCGTTTGCGAAGACTACCAATCTTACAAGTGGCACGGGGCTGCCCCGAGTTACTCCAGTCAACTGGGTGAGCCTGAAAGACAAGTGTCAGACGATCAGCTGGATGCACCCGTCATATTTTTATCGAGGGGTGGATCCGGTTCACGCATCGTCAGTTTTATGGCGCAGGCCACAGGCGTTGTCCTCGGTAACCAAGTCAATGATTCCGGGGACTCGGTTGAATTCGCGATTCCATTTTACAAGACACTCATCGAGAAATACGCTTGCGCGGCGAATTGGCAGAAACATCACACTGCCGAGGATTTGAGAAACATTGCTAGATTTGTGCTAGGTAGGATTCGTCCCGATAGCACCTGGGGCATCAAGCTGCCAGAGTCTGCGTTTATATTGACAGAAATCTCCGCCGCGTTTCCGCGTGCCAGATACGTCCACTTTGTGCGCGACCCGCTCGCCACCTGCCTGAGGCGAACGCATATGACAGCGCGACTGGACAACCACATAGGGCGGATTACATTGCCCGCTGCCTATGATTTCCTGGGTCGACCCAGTATCCCCATTCTGGAGGACTCATCATTTCATCACATGGCATATACCACTCTCCACCAGCTTGATCTGATCAACGCTCACTTGGACATGATTGATGATAGACGGAAGCTCCAGATCAAGTTCGAAGACACCATAAAATCACCAAAAAGGGAGGCAAAAAAGCTGCGCAAATGGCTGGAATTACCCCTCGTAAGATCGCAATTGCGTGCATTTGCAAAAATGATCGACCCGAAGCGCACGATTACTGGAAAGAGTGACGCACCGGCACACATAGAGCGGGAGATTTCTGAGATTCTGGACGGGGTCCGCCGTCAGTTCGATTATCGGTAAATACTCCTTGACGGGGCGGTCTCCCACTCTTCAATATCTACACGTTGATTTGCACTTCAAAATGACCCAGGGGGATGCGGCCAATTTCTTGGACTGATTTACGTCACTAACCCCAAGCCTTCACGGTACTCGATGGGACTGAGATAACCAAGGGAGATCTTGATCCGTTTTTCGTTGTACCAGCGAATGTAGGCATCAAGCTCTTCGATGAACTGCGCGATAGTCGTAGAACGCCAGTCCCTCGGATAGAACATCTCGGTCTTTAGCCTTCCGAAGAACCCTTCGCAGGCCGCATTGTCTGGCGAGCATGCTTTGCGCGACATGGATCGGATCAGACTCGCCTTTGCAACACGGGACAGCCACCCAGGCCATCGGTAGTGTCCGCCCCGATCAGAATGGACGATAGGCTTCTCAGCGCCCTCGGCCACGGTCTCAATGGCCGCATCTAGCATGGTATTCACAAGCTTTGCATCGGGGCTGGTGCCAATCGACCAGCTTACGACCATGCCATCGAAACAGTCGATCATAGGCGACAGATAAACCTTCCCGGCTGGTATCTGGAATTCCGAGATGTCCGTAAGCCACTTCTCGTTGGGTGCTGCGGCATGAAAATCGCGATTGATGATGTTCTCTGGAGCAGGACTTATTTCTCCGATATAAGAACGATATGTGCGCCGCTTCGGCCTTGCCGCGTGAAGGCTTTCTTGTTTCATGAGGCGCTGCACGACCTTCTCCGAGACGAACACCTGTTGTCTGGTCAACGAAGCCTGAATTCGACGATAACCGTAGGACCGGTAACTGCTTTCGAATATCTCGGTTATGGTGCAACGGACTTCCGCATACTTGTCGGCAACCCGCATCGGCGACCGATGATAAAAGTAAGAGCTCCGTGCCAAGCCGAGCCTGTCAAGAAGCACCGTTAAGCCATATTCTTCTTTCAGGGCGTCAACCAGCATCGTCTTCTCCCGGTTGCTTAGGAGCTGCAGGTCGACGCCCAGGTCCTTTTTTAGAAGGTCATTGGCCTTCTTGAGAAGGTCGTGTTCAAGCTGCAGATTGCGGATGTCGCGCCGTAGCTTTTCGACTTGCCGCTCCAGTTCCTGCCTATCCGCCGCTGCTGGTGAGGGTTTTTCGCGTTTCATTGATGCTGGAGCCTCTCGGCCAAGTAACTGGTTCTTCCAGTTGTACAGCGTCACTCGGTCAACGTCCAGCTTGCCTGCAACCTCTTGTGCACTGCCTGTGCGTGTACACAACTCGTAGACTGCGGCACGCTTGGAGGACAATGAGGCAGCTGGTCTGCCTACCTTGCCAGTGACGTATTTCCTGGCTTCCGGATATTGCTCGCGGACCCATGCGGTAAGCTTTTGTCGACAGGGGTAGCCCAACGCCTTCAGGGTGAAGGCGAAGCAGCGCCCATGATTTACCCAATGCTCAACCGCCACGTTCCTTTGCTCGTCCGAGTACTTCGGCTTTGAGCGAGCGTACCCGGCCTGCAGATCACCACGCCTTTCGAATTCGTCATGCCATGCCTTCAAGGCATTCTTAGTCGGGTAACCCAACTGATGAATCGTCGCCTTGCAACGCTTTCCAAGCGTCAAATACAGCTTCACCGCCCGAAGGCGTTCTTCGTATGAGTACATGGACTACCTCCAAAGTAGTCCAAGATTTTGTCCGCACCCCCGGTGGGTCAATTTTGGGCGGCAATCAACGACTGGGAACTTCAGATTCAAAAATCGCTAGCTACGGGAGAGCTACAATTTTGTCGCTGAAACACCGGTGTGATCTGACCTGTTGAGCCCCCCGCATCATAACCAAGCCGCCCTATTTAGTGAGTTTAGCCAGCAATTAGCGTCAGCTCCTTCAAGAAGTAGGCGGGGCCTTATCCGTCTTTTGTATGCCTGACTTCACGTTTTTTAAGTCGGCCTCAAGCATCGCCACTCGTTGAATCAAACGCTGATTGCGCATCTCAATTTTTGATCGTTCTATATCCATCAATAATATCTTGATGACCAGCAAGGAGATGCCCAAAGTCAACGCCAGTATCGGCGGATATCCAATACCGATATTCTGTGCGAGCCGGTCGATTATTCCAGGAAATAATCCTAGTAGCGCAAAACCCAGTGCAACCAGAATCCACCCTAAACCATGATGCGCATGCAGCCTGTCTTTACGGATTAGGACGATGATCAGCACGGCAATGCCGACGCCTATTACTCCTGTTACCAGTGACACCATATCAAGGTTTACTCATCATACTATTAGCCGCCCTGAGCGCTCATAATGAACGTGCGCATCCGATTGCGTTTCGTCAGACCAAGCAACAGCGTGTGGCACATATAGTAGGCTACCAGTAACCATGACCGAAATACGCGAGACGGACCGTTCAGTCGCGGCCTCATACCCACCTCCACATCAGTGATCCTGAGTCCACGCGACTGAAGTAACAGCAACACACCGATATCCTGATACTCCAGGAGCGTGGCACGCCACCCTGCGAGTCTCGATGATGGCCCTGCGGTTGTATACTCTCAATCCCGATGTAATGTCCTCCAGGGATAAGGCCCGATACCTTTTTCATCAAAATCCAGGCAAATTTGCGCATCGGCGATCCACGGCTGGTGCACGCACCTATACAGACATCGGCCTCCCCCCGCAGTACCGGCTGCGCCAACTCAAGCAGGCATCTGGCCTCGTGCTGGCCGTCTGCGTCCATCGATATGACAAATTCAAAATGATGACGCAGCGCATAACGCAAACCCGTCTGAGTAGCTCCCCAGGCGCCCAGTTGCACCGGCAAGCTTATTACCGTGGCGCCCGCTGCCTCTGCCCTGGCCACGGTATCGTCCGTGCTCGCATCATCTACTACCAGGATGGGCAGATCACATATGTCATGAATTTCCCTGATTACGGAACCGATAACCTGGCCCTCGTTGAAGGCGGGCATGACAATAGTCGTGGCGGGCAGAGTAAATCGGCCGTCCACCGCGCGCTTTGACATCGTATCACCCATTGCCGGCAATCATTTAGCGTGAAGCAATTCAGTGTAAACCTCAGCGATGGCATCGCTGGATTGACAAATATGAAATTGGCGGTCGAATTTGCGCCGACCGCTGATTCCAAGGCGCGCAAGGGTATCACGATTGCCTTGCAACTGTCGAAATGCCGCGGCCAGCGCGCCAGGCGTTCGCTAAGGGAACCTTCAGTCCTGTTATGCCGTCATCCACGACCCAGCCCATGCCGGAACCAGGCACGTCGCTAATGACTGTCGCCTTGCCAAAATACATGGCTTCCAGAAGAACAAGTCCGAATGCCTCGGTTCGCTCGATGGAGGGTAAACACACGCAGTCGCAGCGGGCGTATTGTTCGGCAAGCTGCTCGGCAGGCAACCTTGCCGTGAAATGTTACCCGATCGAGAACGCCCAGTTCAGCGGCGAGTCGCTTAAGGGAATTTTCCAGCTCGCCTGAACCGACCAGGTGGAACACGGCATCCTCTGTCATCGATGCTGCCCTGATCAGGTACTCGAAACCCTTGTAGTAAGTCAGCCGCCCGATTGCGAGCACGCGAAGCCGATGGTCGCCATTCTTGGGCATCAGTGCAAACTCCGACGGGTAGGTTTTTCGGATCAAGGCCAAGTGGTACAACGGCGCATTTATAGCGAAAGCTGGCTAACGGCTCGCTGCTTTCCAGATAGGGTGGGGAAGTGGCGATGACGGTATCAGCTTGCTCGAGCATGGCTTGCTCAAACGGTTTGTACAGTTGATAGAAAAGCCGCAATCCAAGCTTGTGACTGGAAACAGGAACATCTGAATGCCAATGGATAACCCAGGGCAGGCGTCGGGCCGATGGTAGAAGCAGTGCCCAGAATGCCGACACATTGGGCATGTGAAAATGGAGAATATCGGGTGAGTGACGTTTGATCATTCGGTGCAACAGCAAGGGAAAGGCAGGGCTGATGGGCGTGAACAGCAGTCGCAGCCACACGGCGGCCCGGGTGACGGGCAGTTCTCTCCTGTTCTACCCGAAAGCTCTCTTCAGTACTGAAGAGGCTTAGGTCGGACCGGTGAACCAGCGCGCCGCTCCTGACTCCACGGCGTGCCATTGACGCCATAAGATCCCGCAGGAACGTCTCCATACCCCCCGCATAGGGCGGGAAGTATTTTCCGATATGCAGGGCGCATAGCTTATCCTTCATTTGTCCTGTCGCGTATTTATTGAGCTGGGGTTATACCCCGATTGGAGCAAGGAGGCATGCGACGAACCGGCGATCTCAGATAGATCCCGGCCCAGCCTGTTGACGTGCTATATCGGCAGGAGACAGGCCGGCTTTTGCACGGCTTTCCACTTGGCCGCTATCGGGGATGAAGAGCAGTGCGTCTGCGCGGTCCAATGCGGCTTTGGCGGTTTGCAGGTCCGTGACGACAGCGGCATGGGGCAACAAGTGGTACTTTGCCCGCAGCGCCTCGAGCTGGTTTCTTTCTGACTCGGCCACGACCAGTACCCTGGCTCGGGGGAACTGATCCAGTTGATTTTTGCCGGAGGCAACGAGACCAGCTATTGCCTTGTCGATGCCAACGTCGATATGCGCAACCTTCCCTGCCTCACCAGCCAGTCGAAAAGTATTCTCCAGGCGCCCGATACGGTTGTTGAGCCATATCGCATCCGGCAGTACCCAGGCGATTAAAAGCAGGGTGGTCAGGGCAGATGGCGTCGGTTTCGCACCGCGCGAGAAAACATAGCCCAGCAACAGGGCCATTAGCAGCCATACGACGGCGAGCGTGGCAAGGCGAACCTGCTGCGTCTCTGGACCCAAAAGGGAATAGTCGGTGGATTTTATTGTCCAGGGTAGCACGGCGGTCCAGTCATCCAGTATTTTCTGCACTGAGGACTTAAATGTTTTCGATGAGAATGTGAGTTTTGCTACTCCTGCATGATTCTCTTCATCACCAAAAAAGGCGATACCTGCCTCGGTAACACGCCCACTCCAGTCAGGCAGATTGTCCAGTAGCAGGTACCTTTGCTCACGGTAAAGCGGGACCATCTGTAAATCCGGCAGACTTGCCGTACGCCAGAAAAATCTGGGGGCGAGATTACTATTGTCGTTGTATACCTGGAGTTCGAGCATGTCGAACTGGTCGGCATCCAGGACTATGGAGCCTGTGGATACAATTGCGGCGCCGTTCTTGTACTCGGAGATCTCAAGCAGATCTTCGGTTTTCCGCCCAGCACCCAAGACGACTCGCATAGAATCCCCGGTGAAAACCCTCGTTCCTGCTGCAGTATTATTAACATGGGCCGCCAGTGTAATCGCGAGTCCGAGTATTAATGCGAGCGCCGCCATAACTGCTGGAAAGGTCGCCCTGAACCCGGGAGTGGTCGCAGGATCTGTCGAGTGCGCTTCCCTGCTCCCCGGCTGCTGAGTCACTGTTCCTATCAGGGCCAGGACTACTGTAAACACCAGTGCAGGGGCAAAATGCAGGGGCAGACGGTTGATCGCGGTGAATATCACGGCCCAGAGTCCCTGTTCCGTTATGGCGAAGATGGCCAACTGGCTGGCAGCGAAAAGACCGATAAATAACAGCACTGCCTTGCGAGTTGACGCTGGCTTGATAAAGGGGGAAGCCAGACGTAATTGCTATAACGAGGTACCAGAGCAGGTTCCAACTGTCGTGTCGCAGGAAGGCGGCAAGGTATGCACTCCATACCGGGTAATACTGTAGAGCGTAACTGCCGACCAGTGGTATATAAATACGCTCGTCCTCAAAACCCAGCCGTCCCAACCCGGGTAGATCCAAGCTGGTCGTCCCGGTCAGCCAGGCGAGACAAGCCAGGATGAGTGCAAGAGTAATGATTGTGATAACAGTGCGCCAGGTTACAACCCATAACACCATAAAGGCCAGTGCGGTATACAACCACACCATGCCTTCATTCTTGACTGCGACGCCGATAGCTATCATCAGCAGGCCCAGCACTACTGCAAAGGCGCTATGCTGGATACTGCCACGCAACAGGCTCACGAACCCCAGTCCGGCAAAGCCGGCCATCCATATATCGGCATAACCCGCCAGGGAAAGGTGAGTGCCGAGCAAAGGAAGTGATAACAGAAAATAGGCGGCGGCCAGAGATGGAACCGGGCCCAGGCCAATTTCCCGGCACTGGCCGAAAAGTGCCAAGCCCAGTGCAGTTCCACACAGCAGTACCGGGGTGTTGACCAGTGTCTCACTCCAGTGACCCAGGCTCAGGGCCGCCCAGAACGGGATGATCGAGGCGAATGTGGGATAGCGGTATGCATCGACCGTGTAGGGGCTGCTAGCAACATCGCGCAGCCACTCGGATGCGGGCGCAAGCTCATAGACCGTACCGCTGAAGTACCAGGCCTTGGCGCGGTAGAGCCATAGCAGCCACGCATCCCACGGGTAGACCGGGCGGTTGAATATCTCGAGCGCACTCAGCCACAGGTGTACGCCGATGAGTAATAGCAGCGTGAAGAACAGCACTTTGGACGACAAAGGCATTATATGCCACGTCTGTGTGATGGTAGTCGCGTCAGCTTGTGTGGTTACCGACCTGCGATTCAGCCAGGCCCCCAGGATCGCGAGAAACACGATCACGCTCGAGATCGGCCAGAAAACCACGGGCCCCGCTAGATAGGCGCTCAAGAGCACCAGGCCCTGAACCCCGGCATAACCGAGAAAAAAACCATAACCCAGTTGCCTGAAGACGTTTGCCGGATTCCCCCGACCGAGTCGGTTTTCCGCCGCTCGCAGCCAGATAAAGCCAGCTATCCACGGGAGGAACAGGCCGACCGTAAGTCTCGCCAGATCCATGCTATCGATTCGATATCCGGCCAGGAAAAGCTGTTGGTTGAAGCGCAAAGCAGCCGCAAAGCCTGTTACAAGGAAATGCTGTGGCTGTTTCAGGGCGTATTGGGTGAAAGTAAGCCGGCTGCGCGTGTGACCCCTGGTCTCCGCCAGGTGGGAAATGGGACTGTTAAAACCTTCAGCCATGCCGTGATCTTGAGAGGGGGACAGGAATTGAGCGATTCTATGGTCCGGGAGTGAGGAAGTAAACCAACCAGGTGACGCCCGTGCCATGTCAGGAATTTTTACGCATTTCCTGCATCAATCCGATATCACAAAAGGAAAGCCACCTTCTTCTGGCTTCTTGTTTTCTTATCGTGTGATGGGCGTCACAGGCTTTTGGGGGCAATTCATGCCGAGCTCTGATTTTTGTCAGCTTTTCTTACAAACAGTTCGAGTGAGCGCAATGCCAGGTTCAGCAAGGCCCCTGACATAGCTGTTTTCCCGGGGCCATCCGTGACCCAGTTCTCAATGTCATAAGCGGGGTACCCGGCATCGTCATCGATAGAATTATCTGGCCCGATTTGTGCACAATCCCTGGTATTGCCGGAAAATGCGCGAGAATCGCCGTTATCCGGGGAACTTGGGGCATACAGGTGGGCCAATGACAGAAAATGGCCGTCTGTAATTTTTCGGGACAAGCTGGACACACAATACCAAAAGTTGGGCGACGAAATTATGAAACTCACACAAATCAGGCATGCAATCGCAGTCTCTATAGCGACTATTTTCACCTCTATACCCTTGTCTCACGGCACGCCGATAGGCTCCGATACCCTGTATTTTCAGGGCGCAGTGTTTACGCTAACGGGGGAAATCACAGAAGATCGCTATACCATGACTTACCTCGCAGATTTCAGCGGGTTTGAGGGCGGTAGCGAACCTTCATTTCTGAAAGCTATCGACTGGAACTGGGACGGCAGCTATATACTCGGTTCCGTTTCCCTGAAAGAAGCCCCCGGTGGGGTAGATCAATGGCGCACACTGACCTCTTACCAGATAGGCACGGGGGATTCAGTTGGCTGCGAACCCGGTGACATTGCCGGATCGGTTTGCACGGAATTTCTCGGTGACACCAGAGGGTTCGCCACGACAACTGAGCTCAGCGACTTGCGCTGGGTTTTTGAGATCAAAATGAGCGATAAGTACCTGAGACAAGGTAACCGATTTTTGGGTGACGACCTTCGAGCAGCATTCGTCAACGTGGGCGGCAAACTCACCACGCCAATAATGTCCTGTTCCGGCGCCCAGAACCCGGGCTGTCCTGACCCATTGCCACTGGTGCAGCTGCGAACCCTGGCCGAGGACAATGGCAACGTACCGATCCCCGGTGTTCCGGCCCTGCTGCTTGCCGGTGTCGCGGGACTGGTCCTGAGCCGCCGCAGGAGCAATATGCTAGAGGAATAGCCCTGCTGAGCTACCTGCGCGAGCTCACTGCGCGGGTGAAGCCCTGCCGGCCTCGCCACCCCTCACCCAGAACTCACTCATCCCCCGGAAGCTGGGTATGGCGTGATACACAAACCCCCTGTCGCTCTGCTCCAGCGCGGGATAGCGACGCAATAAGCCCAGAATCGCCTCCTGTGCCTCTATCCTGGCCAGGTGCGCCCCCAGGCACAGGTGGCGGCCGCCGCCAAAGGACTGGTGGTGAGTATCCTCCCGTTCGATATCGAAAGTATCCGGGTCCGGGTAGACCGCCGGATCCCGGTTCGCCGCGGCCAGCGAAGTGGACAGGGACGAGCCTGCGGCCACCGGACAGCCGCCGATACTGATATCCCGGTCGGGTATGCGGCCGGAATTGGTCACCGGTGAATCGTACCGGAGCATTTCCTCTACCGCGTTGCCGATCAGTTCGGGTTTTTCGCGCAGTTTGTGCAACTGCTCAGGGTGTTCCAGTAACGCTTTCACACCATTGCCAATCAGGTCGGTAGTCGTGACATTGCCGGCAATAAGTAGCAGCCGACACTGGGCGACAATCTCCACCGGGGTGAGCTTTTCGCCCTCCACTTCGGCCCGCAGCATGTCACCGAGCAGGTCCTCGCCGGGCGTATCCGTACGGGCCGCAATCAGTTCCAACAGGTAATTGTCCAGGGCCAACCCGGCCTCCTCGCCGACCCTGCTCTGCTCCTCGGTGGGGAAGGGATTGAACCCGACCTGGACCATCAGGTCGGACCACTGCTTGAACTGCTCGTGCCGGTCCGGGTCGACCCCGAGCATTTCGGCTATAACCACCGTGGGAACGGGCCCGGCAAACTGCCCGATAAGGTCAAATTCATCCCCTTCAATCCTGTCCAGCGTCGCCTCGACGATGTCCCGGATATGGGGGCGCCAGCGTTCTATCGCGTGGGGCTTGAATGGCGCGCTGACCAGGGAGCGCAGGCGGCGGTGTTCCGGCTCGTCCATCAGCAGCATCGAGGGGTTGTCACCCGCACCCAGGGTCCTGCCGATGACCTCCCTGGAAAAGGTACCGGGGTTGGCCTTCCTCGGGTCGGTGTAGAACGCCTTGTCGTGCAGCAGGGCCTTTACATCATCGTGCCGGGTACAGACGAAACGACCGAGCTCCCTGTCCTCCAGCACCGGTGCCTGCTCGCGCAGAGCTTCCAGGATCGGATAGGGATCCTGGCGAAAGGCCTCATCGATCGCCGTAAGCCGGACACCCTGGGGCAGCTCGTCTGAATCACCTGGGGTTGACATAGGTCGTTCTCCTTGCTGATGACTTACGGTGAGGACGGCTGGTGCGCACCCTGGTTTCGCTAGAGCACGCGCACCTCTTTTCCACCGGACTGGAGTCGGATATCGGCATAGTCACAGACTCCTCTTCCGCGCTGGAATATGCTGTTTGCTATCAGCCAGACACGGACAACCCTGGTGGGGGGGCTGCCCATATAGCTCAAATAATCGTTGTACAGGTTGCGACGCTCGTTGTGCCACCGGCCCAGGCCGGTTTCGCCACTGCGCACGACCACATGAAACTCCTTGCCGGCCCAGTTCGGCAGGGGACAGTCGTAACCGGTACCCACAGGCAGGTTACTGCTCCAGTAATAGGTGATATCCCTGCCGTTATCGAACTCTACCGCGATACTCATGTAATCATGGCTCGGCAGGGTATCCTCTCGCAGGGTGGAGGGCAGTTGCTGCACACACCAGGCCCAACTGATCTCGGTGGACGCTTCCAGTGGCAGATCGACATCTCTTTGCAGAATACCCACATCACCGTGGGTCATGCAGGCGATACAGGCATCACCATTGGCCGCGTGTTGCTTACGGTAAATCTCTGCAGGCCCCAGATGCCACAGATAGTGCCAGCCCTCGGGGGTGGTATTGCCCTGCTCGATCCGCTCCAGCTCCTGGCGCAGCAGCCCGGTGGGGTCACCCGCTGCGCCAAGGGCGCGCAGGCCGTCACGTGCTGCACCGTGCCAGCGAATCACCAGAACCAGCAGCTCACCACTGACCTGGCCATAGACATCATCGCTTTCCTTGCGGGCGCCCTGCGGGTCTGCCCAGTCGTTGGGAAAGTAATTGCCGAAGCTTACTGGCCCGGACCCCGGTGCACGAAAGCTGTGGCTGCTGCGGGTGCCGCGAAAGACCTCGCCCCGATCGCCGATCTTGCACCACAACTGCAGCGAGGGTGTCACATAGATATCCAGGGCCGGACTGACGTAAACGCGTCCCTCGGCGAAATAGCTCAGCTCGTCCCCTTCGTCCACGGCCATATTCGCATCGACCCAGGGCGGGCGGGTAGCGGGTATGTAGACCCAGCAATAGTCGCGAACAATGCCCTCGGGGGCCTTGGCCAGCACCTGTTCCATCGCGCGGGAGAACCTGTCCAGGTCGGGCGGGGGCTCGATTTCCGCACGGATGCGGCGGCCGGCAGCCCTGGCCGCGAGCTGGCCCGCGACCACCAGGTCAGTCATTTTTCCGGTCATGTCATCTTCCTCGGCTGTTTACAGCCTTCTGCCAAACGTCCAACGTGGATATAGTCCTCCCACTTCAGGCAGTGGCCAGGGGCGGCGGCTGGTAGCCGCCGCACAATTCCGCAATATACCCCGCCAGGCGTATCGTCCGGTAATCGGCGCCATAGGGGCCCACCACCTGGATACCGGTCGGCAACCCCGATTTACCGGCGCCTATCGGGGGCACCGTAACCGGCAGGTACGCCATCCCGACCAGGACGGTCCACGAGACGAGATCGAGATAGGGGCGCGTGGCGCCATTGCAGGGCAGCGTGCGGCTGGCCAGATCCCCGGACTGACAGTGTTCAAACGGCGGCACCATGGTCACCGGCATCAGGATCGCGTCGAACCGGGTGAAAAACTCGGCCCATTTTTCCCGTATCGCTTCCCTTGCCGTGTGCGCATCGAGCCAGGCGTGGTGGGTTGTATCGGCGCTCATCTCCGGTGGCATTGACTGGGCCAACGCTGCAAACACCAGCCAAAGCCCCAGGGAGGACGCTTCGGATACATCGAAGTCCGGCCGCGCACTCCTGTCGACTGCAACCCCGGACCTTTCAAGCGCATCAGCGGCTGCGCTCATCACCTCGACCACCTCGGCATCGACCGGGCAAAAGGGGTCATCCAGCCAGGCCGCCACTCGCAATGTGCGCACATCCTCAGGCGGGGGAGCGAGCTCTGCGACCAGGGGCCCGTCCTTGCGCAGCAGGATATTCAGTAACAGTTCCAGGTCGCCGGCCGAGCGGGCGATAGGTCCGATGACATTGATATCCGCCTCGGTAGTGCCGCCGCGCTCGTGGTCAAGATACCCGCTACTGGGGACAATACCGAAACTCGGTTTATGGCCGAAGACGCCGCAGTAGGACGAGGGTACACGGATCGAACCGCCTATGTCGGTGCCGATCTCGAAAGATGACAGCCCGGCAGCAACGGCCGCCGCCGCACCTCCCGAGGAGCCCCCGGGAACCCGGTCGGCATGCCACGGGTTCACCGTGGTACCGAACAGCTCATTGAAGCTCTGCAGGTCCCCGGACCAGCGCGGCAGGTTGGTCTTTCCGATAACAATTGCCCCGGCATCCCTCACCGCGCGCACCACAGGCGCATCGCGTGCCGGCACATTGTCGCGCAGCTCCGTGGCACCGCCGGTGGAGCGAATGCCACGAGTTTCGAGCGCGTCCTTTACCGTGATCGGCACACCGTGAAGGGGGCCGGGGGTATCTCCCCGGGCGAGGGCGGCATCCGCCGCATCCGCGGCAGCGCGGGCTGACTCGTAATCCACCGTGACGATGGCGTTGAGCGAGGGATTGATGCGTTCGATGCGCTCGATCAGATGCTCCAGTAATGCGCGGCTGGTGATCCGGCCGTCGCGAATCGCCTCGGCCTGGCGAAGCGTGGTCCATAGAGAGATATCTTCATTCATGGCGTGTTACCGGATTGGCCTGTCGTTAGGCAGGTTAGACTATCCCCCTGTTAGTTCAAGCTTTTCCGGCCGGCCACGCAGACTATGGGACAGGCCGGAAAAAATCGACTAAACTCTGCCTGACCGTCAACTCAGTTGGAAAGGAGAGACCTTATGAACAAACCTTCGATGACACTGGCAGCGATTTGTCTGCTTGCCACAGCTGGCACGGCCAGCGCCGAAGCCGACATGGATGCAGGTCGTCAGGTTTACGAGGCGTCGTGTTCGCGCTGCCACGACAGCGGCAAAATGGGTGCCCCGGTCCTCGACGACATGTCGGAGTGGACAGACCGTGGCGAGATACTCTGGTCCGATGTACACGCGCAGCACCTCGACGACGGCTTCCTGCACGACGCCGCAGAGAACGCCAAGAAAGGTATCACCGCCGCCCAGATGGAAGCTGCTACCAACTACATGGTGTCTATCGTCACCAAAAAGTAATCCAGCATGCCCGCCAGCCGCCGCGTGGACCGATGCCCCGTGCGGCGGCGATCACCCCGGGGCGGCGCCGCGCCGCTGTGGTCGGAACACCATAATCTCGCATTCTCGCGGCTAAGCTGCCTGAAAGAGCGCCTGTGACAGGCGTAAATAATCCACTTAATCGCCCGGCCAGGCACCCCACCCAGACTCGCCTTTCCCAATATATTCAATAGCTTAGCTACTGAGAAAGGACATTGGCAGGCTTTTTCGACAAATAGGGCGCCAACATACGTCATCGCCTCATTGCAGTTTTTATCCGCTCCAATGACAATGGTCGTGACGTGTTTAGCCCAGTGACCGATATGCTTGGTAGATTACCACTCGCGCTAGTGTTGGTGGCGACACTTGCGCACCCCGCGGTTGCGACACCCGGTGACCCCGACAGTGCCCCCATCGAAGCACAGGCGTCGAGTGGGATGTCTATTGCCAGCACCGAACCACCTGCGGTTGCCTCCAGTATCGACCTCCGGGAGGTTTTCGATTCCCCCTCGACTGTCGCCGTACTGCCACAGATAGCGGTGGGAGAAGCCGCCATCCAAAAGGAGGCGAAGTCAGTTGCAAACGAGCAAGCCAGCTGGGAGCCCGTACGCTTCCTGTTGAGTGCAGAGGAGATTCTCAGGCATCCCAACACCACCCGGCGGATTATGGATGTGGACATACCCCCCGCCACCGCCACCAGGCTGATCTGGAAACCCTCCCACAGCTCCAGCGGGATGGCGGTGGATACCCCTGTTCTGGTGGTGAACGGCGCCAGTGACGGACCCACCCTGTGCCTCACTGCCGCGGTTCACGGTGACGAACTCAACGGGATCGAGATGGTCCGGCGCGTGATGTACGACATCGACCCGCACAAACTGCATGGCATGATCATCGGCGTCCCCATCGTCAATTTGCTGGGTTTCAGTCGCAACTCTCGCTACCTGCCCGACCGGCGCGACCTGAATCGCTACTTCCCCGGCAATCCCAGGGGCAATGTCGCATCGCGTATCGCGGACGGATTCTTCACCGAAGTCGTGCGTCACTGCGACAACCTGGTGGATCTCCACACCGGCTCTTTCTACCGGACGAATATTCCCCAGTTGCGCGCCGATTTGGGTAACCCCAGGGTGGCTGATTTCGTCGAATTGTTCGGTGATATTCCCGTCCTGAACTCCCGTGGCAACAAGCGGTCATTGCGCGCTGCTGCCGTGCGCGCGGGCATTCCCACCGTTACCCTTGAGGCCGGCGAGCCGATGCGCCTGCAGCGTGAGATGGTTGAAGTTGGCGTGAAGACCATCAATACGCTGCTGGCAAAGAGCGGCATGTACTCAAAACTGGGAATCTGGGATAAACCCAAACCCGCTTTTTACGATTCCGCCTGGGTCAGGAGCAATGCCTCGGGCATTCTGCTGAGCCGCATGGAACTGGGTGACGAGGTAAAGAAAGGTGACATACTCGGAGCGGTCAACAACCCCATAAGCAACGAGCAGATCGACATCGTGTCGCCCTACAAGGGCCGCATTCTGGGAATGGCGCTGGACCAGTTTGTCATGCCGGGTTTCGCGGTCTACCACATCGGCATTCACGCCGCCAAGGAAACCCTCAAGGCAGCTGCCCTGAAGAACGACGACAACGGGGGCGATGAGGAATACGATGGGAATAACGTGGATGACTCCAGCGGCGGCCCCGGCGAACGCACCGGGGACGAACTGATGGAGGAAGACCGGTATGACGACGAATAGTCGCCCGGAAGACAAACGCTACGAATCCCGCGGCAAACTGAAGCTTTCCGGCAAGGACTTCAACTACGAGGCCACCGCCGCCTGGCTTTCGCTGAAAGACGGCGACAACCGCAAGGCGGATGTTTTTCATACCTACTACCGCCAGCCGCGTCGCGCCGGCGGCAAGCGCCCCCTGACATTTGTTTTCAACGGCGGTCCGGGAGCAGCCTCGGCCTACCTGCATGTCGGTACCGTCGGACCGAAGCGGGTCGAGTGTGGCGCCGAAGGCAGCCTGCCCGCCGCGCCGGCACGCCTTGTCGACAACCAGGAGAGCTGGCTGGCGTTCACCGACCTGGTATTTGTCGACCCGGTGGGCACCGGTTTGAGCAAGACCGTACCCCAGGAAAGTGCCGGCGAGAACAAGGAAAAAAACACCCCGGACACCTTCTACTGGGACGCTAACAAGGACCTGGACGCACTGTGCGAATTCATTGCCGCCTTCCTGTCACGCGAGGGGCGCTGGGCTTCACCCATCTATATCGCCGGCGAGAGCTACGGCGGCTACCGCTGCGCGCGCCTGGTGCGCATGCTGCAGGAAAAAGCCGGCATAGGCCTGAGCGGTGCCATGCTGATCTCGCCCGCGATGGAATGGGACAGCCTGTTCGCCAGTCGCTTCAACAGCCTGGCGGCGGCTATTCGCCTGCCATCCTACGCGGCGGCCGCGCGCCGCCACGGCCGCTGCGGCAACAGTCGCAGGGGTGAAAGCCTGGCGGCATTTCTGCTGCGGGCCGAACAGTTTGCCCTCGGGGAATACCTGCCTGTCGTTGCCGCCGCCGACGGGGATGCCCCGCTGGATAAAAAATTCGTCGATTCGCTGGCGCAGTGGATCGGACTGAACCCCGAACGACTCAACACCCACAGCGGGATGCCCGCGATCGACACCTTTGTGCGGACGTTGCTGCAGGATGAGGGGAAGGTGCTCGGCCTGTACGACGCCGGCACCATGACCGAAGACCCCTTCCCCGGTAGCGACACCTTTCGCGGTGTCGACCCGACCCTGGGTGGGCTCAATCGCCTGTACACCACTGCCACGAACCAGCATCTGCGTGACAACCTGGGCGTGGATTCCGAATGCCACTACGAACTGCTGAACTACGACGTCAACAGCCGGTGGCAGTGGCGGGACGAAAAAACAGGGAACCCCATTCCAGTGGGCGCCACGGAAGACCTTGCAGTCGGTCTGGGTATGAATCCGCAGATGAAGCTGAGTATCGTTCACGGCGTCTACGACCTGGTGACACCCTACTTCGAGAGCAAGTACCTGGTAAACCAGCTCAGGCGTGGCAGCAGGCTCGCCAACGCGATCCTGCTGCAGAACTATGAGGGCGGCCACATGTTCTACATGTGGCAAAAGTCACGCCGGGAATTTGCCCGGGATATGGCGAAGATGTACCGCTAGGTACATTCCAGCGGTGGTGTTTCGCCTCTCCCGCACTGCAAGGTCGCTCTCACAAGTATAAGGACCTAGAGGACCGAACTCTCCAGGGTGACATCTGCCCGGCCCCAGATTTTCTCGAAGCGCTCGCGTGTCGCGGCTGCCTCCTCCGCCTTGCCCTGGGCTTCCAGGCTCAGGGAAAGGCCGTAGAGGGACCAGCCATTGCGCGGATACTGGGAAAGGTCAGCGCGATAGACTGCCTCGGCTCCCGCGTTGTCGCCGGCCAGCAGCATGGCGCTGCCAAGGGATTGGCGGGTCGGGTAGTACCAGAAGGGCGGCTCCGTGTAGGGTAATTTATCCTGCTCCTCGACCGCCGCGGTGAACTGCGCTATCGCCGACTCGTAGTCTCCTTTCGCCTGTGCCAGTTCTCCCCTCGCCAACAGGTTGGCTATCGCCAGCACCTGGCTCGCGGGGTAATCATTGCCGTCGAGAAACCAGATTGACTCGTTGCTCATCAGAGGTTGCATGGCATCGATTTCCGCCTGCGCGGCATCGTGCTCTCCGGTTCGAGCCAGGGCGACGGCGCGGGCGTAATGCCAGATCGCATTGGAATAGGGCAATGCTGCTGGCGGCGCGGGCTGCTGCAGGATCTCCTGCCAGTGCGCAAAGCGCACCAGCGACAACAGCGGTATGGTCTGGAAAAACTCTATCGTGGGGTATTCCCGGATCTGCTCCAGCCGCACATTTGCCGCGACCTTGCGACCCGCCTCTATCGCCACCTCGCTGCGCCCTTCCATGCTCGCTGAGGACCACAGAAAGTGAATATTGTGCGGGTAATACAACGCCGGGTACAAACCCTGGGCCCTGCACTGGGCGATATAGTCTTCATCCACTTTGGCCGCCCTGACATTCGCTTCAGAGGCATCAAAGTAGCGACCGACCCGCCAGTAGATATGTGATGGCATATGCACCAGGTGTCCCGAGCCCGGCACCATGTCCGCCAGCCTGTCCGCCGCCGCCTCCGCCCGACCCGGGTTGGAGGATGCTTCCACGGCATGGATATACAAATGTGTCGCCAGCGGGTGCTCCGGGTTGCGCGCCATGACCGTTTCCAGCGCAGTTATGACCTCGGCAGTCTCGGGTTTTGGGTGTTCGGCATCCAGCCAGTAATCCCATGGCATGGTATTCATCATGGCCTCGGCGAACATGGCCTGTATGTCGTCATCTTCAGGGTAATTTCCGGCAAGTTCGCGCATCGCGTGCGCATAGGCGATATCCAGGGGTTGCCGCTCAGTGTTCACATCCCCGTTGTACCGTGTGGCCTGCGCCTTGATCAGCGCTTGCTCGCGTTCGCTCGCACCCGCTGCCAGAGTGATGGCCTGCTGGATGGCCGCGTAGGCAGCCAATCGCTCCGCCGGCATCATTATCGCCTTGCCTTTGCTGGTGACGTTGATATTGGGACCGGTAGCGAGGGCTTCGCCCCAGAAACACATTGCGCAGTCAGGATCGAGGCGCTGGGCGGCCTTGAATGAACGCACAGCCTCAGCATGATTGAAGCCCGCCGCCATGATCATGCCCTGGTTGAAATAGCGCTGGGCCCATTGGTTACTTGTGGTGATCGGGTGATTGAAGTCACCCAGGCCATCGAGCAGCGGCGCCTGCGCCAGGGCGATTACCTCGGCCCGGCTTGCTGTTGGCTCGGCGGTGGGTGCTGCGGGCGCTGGTTCGACTGCCGCATTGGTCGGTTCAGGCCCATCCTGTCGACTACATCCGCCCAGGCCAAGGAATATCACCATCGGGGCCAGATACAAAATCTTCATCGTGAACTCCCTGATGTCTCTGGTTTCCGAACACACAGTATAGTTCAGAACATACTGGCCAGCCGATCGCCGGCCAGACCTTGGCCGCGACCAGCCGTGCGATATTTGCGTTAAACGGTGATTGCCCCCCTGGAACTGCGCGTATAATCCGACCGATGCCAGTACAAAAACTTCTGCAAAACAAGCGCTACCTCTTCTGGACCCTGCAGCTGGGCGGTTGGGGCAGCTGGGCGATTACCTTCTACCTGGGCGTGCTGGTCTGGAGTGAGCCGCCGAAGCTCTACGCCATTTACCTGCCGATAGTGGCCACCATCGGCCTGTTGATCACCCTGGTCCTGCGCGCCCTCTACCTCGCTATCTGGGACAGGGACATCGTCTGGCGTGTACTTGCGGTGCTCGTGGGGTCCTTCCTCGGGGGCGGTGCCTGGATGGCCAGCAGGGTGCTTATATTTCGCAGCCTGTTTCCCATGGAGCTGAAGAAGGACGTCTCCCGTGAGATGGAGTTCTGGTCGCATTTCGAGGGCACTACCAGCGCCTTCATGGTGATGGTGGTGTGGAGCGCACTTTACTTCGGCATCAAGTTTTACATGATTGCGCAGGAGGAACAGCAGCGGCGGCTCAAGGCCACGGCTATGGCCCATGAGGCACAACTGAAAATGCTGCACTACCAGCTCAACCCGCACTTCCTGTTCAACACTCTCAACGCTATTTCCACCCTGATTCTCGACCGCGATACCCAGCTGGCCAATACCATGGTGACGCGCCTCAGCCGTTTCCTGCGCTACTCCCTGGACAAGGACCCGATGCTGAAGGTGACCGTGGCCGAGGAAGTGGAGGCGCTGAAGCTGTACCTGGACATAGAAAAAGTGCGCTTTGACGAAAGGCTTCAACTCCACTTTGGTATCGATCCCGAGGCCTGCTCCGCGCTGATGCCCAGCCTGCTACTGCAACCATTGGTCGAAAACGCGATCAAGCATGCGGTATCACAGGCCATTAACGGCGGCTCAATATCCATCTGTGCATCTGTCTCGGGTCCTTGGCTGAACCTCAGTGTCGCAGATGACGGCCCCGGGCTGGAGCTCCAGTCAGGCGCAATGCCGAATGGTAAAGGCGTCGGGCTGATCAACTGCCGCGAACGCCTGAAAGAAGTATACGGCGATAACCAGTCCTTTAGCCTTGGCACCACCGACCCCCATGGGCTGACAGTCACCATAGTGATCCCCTTTGAGCGGGAGAGGGAGATTTCATGACGCCACTGAGGGCTATAGTGGTCGATGACGAAAAGCTCGCCAGGCGCGGCCTGTCACTGCGGCTGGCAAATATTCCGCAGGTGGACGTTATCGCCGAGTGCGCCAATGGCAAGGAGGCGCTGCAGGTCATCGGCACCGCGTCCCCCGACCTGGTGTTTCTCGATATCCAAATGCCCGGGATGGACGGTTTCGACCTGGTCTGCGAGCTGCAGGCCGATGCCATGCCCCTGATTATTTTTGTCACCGCTTTCGACCAGTACGCGATAGACGCGTTCAGGATACATGCCGTCGACTACATACTTAAGCCGATCGATGAGGAACGCCTGGAAGAAGCCGTAGGGCGCGCGGTAGAACGACATGCGTTAAGTTCGCAGGACAGCAAGGAACGTTTGATGGCGCTGGTGAGCGGCAGGGACGAGTGGAGCGCGGCAAAGGAACTGGTGGCAAATCAATCACCAACCCCGGCCTGGCCGGAACGGCTGACCATAAAGGATGGCAGCGAATTTCAGTTTATCAAAATTCCCGACATCCAGTGGATCGACGCCGCGGGTGACTACATGTGCATTCACGCTGGCGGCAAAACCCACATCATGCGCACCACGATGAAACAGCTGGAGGCCAGTCTCGACCCCGATATTTTTATTCGCGTTCACCGCTCCAGCATCGTGAACGTGAACAGCATTGCATCTGCCACCACACACCTCAATGGCGAGTATGTCCTGACCCTGGAAGGCGGCGCCAGGCTGAAAGTCAGTCGCAGCTACCGCGAACGGATCAGGTCACTACTGGGCGGCTAGCCACATCCTGCCAGCGCACGGCGCATCGGTTCATCTACGGATTCACACAGCTCATCGACGATCTCCCACAGCCGGTCGAAAGAGCGTTTCAACACCTCCCTTTAAAGCCTAACTTACATTGCAAGGCCAGACGCTGATACCAACAGACTGGCCGCCAACCGGCAGCAGTGCCGTCACAGCAAGAGTAGGGAGTAGTCATCATGAAAAATTTCGTAACCGGCGTTCTGACCATTGCGAGCTTGAGTATCGCCACTTCATTTGCAGTTCCGGCTGCCGCAGAGGATACCCCGCGGGCAGCCATACTCGAGGCGGGTACCGGGATTCAATCCATCAGTATTCAGTACGCCCCGGCAGTATTGTCCACCGACGAGGGGCGCGCAAATCTGTATGGAAAAATAAAGCATGCGGCAGGGCAAGTGTGTGGCCCGACGGGGCTGCGCGAGGCTGGCAGCCTGGCCATCGCGTCGCGCAATCGCAAATGCGTTGAGGATGCCATGGCGGCGGCTATGGACCAGGTAGACTCAAGCCAGCTTGCCGCGATCGGTCATTGAGCAAAAAACCTGTGGCAGCGGGCAAAAGGCTTGATTGCCTGAGCCGGCTGCCACAGACAGTCCCGCCCTCAGATCTTTTCGAACAGCAGCACAAAGCGATCGGTATTTCCCCGCACCTGCGGGTCGAACACCATGATGTTGTAGTCGTCATCCGGATTGCGCAGCACATCGGACTGGGCAACGAGTTTGAAACCGTGTGCGGTGATGTCCTTTTTGGCAAAGTCCACATCGATGCGATGCAACTCCTGTGCGGAGTCCTTGCCTGTACCCGGCGCCGCGTAATGATCAACCACGAGGAAGCGTCCGCCGGGTTTCAGCGCCGTATGGATCTGTCCGATAAAGTTATCCGCATCGATCGGTCGCCAACCGTTTGGCTCGTCAACATGGTAGAGATCATGGTAGGACATGATGATCAGCGCCGCATCGAGATTGTTCTCGCCCAGCTCCAGGTCCTCCGCCTCCCGGGTGTGCAGAGTGACACTGCCCATGTCTCGACCTTCCTGCCGTTCCGCCAGCGCCTTACCGGCAAACTTCTCGTAGGCGAGGTTGTTGACCAGCAAGACCTCGCCGTCCTCACCCACTATGCTGGCGATAAGCTCACTGTAATAACCGGCCCCCGCCCAGATATCCGCAACCCGGTCACCAGGCTGCAACTGCAGCAGCGGCAGTATCACCTCGGGATGGCTCCGCTTGTCCCTTTCGAGGTCCGCGGACAGGCGGCCGGGCTTGCCGATGGCATCGGTCACCGGGTCGGCGGCAAGTCCCGGGACGAGAAAAACACCGGCGACCAGCGACAGCAGGTAGAGATGGCCTTTCATGATCGTTCCTCCATAATCCAGTTCTGTGATTGTGGCCGCCCCGCGCCATTAACGCGAGTTTTCATGGCGATCGGTCGAGAGAAGACGGACCCGTTTCACCCAGGTAGCAGGAGACGGGGACGGCATATTCATCGAACAGGCTGGTATTTACATACGGGTAATCGTCTTTCGCCAGGATCAAGGCCGAAAGCTTAGCCCTGCCGCGGCAGGCAAGGCAAGCCGACCGGAGGCAGAGGGCGGCCTGGTGGCCATCCTCCGATCGCCGGGGCCTTCAGTTTTCCCGGGGGGCTGGTCCATGTCTCACTATGGATTTACACTGTCCCCATCCGGCTGCGATGTGATCCACGGGAAAAAGGCTGGCGTAGCACGAAATGACCGATTCCAATCTCAAGGGACGCAACTATGAATAAGAAACTTATCTCCCACGCGATCCAGGCAAGCATTCTCGGCTCGGCCATGGCGATTCCGCAGTTCACGCTGGCCGAAGAGGCGGCCCTCGAAGAGATTGTCGTGGTCGCCCGCAGGCGCTCGGAAGACCTGCAGGATGTGCCAATCGCGGTCACCGCATTCACCGCCAACGATATCCAGAGCGCGGGAATCAACCGGCCCCAGGATTTCGTTTCCCTCACCCCGAACGTGTCGATGGTAGATACCGCCAACGCCGGTGACACCCAGGTGACCATCCGGGGGCAGTACTCCACCCGGGATGCGGAATCGACCTTCGCCTACGTGGTGGACGGTGTACTTATCACCAACCCCAACGGCTTCAACGGCGAGCTGTACGATATCGAGCAGATCGAGGTACTCAAGGGGCCCCAGGGTGCCCTGTACGGGCGCAACGCCGTGGCCGGCGCCATAATCGTCAATACCAAGCGCCCCACCAACGAGTTTGAGGCCAGCGTGAAGGGCACCCTCGGTGACGACAACCTCAAAAAGGCCCAGGCCATGGTCAGCGGACCACTGATCGCCGACCAGCTCTACGGCAGACTGACGGCGTTCTATGGCAAGTCGGATGGCCAGTTCAAAAACAAATTCACCGGCGATGACGACAAGGTCAACTATTCCGAGGAAACCGCCGTTCGCGGCCGTGTTATCTGGGAGCCGACGGATCGCCTGAACGTCGATATGATCGGAAGCTACCGGGAGGTAGAGGGCGGTGCGATCAACTTCAACGCGGTATTTGCCCTGCCCGGCGCCGCTGAATTTCTCGGCAATCCCGATCTCTACGGGGACGTGAACGACCATAATTTCAGGTATATCTTCAACGTGCCGGGCGAGAACAAGCAGGACAACACCTTTTTCTCGATCAAGTCCAATTACGAGATGGATTTCGCCACGCTGACGGTGACCGCGGCCTACGATGACCTCAAGGAACACCTGATATCGGACGGTACCAGCGCGGCCTTCGGCGGCTATTCTCTCGGCGCCGAGGCCTCCCAGACCGCCTGTACCCAGACCTACAACAGTTTCGACACCTCTCTCCTGCAAAGCCCCTTTTACGCCATCCAGGACGGCCAGCCCCCCGGCGCCTACGTACCTGAGATAGGCGGGCTGAATGGCTTACTGCCGCCCTACTCGCCCACCACCTGTGACGGCTACCAGTACCAGCAGCGCGACCAGGAAAGTACCAGCATCGAGGCGCGCCTGACATCAAACGAGGATGGCAAGTTGCGCTGGCTGGCCGGCCTTTATTACGCCGACATTGAGCGTACTTCCGCGGTCGGCTACGGTGCCGACCTGGGCCTCGGCTTCCGGCGCACCATCTACATACCGCCCAGCGGCCCCAATCCCACCGACCTGCTGTTCTGGGACAAGTTCACCACCGACGTCTATGCGGCCTTCGGGCAGATAGAGCTGGACGTGGGTGACAAGGGCGAACTGGCCCTGGCCCTGCGTTACGACGAGGAAGACCGGTCGGTTGATAACAAGGTGCCCAATGTTCTGAACGCACAGATCTTTGGCCAGTTCGGGCGCGCCCCGATAAACCCCGCCTATGACGGTTCGCTGACAGACACCATCCCCAACCGGAACAAAACTTTCAGCGAGTGGCAACCCAAAATAAGTTACACCTATGAATTTACCGACAACTTCAATGGGTACGCCTCCTACGGGGTGGGCTTTCGCTCCGGTGGTTTCAACAACATCGGCAGCGAGGCAACGATCAATAACGCTTTTGGCAGCTATCCCACGGCGCCACAGAATGTGCGTGACAACTATGACAAGGAAACCACCGACACCTACGAACTGGGCATCAAGAGCCAGTGGCTGGATAACCGCCTGCGGGTCAATGCCGCGACTTTCTACACGGAGGTGGACGACTACCAGTTCTTCAATTTCTTCGCCGGCCCCTTCGGCCTGCTGCGGGTAGTGAACAACATCGACAAGGTGGAAATCTACGGAGCGGAGATAGACTTTGCCTGGGCCATCAACAGCTACCTCACTTTCAGTGGCGGTTATGGCGCTATCAGCTCCGAGATCAAGCAAAACACCAACCGCCCCTACACCGAGGGTAACGACCTGCCCTACGCCCCGGAAGGCTCCGGCGCCCTGAGCCTGGATTTCAATATGCCGGTGTTTGGCGACCTTGAGTGGATGACCCGCCTCGACTTCGAGTACGTCGGTGACACCTGGTTCCACAGCGTGCAGGAAAATACCACCATCAACTACTTCACCGACCTGTCTGACGTCTACCAGGTGCCCGGCTTCGGTTTCGGACCCAGCGAATACTCCAATACCAAGCGCGATGCCTACTGGAAGCTGAACCTGCGGGCAGGTATTTCGGGTGAGCACTGGTCGATCGTGGCCTGGAGCCAGAACCTGACCGATGAAGACTACCTGGAAGAAATCATTCCGGCGCCCGAGTTCGGCGGTTCCTTCATCCACGATTCCGCCGGGCGCATCAGCGGCGTGGATGTCATCTACAAGTTCTGAGGCGCGCCCGGGCCCGGCCTGCCTTCATCCGGGCGGGCCGGGACTCACCATCAGTCCATCAGGTTTTCACCGCCGTCATCCATTTGGGCGGGGCGCTGCCAGTAGTTGAATTGCGGGGTCCATGAGCCCTCGTCCAGCCCCGCCATCGCCAGCAGGTTCCAGGCCGAGCAGAAACGGTCGTTGGGGCCGAAGATGACCGCATTCTTGCGCCTGATGGTGTCTCCTTCACGGGTGTAGACAACAGCCCCCGGCAGATTGCCGCCGCCCTCCTGCACCGACTGCTCGGTCATATAGTCGCCCCCGCCATGGGAGGCGAGGCGAAAACGCCAGCCCCGACTGTTGGCAAAACGGCGTTGCAGTTCCGGGTCGTCCTTCGACACGAGCACCACCGACATGGCGGATTCCAGGTGGGGCAGGAAGCCGTTGAAGCCATCCGCCCACAGGGTGCAATAGCGACACCCCTGGCCCATATTGTGGATCAGCAGCAGGGTGTCCCTTGCGCCAAACAGATCGAGCAAAGACACCTCTCCTGACTGGGTGGTGAAGCGGTAATTGCGGACCTCACCGCCACTTGCCGCCTGGCGCAGCTTGTTGAGCTTGATCGTCAGCTCGTAAATCTGCATTTCCATTGCTGCAATGTCGTCACCAGCCATCATCTCGCCTCCCGTTGCAACTCCAATGAAAATAGCACCGACCCCGGGGATGCGCCAAGGGCGGGGGTGCCATGCCACATCCACAGTCATCAAACGGGGCCAGGGCTGCGCATTGGCCAAGCGCGCTCACCAGTGCCTATACTTCACCAGCGACTGTTCAAAGACGACTCACCAATAACAAGGTACGACACATGACTACCGCTACCAGCCCTGCCAGATCCGATCCCGCCCTGCCCTTCGACGTGGCCCCGCAAACCCCCGGCATCGGCGCCTTCATCAGCGGCCTGGACCTCAGAGAACCGCTTCCCGATGAGATTGTGGCCGGGCTGCGCGCGGCGCTGGTGCAGTGGAAGGTGATATTTTTCCGGGACCAGCACCTGTCCGAGGACCAGCACATCCGTTTCGCCAGACAGTTTGGTGAGCTCGAAGTGCATCCGCTGACCCCCCTGGACCAGCCCAGGCCCGAAATACTGCGCATCGTTCACGACCGGGACAATCGGGGAACGGAAAATTTCTGGCACTCGGATGTCACCTGGCGACCCGAGCCATCCCTGGGGTCGGTGCTGCGCGCGGTCGAAATTCCCGAGCTGGGCGGGGATACCCTGTGGGCCGACATGGAAGCGGCCTACGCCGAGCTGCCGGAGCAACTGCAAGAGAAACTGGCGGGACTCAAGGCCGAGCATAACTTTCTGCGGGCCTTCGGCCACCGCATCCCCGAGGCAAAACACCCGGAAATTCTCGAAAGACACCCGCCGCAACACCACCCGGTGGTTCGCACCCACCCGGAGTCAGGGCGCAAGAGCCTGTATGTGAATATCGCCTTCACCGACCATATCGTGGGGATGGACCGCGAGGAGAGCGACAAGCTGCTCGGCTTCCTGCAGGACCGGGCCAATCGCCCCGAGTACCAGGTGCGCCTGAAGTGGCAGCCGGGCACCATCGCCTTCTGGGATAATCGCGCCAGCCAGCACTACGCGGTTTCCGATTACTGGCCCCAGCGGAGGGTCATGGAGCGGGTCACAGTGGCGGGGGATCGGCCTTTTTAGCAGGCAGGCCCTCAATGGCGACGGCAGGCAACTTGTCCGCCGTGTCAAAGCCCAGCACTCGCGAATAGAAATAGAGCTCAGCCTCCAGCGCGCGAATCTGGTTCTCGGCCTTGCGAAAGCCGTGACCTTCACCCTCGAAGGCAAGGTAGGACGTGGGGATGCCGCGGGATTTGAGGGCCTCGAAAATCATCTCCGACTGGTTGGGCGGTACCACGTGGTCATCGAGGCCCTGCAGCAGTAGCAGGGGAGCCTTGAACCCATCGAGATGATGAATCGGCGAGCGTTCCCGGTAGAGGTCCCGGCGCTCGGGGTAAGGGCCGATCAGCTGGTCGAGGTAGCGGGACTCGAACTTGTGGGTATCCCGGGCAAGGGCCTCGACATCGCTGACACCGAAGTAGCTGGCGCCCGCGGCGAAGGTATGATGGAAGGCGTGGGCCGCCAGGGTGGTGTAACCTCCGGCGCTGCCTCCCCTGATAATCAGTCGGTCGGGGTCCGCCAGACCCTGGGAAGCCAGCCAGTTTGCGCCGGCCACCGCGTCCTCCACGTCGTAGACACCCCACTGACCGTACAGTGAGCGGCGGTACTCCCGGCCATAACCGGTGCTGCCGCGATAATTCAGGTCGAGTATCGCGAAGCCGCGGCTCGTCCAGTAGAGCTGGCTGAGCTGGAAAGTCGGGCTGCTGGCCGCGGTGGGGCCCCCGTGCACACTGACGATCAGCGGCGGGGCGGCGCCGGCGGGGCCCTGTACCCCGGGATTGGTCGGGGGCAGGTAGATACCGTGGGCCTGACCGCCCTCGCCGGAGGGAAAACTGACCAGGCGATACTTCGGTATCCAGCCTTCCGGGATACTTGTATCGCGGGAGGTGCGAATAACACTCGGGCTTGCGCCAGCCAGATCGGTTTCGAGTAGCACCGGGGGAGCGTCTGCAGTGGCGTTGATGACAAACAGGCGTCCATCCACTGGCAGGAAATCGTAAATCGCAGCGCTGTCGAGAGGCAGGGCACTGGCGCTCGATTTTACCGGATCGATCATTACCAGGGATTCGACCGCGCCCCTGCTGAGCTTCGCCAGGATTTTTCCGCCCTTGAGCAGGTAGTAGTAATTGGCACCGACCAACCAGTCCGGACCGCCAATCTCCGCCTGTCTGATACCGGCATCCACGGCGCTGAAGCGATCGGCATCCACGCGATATATCTTCCACCAGTTGTCCCGGTCGGAAATCGTATAAAGCTGGTTGGCCTCACTCCACTGCGGGTTGATGACCGATTCGCCCACGCCTGTGTTGTGCCGGGTGAGCGCGACCAACTGCCCCTGTTCACCAAATTCCGCTGACCACAGGCTGGTGTCGTCCCAGGGCATATTGGGATGACGCCAGCTGGTAAAGGCAAGCCGGCTGCCGTCCGGTGACAGGCTGGGAGCGGACACGAAATCGCCGTCCGCAAACAGTACCTCGCCCTCGGAAACACCCTCCAGGGGCAGCGCAACCAGGGTATTGCGCGGTTCACCCTCCCCCCGATGGTCCTCGCGCACACACAGCAGCCGGGAGCGGGGCCGATCGAGGATGCAGCCGGCGTAGCGCAGTTCCGCAGCCGGGGTGACAGGCTGGGGTTTGCCACCGGGGACCATGCGGTACAAACGCTGATCCTCGAAGTTGGAGAACCAGATGGTGCCGTCTGCCACCAGCACATTGCGCCCGCCGTATTCCTGTACCCGGGTCCTGGCATTCCAGGGCTGCGGCAGGATTTCCTCCGGTTTGCCCCCGGCAACCCGGCGCATGATGGTATTGCGCCCACCCTCCTGCGGGCGTGATTCCACCCAGTACAGATAGCCGCCGTCAAAACTGAGGGCGTCGAGCCCGCGACTGCCCTCCACCACCGATGCGGCGGAAATCGGCGAGGGCCATGAGCCGTAAGCCAGTGTCTGCTTCATGTCTTTTTCCCCTGTCGCGGCGTCAGCGGCTGCAAGCCCTGTTCCTGTGGAGAACATCACCAGAATGAGTATGAGAAATCGATTCATCGGATTATCCCGCTGTTCCCAACAGCGGAATGTGCCGACTTTGGCGGCGCCATGCAAGACTATGGGATAAAAACCGGGTAGACACCGCGACCACACGCGCAAGCTCGCCCCTCGAGCGCTGTTCGTATTCAGCACTGTCCCGGGCATATACTGCCTGGCTTACAAGCTGAGATACCCGATGCCAGCAACAACTGATGGACTTCCCAAACCGCGGCGTTACCTGGCCGTGTTCGCTATTTCCTGCGGCACCGCCCTGAATGTCATCGACGGGGCAATCCCCAACGTGGCCCTGCCAACCATTGCCCGGGACCTCGGTATCGAGCCCTCCACGGCGGTCATGATAGTGAGCGTATACCAGCTGGTGCTGGTGATGACGCTCCTGCCTTTCTCCGCGCTGGGTGAGCGTATCGGCCTGCGCCGACTGTACCAGGCTGGCCAGTGTGTGTTTGTTTTTTCCGCTGTGCTGTGTTTTTTCGCCCCGGACCTGCCCCTGTTACTGGCAGCGCGCACGCTGCAGGCACTTGGCGCTGCGGCGGCTCTCAGTGTCTCCAGTGCGCTGGTCCGCTCCATTTACCCCGCGGGCCAGCTGGGGCGTGGCCTCGGCATAAACAGCGTGGTGGTGGCCAGCGCCGCGGCCCTGGCGCCGGTTCTGGGGGGGTTCATTGTCGCCCAGGTGAGCTGGCCATGGGTGTTTGTCGCTACCGTGCCATTGGGACTGATCTCCCTGGCGGCAGGGCACCGGTCGCTCCCCGATCTCCCGCCGCGATCCGGGCGCTACGACCTGCCGGGCGCCCTGTTGTGTGCACTGACCTTCGGCCTGTTCATTTCGGGTCTGCTGGGGCTGGCCCAGGGTTACCCGGCAAAAGTCTCGCTGGTGCTTGTTTTCGCCGGCGTCCTGATCGGGGTGTTATTCGTCAGGCGGGAGCTGGGCGAGACCTCGCCCACACTGCCGGTGGACCTGCTGGCACACCCGATTCTGGCACTGTCGATTCTCGGCGCACAGCTGGCATTCATCGGTTCGATGACATTCCTGCTGTCACTGCCATTTCGGTTGCAGGAGCACTTTGGCCTGTCGCCCGCCGAGATCGGTGCCGTCATCTCCCCCTGGCCCTTGAGTATGATGGTTGTGGCCCCGATCGCCGGGTGGATGTCCGACCGCATCCACGCAGGCCTGCTCGGCGGCATCGGCATGGCCATCGCCACCGCCGGCATGGTACTGCTCGCCCTGATGCCGGACCACCTGCCGCAGTGGGCTATCTCCTGGCGCATGGCCCTGTGCGGTGTGGGTTACGGGATGTTTCTCTCGCCCAATGCGCGCCTGGTGGTGTCGGCAGCGCCGCTGGCCCGGGCCGCCTCGGCAGGTGGGCTCATTTCGACCAACCGCCTGGTCGGACAGACCCTGGGGGCGACACTGATTGCCGCTCTGCTGGCCCTGGGTTATGGCAGCGACAGCACTCCCGCCGTTATAGCGGCCGCGCTGGCCTTGCTGGCCGGGGTCTGCAGCGTGGCCCGGCTCAAGCTCGCCGGCTGGCAATATAAGCCATGAAATCCGGCGTATTGTCACGCATATCGGCATCGATCTTGCGCGCTATATCAGAGTCGGCCCCGCCGGGCCGGGAGGGCCAGGGAGCGCGTAATTGACCCATCAAGATAGACCCTGGCCCGAAGAAATCAACCAGCGCGGGATACTGCCAGGCAATCGGGAAGCGGTTACAATGCTTTCAGTACGACGCGCCGATCTTTTGCCGTAATTTCCGGGTGACCAGGAATGATGCCAAACCAGAGCTACCGCAAGACCTTTTTAATCCTGTTACTGGTTGCCATACCTCTGCTGGTGGGAAGCCAGTGCGCCGTGTTTTTCAGTTCCGGCAGCGGTTCTGATGACGATGACAAGGACAAGGAAGAAGAGCTCATCGTCGTGGCAACCGGACAGTTTGGCTCGGCCCCGGTGAGCGGGGCGGACTATGTCTCGGGCTCCCTCAGCGGGGTAACCGGCAGTAACGGCGAGTTCCAGTATGAGGTCGGCGAGCCCATCCGGTTCTCCATTGGCGATATACCGCTGGGTCGGGCAGTCAGCGGCAAAACCGTCATCACGGCACAGGACCTGGCGGCGGGGAGTGAGGCGGCCAGTACCGAGGCGATCAATATAGAGCGACTGCTGCAGTCACTCGATGCCGTGCAGGGGGACGAGGCCATCACCATCCCGGCGGAAGTGCGGGCCAAGGCCGTCAAGTCCAACGAAACAGTGACATCCGCCATAAGCTACCTCGACTTTACCGATGACGCCGCGTTTGCCAATGCGGCGAGCCAACTTGTCAGCGTGCTGACCAGCGACTACCCGTTCACAGGCGTCCTGGTGGACGCGGACACTGCTCGCAGGTCCCTCGACCGGTCCATGTAGGCTGTTGACTACGGGGGCTGGTAGCCCCAGAGTTATCCGCATCGGGGCGCGGGTCACCCCCAGGAAGCTGAACACCACTCAGTATGAGCGAAACCCCACTGTACGATGCCTATCACCGCTTTCTTGCGAATGCCGGTACGCCCTTCACCGTGCCCGGCCACAAGCGCAACCCGGAACTGATTGACTCGCTGCTGGCTCTGGACGTGCCCCAGTACGGCGGCGTGGAGAACCGCCGCGTCTCCACCCGGCAACTGGCCGGCGCCGAACGCCTTGCCGGTGAATTGTGGGGCGCAAAGTGGTGCGGCTTCTCGGTCCAGGGTTCGTCCCACGGCAACGAGGCGATCGCATTGAGCGTGGGTAAACCCGGGGACAAGGTCATTGTTGCCCGCACCCTGCACAAGTCACTTTTCTTCGGGCTTATGCTCGCGGGGCTGGTGCCGGTCTGGGTGCGACCCGACATCGACGCGCAGACCGGTCTCGCGGCGGGTATGCCCGCGGAACGCATCAGGCAGGCACTGCGCGACCACCCCGACGCCCGGGCAGTCATGCTGGTTGAGCCCAGTTATGTCGGTGGTGTATCGGACGTGGCCGCCATCGCCGCGGTGGCGCACGAGCACGGCATACCGCTGACAGTCGATGCCGCCTGGGGGGCGCACCTGGGTTTCCACCCGGAGCTGCCGCCCCACGCCATCCAGGCGGGAGCCGACATTCTCGTGACCAGCGTGCACAAACATATTACCGGCTTTACCCAGTCCTCGATGGTGCTGGTACAGGGGGACCTGATCAATCTCGAGCGCCTGGAAGCCGCCTTTGAAGGCCTGCATACAACCAGTCCTTCCGGCGCTATATTCGCCTCCATCGATCGTGCCAGGGGACTGTTGCAGGATCGGGGTGAGGAACTGCTGGGCAATGCCATTCGTATCGCCGGCGAGGCGCGGGCACGGCTGCGCCAGATCCCGGGACTGGGGGTGCTGGGCAGCGAGTTCGGCGGCCGCTCCCCGGCCCTGCTGATGCAGGACCCTACCAAGGTGGTGCTCACCCTGGCGGGTACCGGGGCGGATGGCCAGGTGGTAGCCGATGTACTGGAGCAGCGCGGGATACATCTCGAGCTGGCCGACCGGGATACTTTCTGCCCGGTGATCACGCTGGCGGACACCGACCAGACGGTTGACCGCATGGTCAACGAGATCACCCGCGCCATCGAGGAGCATCGCGGGGAGCCGCGGCCGCTGGTCCCGACTACCGCGTGGACAGTGGTGCCCCAGACCGTGATGTCGCCGCGTGACGCTTTTTTCTCTGATCACGAACGGGTGCCCGCAGCGCAGGCCATTGGCCGCATCGCAGCGGAAACCGCCGTCCCCTATCCACCGGGTATACCGGCCCTTGCGCCGGGCGAACGGATCCAGGCCGAAGTGCTTGTGGCGCTGCAGGCAGAGGTGGCAAGCGGCACCCGGGTCGCCTACTGCGGCGACCCGTCACTGGCGACGGTGCTGGTCGTCAGGGAATAAGCGCAACACTTGCCGCCGGGTTCATCAGCCTGATCGTGCGGGTCTGCAACACCTTCTCATCGCTGCCATCGACAATGAGGCGCCGCAATTCAGCGGTGCCCAGTGAAGGGTCCAGGGCCAGCAGCTTGGCGGCAAGGTTCAGCACCTGGGGCGATGACATGGAGGTGCCATTGAACTTGATGCGGTTGCCCCCGGGCACGTAGCTCTCGACCTCAAAGCCATTGGCATAGATATCCACCTTGCCCAGGCTGGTGAAGCTGGTCTCGTCACCGGCCATATCCACGGCGCCGACGCTCAGGATGTTCGGGTAGTCGTAGCTGCTGGGGTAGAACTCGTCGAAGGCCACATCATTGTCCGAATTGCCGGCAGAGGTGATAAAAAGGATATCCCCGGCGTCGCGAATTGCCTGCCGCAGGGCGGTGTCGCCGATCGTGAAGATTTCCCGGGCCAGCTTCTTGCGCTCCTCGGGCGACCCGCCCGCATTGTGCGCCTCCAGTGCCTCCTCGATACTGCGCAGGGAACCACCCCAGCTCATGTTTACCGCCCGCACCCCGTTGGCCTTGAAATAGTCGACAGTCTCGCGGATCATTTTTGCTTCAGCTTTTGCCTTGGCGATAGTCGGCTCCTCGGGAATCATGGTGTGGCCGTAGGTCATGCGCGCCACCAGGAGGCGAATGAAAGGGTTGCCTTCGATAGCGATCCCCGCAACATGGGTGCCGTGGGAGTAATTCCCATAGATGCTCAGGGACTCGATGAAACCCTGCACCTCGGCCTGATTCAGTGCCGCCAGACGTTTACGCAGGGCAGTAGCCTCCTCGCTGTCGACACCTGACTGGATATCCCCCAATCCCTTCACCTGGGCCTGCATGACCATCTCGTCCTCGTCGAAGGCCCCGATGGGGTACAACAGCGAGCGCTGCTTGTTCGCATCGAGGTCGTAGGCAATGCCGTGAACATCGTCGACAAAGCCGTTGCTGTCATCATCGATGCCGTTAGCGGGAATCTCCCGCAAGTTGCGCCACAATAAAGGCGCGAAGGCCGGAATCGAGGTATCCACGCCACTGTCCCAGACAGCCACGACCACAGGACTCGCTTTCGCATCGGCGGCCAGGTTGTATTTGCGCGCCTCCCAGATATCGTCTTTGCTTACATTATTTGCGTCGATATATGCCGAGTACACCTCATTGATAGTGGGCGCGTCCGGCAGAAAACGGTCGAGGGTGAAGCTCGCCGCCACCAGTGTCGAGGCAATGTCGTAACTGATCTCGCCAGAGGTTTTGTCGATGACCGGCTGGTAGGCGGATTCCAGGTTGCCAAGCACGAACGCGTCACTGAGGATCTCGGTTCGCCCCCTCACACTCTTGATGTTGTCCTGCACCAGGGAGTAGTCGAGCTTCCGCAGGGACTGCTCCATGTTCTTTCTCAGGGCTTTGTCGGGATCACCGCCCGCAAGCCTGGCCCGGGCGAGCGCCTCGGAGTAGAGACCCATGGTCACGCGGTTTGCCTCCTTGGTCTCCAGGGCCCGCTGCTTTTCCAGCAGCGCCAGGTAATCCTGCCAGCGGTTTTCCAGCAGCGCCACGCTGCCCAGTACCCCGTAGTATTCCTGCACGGTCTTGTCGTCCTGAATGTCCAGGGTCGCCAGGTCAGAGCGGATGTCCGTCTCCACCGCCTTCGCCAGGCGCAACAGTGCCGCACGGTTTTCCGGCAGGTAGAGGTCCGTCACCTTCAGGTCCAACTGGTAACTGTGGCGTGGAAGATCATCCTTGCGAGTGATAACGGGTTTGCTGCCCGGGTTTTGCACAGCGGACTCATCCGCGGCGGCACCGCCGGGTGATGCGATAGCCAACAGCGCGGTGAGCGAGGAAGCAAGGAAGGTAACGATAAACCTGGGTAGCACTGTGAATCTCCTGTGGATCCCGGCGGCGCCGGTCGTCAAATACTGAAGGGTTGATACTGCGGGTTGCGACCTGCCAGCAGGCTTTCGCAGCGGGCCGCGTATGCAGGTTTGAATTCTTCGTGGGGAAATATCCAGAATGACTCGTCGCGGATACCCTGAAACACTTTCCCGGCGCAGTCGGCTGCTGGCATGCCCGCGGCGATACCGGTGCGCAGGAATCCCATCAGCTGAGCATTTGCCTCGGCAGCCGTGCCGGTGGCCAGCCCCCGCTCGCTGCCCGATTCGGCAATCCCTGTCGCGACCGGCCCCGGGCACAGTACCGAAGCCTTCAACTGCGCACCGATACTCTCGAGCTCGTAGTGCAGGGTTTCGCTCAGCGATACCACCGCCTGCTTGCTCACACTGTAGGGACCCATCAGGGGTGATGACAACAGCCCTGCCAGGGAGGCGGTGTTTACGATATGGCCGGGCGTTTTTTGCGCGAGCATACGAGGCACGAAACTGTGCAGCCCGTGTATCACGCCCATGAGGTTGATATTGAGGATCCACTGCCAGTCGGCGATGGAGCGCTCCCAACTGTAGCCGCTGATCAGCACCCCTGCATTATTGAACAGCAGGTCCACCTGGCCAAACTGATCGAAGGCCGCATCTGCCAGCGCCGCCACTTCACTGGCTTGCGCCACGTCGGTGGTAACGGCGGTGACACTGGCACCCGCGTCGGCCAGCTCCGCGGCAAGGCTTTGCAGCGGCCCCGGCTCGATATCAGCGAGGACCACCCGCATACCCTCGGCCACACTGCGTCGCGCCAGCGCCGCGCCGATACCGCTTGCAGCACCGGTGATGACAGCCACCCTGTCGTTGAATTCCTGCATGTCGACCCCAGCCAAAGCGCTTGAAAAAACGCGCCCAGCATACCTTAGTCGCTGCAATGCTGCAGTGGTCGGCGCAGAAAAGCCGCGTCGTCAATCCCGGACAGGGCAGCATCAGCTGTGCGCATCAATCCAGTTGCCGGAGCAGTCGTGGGTAGTAGAGGGCCAGGGCGAGCGCACGGGCACACACGTAGATCACGAACGCGCACCACAGGCCGGCATTGCCAAACAGCGGAGTCAGCCACCACCAGGCGAGCATGAAGGCGATAACGGAAAAGAAAGAGGCATTGCGCATCTCCCGGGTGCGGGTGGCGCCGATAAAAATGCCATCGAGCTGAAACGCGGCAAAAGACAACAGCACATAGAGCGCGGCCCAGCCCAGGGCGCCTCCGGCGGCGACGCGCACCGGGGCTATATCGGTGAGCGCGGCTATCGCCAGGCCACCAAAGCAGACGATCAACAGCGCCAGTACAACCGCGGTAACCGCTGCCAGCTCGGTCGACTTGCGTACCGCCATGGCCAGGTCCCGGCGTCGCCTGGCCCCGAGGGCCTCACCCACCAGAGCCTCGGTGACAAACGCGTAGCCATCGAGAAAGAAGGCGCTGAAGGACACCAGCTGCAAGAGGATGTGGTTGGCGCCCAGCACGGCGTCGCCGAATTGCGCGCTCTGGTTGATAAACCAGGCAAACGAAAACAGCAGCAGAAGCGTCCGCAGCAGTATGTCGGTATTGGCCGCCATAAGCCTGAGCATTTTGCCCGCGTCACCTATCCGGGACCACGGCCAGAAGGACCCTGCGTCCGGCTGGCGATGCCGCAGCAGGTTGAGCACCAGGCCGGCGGCGAGTATCACCGCCATCCATTCCGCTATTACGGTGCCGAGCGCGATACCCTGGACGCCCCAGCCGAGAACCCCGGCGAACAGGACATCCAGCAGGATATTCAGGCCGTTCAGGAATACCTGCACCAGCAGCAACTGCCGGCTCTTGCCAAGCCCGATCAGGCAGCCCGTCAGCGCGAAGATACTCAGCGTCGCCGGCGCACCCCAGATGCGAATGGCGAAGTATTCCCGCGTAATCGCCTCCACCTCGGCACTGCCTTCAAGCAAGTCCAGCGCTATACCGGCAAGGGGCACCTGCAGGAGGATAACGGCAAAACCGAGCCCCACGCTCACCACCAGGGCCCTGCCAAGGGTGGCCCTCACCTCGACCTCGTCCCTGGCACCGACGGCCTGGGCGGTAAACCCCGTGGTGCCCATGCGCAAAAAGCCAAAACTCCAGTAGATGAAACTGAAGATCATCGCGCCGAAGGCGATCGCCCCCAATTGGGCAAGGTTGCCGAGATTCCCGATGACCGCGGTATCGGCGAGCCCCAACAGGGGCACGGCAGCATTCGCCAGAATAATCGGCCAGGCCTTTTGCCAGATAGCTGCGTGATTCATCTTTGCTCACCGGGGGAACTGCGGTTACCCTAAGCCTATCGACATCCCACCGGCAACATACAAATGAACCTATTCAAAAAACTGGCCCTGGCCACAGTGATTTTTTTGGTGCTTGCCGTCATCGGCCTGAATATCTGGGGCTACCTCACCCTGGGCAAGCTGCAACCCGAGCCAGGTGCCGCGCGAGATCCGAATGCAAATCGCGTGGTGATGGTGTTTGGCGCTACCGGCTCGGTAGGAAACGGCTTGCTCAAGGCCGCCGTGGACGACCCTGAGGTAGATAAAATCTACGTGGTGTCACGCCGCAGCACCCCGCGCATTGACGCGGGCATGGCGTCGGGCAAGGTCGAGCTCATACTGCACCAGGATTTTACCGACTACAGCGGCCTCGCCGACATCCTTGCAGAGGTCAACACAGTGATGTGGGCGCTGGGCACCTCGTCCCTGAACGTGGACGATACCACCTACACCGTGATCCACGTGGACTTCCCGGTGGCTTTCGTATCGGCCTGGCTGGACGCCAGGACGGATGCCCCAATGTCATTCCATTCCGTCACCGGCATGGGTACCGACCCACAGGGCAGCGCGCACTGGGCGCAGGAGAAAGGCCGGGCGGAACTCGAGGTCGCCGAAATGGCGAAGGGCACCGGCTTGCGAACCTTTGCCTACCACTCGGGCTTCGTTCGCCCCGCCTCCGAGCAGGCCAATCTGGGCCATTACACCCTGGAGACCCTGCTGCGTCCGGGCCACATGGCTATCGGCGGTGAGGAGCTGGGCAGGGCGATGCTGGAGATCAGCGCCCGTACCGGGGAACTGGCCAACGGCACCATCATCGACAATGCGGACAGCATCGCCTATGCGAATGTTTACCCGGGCACACGCCGCTGACCCGTGCCCTGGCGCAACCGCCTAGGTCTTGTTTCTACCCACCACTGCGCGGTATGCGATATAGAAGGGCAACAGCGTCAGGAAGGCGAATAAAATCAATAGAATCTGCGGTGTAAAACGCTCGCGGATGGCATTGGAAATACCCTGGAAGGCCTGGTTGTAGTCCGCGGGCACCTCAAGTACCCCGTTTTTTGCCACATAGTCGTCGTACTCAGCCAGCATCTGTTGCAGGCGCTCAGGCATGGCGCTACTCAGGTCCCGGGTTTCGCCGGGGTCCTTCACGATGTCGTACAGGTACCAGCGATCGTCGCCCACGGGTGGCCGGTTGCGGACAATCTTGTAGTCGCCCTGGAACAGGGCCGAGTTACCAATCAGCTCAAAGCCGACACTCTCCGTTTCCGCGTACACGCGATCCACTTCACCCCGGGCCAGGGGCAGCAGGCTGCGACCTTTGATCGGTTCTACCCGCCGTCCGCCATAATGGGACCCGGGCGGGTCGACACCCGCGAGGTCCAGGATAGTCGGCGTGATATCCATCACCCAGGCAAAGGCGTTGGTCCACTGGTCCTTGTGGGGCACGGCTTCGCCGGAAATAATCAGTGGCACACGCATGCCCCCCTCCCCCACGTAAAACTTGTAGTAGGCCAGCGGTCCCACGGCCGCACTGGCAAAACTCGGCCCGATGCTGCTGAAGCTCCCCTTTTCGCCCAGTGTGTCGTAGTCATTGGTATAGTCATTCGTATACAGCGACAGCCGCATCAGCGGGCTGCGGACGTTGTCCCCGCCGGAGGCCTCGGCGCCATTGTCGGAGCTGAAAATAAAAATGGTGTTGTCGTATTCCCCGATGTCCCTGAGGTGCTGCACCAGCCGCCCCAGGTGGTGATCCATGGCATCCACCATACCGGCATACACCGCCATGCGCTTGGCCTGGTAGCGCTGCTCCTCCGGGCTGTAGGAATCCCAGTCACCGGTGGTGGACATACGCACCATGCCTGTGTTCGCCGGAATGATTCCCAGCTCCATGGCCCTGGCCTGGCGCTGTTCGCGCAGGACATCCCAGCCTGCATCGTAGACCCCCAGGTACTTCTCGGTAAACTCCCGGGGCGCCTGCACCGGAATGTGCACCGCCTGGAATGGCAGGTAGGCGAAAAAGGGCTTTGCGTCATCGATATTGGAATCTATGAACTCGATGGTTTTGTCCACCAGGAACCGCGAGGAATAAAAATCGGCCGGCAAGGTGGTGCGCTCACCGTCGGCATACCAGTTGGCCCGGGCATAAATGGGGATGTAGGGTTTCTGTTCCCAGTTGTCCGCACCGGAATCTGCCATTGCGACCGTGCGCTCAAAACCCCGTCGATAGGGCAGCGCGTCCGGGGTCTGGCCCAGGTGCCATTTGCCCGCCATATAGGTGTGGTAGCCGGCGTCCTGCAGCAGGCTGGCCACTGTCACCACGTTATGAGACAGGGTGCCCTGATAATTTTCATGCTCGGCCTGCTGCGGCGAGATGGTCTCCGGGATATTGGGAACCCCGTTGCGATGACTGTCGACGCCGGTCAACAGCATACCCCGGGTGGGCGCGCAGCTGGCGGCGGTGTGGTAGTTGCTGAAACTGATCCCGTTGCGAGCCAGCGCGCTGAGGGTCGGGGTACTTATCTCGCTGCCGTAGGGTGCGGTGTCGCTGAAGCCCAGGTCGTCCGCAAGTACCAACACAATATTGGGTCGCGCCGCGAGTACATGATGGGCATGCCCCAGGCTGGCGATGACGAGCAGCGCAGTGCCCAATTGTCGAATGGTTCCCATGGTCGCCTACTCCCTGGCCGTCAGTCTGGAGGCGGCGAACAGGAGCAGGCAGGCCACCACCAGCTCCACAGCGATCAATTGGCCGGCCAGAGCGGCGTCGTGGAGCAACCAGGCCAGCACCCGAAAAATTGCCGCACCGAGCAGCATCAGCGCCGGCACATGAAACCAGCGACGCTGGGACGTGATGAGCCCGACCAGGATCATCATGCCCAGGGCCAGAAAGAACGTTGCCAGGTCACCAATCTGGGTGCTGCGCCCGATGCCATCGAGCAGTTCCATGTCCATATCGCCGGCAGCGCCCGCCGGGTCCACCAGCCAGCGCAGCCCCATCACTACAAAAAAGATCCCGGGCAGGGCAACCAGCACGCGCAATATCCTGTTCATCACAATTCTCCTTTATTATTTTTTGCCGAATTCTCAATGTTAGCAGCAGATGGGCTGTTTGCGCTGCGTCAGTGGCAAACAATGTGACTCCGAAATCCCGGACTAATTGATACCCTGCGCGCCCACACCGACATCGTTGGCCGACTTCGTTAACCACGTGCTGATACAGCCTTCCCGGGCTACACTGCACAGGCCAGCGCCAAAGGGGCTGATTGGCGCAGTTGCGGGAGTATTGATGAGATCAGTCGTGATTAACAGGGAGCCCGTTGAGCTCTACAAGATTCTCAAGTTCGAGGGCCTGGTTGACAGCGGCGCGCAGGCCAAGACCGTGATTGCGGACGGCCTTGTGCTGGTCAACGGCGAGGTGGAGACCCGGAAACGCCGGAAAATGCTCAGCGGTGATGTCGTCAAATTTGCCGGCGAAGAGCTGAAACTGGAGCTGTGCTGACAGGCTCTCTGCCTCACTTCGAACAACCACAAAGGTGATTACATGCGCGCATGGAAAGTATACGAGTTTGGCGACCCCGCCCGGGTATTGCAGCTCGAGGAGGACGCCGGGGATTTCGAACCCGGGCCGGGGCAGGTCAAGGTACAGGTTGAGGCCGCGGGACTGGGGCTGCCGGACGTATTCATGTGCGCCAATAACTACCCGTTGACCCCGCCGCTGCCCTTCACTCCCTCCCAGGAAGCGGCGGGAAAAGTCATCGCCGTCGGCGCGGGCGCAGACCCTGCACTGCTGGGTACCCGGGTACTGGGCCCCACCCTGTTCCAGGCGCAGCGGGGCGGCCTGGCGGAGGCCTGCCTGATGTATGCACAGGCGGCGTTCCCGATTCCGGACGATATGCCGGGCGAGGAAGCCGCGGGTTTCTTTATTCCCTACCTGACGGCCTGGATCGGCCTGGTTCGCCGCGCACGCCTCAGCGCCGACGATACCGTGCTGGTACTGGGTGCATCCGGCAGCTCGGGCTCCGCCGCAGTGCAACTGGCCAGGGCCAAAGGCGCCCGGGTCATCGCGGTTGCCGGCGGCGCGCACAAGGCGGAATTCTGCCGGGGACTGGGAGCGGATGCCGTCATCGATCACCGCTCCGAGGACATCACCGAAAAAACCCTGGAACTGACCGACAACAAGGGCGCAAGCGTGGTCTACGACCCCGTCGGCGGCAGGGCGGGCAGGGCCGCTTTCAAAGCCACTGCCTTCGAGGGGCGCTTCGTGGTCATCGGCTACGCCAGTGGGGAATGGCCGAAAATCGAGTTGCCGGAAACCCTGCCAAAGAACATCTCACTGGTCGGCGCGATGCCCGTCGGCTTTTCCCCGGACCTGTTAATGGAGGCTCACCGCGACCTCATAGGCCACTGGCAGAGAAAGGAGTTGAAGGCCTCGAATGTCCAGGTGTTCGACTTCGACAATGCGCTGGATGCGATTCAGCACATTGCCGCCGGCAAGGTTGAGGGAAAGGTGGTCGTGCGCATCGCCGGCACAGGAGCTACTCACTAGACTCCATTCCTGGGCAGCCTGACCGTTTCCGTAAGGCACAGTCGCCCTCGGCCGTCGCAGCAAAGCCGCTCCCAGCTCATCAGATCAGATGAAATAGTCCTGGTTATCGGCCCCCAGCCTCACGGCGCCCAGGTTGCGTGCAAAGGAGGTCGGGTTGTTCGCGACGTGGGCCCGGGCCGTGTGGATATCGAGAAACCGCTGCTGTATTTCACTGCCTGAAAAGACCGACGCACCCCCTGCCGAGGAGAACAGGGCGTCTATCACCGCGATAGACTTCTCGATCACAAGCGATGCCTGGTACCTGTAGAGCGCCCGGTCCTCGATAGCGATTGGTTCCCCCGCCCCGGCAGCCGCCATCATCCTGTCAAAGTTGCGGTACAGCAACGCCTCCATCGCGTCGATTTCACTGCTGGCAAAGGCAATGCGCTCCAGTGTAGCCACATCGCCGGCCAGTTTGGTTACGTCGCCGCTCGCCTTGCCCTTTACCGCTTCCTGGTAAAGGCGCAAACCCTCGCGGGCGGCGCCGATCGCCGGAGTAGACACGACCCGGATGAACGTCTGGGCCCAGGGCAGCCGGTAAAGGGGAGCCGTGTTCAGGGCAATTCCGGGATTGTTGCCGGTGAATCCGTCCATCTGTTTGTGCGTGCGATAGTCCGGCACGAACGCGTCTGCAACCACGATGTCGTTCGACCCGGTGCCCTGCAGACCCATGGAGTGCCAGGTGTCCTCGATGGCGTAGTCGCTGCGCGGCAGCAGGAAGGTGCGGTAACCCTCCTGCGGCACGATGGCCCCCACCAGCACCCAGCTGCAGTGATCGCTGCCGGAGCTCCAACCCCAGCGGCCACTTAGCCGGAATCCGCCGTCTACCACTGTCACCTTACCCAGCGGGGCGTAGGAAGAAGAAACCCGGGTATGAATATCCTGACCCCAGACATCCCGCTGGGCCCGCTCATCCATCAGGGCGAGCTGGAAGGCGTGTACGGCGATGATGCCGCCGGCCCAGGCGGTGGACATGCAGCCCTGGGCTATGGCGCACTGCATGCGGAAAAAATCCTGGGGGTCGAGTTCGTAACCGCCAAACCGCCTGGGCTGCAGGGCAAGGAAAAATCCCGCGTCCTGTAGCTCCCGGACACTCTCGTCCGGCAACCGGCGTGCCTCACGGGTCGCCTTCGCCCGCTGGCGAAACTTGTCCTGCAATCCCTCGATTGCTGCCAGCATCCTCGCAGCTGTCTGGCGTTTGTCTTCCGTGCGGGTGGGTGCGTTCATTGCGCTTTTCTCGCGGTAGCCTTGGACGTTTCTCTCTGAGTTTCTACGTCGATGGGCGTTATCCGGATCGAATTCGCAGATAATTGTGGACAGACCCGCCACTGCCGGTGAACTGACCGCCGGCGCTATCCGTAGATTAAGTACCAATCATCTACCATCCCCACACTGACTCGAAGGCGGGACACTCCATGGCAGCACGCAAGAAACTCCTGGTCGTCACCGGAGCCACCGGATTCGTGGGACGCCACTTTGTCGAGCGGATACTGGACGAACAGGGAATCGAAGTCCGCTGCCTGGTCCGGCCCGGCAGCGACACCAGTGCCCTCGCTGCCATGGGCGACCGGGTCAGTCTTGTCGACGGGGACATCACTCGCCCCGGGTCGCTGGAAACCGCGTTTGCCGGCGCCTGGGCAGTGGTGAATCTTGCGGGTTATCGCGATTTCTGGAGCCGGCACAGGGACCACTTCTATGAGGTCAATGAGCGGGGCGCAGGCAATGTCTTTCACGCCTGCCTCGACGCCGGGGTGAAAAAAGTCGTCCAGGTTTCCACTCCCCTGGCCTACGGCGCGCCTGCCCGGATTCCCTTCGACGAGGACACGCCGCCGGGCGAGCATGCCAGCGATTACGCCAGGAGCAAGTACCTGGGCGACGAGGCGGGCTGGAATCTGCACCGGCGCGAGGGCCTGCCGCTGACCACGGTCTATCTGGCGGCGGTCATCGGTGCCGGGGATGACAAATCCACCATGGAGGTGAAGCGGGCGGTCCAGAAGAAACTGCCGGCACTGGTCGGCGCGGACACCACCTACACCTACCTCTACGTCCGCGATGCGGCAGAAGCCATCACCCGGGCACTGCTGAAAAGAAACTCGGTGGGACGCAGGTACCTGATCGGCAACCAGCGTGCGACCACCCGGCAGTACTTCAATATGATTGGCGGGCTTGCCGGGGTGCCCATACCCAGCAGGAACATCCCGGAGTCATGGCTGTTCCCCCTGGCCACCGGCATGGAGTGGCTGTCCAGGAAAACCGGTAACCGGCCGGTGCTGCCCCTGGATGTCATCAAAACCACCGCCGCGGGCTCCCTGCTGTTCGACGGCAGTCGCGCGATCGAGGAACTGGGGATGAGTTACACCCCGCTCAAAACTGCCCTGGGGGAGTCGGTAGAGGAAATCCTGGCCGCCTGAGCTTGGCTAGATCGCGCCAATCACCTGCTGCAGTTTCAGCAGACCCAGCGCTACCGTCACCAGCACCACCAGCACACCCAGCGTGTTGGCCAGGGGCCTGTTGGTATAGTCGCCCAGCAGGTCCCGCCGGTTCATGATCATCAGCAGGAACACCGCGCAGAACGGCAGCAGGAAGCCGTTGGCGGCCTGGGCAAACAGGATAGCGGCCAGGGGCTTGATCCCGATCGCGGAAAAGGCGGTGCCGCACAGCAGGACCGCAGCCCATACCATGCGGAACTGCCTGCCGCGAAGGTCACGCGGCCAGCCCAGCACGCCACAGACCGCGTAGGCCGCCGCCAGGGGCGCCGTTACCGCACTGCTCAAACCGGCCGCAAACAGGCCTGCGGCGAAAAAGTACCGTGCCCCGGCGCCCAGCAACGGCTCGAGTTGCTGGGACATGCTGGTAGCAGAAAAGGCGATGTCGCCCCCGAAAAACGCCGCCGCTGACGTGCTCACGATTGCCAGCGTAATCAGCCCACCCAACCCGATGGACAGGCCGGTATCGATGCGCGACTCATGCAGGGCCTGCCGTTTACTGACGCCCGGCGGCCATTTTTCCTGTACCGCGCTGGCGTGCAGGAACAGGTTATAGGGCACCACGGTGGTACCGATCAGCGCCATCACCGTCAGCAGGGAGCCCGGGGGCAGGGATGGCACCAGCAGCCCGCCGAGCATATCCCCGAGGGATGGCCTCACCATGGCGAGCGTGAGAAGAAATACCGCGCTCATCAACAATACCAGGGCAATCAGGAGTTTTTCGATCAGGGCATAGGTGCCGGAAGCCAGCAGGACCCCGGCCACCAGCCCGACCAGGAGCGCCCACCAGCCCAGGTCGATCCCGCTGATGCTCTGCAGGCCCAGGGCCGCGCCGGTGATATTGCCGGTCTGGTAAGCGGCGTTGCCGACCCCGACCGCCGCCACCACCAGCACCACCGCGGCAGTGCCCAGCCAGCTCCCGCTGTAACTGCTGCGCAGCGCCTCCGCCAGCCCCTGCCGGGTCACCAGGGCCAGGCGGGCCGCCATTTCCTGCAACACGATTGTCGCCAGCACGGAAAATACCAGGGCCCACAGCAGCGCGAAGCCAAACTGGGCGCCGGCGATACTCGCTGTCGTAACTGTCCCCGGCCCGATAAAGGCCGCCGTTACCAGGACACCCGGGCCGAATTTGCTACGGGACTTTTGCATGGGTCTCGCTCATTCGGACAGTGACTACTTCCCCTGCCAGGGGTCGGTCAGCTCCCGACTTCACATGTGCCATCAGTTTCCTGCCCTGCTAATTCTTTCCCGGCTGGTGTCGGCTTACAACAATGCCATAGTGTTGAAGCAGGAACAGCTATTTTCAACTACGTTGCTGAATGCGAAAACGCTGCTATCGGCAAATTTGTAATGCGGTTTTCGTTCCATTCGCGATGGAGGACGGGGTCCGGGTGTGTCCTGGCGGAATATAAAAGGCCAGCGCCGAGGGAGTGGAAGGAGACAGCGCAGCGCTTTAAGGCTCCTGACCGACTGAGGGCACCCCGGAGGGGCGCGGCCATGGAGCCAGGACACACCCGGATCCCGGCCGCAAATGAAACAGCACAATATCCATTAAATGAAACATGCGTCCACCAGACTCAACCGAAAACATCCGACCATATCGCACTGCTTTGATAACAAACGCGACCAGTGGCAAGCTACCCAGCCACAGCCGGTGTATCATCAAACCAGACCCTCAGAGAAAACAGCAAATGGAACTATACGATGTCATGCGCACCACCTTCGCCTGCCGCGAATTCACCGGCGAGCCGGTGCCGGATGAGGTGTTGCACCGCATCGTCGACAACGCCCGGTTCGCGCCCAGTGGCGGCAACCGCCAGGGCTGGCGCATTATCAACGTCACCGGGACGGAACTTAAACAGCGGCTGGCCGATCTGTCGCTGCCCACGGCGAGCCGCTACCTGCTGGAAGTGCAGGCCGGAGAAAATCCGCTGAACACGATCAACCCCAGCTCGGTCACCGCTGAGCAGGTAGCCGGTGCGGAGCCACCCCAGTGGCTGGTGGCGCATATTCGCGATGCACCCACGCTGCTGGTGATCACCGTTGACATGAGCCTTGTCGCCAGCATGGATAAGGACCTCGAGCGAATCGGGCTGGTGAGCGGCGGGTCGATCTATCCACTGGCCTGGAATATTCTGCTGGCTGCCCGCAACGAGGGCTACGGTGGCACCATGACCACCTGGGGCGTTGCCGCTGAACCGGCCGTCCAGGCACTGCTGGGTATTCCCTCCCACTGGGCGATTGCGGCCATTATGCCCCTGGGGAAACCCGTCAAGCAGCTGACCCGGCTGAAGCGGAAACCGGTGGAACAGATTCTGTTCAAGGATCGCTGGGACGGCGACGCGTCCTGACGGGGCGCGCCCTTACCGCGGGCTCACGTCACTCAGGCCAGGTTCGGCGTGTCGGCAATGATCGCGGCGCGAAACGCCTCGGGGATGGGTGTGGAGAGCCGGGTCGACTTGTCGGTGAACACCTGGGTGATGGTGCCGCGCGCCAGGGCGGCAGCTGAATGCTCGTCGTATATTTCGAAAGCTATATCGGCGCTCGACCGCCCCAGGCGGGAGTAACCCACGCAGACCCGCACGGTATCGAAGGCCTTGCACTCCCCCAGGTACTCGCACTGCAGATTCACCGTGAATATGAAACAGGGGGCCTGCTGCGGGTTCATCGCACTTAAACCCAGGTGCTCCATGTAATATCCGGCCACCTCGTCGGCATAGACCAGGTAGTTGGCAAAATACAGATGCCCCTGCGCATCGGTGTCGCTGTAGCGCACGCGCACGGTGTCACTGTAAGGCAAGGTGCTTGTCATTTTTACCGTCCGTTTGCTGTCCTTCCTGTGCCAGGGGTACCGGGACAGTTGCCCCTAGAAATCCAGCGGCAGCCCGATATAGTCTTGGAAAATCATGTCCCTGTGCTGCAGCAGCGAGCTGTTCACCGTATAGCCTTCCTGCGCCAGAACCGCTGCCATTCCAAGCCAGCCGGCGCGCACCCGCGACGGCATGGGATTGACCTCCGGCGGCAGGGGATCGAGGGTCTGGGAGAAGCAGGCCCAGTAAAGATCCAGGGCCGACAGCTGTGCGCCGATGAAATACGGGCTGCCCGCCACGGCCTGCCTGTCCAGCTGTTGTTCAAGGCGCCGCAGGATTGCGATCACTCTCGGGGCCGCGACCGATGCGGCCTCGGCGCTGTAACGATAGTCGCGGAACATCGGGTTCGCGGCCACCGCCTCCCGTCCCAGGGCCTCCTCCATCGCACGGAACATCAGGTAGCGGCCACTCCAGAGCATGCCACCCTCCCCCGCCAACTCGTTGAGCAGGCCGTTCATGAGAATACGCTCCTCGATGTCCACCGGCACCAGTGATGGCGTCGGTGCCAGGCGCTCGGCGAGGTTGAGTATGTCGAGCCAGGTCACCCGGGGAGGCTCGTCCCGGTACATGGCAGTGGGTGCATTGCGATGGCCGGTCCAGGCGACCAGATCGTCGTTGTCGACCCCCACCGCCTGCGCCACGGCGACATAGGGAATCTGCTTTACCGCAAAGATCGCCTTGGCGGCCTCGCTCCAGGGTGCGGGCACCCCTGCGGACAGCGCTATGCGCAGCCCGTCGTGTTGCCTTGCTTCCTGAACCGAAAGGTATTCCACGCTATTCTCCTGGTGATCGGGGTTCGGTACCGGTCGCGGCAGCCACCGTTGACCGGCTTTGCCCAAGGGTAGTCGTTTTCCGCGGCCAGGGCACCAGCATCGATACCGATTCCATCACCCTGGCGTAGTCGGGGCGGCGCTGGAGACTGCGCTCTTCCATCATCGGGATGCTGGCAAACACGAACATCAGGGTCATCAGGATGGCCCCGATGCACAGCCAGTACCAGCCCTGGGGATAAGCCGCCAGCCCGAACAGGAACAGGCCGAACCAGAACCCCAGCTCGCCAAAGTAGTTCGGGTGACGGGACCAGGCCCACCAGCCGGTCTCCAGCTGCTCGCCCTCGCGGCGATTGGCGATGAACCGGTGCAGCTGGAAGTCCGCCAGCATCTGCAGGGTAATGGCGCCGCCGGTGATCACGCAGGCCACAATATCCAGCCAGCCGAAAGGCCTGTCGCCCAGGCAGTACACCGCATACACCGGCAGCAGGCCCGCGAACACCTGGAGCGTGGGAAACAGGTGGATGCCAACCAGGTCGGTTAACAGCGCCCAGCGGGGCGCCTTGTTCCTGAGCATCACGTAGCGCCAGTCCTCGTGCTGCATGCCCTCCCAGTAGTAGGCCCAGTTCAGGGTCAGGCGGGTCGCCCAGTAGAGGATCAGGCCCAGCACCAGCAGCTCCCGCAAGGGCGGCGAAGACCCCGCTCCCACCGCCAGCCAGTACAGGGCGATAAACGGCGGCACGACACTCCAGTAGGCGTCGTAGAAACTCGAGTTGCCGTAGGCCCGGCTGAACACGAATATCACGGCGGTGGCCACCAGGTCGGCGATGAACACATCGAGCAGCGGACCATGATCCAGCAGGTAAAGGCTGGCACCGCCCAGGAACAGGGCTATGACGTAGGCGATGGTGACGCGCAGGAGTCCTTCACTTTTGCTCATTGCAGTCGATTCCTTGGTTCTTATGGGTGGTGGTTAGATTAACCAGCAGTTTACTCCGCGTCCGGCAATCCAGTTCAAGCAGTCAGACCAGTGCTCCCGACCTGCATCCCCTGGCCGCCAAAATCTGCTAACGTGGCCTGAAAACAAAACAACACTGGACAGGTGTATGCCAAAGACTCAGACCAAGTACACGTTCTGCCGTATCTGCGAGGCCAGTTGCGGGCTGGTCACCGAGGTGCAGGACAACAGGGTAGTATCCATCGCCCCCAACAAGAACCACCACGGGACCCTTGGCTTCTCCTGCATGAAGGGCCTGCACCAGCACAAGATGTATGACTCCCCCGACCGGCTGCGCTATCCACTCAAGCGCGTGGGCGACTCCTTTGAGCGGATCTCCTGGCAGCAGGCCCTGCAGGAAATCGGTGCCAAGCTGCGTGAACTGCGCGGGGTCAGCCCGAATTCAATCGGCATGTACGTGGGCACCGCCGCGGGCTTCAGCATCCTGCACCCGATATTCGCCGAGGGTTTCATGCAGGGGCTGGGCTCCCACAATATTTTTTCCTCCTCCACCCAGGACTGCGCCAACCGCTTCGCGACCGCCACGGAGATGTACGGCTTCCCCTTCTTCCAGCCCTTCGTGGACCTTGATCACGTCGAGTGCATGCTGGTGGTGGGCACCAACCCGGTGGTCTCCAAGTGGACTTTCCTGCAGGTGGCCCACCCGGTCAAACGGCTGAAAGAAGTGAAAGCCAGGGGCGGCAGAATCATCGTGGTCGACCCGCGCCTGACCGAGACCGCCAAGGTGGCCGGTGAGCATGTGTTTATCAAACCCAATGCGGACGTGTTTTTCTTCGCCTCTTTCCTGCAGGAAATCTTCGCCACCGGGCGCTGCGACGAGGCGGCCATAAGGCCCTACTCCTCGGGGCTCGATGAACTGCGCGCGGCCATGGCCGACTGGACGCCGGAGAAAACGGCAGACGTCACGGGTATTCCCCCGGAGCAGTTGCGCCAGCTCGTCAAAACCTTTTGCGACGCAAAGGGCGCGGCCATCGTTACCGGCACAGGCCTCGGCATGGGGCAGGACGGCACCCTTGCCCAGTGGCTGGCAGAGTGCATCAGCGCGGTGACGGGCAACCTGGACCGGCGCGGCGGTACCCTGGTGGGACAGGGGATTTTCGATTTTGCCGGCTACGCCAAAAAGAACGGCATGTTCCTGCGCAAGGCCCGCTCCCGCATCGGCAACTTCAGGGAACTCAACGGCGGCTTCCCCGGGGGCATCCTGGCAGACGAAATCCTCACTCCCGGCAAGGACCAGATAAAGTCCCTGTTTGTCACCGGCGGCAATCCCCTGTTGACGATGGCCAACTCGGCGCGCCTGCGCGATGCGCTGGGGCAGCTGGAAATGCTGGTTGTTACAGACATTTACCTGAACGAAACCGCCAGCCTGGCCCACTATGTGCTGCCGGCCACGTCACCCCTGCAACGGCCCGACCTGCCCTTCGTATTCCCCCTGTTCCTGGGCATGCAGTCCATCCCCTATCTGGCAGCCACGGAAGCCCTGGTTGAACCCGAGGGCGAGCAGCGGGATGAGGCCTCCATCTACACCGACCTGGCCAGCGCGGCCGGGGTGGGCCTGTTCGGTTCAAAAACCGTACAGTGGATTCTGCAGGGCCTGAAGGCGGTGAATCGACTGCGCCACCCGCGCGCACAACCGGGACTGCCCCAGCGTTTCATTCTCGACCAGATGCTGCGCCGCTCGGGTCACGCCAGCTTCAATGAACTGTTGCAGCTGCCAGAGGGTAAACCGCGGGACCAGGTGGCACCCGGCACTTTCCTGGGGAAACGGCCCACGACGGAAGACGGCCTGGTACATCTCGCCCCCGCCGAGTTCATCGCCGAAACAGCCAGGCTGGAGCAGCGCTTTGCCGAGCTGGAGACCGGTCCCGGCCAGGGCTTAATGAGACTTATCTCGAAGCGGGCACACAGCACCCACAATTCCTGGACCCAGAATATCGATGAGCTCACCAACGGCGAACGCAACCAGACCAACTACGTGTACATCCATCCCGAGGACGGGGCGAGGCTCGGTCTGGGGGAGGGAGACGTGGCGGATATCCAGTCGGCTACCGCGACGATTCGCCTGCCGGTCAAGCTGCTCGAAGAGCTGATGCCAGGCACAGCGTCGGTGCCCCACGGCTGGGGACACCAGCACGCCCGGGGCCTGTCCGTCGCCAGCCAGCTGGGGGGAGCCAACGTCAACATTCTCGCATCGGACGGCCCCGAAAGCGTCGAACGACTCTCTGGTATGTCACACCTGTCAGGCATCCCGGTGCGCATCCAGCCGGCGAGCGGACCGGTCAACCGGCAGAGCTGGACGGGCCACTAGTGGTCCGGCAGGGGCTGGCCCACGGCGCGCTCGCCCTGCTGCTTGTCTGCAGCCTGCTCTACCTGCATGCCGCGGAAACGGCGGGCAGTAAAGGTACAGCCATCTACCTGGCCGCCGCCTGGGCGTTTCTGTGCGGCCTGGCACTGAGCCACATTGTTCACGAGTGGGGCCATTTTCTGGGCGCGGTTGCCTCTCGCTCCAGGCTGACCATCAAACCCCGGGTGCACCCATTGTTCTTTGATTTCGACTACCTGGCGAACCGCCCGCCGCAGTTTCTCGCACTCAGCCTGGGCGGGCTGCTGGGTAACCTGGCGCTGATGCTGGTGCTGCTGGCCACCGGTGACCACAGCCTGGTGCTCACCAGTTTACTGGCGGCCGTGATCGGCCAGTTCGTCTATGTGCTGGTACTGGAACTGCCCGTATCACTGGGCGTCATGGCCGGCCGGGACCCGCTGGAAGTGCTGGGTACGCACTTTGGAAAGGGACGGCCGCTGTTCCTTCGCGCCACACTGGCGGGGATCACGGCCGCAGTGCTGGTATTCCTGCTCTACCGGCCAAGCCTGTAAACGCCCACCCGCCAACAGGCTGATTACACGCGCATTTGGGCAGCACCCGTGAGCGGCGGGATATCCAGCGGTGACAGTATTCCGGCCGCTGCGGCGCAGACATGCGGTATGGCATTCACCACGCGATTGGCGGCGGTGCCATTGCCGCCTCCGGCGGGACCCGGTTCGATCGCATCGTGCCCGTGCACGCTGATAACCAGGTCCGGGCTGCCCTGGATCAGGACCTGGTGGCAGCCCTGGCCCTGGGGCGGGTAGGGCCAGTCCGGGGCACACTGGTCATCGATACGGGTGACATGCTCGACCACCAGCCGGGTGGATTCGTTGCGGATTCCTCTCACCTCGAAGCGGAAGGCGCCCTGGGTGCCTTTTGCAAAATTACCCATCCCGGGCACATCGATACTGCGCTCCAGCGCCCGCCGTTCTACGAAAGTCTCGACCCTGTCCAGGGGGTAATCGAGGGTATCGGCCAGGATTCGCAACATCGGTTCCCACACCATTTTCAGGGAGAAGTCCTCGAGCATCCGCGGCAGCGCTTCCATGCCCTGGCCAAAGCCGATCACCTCCCTCACCACCTGGGGTTGGTCGTACAGGGCGTAGTTGAAAATTTCCTGGACACGAATCTGACGGATGTCGGCAACCACGCCGCTGGCAAGGGCGGGCAGAATGTCCATGGCCCAGCCGGGGTCTATACCCGATACAAACACCGAGCTGTTACCTTTGGCGCAGGCTGCTCGCACCGGGTCTACGGCCGCCTGCAGACCGCAGTCCGGATAGAGCAGCGGATAGAACGCGGTGGAAACCACATTCACCCCGGCCTCGAGGCAGGCCAGCAATTCCATGAAGGCTTCCGCGCCCCGGGTATCGGCATTCGCAGCGTAGACGAGGGCATCCGGCTTCTCCTGCCGGAGCAGGGCTTGCCAGTCCGTCGTTGCCGCCACGCCCACCGGGGCCACACCCGCCAGCTCTCCCGCGTCCCGCCCGGCCTTGGCCGGGCTGGATACCACCACCCCGACCAGTTCGAGATCCCTGTGCGCCAGGACAGCCCGGATGGCGGGCCTGCCGACGTTGCCAGTACCCCAAACCACTACACGCTTTTTCATCAACCCACTCCTGTATTACCCACGCCAGAGGTTAACCCAGTTCCGCAGTGCGGTTCAGCAAATTCAACCAACGAATGATCACTGCGGGATAAACAGCCCAGGGCCGGCATTAGTTCACGGCCGGAATGCAACGGACTTGCTACACCCATGCATTTGAAGCACTCTAGGCAGGGCGTCAGCCACTGTGGCTGGGCGCCCGAATAACAATAAAGAGGTGCTTACATGTCCGGTGCTTGTGGCAGCCGTAAAACAGTTCTATCCACCCTCATCGCCGCCATCGCGCTGGCGACAGACATGCCCCTCGCGCTTGCCCAGGGCAACGTGCTGGAGGAGGTGATAGTGACCGCCCGTAAACGCGAGGAGAGCCTGCAGGAAACGCCTGTGGCTGTGACCGCCCTCAGCGCTGACGAACTGCGCGACGCGGGTGTGCGCAACCTCGCAGACCTGAACCAGATCGCGCCGAATATCGAGGTGTCCTCGGCCAACGGTACCGCGCCACTGGCCAACATCTATATCCGTGGTGTGGGACAGCGCAATACCGGGCCGAATATCGACTCCGGCGTGGGCATCTATATCGACGAGGTCTACGTCGGGCGCCCCGATGGTGCCCTGCTGGATATCTACGACATACAGTCGGTGCAGGTCCTGCGGGGACCCCAGGGTACCCTGTTTGGCAAGAACACCACCGGCGGCGCGCTCGTGTTTACCACCAATCGCCCCGAGGACGAATTTGATTTTTCCGTGGGCGGCCGCTTCGGCAACTACAACCGGGCCGATGGTAACTTTATGGTCAACGTGCCTCTCACCGACACGGTGTGGACGCGGCTGGCCGGCTCCACCGTCAACAGCGACGGCTACATCAAGAATGTCTACGACGGTGACAAGTACATGAACGAGGACCGCCAGAATCTCGTCTGGCAAACCCGTTATGTTCCGGCAGAAACACTTACCCTGGACCTCAACCTGAACTGGGCGCAAACCAAACAGAACATGCGCCCGCAAAAGTGCGTGCCGGTTCCGGGCTACCAGGGCTGGCAGGCGGAGTTGTTCAACACTCTGGCCATCATCCCGTCCACCGGGCGCACGCTCGACGACTTCTGCCAGGATGCGGCGGATATCGGCGACGCCAACACGGTGATCTCGGACCTGGGGGGCAAGTATGAAGCCAAGAACAAGGGTGCCAGCCTGATCGCCAACTGGGACCTTAACGATAAGCTCAGCCTGAAGAGCATCAGCGCCTGGCGCTACACGGACGCGGAACAGGATGACGAACTGGACCATGTGGGCATCCCCTTCCTGCACCGCACCCAGAGTGTCCACCCCCAGGGCGCGCCGCGCAAGACCGACCAGTACAGCCAGGAGTTCCAGATTACCGGCAGTGCGGTCGGCGATCGCCTGAACTATGTGGCCGGGGTGTACTGGTTCAATGAAAAGACCAAGGGGGAGACCAGCGTCAGCTTCCTGGGACCTTTTGAGCCGGCCCTGGCAGGCTGGCTGTACCTGAATGCCCCCTCCACCAAACTCGATGCCGACAACGACGCTCTGGCGACCTTTGCCCAGCTGGAGTGGGCGTGGACCGAACGGTGGCGCAGCACTCTGGGCCTGCGTTACACGGAAGAAACCCGCAAGCTCACTCGCGATCGTTACCAGCTTATCCCCGACACGCTGGACGCCAACGGCGGCGATGTGGTGCCGCTGTTTGGCAGCTCTGGCCTGTACGATCGCAGCCCGGACTTCGTCTACAACCCGCAGTTCGAGTACGAATTCGTCGATCAAACCCGCGCCAAGAATTCCAACAACGACACCACACCCATGGCCAGCGTGCAGTACCTGATTGATGGCTTCGAGGGTATCGATGCGGGTACTGTTTACCTGACCTACAGCGAAGGTTTTCTGTCCGGCGGCCTGTCCGAGGCTCCCTCCGGCGAACTGGAGAACTTTGAGCCGGAGGAGGTCACGAACTGGGAGCTGGGCTTCAAGCTCGACCTGCTGGACAGCACCCTGCGGGTGAACGGTGCGTTTTATTACTCCGATTACAAGAACCGCCAGCTGACCTCCCTGGTCATCAACCCTGTCACCAATTCCCCGGCCCCGGCGACCGTCAATGCGGCCAAGTCGACCATCAAGGGGTTTGAGCTGGAGACCCTCTGGTTCCCGATCCAGAACCTGCAGCTGATGTTCAACATGACCCTCAATGACGGCAAGATCGATGAATTCATCGACAACCAGATCACCATCGCGGACACGTCGGTACCACCGGCGGCGGGCTGCGACCGTGCCGACCTCACCTTCATCCAGGTCGACTCCTGCCCCAATGACCGCTCAGACGAGAACCTGCCGCGCCTGCCGGAGCAGACCTACTACGTCGCCGCTGAATACACCTTCGACACCCCGATTGGCCAGGTGCTGCCGCGGGTGCAGTTCAGTTACAAGTCCGACGTGGATTACTGCTTCGATTCCGCCAGCTGCCGCTCCGGCCTGTGGCTGGAAGGCGAACAGCGCGACCTCAGCGCCCGGGTGACCTGGCTCTCGACCAACGAAAAGTGGGTCGGCGCGATCTACGGCAATAACCTGACGGATGAGGACTATATCGTCGGCGGCAGCGCCCTGGTGGAATCCGAGGGTGTGGGTGGCTTCGCCGCCGCCACGCCCAGAACATACGGGATCGAGCTGCAGTACCGCTACTAGCGCACCTGCCGCTGCGAGACCCCGCCGCGCGATCACGGCGCCGGAAACCGGCGCTCGTGGCACAACCGAAAATCGCTCACCGGCGTAAAACGCCTGCGAACCTAAGCCCCAAAAAGCGGGCCCCGTTGTGCACGTTTGTGGCATTATCCGACCCCGGGAACACAGGGGCACCATCAAATTGCATTATCTGATCGTTTTTCTAATGACGCTGTTTATCGCCACTGCCAGCCAGGCGCTGGAAGAAGTGCTGGTGCAAGCCCAGCACCGGGAAGAGTCACTGACTGATGTACCGATCAGCATCACCGTGCTCAATGGCGACGAGCTGCAACAACAGGGCATGAACCGCATCGAGGATTTCACCGCGCTGGCCCCGGGCCTGAGTGGCTGGGAACAGGGTGTCAGCACACCCATTTACGCAATCCGGGGCATCAGTACCAACAGCTTTGGCATTGGCGGTGAGGCCAGTGTTGCCGTCATCGTGGACGACAGCTACGTCGGCCGCATCAACAGTACATCGCTGACCATGGTGGATGTGAACCGGGTGGAGGTATTGCGAGGCCCCCAGGGAACCCTGTTCGGCCGCAACGCCACCGCGGGCGCTATCATAATCTACAACAACCAGCCGGTGGACCAGTTTGAGGGCAGCTATGCCCTGGAGGCCGGCGAGGATAACGATCGCGGCGCCAGGCTAACGGTCAACCAGCCGCTGCTGGGCGAGCGCCTGATGTTGCGCGCCAGCGGCTTCAGCTACCGCAATGACGGCGACCTGGATAACCGCTGGCTGGGGGAAAACATCGGCGACGAGGACAGCCTGGGCGGCCGCCTGGCCCTGCGTTCGATACTCGGGGATTTCGATACGACCCTGAGCTATGGCTACCAGCGCACCAACACCAATGGACTGGGCTATGAAACCCTGGTGCCAGCACTGGCCGCTGCGGGCAACGTGCCGCCTGATCCCTTTGACGACAGGCTGGCGCTCGATACCCGCACTTATGACGACGTCAGCAACGCCAACGGCCAGCTGCGGGTCCTGTGGCAACCCGATGCGCCATTCTCGCTGCTGTCAGTGACGTCCTACCACAATAACAACAGCCCCAACCTGTTCGATGTCGATGGCAGTGCCGTTTTCCTCACCACCGCCGGCTTTATCAATCGCAAAAGCGAGACCCTGAGCCAGGAATTCCGCTTTACCGGGACCCGCGAAAATATCGACTGGGTCGCCGGAGCGATCGTTTTCAGCGAGGATGTGAGTACCACCGTCCAGCTGACGTATTCAGATATCAACATCCTCTCGGGTCGCCCGGTCTCCCCGGCGGATTTCGGTTTGCCATTCCCGGACTTCGAGCTGTGCGACGCCACCTCGGATATTCTGTTCGGCAGTTGCCAACAGAGCGTGGAAGAACTGTCCTACCAGGCGGGGGATTACCTTAGCTACGGTATCTATGGCGACGTCACCTGGTCGCTGGACCCGCGCCTGAGCGTCACCACCGGCCTGCGGTACAGCGCAGACGACAAGGATTTCAAGTATCGCTCGGCGCCGGTAGACAGCGTCTCGACCACCCTGAATGCGTTGAACTCGGCACCGCTGAACCCCGCCGGCAACCTGCTGGGATATTCAACCGACGGCTGGGAGCACATAGACGAAAACTGGAATGACTGGGAGGCGCGACTGGCCCTCAACTATCTGCTGGGCGAGCGAAGCAATGCCTATGCCTCCGTCAGCAAGGGTTACAAGGCAGGCGGCTTCGAGCCCGCGGCGACCCCGGCACTGTCGGTGTTCGATCCGGAACAGGCGTTGTCCGCGGAGCTGGGCCTGCGCGGCACCGCCTGGACCGGGCAATTGAGCTACCAGCTGGGTGGCTACGCCTACGATGTGGACGACTACCAGATACAGGTGATCGAGAACGGCCTTGCCCGCACGGTGAATACCAACGGGGTTCGCGGTTACGGTGTCGAGAGCCAGCTGCAAGCGGTGTTGACCCCGAACTGGCAGCTCCAGCTTGCCTACGCCTGCACCCATGCCGAGTTCAGGGATTTCGACACCGATACGGGCAATCTCGACGGCAACCGGACTATCCTCACCCCGCAGCACAGTGGCTACCTCAGTCTCAACTACTCGAGCACCCGCTACAGCTGGGGCAGCCTGGCGATGATGTGGCGCACCGATTACCTGGGTGACACTTACTTTACGGCGCAGAATACCCGGCAGGACCGGCAGGACGATTTCTTTCGCAGCACCGCGCAGCTGAGCTATATCGAGCCGGACCAGAACTGGCAGATCGACCTCATCGTGCGCAACGTGTTCGACCAGGATGCACTGATCTTCAAACAGGACGTGGGGGCGGGCGAGGTGGCCAGGCGCGCCAGGCCGCGCTATGTCGGCCTGGCTTTCAGCGGCAGCTTCTGACCGTGGCCAGAACTCCCCCAGCGCGCTTGCGCTTCCAAAAACCCGCCAAACGTCCCGGCCAGCCGAAGCTGTGGGGCAAGGATGTCCTGCAGATAGAGCGCATGAGCCGGGAGGGTCGCGGCATTGCGACCCGGGCGGGCAAGATCGTGTTTGTCGCCGGCGCCCTGCGCGGTGAGCAGGTGCAGGTGCAGTGCACCGCGGTAAAGCGCGATTATGACGAGGCGCGCATGCTGGGACTGGAGGCCGGCAGCGAACCCTCCCCGGAGCGAGCAGAGCCGGCGTGTCCCCTGTACCAGGATTGCGGCGGCTGTACCCTGCAGCACTGGTCAATCGCCGCGCAACAACATCACAAGGAAGCGGAGTTGCTGGGACTGCTGCAGCCGCTGGCGCCGGATCTCGCGCTGGATTCCCCCCTCACCGGTCCCGCCAGCGGCTACCGCCATCGCTTGCGCCTGGTGGCGCTGCGCAAGCCGGACAAACACTATGCGCTGGGCCTGCGGCGGCAGGCCTCGCGCGAGGCGGTTATCGTCGGCGACTGCCCGATAGCCGACGCCGCGGTAAACCAGCTGTTGAAGACACTTCCCGCATTGTTGGACAACGCGCCGGAGCTCCAGGGTCTGCGTGAAATCGAGATTGACGGTGACAGCTATGGCCAGCTCGGCTTGTGCTGTTATTTCGCCGCGCGTCCCGGGGACAGGGCACTGGCGTCCCTTAAATCGGCCGTGATGATCGCCCCGGTGACCGCACTGCGGGCGCGCCTGATGGAGCCGAACAGGTCGCGTCGCGAGGAATCACTGGAGGACGCGGGGGATATCACGGCGCCCCGGCAGGAACTGCACGCCGAGGGTGAACTGCGCCTGTCACTTGCGCTGCCAACCCGGGAGCCGGATAAGCCTGGCCAATCGAAGTCCCTGGAGCTGACCTACAGGCCGGGAGACTTCACCCAGACCCACTGGGCAATCAACGCGGCACTGGTGCAGCGCGCCCTGGACTGGCTGCAGCCCGCGCCCGACGAAGTCGCGCTCGACCTGTTTTCAGGTATCGGCAACTTCAGCCTGCCGCTGGCAACCCGGGCCGGAGTCGTCCACGCGCTTGAGGGCGATGCCGACATGTCGAAGCGGGTGGCCGAAAACGCGGCGCGCAATGGCCTGCACAATGTCCGCGCGCAAACCCTGAACCTGATGGCGGATAACGTGGACCTGCCGAGGGCAGATATCGCCCTGGTGGACCCGCCGAGGGCCGGGGCGAAAGCGGTCTGCGAGGCGCTGACGCGCTCTGGCGTAGTGCGCCTGGTGTATGTTTCCTGCCACCCCGCGACCCTGGCCCGGGATGCACGTATCCTGGCGAAAGCCGGCTTTACCCTGCGCAGGGCGGCGGCAGTCGACATGTTTCCCCACACCGGGCACAGCGAGGCGATCGTGCTGTTCGAGCGCAAAATCAAAAGCCGTGGTTGAGCGAGCTGCGGCCAAACTTGCGGGAATACCCGGTCGAGTCTGGCAGCTGACAAAATAATCTTTACCCACACCAGCCCGCCACTATAATCGAGGCTTCAATAACGAGGATGGAACCCCGACATGTCGCAGCATGTCAGTCGCGACGCCCGCTCTTATCGCCTTACCAGCATCGACTTTGCGCGGGGGCTGGTGATTGTCGTCATGGCGATCGACCACGTACGGGATTTTTTTCTGACGGGCACATCCTTTGACCCCATGAGCCAGCCGGACGTTTCCCCCTCCCTGTATTTCACTCGCTGGATCACCCACCTGTGCGCCCCGACCTGGAGAGCGGTAACTCGTCCCTGCTGGCCCTGCTCTTTTACCAGGGTTCATTCATAGCCAGGCCCTTTTTCATCATGGAGATCTACCCCCTGCTGGCCTGGTTCGGCGTGATGCTGCTGGGCTTTGGTTCCGCCTTCCTTTTCACCGGCGACCCCGCGCTGCGCAACGCCCGCCTGATCAGGATTGGCATCGCGTTCATTGTCATCTTTGTCGTGTTGCGCGCCAGCGGCCTCTATGGCGACGCCAACCCCTGGCAGGTGCAGGCCGCAGGGCCACTGGCAACGGTTTTCGACTTCATGAATGTGACCAAGTACCCGCCCAGCCTGTTATTCCTGCTGGCGACACTGGGTCCAATGGCCATCGTCTGCGGCCTGGCGGATCGCTGGTCGGGCTGGCTGAAGAACACACTTGTAATGTTTGGCCGCGTGCCATTCGCGTTCTATGTGCTGCACGTCTTCCTGATTCACCTGCTGGCAATCGGCCTGGGCGTAGTGCAGGGTTTCGCCGCGGATCAAATGATGACCTTCCCGTTATTCTTTCCACCGGATTACGGTGTGGGCCTGGCCGGAGTGTACCTGGCCTGGTTTTTGGTACTGGCCATCCTGTATCCGCCGTGCCAAGCGATGGCGGACCTGAAGAGCCGCCGCAAGGACTGGTGGTTGAGCTACCTGTAGCCTGCCGGCCGCTACTGTGCGGTGATTCGCTCCAGATAATCCAGCAGCACGGAGTTCAGTTCCTCACTGGCCTCCAGCGGCAGCATGTGGCCTGATTTGGGGATCATTTTCACGTCCACGAGGTTCGGGAAGATTGCCCGCATCAACCCGATGGGGTCCTCGCCGTGAAAGCCCTCCAGGTCCACGTCCCGCTCGCTGCCGATAAACCAGGCCGGCACCCGGCTCTGCACCCCCTCGAAGGGTTTGCGCTGCTGCCACTTGATATCCATCGAGCGATACCAGTTGAGACCGCCGGTAAAGCCCGACTGGCTGTATTCCGACACGAAAAACTCCAACTCCACTTCACTGAGCCAGGGCCAGGGCAACGGCGGCGGCTCTGGCATGGCATCGATGTAGCTGGTGCCCGGCGGGTGTTTGAATACCTCGAAATAATTCGCCGCGCCGCTGAGCAGCCACATGACCTTGCGCAGGAACTCCCGCGGAGCGGCGGCGAGTTCGATGTCAGCCCGGGGCGGCTGGCGAAAATACTCGATGTGAAGAAAGTGCTGCTCCCCCATCTCCCGGTACTCGGTGAGGGGTGACTTCTCCGGATCGTGGGGCGCGGCGGGGTTCTCCAGGCAGATGATCGCCTGCACCCGCTCCGGGTGACGCAGGGCCAGGTCCTGGATGGCGAAGGCGCCGAAGTCGATGCCGATGAAAATCGCCTTGTCCACGCCGCAGTGGTCCAGCAGGCCCACCAGGTCGGCGGTGATCTCATCGACGCCGTAGGCTTCGGGCTCCTCCGGGGCCTCGCTCTGGCCCATGCCACGCATGGAGGGTGCTATCACCCGGTAGCCCGCCGCGGCCAGTCCCGGGATCTGCCGGTGCCAGCTGAACCAGAGCATCGGAAAGCCGTGGCAGAACACCACTGTGCCCTTGTCCCCGGTATTGCCGGTTGCGGACTCCGCTGCCGGTTTCTCCGCGGCCTGCTCCACGTAGTGCATCTGGATGTTGTTGATCATGGCGTAGTTGTGACGCCAGCCGAAACCGCGGTGTGTCATAAGGAAACCTGCCAGTGGGAAATGCAGGCCCTATTGTAGTGCCTGCTCGACCCTCTACGGCTACCGGGCTGCCAACATCCCGTCGCGGGTATAAAAAACTGGCTACTCCTGCATACCGTGGTAGAGCAGGCGCACCAGCAGCCGCACCCCGTCGTTGTCCTTGAGTTCGGCATAGCGCGGGCCATCCCGCTTGCCTATATCGCGGATGTCCGCCATCAGTTCAGGGTGGAACTGGCAGGTGAAAGAACGGCGTATGGTGTGGGTTTCCCAGTCCTTGTAATAGATACAGGTGGTGGAGACCTCGGTCCAGTTGGTCTCGTCCACTGCGGTCTGGGAAAGGATTTCCACCGCGTAGGGCAGGTTCAGCATCCAGGAGAGCGGGCTAACCGCAATCTGATAGCGAATCGGCACGATGGTGTCGTGGAGCAGTTTGTAGGCCCAGTTGGCGAACAGGGCAGCCTCCTCGTTGACCTCGTCACTGTGGAACATCTCGATGCGCAGGTCGCGCTCCATTTTCAGCATGGTGTCGATAACGCCTTCCAGGTCGTCCGCGACCAGGGCATGGGCCTCGTGCAGCTCGCCCGGAATATGCTCGCTGCCGCCGCGCCGGCGGTAGGGCAGCAGGCGCCGGGTACCCACTTCTACGCGCTCATTGGGTGCCACCGCGAACAGGGTGTCATGCCAGCCTTCCGCCAGGGTCTTGCCATCCTTGATGACCGGCAGGCTCGCCCCGACCTCGGCAATACGCTCGCAGACCCGCTGCAGGGAGCGGAGAGCCGTACCATCCACGTCCAGCGGCAGGTGCGCCAGGCTGGCCACCTCGCGCACGGCCCGCTTCAGCAGGCGGACATGGGAGGCCGCCGCCAGCTGGTGGCCCAGGCAGATGAAGATGCTGGGGCCACTGCTGGGGAAGCGGTGCAGTAGCAATTCGTCGGTCAGGCAGAGGATGTCCTCCAGGCTGGCGCTGGCGCCGTCAAAGCTCGAGGCGTCGTGGACCGAGGGGTTGCCGCCCTGCACCACAGTGGCGATGCCCGCGGCCAGGATGCTGGCAAGACGCTTGTAGTTGGTCACCCCGCTCTGCCAGACGGGATAGAGAATGCTGTCTGCGTCCGCCACCTGCTGCAGGATGTAGGCGATATTCTTCGAGGCCCGCACCTCCTCGCCCTGCAGGTTGATACCCACGTTCTTCCAGGGTTCGATAACGGAAACGCTGTGGCGATACACTTCCGGCAGCCCCAGCAGCAGGTCGAGTTCCAGCCGTGAGCTGATCACCTTTTCCAGCGGCGGCGCCACCCCCCATTCGAACAAGCCGCCGTCCGCCAGGAAATCCCGCCCGGGAAACGGCGTGGGCGAGTCGCGGTCGTTGAGGAAATAACCCAGCAGGGCGTGGATCGACTGGGGGCTGGCGGCGTGGTGGCCGAGAATGCCGGGGCGCGTACGCCAGCCCATCTGTTGCAACAGGGTGGCCTGCATGGCCGCGGGGTCAATGGGGGATTTCACAAATTGGCTGCCTGTCAAAAGATATAACAGGCAGAACTAGCAATATTCACGCCAGAGCGCGGAGCACTCATCCCCTGAAAAGACGGCACCAGCAAAGGGCGGTATTCGAGGAGAGTCCGCTTCATCGAGGCCCCACGCACCAATCATGCTCATTTTTGCACCAAACTGATGCAAACGATCTATCCAAAATGGCATACAAAGGATGCACAGCGCCCGGTGAAGCAGGGCTGTCCACAACCTGCTTTCGCTGTTGCCCCATTCCCGCTAAAGTGACAAAAAAATAACCCGGGCAAAACAAGCCAATGACCCCACCCCACAGAGACAATGGCAGTCGGGATCGCGGTAGTTCGTCTGAACCGAACCAGGCCAGCTTCTTCGCCCGCCACGAGTGGACTCTGGTGGGCCTGCTGGCCATCCTGGCATTCGTGCTCGGCTGTATCGGTTACAGCCAGACCATGACTTTCAGCGACGTTGGCGGTCCCAACACCTGGTGGGACGTGGCCTACAGCAGCTTCCGGCTGTTTATTTTTGAAGCCCCAGAGGAAACGGCGGGCTGGCCAATGTACATGCAGATCGCCCGGGCCCTGGCTCCCATGGTGGTGCTTTACACCGCGGCCAAGGCGGTGTGGAACGTTATCGAAGAGCAGGTCGCACTGTATGCGCTGCTGTTTCGCAAACGGCGCTTCGTGGTGGTCTGCGGGATCGGTGAAACCGGTTTCCGTATTGCCCGGGACTACTGCCTGAACTCCAGCAAGCGGGTGGTGGTTATCGACAACGACCCGCTGAACGCGCTGGCTGCGGAATTGAAAAACTACGGCGCCATCGTCGTCTGTGGCAACGCCATGGACCCGCTGGTGTTGCTCAAGTCACAGGTCATCTATGCCAAGGAGTTGTTCCTGTGTACCAGCGACGACAAGGCAAATATCGCCATCGCCAAGAATGCCGAACGCCTGACCCGGCGTATCAAAGCCACCGAAGTAAAGAAACTGGAGAGCATAGCCCGACGACTGGAGCCCGTCGTCGGGGGTGAACCGCCGGATGTGTCACTGCGCTGTTTCCTGTGCGTCGATTCCCCGGACATCTACGAGATATTCAGCGTGCACAGTTTTTTCGAGATCAACAGCTCGCGCTTCGCGATCCGGCTCTTCAACCGGCGCGAAACAATCGCGCGCAATATTTTCCGGGTCTGCGCTCCCGACCTGTACTACCGTCCGGGCAGTCGCGGCAACGAACCCATGCATATTCTGTTTATCGGCTTCGAGGCGCTGGTGCGGGAAATGATCTTGCAGGCGGCCCTGACGGCCCACTACACCGACTTCCGGCTACCGCATATCACCGTGCTGTGCGAGTCGGATAATAAAAACCGGGTAGAGCGTTTCAGACACCGCTACCCCCACCTGGATAAGACCGTCGATATCAACTTTGTCTACACCGACCCGATGACGATCACACCGGAAACCTGGTATGAGATGCAGACGGGCACCCACTTTAACGTTTGTTACGTGGCCCTGGAGCACGATGTCGAAAGCATCCTCTCCGCCCGCAGGCTCAACCGCCTGCGCCGGCACAGCGGCCTGGCCCCGCTGAATTTCGTGGTCTGCCTCAACCAGCAGAACTTTCTGGCGGAAATTATCGACGACGACTTCGAGCCCATCATCATGGACAAACTGAACCTGCCGGACTTCGAGCCGATCGAGTACTTCGAGTCGCTGGACGAAACCATCTCGATCGAGATCGTGGTCAACGAGGCGCTCGATGCGATGGCCAGAACTCTCCACAACGCCTACCTGAATACCCAACTGGCGAGCGGCGGCAGCAACCGCAGCAATGCATCGATAATTCCCTGGTCGGAATTGCCGGCTCACAAGAAGAAGGCAAACCAGCATGCCGCCGCCCACATGGACGTGAAACTGCGCATCGCCAACTGTGTCGCCCTGCCAATCGACGCCCGCGAGACGGAAGCCGTGTTCCCCCCGGACGACCTGATGATGGAGCTGCTCGCCCAACTGGAGCATCGGCGCTGGATGGCCGACAAATACCTGGCGGGCTACAGCTACGGTGAGGTTCGCGACGAGGACCGCATGCTGCACCCGGACCTGATCCCCTGGGAGCAGCTGACCGAGGCGGACAAGGAAAAAGACCGGGCCAATATCCGCCAGATACCGCACCTGCTGAAGCTGCAGGACCTGAAGATCTGCCGAATGTACCACGGCATCGAGACCCCCGGCCGGCGGAAACCTGTTTATGACCAGGTATAAATCGCTTGATGACTAAAGCGCCGATCCCTTCTTCGCCAGGAATATCGTATGGCGGCTGCCCTTGCCAGGGCGCGCCCGCACGGTGCGCACCGAGGTGTGGAAGCCGGCTTTTTTCAGGCGGATGACAAACAGCGGGTCGGGGCCGGCGGACCAGACTGCGAGCATGCCCTCTGCGGAAAGTGCCCGGTAAATTGCCTGCAGCCCGGCCGCGGAGTAGAGCCACTGGTTGTCGTCGTTGGTAAGCCCCTCCGGGCCATTGTCGACATCGAGCAACACGGACTCGAACCCGCTTTGGGTAGCGGCGAGTAAAGCTGCCACGTCACCGCTATGAACCCGGGTGCGAGCGTCCAGCAAGGGCATGCCTGCGCACTCACCCAGGGGCCCCCTGTTCCAGTCGACCACTTCCGGTATCAGCTCGGCCACGGTGACCACGGCGGAGGGCGCAACGATGGCGAGGGCCGCCGCAAGGGTGAAGCCCATGCCCAGCCCGCCCACCAGCACCCGCGCCCCGGGCACACCGCCCAGGCGGGCACAACCCAACTCCGCAAGCGCCTCTTCCGACCCGTGCACCCGACTGTTCATCAGCTCGCCGCGGATACCCGACAGTCGTATCGAAAACTCCTTGTCCCGCCGGGCCAGGGTGAGGGTGCCGCCCTTGCCGGGGATCAGGGCCGTGCCCAGCGTTGTCCACTTGTTCATCGTTTTCCCATATGGCGCGAGTTATTTTGGCCGAGGCAGACCCGAAGCATTCCTTTCGGTCACCGGCGGTGCGGCGTCCCGGTGCGCTGATTCGACCCGGCGTGGCCGGTGCCAGGCTCCCGACGGGAGGGAGGAAGGGCAAGCGCCAGGGCAGCAGCGAGCAACAGCGCGCCCACCATGGACTGCAGCACCAGCTCGTAATTGCCCAAGCGGTCGAAAGCGTAACCCGCCAGTGGCGCGCCCACCAGACCAAAGGGGAGGAACAGCGGGGCCTGGGCTCCGTTCACCTGGCCGATGATCGCCGCGTCAAAATACCGGCTGTTGAGGTAGGGATGCATGGGTATAAACGCCCCGGTGGCGAAACCTGTCAATGTCACTGCCAGGTAAACGGCGGCGGAGTCCTGGGCGACGAGCAGCAGGCAGAGCCCCCCGCATTCGACCAGCAGCAGGCCTGCGGCTACCCACCGGGCCCAGGCGCGCCCGGCGTCACCCAGCCAGGCGACAACTCCCTTGCCGATCATGCCACCGAGGCCGCCGGCCGAGAGAAACAACCCGGCCTGGGCAAGGGAATAGCCCGACTGCACGAAATGCGGGGGGTAACAGATACCGAGTACCAAAGAGACGTTCAGGGCAATCGCCACACACAGGCCGATAAGCCAGAAGGCGGGTCGCCGGTAAATCGAGGCTTCGAGTTTTGCGCTGTCCGGATCCTGGACAACCCCGGTGGTAGCCGGAATGCCCGCCATCACCAGCAGCCAGAGCACCAGCAGCAGTCCCACCGCCAGGTAAAGCAGCGTGTCGCGCCAGCCCAGCTGTGCCATCAATGCACCGACCAGGGGCGGCAGCAACATACTGGCGACGCTGATACCCATGGCGGCCAGGGCAAGTGCGCGGGCCTCCCGCCCGGGATAGGCCTTCACCAGCAGGCCGTTGACCACCACCGGCCCGTACAGGGTGAGCCCCAGGGCAAAGACCAGGAAGCCCACGGCCACCAACGCAAGCGTGGGTGCAATGCTGATAAAGGCGAGGGAGCACATGGAACAGAGAATGCCGACCAGCAGGATACGGCGGATTGACACCCGGTCCGCCAGCCTTCCCACCGCAGGCGCGGCAAAGGCAGGCACCAGCAGCAGGGCTACCGGGCCGATATTGATGGTGGCGGCACCCACCCCGAATTCCCGGGAGAGGGGTTCGACGAAGAAACCGTAAACTCCCAGCAAGCCCACCCCGAAGCCGAGGCAGGCCATGGCACTCAGTGCCGGCAACCACTGCCGCACTAGCCCCGCCTAGGCGAAGATGGAGGCATCGGGACCTATCTGATCTGCGACCGCCTGCAATTTTTCCCGGTCGAGCCCGTAAAACTCTACCGCATTGTCACCCAGGATCCGGCGACCATCCGCCTCCGGGAAATTCGAGAAGGTAGTTTTGAGGTACTCGCCGGTGTTGGGCCAGGTGCCCTCGGGATGAGGGTAATCACTGCCCCACATGATCTGGCCTGTGCCAATGGCCTCGCGCAGGTCCAGGTCCGCGCGCGGCACACAGGAGGCTCCGATCGCCACGTTGCGGTGGTAGTAGTCGCTGGGGGCCATCGACAGGTGGGCGCGAAAATCTCCCAGCTTGGCGGAGAACTGCACGTCCCGGTAGTTGTGATCCAGCAGGCGCAGCCAGGGCGGCAGCATGAACATGGTGCCCCCCTCAACGATCACCACCTTGAGCCGCGGGTAGCGCTCGAATACGCCCCCCCAGATCATGAAGGTCAGCGGGCGGTACAACCACCACATGACCTCGGATACGTAGACGCCCATGGCGCCGGGCAACTGCTCGCTGCTGTCCTCTACCGGCCAGTCCTTGCCGAAGTATTCCGGGTGCGGGGCCGGGCCGGAGTGAAAGTGAACGATCACACCGAGGTCCTCACACACCTCCCAGAACGGGTTGTAGCGGGTGTGGTGGTAGGCCGGCTGGTCGCCCCACAGGGTGGGGATCATCACCGCCCGCAGGCCGTTGTCCACGCACCAGCGCACCGCTTCCACCGCCTGCTGCACGTCCCACAACAGGGGGATGGAGGCCACGCCGATGTGCCGCGCCGGATCGTTGGCGCAAAACTCGGCCAGCCACCGATTGTGCGCCATGGCCCCGGCCCACTGCAGTTCGGGTACCGCATCCCTTGGCGACAGCCCCAGTCCGGCGCCAAAAGGCGGCGTGTTGTTCTCGGTGATTCCGTCCGGGAACATCACCTCGGCGGCAATTCCGTCACCCGCCAGCATCCTGACCCGCTCCTGGTAGTCCCAGGCACCGGTCAGCTGTTGCCGGATGGGGGCGCGCCAGGCCTCATTGATCTCCTGGATGAGAAAACTCTTCGACGCTTTTTCCATCATGTCGAGCTGGATGGGAACCGCCACATCCATCATCTCGTGATAGCGGGTCTCCACGTAGGGTTTGTAATCCGCTATGGGCAGCCCGGCATGGCAGTCGGTGGAAACAACAATCAGGCGATCAGACATGGGCCACCTCCGGAGCGCCCTGGCTTCCCCGTATCAGCTTGCCCGGTACAGCACCGGTGTACCTGCCGTTCTCCATGATGACCTCCCCCGCAACGATGGTGGCGAGGTAGCCCCGGGCTCCCTGGAACATGCGCCGGCCACCCGCGGGCAAATCGAAGATGATACCGGGTGGCTCCAGCTGCAGCTGGTCGAAGTCGATGATGTTGAGGTCGGCCTTCATGCCGGGCTCCAGAGTGCCCCGGTCTTCCAGGCCGACGCAACGGGCGGTGTCATGGGTTTGCATTTTCACCACCTGCTCCAGAGCAAGTCGATGACCGCGCTGGCGGTCGCGCACATAGTAGCTGAGCATCTGGGTGGGAACGCTGGCGTCACACAATACCCCGCAGTGGGCGCCGGTGTCTGCCAGGGACAGCACGGTGGTCTCGTCCTCCAGCAGCGCCACCTGGCGACTCAGGTCATTGGCGCCGTAGCCGAAGCAGGGAAAGTACACCACGTTACTCCCGTCGTTTTTCATCATCAGGTCGTAACAGTACTCCTGTGGCGGTACGCCCGCGGCGGCGGCCCTGGCGGCTATGCTGTCCTCGGGGGCGGGTTCATAGTTGGGCGGGTCACCCAGTTCATACAGCTTGTCGTAACCGCCGATGATGGTGTCCATGAAGGCGTCCCCCATCAGTGGCAGCGGTTCTGCCAGGATGGCCGCCCGCACCTCGGGCTTGCGCAGCTGGGCCAGGCGCTCCTCGTGGGACATGATCGACAGCGGCGCGTAGTGGGTATGGAAACTGAAAGGATTGACGGTGCCGTCCCAGCTCAGCAGGATATTCACCGGGCGGGCGCCCACGTGGGGTACCAGCCGTGCGCCCTCGGCATTGGCCTGGCGCACATAGTCCAGCTGCTTGAGCACCCGGGGCCAGTCCGCCTCCTCGCGGAAGAACAGCACGAAATTGATCTGGCACTGGTTTTCCAGGGACAGGCGCTTCATCCAGTCCATCTCCTTTTCCCAGTCCTTGAAATCCGACACCAGGCCGTAACTGGCCTTGCCGCCCAGCTCGCCGATCACCCGGCCGATACCCAGCAGTTCGGCCTCATCCGCATAGGTGCCGGGCATGGCGCCCCCCGCCCGGGTGGTGTGCAGCTCGGTACGGGAGGTGGTAAAACCCAGGGCACCCACTTCCAGGCCCTCTTTGACAATGGCGGCCATGCGCGCCACGTCCTCAGCGCTGGCCGGTTCGTTGTTGGTGCCGCGCTCCCCCATCACATAGGTGCGTACCGCACAGTGGGGCACCTGGGCGCCCACGTCGATAGCCCGGGGAAATTTCTCGACCGCATCCAGGTACTCGGGAAAACTTTCCCAGTCCCAGCGCACGCCCTCGTGCAGTGCGGCGCCCGGAATATCCTCCACGTCCTCGACCACGGCGATCAGGCGGTCGTGGGCCTCGTCGCTGGGTTCGCAGGGTGCGAAACCGATACCGCAGTTGCCCATCACCAGGGTGGTGATGCCGTGGTTGGCCGCCGGACTGCAAAGCGGGTCCCAGGTAGCCTGCCCGTCCATGTGGGAGTGCACATCCACCCAGCCCGGGGTGAGGAGTTTGCCCGCGGCGTCTATTTCCCTCTCACCCGCGGCCTGGACATCGCCCACGGCCGCTATCCTGCCCTGCTTCACCGCCAGGCTTCCCTTGAAGGCCGGCCTGCCGGTACCGTCTATTATCGTGGCATTGCGGATCACCAGATCGTACATTTCAACTGCCTCTGTCTGCTTTGAATACCGGCTATAAAGATAGCCGTGCTGACGCCGAAATACACCCGGCCGATGTGCGGCAGGTGCTGTTCGGCTACAGATAGCGCCTGTTGGTATGCTTTATCGAATCTTTCACTTCAGCCACTACCCGGCTGCGGTATCTGATCTCCCGGATCGGGCGCAGCGCCACCCAACAGGAGACGCCCCGGGAGATCTACTCGCCCCATGTTCGCATCGCTGCTTGCAGGACTTGCCCTTGTCAGCGCTCTGTCACCTGCCAGGATTGCAGAGCCGGGTTAACCCTGTCGCCTCAGCTCTGCTCCACCTCGAAGGTCAGGCCGGCATTGCGTTTCAGACGATCGATCAGCAGCGAGCCCATGGCCGCCGCGGGTGTCCAGATACCCCCGGAAGCCGCCTCCGGGTTCTTAAGCAGGCAGATGGCACTTTCGGCGATCATTTTCGAGGTGGACCCGTACCCCGGATCCATGTCACCGGTGACGCTCACCCGCAGGGTCTTCCCATCCGGCCCCTCGCCCACAAAAAGGAGGTCATAAAAGCCGGTCTCACGCTGCTCTTTGGTAGGCCCCTCGCCTGGCGGAGTGGTGTCTGTCGCCATTGATTTGTCACTGGCGATCGCCTTCGCCATCGTCTCCCCCTCGTCACCGGGCCCGGTGATGAACATCTCGTCATAGGCGAAATCGGTTCCGTAGCTGTGGTTGAGCAACAGGTTGGAGCGGTGAATGTTCTTGGTATTGATGGTTGCCATCACGAAAGGCGCTACCCAGCTTTCCAGTACCTCGTCGTACATTGGCTTCAAACCGTTGGGCTGCTCCGGCCCGGTAAAGCCCGGGGTGAGCGCGAAAGGGTTCATCAGCGTGGCAACCAGCGACGGATCCCTGGAAGCTGCCGCCATGGTTGACCTGAAACTGGCCAGGGTTCCGCCGGACCAGACTCCTTTCATCGCGCGCACCCGACCGCGGACCCGGGACAGCGCGCCGCCGAAGGCCTCCCGTGCCTTCTGCTGCAACAACCACACACCAAGATCAAAAGGAATCGAGTCGAAGCCACAGGAAAACACAATACGCGCGCCACTGGCTTTGGCTGCCCCGGAGTGGGCGTCGATCATCTCCTTCATCCAGGTGGGCTCACCGCAAAGATCGACATAATCCGTGCCGGCCGCAGCGCAGGCGGCCACCAGATCGGAGCCGTACAGCTGATAGGGCCCCACAGTGGAAATGACCACCGCGGCCTTCTCCGCCATGGCCGCAATGGAGGACGGGTCGCCGGCATCGACGACCAGCAGTGGGATCTTGTGGGAAACCCCCAGGTCATCGCGCAGGGCCTCGAGCTTTTCCAGGCTGCGTCCGGCCATTGCCCAGTTGATGTCGCCATCGGCGCCATACTGGTTATTCAGGTATTCGGCTACCAGTTTTCCGGTATAGCCCGTTGCGCCGTAGACGACGATACCAATTTCCCTGTTCTTCTTCATAGTTATGAATTCCGTTCAATGCATGTGTGGCCTCTCGCGAGAGGCCCCTTGGGTTCGAGTTGGGCAGTGCTGCGATACCTGCGCTACCCGGGTACATTTGCTTTACTTCTTGTTCTTTGCCTTTGCCTTCGGTGCACCAGCCATCATCCGGGCAATCTTGCCTTTCATCTGCATCCCGGGTACCGCGCCCAGGAAACTGAGCTTGCCCAGTGGGACGCCGTTATGGCGCAGGATGTTGTAGGCGGTAGTGTAGTGAAAGTAGAAGTTGGGCAGGGCCCAGCCGTTCAGGTAATCAATTCCGCTGAAAGACAGGGTGCCGATAGGCAGTGTCATGACGACCTCCCTGGACTCACTGCCTTCGAACTGGGCGGCTTTCAGGCTGCGGATGAATGCCAGCGTCCGCTTGATCCTGTCCTCCAGTTCTGGAAAGGTGGTTTCGTCATCGGCAAAAACCGGGGGCTCCACACCCGCCAGCCGGGCGCTGCAACCCTTGGCATTGTCGGTCACGATCTGCACCTGCCTGGCCAGGGCAAACATATCCGGCGACAGTCGGGAGTTGAGCAGTACCGAGGGGTCGATACCCCTGGCCTTCGCGTCTTTCACAGCCGCCTTTAGAATAGCGGACAGGTTTTTAAGGTTGTGGGCAAACACCTGGGCGGAACTGCGGTACATCAGATTACTCATGAAGCATAACTCCTGAAAAAGGGTATGGGGCTCAACCGGTACATAGCATAGTGCAGACTGCTCGAGCCCGCCTGATTTCGTGCGCCCGACCGGCCCGGCGGCAGCTACTCGATACGAGTCTGGTCGGCACCTGCCTCCAGCAGGCTCCGTAGCGCCCGCACCGACTTCTCCCGGGCATGGGGCGACCAGACCGATGCGACAGTCCGGCCCAGGATGAGAAGGTCAGCGCCAGGACTCCAGTGCCTCAGCGAATCGACCTGCATCCGCGCCTTTGCCGGGAGCAGGCAGGAGAGATACAGCGCCTCCGGGTCCCGCGTGCCGGCCAGCACCTCGTCTTCCGCCAGGAAATGCAGGGCGGCGGCGTCGGTCAGCCCTGGCCGCACTGACAGGATGATATCGCGCTCACAGGCAGGCAACCTGTCGGCATGGGCGCGGGGCATCGGCCGCGGCCCCACCAGACTCATGTCTCCGCGCAGCACGTTGAACAATTGCGGTAATTCATCGAGCCGCCAACGCCGCAACCAGCGACCGGCGCCGACGATCCGCGGGTCATCCTCCGGAGCCACGGAGCGCGCTCCCGCGCTGCCTGATCGAAGGGTGCGAAATTTCAACTGGGGGAAAGCGACACCGTGTCGGCCGACGCGGTATTCCCGGTGCAACAGCGGCCTGCCTGCGCCAAGCCCAACTATCATTGCCAGTATCAACAACAGGGGCATGCACAGGCATAACGCTATCGCCGCCGCCACCACGTCGAACAGGCGCTTGAGCCACTGCGCCGTCGCTGACAGTTCCGCGCGATTCGCTCCGGCGACCGGGTCAACCACCCAGGAGCACGCCGATGGTGACACCTGTCGAGTAAAGCACAAAAGTGAACAAGGCGGCGGGTTGGACCGGTTTGTGACGATGAAAGCCCTCCGGGTCCTGCAGGGTCCAGTAGACTGCCATGACCGCCGCAGGCAGGGCCAGGAAGCCGAGCAATATTGTCCAGGGCATGGAGGTGAGCACGGGCAGCGCCGCCAGCAGGGCGAAGGCCGCCAGGTAAATGAACGGCAGTATGCGTGCAGCACGCCGCTTGCCCAGCCTGGCAACCAGGTTGTACTTTCCCGCTCCCAGGTCAGCGTGGTAATCCGGGAACTCGTTGACCCACAGGAAGGCGGTGATGAGCAGACCCAGTGGGACTGACAGCCATACGGGGCCGGCCGCGTAGTGCCCTGTCATGACCACATAGGTGCTGAGGGCGATGATGGGGCCATAACAGAGCACCACATCCAGTTCCCCCAGGCCACGATAAGCCAGCCGCAGGGGCGGACCGTGGTAGGACCAACCCAGCACCAGGCCCAGGGCGCCCAGCCAGAACACGGAGGGTGCGCGCCAGAATACGATAAGCGCACCCAGTACCAGGCCCAACAGCGCAAAGCCGAAGGCGATACCCCAGGTCTGGCCACGGGTGAGAATACCGTCGACAAGCACCCGCTTACCGCCGGAAAAATCTGTCCGGTCCTCCGGCCTGACCGCCAGGTCGGTGCCCGAATCGTAGTCGAAGACGTCACCCCAGGCGTTCTTGGCGACTTCCATGCAAAACATGGCCAGGCCGAGAGTCAGCAGCCAGAGCCAGGAAAAACCCGGATGACCGGCCGCCAGCGACGCGCCTATGGCCATCGAGGCGGCAGAGGTGATACTGATTTTGGGGTCGGCCAGGCGCCAGAAGCCGGCTCTGAGTTTTGCGTCGATCATGGCTTGCACGAATCCAGAATGAGGAACACTCGGGGGCCTGTCGCGCCCGCCGGTCATTCTACTACCGTCTCGTCCACTGTTGTATTCACCATACACCACCAGGGAACCTGCACTACAATGGCTGCCTTGTCGAGAAGCAGCCGGGACAGCCGATGCACAGACCCGCACAACAACTCTGGCTGGGGGCACTGGAAACACTGCCGCTGGTGGTGGCGGCATTTCCCTTCGGGATTGTATTTGGCGCCATGGCCAACACCATGGGCCTTGGGGCCGGCGTGACGCTGGGCATGTCCTCGATCGTCTTCGCCGGCTCCTCCCAGTTCATCGCGCTCACCCTGCTGGCGAGCGCAGCTGCCATGCCGGTCATTGTGATGACCGTTTTTATCGTCAACCTGAGGCAGCTGCTCTATGCCGCCAACCTGATGCACCACGTGGGATACTGGCCCCAGTGGCAGCGCGCGATACTGGGCTTTTTCCTCACCGATGAGACCTTCGCCGTGGTATCCGACCGCCTCAACCGGCATCCGGACGAGCCCGGCCTGCGCTGGTTTTATCTCGGTTCGGCGCTGTTCATGTACAGTTTCTGGCAGATATCCACCGCCCTGGGCTACACCCTGGGAAGCCGGATACCGGGCCTGGCGGACTGGGGGCTAGACGTGGCCATGGTGGTGGCCTTCGTCGGCATTGTGGTACCGGCACTGCGGCGCAAGGCCGACTGGGCCTGCGCGGCAGTGGCCCTGGTCAGCGCCGTCCTTACCCACGATTGGCCGCACCAGACCGGCCTGCTGTTCTCATCGCTGCTGGCCGTGGCTGTCGGCATGGCCCTGAGCAGGGAAGCTGCAGATGAATGAGTGGCTGCTGATTGCCCTGATGGCCCTGGTGACCTACCTGCCCCGCTGGCTTCCCCTCGCCCTGGCGGGCAGGGTGCGCCTGCCGCCGCCACTGGAGCGTGCGCTGGACTTCGTACCTGTCGCGGTACTGACTGCGATCATTGCCCAGAGCGCGCTGATCCGGAATGGCGCACTGGACCTGAGTGCGAACAATTATCATGCGATAGCGGCTCTTGCCGCCTTTGTCGTCGCACTGCTCACGCGTCACCTGTTCATCACAGTTGTCGCAGGCCTGGCCTGTTTTGCCGCGCTGAGGGTTTTCCTGTGACGGTAAATAACCCCATGCAGTTCAATGAGGTGACCTGATCGGCGCCGGTACCGTGCCCTTACCGTGGACCACCGCCCGGGGGTATGGAACACTTGCTGCCGACTTGAATTACGGGAGATAACGGGACCATGAAAGACTTTGCAGGAAAAGTAGCGGTTGTCACCGGCGGCGCCAGCGGTATCGGCCGCTCACTCGTCAAGGAATTGCTGGCCGCCGGGGCGAAGGTGGTGATCGCCGATGTGGAACAGGGCGCACTGGACCGCGTTCTGGCAGAGTTTGGCGGGGCCGGCGAAGTCATGGGCGTGGTCACGGACGTGCGCAGCGCCGAATCCTGCGAAGCCCTTGCAGCGCAGGTCTACGACACCCACGGCGTGTGCCACCTGCTGTTCAACAATGCGGGGGTCGCGGCGCCCTCGGCCAATGTGTGGGAAACCACCGCCAACGACTGGACCTGGGTACACGGCGTCAATGTACACGGGGTGATGCACGGTATCCGGGCATTCGTGCCGCGCATGCTCGCCGGCGGGGAGGAGGGGCACATCATCAATACTTCCTCGGGGGATGGGGGCGTTTCGCCGCTGCCCTACCAGTCCGTCTACGCCGCCAGTAAGGCGGCGGTATCGTGCCTGACGGAGTGCCTTGCGGCGCAGCTGCAAACCGAGGGTACAAAGTTAGGTGCGTCGATCTTCTACCCCTCCGGCGGCCTGCTCGATACCGGGATCTGGACCACCGACCGCAACCGACCGGCAGACCTGGCCCGGGAAAAGCCCTACGACCCGGTACCCACCGTGCAGGACTTCAAGGTAGCCGCCGAGGCAGCGGGTATGGATCTGCCCCTGCAGGACCTGGATGAGCTGGCCCGTTACTGCCTGCAGGGAATCCGCGACCAGCGCTTCATCATCATGATAGGTCTCGAGGGCGCCGAGGCTACCCTGCAGGATCGCGCAGCCCGCATCGGTCGCGCGGAACTGCCCATCAACCTCGCGGAAGTTCCGCAGCTGTAAACTGCCCCACCAGGCGGAAGGAAACGCCGGGGTTCTGCCCCGGCGACCCTTGAGGGTTATGCAAACCTGTACTAAACCTAAAGGCAGGTAATAAAAATAAGCCCCAAGGGGACGCATATGGCCCGCCTCGCTCGTATCGTGCACACGGCAGTATTGTTTTTTTCCACACAACTGTCCGCAGCTGTTGCGATAGACGGTGCGGCAATTGCTGCCACCGACCAGGGCGGTGACTGGCGGGCTTACGGTCGCACCTACAGCGAACAGCGCTACAGCCCGCTCAAACAGATCAACGACAGGAACCTCGAACGATTGCGCCTCGACTGGTACCTGGACATGCCCGATTCCAGGGCCCTCAATGCAACCCCACTGGTGGTAGAGGGGGTGATGTACTTCACCGCCTCCCAGTCGGTGGTGATGGCGGTTGACGCCGCCAGCGGCAAACTGCTGTGGCGCTATGACCCGGAGGTTATCAAGCGCCTGGCCAACCGCAAGCACATGCGCTTCAACTGGGGCGCCAACCGGGGGCTGGCGTTCTGGAAGGGCCGGGTTTACGTCGCAACCTTTGACGGCAGGCTGATTGCACTGGAGGCGGGCACCGGCAAGGAGGCCTGGTCGGTGCAGACCTTCCCACTGGATGAAACACGCTATATTACCGGCGCTCCGCGCGCCTTCAACGACCTCGTCATTATCGGTCATGGCGGGGCGGAAGCGGGGGCCGTCCGCGGCTATGTCACCGCCTATGACACCGCCACAGGCGCACAGAAATGGCGCACCTACACCGTCCCGGGCAAGCCGGCGGACGGCTTCGAGTCAGAAGCGCTCAAGGAGGCGGCGGGCAGCTGGCGCGGCGAGTGGTGGAAACACGGAGGTGGCGGCACCGTATGGAACGCCATAACCTACGACCCCCTGTACAACCGGGTCTACCTCGGCACCGGTAACGGCTCACCCTGGAACCAGCAGGTGCGCAGCCCGGGCGGCGGCGACAACCTGTTCCTGTGCAGCATACTGGCGCTGGACGCGGACACGGGCGAATACGCCTGGCACTACCAGACCACCCCCGGCGAAAACTGGGACTACAACTCCGCCATGGACATCGTCCTGGCCGACCTGGAATGGGAGGGCAAGTCGCGCCATGTGATCATGCATGCGCCCAAGAACGGCTTTTTCTACGTGCTGGACCGGGAGGACGGGCGCCTGCTGGGGGCCGAAAAGTTCGGCAAGGTGACCTGGGCCGAACGGGTGGACATGAAAACCGGCCGCCCGATCGAAACCCCGGAGGCCCGGGCGACCGACGGGGTGAGTGTCATTTACCCCAGTTTCCTGGGTGCCCACAACTGGCAACCCATGTCCTACAACCCTGACACCGGCCTGGTCTATATTCCCTACCAGGAGATGGCCGGGGAGTACGACAAACGCGGCATCGACAGCGAACGCTGGCGCGCGCAAGACTTCCAGATGAATACCGGCTTCCAGCCCTATCGCGGAGACATCACCGAAGGTGATGTCAAAAGCGCCCTGCTGGGATGGGACCCGCGACGGCAAAAAACCGCCTGGAAAGTCGACCTGCCGGGCTTCCAGAACGGTGGCACGGTGACCAGCGCAGGCAACCTGGTTTTCCAGGGCACCAGCAGCGGTCACCTCAACGGCTACCAGGCGGATACCGGCAGGCTGTTGTGGAGTTTTGATGCCGGGGTGGGGATTGTCGCGCCACCCATTACCTACGCCGTCGACAACAAGCAGTATGTCGCGGTACTGGCAGGCTGGGGCGGTGCGAGCTATATAGGTTCCTCTGCCATGGCGCAACACGGCTGGGCCTACGGTGCCCACCCCCGCCGGCTGCTGGTGTTTTCACTCGACGGGAAGGCGGAGCCGCCGCAGACAGTACCCCCGAAAACCGAACTTCTCATCGTGGATAACGGCGAGCAGGTCATCGACAGCGCCCAGGCCGCCGCAGGCGAGGAACTCTATCTCCCCAGGTGCCTGGGGTGTCACGGCATGGCCGCGATATCGGGAGGCGGTGCGCCGGACCTGCGCGCATCCGCAGCGGCGGCAGATCTGGAATCCTTCGGCACCGTGCTGCGCACCGGTCAACTGCAGGCCAGGGGCATGCCGATGTTCGACGAGCTGAATGATCGCCAGGTGGAGCAGATCTACTGGTACATTCGCCAGCGGGCCAGGGAGTCGCTGAAGAGCGCCTTATAATGCAGCGCCCGGCAACCGCCTTTACCTCCGGCGGCCGCGGACACGCCCTGCGTCAGCCTCAGTGGTGATGCCCGCCGGGGCCGTGAGCATGCCCATGTGCGATCTCCTCCGGGGTAGCCGGCCTGAGATCCACGATCTCCACGTCGAACGTCAGGGTCTGGCCCGCCAGCGGGTGATTGGCGTCGATATCGGCACTGTGCCGGCCCGCCTTGACGACGGTAACCGCCCGCATGCCTTCCGCGGTATTAAGCTGCACCACCTTACCCGCCTCCAGCTTGCCCCTGAAGGCCAGGTGCTTGACCGGCACCCGCTGCATCTTGTCAGGGTTGCGCATCCCATAAGCCTCCGCCGGCGCCAGGCTCACGGTAAATACGTCACCGGGCTCACGCCCGGTCATCGCCGTCTCCAGCCCGCGGATGATGTTGTTGGCACCGTGCAGGTATACGCTGGGCTCTGAGCCGCGCGATGTTTCCAGCTCTTTGCCGTTTTCATCGCGCAGGGTGTAGTGAAAACTTACGACAGTTTCGGATTCAATTTTCAAGTCTGGGTCTCTGGTTCAGGAAGAAGGGGGTCTGGTGCTGAGAAAATACCCCAGCGGCGTCCGGCTGCCAAGCGGTATTCATTGCGGAGATTCAGTTTGCGTGCTGGTTAGCGCTCTATGCCGAAAACGCCCGACCCACTGCGTGGTCTGCCAAAGGAAATAAGTGAAGCAGAGATACAAGAAAGGTCTGAGCGGTATCGAATACCTGGGTTCAGATTGCGTTATGACATAGACCAAACTGACGTATATCAGTGTCACGTATAGAATAGCTGGAACAAGTGCATTTTTGCTTCTGTCAGCGAATAGGAAAACCAGCCCAAGAACAGCCCCGACTAATACCCATTTGTGCATGGCGTACATAAGTGAATAGCTAACGATCGCCGGTTTGGACGTGTGATAGAGCGATTGTTCCACCCTATAGATATAGATGTCGCCGAAGCCGGTCCGAATGTCCCAATCCCATAATAGAGCGGGCTTGTGCAGCGAATACCAGGCCAGCATATGCATAGGTTCCCTGGAAACATTTGAAATTAGCTCAGCGAAGAACGCGTGGTAGGATTCGTCCACGCCTCTACCTGGCACTACGACATTCTTTTCAGGTTCAAGAATACTGGATCGCCACTTCTCGTGATAATCGGGATAAAGACCAATCGTCAGATTAGTGAGAAGCCGGTCAGATGCAGTCGGTTGACCTGCAGGCACAGAAATAACCGAGCGCAGCGACCAGGCTGCGAAGACGATAATCACTGGCAGCATCAATATCAATGTATTGCGACTAATACTAACACTGTCGGCACCATCAGACTTGCGTAAGACGTGTAAGCCAAGCACGGCCGCGAGTATGGGGGTCAAAAACAACGATACTGGATTCACCAGATAGGTCAGCGCAAAACATAATCCCGCCAACAACCAGTTGCGCGAGCGATTACTACCCAAAGCCCCGACCAGACCATAAATTGAAAGTATCAGCAAAAAACAAAAAAGCGTCTCAGTAAGAACATAGGATCCCGTACTGACCAGATGGGGTGATATGGCAACGAGGGTTGCGGGTAGTATTGGCCAGTAACCTGGCAAGAAAGATACGCCTACCAGATAGGATAAAAATACTGTACCAACGCCCAGGATCAGCTGGCACAATAAGATTAAATTATAAGTATCTGCAGAGATGAGATCAGATGCCTCTATGATAGAGGCGAGGAACAGGGGGTAGCCGGGTGCCCAGTATGCGTCCGGGACCGGTTCTGCTGACATGTCCTTGGAGAATGTGTGGTCCTCAAGCAGATTGTTTGCATAAACAAGGTTGTAGGCTGCATCGGCCCTGATTGGTTCCAGTATGATGGTATTGGAGTTGTAAGCCGCCCTTAACACCGCTGCGCCGAGAACAATCAGCAAAAATAGAAGCGGACGAACAACACGTTGATGGTTGGAAAATATCATTATCAATGCCATCCATAGCCGGAAGTGAGAGACAAGAACCTTACATCTAAATGAATGGCGTAAGAACAAAAAACTGACTGGAATAACATGATTTGATAGCTAACACCGGAGACAGGGTAAACGTTCGCCCACGGGTATCGATTGTTGCGCCTTTTTACAATGAGGAATCGGTTATCGACCAGTTCTTCGAGGCTGTGCTCGGCGTTCTGGAGAATACGGGGCTTGAATCGGAGGTCGTCTGTGTCGACGACGGCAGCCGCGATCGTACCCTGGAGTGTCTGCTGGCGGTAGCCAGGGTCAATCCGTCCGTAAAGGTGCTGCAGCTGTCCCGCAATTTCGGCAAGGAAGCTGCGCTTACCGCAGGAATCGACGCATCGCTCGGCGACGTGGTGATACTTATTGACGCAGACCTGCAGGATCCGCCTGAACTCATCATCCAGATGCTGGAGAAGTGGCGCGAGGGTTACGACGTTGTCTATGGGGTGAGGCAGTCCCGCGATCGCGACAGTCTTGGCAGGCGCATCAGCGCCGATGGCTTTTACCGTATATTCAACCGGCTCACCCCGACTCCCATGCCTGCGAATGCCGGCGACTTCAGGCTGATGGACAGGCGGGTGGTGGACCGGGTTCGCGAACTTCCCGAGCGAACACGCTTCATGAAAGGCCTGTTTGCCTGGGTGGGGTTCAAATCGATCGCTATCGCCTATGAAAGACCCGGCCGGGTGGCGGGACACTCCGCATGGGGATACTGGAAGTTGTGGAATTTTGCACTCGATGGCCTGACTTCGTTTTCCACCATGCCGCTGAGGATATGGACTTATATCGGCCTGACGGTGTCGCTGCTGTCGTTTCTCTACGCGAGCTTTCTGGTCTTTCGCACCCTGGTGGTAGGCGTGGACCTGCCGGGTTATGCCTCCCTGATGGTGGTGATACTGTTTCTCGGGGGCATTCAGTTGATCAGTCTCGGGGTGATCGGGGAGTACCTGGGCCGGGTGTTTATCGAGGTCAAGCAACGGCCGGTATACCTGGTCGACCGGGTCTATCAGTTCGGCCCCGATGGAGCAGACGCGCCGGCGGAACAACCAGCGCCGTGAGCACGCAGGGTAGAACCGGAACTCCTGGAGAACTCCCGGGTCAGCTGCTGCGGTTTGTCCTGGTAGGCGTTGCCGCCACCTGCGCGCACTATGTGGTGGCACTGATGTCAGCAAGCGCTTTCAATCTTTACGCGGCCAATTTGCTGGGGTATACCACGGCAGTCGCAATCTCCTATTTTGGCCACCAGCGGTATTCGTTCCGGTTGGGACCTGGGGCAGTCTCCCACAGGTCCCAACTTCCGCGCTTCGTGCTGGTATCACTCAGCGGACTTGCCCTGAGCTACCTGATTCTGGCGCTGATGAAAAACCAGGTCGGCGCTCCGGCCTGGCTCTCACTGGCAGCTGCAGTCGGGCTGGTGCCCGTGTACACTTTTCTGGCAAACAAGTACTGCGTCTTTCGCGCCGGAGCCCCCGAACCAGGTCCTCAGGGAAAGCGCAAGTGATTTACACATCACCGGCCACCCCACCCCCGACTGGAGCAATCGTTTTGAACATCCGCTTACTTTGCCTGCTCGGCGCCCTGGCGCTTACCAACACCGACGCCCTTGCAGACCAGGAACCCGCTCCGGGCGTCGCCGCGGCGGAACGGGAAAATATCAAATTGATCGAGGATGCGCTGCACCGACATACAGCGATACTCGCATCGGACGCCTTCGGTGGCAGAGCGCCCGCCACCGATGGCGAGGCCCTGACGACCGCTTACCTGGTAAAACAGTTCAGGGCTCTCGGGCTTGCCCCCGGCAACGGTGACAGCTACCTCCAGCGGGTGCCGGTTACTGAACTCAGCATAGACGCCGGTGCGACCCTGGCCATGAAAGGGAAAAACTTCAGTACCCAACTCGAGTACGGTGATGAGATGGTGGTGAGCACAGAAAAACAGGTCGAGGCAACGGCACTGGAAGACAGTGAGATGGTATTTGTGGGCTACGGCATCGTCGCGCCGGAGCGCAACTGGAACGACTATGCCGGGGTAGATGTGCGCGGTAAAACAGTGGTCATTCTGGTCAATGACCCCGGCTATGCCACCCAGGACGAGTCACTTTTCAACGGCAACGCCATGACCTGGTACGGGCGCTGGCCATACAAGTACGAAGAGGCGGCAAGGCAGGGAGCCGCCGGCGCGCTGATAGTGCACGAGACCGGCGCCGCAGCCTATGGCTGGCAGGTTGTCTACAACAGCTGGTCACGGCCACAGATCAGCCTGACCGCAAAGGACCGTAACGCCGGCAAAAGCGAGGTGATCGGGTGGCTGTCACAGGAGTCAGCCCGGACCCTGTTCGCCGGCGCTGGTCTCGACTACGACGCTGAGGTCGCGGCGGCCGCAAGGCCGGGGTTTCGCGCCAGGCCCCTGGGCGATATCAGGGCCAGCATCAGTCTCAGTAATACCATCCGTACATCAGAGTCCGACAACGTGGTCGCAATTATCCCCGGCAGTGACAGGCCCGGGGAGGCCATCGTCTACAGCGCGCACTGGGACCACCTGGGCATAAACCCCAAGGTCGAGGGCGACAATATCTATAACGGCGCCAGGGACAATGCCACCGGTATCGCAGGCTTGCTCGCCCTTGCCCGATTGTTCAGCGAGTTACCCGAGGTACCACCCCGCACCGTGGTATTCCTGGCTGTGACGGCCGAGGAATCCGGTCTGCTGGGTTCCCAGTGGTATGGCGAGAACCCCCTTTTCCCGCATGCCACTACCGTGGCCAATATCAATATGGACGGCCTCAATGTGTACGGCCCCATGCGGGACGTGGTGGTTGTCGGCTACGGCAACAGTGAACTGGAAGACTACCTGCGGACCGCGGTGGCCGAGCAACCCGGACGCTATGTGACCCGGGAGCCGCACCCCGAGAGAGGCTCCTATTACCGTTCGGATCACTTCAATTTTGCCCGGCACGGCGTTCCGGCGCTTTATGCAAAGTCGGGCGAAGACAGTTTTGCCCACGGCAGGGAGTGGGGTGCAAAGCAGGCGCAGGATTACACCGACCAGCTGTATCACTCGCCACAGGATGAATACAACCCCGACTGGGACCTCAGCGGGGCAGCCCTGGACATCATGCTTTATTTTGAAATCGGACGTCGATTGAGCGGGGAATCCACCTACCCGAACTGGTACCCGGGCAACGAGTTCAGGGACATACGCGACGCCAGCGCCTCGAGCCGACGGTAACGGCCAGCCCCTGCGCCGAGGGATCGCGGAGAAAGAGTGCGGAACTTCTGGCGAGGTCTCAGCAGCCGCTTGCGCTGGCGTCGTGTTCCCTGGCAAAGAGTTCGGCGTAGCGCTCTACCCATTCCAGGGCGGCTTCGTCGTAGCTCAGTTGCCGACCCTCATTTTTCAATACCCGCTGCCGGTACTTCCGAATTTCATTGCATTGGGCTTCCATCCGCCCCAGGAAGGCGTCCGGCTCCCCCTGTTCGCGATCGTCTTCGAGACTCTGCGCCACCCTGCACCGCCATTTGTAACTGCCCCTTGTCCGGACATTGATAGCAGCTAATACCGGGTAGAACATCTGCCCGGGGGTAAATATGTGAAGAATCGCACAAAAACAGACAATTCAGATAGACTTTCGCGGGAAATCCGGACCTGTGCGCCCCCCTTGGCGTGGTACAGGCTCCGACTGACAAAACCCTGTATCGCCCTGGCGATGATCCCGTGTAATATCGCGACCCGCCCGGTAGCGGGCACTGGAATCCTGTGGCGAGTAAATCCCGATGCTTGACGTAATCCTGATCTGCCTTGCAGTGCTGGCCTTCCTGGCCATCGTGCTGGAGGACCTGATTCATATCAACAAGGCGAAGTCGACCCTGTTCCTGGGTACCCTGTGCTGGATTCTCCTGTTTACCCTCGGACAAGACCACCCGGGCATAGAAGCCGCGTTCTCGGAAAACATTCTCGACATAGCCTCGCTGTGGCTGTTCCTGTTTGCCGCCATGACCTTTGTGGCCTACCTGAACCAGCACGGCATGGTCGAAGCCGTCGTCTATCGGTTACTGCCCGCAAACATGCCGCAGAAAGCCTTGCTGCCTTCCGTGGCTCTCTTTGCCTTTATCCTGTCCTCCTTCTGCGACAACATCACCACCACGCTGGTGACAGTGGCCCTGATCCAGTCCCTGCGCCTGCCTGCCCGCAGCAACATAAAACTGGCCGTCCTGGCTGTGTTTTCGATCAACTCCGGCGGGGCCGCCCTGATTACCGGCGATGTGACCACCCTGATGATCTTTACCTCGGGCAAGGTCGGCATCAGCGACCTCTTCGCCATCATTGCGCCTGGACTCGCCGGCTGTTTACTGCTGGCGACCATCCTGATGCCGGGCTTCAAAGGTCGACTGGTGCTCGAACGCAGCGTCTCCCGGCCAACCGGCTTCGACCTGTCAGTTGCTATCATATTCCTTGCAACCATTCTTGGCACACTGGTCATCAACCTGATAGTGCACGTCCCCCCCCTGCTGGTGTTCATGTTCGGCTTGTCACTGGTGTTCCTGCTCTCCAGGTTTATGAACCGGGAAGAGTCGGAACACCCTATCATCGACTATATCCGGAAGATCGAGTTCGATACCCTGCTGTTCTTTCTCGGCATCCTGCTGGTCGTCGGCATGCTGGAGGAGATCGGCGCGCTGAGTTCCATTACCGAGCTTTACGGCCAGTTTTCCCCCGCTGTCGCCAATTTCCTGATCGGCTGCGCATCGGCCATGATCGATAACGTGCCCCTGACCGCTGCGGTGCTGAAATCGGACCTGCAGATGCCTCTGCAAGAATGGCTGGGCTTTACCTATACGGTTGGCGTGGGCGGCTCACTGCTGGCCATCGGCTCCGCGGCGGGGGTGCTGATGATGAGCAAGATCGAGGGCCTTGGCTTCACCAGCTACCTGCGTTACACGCCACACCTGATGGTGGCGTATGCAGTGGGCTACAGTCTGATATTGCTGCTTTGAGGGGCGCCTGCCCCTGCCCTAGCCATCGACCTCCGGCGCCGTGGGGTCGCTGCTTTCCTGCAGGAGCAGCCCGGGGAAGACGTCACTGCCCTCAATGCCAATATTGAACAGGGCGTAGCCCGACAGCACGATCTGGGGCACCGCCATACCAATCACGGTGCCGGCCCTGCGTGCCACGATCGGTGTTTCAATCTCGGTTCCGGGGGCGTGAACCGTCCCCAGGTGGTCCCCGGCTTTCACCCGTGCACCGATTTCCACCGCCGGAAAGAAAAACCCGCCGCCGCGCAGAGGTACACGCTCCCAATAGGTACGGCGAAAAATGCTGTTGAAGGGTATTGTTTTGACCGGCATATCCAGCATACCCATCCAGGCCATCACACTGCGCACGCCATCGGCTCCCACCTGCGCCGCCTCGGGATCAAAACGGTGGGGGCCGGCGGCTTCGTAGATAATTGCATCGAGGCCGGCATCGCTGGCTTCCCTGCGCAGGCTGCCCCGAGGTCCGTCACCCAGTACAACCACGCCGCTGCCGAAGTGGCGGGCCATGTCCAGGGCGCCGGGCCGGTCGAGTGAGACGCGGATCTGGGGGGTGTTCAGGCGTGAGAACGAGCCGGTGTGCAGGTCGATCAGTGCCTGGCAGTGTTTGGTCACCACCTTGAAAACGCTGGCAGCAACGATAGAGGACAGGCTGCCGTCGCGGCGTCCGGGAAAGAGCCGGTTGAGATCCCGCCGGTCTGCCATGTAACGCTCGCCACTGCGGATGCCCGCAAGGTTGATCATAGGGAGCATGACAACCGTGCCGCTCACTTCAGCGGGATCGAGCGATGAGAAGACCCGGCGCGCAATCTCCACACCATTGATCTCGTCACCGTGAATCCCCGCGGTGAGGCACAGGGACGACCCTGCCGATGCGCCGCGCACCACCCACACCGAGGAATTGACAAAAGAGGAGTCGAAATCCTGGTTCTGCGTCAGCAAAAAGGCACTCTTGCTGCCGGGCGCGACAGTATGATCAAGGATTTCGAGTGGCCCCCATACAGGGGCAGAATTACCGGCAGCTGAATCAGCACCGGGTGGTTCGTCACCAAAGGCCGGGAGCCCACTGAAACACAGCGCCAGTAGCAGGACACATTTGCGCGCGGCTGTTGTCACCGCCCGCACGACGCGATTGGGTACCGCAAAGGTGCCGGTCTCACTGGGCTGGGCTGCGGGCCGCGCCGGCCCGGCATCCGCCCCGGACGCACCATGGAAGTCTGTGCTGGGTACCGCATATCGTCCTCCGGCAAGTGCCGGGATTCTACAGCAGAGTCGGTGGCGGTTACAGGTACCCGGGCGGCGGGCGGCAGAAAACGCGCCAACAGCGCACTTGTTACCGACGTTTTTCCCGATCGCCGAATCTGTATACAATGCCGGACCGATCTTTAGGAGGACACGTCTTGGAGGCACTGCTGGAACGCTGCATGTACGCGGCACGCTGGTTGCTCGCACCGATCTACCTGGGCCTGAGCCTGGCGATCGTGCTGCTGGGCATCAAGTTCTTCGAAGAGGTAATACACGTATTCCCGCTGATTCTCGATATGTCCGAGGCGGAGCTGGTACTGGTCATCCTCAGCATGATCGACCTGGCCCTGGTCGGCGGCCTGCTGGTCATGGTGATGTTCTCCGGTTACGAGAACTTTGTTTCGCGCCTTGATTCGGTTGATCCCGAGGATGGCCTGAGCTGGCTCGGAAAGATGGATTCGGGCAGCCTCAAGAACAAGGTTGCGGTATCCATTGTCGCGATTTCGTCTATCCACCTGTTACAGATTTTCATGAACGCACAGAATGTGAATAACGACAAGATCATGTGGTATGTGATTCTCCACCTGACATTTGTACTGTCGGCTTTCTGTATGGGCTACCTGGACCAGGTAACCAGGAAAAAGTAACCCTACTTGAGCCGCAATTCCAAAAAAGAGCAAGCGACCCAGCAGAGAGTGAGACCACCTTTAAACAGGACAGCTCCCATGACATGCTGGATGCCGTCGATCACCAGTACAGCCGGCTACCGGCGAGGATAAGACCCATGGATATGATGACCGCTGTAAAAACAGTGCTTGGTAAATACGCGACTTTTTCAGGCAGGGCCACCCGCCCGGAGTACTGGTGGTGGGTACTGGCCACAATTATCCTGTATATCATTCTTGGCGTGATAGACGGCGCCCTGGTGGCACCCATGATGGGCCAGGAGTCTTTTGCCCCGGACGCCGTGCAGCCGCTGTCGGTGATTGCCTCCCTGGGGCTATTGCTGCCCAACCTCGCGGTCGCCGTACGGCGACTGCACGATACGGACCGTTCCGGTTGGTGGTTGCTGATCAGTTTTATCCCCATCATCGGCACCCTGGTCCTGATCTATTTTCTCGTTCTGCGAGGCACGCCAGGAAGCAACCGTTTCGGTTGAGGCGCCGGGGCTGACGACGCGGGGCCATTAGCGGCCCCGACTGACGGCTGCCTCGCCGGTCACCGGAGGCGAATTAACGTCCTCGGCATCGCTACCGCGCTGAGTCGTGTCGCGGCTGACCAGGCAGGTCATGAATTGTACTTTTTCCACTCCATCTGCAGTCGACTCTCGCCGCACCGCGACTTTCACCCGCATAGCGTCCCCAGCGCGGCGCAGGCTGACCAGCTTGATGTCCAGTCCTGCCCCGTATTTCTGACTGACCTCGTCTGTGCAACGAGCCAGATAGAACGCCCTGTCTTGCGCAGCCTGAACACTGGCGGCCAAGCTGCACAGACCAGATACCAGCAAGCTCATGAACAGTAACTTCATGCCTGCCACACTCGCAGCGCGCACCACTTCCTGTCAATGAAAATCCTGGTGGGAAAGCGGTCTTATTTTCATCCAGGGCCCGCCTACCCCAAACCGCAAGGCCATGCGGAGCTTGAGTCAGATAGGGGTAGTTGCTACCGTAGTCGCAATAACAACAGCCAGGTACGCGCCCATGAAAGTCACTGCCACTCTCGCTGCAGTGCTCCTGTCCACCCTGCTATTGCAGGCCTGCGACGGCAACAACAATAATTCGTCGAACCCGGCGCCGGAGCCCGAAAGCCAGCTGCTGGCCGGCGCTGCCAGTCGCAGCATGCTGCCCACTGTCAACGGCGGCAGGGACTACCTGGTGGACGCCCCTGGCTGGCCAGTCCAGGACCAGTTGGACCCCGACGATCCCGGGGTCTTTATCGAAAGCTGGGACCAGGGCGAGGTCGATGTGGGCAACGGCCGACCCGATTCCGCCTGGGTGCACGACGACCTTTGGGCAGCGGCCCAACGACTGTTTGGCTCGTGAGGCCGGTCGCCCTGACTCAAGACAGAAAATTTTAAAGCGGCGCCAATGCAGGCTGAGCTACAGCCGGTAAACTCCTACCCATAACCAGCGGTGGATACATGTCAGAAAAAATAGGTTTTGCTTCAGTCAGGCCCATCCGCAGCCTGGACCTGCTTTCCCAGCGCGAAATGACCAGTCTCGCGTCCGCCGGGCAGGAGGTACACCAGCTGTTCCGGCTGTGCGCGCTCGCGGTACTGAACACGGGCTCCGACATTGACGACGCCAGGGAGCTCTACAGTCTCTACAGCGATTTCGAAGTCAAGGTGGTGCCCGAGTCCCGCGGACTCAAGCTGAAGCTATACAACTGCCCGGCCCAGGCCTTTGTCGATGGCAAGATGATCGAGGGCATTCGCAGCCACCTCTTTTCAGCCCTGCGCGACATTATTTTTACCTACCACAAACTGGTCGAGCAACAGCACTTCGACCTGAGCAGCGGCGCCGGCATCACCGATACCGTCTTTCGCATCCTGCGCAACGCCGGCGTTGTCAGCAGCAACCTGCCGCCCCGGCTGGTCGTGTGCTGGGGCGGTCACGCCATTTCCCGGCCCGAATACGATTTTTCCAAGGAGGTGGGGTACCAGCTGGGCCTGCGCGGTTTCGACATCGCCACCGGCTGCGGCGCCGGCGCCATGAAAGGCCCGATGAAAGGCGCCACCATCGGCCACGCCAAGCAGCTGAACCACAGCAGCCGTTTTGTCGGCATTTCCGAACCGGGCATTATCGCCGCGGAGTCACCCAACCCACTGGTGAACGAACTGGTCATCCTGCCCGATATCGAAAAACGGCTGGAGGCCTTCCTGCGCCTGGCCCACGCGGTAGTGGTATTTCCGGGAGGTGCTGGCACCGCGGAAGAACTGTTCTACCTGCTGGGGGTAAAAATGCACCCGGCCAACGCCGAACTCCCCCTGCCGGTGGTGCTCGCGGCGCCCGCATCCAGCGCCGCCTATTTCGAGCAGATCGACGCCTTCTTGCGAAGCACCCTCGGGGACGAAGTAGCCAAACACTATGACATTATCTGCGGCGACTCTGCGGCGGTGGCTAAAGCCTTGAAAAAACGCATCAAAAAGGTCCGCGAATACCGCATCGAACAGCAGGAATCTTTCAGCTACAACTGGGGGCTGGTGATTCCGGACGACTTGCAGCAGCCGTTCCACCCCACCCATGCAAATATGGCGGCGCTACAACTCCACCGGCGACAACCGGTTCACGAGCTGGCGGCGGAACTGCGGCGCGCCTTCTCCGGCATAGTCTCGGGTAATATCAAGGAATTCGGTGTGCGCGCCGTGGAGGAACACGGCCCCTACCAACTGCACGGCGACGCCGACGTGGTGGCGAGTCTTGGCGACCTGCTCAGCGCTTTCGTGGAGCAGGGCCGGATGAAACTGGACTCCAGCAACTATATTCCCTGCTTCAAGCTGGTCACCTGACTCCACTTCGGGGCCCCTAACGAGGCTGATAGGCCTCCAGCTGGCGCTTCAGTTTTCCCAGCGCCTGCCCGAATACCAGTCCAAGCAACCAGGCGGTGATCCTGTTGCTGAAAGGAATCCACGAGTCGAAGCGTATCGCCCAGCGCACCCGCGTGCGACCCTCGTTCTCGCTCAGGAACACGTCGCCCTGGTGAGCGCGAAAGGGCGCGCCGGAACGCAACTTGTAGCTGTAGTGACGGCCCTCGTCCCAGTGGGTGACTTCCTCCGTTATGCGCACACCGGGGGCGGACAGCTCCCGCAGGCAGCCGGTCCCGTCGGGCGCGTCCCGGCCGGCGCGCAACACCCTGCCACTGAACATACTCCAGCTGCCCATGGCGGTGTGGTCAGTGAGTTTCTGCCACACGGTTGCGGCCGGGGCGTTGATCTCGATTTCTCTATCCATATAGCCTTCGGCGGCATTGAATCCGGTCAGTGACCACAAACGCTTGCGCGCATGCAACATTTCAACACTGAAGCCATGCCTGTCGTTCACATACATCACCTGGAAAATGCCCGCATCGAGTACCTTGCCGTTGGGTCGCATACCCCGTCGAGTGGCCTGCCCGAAAGCACGGGCGTAGTCCTGTGGGCCGCGGTAGCCCAGGGCGATATTCATGATCCCCTGGTCGGCGAGTGTGTAGCCCGCGGGCCAGGGCCTGGGCTCGGGGGATTTGTACTCCACCAGCTCCACCAGGAAATTGGCGCCGCGCAGGACCAGGGAGCGGGACTTCGCCCGGGGCAGGCCCCAGAGTTTTTCGTCCCCGGGGGTATGCAGCTGGAACCCGTCCACCACGACCAGCCCCATGGCGTCGACGAAGGCAGCACGCGCATCCTCGAGGCTGGGCACCGAGACCCGCACGGTCCTGACCACGGCAGGCACCTCGGGCCGCGGGACGCTGGCATCGGCGCCCTCGACCAGGGTCAGGGGATCCCTCTCGAGAATTTCAACCCAGTTGCCCTCGGGGTCTGCGACACAGGCCCGGCGCTGGCCGGCCTCACCGACGATCCGCGGTCGCGGCACTGCGGAAAAGGCGCCGACATTGCGCAGTACCTGGTCGAAATCGTTTACGGCGATACCCACCATGTTGTAGCCGAAATCACTGGGGCGCCAGTCGGCGGACTTCAGCTGGCCACGGGGTTTCCAGAACTGGAAGAATTCAAGCTGGAAGTAGTCCTGCTGGTCGATCAGCCAACTGCATTTTTCCCAGGCACCGGGGATTCCCTGCACCCTGGAGGTGGCCGGTGGAAAAAAGAGCATCTTGCCCGACTTGACCAGGCCGAATACAGTTGCGTACCACTCCCTGAGTGCCGGCGCGTTGAGCGCGGTGAAGGCCACCTGGCAGATATGCTTTTCGGTTGTTGTGTCCATGGGTTACTCCGCGACAATCCTCAAATTCATCTAAGCTCAATACCGCTCATAGTGCCACCGGGCTTTGCTGCCGTTTTGCGACGCCGCGAGCCGGGCCAACCAAACCGCACGCCCCGGGTTGCGGGCATAGGCTGTTACGCACTGGCCCAATGAAACAAGTGTCACTATAAACGAGCCAGGACTATTTATTTACCATCCGGCGGCAGTAACTTTGGATATCGCGACTCCGTGACATGAGCGACCACACGTTGACCAGACACAGGTGCTGGTTGGAGAAGCTGCTAGCGAGGTGAAACCGTTACGGCAACCTGCAGGACCTGGCCATTGAACGGCGGGCACCGGCTGTTCTCTGCACGGGTTGCAAATGCGGTCAGAATAGCCGAGGCTGTTGCGCCGCGATGGATGGGATGGCCGGTGACTGTGCGTCTACCGGCTACGGGGTCAAAACAATGGCATGGCGGTATTCCCTGTCACCAGCGACGGCCCTGCGGTTGAGGTGGCCCTGGCGGGGCGGCAATACAGCTTCTGAATCGAACTGGAGGCGATCTCCGATGGCGCAAGATCAACTAAACAATCTCTCTGTTCTCGGTGCAGGCGTACTGGGAGGCCAGATAGCCTGGCAAAGTGCTTTCAAGGGCAAATCCGTTATCGTCTACGACCTGTACGAGGCGGGGTTGGAGCAATGCCGAAGCGCACAGCAGCAGTACGCTGATATCTATCGACAGAGCCTGGGTGCCAGCGAGGACATGATTGCCGCCACCCGCGAACGTCTGTCCTTCACCACCGATCTCGCCACGGCTGTGGCCGACGCCGACCTGGTGATCGAGGCGGTTCCGGAAATTCCCGATGTCAAAACTGCGCTATACCGGGAGATGGCAGGATACCTGCCAGAGCGCACCCTGATCGCCACCAATTCATCGACCTTGCTCCCCAGCCAGTTTGCCGAGGCAACCGGCCGCCCCGAAAAATACTGTGCGCTGCACTTCGCGAACCATATCTGGGCCAGCAACGTCGGTGAGATCATGTCGCATCCGGGTACCGCGGAAGCAACCCTGGCCGCCATCACCCGTTTTGCCATTGAAATAGGGATGGTGCCGATCCCTATCAAAAAGGAACAGAACGGTTACGTGCTGAACACCCTGTTCGTACCCCTGGCCAACGCGGCCCTGACCCTGATCGTCAACGGGGTAGCCACCGCCGAGACGGTTGACCGAACCTTCATGATCGCCAATCGCGGTTGCAAGGTGGGGCCCTGCGGCCTGCTGGACATAGTGGGAATGACCACCGCCTACAATATCTCAAGCCACTGGGGAGAATTGAACGGGGACGAACAAACGCTAAAAAATGCCCGCTATATCAAGGAGCACTTCCTCGACCAGGGCAAACTCGGAGCGCAGAGCGGCGAGGGGTTTTACACCTATCCCGATCCCAGCTATGCGCAGGCAGACTTTCTCGACGTACCTGACCTGTCACGGGCCGAGGAACTGGCCAAACTGGCTGTGCCGGACTGAGTTAGCGTTTGTGCCGTAGTCAGGGCCGGGATCAATCAGGCTTTCCTGGGCAGTGTGACGACCAGCTTGCCGTTTTTCAGGAGTTTCGCCTTGGTCTTGTCGGCATCCACCTCGCAGGGCAGTGGCATGGCCTGGAAAAAATGCCTTGTTTCGGAGAACGTTTCCGTCGTCGACCCGGATTTTTTGCCGGATTTCGACGCTGCGTGCGAACCGAAGACCCGGAGGTCCCGCGCTCCCACCTCTACTTCAATCTCCTCCGGCGTAAACCCCTTCAGGTTGCCCTCCACCACAATATTTTTCTTTTGCTCCTTCAGGACCAGCTCCACTGGCGCCAGCACCTCCAACTGGGCTTCCAGCCAATCCGCCACCGAATCCCTGTCCTCGTCGCCTCGGGTTTTGAATATCTGGTACGCGCGCTCGCGAATTCGCTCCTCCAGCCGGTCAAAGGCGTCACTGAGCTTGCTGACGATGCGTAATGGGGTGGAATCTGACTGCGGTGAATGAGCGGACGCCATAAATCAACTCCCGACAATAATGTTCAGTTGGATAGAGGTGGCATATGGTGAACGCACAGGCGGCTGATGTCCTTGCGTCAGGTCAAAGTAAACACATTCAGGGGGGGGTTAACTGAAAATCCGGCGCGCCGGTCCAATAAGGACCGGAGCGGCGGTGTAAGGAGGGGAAGGTATCGAGCTCTGTTAAGCGCCGATAGCCTAAGAGCTTGCCGCGGCCTTGGTTTTGGGAGCTGCTTTCCTGCGCGCGGCCGTCTTTTTCTTGGCGGCCGGTTTTTTCCTGGCAGCGGCCTTTTTCTTGGTGGCGGCTTTTTTCTTGGCAGCGGTCTTTTTCTTGGCCGCAGCTTTCTTCTTGGCCGGGGTACCCTTGCCGGAAAGTGCCTTGCGGGTATCCGCCACCAGTTTCTTCCAAGCCTTCAGGTTTGCCTCTGAACGCTTCTTGACGATTTTCTGGGCCGCCGCATTGGTCTTGCTGGCCATTTTCTGCAGAACCTGTACGTCCTTGCGAGCCTGCTCAACCACCTTCTTGAGTTCCTTGACGATGTCGGAACGATCTCCGCTCACCTTTCTGAGGTCATCGAGAAGGTCCTTGAGCATGTCGTACTGACGCTTGGCTATATCGATATAGCCATCGACGATCGCGCGGTTAGCGTCCGCGATCGCCTGTACGTTCTTGCTGGTGCCTTCGAGCACATCATCCAGCTTATAGCTGCCAATTTTAACTTCATCCAGATATTTGCCCAGATCGAGGCCACTCAGTTTTTTCTTTACCGATGCCTTCGCCTTTGCCACTGTTTTCTTCTTAGCTTTAGCCATTGTCTATCTCCGTGATTGTTCGCGTTAAGGAACTGCATACTATTGAAACATCCTGGCGTGCCGATGTCTCCTGCTGCCAACCGTGCAATTATGCTCGGATGGGCGTCCGAATACATTGACCTGAAACAAGCTCTTTCGACTCGCCAGGTTCTGCACCCCATACCGCGCGCTGCCGAGGTGCCGGGGCTTCACCTGTTCTGTTTTCTGAATAATGCAGCTGTCTGCATTATTCTACAATTGCCAACAGCTTGCCATGGCAATACGCTGCCATCTCACCCGGATAACCAGGAACATGCCATGACAAAATTCGTTGCCGACCTCGTCAACTTTGCCACCAGTAACGCCACCCAGGAGCGCTACCCCACACCTGCGGAGCGCCTTGTAAAAGGTCACCCGGAGCAGAGCAACACCCTGCACTTCGAAGCCGGCAATCGTTTTTTTGCCGGTGAATGGGGCGCGGAACCCGGCTGCTGGAAAGTCAAATACACTGAAGATGAGTATTTCCATATTCTGTCGGGCAAATCCATTATCCGGGACCTTGAGGGTAACGAAATGGTTCTGGTGGCCGGCGATCATGTCTGCGTGCCCGCCGGTTTTGAGGGAGAATGGGAAGTGCTGGAGCACACCAGGAAGATTTACGTCATCTATGAGGAACCCGAACACTGAAGTGGCTGTCCTTAACGCCATCCGCCAGAGACAGGTCGAAGCGTTTGAGCCAGACGGGACCCAGGGCCGCAGCCGGCGACCGGGCATCCCGCAACCAGTTCAAGCTGACAGGGGATAGCACTCCTTGAAACTGCTGTTGAGGCTGTCACTACTGCTGGTGCCGGCGTTATTCCTGGGGCTGCCGGCGTGGTTGCTGCTGTCGGCTATCCAGACGGAACCCCTGGTTCCGCAGCAGGGCAGTCTTCGCCAGGATGACCTTGGCCGGATCAAGGAACTGTTGCAGCAGCACGACCCGAGGAGCCTCCGCGATGGTGAGACCCGACGCCTGGAGATCAGTGGAAGCGATATCAATCTTCTGCTGAACTGGGCGGTTCCATATGCTGAGCGTCAGGCGCTGAGGGTAGGACTGGGACAGGGCAGGATGGAGCTGGATTACAGCCTCGCGCTGCCGGACAACCCGCTAGGGCAGTTCCTGAACCTGTCGGCGGGGTTGGGACAAAACGGCTCACATCTGGCCCTGGAGCGACTCAGGTTCGGGAATACCGGGCTTCCCGGCTGGCTACTCGCGCCTGTGATCGCGCTCGCCGACCACTACCTCAGCAGGCGTTCGGCAGAGTACCGCGATACATTGGCGGCGGTTAAAGAAGTCACCTTGCAGCCCGGGGCATTACAAATTGTCTATCAGTGGCAGTCCGGCCTGGCCAGGCGCCTGCACTCGACAGGGCGCGAGCTGTTACTGCCGACACTGGATCGCGAGCGGATTGTCGCGTATTACAGCGAAATCTCCCGGCAGTCACTCACCCAACAAAGCCGCGCGGTATCGCTGGATCGCCTGCTGCAACCTCTGTTCGCGCTGGCGCAGCGCCGCAGCGGCGCCGGTAACGACCCGGCGGCGGAAAACCGCGCCCTGTTGCTGGCCTTGGGAGTGACGGTCAGCGGCAACTCAATCGAATATCTCGTGGGCTCAGAGGCCATCGCGGGGTTGCCGCGTCCCAGGCCCGTCAATCTGACCCTTGGGGGTCGCAACGATCTGGCCAAGCACTTCAGTGTCTCAGCGGCCATAACCGCCGCCGGCGGCAGTGCCCTGGCGGACAATATCGGCGTATTCAAGGAAGTGGATGATTCCCGGGGGGGCTCCGGCTTCAGTTTTGCAGACCTGCTGGCAGACCGCGCCGGCGTATCCCTGGCGGAAGTGGCACTGGGCCCCAGAGCGCGTGAGCTGCAGCAACACATGGGAAATCGAACGCAGGAGGCCGACTATATGCCAGGCTTCGACGCTCTGCCGGAAGGCCTGATGGAGCTCGAATTCAGGGCCCGCTACGAGGACCTCGACAGCGCTGCCTACGCACTGGTCAACCGTGAAATCGAGCGCCGCCTGGCCAGTTGCGCCATTTACCGGCAGGATTTCAAGTGACCTGTCCACCTGCCGCACAAAGTATGCGCAGCCTCTCCACATGTTGAGCTACCAGCACGAGTATCACGCCGGCAATTTTGCCGATGTCCACAAGCACCTGTGCCTGCGCATACTGTTCCAGTCCCTGCTGAAAAAGGACAAGCCGTTTTCCTATGTCGACTGCCATGCCGGGGCCGGCAGCTACGACCTGGGCAGCACCCAGGCGCGCAGGACCGGCGAGTTCGCAGGGGGCATCGGCAAACTGTGGCAACACGGGCAAAACGCCGATTCACCGGCGCTGGCGGCCTATCTCCAGGCAGTGGCGGCCCTGAACAAGGACGGTGAGTTGCGCCATTACCCCGGCTCACCGGCACTCGCCCGGCAGTGGCTGCGGACACAGGACAAGGCGCTGTTATTCGAACTGCACCCGCAGGCACAGCGAACGCTGAAGAAAAATCTCGGCAGTGATCGGCGCTTCAGCGTACATGCAAGGGACTGCTATGAAGGTCTGGTCGCTCTGGTGCCACCGCCCATCCGGCGCGGACTGGTGTTGCTGGACCCGAGTTACGAGGTGAAGGACGAGTACAGGCGCGTCGCCGCGCTGACCGCTGGCGCGCATCGCCGCTGGGCTAACGCCATTTACGCCATCTGGTACCCGCTGCTGCCCGCATCGAGACACCTGGATCTTCTGGCAGAACTGAATCGGTCGGGGCTGGGCAATATTCTGCTCAGTGAACTAACCGTAGCCGAACCGGCTGCAGAAGGTGGCATGTACGGCTCCGGCATGGCGTTCGTAAACCCGCCTTGGCAGACGGATGACGCGCTGGACTTTGTGATACCGCCAGTGGCACAGATCCTCGCGCCTGGAACTGCCCGGGCCAGCATACGCTGGCTGACGGCGGATCCGGCAGCCGGGAGTTGAGGCAGGTTTTGCGCGGCGGCGCTCAGGCGTTGCGCGCGGCGGCCTGCAGGTCCCGGTAGCTTTCCTTCAGCAACTTGCCCAGCCCCTGGATTCCCGGCTGCTCGGTAGGACAACTGACGATCGCAAAGCAGAGCCTGCCGGCATGGCTCACCACGGTGATATTGAGGCCCATCGCATCGGTGACGATAGACAGCGGGAACAACTGCTGCAGTTCAGCACCCTCGATATACAGTTTCTCCCGCGACCCGGGTACGTTTGAAAATATGGCGTTGATGGCGGGCCGCACCAATGTGGCCTGGCCGGCGAGCGTCAGCAGTATTGTCGGGGCCATCAGCAGCGCGTAATAGTCCTCCGCCGCGGTCGTCGATACCTTCCCCAGTTCCGCCTTGGCGCCACGCGTCACTTTAATCACCCGCTGCAGCCGCCGCCAGTCATCGCTCTCATTGGTAAAGAACGGGCCCATGATGTAGCTGAGTTTGTTGCCGTCCCCGTCTCCCGCGCCCTTCAGGGAGACCGGCATACCTGCTATCAGGGAGGGCCTGGGCAGCGCTTGCTGTTCCAGCAGGTAGCGGCGCAACGCGCCACCACACACGGCCAACAGGACGTCGTTGATCGAGCCTCCGGCCTGGCGGGCGATTTTGCGGACACCGCTCAGGGACAGGTCACAGACCATGATCGCCCGGCTGGAATCCAGCTGGGTGTTGAAAATCGAGCGCGGGGCGGTAAATGGCAGGCGCATCACATCCTGTTTGCCCAGCAGTGCGTCGGCCCCCATGTGCGCCAGCAGGCGGGACAGTTCGGGCAGGGCCTTGTACTGCTTCTGCAAACTCCGGCTCATGTCCCCGAGTGTCTGGAACAGCGAATGATGCCCGTCATGCTTTTCTGGTGCGGGATGGAGTCGGTTGAAATCGATTTTTTCGTTTGGCGAGGAGCTGAAGAACGACTGCATCATTTTCATCGCGCCCACGCCATCTATCAGCGCGTGATGGACCTTGCAGTACAGGGCAAAGCGGCCGCCGCTGAGGCCCTCGATAACGTGCATCTCCCACAGCGGGCGCGAACGGTCCAGCGGGCGCTCGTGGGCCCGGGTGACGAGACGCAGCAGGTCATCCATGCGGCCGGAACCAGGCAGTGCGTAGTGCAGCACATGCTGCTCCGGGCAATAGTCATCGGCGGGGATCCAGGCAGCGGCCGAGAGATCGACCGGGTCCTGCAGTTTCTTGTTGAACAGCGGCCAGATTTCATTGAGCCGACCGCATTTGCGCGCCAGTTGTCGCACGTAGTCGCGCGACGGGTTCGCGGGTAATTTCAGGATCATCAGTCCGGCAACGTGAAACGGGCAGTGCGCGGATTCTATCTTGAGAAAACCCGCGTCCTGCGAACTCAGCTTTTCCATGGGGCCTCCCGGTTACATTCAAACCTCGAACACTACCGCGCACAGCGGCACAGGTGAAGCGACTGGATCAAGGTTTGGGCGGAAACCGGGCAGGGTATTCACCCGGCCCTGATGGCCGGGTGGGCCTGGTAACAAGTTACCGCGCTAGCTGATGCTGGCGATGGCCTCCCCCAGTTCCAGCAGGCGCTGCGCTTCCTCGACATGCAGGTTTTCCACCAGTCTGCCGTTGAGCACAACCACTCCCTTGCCTTCAGCCTGTGCCTGCTCAAAGCAGTCTATAATGGCCCTGGCCTGGTTCAGCTCGGCTTCATCCGGCGCAAATGCCGCATTGGCCGCGGCGATCTGCTTGGGGTGGATCAGGCTCTTGCCATCAAAACCCAGTTCCCGGCCCTGCACACAGGAGGCCGCCAGTCCGGTGTCATCATCCAGGTCGAGGTGCACACCGTCGATAACCTCCAGGCCGTGGGCCCGGGCGGCATAAACACTGAGATTGAGAGCCGCCATAAAACCCAGCCGATCGGGCGTATGGCGCACCCGGGTGTCCTTGGACAGGTCAGAGGTTCCCATCACGACACCCTTCAACCGCGGATGGGCTGCGGTGACCTCCGCAATGTTAAGGATGCAAAGCGGGGTTTCGATCATGATCCAGAAGTCGACCGAGGCGGGGCACCCCGCCGACTCAAAGGCAGAGATTGCTTCCTTTACATCCTCTGCCGTGGACACCTTGGGAATCAGCACTGCGTCAGGGGGGGTCGCTGCAGCGGAGATAGCGCGGACATCCTCCGCCCCCCACTCGGTAGACAGGGCGTTGATGCGAACCAGCAGCTCCCGGTGACCGTAGCCGCCCTCGGCCAGCGCCGCGATGATCTGCTCCCGGGCCAGGGTCTTGGCATCGGGGGCCACGGCATCCTCAAGATCGAGTATCAGGCCGTCGGCCGGCAGGGTTCTGGCCTTATCGAGGGCCCGCGGATTGGAACCGGGCATATACAGCAGCGAGCGGCGTGGTCGGATAGTCATGTTGGGGCTCCATACGGCAGATTTAGCCGTTTCAGGTTGAGCAATTCCGGGGGTGGCCAGCATACAGAAATCGACACCGCAGAGGCAACTCCGGCTCGGTTACGGCGGGACGAAGCCGCAGGCACCCTGAGCAACCGGCGCACTGGATCTGCCCGCGTCAATTGTTGATCTGGATCACCTGAATCAGCTAAATATGCTGTGTGAAAATCACACTCCCAAAGCTGAATATTTACTATTTTTCGAGCTACACATGCTTCAAGATGCGCACCACTGACAGGGCACACAAGCCTGTTGGAATTATTTTTTTTGGAGGTACGCAAATGAAAAAGACTCTGGCATTGGTTACATCCGCCCTGCTGGCCGCCCCGTTGGTGAGCTTCGCAGCTCCCGGCGATGGCCCGGTCAAAGGAGACCGCTCATTTACCGTTTCAGGTAGCGGTAGCAGTGACAATGATTTCGACAATACCGCGTACGGCGTTTCCGGCGAACTGGGTTACTTTCTGACCGACAAATGGCAGACCGGCCTGCGCCAGAGCATAAACGGCGTGGACCAGGACCAGGGCGGCAATAGCTGGGCAGGTGCAACCCGCGGTTTCATCATGTACAACTTCCTGGACGGCAACTACCGCCCCTACCTGGGCGCAAACCTGGGCTACATCTACGGTGACGATGATGTCGTTGACGACACCGGCGCCGCCGGTATCGAACTGGGCATGAAGCTGTATGTACTGAAGAAGACCTACATCAACTTCGGCGTCGAGTACTCATGGTTGTTCGACAGCACTGACAGCTTTGAGAACGGGTCAAATGATGGTCTGTACCTGTACAACATCGGTGTGGGCTTCAACTGGTAAGCAACACCACAGCCGCCCGCAAGGACGGTTGCTTCAAGGTAAAACGCAAAACCCGGCCAGCGCGCCGGGTTTTGTCATTTTGGGGCCCGCCATCCTGCAACCAGCTGATTGTCCATGTTCCAGCCAGCTTTTTCGGGCTCCGTCCCGGGCTGCCTCAACGCCCCATCGTGGTTGTATGCCCCCGCCCCGGGGGCTAAAATACCGCCCTCATTCCTGCGAGGGGGCCGGGTACTATCTCACCCCGGTGGACCCTTGCCACCATCCCGATCATCAAAAAAGGCAGGAAGCACCATGACTGACGTCTCTCCGACAGGCGGCCAATTACTCGATCAGGCAGCGGATGTGCTGCAGGGCACCCAGGGTCTTATCGATCGCTCCCTGAGCGCACTCAAGGCGAAAACACTCGACTCCGGCAAGTTGTCCAACGCCAGGCTCGACGACTACCAGCTGGTCTCCTATGAGCTGTCCCTGTGCTGGGCCGAGTGCTGCGCCGCCCGCTTCATGCTGGATCACTCCCGCGCCTGCGCGGATGCATTCACCAGCCGCCTGTGCGCGCTGTTCTGCGCAGAGGCCGTAACCACAAGCTGCGCCCGCCTGCGGACCCGCCTCGCGGATTTCGAACTGGCGGATGCCGATGTCGCCGCGGTGCTTAACGACCATGCGGCGTTTCTCACCAGTCAACTCAGTGCTGCCAACATCGCGGCCATCGGCGAGGACGTCGTGGATCGCGGTGCCGACCTGGGGCCCGACCTGCTGGAAGAGCGCTACACCATGATGCGCGACACTTTCCACAAATTCGCCGACGACGTGGTGATGCCGCTGGCAGAGGAAGTACACAGGCAAGACCTCATCATCCCGGATGCCATCTTGCAGCCCCTGCGGGATATGGGCGTGTTCGGCCTGTCCATTCCGGAGAGCTACGGCGGCCTGCAGGAGGATGACAAGGAAGACACCATGGGTATGATCGTGGTTACCGAGGAACTCTCACGGGGTTCGCTGGGTGCCGCAGGCAGCCTGATCACCCGCCCGGAAATCCTGGCCCGCGCCCTGCTCAAGGGCGGCACAGAGGAACAGAAACAACACTGGCTGCCCCAGCTTGCGATTGGAGAACCCCTTTGCGCCGTGGCGGTGACCGAGCCCAACTATGGCTCCGACGTCGCCGGCGTCAAACTCAGGGCGACCCCGACCGAGGGCGGCTGGCTGCTCAACGGCGCCAAGACCTGGTGTACTTTTGGCGGCAAGGCCGGGGTGCTGATGGTACTGGCGCGCACTAACCCGGACCCGGCCCAGGGTCACCGTGGCCTGTCGATGTTTCTGGTGGAAAAGCCCAGCAGCGACGGCCATGAATTCGAGGTCACGCCAGAGACAGGCGGCAAGCTGACGGGCCGCGCCATCGCCACCATCGGCTACCGCGGCATGCATTCCTACGAGTTGTTCTTTGACGACTTTTTTGTGCCCGCCGACAATATGATCGGAGCCGAAGGCGGCGAGGGCAAGGGCTTCTACATTGCCATGGCCGGCTTTGCGGGTGGTCGCATCCAGACCGCCGGCCGCGCGGTCGGTGTCATGCGCGCCGCTTTCGAGCGGGCCATCTCCTACTCGAAAGAGCGCGTGGTATTCAAACATCCTATCGGCGACTACCAGCTTACCCGGGTAAAACTCGCCCGCATAGCTGCGCATCTGGCCGCCTGCCGCCAGATCACCTACGGGGTCGCGCGCCTGATGGACGAGGGCAAAGGCGACATGGAGGCCAGTGGTGCCAAGCTGTTCACCTGCAAAACTGCCGAGTGGGTTACCCGCGAGGCCCTGCAGATTCACGGCGGCATGGGCTATGCCGAGGAAGTGCCGGTCAGTCGCTACTTCGTCGATGCGCGGGTACTGTCCATTTTCGAGGGCGCTGAAGAGACCCTGGCCCTGAAAGTCATCACCCGTTCACTGATAGAGAACGCAGCCTGAGGAACCCGGCCATGTCATTTTCACTGCCCCTGACACCCCAGCCGGAGATCGCCGCGGATATCGCCGTGGACCTGGCGCGCACCCGCCAGCCCCAGTACGGCCGCTACCTGGACGAACTGGAGCCGGGCCAGGTGTTCGAACACCCCCGCGGTTTCACCTTCGAGCGCGCCACGATGCTCGATTTCGCCCGCACCTTCATGCAGGCCAATCCACTGTACCTGAACCTGCAATACGCCCTGGACCACGGTTTCAGTGACCTGCCGGCCAGCCCGCAGATGGTATTCAATGTCACCCTGTCACTGGGCGTGCAGAACGACTCGGAAAAAGCGATCGCCAATCTCGGCTACTACCAGGTACAGTTCCTGCGCCCGGTCTATGCGGGCGATACCCTGCGGGCCTTTACCAAGGTACTGGAGCGCAAGGATCGCGGCCCGGACAAACCAGGGATCGCCCGTATCCGCACCGTGAGCGTCAACCAGGACGACCACGTGGTACTGCAGTACGAGCGCAAGATCATGGTGGCCTGGCGCGGCGACCGTCTGCCGACGACACCCGCAGCGCCGATCACGGAGCCCTTCCCCGGGGAGCAAGAGCCCAGGATAGAGATACCGCTGGCCGGGGGCACCTACGCCCAGGGCCTCACCGGGCCCAATACCTACGCCGAGGACTTCGAGCCGGGCGACATCATCGTGCACGCCAACGGGCGCACCATTACCGAGGAACACATGGCCCTCACCTACCTGGTGGGCAACAGCCATCCGCTGCATTTCGACCGTATTTTTTCCAGCAGCCTGTCCGGCAAGATGAGTGGCGAACCTATCGTCTACGGTGGCCTGGTGTTCGCCTGGCTGGACGGCCTGGCCAGCCGCGATGTGAGTGAACACGCGGTCTGGGAGCTCGGCTTCACCGAGGGCTACCACACCCAACCCGCCTTCGCCGGCGACACGGTGGGTGCGCTCAGTCGCATCCTGGCGGTGGAAGAGGTGCCCGGGGCAACGGAATTCGCGCTGGTCACCATGCAACTGATCGGTGTCAAGAACATCTCCGCCGCGGCCGCCCTGGAACAGTACGGGGCCGATCTGTTCATCAAGGAAGACAGCAAGCGCGAACTGGGCAAGGACAAGATTCCTGCCAAAATATTTGAAATCGAGCGACGTCTGCTGATCAAGCGCCGCCCCCGCTGAGGAGAAGACTGTGAGCCAGGACACTGTAAAACGGGATCGGCCATGGCTGATGCGAACCTACTCCGGACACTCCTCCGCCAGGGCCTCCAACGAGTTGTACCGGATGAACCTGAGCAAGGGGCAGACCGGGCTTTCGGTAGCCTTTGACCTGCCCACCCAGACCGGCTACGACTCCGACCATCCCCTGGCGCGGGGCGAGGTCGGCAAGGTGGGCGTACCCATCGACCATATCGGCGACATGGAGGCCCTGTTCCACGACATCCCCCTGGATCAGATGAACACCTCCATGACTATCAACGCCACGGCACCGTGGCTGCTGGCGCTGTATGTGGCCGTGGCCGAGCGCCAGGGTGCGGACACGTCAAAGCTGGAGGGCACTACCCAGAACGACGTCCTGAAGGAGTACCTGTCCCGGGGCACCTACATTTTCCCACCGGGGCCCTCGGTGCGCCTCACCACGGACCTGATCGCCTACACCGTGGAGAATATTCCCAAGTGGAATCCCACCAACATCTGCAGCTACCACCTGCAGGAAGCCGGTGCCACACCCACCCAGGAACTCGCCTACGCCCTGTCCACCGCGACCGCCATCCTGGATGCGGTGAGGGATTCCGGCCAGATCTCCCCCGACCGCTTCGCGGCGGTAGTGGGACGCATCTCCTTCTTCGTCAACGCGGGAATCCGCTTTGTGGAGGAAACCTGCAAGCTGCGCGCCTTTGGCGCGATGTGGGACAAGCTCACCCGCGAGCGCTACGGGGTGGAGGAGGAAAAGCAGCGACGCTTCCGCTACGGCGTGCAGGTCAACTCCCTGGGGCTGACCGAGTCCCAGCCGGAAAACAACGTGCAGCGTATCGTACTGGAAATGCTGGCCGTCACCCTGTCAAAGAACGCCAGGGCCAGGGCCATCCAGTTGCCCGCCTGGAACGAGGCGCTGGGTCTGCCGCGACCCTGGGACCAGCAGTGGGCCCTGCGCATGCAGCAGGTACTGGCAATGGAAACCGACCTGCTCGAATACGGTGACCTGTTCGACGGCTCCCCGGTGATCGAGGCCAAAGTACAGGAGCTGATCGCCGGTGCCGAGGCCGAAATGGCCCGGGTGGAGGAACAGGGTGGCATGGTACAGGCCATAGAGAGCGGCTACGTCAAGCGCGAGCTGGTCCAGAGTCACACCCGCAGAATGCGCGATATCGAGAGCGGCGAGCTGAAAATCGTGGGCGTGAACTGCTTCCGCGAAACCGCTGAATCACCCCTCACCGCCGGCACCGACTCCGGCATCATGAAAGTGGATGTCCAGGCCGAACGCGACCAGATCGCCGCGCTGCAGGCATTCCGCGCCAGCCGCGACCAGGCCGCGGTCGAGACAGCCCTGGCTCAATTGCGCGCTGTCGCGGTGAGCGGCGACAACATCATGCCCGCCTCCATCGCCTGTGCCCGGGCCGGTGTTACCACCGGTGAGTGGAGCGAGGTTTTGCGCGAGGTGTTCGGCGAATACCGCGCCCCCACCGGCATCGATATCGCCATGGCGGGCCAGGCGGGCTCCGCGGCGATGGACGAGGTGCGCAGCAAGGTCCAGCAAACCAGCGAGGAGCTGGGGCGCCCACTGCGCCTGCTGATTGGCAAACCCGGCCTCGACGGACACAGCAATGGGGCCGAGCAGATTGCGGTGAAGGGCCGGGACGCCGGCTTCGAAATCGTCTACGAGGGTATTCGGCTGACCCCGTCCCATATCGCCAGGGCGGCACAGGAGGAAGGCGTTCACCTGATCGGCCTGTCGGTGCTGTCCGGCAGCCATCTCGAACTGGTGGAGGACATCCAGGCCGAGCTGGCGAAAATAGGCGCCACTGACCTGCCGCTGATTATCGGCGGCATCATTCCGGAAGATGATGCCGAACAATTGCTGTCTCACGGGGTCCAGGCCGTGTTTACCCCGAAGGACGTGGACATGAACGCGATCATGGCCACCATGGTCAATATCATCCGCCGCAATAACGGCCTCGAAGAGCTGGCGTAGCCCGCCCGGTGACATCGCCCGCAAGCAGTTTCGACCCCGCCCGACTCGCCACGGCAGTCAGGCGCGGGGAGCGGGCGGCCCTGGCCCGGGCACTCAACCTGCTCGATGACCGGCGCGACGAGCCCCGGCGCCAGGCCGCTGACTTCCTGCGCCAGCTGGAGGCAGACCAGCCCGGCGACGGCGGTCACCTGATCGGTATGACCGGCCCGCCCGGCGCCGGCAAATCAAGCCTTACGGCCGCACTCATCACGGTATGGCGCCAGCGCGGCCTGCGGGTCGGGGTGCTGGCCGTGGACCCCTCAAGCCCGATCAGCGGCGGCGCCCTGCTCGGCGACAGGCTGCGAATGAAAACCAGTGCCGACGACGATGGGGTGTTCATCCGCTCCCTGGCCTGCCGTGGCGAGTTCGGGGGCCTCAGCGCCGAGGTGTGGCCCATGAGCCTGGTGATGCTCGCGGCCTTCGACGTGGCGATCATCGAAACGGTGGGGGTGGGGCAGCGGGAGATCGATATCTCGCGCATGTGCGACACTACCTGTTTTGTAGCCCAGCCCGGGTCCGGCGACAGCGTGCAGTTCCTGAAGGCGGGCATCCTCGAGGTACCGCACGTACTGGTGGTAAACAAGGAGGACATGGGTGCTGTCGCCCGGCGCACCCTGTCGGAGCTGGGTACCGCCCTCGGTCGGGCCCATACCGACGGCAACTGGGAAGTGCCGGTGCTGTCGGCCAGCGCCACATCGGGGACCGGTATCGAGACACTGGCCGACACACTGGAAAGGCATGTCATGACTCTGCGCGAGAGTAAGTGTTTACTTTCAAGACGCCGGAACTATCGGGCCCAGTGGCTGCTGAAGCGGCTGCAGGAGGAGTTCGGCAGTCACGGCATCCGCCAACTGGGCGGCGAGGCCGCCCTTCTGGAGCAGCTCGTGGAGCAGAACCTGTCCCTGTTCGAGCAGCACGAGGCCCTGCGGCAGCGGCTGCTGGGTGCGGCGCCCGGGGTCGGCGACACTACAACCAATTACTGAGATAGCAACCAGGAGATACCAAATGCGTAGCCCACGAGATTTTTTCAAACCACTGGCGCTGGGAGCGCCCGCCCCCCTGCGCGACATTCCGGTGCGCCCGTCCCGGATGATTCACTTCTTCGATCCCAGCAACCCGAAGATGGCGGAAAAGGCCCCGGCCATCGCCACGAAGGTGGATATCCTCCTGGGCAATATGGAAGACGCGGTCGCCATCGACAACAAGGAAGCCGCGCGGGAGGGGCTGATAAAGATCGCCAGGGACAATGACTTCGGCGAAACCCAGCTGTGGACCCGGGTCAACAGCCTGGACAGCCCCTGGTTCCTGGACGACGTCACCCGCATCGTCACCGAGGTCGGCGAGAAGATCGATGTCATCATGCTGCCCAAGGTGCAGGGACCCTGGGACATCCATTACGCCGACCAGCTGATAGCCCAGCTGGAGGCCAGGGCCGGCCTGAAAAAGCCGATCCTGCTGCACTGCATCCTGGAGACCGCGCTGGGCGTGGCCAATGTCGAGGAGATTGCCAACGCCAGCCCCCGCATCCAGGGCATGAGCCTGGGGCCGGCGGACCTGGCCGCCTCCCGGCGGATGAAAACCACCCGCATCGGCGGCGGGCACCCCGGCTACCTGGTGCGCAACGACCCGGACCCGGCCAACCCCGAGGGAGAGCGCGGCACCCACGCCCAGGACCTGTGGCACTACACCATCGGCCGCATGGTGGACGCCTGCGTCAGCGTCGGCGCCCTGCCCTTCTACGGCCCCTTCGGCGCAATCGACGACCCCCTGGCCTGCGAGGACCAGTTCCGCAATGCCTTCCTCATGGGTTGTGTGGGGGCCTGGTCCCTGCACCCGAGCCAGATCGAGATCGCCAAGAACGTATTCAGCCCCCCCGCCGACGAGGTCATCTGGGCCAAGCGGGTACTGGAAGCGCTGCCCGACGGCTCCGGCGCGGTGATGGTCGACGGCAAAATGCAGGACGACGCCTCCTGGAAGCAGTGCAAGGTGATGGTGGACCTGGCGCGGCTGATTGCCGACAAGGACCCGGAGCGCAAAGCGCTGTACGGCTTCTGACCCGACAGCCGGGCCGGACGTTCCCGACTGCGGGTGCTCCGGCCGCCCACCCCCCATCCCTCGTCTAAACCCGCCCCTGGGCGGGTAAGCCCTGGAGCAAGTCTTGTTTACTCCGCCACAGTCGGGCACAGCGTAAAACTGAGACTTAGTCGACCATTCGCGCCGCAAAAAGGCGGAAAAGTGCGCTATTTCGATAAGTTCAATGGCTTTCCAGCCAACTCTTCCAGCAAGATAGCCCCATGGAATCAGACCCCTTACTACGCACCAAGCAGCCCAATCACTGCTGACGTTCTGACCATGAGACCAGGTAACAATCAGGGCGCCTACCGCGGTTCCTTCATCCGGACTCCCGGGAAAACCGCAGCCGGCGCCAGCCATTACCCCGCCGCAGCACACACGCGCGATGGCTTGTGGCACAGGGTGATGGCGCCGCTGGTGCGCGTAACCCTGGGCGTGATAATGCTGGGCGGTGTGGTGGTGCTGGCCTACCTCGCCTACCAGGAAATGCGAACGGCAAATCTCCAGTCCCGCCAGCTGGCGGATTTTGCCGCCCTTATCGGCTTCCGCGTCGAGGACGGCGCGGCGCGTGACCCGCTGCCCCCTGACCGCGGTCCCTGGGATGTACGCCTGGGCTACGCCGATCTCCCCGTCTTCCAGCAGCGCCTGCTGGGCAACGGCTACGCTATCGAACGCCAGGCTGTGCCCTCGCGCCGCCTCACTGAACTCGCCGCCCACGGGGTGTTCAATGTCTATCCCGAAAAAATCCAGGCGGGCCTGCAATTGCTGGACATGAACGACGCGGTGATACAGCGGGCTCGCTACCCGCGCCTGGTCTACCCGGATTTTGCCGCGATACCGACGCCGATTGTGGAGGCGCTGCTGTTCGTCGAGGACCGCGAACTACTGGACGAGACCCGCCCGGCAATGAACCCGGTGGTCGACTGGGAGCGCCTCACGATGGCGGTGGTACAGCAGGGACTGAAAACCGTGGGGGGTGACCACAAGGTCATCGGCGCCAGCACCCTGGCCACTCAGCTGGAAAAATTTCGCCACTCACCCGATGGCATCACCCACGACGCCCGGGACAAACTCTACCAGATGATATCGGCCAGCCTGCGGGTATACAGCCAGGGTCCGGACACGCTGCCGGCCCGTCGCAAGCTGGTGCTCAACTACCTCAATTCACTGCCGCTGGCCGCGCAGCCGGGCTACGGTGAGATCAGCAGCATCGGCGACGGCCTGCAGGCCTGGTACGGCAGCGACTTCGAGGAGGTCAGCCGGGTTCTGTCCGACCCTTCGGCGCCACTGGAGGAGCGTGCGCGCTATTACAAACAGGCGCTCAGCCTGATCCTGGCGGTGCGCCGCCCCAGCTATTACCTCGGCCGCGACACGTCCGCGCTGTCACGGCTCACCGACAGTTACCTCAGGCGCATGGCAAGCGAGGGCGTCATAAGTCAACGTCTGGCCGACGCCGCCCTGGCCATACCGCTTGCGCTGCGGGAGCGCGCGCCGTCTTCCCCCGTTACCGACTTCACGGGCCAGAAAGGCGTCAATCTGGCACGCAACCGGCTGCTATCACTGCTTGATGTGCGCAGCCTGTACGAACTCGATCGCCTCGATCTCACGGTAAGCACTACCCTGGATGAGCAGGTACAGCTGGGCGTCACTGATTTCCTGCGCTCCCTGGCAAGACCGGAGCGCATCGAGGAACTGGGGCTGACTGGGGCGCGACTGCTGCGGGCGAGCGACCCGGGCAAGGTGATCTACAGCCTGACACTCTATGAGCGTGGTCCGGGATTCAATCGCCTGCGCATCAACGCGGACAACCTCGACCAGCCGCTGGACATCAATGCGGGCGCAAAACTCGACCTGGGCTCCACCGCCAAGTTGCGCACCCTGATCAGCTGGCTGGAGCTGATCAGCGAGGCGCACACAAAATACCAGGCCCTGCCGCCGACGGAACTGGCGCGCGTCGCGCCGCATCCAAAAGACCGATTGAGCGTCTGGGTGGTCGACTATTTGCGCACCAATCCCGGCGCAGACCTGAGCTCGACTCTCGCGGCGGCAATGCAGCGACGCTATTCGGCCAGCACAGCACAAACCTTTTACACCGGAGGCGGTGCGCACCACTTCGACAATTTTGACAGCAGGGACAACCAGAGTGTGTTGACGGTCGCGCAGGCTATGCAGCGCTCGGTAAACCTGGTGTTCATTCGCATGATGCGGGAGGTCACCGATCACTATATGTACCGCGCCCCTTCCGGCACAGCCCGGGTGCTGGAAAATGCGGCAGACCCTGCCAGGGGTGAATACCTGCGCCGGTTTGCCGATCGCGAGGGCACCATTTTCCTGCGTCGCTTCTACGAGAAGTATCGAGGCAAGACGCGGGAAGAATCCCTGACCGCCCTGCTCGATGGGGTGCGGGTCTCGCCGCGCGCGCTGGTAATTGCAGTGCGATCGGTATGGCCCGATGCGCAAACGGACGATCTCGCGCCGCTGATTGAGCGCCATGTGCCCGACGAGAACTACGACACGCAGGCACTGGAAGCAGTCTTCGAGCGCTATAGCCCGGAAAAATTCAACCTCAACGACCGCGGTTACCTGGCCCGGGTGCACCCGCTCGAATTGTGGCTGATCGAGTATCTCCTGCAACATCCGGACGCGCCGATCGACGAGGTGCTGAGCGCATCGGCGGATGCGCGCCAGGAGGTCTATCAGTGGCTGATGAAAACCAGGCGCAAGCATGCCCAGGACAAGCGTATTCTCGACCTGCTTGAAATAGAGGCTTTCCAGCAATTGCACCAGCAATGGCGGCGGCTCGGTTACCCTTTCGCCTCACTGACGCCCTCCCTTGCAACCGCGATCGGCAGCTCCGGTGACCGGCCCGCTGCGCTGGCAGAACTGATGGGCGTCATCGTGAACGGCGGCATTCGCTACCCGGCGTACCTGATCGAGGGACTGCACTTTGCATCCGCCACCCCCTATGAAACCCAGTTCGGGGTACTGCCGGCTGCCGGCCAGCAGGTGATAGACCCGGCGATTGCGACAGTGGTTCGCTCGGCGCTGATAGACGTGGCGGAAAACGGCACCGCGCGCGCTCTGCAGGGATACCTGCAACGGCCGGACGGTTCGCGCCACACGGTGGGGGGCAAGACCGGCACCGGTGATCACCGCTTCGAGGTGTACTCCTCGCCGGGCAAGCTGCTTTCTTCCCGGGTGGTCAATCGCGTGGCGACCTTTGTCTTCATGATCGACGACCGCTTTTACGGCACCATCACCGCCTTTGTACCGGGCGCCCAGGCCGCCCAGTACGAATTCACCAGCGGCCTGCCGGTGCGCCTGCTGGGCGCGCTGATCCCGACGCTCGCCCCCTTGCTGGACAGCGACCCCAGCCCCTTGCCGGAGGCACTGGCCGGACCCTGACAGCTGAAAAGAACCGATACCGTCAGGTCTCACCGGCGCGCTCAGCCCTCCTCCAGCATGACGCCGACCTCGTTGCCTTCGTACACCACCCGGTATGTCCTCAACCCGCGGCAGCGCTCCTCGGTGGCGTGCAGCAGGCGCCCGTCAGCGATGGCAAACTGGTAGTGGTGCAGGGCGCACTGGATCACCCCGCCCTGCAGGGTGGCGACATCCAGCGGATGGCCGCGATGGGGGCAGCGCCCCTCGATGAGATAGAGTTCGCCGTCGCGTTGCAGCAGTAACAGCTGCAGGTTATCGATCTTGAACTGGCGGGAGTAGCTGTCGTGAAGATTGATCAGTTTTTCCAGCGGATAGAATCGCATGGCGTCTCTCGCCACCTGGCCTAAAACTGGTCCATGATCTGCCTGGCGGCGGCGTAGGCGGTAATCTCATGCTTCTGCACCTGCTGCTCCAGCCTGGGCAGCATCTCCTTCACCGCCGGATTCTGCTTCAGCCGCAATAGCAGCATCTCGTTGACGAGCTGGTGCATCCAGTCGCGATTCTGGCGCGCACGCTTGGCCTGAAAGGCCGACTCGGCCATGGCCTGGAAGTAGTAATCCAGCACCATGCCCCACACCACATCGATGTTCACCGACTTGATAGCCGAACAGGTCATTACCCGCGGCGTCCAGAAGCTCGTATGGCGCAGCAGGTTCATGGCGCTGGTGTAGTGGGTTTTGCTCAGTTTGGCGAGATTCTCGCTCTCCCCATCGGCCTTGTTGATGACCAGCGCATCCGCCAGCTCGAGAATACCTTTCTTGATACCCTGCAGCTCGTCACCGCCACCGGGCAGCATAAGCACCATGAAGAAGTCCACCATGCCCGCGACCTGGTATTCACTCTGGCCCACGCCGACGGTTTCGACCAGGATCACATCGTAACCCGCCGCCTCACACAGCAGCATGGTCTCACGGGTTTTCTGGGCGACTCCCCCCAGGTTGCCCTCCGCCGGTGAGGGACGGATAAACGCCTCATCGCGTCGCGACAACTCTTCCATCCGCGTCTTGTCACCCAATATCGAACCCCCGGCGATAGGCGAGCTGGGGTCCACCGCCAGCACCGCGACGCGTTTTCCCTGGGATATCAGGTAGAGCCCGAAGGCTTCGATAAACGTGGATTTTCCGACACCCGGCACCCCGGTGATGCCAATACGGATACTGTTGCCGCTGTGCGGCAACACCTGCTCCAGTATCTCCTGCGCCTGCTCCCGGTGCGACTCGAGCCTGCTCTCCACCAGGGTGATCGCCTTGGCCAGTGCGCGGCGGTTGCCGTCGAGGAGAGCTTGTAGGTTGAATGTCGTCATTTAGTTGGGATTATAACCGTCGCGATGTTGTTTTGGATTAATGGCATCTGTTTGGTTCTTGGAACCGCGCCTCGCCAGTGGGTTAGCCGTTGGCGGAAACGCCAAAAAGCGTACATCCATGTACAGGCTCGACGGCCGCCGTCCATGGCGGCCGACGTTCCGCCAACGGCTAACCCACTGCCGAGTCGCTAGCATCGATCGCTACCCAAGCCACCAGATCTCCTGGTCGGGACTATGCACGCAGCACTGTAGCTCGGGAAGTGCTTGAAGATTAAACTCAATAATCTGGAAAGAGAGAGCATTGGTAGAGGTGTGGCTGTGGCAGATGTGACCTCAGGACCGTTGGAGGCCATGGATGGCCGACACGAGCCTACATGGATGTATTTACGGCGGGTCCTGAGGGCACATCTGTCGCAGCCACGCCTCGAGGAGTATAGAACCATGGCTGCATTATCCTCCCATACCGGGTTCAGCCGTGCGTGGAGTTATGCTCAATCTATCCGCCACAGCGGCTTCGCTTGGTTCTATACACAATCAACTAGTGGCACATTCAACGTTGTGCTGCGTTAACCGCATCAAGCACATCGCGCGCCGCCACCGGAATCGGGGTGCCCGGGCCGAAAATGCACTTTACGCCGACATCCAGCAGGAACTGGTAATCCTGCTTGGGAATCACACCGCCGGCGATCACCACGATGTCGTCGGCCCCCTGCTTGCGCAGCTCCTCGACCAGTTGCGGTACCAGGGTTTTGTGGCCCGCCGCGAGGGAGGAGGCGCCGACGACGTGCACGTCGTTCTCGATGGCCTGGCGGGCGACTTCCTCGGGGGTGGAAAACATGGGTGACAGGTCGATATCAAAGCCCACATCGGCAAAGGCCGTGGCCACCACCTTGGCGCCCCGATCATGGCCATCCTGGCCCATCTTGCAGACCAGCATGCGGGGGCGACGCCCGTGCTTCTCGACGAAGGCGTCGATGTCCTTGCTGATGGCCTGCCAGTTTTCATCCTCCGCAAAGGCGGAGCCGTAAACGCCCGACACAGTCTGTGCCTGGGCATTGAAACGACCGAATTCCCGTTCCATGGCGTAAGATATCTCCCCGACTGTGGCGCGCCGGCGGGTGGCCTCGATGGACAGTTCCAGCAGGTTGCCCTTGCCGCTGACCGCGCACTGGTAAATGTCCTCGAGAATAGACTCCACCGCCGCCTCATCCCGTCCCGCACGCACACTGGCCAGGCGCGCGAGCTGGGCCTGGCGCACCGCCTCGTTGTCGATATCCAGGATATCGACCGTGTCCTCGTGCTGGAGTTTGTACTTGTTGACCCCGACGATCACGTCTTCGCCGCGGTCGATGCGGGCCTGCTTTTTGGCAGCGGCCTCCTCGATGCGCAGCTTGGGCATACCGGTCTCGATGGCTTTCGCCATACCGCCGGCCTCCTCCACTTCCTGGATCAGTTCCCAGGCCTTGTCGGCCATGTCCTGGGTGAGGCTTTCCATCATGTAGGAGCCACCCCAGGGATCTACCACCTTGGTGATGCCGGTTTCTTCCTGGATCACCAGCTGGGTATTGCGGGCGATACGTGAGGAGAACTCGGTGGGCAGGGCGATGGCTTCATCCAGGGCGTTGGTGTGGAGGGACTGGGTGCCGCCAAAAACCGCGGCCATGGCCTCGATGGTGGTGCGCACCACATTGTTGTAAGGGTCCTGCTCGGTCAGTGACCAACCCGATGTCTGGCTGTGGGTGCGCAGCATGGCGCTTTTCGGGTTTTTCGGGTTGAACTCGCTGACGATCCGGGCCCACAGCAGGCGCGCGGCCCGCATCTTGGCGATCTCCATGTAGAAGTTCATGCCGATGCCCCAGAAGAAAGACAACCGCGGGGCGAAGTCGTCGATATCCATGCCCGCCGCAATCGCGGTGCGGATGTATTCCTTGCCGTCCGCCAGGGTGTAGGCCAGTTCCAGTGCAGCGTTGGCTCCGGCCTCCTGGATGTGGTAGCCCGAGATGGAAATCGTATTGAAGCGGGGCATGTGACCGGAACAGTAGGCGATGATATCGCCGATGATCTTCATGCTCGGCTTGGGTGGGTAGATATAGGTGTTACGCACCATGAATTCTTTCAGGATATCGTTCTGGATGGTGCCCGTGAGCTGCTCCTGGGTCACACCCTGCTCCTCGGCGGCGACGATATAACCGGCAAGGACCGGCAGCACGGCGCCGTTCATCGTCATGGAGACAGAGACCTTGTCGAGCGGTATTTCGTCAAAGAGGATTTTCATGTCCTCGACGGAGTCGATCGCCACCCCGGCCTTGCCCACATCACCGGCTACACGCGGGTGGTCCGAGTCGTAGCCCCGGTGGGTAGCCAGGTCAAAGGCCACCGAAACACCCTGCCCGCCTGCGGCCAGCGCCTTGCGGTAGAAGGCGTTGGATTCCTCCGCGGTGGAAAAGCCCGCGTACTGGCGGATGGTCCAGGGACGCCCGGCGTACATGGTCGCCTGGGGACCGCGAATATAGGGTGCCATGCCGGGCATGGTATCGGTGTAGGGCAGGTCCTGGATATCCGCCGCCGTATACAGCGGTTTTACCGGGATATCCTCCGCGGTGTGCCACACCAGGTCGTCCAGGCTGCCGCCGCGCATTTGCTTTTCCGCCAGATCACGCCAGGCATCAGGGGTGGCTTTGGCCTTGTCGTAAATCTTGTCTGTCATTGACGCAATCCTCGCGCAGCTATCAGTGATGGTCCCCGGCGGGCTGGTTAATCTCGATCAATACGCCGTCACAGCTTTTGGGATGGATAAAAATGGCCAGGGAGTTATGCGCCCCCAGGATGGGGCCATCGGAGAGGAACTGGTAACCCTTCTCTTTCAGCCTGGCAATATCTTCCTCGATATTGTCCGAGCGAAAACACAGGTGATGGAGGCCGCCACCCTTCTTCTCCAGGTACTTGGCGATCGGCCCGCCGCCGTCGAGCGGGTGTACCAGTTCGATGCTGGTTGGCGGCAGGGGGAAAAATGCGGTGGAGGTCTTGGCCTCGGCGACGTCCTCCGTGCCTTCAAAGGGCAGGCCGAAGTCCTGCATGAAACGCTCGATGGCCTTGTTCAGGTCCGGTACAGCGATCGCTATATGGTCCAGGGCTGTAATCATCTCGTCTACTCCTTGCCTACAACTGTTGCAGGAACCGGCTGGTGGCTTCCCGGCGCCTGGCCGCGACTTCCTCGGGGGACTCGATCACCGGGCGCTCGTCGGGGGTTATCTTGAAAATCGCCTGACCCTTGTGGATGATCATGCCATCGGCCTCGACCAGCACCTTTTCGATCGTCCCGGAAAACGGTGCGTAGTATTTGTTGAACATCTTCATGACTTCGATGATGAAGAGGGGATCGCCCGCATTGAAGTGGTCGCCCTCCTTCACATAGACGTCGTGTTCCGGGGTCTCCCGGGCGTAGAACATACCGCCGCTCTCGGCCAGGATTTCATCTGACTTGGCCAGCGGCGGGGGCACCAGCACCTTGGCCATCGCCGCCTGCAATTCGGGGTCGTTGAGGCGCGCGGGTATGTGCACGGTGAGGTCGGGATTGACCCGCAGGTCAAAGAAGCCGGTAGCCTCCGCGATACTCGGCAGAACGGCCATGACATCGACACCGGCCTGGAATCCCAGGTGAGCGCCGCGCACCCTGTCCCAGGTCGCATCATCCATGCCCGCAGGCGCATCGTCGGATTCCAGCAGGGAGCAAAGCTCCACCCAGTCACCCGCCTGCAGCCGGTTGTTCAACTCGTCGTAAAACGCGATGGCATCCTGCAGGATGCGGTCGTCATGGTCCCAGATGATGGCCGCGGCGGCATCTTCCTGGTCGTTCTCATTGTCCATGTTGAGGAAGTGATAGGTATCGGCCAGCAGTTCCAGCGGATTTTCGTTCCAGCTGATCCTGCCATCGATCATGGTGTAGCAGTCGCGATTGATGCTGAGCCAGCCACTGAGGACATGGGGCTCCCGCAGCAGGTGGTGCAGGGGGCGCAACAGCAGCGACTCCTTCAGCAGCAACGCCTCGGACAGCGCCTTTGCCGCCTCTCCCTCGACCCCTGCCAGCGCCGCCGTGCTGATCGACTTGTAGGCATACTCCAGGTCCAGGTTATTGGCGTGCCGCTTCAGTTCACCGACCGCGGTGAGATAGGGCACGATGAAACGGGTGGTCGGTCGCGCGTTGACGTTCTGGGCGATAAACCAGTTGACCAGGCCGTAGTGGAATTCGAGATTGGTGGCCAGGTCGCGGCCGCGCATCCTGGTCTGGCGAATGGTTTCGGCCATCCCCTGGTAAGTCGCGAGCCGGGTAGTTCCCACCGTCAGCAACAGGGCGATATTGGAATCGTATGCCCCGGCCAGGGTGTATTTCATAAATACGTCAGTATCGGGGTTATGCAGGCTGATACCCTGGTCATCGCGAATCTCACCGTTGGTGGCATCGCTCCAGGACTCAATCACCCCACCGGCATGGGGCTGCAGAGCCTGGTTGGTGGCATTCAGTCGCGCCTCGACGCTGTCGTTGTTGCGCAGCAGTCGCTCGGGCTTGGGCAGTTTTTCCCCGTGGGCCGCCAGCAGTACCATCGCCTCCACCAGGGATTCAACCTCGAAGTGCTCCTCGGGTTTGTCCGGGTTGCTGAACCGGAGGGCATAGCACAGCTCGGTGACACGGTGCTCGACCTGGATACGGGTGTTCATTTCCATAAAAAAGTGCTTGTCGCGATCGACGATACATTCGAAGGTCGATACGGAGTCGAGACCAACTGCCTCGCCAAATCGTGCGGCCTCGTCTTCCATCTCCTGCAGGGTGATCAGGTCCTGGCGCAGCACCCGCGCCTCTTCCTTCTGGCCACTGCGGTCGGCTTCTTCGATGGCCGCCTGGAGTGACTCCACGGTCACGGACACTTCCAGCAGCTTCTGCTCGTGCATCTGCAGGGAGCAGTCGCGACCGCCCATGGTCATGCTCCACTTGCCGTTACCTATCACCTGGATTTCCTGGTGACGCGTGGTTTCGATGTTGAGCTCTACCAGCACGTTCTTGTTGTCGCCGACGCCGGTAGTTTTTACCTCGTTGAGGATTTCCCGCACCATCTCTGCGGTGCGCGCGGATTCGCCGATCCCGAGGATACGCTGGCCCTTGCCGCCACCCCCGCTGATGGCCTTGAGGCGCACCCGGTTTTCCGGGTAGTCCGCCGCCATTTTCACAACCGCCTCGGTCAGTGTTTCGCACAGTTCCGCCACCGTGTACAGGTCGATGCCCTTGTCATAGGACGCCGCCAGAACGATGTCGGCCTTGTCCTCCAGGGTAACGGACTCATCGTCCAGCACGGCGTCTTCAACCGCCAGCTTCTTCTCCGCAACCAGTGCTTTCAACGCGGCCACGTCGGGGTGTTTTTTCAACAGTGTCAGTGCGGTGCCGTTGTCGATACCCGGAGTGACGGACACGCCGGTTTTCAGGGCGGTGCGCTTGGCCTCGTCCTTCAGGCCCGCATCGTGCACCGTGCGGGAACAGGGGCCGATAAAATTGAGGCCCGCCTGCTCCATGGCGGCTACCATCATTTCGTCCTCGGCCATGAAACCGTAACCGGCGAAGATCGAGTTGTAATTGTTCTCCCGGGCGATATTGATGATCTGCCTGATCCGCGCCTCACGCTCTTCCTTGTTGGCGCCGCTGTAATCCGGCACCCGGTGTACCCGGTCGGGGTCGGTCAGGGAGCGCAGCTCCGGCGCCAGTGCGTTGCGATAGACAATGGAATCCTTTTCCGACAACAGAATGCCGAAGTGCTCTATGCCCATCTCGGTAAATACATCCATGGCCTCCTTGCGGATCGGGCCACGGCAGATGATCAGCGGACGCATGTGAGTGCAGTCGAACTGCCTGACCCAGGCGCTGCGGCTTTGCCCCAGCTTGCGGTCGCGGTGGATGAGCGGGTTGTGCAGGTAATATTCGTTGGACACGCCGGTGTTCCTCAGTTTTTTATTCGCGGCCTGGCGCGATCAATGGAATTCGCGCTGTACCGACTGTAACGGGCCGGGCTGGTAGCGACGCAGGTAGAACGCCATGTTTTCCGCCAGCACCTGGCGCAGTTCGGAGGGCATTACGATCTGGGATATGGAACCGAGGCTCAGCGCCTCATTGGGATTCATCAGCTCCCGCTCGTAGCGCTTCGCCAGCAGGGCTTCCTCAGTTTTTACCCAGCCCTGGACCAGGTCCGTGGCGGCTTCAGCGGCCTGCTGTTCGGACAGACCGGCGGCAAGCTGTGCCGCCGTCTCCGCCTTTATCTTTTCCGGAACAGCATGGCGAATCTTGCGCAGCTCATCCTTGTAGACGTACTCCACCCCCGCGGGGCCCATCACCGCCACCCGGGTGGTGGGCAGGGCAACCACGAAATCGGCGCCCACCGCAATACTGTTGAAAGCGGCATAGGCACCGCCGTAGGCATTGCGCACCAGCACCAGGAAGCGCGGCGTGCGCAGGTCGACGATCGCATCGAGCATGGCGCGGCCGGCCTGGACGATACCGCCGCCCTCCTGCTCCCTGCCCGGCAGAAAGCCGGTGGTGTCCTCGAGGAAAATCACCGGGATGTTGTACAGGTTGCAGAACCGGATAAAGCGCGCGTTCTTGTAGGCGGCGTCGATATCCACCTGGCCGGAGGCGACTGACGAATTATTGGCTACAAAACCGATGACGTTCCCACCCATGCGGCCCAGGGCGGTGACCGTATTACGGGCGCGATCGGGCTGGACTTCCAGGAAGTCACCGTGGTCACACAGCTGCTGGATCAGGATCGTGACGTCTATGGGGGTATTGAATCCGGTTGGGGAGTTGAAAGCTTTCTTCAACAGGATATCGATATCCCAGGTTTTACGGGTAATCGGGTCGGAACTGGCCTGGAAGGGAGCAAGCTCACCATTGTAACTGGGGAGGTAGTTGAGCAGCGCCCGCACCTTGCGCAGGGCCGCAACCTCGTCCTTCACGACAAAGTCGGTGACACCACTCTTGCTGTGTACTGCCGGCCCACCCAGCTCGTCCGGGGTCACGTCCTCGCCCAGTACGCTTTTCACCACGCCGGGGCCGGTCAGGCCGAAAAAGGTCTCGTTGGGCTGGATCAGGAAGCTGCCCTGGCGCGGCAGGTAGGAGCCGCCGCCGGCATTGAAGCCGAACATACACATGATGCTGGGTACCACGCCGCTGATCTTGCGCAGGGCTGCAAATGCTTCTGCGTAGCCATCCAGGCCGCCCACGCCGGCGGGAATATAGGCGCCGGCACTGTCGTTGATACCAACCACGGGAATTCTCTGGCGGGCGGCCAACTCAAACAGCCGCGCCAGTTTTTCGCCGTTGGTGGCGTCCATGGAGCCCGCGCGCACAGTGAAATCGTGGCCGTACAGGGCGACGTCGCGACCATTGACCTTGATAATCGCCGTCACCAGCGAGGCGCCGTCCAGGTTCGGCCCCCAGTTCTGGTAAAGCACCGTCGGCTCACCATCGCTGAGGAAGCGAATGCGTTCCCATATGGTCATCCGGCTCTTCTGGTGCTGGCGCTGGATGTTTTTCACACCCGCGGTCTGGTAAGGCCGCTGCTGCAGCTCCCACCCGGCCTTCAACGATTCCTCGTAGGGCCCCGGTGTCGAGGCGAGCTGCCCCGGCACGGTAAAAGCCTGCTCGTCCCGCTCTGCAAACGGATTTTCCAGGGTCGCGATGACCCCTGCCGGGCGTTTTGCATTCATATGATTCTGTCCAATTTCCGCTGGCGATTGTTCCAGGCCTGGAGGGCCACTTCACGACGGGGAAAGCCCTGGCCGGTCGCATCGACCGGGTTTACCGCCGTGGTGGATTTGCATGCTCCGGAGCCCCGGATTTGCACGCAAATCTGCTCAAAAAAACAGCAGGCAACGATAAGTGTATTGCCCATTGAAGTCAATTCGGCGCCCGGTCGTGCCGGCAGCGGAGATGGCGGCCCGGGCGCCGGCAGAGCGGGCGGTTTCAGGGCCGCCAAAGCAACCCCGGCGTACTGATCAATTTTCGGACAAAACCTGCGCCGGCACTATATACTCGCACCGGAACCTGCCACTTGCACCCCCGGCCGGTTCCCGCCTCCACCACTCGCCTCGCAAGCCAAAACACAGGAAGCAAGCGGATAATGATACTGGCCCCCAACAGCCCGGTGACCGACAACCCCGGTGCGCAGAGCGAACTACTGTTTGCGAGAATCGCAGACGACCTGCTGAACAAGGGTTACAGCATCAATCCCTGCGCGCTGCCAGAAGGGCTTGCCGATGACCTCCTGCTGCAGCTGCACGCGATGTCGGAACAGAAATTTTCACCCGCGGGAATCGGTCGCGAACACGACCAGATGCTCAATCGTTTTGTGCGCAAGGATAATATCTGCTGGATCACTGGCGCATCTGCAGCCGGGCGCAGGTGGCTGGACTGGACCGGGGCGTTGCAATCGTACCTAAATTACCGACTCTTTCTTGGCCTGTTTTCCTTTGAAAGCCACTTCGCGCACTATGCGGAGGGCGCTTTCTATCGCAGGCACCTGGACGCCTTCAAGGGCGAATCAAACCGTGTGCTGTCGATTGTCGCCTACCTGAACCCCGCCTGGCTGAGCGATGACGGCGGCGAACTCGTGATCTACCCTGAAAAAGGCGCCAGGGACGGCATCAGGGTAACCCCCGCCTTTGGCACCCTTGCGGCATTCCTGAGCGAGGACTTCGAGCACGAGGTAATGCCGGCCCGGCGTGACCGCTACTCAGTGGCGGGCTGGTTCAGGGTAAACAGTTCGAGTGCACGTCGGGCGGATCCGCCGCTGTAGGAAACCCCGCCCGGCTGATTCCGTGCCTTGAATGCCGACGCGGCGAGAGGGCTGCGGGCAGCGTTTGGCATTGCTGCCTGTGCCCCCGATCTGGCACATACGCTTCAACCGGGTTATAACTGCCTGTCGCACCGTCCGACAAGGATCCAGTTCAATGGGTTTCCAGCTAGCCTCGCCCCCGCGGCGACCCTGCATCACGCTTGTCCTGTGCCTTGCCCTTGGTCTTGCCTGCCCGGGTATGCTCCACAGCCAGAACCTGTGGGGCAGCTATGGCGGCAGCCCGGGAGGTGGCCATTACTCGCCCCTGACCCAGATCACCCCGGCCAATGTGACGGAACTTGAGTTGGCCTGGGAGCACCGCTCAGGTGATTTTCGCCCGGCCCGGGAGGGTGCCGAGGGCAGCCGCTTTGGCGACCCGGACGGTCCGCGCCCGCAAAGTGCCCTGCAGGTTACACCGATCGTGGTTAACGACACACTTTACTACTGCACCCCATTCAACCGGGTATTCGCACTGGACGCCGCCAGTGGCCGCGAACGCTGGGTTTACGACCCGGTGGTGGATACTGACCCCATTGCACTCACCAATTGCCGGGGCGTGAGCAGCTGGCAGGACCCGCTGCCGCAAGGCGAGGCCTGCGACCATCGCATTTTTACGGGCACCCTCGACGGCCGGCTGATAGCGCTGGACGGAGCCACCGGCAAGCCCTGTGAAGACTTTGGCGAGGGCGGCCAGCTCGACCTGCGCGAGGGGCTCGGTGAACATGTTCGCAACGAATACGGCATCACCTCGCCACCCGCCATTCTCGGCGATCTGGTGATCACCGGCGCCATGGTGCTGGATAATCGTCGCACTGACAGCCCCGGCGGCGTGGTTCGGGCCTTCGATGTGCGCAGCGGGAAACTGGCATGGTCCTGGGATCCCCTGCCGCCGGGGGTGGCAGCCGAACTGGAGGACGCCGGCCAGCGCTACCAGAAAGGCACCACCAACGTCTGGTCGATTATCTCGGTGGACCCCCAGCGCAATCTCGTGTTCGTCCCCACCGGCAACAGCAGCCCGGATTACTACGGCGGGCTGCGGGGCGGCCTGGACAAGGGCCTGGATTTCTACTCCAGCTCGGTGGTGGCGCTGGACGGCGACAGCGGCAAGGTGGTCTGGCATTTCCAGGCCGTGCACCACGACATCTGGGATTACGATACACCCTCACAGCCCAGCCTGTACGAAGTGGTAAAAGACGGCACAAGTATTCCTGCGCTGGCCCAGCCTACCAAGATGGGACATCTGTTCCTGCTCAACCGCGAGACGGGTGAGCCCCTGTTCCCGGTGGAGGAACGACCGGTGGCTGCAGGCGATATACCCGGGGAGTACTACGCACCCACCCAGCCTTTCCCGACCCTGCCCGCACCGCTGGTCGCGGAAACCATCGCGCCAGAGACCGCCTGGGGCATTACTCCCTGGGAAGAGGACGCCTGTCGCGACAAAATCGCCGCGGCCCGCTGGCAGGGCATATTCACTCCGCCAAGCCTGCAGGGCACCATCGCCTATCCCTTCCAGGGCGGGGGCAACAACTGGGGCTCTCCCGCGATCGACTCGCAGCGCAAGATCATTGTCCTGCGTACCAGCCACCTCGCGGGCATCATTCACATGATCCCGCGCGCACAGTGCGACCAGCACCCCACCGCGCACCCGCAAAAAGGCACGCCGTTCTGCGTCACCCCGGACATACTGCTGTCACCCTGGGGCCTGCCCTGCACCGCCCCGCCCTGGAATACCCTGGACGCCATCGACCTCACCAGCGGGCAGAAAATGTGGAGCGTACCGCTTGGCACAACGCGGGACATGGCGCCGTTTCCCTTCTGGTTTTTCAAGGGTACCCCGGGGATGGGCGGGCCCACGGTGACCGGCTCCGGCCTGGTGCTCATCGCGGGTTCCGGCGACTATTATTTTCGCGCCTTCAGCACCATCTCGGGCGAGGAGCTGTGGCGTACCCGCATGCCCACGGGCAGCGCGGCCACGCCCATGACCTACCGCGCCGACGGCCGGCAATTTGTGGTGATCGCCGCGGGCAGTCACTGGGCGAGCAAGTCCGGGGCTTCCGACCACCTGCTCGCTTACGCCCTGCCACAGCATATGATATCCACTGAACGCTCCCAGGAATAAACGCCATGCAAACCGTAAGCGTCAACGGAACGACTGTAACCCCTTCCAAAATAGTCTGTGTGGGCCGCAACTACGTGGCACATATCCAGGAGTTGGGCAACGAGGTGCCCCAGGATATGGTGGTGTTCAACAAGCCGAACTCGGCTATCTCGAATGTCCTGCGCTCCCAGGTGGATGGCGAGACCCTGCACTACGAAGGGGAGATTGTGCTGCTGGTACTGGGCGGTGAATTTGCAGCGGTGGGTTTTGGCCTCGATCTCACCCGGCGTGAGCTGCAGTCCTCCCTCAAGCAAAAGGGTCTGCCCTGGGAGCGGGCCAAAGCCTTCGACGGCGCGGCACTGTTCAGCGAGTTCGTGCCGCTGCCCCCGGACCTCGGCCAGCTTGCGCTGCAACTTGAGGTAGATGGGGAGGTGCGTCAGGCGGGCGGTGTCGACATGATGATTTACCCGCCGGCGACGATCCGTGCGGAGCTGAGAAAATTCACCACCCTCGAGGACGGCGACCTGGTCATGACCGGCACACCTGCTGGAGTGGGAGCCATCCGCCCGGGCGAGCGATTCGAGGGGCGCATTTTGTCGGGGGGCGAGGTGCTGGTGAGCGCGAGCTGGGTCGCCCGCTAGCCGGCAGCGGCAACCAGGATAAATTGGCGATTGTTAAATCAATCTTTTTAAAGTAGCTTTTACCCACAACTGTGAGTTGGGGGCCATGCATACAATCCTGCGTTTGGATGTGGCGGGCCAGCCACGCGGCTGGATTACCGCACACGAGGCGATTTCCGCCTACGCCAAGGGCGATGTCATCTACGGCATCGGTGCAACCCTGCCACCGTATTTTGGCGGCATACAACGCCTGACCGGTACCCGCTCCCGGATCGAGCTGCAACCCATAGTCGCCATCCAGGGCAGGGTCATACAGGGCTTCAGCCCGCCGCTGTGCAACCGCACCCTGTTTCGCCGGGACGACCATCGCTGCCTTTACTGTGGCCAGCAATACACCCGGGCGGACCTGACCCGCGACCACGTATTACCTACTTCACGCGGCGGGACAGACCGCTGGGAAAACGTGGTGGCCGCCTGCAAGCGCTGCAACTGGCAGAAAGACAACCGCACCCCGGAAGAAGCACACATGCCGCTGCTGGCGATTCCTTTCAAGCCCAACCCCTTCGAGTGGCACTTCCTGGCCAAGGACCGGATACTCGCAGACCAGATGGATTACCTGTCGCAGCAGTTCCGCGCGCCGCGGGCCTGGGCGAGCTGATCCGGCACTGTTACAGGGCTCCAGGTGGTGGCCGAAGGAATGCCCGATAAAGCGGGTATTCCTTCGACCAAAACCACGGACCAGCCAGTATCTGTCCCACCAGCTGTATCTGACCTGAAAATCCTGCGCCATATCCGTCTATAATTCCCTGACATGAATCCCCTTCCCCAACAAACCAGGGAGCACTCCTTTGTCCAGTGAACACCACAGCGCCATTCATTCCATGATGCGGCAGATGGCCAAATCGGTAATCGGCCAGGAGGAGGTGGTGCGCACACTTACCCTGGCCCTTTTGTGCAATGGTAACGTACTGCTGGAGGGGCTGCCGGGCACTGCCAAGACACGCTCGATCAAAACGCTGTCCCAGGTACTGCAGGCAAAGCTGGGGCGAATCCAGTTCACGCCGGACCTGTTGCCCTCGGACGTTACCGGCAACGAAATCTACCAGGACAACCACGGCAAATCGGAGCTGACCTTCCAGCCCGGCCCCATTTTCAGTGAACTGGTGCTGGCGGACGAGATCAACCGCGCGCCGGCCAAGGTGCAGTCCGCGCTACTCGAGGCGATGGAAGAACGCCAGGTCACGGTGGCGGGCAAAACCTACAAACTGCCCGAGTTGTTCATGGTGCTGGCCACCCAGAACCCCATCGAGCAGGAGGGCACCTACCCCCTGCCGGAGGCCCAGATGGACCGGTTCCTGATGAAGATCTCGGTGGACTACCCCCGCTCAGAGGCCGAACTCGCGATCGTGCGGATGTTGCAGGAAGAGGAGGGTCATAAAGGGGAAACACTGGACATGATCTCCCAGGATCATATCTTCGCCGCCCGCTCCGATATCCAGCAGATGCAGGCGGCACCGGCGGTGGAGCAGTATATCGTCGATCTGGTAATGGCCACCCGCCTGCCGGGGCAGTTCGGCGACAAACTCGGCAACTGGATCGATACCGGCTCCAGCCCCCGCGCCAGCATCGCACTGCACCGGTCCAGCCGGGCCAGCGCATGGCTGGACGGGCGTGACTATGTGACTCCGGACGATGTGCGCTCCGTGCTGCACGCCATCATGCGCCACCGCCTGATCATCAGTTACGACGCCCTCGCGGACCAGATAACGCCGGACGCCATTATCGACGAGATCATCAAACAGGTCGCCGTGGGCTGAGCAGATCATGAGCGACAATCCCGGCGAGGATATCTACACCAGCCTGCGGGCCCTCATGCGCTTGCGCTACAGCGCGCGGGGCTTCAGCTACCTGCCCCGGCAGCCCGTGCGGTCCCTGCTCAGCGGCCGCAAGCGATCGCGGCTGCGCGGGCGGGGCCTGGACTTCGACGAGTTGCGCCACTACCGCCCGGGGGACGACATCCGCACCATGGACTGGCGCGTGACGAACCGCACCGGCAAGCCCCACGTGCGGGTTTATACCGAGGAGCGCGACCGCCCTGTTGTCGTCATGGTGGACCAGCGCCTGTCCATGTTCTTCGGCAGCCAGCAGAAAATGAAGTCGGTGATCGCGGCGGAAATGGCCGCCCTCACCGCCTGGCGTGTGCTGGGGGTGGGCGACCGGGTGGGCGCCATCCTGTTCAACGACAGTCGCAACGTGGAGGTCAAGCCCACCCGCAACCAGCGCAGGGTGGTCGGCTGGCTGGGACAGCTTGCGACGATGAACAACGAGCTGTCCGTCTCGGCGGGACACGGCAGTAACCCCGCCGGGCTTACCGAAGCACTGCGCATGCTTGAACGCAGCATAGGCCACGATTACCTGGTCGTCATGATCTCCGATTTTCACGGCTGGAATGACGCTGCGCTGGAAAGCATCTGCCGCATCAACCGGCACAACGACATCATCTGCGCACTGGTGTTCGATCCGCTGGAGCGCGATATTTCCGGCGCCAGCAACCTGGTGGTAAGCGACGGCAAATTCCAGCTCGAAATAGAGCCCGACCGGGAGGAACTGGGAAGGAAATTCCAGGAGAGCTTCACCAGCTCCGTGGCCCACGTGCAGGGAGAGCTGAGGCGCCACAACATCCTGGTCGTGCCAATGGACACGGTTACACCGGTCAGCCGCCAGTTGCGGGAAAAACTGGGCGGCCAGCGGGTATTGCAATGAGTGCACCGCCGCTGCCCGACGCCTTCGGCAACTACGCCCTGGGGGATTTTGTCGAGGTCGTACCTCCCGCCGACATCAGCTGGTGGCCCCAGACCACAGGCTGGTGGTGGCTGGCAGCGCTGCTCGCCGGCTTCGCCGTGCACCGTGGCTGGAAGCTGTTGCGCCACTGGTATCGCAACCGCTATCGGCGGGAGGCGGCGGGCCAGCTGGAGCAGCTGGCCAGTTCAGTGAGCTTCGACACGCTGGTCAGCGAGGTCAATCGCCTGCTCAAGCTAACGGCCCTGGTGGCCTATTCCCGGGAACAGGTGGCGCGCCTGTCGGGAGAGGAGTGGGTGGACTTTCTCAACAGCCATTGCCCCACCCCCCCCTTTTCAGCGGAACAGGGCCGCCTGCTGGCCCTGGCAAGCTATACCGGTCAGGCAGTGGAGCCCGAGGCGGGGAAAAAACTGCTCGCCGCCAGCCTGGCCTGGGTAGAACAGCACGAGAACCCAAGCAATGATTGAGCTCGTGCACCCCTGGGCCCTGGTTCTGCTGACACTGCCCCTGCTGATGCGCCTGTTGCCCCCCTACAAGGAAAGCAGGGACTCGATCAGGGTGCCTTTCTTCGACAAGCTGGTGGAACTGAGCGAGCGTCGCCCCGAGACCGGGGCGACGGTGCTGCGCCGGGATCGCGCGCAACAGTTCCTGGTGAACTTCATGTGGCTGTGCCTGGTGCTGGCGGCGGCCAAGCCCGAATGGATAGCGCCGCCCATACAACAGCAGAAATCCGGTCGCGACCTGATGATCGCCGTCGACCTCTCCGGCTCGATGGAAACCACCGACTTTACCCTGCCCGACGGCAGCAGCGTCGACCGCCTCGAGGCGGTGAAGTATGTCCTGGAACGACTCGGCGACCAGCGCGCCTCCGACAGACTGGGGCTTATCGTGTTCGGCAACGCCCCCTACCTGCAAAGCCCTTTCACCGACGACCACCAGGTGTGGGGCCAGCTGCTGGCCGAGACCGAGATAGGTATGGCCGGCCAGAGCACTGCCTTTGGCGACGCGATCGGCCTGGCCATCAAGCTGTTCCAGGAGAGCGACTCTGACAACCGCGTCATGATCATCCTGACCGACGGCAACGATACCGGCAGTATGGTGCCCCCGGTGGACGCCGCCCGGGTGGCAGCCAGCCAGGATATCCGGATCTACACCATCGCCATCGGTGATCCCGCTTCAGTGGGCGAGGAGGCGCTGGATATCGACACCCTGCAACGGGTGTCGGAGATCACCGGGGGCCGCTACTTCCAGGCCCTGGACCGCGAGCAGCTGGCCCAGGCCTACCTGGCCATCGGTGAGCTGGAGCCGGAGCTGTACGAAACCATCAGCTTCCGCCCGCGCCAGAGCCTGCACTGGGTACCGGTAAGTGTGGCGCTGAGCCTCTATCTCGTTTACCACAGCGTAGGTGCGTGGCGGACCTGGCGTCGCCTGAGGGCCACCAACGTTGCCTGATCTGGCCGCCCTCGAGCACTTCCATTTCCTGCGCCCGGCCTGGGCGCTGGCGATCATTCCATGGCTGGTCATTACCCTGGTACAGAACCGGCGCGAGGTCAGCCGGGGCATGTTCGGCGGGATCATTGCGCCCCACCTGCTGGAACACCTGCGGCTGCAACGTTTCGAGTCGCGCTGGCTCAATCCGGTCAACTTTACCCGGGTGATTTCGGTACTCCTGCTCATTCTGCTGATGGGGCCCAGCTGGCGTCAGCAGCCCTCACCCCTGAGCCAGGACGAGGCGGCCCTGGTAATACTGCTGGATGTCTCCTCGTCCATGCAGCAAAGGGATATCCAGCCCAGTCGCCTGCAGCGTGCAAAACAAAAGATCGGCGACCTGCTCGCCCTGCGTCCCGACAAGAAAGCGGCGCTGATCGTCTACGCCGGCAGCGCCCACACGGTATTGTCACTGACCGCCGACCAGGAAATACTCCGCCAGTACCTGGCCGCGATCACCCCGGCCATCATGCCCCGGGCCGGCAAGTTCCCCGAGTACGCTCTGCCACTGGTGGAGACCGTGCTGCGGGAGTCGGATGCCCCTGCCACCGTGGTGCTGTTTACCGATGGCCTGGGCGTGGACAGCACCGCCGCGTTTGAATCCTTCTTCAACCAATCCGGCGACCAGTTGCTGGTAGTGGGCGTGGGCACCGAGGCACAGGAACAGGGGCTGGCTCCGCTGGAGCGCCGTTCCCTGGAGGCGCTGGCCAGCGCGACGGGGGGCAGCTACCAGGACCTGACGGTGGACGACACTGACGTACGCCGGCTCAACCGCAAGATAGACAGCCATTACGTGATCATAGAGGACAGCGCCCTGCCATGGCTGGACAGCGGCTATGTGCTGGTCTTTCCAGCCATGATGCTGTTCCTGTTCTGGTTCCGCCGGGGCTGGACCCTGACCTGGGCCTGGCTGCTCGTACCCCTGCTGCTGGCGGGCAACCCCGGGCCGGCCGAGGCCCAGCCGGAGCCCACCGCAGGCGATCCGGTGCAGGCAGAGGCGGCGGTGCAGGAGGAGGCGGTCACCGCCACCGACCGTCTCCAGTCCGGCCTGCAGTGGTTTGCCGATTTGTGGCTGACCGGCGACCAGCAGGGGCGCCTGTTGCTGCAGGCGGGCGATTACCGGGCCGCCGCCGCGCACTTCGAGGACCCGATGTGGAAGGGGCTGGCCTACTACTACGCCGAGGATTTCATGCTGGCGGCAGAGTATTTTTCCCGCAGCGACAGTGACGATGCCCTGTTCGACGAGGCCAACGCCCGGGCTCACGCCAGGGACTACGTGAGGGCGGTCAATCGCTACGACCGACTGCTCGAGCGCAATCCCGACTACCCCGGCGCCAGCCAGAACCGCCAGCGGGTACAGGAGCTGATTGACGAGATCAACCGCCTGAGTGAAAGCCAGCAGGCGGAACCCGGGGTGAGCGGCGAGGACAAGGAACTGGGAACCGATGATGCGATTCCGGCCCAGGGTGCCGAGGAGCTCACCTGGGAGCAGGCCGAGACCGTCAGTCTGACTGCCGATGAAATCCTGGCGGATCCCGCAACCGCGGAGATGTGGCTGCGCAGCGTCCAGCAGGACCCGTCCAATTTCCTCGCGATCAAGTTTGGCATGCAATTGCAGGGGCAATCCGCTGCCGGGAAGGGCGACCGATGATGCGGCCGGCCCTGCGCGCACTGCAGCAAGCAGCGGTGTTGCTGTTACTGGCCTCCAGCAGTTTCGCCAGCGGGGTAACCCTGCAGGAACTGGTGGATGAAGGCCGCGTCGAGCTCGATGCCAGACTCACCCCCGACGCTGGTGTGGTACCGGGGCAAAAAATGACCCTGACCGTTAAGATCGCCACCGAGCGCTGGTTCAGCGGCGGCACCCGCCTGAGCCTGCCCGAGGTGCCCGGGGTCATCATTCTGCAGACCGAGCAATTTGCCAGTAACGCGAGCGAGCGCCGGGGAGACCAGAACTGGGTGCTGCAGCGCTGGACTCTCGACGTATACGCCCAGCGTCCGGGGGACTTTACGCTTCCCCCCGTTAGCGCGAGGGTGAAAATCAACGCCGGCGATGCCGGGGATGTGGAAGGCGCGCTGAAGACACCCCCGGTGACCTTCTCAGTAGAGCTGCCGGCCGCACTGGCCGGCGTCGAGCAGTGGGTGGCCGCACCGGAATACACGGTAAACCAGAGTTTTGACCGCTCCCTGGAAGGCCTGCAGGTAGGTGACGCCTTTGAGCGGGAGATCGTATTTGCCGCCAGCGACATCATGGCCATGATGCTGCCGACCTTCAGCGCGGAGAACTTGCCGGGGCTGGCAGCCTATCCGGCACCACCGGTACTCGACAACAGCAACAACCGGGGCCAGATCCGGGCCAGCCGCAGCGAGCGCATCAGCTACGTGGTGCAGGCCGAGGGCGAGTACCAGTTACCCGCCGCGGACTTCTTCTGGTGGGATACGACCACGGCGCAACTGAAAGTGCTGTCGCTTCCCGCAACGGCAATCACCGTTGGCGCTGGCGCCGCCGCGCCTATCGACGGCCCCACAGACTCGATGCCCCTGAGTCCGCGCCAGTGGCTGCTGGCCGCTGCCGGTCTGGGCCTGCTGGCAGTCATCCTCTGGCTGGCGGGGAAATACCTGCCCCGACTGCCCCTGTCCAGGTGGGGCAGCGCACTGGCGGCAGTGCGCGGGACTATTCGCCAGTTGCGCAAACCGGCCCTGCCGGAGCGGCTCAACCCCGGTAGTAGCGCTGGGGAGTAAAAGGCATGCGCACGACGGTAACGGGCACGCTCTTACCCCGCACATCGACATTGAGGCCAGTACCGGGCTCGCCCTGCTCCCGCTCGACATAAGCCATCGCAATAGGTCCGCCCACACTGGCGCCGTAGCAGGCGGAACAGATCGTGCCGACCTGCCTGCCTTGCCCATCCAGCACCGCCTGGCCCTCACGCACCGGCCGCTTGCCATCCACCGCCAGCCCCACCCGTCGCAAGGGGGCGCCAGTGGCCATACGCTCGAATATCGCGTCGGCCCCGGGAAAACCCCCGGGGCGCTCACCATCGGCGCGACGGGCCTTGCTGACAGACCACAGCAGGCCCGCCTGCACCGGGTCGATATCGGGCGTCAGTTCATGCCCATAGAGGCACAGGCCGGCCTCCAGCCGCAGGGAGTCCCGCGCACCCAGGCCGACAGGCAGTACCGGGGTGAGACCGAGCATCCGCCGGGCCAGCGCCTCGGCATGCGCGGCTGGCACAGATACTTCAAACCCGTCCTCGCCGGTATAGCCTGAGCAGGTGATGTAAACCTCGACACCGTCGATAACAGCCCGGCAGCCCTGCATGAAAACCAGGCCGGCCGCGGCGGGACAAAGCTCTTGCATGACCTGTCGGGCCGCGGGCCCCTGCAGCGCCAGCAGGGCCTGCTGATCGAGCACGGTGAGTTGTGACGCGCCAAGGTGTGACCGCAGATGGGCAATATCCTGGTCTTTGCAACCGGCATTCACCACCAGGAAAAACCTGTCCTCATCCCAGCGGGTGATAATGAGGTCATCCAGTACGCCACCCCGGTCATTGGTAAACAGGGCATAGGTCTGGCGGTGCTGCCCCAACCCGAGGATATCCACCGGCACCAGGGATTCCAGCACGGCGGCTGAGCCGGCCCCCTCGATAATCACCTGCCCCATATGCGACACATCGAACAGTCCGGCGGCTTCCCGGGTATGTAAGTGCTCCCTTATAATGCCCGTGGGGTACTGAACCGGCATATCGTAGCCGGCAAAAGGCACCATCTTGGCACCCAGCTCCCGGTGCAGCGCATCCAGCGGTGTAGTCAACAGGGTCACGTATCAGTCCTCGGCCGGCACCGGCAAAATCCATATGGGCGCCACTCTAACCAGCGCGGCAAACCGGCGCAAGGCGCCGCCGGTCTTGGCGGATGAGCACAGCGCGCGGATAATGGCTGCTCCTTCAGCGACAGGGGCGCCATTTTGGGCACTGCCACCGCGAACAGCCCGGACACCATCAGCCTGATCGGCATGCCAGGTGCGGGCAAGAGCACTACAGGCGTACTGTTGGCCAAACTCTGCGGCCTTCGTTTCGTGGACACCGACCTGGATATCCAGGTACATGCCGGGGCCACCCTGCAACAGATCCTCGAGCGCGACGGCCACCTGCAATTGCGAACCCTTGAGCAGGAGGTGTTGCTGGGTGTCGATCTGGCCGGCGCCGTCATCGCCACCGGCGGGAGCGTGCCCTACAGCGACGCTGCGATGCAACGACTCAAGACCGCCGGACCGGTGATCTATCTCGAGGCCGATCTGGCCACCCTGGAGCGGCGGGTCGCCGCTGCGCCACTGCGCGGCATCGCCAGTGACAGCGACCAGAGCTTTGCCGATATTTTTGCAGAACGCACCCCGCTCTACCGCCAGTACGCCGATCTGTGCGTCGACGCGGCGGGCGACTCCCCCGAGGCGGTCGCCGCGACCATAGTGCACTGGTTGTCACAACCGACCTGAACACACCCTGACGAGCCCTGCTATTGGCCGCGGCCCCGGCCCGGACATGTCCGGTCGCTCGCGGACACCCAGGCAATCGGGGAAAAATCGGTCCGAGGTCGCCAGCTGCGGCAAAAACTGCTGGCACGGGAATTGCTTCCAAGTTTCCGAGGCGGCCCTGCCTGAGCGTGCAATAAGGGCCAGGGAAGGCCACTACAGGGATGTAGCATCGGGCACAAGGCTGCCAGGGACGGCAGGCAGGCCGCCACTTACCACCCGAAAGGGCTCCCGCGGGTCACTTTCGGGGGGTTCTTTTGTTAAAAAATTCTTAAAAAAAAGATTTACAGCCCCCAGGCAGTGAGTGATATTGCCGCGAAATGGCTGTGTCAAATCATCCGGAGGTGATTTATGGCTGATCGCAATCAGGACTCTACCGCATCTGACTCGCTGGACGATTTTTTTGAGCCGGTGATCGGTGATCTCACCGATGACGATATGCAGGAACTGGTGCCGGTTTCATCGGAAAAACAGCGCCTCGCAGCAAAGCGTCGTCGCGCTGAACAGCGCCTGGAAGAACGCCGCCTGCGCGACGAGTTGGGTTACTACGACCTGCAGCTGGACGACTACTAGGTAGCCGCAACACGCCTGGCGCCGCGGCGCGCCAGGTTCTGTATTTGCCGTCGGCGCTCGCCGACGGGCATCGTTTTTTCATTCCCTGATTCGCACCCTGGGCGACCCGTTTGGCGCAACCGTTCTCGTCGCCCCGGTGCAGAGCGCGGCACTACCGCCACTTCACTGCCGAACCGGGGCCTGCGAAGTTGGCTCGAAGGTAGGCAAGACGAAGGCAATCCTATACATTCCGGATACCACCCAGGTTTTGGAGAACAACCGCTTGCAACGTCCCGTTTGGCTGCTCAGCATGGACTCGGAGCAGTTCAATGCGCCCCCCACAACTACCGCCGCGCTCACCGCCTATTTCAACAAGTACGGTGCCAGTGCCGCCGACACCGCCATCGAACTGGTGCATTTTCAGTGCGGCCGGGAGATAAGCGACTGGCTTGAGCACTGGCGGCAGGAGCAGCTACCCGGAGCCGAACAGGCACTGCAGTCCGGCCTGGTTCCGGTTGTGGGCTTCAGTTTCTACACCTGGAACGCGGCTGAATTCCTCTCCCTGGCGGGTGAACTCAAACAGCTGCTTCCCGACCTGCTCATCGTAGCCGGGGGTCCCCACGTACAGCAGGCCGAGGATTACCTCGGGGTTGACCCCATCGATGTCATTTTTCTGGGCGAGGCCGAAGTCAGCTTTCAGGAGTTCCTCGACTGCAGCGACGCGGCAGACTGGGACGGGATCGACGGGCTCGCTTTCCTGGTCGACTCCGCCGTCGTCAAAACGGCGCCGCGGGAGCGCTGCCGGGAGCTGGAGCGCTTCCCCTCCCCGCTGGAAGTGCTGCAGTTGACCGATAAGGCCGGGCAACCACGCTACGACTCCATCGCCTACGAAACCAGCCGTGGCTGTCCCTTCAAGTGCGCATTTTGCGAATGGGGCACCGGGGCCATCGGCAGCAAAATGTACCAGTGGCCCCTGCAACGTATCCGCGAGGACTGGGAGGCCATCGTCGCCGCCGGGATCAAGAATATCTGGCTGGCGGACTCGAATTTCGGTGCCCTGAAGCTGGACCGCGCCAAGGCTGATCTGATCGTCGAGCTGAAACACCGGACCGGGCTGCCGCTGTCCTTCGCCACCTCCTGGTCGAAGAAGCACAGCCGGCAGGTGCAGGAGATAGCCCTGTTGCTGCATCGCAACCGCCTGCTGCCCCACTACCAGCTCGCGCTGCAGACCCTGACCCCGGAAGCCTTGCGCCTCAGCAACCGCCAGAACATGGACTCACACGACTACGAGCCGATCGCCAAATCCATGGCGGAGCAGGGTGTGCCGATCGCGGCGGAGCTGATCTGGGGCCTGCCCGGGGACAACCTCGAAGATTTCGAGCGCAACCTGGACCGACTGCTCGCCACCTTCCCCAACATCAACATCTTCGGCTATACCCTGCTGCCCGGCACCGAGTTCCATGCCCGGCGGGAGGAGTACCGGATAGAGGCGATTCCCGTGGCGGGTTACGGCAAGGCGAAGGGGGAGTATGTGGTGGGCTGTCACAGTTTCAGCCGGGATGAGGGAGAGGAGGGGTATTTTCTCATCAGCGCCCATATCCTGCTGGTGCACGGCCATATCATGCCTCTCACCACCCGCCTGCTGGCCCTGGGGGGCGAGGTGCCCGTGTCTCCCCTGCTGCGGGAGATGCTGCGCGCGCTGGTCGAACTGGCACGCCCGGCGCTGGCCGGTGTCGATCTCGATGACCGCATGACCGTCTATGAGCAGCGCGACCAGATCTACCTCGAGGCAATGGCCCGGCGGGATGCACTTTATTGCACGCTGGCGGAGATCCTGGCGCGCCATTGCCACGACCACGGCCACGACCCGGAGGCCGCCCTGCAGGCGCTGCAGCTGGACGCGGCGCTATGCCCCCGCCAGGGTCATGAACAGCTGCTCCACGCCGATTTCGACTTCGACGCAAACGCCCTGTTCAGGGCGCTGGCCGCCATGGAGCTATCGCCGCCGCCGGCCAGTATCGCCGGCGCGTGCAAATTGCAGATCCGCCACCCCGGAGGGGTGGGTGACATCCTGCACAGCGCCGATGGCGGCAGCTGGTTAGCGGGCAGCATAGAAGCCGCGGTCGGCTGCAATCGCGACGGTCCCGACGACGAAAAACCTTCAGAACTCGCGGTGGTCGCGATAGCATGAGTCGCTCGATAACCACAGAGATGTGCGACCATGCCAGAAGTCAAACGCGAGGTGCGGCCCGTAGAAGTCAATTATGTCTGCGATGCCTGTGGCCAGGGGATGATGTCCCGCTCGGGTGAAATGGACCCGGCTACCGGCGAGATTGAACACCGCTGCCTGATCTGCAATCACCAGCAAACATTCCAGTGGCGGGAATACCCCCGCATCGATCACATCGGGCTGGACGAAAAAATCTGAGCCCGCAAGCGCTCGAGGCCGGCAGGGCTGGCCTCGACGCTGCCGTGCTCGGTCACCAGTGCGGTCACCAGAGCGGCCGGGGTGACATCGAAGGCCGGGTTGTGGGCGCAGGTATCCCCCGCGGCAAGAGCCACCGCCTGCCACCTGCCGCTGCTGTCCAGCCCCGTCACGCTAAGCAGCTCCGCCTGGTCCCTCTCCTCGATCGGGATGTCATCACCGCTGGCGCAGTGCCAGTCGATGGTGGATTCCGGCAGGGTGACATAGAAGGGAACGTCATTCGCCCGGGCCGCCAGCGCCTTGAGATAAGTACCTATCTTGTTGCAGACATCGCCATTGGCGGCGGTGCGGTCGCTGCCAACCAGGACACAGTCCACGGCGCCACGACGCAGCAGCTGGCCGCAACTGTTGTCCGCCACCACGGTGCAGGGCACCCCGGCCCGCTGTAACTCCCAGGCGGTCAGGTTGGTGCCCTGGTTGCGCGGCCGGGTCTCGGATACCCAGACATGCACGGGGATACCCGCGGCATGCGCCTTGTATACCGGCGCCAGCGCCGTCCCCCACTCCACGGCGGCGAGCCAGCCGGCATTGCAATGGGTCATGATATTCAGCGGCCCGGCGCACTCCAGTGCCTGCAACAATGCCAGCCCGTGATCGCCGATCCGCGAGCAGTTGGCAATATCGCTATCGCGCAGTGCATGAGCCGTTGCCAGGGCGACCTCCGCCCGGTCGGGGGGGGCCAGCTCGCGCACCGCCGATGCCACGGCCTCCAGGGCCCAGCGCAGGTTGACCGCGGTGGGCCGGGTGGCGAGCAGACGGGCACTGGCCGCCTGCAACTGCCCGCTGGAGGGATCCCGGGCCAGCACCTGGGCAAGGCCATAGGCCGCGGTAATGCCTATCAGCGGCGCACCGCGCACCTGCATAGCGCTGATAGCGTGACAGTAGGCGTCGAGATCGCGCAGCTCACACCAGTGCAGGGCGTGAGGCAGCAGGGTCTGGTCGATTACCTCTACCATCCCGCTGGCGGGATTCCAGCGCAGGCTGCAGAGTTTTTCAGGGAGGGACACGGCCACCGATGCCTCAGGCACCGGCCAGGAGTTCACGATCCGTTTCGTACTGCCACTCAAAGACATTGAGCTCGATGAAGATAAAGGCAAACAGCCAGAGGGAGGCATCCCAGAAATCGAGGAAATCGCCGGCGTAACCCCAGTAGCCAGCACACAGGAAAAGGATAGCGTAGAGAATCAGCTTGATGACCTTGGTAGCGTTCATCACCTGGTCCGACAGGTCGCCGCGCAACTGCAGGCGGACCTCCACCTCGAGCACGATGACCACCAGGATCCAGTCCGCGGCATTGATCACATCCACCCAGGCGAGGATCTGGGCCGAGCGCAGGGTCTCGCTGTCCGCCAGGATATCGAAGCCCGCCACCGTGTACACCTGGTCGCCGAGGGTCGCACAGTTGATGGCGTCGAGCGCCACATACTCGTCGAGGTCGACCAGCAGGGAGTAGTCTCCCCCTACCAGGGAGCAGGCATCCGGCACTGCCAGCGGAACCACCTGGTACAGCGCCACCAGCTCCTGGTAATACCCGGTGAAGGCGTAAAGCAGGGCGATATAACAGATCCCGCGCAGGCCGTGGAGGCCCCACTTGACCGCACCGTGGATTTTCCTGTCATCGAGCGCGGCCGTTTCCAGCTCGAACATCAGCAACAGCACAACCCAGGCTGTGGTATCAATCGTGGCGGAGAATGCCTGGACGATCTGGCCCAGCTCGATGCCATCCGCGAAGGTAAAGGACAGGGCGAGCAGCTCCTCCTGCAGGAAGAGGTAGATATTGAAACTGAGCAGGGCGTAAACCAGGTACTTCGCGAACTTGAACAGGCGAAACCGCGCGGTAGTGCCGAAGTAGCTGCTGCTCTGGGCCATCTGGATGGGCTACCTCATACCTGCAGCAACAGGTGCTCTCTTTCCCAGGAGCTGATCACCTGGTTGAACTCCTCGAACTCGTCGAGCTTCACCGCTGCATAGGCCCGCAGGAACAGCTCGCCGAACACTTCCTGCACTTCCGGCGAATCCTGGAGGTGGCGCAGTCCCTCCTCGAGGGTTCGCGCGACTTCCACCTCTTCCTCGTTGGCGGTGCCCTGGTGGGGCTCGCTGGGACGAAGCTTACCCTTCATCCCGAGGTAACCGCTGGCAAGGGTGGCGGCGAATGCCAGGTAGGGGTTCACATCTGCGCCGGGAAACCGGTTTTCAACCCGGGTATTCTCCGCATCGCCCTGGGGCACCCTGAAGGCGGTGGTGCGGTTGTCGACCCCCCAGTTGAGATTGATGGGTGCGGCGATATCAGGGGCGAGGCGCCGGTAGGAGTTGACGTTGGGCGCGTACAGGCTGATCAGCTCCGGGGTATAGCGCTGCAAACCTGCAATATAGCTCAGGAAGGCGTCTGTATGCCGGCCCTTGCGATCAGCAAAAATACTCCGGCCCGAGGCGGCATCCACCACACTCTGGTGAATGTGCATGGCACTGCCCGGCTCCGCTTTCATGGGCTTGGCCATGAAGGTGGCGTACATGCCGTGCTTGTAGGCGGTCTCACGCACTGTGCGCTTGAAGGTAAACACCTGGTCCGCAAGGCTCATTGCATCGCCGTGCAGGAAGTTGATTTCCATCTGGGCGGCGCCGTTCTCGTGGATCAGCGTATCGACCTGCAGTTCCTGGGCGGTGGCAAACTCGTACATGTCCTCCACGAAATCCTCGAATTCCGCCACGGCGTCGATACTGTAGGACAGACGCGATGATTCGTTGCGGCCCGAGCGACCCGGGGGCGGGGTCAGCACGTAGTCCGGGTCGAGGTTCTTGCTGACGAGGTAGAATTCCACTTCGGGAGCCACCACGGGCCGCAGGCCCTCCGCCTCGTAAAGATTGAGCACCTTGCGCAGGATGTTGCGGGTAGCCAGGGGATGGGGCTGCCCGTCCATGGTAAAACAGTCGTGGATGATCTGGGCGGTGGGCTCCCGCGCCCAGGGCACGACCCGCATGGTGCTGGCATCGGGCCTGAGAATCATATCGGCGTCAGTGGGCTCGACAAAATCCCAGTGGCTGTCAGAGTATTCTCCGGTGACACTCTGGATCATGATGCTTTCCGGGAGCCGGGGATTGCCTCTGCCGAGAAACTGGTGAGCCGGGATAAACTTGCCGCGAGCGCTGCCGGTCATATCCGGCACCAGCACTTCGACTTCGGAAATCCTGTGTTTCTTGAGCCAGTCCTTGATGGCCTTTGTTTCGGGATCCATAGGTTCCTCTGATGACCGAAAGAAGCCAGTATCGCAGCTCTGGAAAGCGGTCTTCAAGGCTTTTCCGCAAGCCTACCCCTAACGTGTTATGCCTCGTTGAACCCACAAAACGGTATAGTTGCACCATGCAAAATGAAGCTCACGTCGATTCCTGGTACGCCGCCACGGCCAACCTGACACTGGAACTGCCACCGCTGCAAGGCAGCACTGACACCGATGTCTGTGTTATCGGTGCCGGCTACACCGGCCTTTCCGCCGCCATCCATTTGCGCCAACTGGGCTACAAGGTCACAGTGCTGGAAGCAAACCGGGTCGGCTGGGGCGCTTCCGGGCGCAATGGAGGCCATGTCGGCACCGGCCAGCGGGTCGACCAGGAGCAGCTGGAATCCTGGCTTGGCCTCGATCACGCCAGGGCCCTGTGGCAGCTGGGACTGGAAGCCGTAGACATCGTTTGCGGGCTGATCGAACAGTACGATATTGACTGCGAACTCAAGCGCGGCAACCTTCACGTGGCATCCAAGGCGGGAGATATCGCCAGCCTGCCGGCTGAAGTGGAGCACCTGCAGAAGGTCTACGACTACCAGCAGATTCGCTATGTGGATGCGCCGGAGCTGGGTGAGATGACGTCGGCCCGGGGCTTCGGCGGCGCAACCCTGGACATGGGCTGCCGTCACCTGCACCCGCTCAACTATACTCTCGGGCTCGCCCGGGCGGCCCTGGCGCTGGGCGCGACCATCCACGAGGGCAGCCGGGTGTTGTCCTACCAGGACGGCCCCAGGGTAACGGTCAAGACCGACAGCGGCGAAGTGCGCGCGGATTTCCTGGTGGTCGCCTGCAACGGTTATCTGGAGAAACTCGAGCCGCGCGCCGCCGGTCGCATCATGCCGATCAATAACTACATGCTGGCCACGGAACCGCTGTCGGAAGAACTTGCGCGCCGCCTTATCCGTGACGACACCTCGATGTCCGACAGCCGTTTCGTGATCAATTACTGGAAACTTTCAGCGGACAACCGTCTGTTGTTCGGCGGCGGCGAGTCCTATTCCAGGCGCTTTCCTGCCGATATCAAGGGGTTCGTGCAAAAGTACATGTTGCGCATTTACCCTGAGCTGGCAAATACCCGCATCGATTACGGTTGGGGTGGAACCCTGGCCATCACCCTGAAGCGGATGCCCGATTTCGGGCGCTTGTCGGCCAATACATTTTACGCCCACGGCTATTCCGGCCACGGGGTTCCCACCGCCACCCTGGCGGGCAAGTTGCTGGCTGAAGTCGTCAGCGGAACCGCGGAACGTTTTGACGTCATGGCCAGCGTCCCCGCCAGCCAGTTTCCCGGCGGCACCATGCTGCGCTGGCCTGGGCTGGTCGCCGGTATGTTGTTCTACAGCCTGCGCGACAGGATCGGCTGATCCATCGCCCGAAGCAGCGCGCCACGATGGCTGATACAGCGTGGCCATTCATTGTTAGAATGACCGCTGTTCAAACCCCCATTGACCGACGCCTGGAAGCCGAGCCGTGACCCCTGAAATACTGCCCCTGCTGCCCAGAGATGACTGGCAGAGCCAGCTGCGCTCTGTCATCAGCTCGGCCGGGGAATTACTCGAACAGCTGGGATTGCAGCCCGAGGACGTCGGTTACAGTGCCGCTGCCTGTGCCGACTTCGCCCTGAAGGTCCCGCAGGCCTTTGTCCGCAGGATGCGCCCGGGTGACCCCCGGGACCCCCTGTTATTACAGGTACTGGCCCGCTCCCAGGAGCTGACAGAGACCGCCGGCTATGGCCCTGATCCGCTGGGCGAGATCGGCGCCGCGAACCCTGTCAGGGGCATAATTCACAAGTATCACGGCCGGGTTCTATTGATAGTCAGCGGCGGCTGCGCGATAAATTGCCGCTACTGTTTCCGGCGACATTTCCCCTACACGGAAAACCAGAACAGCCGGCGCGAATGGCGTGAAGCGCTGGACTATATCCGCAGGGATAAAGACATCAGCGAGGTGATTCTCAGCGGCGGCGACCCACTGCTGGCGAGCGATGATCACCTCGGTGAGCTGGTGACGCAAGTTGCCGAAATCGGACACGTTCGCCGCCTGCGCATTCACACGCGCCTGCCAGTGGTCATACCCGACAGGGTGACAACCGGCCTCGTCGAGGCGATCACAGGGCGAAACCTGCAGACAGTTGCCGTTATTCACAGCAATCACGCCAATGAAATCGATACGGCGGTAGACGCCGCGCTGGCGCGCTTGTCCGGTAGTGGCATTACGCTGTTGAACCAGTCGGTCCTGCTGGCGGGCGTCAACGACAATGCAGCGGCGCTGACAGCACTGAGCGAACGGCTTTTTGCCGCCGGCGTATTGCCCTACTACCTGCACCTGCTGGACAGGGTCCAGGGCGCCGCCCACTTTGACGTGCCCGAGGCACGGGCGCGGGAACTGCTGGCCGGGATTACCGCGACACTTCCGGGCTACCTGGTGCCAAAACTGGTGCGCGAAGTGGCCGGAGCTCCTTTCAAGGTGGCGGTGCGCGGCTGATCCTGAAGGGCAAGCAGCGGGATCACCGCGAGATATGGCGCAGGCAGGAATTTGCGCTACAGTTTTTTGTAATGCAAAGATGCGTAAACCCGATGGATAATCAGTCACTTATCGGGGTAACGCACGACAAAACCGGAAGAATACCCCGGACCCGAGGAGACCAGGATGCCACAACGGAGATTGACCAGGCTTTTTCTGGCAGTCGCGCTAGCCGCACTGTCCGCCTGTACCACCAACGAGATCGACCGGAGCGTTGCGAACTACGACAAGGTAAAAGACCAGGTCAAGCCTGGCGACAGCAGGCAACAGGTGCTGGCGCTACTGGAACCGACCCAGGCAAACCTCGACGCGCAGTGGAAAAAGGTCCCGGACACGTATATCGACGGTGACGCCACTGTTGAGGTCTACTACTTCCGTTCAAGCTACCGGTCAGACGGCCTGGTCACCGATGACCAGTACACGCCTTACATTTTCCGCGACGGCATACTGGTCGGCATCGGCTGGGCGATGTTACGAGGGCCGATGGCAACGGCGGAAAAAGATAGCGCTGCAGCCAGCGGCAAGCTGATATTCAACCCTTACACCACTAGCCAGGTAAATACCGAGGCCGAGGTAAATACCGCGGCGGATCCGCAGACCTTCATGCTGTACGGTTTCCACTCCGTGTCCTGCCTGTCCTGGACTCAGGCAAGGACAGACAACAGCGAGGACGCCTTCCAGTATCAAGCGTGGGCAACAGGATTCATATCGGGAGCCGGGTGGAGAAACGCAGCCATAGAACAAACAGACTACGCGGCTATCAACTACTACCTGGACGATTACTGCAAACGGTACCCCACCAATGACCTGTTCATGGCAACCAGGGCGTTGATCTCAAGACTGAAAATAAGAAACCGCTGAACGCGGGGGCTGCAGGGGGAGGGCAAGGTACTGAAAAGTTCACGGGCAGTGAACACAATGTTCACTATGTCCCCGGAAAGGACCTCCGTTTGTACCGGAACTGTAAACCATGTGCCCGGTATGATCTGTAAAGGATGTCTCCGGTACAGACCCATCTGAATTTGGTCGGTGTGAGAGGATTCGAACCTCCGACCCCTTCCTCCCGAAGGAAGTGCGCTACCAGGCTGCGCCACACACCGATATTTCAGGGCGCGCTACTATACCAAAAGAGCCCGGCGGAACCAATGCCCCTGGCACATGCGCGAACAGGCCTGCCCTGTCAGTAAATTCCTGCCCAGCGCGCCAGGAGCTGGCTGAAAATACTCAGGGCCATCACGATAGCAATCAGGATCAACAGCAGGCGCAGGGGACGGAAGGGCTTTCGTTCGACGGAATTGACGCCCCGTTTGATAAACTCATCCACGCGCGCCTGGTCTTCCGGGTGCAGGCGGTTCTGGTAGCTCTTGTCTTTTTCGTCAGGCATTTTTCGATATCAAAAAAAGGGGAGAGAATGACTTGGCGTATTCTCCCCCCTTAAGGTCGGAAAGTCACCCCACGGGGCAGGCTTCCCGAGCAGCAAGCTGTATCAGAACTCGAACAGAGCGACCGGCATCTCCATCAGGTTGTCGGCGCCTGACAACATCGTGTCCTTGAGACTGATGGTACGCGGCAGCAGCCGGTCGAAATAGAAACGGGCAGTCATCAGTTTTGCCTCGTAGAAGGATACATCCCCGTCTGCCGCGGCTATCTTGTGTCGTGCCAAGACCGCCATACGCGCCCAGAAATAGGCGAGGGTGACATAACCGCTGTACATCAGGTAATCGACAGCCGCAGCGCCAGCCTCATCGGGATTTTGCATGGCATTTTCGCCAATCTTCATGGACAGACCCAGCCACTCGTCCTTGTAGGCCTTGAGTACATCGATAAATTCAGCGTCCTCCGGCGCGTCATTGGCGGCACAGAACTCATCAATCAGCGCGGTAAAGCCAAGTAACAATTTCCCGCCGCTGCCGATCACCTTGCGGCCCAGCAGATCGAGTGCCTGAATCCCGGTGGTGCCCTCATAGAGCATGGCGATGCGCGCATCGCGCACGATCTGCTCCATGCCCCACTCCTTGATAAAACCGTGCCCGCCGTATACCTGGATGCCGATATTGGCCGCTTCATAGCCGGTTTCGGTAACAAAGGCCTTGCCGATCGGTGTAAGCAGAGCCATCAGGTCATCAGCCGCCTTGGCCTGCTCCTCATTGCCGGCGTCGACGATATCGCCCAACTGTGCGAGGAAATACAAAAAGGCCCGGCTCCCTTCTACAAAAGCCTTCTGGGTGAGCAGCATGCGCCGGACATTGGGATGGACGATGATGGGATCTGCGGGGCCGTCCGGGTTTTTAGGCCCGGTCAGGCTGCGCATGGCCAGGCGCTCCCTGGCATAGGAGAGCGCACCGGTGTAGGACAGCTGGCCGTGGGCCAGGCCCTGGATGGCGGTGCCGATACGGGCGGTATTCATGAACGTGAACATACAGTTCAGTCCCTTGTTCGGCGGACCGATAAGGTAACCTGTGGCGCCATCAAAGTTCATCACGCAGGTTGCGGAGGCCTTGATACCCATTTTCTTTTCGATCGAGGCACAGTTAAGAGCATTGCGCTCGCCGACGGAGCCGTCCTCGTTGACCTTGAACTTGGGCACGATGAACAGGGAGATTCCCTTGGTACCAGCGGGTGCGTCCGGCAAGCGAGCCAGCACGATGTGCACTATGTTTTCGGCCATATCGTGCTCGCCGGCACTGATGAATATCTTGGTTCCAGTGATGGCGTAGGTCCCATCCGCCTGGGGTTCTGCCTTGGTGCGCAGCAGACCGAGGTCGCTGCCGCAGTGGGCTTCGGTCAGGCACATCGTGCCGGTCCAGGCGCCCTCGACCAGCTTGGTCAGGTACTTTTCCTTTTGCTCGGGATCCCCGTGCTCCTCGATGGTTTTCACAGCACCATGGCTCAGGCCCGGATACATCAACCAGGACCAGTTAGCGGTGCCGGCCATTTCGTTGATGATGATGCCAAGCAGGTTGGGCATGCCCTGACCACCGACTTCCGTCGGCGCGCTGAGGGCGGGCCAGCCATTGGCAACATACTGGTGGTAGGCGTCGGCAAATCCCTTGGGAGTGGTGACGCCTTCGGGCGTCCAGTGGCACCCTTCCTCGTCCCCGCTCTGGTTGAGAGGAGACAACACGTTCTCAGCGAACTTGGCGCCCTCTTCCACAATGGCGTTCATGAGATCCGCGGTAGCCTCTTCATACCCGGGCAGTGTCTGGTAGAGCTTCTCGGACTCGAGCAACTCGTTCATCACAAAACTGATATCGCGCAGGGGCGCCTTGTAAGCTGGCATGGTAACTACCTCTTGGTTGTCCTGGATCGCAACACTACTTGCACGGACGTGCAGAAAAGATCATGTGTTCAGTGCACACATTTTCAGCTTTTCTCGCCGGAAGTCAAATATATTTTTGGCCGAAACCAACTTGCCGGCCTTATAAATCAGCTATATAGACGTGGATCAAGATTTTTAATAGTAAGCACTTATTAACCTGTCAGCGCTTCCAATGAAAGCCCTCGAGCCGCCGCTCTCACGTCGAAAGGGGACATGGGAGGGACCTCCCCCAGCAAGGGCGCGGGCAGACGCCGCCGCAGGCTGTCCAGGTTTTCTGCATAGCAATGCATCGCCTCCCCGGGTTGATTGGCCACCCAACCCGCCAGCTGCAGGCCGTCCCGGGCAATCGCCTCGGCAGTCAACAGGGCGTGGTTGATACACCCCAGGCGCATACCCACCACCAGGATAACCCCCGCCTGCAAACTGACGGCCAGATCCGCCAGGGTCTCACGCTCGTTGATCGGAACCCGCCAGCCGCCGGCACCCTCGATGAGCACAAAATCTGCGCCGCTGGTCATTACGCCCCGACAAAAGCCCTCCAGCCGACCGGCCTGCAGGGACCGGCCCTCCTGCTGGGCGGCAATGTGGGGCGCGATGGCCGCGTCAAGTGCGACAGGGTTTACCTGCTCGTAATCCAGAGGTTCGCTCATCCACTCCAGCAACAGCAGGGCATCCTCGTTGCGCCCTGCAGCATCGCAACCGGCGGCCACAGGCTTTACCGCGGCGGTGCGCAATCCCGCCGAGCCGGCGGCGGCCAGAAGGGCGCAACTCACCGCGGTCTTGCCCACCCCGGTATCGGTACCGGTCACAAACCAGGTCCTGGTCATATCGTCTCCACCACGCCAAAAATTACATCGTAGGTTGCCGGCAGCAGCCCTTCCACCCGCCATTTCTCATAGGCCTGCAGCATGCCTTGCAGCGTTTTGCGGCTGGTCAGCCCTTCTGGCCGGCCCCGGTTCATATTGTGGGCGCCGAGTGTTTTCAGTTCCGCCAACAGCTCTCCTACCCGCGCGTACTGCATGCAGTGGCGCCGTGTCTGCAAGCTCAGCCTGATGCCCGGTACCGACGCGGCGGCGGCCGCGAGATGCTGCGGCGGCAGGAAGGTATTCACGTGCTGGCGATCATCCACGGCGGCCCATGCCTGGCGCAACTCGCGCAGGGTGTCGGGGCCCAGTGTCGTAAATACGCAGCGCCCGCCGGGTCGCAACACCCTGCCGAGTTCGGCAAACAGCTGCTGCGGCCGGTGACACCACTGGATAGCCAGGCTGCTGAAGACCAGGTCGACAGAGTCTGCGGCCAGCGGCAGGGACTCGGCATCGCCCACCAGCCAGTGCGCACCGCCCGCGGCGTGGGCTCGCGCATACTCGACCATGCCCGGCGCCAGATCCAGGCCGATGCAGCTGGCCCCGGGGTAGCGGCTGCGTAAGTCGGGCTGGAAATAGCCTGTGCCGCAACCCAGATCGAGCACCACAGCCGGGGACACCTGGCCATCATCCAGGCTGGCCAGCAGTTCGCGGCCCACGTCCTGCTGCAACCTGGCAACCGAATCATAGGACGTTGCCGCCCGGCTGAAGGAGGTGGCCACGTCTTTCTTCGCGGGCCCCGTCTCCCGGTAATCATCCTCCTGCAGCAGACCGGCAGCGGCGAGAAAGTCCCGGGTGGCGGCGGCGATCAGCGGTGCACTGTCCAGAGGGGCCAGATGGCTGGCGCCCTTGAGCAACTGCACCTGCGCCAATGCCGGAGGGCTCAGCAAGCCGGCGAGCAAGGGCGCGACGGATGCCGGTACCAGCTGGTCGTGTTCGGCGAGCAGATGCAGCCGGGGCTGCTGCAGGCTCTGGACCAGCGCGCGCTGGTCCAGCATCGCCAGCCAGGCGAGGCCCGGTAACAACTCCGCCCCGGGTGACCCCACCTGTTGGCACTGCAATTGCCGCAACAACTGTCGCGGCCGCTTCGCACCCTGCGCCTGGAGGCTGCCGAAGCGCCGCAGGGCGGCAGCCGGATCTGTGGCATACGCGCGCTGAAACCGGGCAAATACCCCCGCCTCCATACCGGGCCAGCCGGTGTCAGCGATAAAGCGCGGGTTACTGCATACCGTCACCACCGCTGCGACCCGCTCCGGGTTGCGGGCGGCCAGTTCCAGCGCCAGTTGTCCGCCGAGTGACCAGCCCAGGTACACCGCTCGCTCCGGTGCCACGGCCAGCACGGCATCGATGACATCGCCCGGTTCACAGTTATCGCCGACTGCCAGCCCTGGAGCGCAGGCGGGCAGGTCCATAAGGGTGACGTTTGCCCAGGAGCGCACCCCTGCCAGCAGTGGTCGCCAGATTTCCCGGTTGCTGCCCCAGCCGTGCAACAGCACCAGCTCCTGGCGGGCTGTTCGCGTCGCCGGCAGGTACTCGCAGCCCATCAGCAACCGGCCCGGCAGGCCGCCAGCTGCTCCAGCAGGCGATCCACCTGGGCCTCACTGTGACCGGCGCTCAGGGTGATGCGCAGGCGCGATGTGCCCGCGGGAACCGTCGGCGGCCTGATAGCGCCAATCAGCAGGCCTTGCTGCCTGAGCTTCTCACTCATGTCCAGGGCCCTGCGGGCGTCGCCCACCACCAGGGGCTGGATGGCGCTGCTTGAGGCCATTAGAGGCAGGTCCAGCTGCCCGGCGCCCCGGCGAAACCGGGTTATCAAATCGGCGAGATGCTCCCGCCGCCAGGATTCCTCGCGCAACAGGCGCAGGGATTCCAGGCCGGCTGCAGCGACCGCCGGTGGCAGGGCCGTGGTGTAAATATAGGTTCGCGCCTGTTGCAGCAGGGATTCGATCAATAACTCGCTGCCGGCAACGAAGGCGCCAGCGGTACCCAGGGCCTTGCCCAGGGTAGCCATCAGGACAGGCACGGACGCCGCGTCCAGGCCTGCCGCTTCAGTGCTGCCGGCGCCGCTACCGCCCATCACGCCAAAACCGTGGGCGTCGTCCACCATCAGGCTGGCATCGTGACGGCAGCAGGCAGCCACCAGCTCCTGCAGCGGCGCGGTGTCACCGTCCATGCTGAACACGCCGTCCACCACCACCAGTTTTACCCCTTGCGCCCTGCCGAGTTTGCGCTCGAGGGCCGGCACGTCGCTGTGGCCGAAGCGCTGGAAGCGGGCGCCACTGTGCAGCCCTCCGTCAAGCAGCGACGCATGGTTCAGGCGGTCTTCAAACACGTGGTCGCCGCGCCGCAACAGGGTAGTGAGAATGCCCATATTCGCCATATAGCCGCTGGAAAAAAGCAGGGCGCGGGGCCTGCCGGTAAACTCCGCCAGCGCCTCCTCCAGTTCGTGGTGCGGCGTGCTGTGGCCACACACCAGGTGGGAGGCGCCGCTGCCGACACCATAACTGGCGGCAGCGCGCTGGAAAGCCGCGATCACCCGGGGGTGTGCCGCCAGACCGAGGTAGTCATTGCTGCAGAAATTGAGATACTCCCGGCCGTCCACCCGCACCACCGGCCCCTGCGCGGATTGCAGGGTCAGGCGCTGGCGGAACAGGTCGTTTTGCCTGCGCAGGGCCAGGCCCGCACTCAGGCGATCAGCGAGAGGCCCCATCAGGTCGGGCTAGCTGACGCCCTGTGCCGGGGCGGTGCTGGCGTCGTAGAACTGCGGGTTTGGCGCGACCGGTGGCCGCTCCACCTGCCGCTGCTCGGGTTCGATACCCAGGCGGTCGAACAGGGCCATATCCTTGTTGGCGCGGGGGTTGGGGGTGGTAAGCAGTTTCTCACCGTAAAAAATTGAATTCGCGCCGGCAAAATAGGCCAGGGCATGCATCTGTTCGTTCATTTCCTCCCGGCCCGCTGAGAGCCGGACATGGGAGGCGGGCATCATGATGCGCGCCACCGCTATCGTGCGGATGAACTCGAAGGGGTCGAGGTCCGCTTCGTCCGCCAGCGGTGTACCCTTGACCCGCACCAGCATGTTTACCGGCACGCTCTCGGGATGCTGCGGCAGGTTTGCCAGCTGCTGCAGGAGGCCGGCCCGATCGCGCTGTTGTTCACCCATGCCGACAATACCACCGCTGCACACTTTCATACCGGCACTGCGCACGTGTTCCAGGGTTTCAAGCCTGTCCCGGTAAGTGCGGGTGGTAATGATATCGCCGTAAAATTCCGGGGAGGTATCCAGGTTGTGGTTGTAATAATCGAGCCCGGCTTCCGCCAGCTCCTGCGCCTGCTCCGGGCTCAACATGCCGAGCGTCATGCAGCTTTCCAGGCCCAGTTCCCTCACCCCTTTGACCATGGCGACCACGTAGGGCATGTCACGCTGCTTGGGGGAGCGCCAGGCCGCGCCCATGCAGAACCGGGTGGCGCCACTTTCCCGGGCCGCCCGCGCCTGCTCCAGCACCTTTTCCACCTCCATCAATTTCTCGACTTCCAGGCCGGTGTCATAGCGGGTGCTCTGGGGACAATAGGCGCAGTCTTCCGGACAGGCGCCGGTTTTGATGGAAAGCAGGGTGCTCACCTGCACCTGATTCGGGTCAAAATATCGGCGATGGATACTTTGCGCCTGGAACAACAGGTCGTTGAAGGGCAGGGCGAATAAGGCCTCCACTTCCTGGCGCGTCCAGTCATGACGTATTTCGTCGGACCGGGGGGCATCCCCTGAGGGCATTGCAGTGGCTGCTGAAGACATGAAAAACCTGCCGGAACTGGAAAATGAGGGACCCCAATCATACCGCCGGCCCACCCCCTGTCAACCAAAGCGGGGGCGCGTGGTTAACAGGGCGCTGGATGCCCTCCTCTGCGGCCTGTTCCCGGAGTATTGCCGCCTGTGCGGCCTGCGCAGTCACCGCCCGCTGCCCCTTTGCAACGCCTGCCAATCTGAATTCCAGGCAAACATCGTCTGCTGCTCCCGCTGCGCCATTCCGCTCCCCGGCTCCGCGCACAGGCCCGCCGATGTCCTGTGCGGGAAATGCCTGCACTCGCCGCCGCCCTTCGACCGGGTGATCGCGCCATGGTTGTACTGCGAGCAACTGGCCTACCTTATCCAGCGCTGGAAGTTTCACGGGGAGAGGCGGCTGACGCCGCTGTTGGCGAGCCTCTGGCTGATGCAGGTGCCCGGGCCCTCCCCGGTCGATGTGCTCATACCGGTGCCGCTGCACTGGCGCCGCCTGTGGCAACGCGGGTTCAACCAGTCGGAGCTGCTGGCGCGGCAATTGCGGTCGTCGGCTCACGGACCGGGAGCGGCAGCTCTCGATCACCGCTGCGTGCGGCGCAGCCGCGCAACCCGCCCCCAGTCGGGCATGGGCGCTGCGCAGCGCGCCCGCAACCTCAAGGGCGCCTTTACAGTGCACCATCGCTATGACAACCTGCGAGTGGCAATCATCGACGATGTGTTCACCACCGGTGCCACTGCAGCGGCCATGGCTGACACCCTGCGCGGCGCCGGCGCAGACCACGTGGAAGTGTGGTGCCTGGCACGGACCCCCGCCCCGGGCCGCTGAACCGTGTCACCCCCGCTTCATGCCACCGGAAATTCGCATGCGTTACCTGCTGCTGTTTTTACTGTTTTTTACCTGCCCGGGCTTCGCGAGCGAAACCCTCAGGGTGGCCGTGGCCGCAAACTTTCGCGGCACCCTGCAGCAGATAAGCGACAGGTTCGAGCAAAAAACCGGGCACAGGGTAACGCTCAGCTCAGGCTCCACCGGCGTGTTGTACGCCCAGATTCTGCACGGAGCGCCTTTCGACCTGTTCTTCGCTGCGGACGCCGCTGCCGCACAAAAACTGGTTGCCGAGAAAGCCAGGGATACCCTGGGGGAACCCTTCTGCTACGCCAGGGGTAGTCTCGTGCTGGCAGGCGGCAATGGCGACCTCGCCCGGCTTGCCGACCCCACCCTGAGCCTGGCCATTGCCAACCCGGTCACCGCACCCTACGGCGAGGCGGCAATGGCCGTCCTGGCCCGCCCTGAATTCGCCGCCGGCAGCAGCCGCAAACTGGTGCGCGGCGCCAATGTCGTGCAGGCCCTCCAGTTCTGGCGCGGCGGGGGTACCGACCTGGCGTTGCTCCCCAGGGCGCTGGCTCCCGACGCAACGCCGATCCCGGAGAACTGGCACCTGCCCCTGGACCAGTTTGCCATCACCCTGACCCCGCTCAACGCAAAGCCGGCTCTTGCCAGCTACCTGAACTGGATCAGAAGTGATACGGTGCGCACACTGATTTCCGATGCGGGCTACCAACCTTGCCCTTGAGTGCTGCAGAGCTGGACGCGATTCAACTGACCATCGCCCTGGCCACGATCACCACGGTACTGCTGCTGATCCTGGGAACCCCACTGGCGTGGTGGCTGTCCCGGAAAAAAGCGAGCTGGCCCGCCCTGGTGGAGGCCCTGGTGGCGATGCCGCTGATTCTTCCGCCCACCGTGCTGGGTTTTTACCTGTTGCTGCTGTTCGCCCCCGACACGGCGCTGGGCGCTGCCTGGCAACGGCTCACCGGCACCCAACTCGCGTTCAGCTTCAGCGCGCTGGTGATCGGCTCGGTCATCTACTCCCTGCCCTTCGTGGTACAGCCACTGCAGGCCGCTTTCCAGCGCGTGCCGGATGATCTGCTCAAGGTGGCGGCAACACTGGGCGCCCGGCCACTGGACCAGTTTCGCTCGATCGTCATGCCCCTGACCCGCCGCAGCTTCGTCACGGCTGCGAGCCTCGGTTTCGCCCACACCGTGGGGGAGTTCGGCGTGGTACTGATGATAGGTGGCAATATTCCCGGGGAAACACAGGTGCTGTCTGTCGCCCTGTACGACTACGTGGAATCCCTGCAATTTGCCGAGGCCCACCGCCTGGCGGGAGGCCTGGTGGTCTTCTCTGCTGTGCTGCTGTATTTGCTCTATCGTCGCGACCGGCGTGACAGCTGGAAGGTGCAGGCATGAACGGCCTGGCCCTGCGGCTGGAGTGTTCCGGCCAGGACGGATTCCGGCTACAGCTGGACTGTGAGTTGCCCGACGGGGGCATCACTGCGATCTACGGCCCCAGTGGCAGCGGCAAGAGTACCCTGCTGGACTGTATCGCCGGCCTGCGGCGGCCGCAGGCGGGTGGACTGGTGCGCTTTCGCGACGAGAACTGGTTCGCGCCGGAGACCTTCGTGCCGCCCTGGCAGCGAGGTGTGGCCTATGTCTTCCAGGATGGCCGCCTGTTCCCCCACCTCAATGTGCGGCAGAACCTGGATTACGCTACCGCCCGGCGCAGCGCCAATAGCGGAACAAGTATGGAGCAGGTGGTCCGCTGGCTGGAACTGGAGGATCTGCTGCTGCATACCCCGGCGGTTCTGTCCGCCGGCCAGAAGCAGCGGGTGGCGATCGGGCGCGCCCTGCTTTCGGCGCCGCAACTGCTGTTGCTGGATGAGCCGCTGGCCAACCTGGATCACAGCGCCAGCCAGCAATGCCTGGCCTACCTGCAACGGCTGGCCCGGGAACTGGACCTGCCCATGCTCTATGTGAGTCACGATATCGAAGAGGTCAGCCAGCTGGCGGATCACCTGGTACTGCTGGAGCAGGGCACACTGATCGACCAGGGACCAATGCTGGACCTCTGCGGCCGCCTCGACACCCAGCTGTCCCGGGAGGAACAGGCTGCCGCCATCGTGCTGGGCAGCATCGGGGAGCACGACCCCGACTACGGCCTGACCGAGCTGGTGGTGGAAGGCCAGACCCTGCTGATCGCGTCCGGGGAAACCTCAAGGGGAGCCCGGCGACGGCTGCGAATTCCGGCGCGGGACGTGAGTGTATGCCGCCACAAACCGGAAGACAGCAGCATCCTCAATATCCTCCCGGTCACTCTCACCCAGATGGAAGCCGACGGCGCCGCCAGGGTGCTGCTGCGACTGGCCCTGGGCTCCCAGTACCTGCTGGCGCGCATTACCCGCAAATCCGCCAACCGTCTCGGTCTGCGAGAGGGAGATCACCTCTTCGCCCAGATCAAGAGCGCGGCCTTATTGATGGAGTCTTCCGATCACCATGAGTGAACATCCTTACGACCGCCTCGGCCCCGATATGGTCATCGACGCCGTCGAATCGGCCGGGTATCTCAGTGATGCGCGTCTGCTGGCGCTGAACAGTTACGAAAACCGCGTCTACCAGGTAGGGATAGAGGACGCCACGCCGCTGATCGCCAAGTTCTACCGTCCCGAGCGCTGGAGCGACGCCCAGATCCTCGAGGAGCACGCCTTCAGCCTGGAGCTGCAGGATGCGGAGATCTCCGTGGTGGCGCCCATGGTGGATGCCCGGGGCAACACCCTGCACGAGTACGACGGCTTCCGTTTCGCCCTGTTCCAGCGCCGCGGCGGCCACCCCCCGGAACTGGACAATTTCGATAACCTGCTGGTGCTCGGCAGGACCCTGGGACGCATTCACGCGGTGGGCCGGGCCGGGACCTTCAAGGCACGCCAGCAGATCACCGTCGAGCGCATGCTCAGCCAGAGCCGGGAGTTCCTGCTGGAGGGTTTTATTCCCCAGTCGCTGGTGCCGGCCTACAGCACCCTCACCAGCGACCTGCTGCAGACCGTCTCGACCATCTACGCCGAGGTGAAGCCCGACGACATGATCCGGGTTCACGGCGACTGCCACGTGGGCAATATCCTGTGGCGCGATGACACGGCTCACTTCGTCGACCTGGACGACTGCTGCACCGCCCCGGCAATTCAGGACCTGTGGATGTTCCTCAGCGGCGACCGTCCCTACCGCCAGCTGCAACTGGCGGAACTGATCGAGGGCTACTCGGAGTTCTGCGATTTCGACCCGCGCCAGCTGCGCTGGCTCGAAGCCCTGCGCACCCTGCGTATCACCCACTACGCCGCCTGGCTGGCCCGACGCTGGAACGACCCCGCCTTTCCCCACGCCTTCACCTGGTTCAATACCGAGCGCTACTGGGCCGATCACATCCTGGAATTGCGGGAGCAGATGTCGGCGCTGCAGGAGGAGCCGTTGCAGTTGCTTTGAAAGCGAGGGCTGCGTAACGGAACTCTGCAAGTCTTCGATGTGCCCGCAATTTGTGCGGATACGCCGCCAGGCGATGGGTTGTCATCGGCAAAGCCGGCACAGGCAGGAACAGTGCGGTGCGAAACCCGCCGTGAACCCGTCCATGGGGGCTCGTGTGCGGGCCATCCATGGCCTCCAACGGTTTCGCACCGCACTGTTCCTGCCTGCACCTCTGTCCCGCTATAAATCACAGGCCAGTCAAAATATCTGGCGGTTTTGGGTGTTGGCCTCTCGATGTTCAAATGGAGGGTGCGGGAATCAACCACGCGAAGCCGGATACACCACCGACCACAACCAGCGCCACAAACTATTGCCCTCCAGCACCTCCCGGTTGATGGCATCGAAGAAACGCTCCAGCTCAGCCGGGTCCTCGAAATAATCCATGCGGGTGACGAACCCGCGCTCGGGGTCCAGCTCCTTTACCACTTTCGCCGGGTTGCCGGCCACCACGACATTCGCGGGAACATCCCGGGTCACCACGGCCCGGGCGGCCACCACGCTGTTCTCGCCGATGGTCACACCCTTGAGCACGGTGGAGTGATCGCCGAGCCAGACGTTGTCGCCGATGGTGACGGGGGTGGCGCGCTCATCGCGCACCGTGCGGTCGTGGATGGTGTGCCAGTCGGAGTCTGTGACATAGCTGCCGTTGGCCAGCATCACGCCGTCGCCGATGGTGATCTCGTCGCTGGCGCTGATGCGCGAGCCCGGGCTCATCAGCACGCAATCGCCAATCTGCACCCGGCCCTCGCCCTCAGCCCGGCCCCAGACACCGATTTCCACCCGCTGCCCCGGCTCCCCGATCGCGGTGAAGCAGCGGCCGATGGAGATATTGTTGCCTGAGATATGGACATACCAGGGCTTCATGATGGTGTGGTACGGCCCCAGCTGCGCGCACTCGGGACGCAGGAAGTACTCCGCGTACCAGTGGCGAAAATTCAGGTAGGCTTTTTTCAGCCAGTAGGGTCGCAAGTCTTCGCGCATGGGCGAACTACCTCGTCTGTGGATGTGTGCGTGGTCGGGGGTTATCATCGCAGCGGCAGGCGGCAACATCAAACCTGGCGCTGCCGTCACTGTCACATCCGAGGAAACAGGCACTCTTGCACTCACAGTCGAGCCTCCCCACCAGTAACCAGCCGCACCTGCACCCGCGATTGGCGCAGACGGTGCGACGGCACCTGGAGCACCGCCCGCGCACGCCGGTGGCACAGCACACTGTCGCGGCCTTCGAGCTGCTGCTGCGTGAGCTGGAAAGACGGCCGCGGCCGCTGGTACTGGATTCTTTCTGCGGCAGTGGTCACAGCACCGCCGCCCTGGCCCGGCGCCATCCCGACCACCTGGTGGTGGGCATCGACAAATCCGCGGCGCGCCTGGGCCGGCAACCCGCCACAGGGGCTGACAATTACCTGTTGCTGCGAGCCGAATGTGAAACGCTGTGGCAACTGCTGGCCACCCAGGGGATAGGCGCAGACCACCACTACCTGCTATACCCCAACCCCTGGCCAAAGGCCGCACACCTGCAGCGCAGGGTACACGGCAGCGCCGGCTTCTACTGGCTGCTCCAACTCGCCACCAGCTCACCCGCCCATCGGGTATACCCGGCCCGGATTGAACTGCGCAGCAACTGGCAAATCTACGTCGAGGAGTTTGGTGTGGCAATGCACCTGGCGGGACACCCGGGCTGCGTGGCCCGGGTTACGCCGGATTCCCCGATTAGCCTGTTTGAGCGCAAGTATCGCGACAGCGGGCACCACTTGTGGGCTTTCACCGGTCATACGGGGGGAGCTTCGCCCACGACCAGCGAATCGCGCCGGCCACGACCGTGACGAAACGCCTCTTCTGGGCTACAGTGCCATACTGATACCGAGGTGATTTATGTCCAGCCCTGTTCCAGACGCTCTCTGGGAGCGCATCCGCGAGGAAACTGCACTGCATGCCGGTGAAGAACCGATACTCGCGAGCTTTCTGCATGCCACGATCCTGAATCACGCTGCGCTGGAGGATGCGCTGAGCTTCCACCTGGCGAACCAGCTGGACAGTCCGACCGCGTCCTCCCTGTTGCTGCGGGAGGTCATCCTCCAGGCCTTCGAGAGCGACTCCACCATCCGTGAGGCGGTGCGCGCAGACCTGCAGGCCGTTATGGAGCGGGACTCCGCCTGCCATGAACTTTACATACCATTTTTGTATTTCAAGGGGTTCCACTCCCTGCAGACCCACCGGGTCGCGCACTGGCTCTGGCGGGAGGGGCGCGAGCCCCTGGCACTGTTTTTCCAGAACCGCATGTCCACCTGCTTCGGGGTAGACATCCACCCCGCTGCGCGCATGGGCAAGGGCATCATGCTTGACCACGCCACCGGCCTGGTGATCGGAGAAACCGCGGTAGTGGGCAATAATGTGTCCATCCTGCAGTCCGTGACCCTGGGCGGTACCGGCAAGGATGAGGGCGACCGCCATCCCAAGATCTGCGATGGCGTGCTCATCAGCGCCGGGGCCAAGATCCTCGGCAATATCTGCGTGGGGGAGGGCGCCAAGGTCGGCGCGGGCAGCGTGGTACTGGAAAACGTGCCTGCCCACACGACAGTGGCGGGGGTACCCGCAAAAGTTGTCGGGCGCCCGGCCAGCGATCAGCCTGCTCTGGAAATGGACCACGATTTTTGCTGCGACGAGGCGGCCGCGAAGCAGAAAACGGGCTGATTACCGTTGCGAGTTAACTGTCCGCCCGATGATATTGCGGCGACAGTTCGTGTACCGCATCGACGAATGCGGTGACATGTTCGGGGTCGACACCCGGGGTGATGCCGTGGCCGAGGTTGAACACGTGCCCCGGGCCATTGCCGTATGCGGCCAGTATCGCCGCAACCTCTTCCCTGATGCGCGCGGGTGACGCGAACAGCATACTGGGATCCATATTGCCTTGTAGCGCCACCCGGTCGCCGATCAGCTGGCGCGCCAGGCCGATGTCTGTCGTCCAGTCGATACCCACTGCCTGGGCGCCGCTGCCTGCTATGGCGTTCAGCCATTGGCCGCCGCCCTTGGTGAAGACGATGACCGGCACGGCGCGACCATCGGCTTCCGCGGGCAGGCGGGCTATTACCCGCTCCATATAGGCCAGGGAAAACTCCAGGTAACCGGCGGCGCTCAGGCTGCCACCCCAGGTATCAAAAATCTGCACCGCCTGGGCGCCCGCCCGGATCTGGGACGCCAGGTAATCCCCCACTGCATCCGCCAGCAGTGACAGCAGCGCGTGCATCAGCGCGGGCTGGTCATAGGCCATGGCCTTGACCCTGGCAAAATCCTTGGAAGAACCCCCTTCAACCATGTAGGTGGCCAGGGTCCAGGGACTGCCGGAGAATCCTATCAGGGGCACCTGGCCGTTCAGTTCACGCCGGATGGTGCGCACCGCGTTCATCACGTAGCCGAGATCGTCCTCCGCCGCAATACTGTTCAGGCCCGCCAGGTCCGCCTCGCTGCGCACCGTCTTGCGAAAGCGCGGACCCTCGCCCTCCTCGAAGTAAAGTCCCAGGCCAAGCGCGTCGGGGACCGTCAGGATGTCGGAAAACAGGATCGCTGCATCCATTGGATAGCGGCGCAGGGGCTGCAGGGTTACCTCGCAGGCCAGTTCCGCGTTCTTGCACAGGTCCAGGAATGACCCCGCCTGTTGCCGCGTCGCCCGGTATTCCGGCAGGTATCTGCCCGCCTGCCGCATCATCCATACGGGTGTGCGGTCTACCGGCTGCCGCAGCAGCGCCCGCAGGAATCGGTCATTCTTGAGTTCACTCATCAGGGGTTGTGGCCTTCTGCTGAAAATTATACTTCGAGGAAATCCAGGATGCCCTCGGCCGCCTGGCGACCTTCCCAGATGGCGGTAACCACCAGGTCGGAACCGCGCACCATATCGCCCCCGGCAAAGATTTTCGGGTTGCTGGTCTGGAACTTGAACTGCTGGGCTTCCTCGGCCACCACGCCACCCCAGTCGTTGGTCTGCACTGTGATCTCTCCCAGCCAGTCCGGCGGGCTTGGCTGGAAGCCGAACGCGATGATGACCGCATCCGCCTCCAGCACCACTTCACTGCCGGGTATGGGCTTGGGACGCCGACGGCCATCCACATCGGGTTCGCCCATCCTGGTTTTCACCATTTTCACGCCACAGGCCTGGCCAAAATACTCGACGATTTCCAGGGGCTGGCGGTTGTAGAGGAACTCGACCCCCTCTTCCCGGGCGTTTTGCACCTCGCGGCGTGAACCCGGCATATTCGCCTTGTCCCGACGGTAGGCGCAGATCACGTGCTCCGCCTGCTGGCGCACCGCTGTGCGCACGCAATCCATGGCGGTATCCCCGCCACCCAGCACGATCACCCGCTTGCCCTTCAGGTTGACGTAAGCATCGGCGGGCTGCTCGAATCCGAGGTTGTGGTTCACATTGCCCACCAGGAAGGGCAGCGCTTCGTATACGCCCGGCAGGTTTTCTCCCGGGAAGTTTCCACGCATGTAGGTGTAGGTGCCCATGCCCATGAATACCGCGTCGAACTGCCCGAGAATTTCGTTGATGGTAATGTCCTTGCCGACCTCGGTATTGAGCCGGAACTCTATCCCCATGCCCTCGAAGATCTCCCGCCGGCGGACCATCACGTCCTTTTCCAGTTTGAACTCGGGTATGCCGAAGGTGAGCAGGCCGCCGATTTCCGGATAGCGATCAAACACCACGGGCTTCACCCCGCCCCGCGCCAGCACATCGGCACAACCCAGGCCAGCCGGGCCCGCCCCGATAATGGCAACGGTTTTGCCGGTGGGCACCACGCCGGATAAATCCGGCCGCCAGCCCATGGCGAGTGCGGTGTCGGTGATGTATTTCTCCGAGGCCCCGATGGTGACCGCGCCGAAGCCATCGTTCAGGGTGCAGGCGCCTTCACAGAGCCGGTCCTGGGGACATACCCGGCCGCAGACTTCCGGCAGGGTGTTGGTCTGGTGGCTCAGCTCGGCGGCCTCGAACAGGTTGCCCTCGGCGACAAGTTTCAGCCAGTTGGGAATGAAATTGTGTACCGGGCACTTCCACTCGCAGTACGGGTTGCCACACTCGAGGCAGCGGTGCGACTGGTCGGCTACCTGCTCCTGGGTGTAGGGGTTATAAATCTCCACGTACTCGGTCTTGCGGGTGCGCAGGGTCTTCTTGTCAGGATCGCTGCGACCGACATCGATAAACTGGAAATTGTTTTCCAAACGCTTGCTCATAGCCTTTTCCTAGTCTGTGTTGCGCAACCGCGACAACAGGCGGTCGAAATCCGCCGCCTTCGGCTTCACCAGCCAGAATTTGCCGACATAGTCTTCGAAGTTCTCCAGCAGGTAGGCACCCCATTGCGAACCGGTTTCCGCGACAAACTCCCGGATGTTGGCCCGCAGGTGATTCCGGTAGGGTTCCATATACTCCGCGCTGACGCGGTGGATTTCCACCAGTTCACTGTTGTACTTGTCGATAAAACTGCGATCCCGGTCCAGTACGTAGGCGAAGCCACCGGTCATCCCGGCACCAAAATTGACACCAGTCGGTCCCAGTACGGTTATCACACCACCGGTCATGTACTCACAGCAGTGATCACCCGCGCCCTCCACCACTGCATGGGCGCCGCTGTTGCGCACCCCGAAGCGCTCGCCCGCAATACCCGCGGCGAACAGGCGTCCGCCGGTAGCGCCATAGAGACAGGTATTGCCAATGATCACTGTCTCCCGGGATTCGAACTGGCTGTCGCGCGGCGGGAACACCACCAGCTTGCCGCCGGCCATTCCCTTGCCCACATAGTCGTTGGAGTCGCCCTCGAGGTACATATGCAGACCGCCAGCGTTCCAGACGCCGAAGCTCTGGCCCGCGGTGCCGGTCAGGCGCAGTACGAGAGGGTTCGATTCCATGCCCGTATTACCGTGGCGCCGGGCAATCTCGCCCGACAGGCGAGCCCCGATGGAGCGATCGCAGTTGGTCACCTCGAATTCGAACTCGCCGCCGCTCTTCGCCTCGATCGCCGGCAGGGTCGCATCCAGCATCAGTTCAGCCTTTTCACCCCGGTCAAAGGGTACATTGGAGGCCACCTGGCAGAACTCTGGCTGCCCCTCGGCCTCCGCGGCCTTGTGCAGGATGGGCGAGAGATCGAGCTTACCCTGCTTGGCAGTCTCGCCTGGCAACAGTTCGAGCAGGTCGGTGCGCCCGATCAGGGCCTCCAGCGAAGGCACCCCCAGGCGGGCCAGCCACTCGCGCGTCTCCGTGGCCACGAAAGTAAAGAAGTTGATCACCATTTCCACGGTGCCATTGAAATGATCGTCGCGCAATTTCTGATTCTGGGTAGCAACCCCGGTGGCGCAGTTGTTGAGGTGACAGATACGTAAGTACTTACATCCCAGGGCGACCATGGGGGCGGTACCGAAGCCGAAACTCTCGGCGCCCAGAATCGCCGCCTTGATCACGTCGAGCCCGGTTTTCAGGCCACCGTCCGCCTGCAGGCGGATCAACCCGCGCAGGTGGTTGCCCCGCAGGGTCTGTTGAACCTCCGCCAGGCCCAACTCAAAGGGCGAGCCGGCATAACGGATCGAGGTCAGGGGGCTCGCAGCGGTGCCCCCGTCATAACCGGAAATGGTGATCAGGTCCGCATAGGCCTTGGCCACGCCCGCGGCGATGGTGCCGACACCCGGCTCGGACACCAGTTTGACGGAAACGAGCGCCTGGGGGTTGACCTGCTTCAGGTCAAAAATCAACTGGGCCAGGTCCTCGATAGAATAGATATCGTGGTGCGGGGGCGGTGAAATCAGGGTCACCCCGGGGACGGAATAGCGCAGGCGCGCAATCAGGTCATTGACCTTACCACCGGGCAGCTGACCGCCCTCGCCGGGCTTGGCGCCCTGGGCGATCTTGATCTGCAAAACCTCCGCATTCACCAGGTAGTGAGGCGTGACGCCAAACCGACCGGAAGCAATCTGCTTGATCTTGGACATCCGCTCGGTGCCAAAACGCTCCGGATCCTCACCGCCCTCGCCGGAGTTGGAGCGGGCGCCCATCCGGTTCATGGCGGCTGCCAGCGCCTGGTGCGCCTCGGGGCTCAGTGCCCCCAGGGACATGCCAGCGGAGTCGAAACGCGGCAGGATCTTTTCGATGGGCTCCACCTCGTCGAGCCCCAGCGGGGTGCCTGCTTCCACCGGCTTCAGCAAATCCCGCAGTGTCGCAACAGGCCTTTGATTGACCAGCGAGGAATAGCGCTGGTAAACCTTGTAATCGCCGCTGGCTACCGCCTGTTGCAGGGTCATCACCACGTCGGGGTTGAAAGCGTGATACTCCTGGCCGTGGACGTACTTGAGCAACCCGCCCTGCTCGATGCCTTTGCGCAAAGTCCAGGCCCTGCGGGCGAGGGCTTTCTGGTCCTGCTCGAGCTCGTGGAAATCCGCTCCGCTGATTCGCGAGGACACCCCGCGGAAGGCGACATCCACCACTTCCCGCGCGAGGCCCACCGCCTCGAACAGCTGGGCTCCGCGGTAGGAGCTGACTGCCGAGATGCCCATCTTGGACATAATCTTCAGCAGACCCTTGTTGATGCCCTTGCGGTAGTTTTTGTAGCAGGCGCTTGGCTCCCCGAGCACCTCACCGCTTCGAATCAGGTCTTCCAGCACGCTGTAGGCCATGTAGGGATACACGGCGGTGGCCCCGAACCCGAGCAGGCAGGCTATCTGGTGAGAGTCCCTGGCGCTGGCGGTCTCGACCACGATATTGGCGTCGACCCGCAGTCCCTGCGCGATCAGACGGTGGTGTACAGCACCCGCGGACAGCAGGCTGTGTATGGGCAGGCGCTCCTTCTCAATGCCCCGGTCAGACAAAATCAGGATCGAGGTGCCGTCCCGGACAGCGCTCTCGGCTTCCGCCACCATGTCAGCGATGGCCTGCCTGAGCCCTTTCTCGTCGGGGTTATAGGTGCAATCGATGCGCCGGGCCACAAACCCGGGCCGGTTGAGTTGCGACAGGGTGGTGAACTTGCCCTGGGACAGGACCGGTGAGGACAGGATGACCCGGTCGGCATGCTCCGGGCCTTCCAGGAAGATGTTCTTCTCCCCGCCAAGGTCAGTCTCCAGCGACATCACAATCGTCTCGCGCAGGGGATCTATCGGCGGGTTGGTTACCTGAGCAAATTTCTGCCGGAAGTAGTCGTAGAGCGAGCGTTCCAGCCGCGATAGCACCGCCATCGGGGTATCGTCACCCATCGAGCCGACACCCTCGTTGCCGGTTTCCGCCAGCGGCCGCAATACCTGGTCGCGCTCCTCGAAGCTGACCTGGAACATTTTCATGTAGGTGTTGAGACTGGCGGCGTCAATATCGGCGGCCATCTCCCCGGCGAAGGTACCCTCGATACGCTGGGCCTTTTCCTTGAGCCAGCGCTTGTATGGCTGACGCGCTTTCAGGCGATTATCGATCTCGTCGTTTTGCAGCAGTTCGCCGGTCTGGGTATCCACCATCAGTATCTGGCCCGGCCCGACGCGACCCTTGGCAATCACATCTGAACTCTTGTAGGGATGCGTCCCAACCTCGGAGGCAAGGGTTATGAAGCCGTCTTTGGTGGTTACCCAGCGGGCGGGGCGCAGGCCGTTGCGATCCAGCAGGCAGACCGCGTAACGGCCGTCAGTGAGAACGATTCCAGCCGGACCATCCCAGGGCTCCATGTGCATGGAGTGGTACTCGTAGAAAGCCTTGAGATCCGGGTCCATTGACTCGATGTTCTGCCAGGCGGGCGGGATCAGCATGCGCAGGGCGCGCGCCATGTCGACACCGCCGGTGAGCAGCACGTCCAGCATATTGTCCAGGCTGGACGAGTCCGAGCCGGTGCGGTTTACCAGCGGCGCGATCTCCTGGATATCAGGCAGCAGGTCGGTCTCGAAGCGCGCCGTACGGGCGTCGGCCCAGTTGCGGTTGCCTTCGATGGTATTGATCTCGCCGTTGTGCGCCAGCAGCCGGAAGGGCTGGGCCAGCGGCCAACGGGGCATGGTGTTGGTGGAAAAGCGCTGGTGGAATACACAGATCGCGGTTTCCAGCCGCTCGTCATCCAGGTCGAGGTAAAACCGCGGCAGGTCTACCGGCATGACCAGCCCCTTGTAGGCGATCACCCTGCCCGAGAGGCTGACAATATAAAAGCCGGGGTCATCCGCGTTGGCAATTTCGGCCTTGCGCCTGGCTACAAATAATTTGGTACTCAACTCCTGTTCGGACAGGCCTGAGGCGTCGATGAAGAGCTGTTCGATCACCGGCAGACTGGAAAGAGCGATCGTGCCACACACAGAGCTGTCCGTGGGTACCTCTCGCCAGCCGAGCACACGCAACCCCTGGTCAGTGACGGCCTGTTCTGTTGCGCTGCGGGCCCGGGCGGCACGCTCGGGGTCGCTGTTGAGAAAAATCTGGCCGACACCGTATTTGTCACCCAGTTCAGTACCGAAACATTCCCGGGCCAACGTTCGCATGAAGCGATCGGGCATCTGCATCAGCAGGCCACAGCCGTCACCGGTCTTGCCGTCCGCGGCGATGCCGCCCCGGTGAGTCATGCAGGTCAGGGATTCAATGGCTGTGCGCAGCAGGCGATGGCTGGCACTGCCGCCGGTGTGGGCAATCAGTCCAAATCCGCAATTGTCACGGAATTCTTCAGGTCTAAATAGGCCTGCGCTCATAGTCGGTCCAAATAATAAGTAATAACAATAAGTTACAGCGGAGCACCCGGCGCCACGGCAGAGCCCGGGCAAGAAGGGGGAGACCATTCTACACATACAGGCCGGTGCGGACAAACCTCCAGCCGCAGGCCTGGATCACCCGTTTGCAGGCGTCTCCAGCAGGCCGACCAGCTCCCGTTCATCTGCATCGTCGACGATACAGGCTGAGCCAATCGCTTCGAGCAGCACCAGCCGCAGGCGCCCATCCACGACTTTTTTGTCGCGTGCCATCAACTCGAGAAACTTTGCGGCCGTCATGTCAGCGGGGGGCTCCGTGGGTAGTCCGGTAGCCTGCAGCAGTGCGCGCAAGCCCGCCACCTCAGAGGCGGGAACCATGCCGCGCCGCGCCGACAGCTCCAGCGCCAGCAGCATCCCCACCGCAACTGCCTCGCCGTGCAGCCAGTGACCATAGCCCTGGGCCGTTTCGATCGCATGCCCGAAGGTGTGACCGAGATTCAGGATCGCCCGCACTCCGCCCTCGCGTTCATCGGCAGACACCACTTCCGCCTTGTTGCCACAGCTGCGCTCGATAGCTTCGGCGAGTGCCGCTTCTTCCCGGGCCAGCAGCTTGGGCATATGCTGCTGCAGCCAGCGGTAAAAAGGCTCATCACAGATCAATCCGTACTTGATGACCTCCGCCAGCCCTGCCGCCAGCTCCCTGGGAGGCAGAGTCTGCAGCGTGTTGGTGTCTATCAGTACCGCGACCGGTTGGTGGAAGGCGCCTATCATGTTTTTTCCAAGGGGATGATTGACCGCCGTTTTCCCGCCGACGGAGGAATCAACCTGGGCCAGGAGCGTCGTGGGAACCTGGACGAAATTGACCCCGCGCTGGTAGCAGGCCGCCGCAAACCCGGTAATGTCACCCACCACGCCGCCGCCAAGGGCGACAAAGGTAGTGGTGCGATTGTGGCCGGCCGCCATCACCTCATCGAAAATGTCACCGAGAGTGGCCAGGGTCTTGTACTGCTCGCCATCGGGGAGGATCACTTCGGTAATTCGCCTGCCGGGACCCAGCGCAGCCCTGACCCGGTCCATGTAAAGCGGGGCAACCGTGGCGTTGCTTATGATCACGACCTGGGAGCCGGCTATATGCCCGGCCAGGAGTTGCGGGTCGGCCAGCAGGTCGCGGCCAATGTACACGGGGTAGCTGCGCTCCCCAAGTTCGACATGCAAGGTATGCATCAACAGGGACACCTGGAATCCTCGGCTGTGGATTGGAAAAGACGCGATGATACCGCCTGGGAGCCTGTGCTCCAAACCGCTGACCGGAGCAGGCGAAGCGCGGGGTATAGCGAGTTACTGCAGGTCGCGCACCAGCCGCTGGGCTACCGTCCTGGGACTGCAGCCATCAGTGTCGATGACATGGTCGGCAATCTCCCGATACAGGGGATCGCGAATTGCCATCAGGGCGCGCAGCACTTGCTCCGGATCGCCTTTTTGCAGAAGGGGCCTGCGCCGGTCCCGGCGGGTCCGCCGGACCTGCTCCTCGACGGTGGCGTGGAGATAGACGACATAGCCGCGCGCCCCCAGCGCCTGCCGGTTCTCAGGGCGCATGACCACGCCACCGCCGGTGGCCAGCACAATGTCGTCCCAGGTTGTCATTTCCTCGACGACCTGCACCTCCCTCTCGCGGAAGCCGGCCTCACCCTCGACATCGAATATCCAGGGGATATCGGCACCGGTGCGCGCCTCTATCTCAGTGTCGGTGTCCGCGAAGCGGAGCTTGAGGTGCTGGGCCAGGTACTTGCCAATAGTGGATTTGCCGGCCCCCATGGGGCCGACCAGAAAAATCCTGTGGAGTCTGGGCATCGTGCGGCGGCGAAACCCTAGTCGAGCAGCGTTTCCGCAAGAATCCGCGGAGTGATGAAGATCAGCGTCTCGGTCTTCTTGTGCGTAGTGGACTCATTGCGGAAGAAGGCGCCGATATAGGGCAGGTCGCCGAAGAAAGGTACCTTGTTGATAGACTCGATATCCTCGGTCTTGAACACGCCGCCGAGCACCACGGTCTCACCATTGCCTACCAGGACCTGTGTGTTGAGCTGGGTGGTGTCAATGGAGGGTATGAACCCGCCCTGGCCACTGGGCACCAGTTCGCCGACAGAATCCTGGTTGACCTGCAGATCCAGCATGATCCGATCATCGGGAGTGATATTCGGTGTCACGTCCAGGGCCAGTACGGCTTCCTTGAAGGAGGTGGTTGTCTCACCGCTGGCAGAGGATTCCTGGTAGGGAATCTCGGTTCCGGACTTGATGGAAGCCTGCTGCTTGTCGCCGGTGATAACCTTTGGCTGAGACACGACCTCGCCCTCGCCCGCCGCTTCCAGGGCAGACAACTCCGCTGTCAGGAACAGGTCACCGCTGGTGAAGCCCACCGCGAAACCGCTGTTTCGCGTGACACCAAGGTCAACCAGCAGCGCACCGGGATAATCCACCTGAGGCTGGCTGCCGTTGATCACCGACTCGTTCAGCCCGACCACGTTATCGGTATTACCGGAGATGGACGTGATGTTGTCATTGTTGGTGTTGAGGTAGGCGCCGCCCCACTCGATACCGAGGTTCTTGGTCGCATCGGACTGGGCGATCACAATCCTGGCCTCGATCATCACCTGCCGAATCGGGATATCGACAAGCTCGATCAGGCTGCGGATTTCCGCCAGCTTGGGCGCCGTCTCGGTGATGATGAGCGAATTTGTGCGCGGCTCGACGACCACGGATCCCCGTCCGGAGATCAGGCTGCCGCCCTCTTCAGAACCGGCGTTGAAAAGGTTAACGATATTGGCGGCGTTGGCGTAGCGGATGCGGACGAACTCGGACTGCAGCGGCGCGAGCTCCGCGATCTGCTTGTTCGCTTCAATTTGCTGGCGCTCACGCTCGGCAATTTCAGCAGCCGGCGCCACCATCAGTACGTTGCCGATCTGGCGCTTGTCCAGCCCCTTGGTTTTCAGCACAAGTTCCAGGGCCTGGTCCCAGGGCACATTCTGCAGTCGCAGGGTAATGCGGCCGCTCACCGTATCACTGGCGACGAGGTTGAGCTCGGTAAAGTCGGCGATCAGCTGCAGCACCGCGCGAATCTCGATGTCCTGGAAGTTCAGGGAGATCCGGTCGCCGACATAGACGAACTCATTCCTGCGCTCTTCCACTTCCTTCTTCGAAAGCGGCTTGACGCTGAGCACATACTGGTTGTCGGTCTGGTAGGCGAGGTAATCGAAGTCACCGGTATTCTTCAGGGTCAGGGTGGCACCGCGCTCGGTGGTGTTGACGTCGACGCTGGTTACCGGAGTGGCGAAGTCGGTCACATCGTAGCGGCGCATAAGGCGCTCGGGCACAGAGGTGTCGACAAACTGCACCTTGATATCGCCGGCTTCACTGAAGACGTTCACGTCCACCGAGGGATTTGTCAGCTCAAGAGTCAGGCGACCCTCCCCGCTGGAAGTCCGCTGGAACTGCAGGTCGGTGATTTCCGAAGCCACGTCGGTGACCGGCACTACGGCGGTTTTCAGCTGATAGGGATCTGACCCCTGCTTGACATAATCACCGCTGTTTTCCTGGCCCACAACGACATACAGACTGTTGCCGTCAACGCGGGTTTCATAAGGCACTACCTTAACCAGGTTGACAACCATGCGGGTGCGACCGCCGGACTCGAGCACAACAACTCCGGTAGCATTGCCATAGGGGAGCGAATAGCGCTTGCGCTCGAGGCCGCTGGCGGTATCGGCGAAGTCGATGGCTATACGGGCGGGTTTCTCGATGGTGTAGGACTTCATTTCCGGTGGCGCTTCATCGAAGTCCAGACGGATTTCAAACTTGCTGCCCGGCCTGGCGCTGAATTCGATATTCTCGATGGTAGCCGTGGCATGCACCGCCCCGGCTAATAAAACCCCCACCAGGCCACCAACAGCTGCAAGCAGGCTCTTCCCGATGTTTACTTTTGCTATCCCCACGGCCTTCGTCCCCAGATTTTGTTTTTTACTTGACATGGTTATCACCCATGACCCTGGCTTATACGCCACTTAGTTTGATTGTACGTGGGCGCTCCACCCATCCATCCTCGGTGCCGTCACTCACTATCTCTACGACCCCGATGTAACTGTCGGTCATTTCAACGATCTTGCCGTGATGACGGCCGAGGTAGTTACCCATGGTCACCCGATGGACCCCGCCTTCAGGATCGCCGATCAGGGTCCAGTTGACGCCATCGCGCTCCAGAGTGCCCACCATCCGCAGCGAGTCGAATGTGTACTGCTCCAGGAACTCCTTAGCCCGGTTCTCGTCAGGCTTGACCGCACTGATCGCCTGCAGCTGGGCAATTTCCCGGACCTCTACCGGCCGGTCAAAGGGGCTGCGCAGTGTGGTCGCACTGTAGGAAAACGCCTCATAGGCCTTGAAGGTCGGTATCGGCGCTATGACACCGCCGGGGCGATCACGCTTGGACGCCATAAACTCATCGAGATCTGAAAAACTCTCTTTGGCACAGCCACTCAAGAGGGTTCCCAGGGACAAGACCGCTACCAGTGTACGGGGAAAGCTTGTCATAACTAGGCATCCCCATCCTTGTAGCGATATGTCTTGGCCACGATATTCATCCGCAGGTGGTTGGCATCGTTGCCTTGTGCACTGATGGTAAAGTCGTGCAGGGTTACAATCCGCGGCAAGCCGGCCATGCCACTGATAAAGGCACCCAGGTCATGGTAGGAACCGGAGGCGTTAATCGCTATCGGCAGCTCAACATAGAATTCCCGGGCAGTTTCCTTCTGCAGGTCAATGCTTGCTATTTCCAGCCCGTTAAGCAGGCCCTTGTTGGTTATGTCCTCAAGTAGCCCGGGAACCTCGGTATCGCTGGGCAGCTGACTGACCAGTGCGCCGAAGGACTCCTCCATTTCCACCATCTGCTGCCGATAAGCCTCCAGGTTGGCGGCCTGAAACGCTTTTTTCTCGAAGTCCTTCTTTAGTTCGACTTCCTCTTTTTCCACCTTGGCAAGCTGGATCTGCAGATCCTCGACATGGTAGTAGTATCCCGCCGCGAGCACGGCCATCAGCAAAACCGACCAGATAAACAGTTTTACCGGGACCGGCCAGGAGCCGACATTGTCGAAATCAAGGCTGTTTACATCAAACTCGCGCAGCGAGCGCATGGTATCTTCAAATGCCACCGCTCAACCCTCCCCTGACTTGTTTTCTGAAGCCGGCGCCTCAATCTGCACCGTCAACCTGAAGGTGTTGGCCTGATCCCCGAACTCCGGCGCCGCTTTCACCGCATCGAGATTGGGGTTGGCCAGCCACTCGGAGGCGTCCAGGCGACGCATCAGGCTGGAAACCCTGTTGTTTGATTCGGCAACCCCGTTAATCGTGATGGTTTTGTCTTTGGTTTGCAGATTCGTGTAGAACACACCATCGGGCACCGTGCGGACCAGCTGGTCCAGCACCCGCACGATAATCGGGCGGTTGCCCTGCAGCTCCTGAATGACGCGCATCCTGTCCAGCAGCTGGTTGCGTTTCTTCTGCAACTCCCGGATCTCGGCCACCTGCGCATCAAGAATCTTGATGTTGTCTGCCAGGTACTGGTTGCGCGCTTTCTGGTGCTGGATCTGGCCGACGACCACGCGGTCGGCCAGGAATACCAGGCCCACCGCCAGTGCAATCACCAGGCCGGTCGTGATAAGAAACTCTTTCTTGAGCTCCTGCCGTCGCTCTTCCCGCCATGGCAGTAGGTTAATCTGTGCCATTAGTTAAAGCTCCGTAAGGCCAGGCCACAGGCGATCATCATCGCCGGCGCGTCGCTGCTCAGGGCGACGGCATTGACCTTGGGTGAGATTGACATATTGGCGAAGGGATTCGCCACGGTCGCCGGTGTGCCGAGCTTGTCCTGGACCAGTTCGGCCAGTCCTTCCATCGAGGAAACGCCGCCTGCGAGGATGATGTAGTCGACATCGTTGTACTGGCTTGATGAAAAGAAAAACTGCAGCGAGCGAGCGACCTGTTGCACCACCGCTTCCTTGAAAGGCTCAAGCACCTCGGGCTCGTAATCGTCCGGCAGGCCGCCCTGCTTCTTGGCGAGTCCCGCCTCCTCAAGAGGCAAGCCGTAACGGCGCATGATCTCATCGGTAAGCTGCTTGCCCCCGAACAGCTGTTCACGCGTATATATAGTCTGGCCATTGCTCAAGACACTCAGGGTGGTCATCGTTGCGCCGATGTCCACCACCGCCACGGTGCTCTCTTCGTCCAGTTCCAACTGGTGCTGGACCAGTGAGAAGGCGCGTTCCATGGCATATGCCTCGACATCCATGATCCGCGGCACCAGTTCGGCGCCCTCGATTGCCTCGACCCGGGTATCGATGGTTTCCCGGCGGCAGGCCGCCAACAGTACCTCGACCATATTGTTGCGCTCGGGGGAGGGGCCCTGGACCTCGAAGTCAATGGAGACCTCTTCGAGAGGGTAGGGAATGTACTGGTCTGCCTCGAGGGTGAGCTGGGTTTCCATCTCATCCTCGCTCAGGCCCTGCGGCATGTCGATCATCTTGGTAATAACAGACGAACCCGCGACCGCAGCAGCAACCGTTTTCAGCTTGGTCCTGGACTGGGCCACGACGCTGCGGATGGCGTTCGCCACACCGTCAACATCGTTGACATTCTTCTCTATCACCGCATCTTGCGGCAACGAACTTACCGCGTAACTCTCTACGCGATAGCGGTCCCCCGAATAGCTCAATTCCAGCAGCTTGACGGTAGTCGAACTAACGTCCAGCCCCAGAACTGGCGTTGCTTTTCTCTTCCCCATTCGCCCGAACACGTTTTTTCCCTATCAGTATCACTAACTTAGGATATTTTTATGTGTAGCTACATTAATGATTAGATATAACACAGACCTAAATATATCAAAACTGAAAAAAAGCATATAATTACCAAACGCCCGGCCCCGCTGCTTCTTTGAACCGATACAAGCCACTGTTTGATAAGGGATAAATGATAATCCTACGCGCCCTTTTTCGTCTTTCATTATTTGGACTTTTCGGAGCTTTGTGGCTGTTGGCAGGTGTCTATCTGTATCTCAGTCCGAACTTGCCGGACGTCGCTACCCTGCGCGACGTAAAACTGCAGACACCGATGCGGGTTTACACCCGTGATGGCTTTTTGATCGGCCAGTTCGGCGAACAGAAACGCAGCCCGTTGCCCTTTGACGAAATTCCCCCGCAGTTTATCGAAGCCCTGCTGGCAGCCGAGGATGCCAGCTTCTTCCGTCATTCCGGGATCGACTTTGCAGGCCTGTTCCGGGCCGTATCGGAGCTGGTGCTGACAGGAGAGAAAGGTTCCGGCGGCAGTACCCTGACAATGCAGGTCGCCAGGAATTACTTCCTGTCCCAGGAACGCACCTTCATGCGCAAATTCAACGAGATCCTGCTGGCTATCGAAATCGAACGGGCCCTGGATAAGCGCGAAATCTTTGAATTATATTTCAACCGTGTTTTCCTCGGGCACCGGGCCTACGGTTTTGAAGCGGCATCGAAAGTCTATTACGGCAAAAGCATCGGCGAGCTGGACCTCGCCCAGTACGCCATGCTGGCGGGCATACCCAAAGCGCCTTCACGCAACAACCCGATCAGCGGACCCGTCGCTGGCAAACAACGTCGCGACTGGATTCTGGGCCGCATGCGCGATCTCGGCTATATCGACCAGGCACAGTACAGCGCTGCTGTAGCAGAAGCCGATACAGCGAAGCACCACGATGAGCAGCTGAGCTTCTCCGCCCATTACGCGGCCGAGATGGTTCGCCAGGAAATGCTGGACCGATACGGTATGGCTGCCTATAACGATGGCTTCCACGTCTACACCACCATCAACAGCAGGCTACAGGAGGTGGCGCGCGAGGCTGTAATCAATGGCCTGCTTACCTACGACGACAGACATGGCTACCGCGGTCCGGAACAGAAACTGCCCCCCGGGGACAACGCCGCCGATGCTGAACAGGCGTGGCTGGACGCCCTCGGCCAGACGGCCGTGATCGCGGACCTTACCCCCGCGGTGGTGACCGAGGTAGGCGAGGACCAGGTGGCTATCCTGTTTGCCGATGGCAGCCGCGGCTCGGTGCCATGGGAGAACGGCATCAACCATGCATCACCCTACCTGAACGAGAACGCGGTCGGGCCCCGGCCAAAAACCCCAGCAGATGTGCTCGCCATCGGCGACCTGATCCGTGTGACCCGCAACGTAAAGGAAGAAGGAGAAGAGGAAGAGGTGAACGAAGGCTGGTTTCTCAGCCAGGTCCCGGCGGCACAGGCAGCTCTGGTGTCCCTGCACCCCGATGACGGCGCCATCATCAGCATCGTCGGTGGCATAGGCTTCGAACTGAGCAAGTTCAATCGGGCCACCCAGGCCCTGCGCCAACCGGGTTCGAACTTCAAGCCCTTCCTTTATAGTGCAGCCCTGGAGTCGGGCTTCACTGCTGCCAGCATCATCAATGACGCGCCGGTCGTGGTCGAGGACAGCTCTCTCGATGAGGGCATGTGGCGGCCGGAAAACGATGAAGGCAAATTCTATGGCCCCACGCGCCTGCGCTGGGCCCTGACAAAATCACGCAATCTGGTGTCCATCCGCCTGCTGCAGCAGCTGGGGGTGGACAGGTTGCTCGACTACATGACCCGCTTCGGCTTCGACACCTCCGATTTTCCCAGGGACCTGTCGCTTGCGCTCGGCACCCATGTGATGAGCGTAATTGACGTCGCGGCGGCTTACGCGGTACTGGCCAATGGCGGTTATCACATCGAACCTTACCTGATCGACCGGATAGAGGACATCGACGGGGAGGAAATATACAAGGCGAGGCCACTGACCGTATGCCGCAGTTGCGAAGACGCTCCCGCCCGGGACCCGGCATCAGCAGAACCCAGCATGGAGCAGATCCTCGCCGACGGTGGCGAGAACCAGGACGAACCGCCACCTGCGCCGCGCATCATGGACGCCCGGGTCAATTTTATTATCGACAGCATCCTGAAGGACGTCATCACCAAAGGTACCGGTCGCAAGGCCCTGGTGCTGGAGCGCAGCGACATAGCCGGCAAGACCGGAACCACCAATGGTCCCATGGACGTATGGTTCTCTGGTTACAACAGCGATGTGGTCACTTCAACCTGGGTGGGGTTCGATGGCTACACACCGCTGGGACGGCGTGAGTTCGGCGGCACCGCGGCGCTGCCGATCTGGATCGACTTCATGCGGGAAGCGCTGCGGGACAGCCCGGTCAAGCAAAGGCCGCTACCCCCCGGTCTCGTCAGCGTGCGGATCGACCCCGACACCGGCCTGCTGGCAAGCCCGGGGCAGAGCAATGCGATCTTCGAGTATTTTCTGCAGGAAAATGTACCCTCCAGAGCGGGAGGTGCAACCAGCCCCGGCGAGGGCAGCGGGGGCACCGATGACCTGCTGCGGGATATTTTCTAGGAGACGACCGGAGAATCCGCGCGCCCGGGCAGTTGCCCCGGGTCAGGCGCCGGGTGAGTAGTCGTCGGGGTAGGGGATCCGGGCAACACCGCTGTCGACAGCGGCCCGTGCGACAGCGGGTGCGACCAGCTGAAGCAGGCGATGATCCACCGGCTTGGGAATAATATATTCCGGCCCAAAGGAAAGCGATTCGACACCGCAGGCAGTCAAGACTTCCGGGGGCACAGGCAGGCGAGTCAGCTCACACAGGGCGTGTACCGCTGCAATTTTCATCTCCTCGTTGATGCGGGACGCCCGCACATCCAGCGCGCCCCTGAAAATAAACGGGAAGCCGAGCACGTTGTTGACCTGGTTGGGATAATCCGACCTGCCGGTTGCGATGATCACGTCATCACGGGTGGCGCGCGCAATCTCGGGCTTTATTTCCGGGTCGGGATTGGAGCAGGCAAAAACAACCGGGCGGTCGGCCATTGACAGCAGCATGTCGGCACTGAGCAAGTCCGCCCCGGACAGGCCAATGAACACATCCGCGCCCTTGATGGCATCGGAGAGACTGCGCTTGTTGGTCTGGTTGGCGAATTCCTGTTTGTAGGCGTTGACGCCCTCACGTCCGGCGTAAATGACCCCGCGGCGGTCCAGCATGTATATGTTTTCACGCCTGGCTCCGAGGCTGACCAGGAGGCGCATGCAGGCTATCGCGGCAGCGCCGGCACCGAGGCAGGTAATCACCGCCTCTTCCAGCCGTTTGCCCTGCACCTCGAGGGCGTTCAACAGGCCTGCAGCGGTGACGATGGCCGTGCCGTGCTGGTCGTCGTGAAAGATGGGTATGGCGCAGCGCTCTGAGAGCGCGGCTTCTATTTCAAAACACTCCGGCGCCTTGATGTCTTCCAGGTTGATGCCGCCAAAGGTATCGGCTATCAACGCCACGGTTGTTATGAATTCGGCGGAATCCTCGGTATTGACCTCTATATCAATCGAGTTGATACCGGCAAAGCGCTTGAACAGCAGCGCCTTGCCCTCCATTACCGGCTTGCTGGCGAGAGAGCCGAGATTACCGAGTCCTAGTACGGCGGTGCCGTTGCTGATTACGGCGACCAGATTACCCTTACCGGTATAGCGGTAGGCGTTCTCGCAGTCTGCGAAGATTTCCCGGCAGGGCTCGGCGACACCCGGGCTGTAGGCCAGCGCCAGGTCGAGCTGGGTTTCAGCCGGTTTGGTAAGCTCCACGCTGATCTTGCCCGGGATCGGGTTCGAGTGATAATCCAGCGCAGCCTGCTTGAAATCCTTGGGCATGAGTTTCACTTGTGGAAAAGGTCCGAAAGGATATAGAAAAGGGCGTCGGGTAACAAGGCGACAAATTGCGGCCCCCCAGGGTTTTCAACAACCCCAAAAAAAACCGGACCATTGCGGGTCCGGCTTTTTTGCGATGCAAAACGGGCGCAATGCGCCCGGCAGCTAGCGCTTGGTGCCGCGGCTGCCGAAACGCTTGTTGAAGCGGTCGACACGGCCACCGGTATCCATCACCTTCTGCTTACCGGTAAAGAACGGGTGGCACTCGGAGCACACGTCGATCTGGAGGTCTTCACAAAGGGTCGAACGGGTCACAACCTGGTTGCCGCAGCTGCATGTTGCCGTCACAGCCTCGTACTTGGGATGGATATCTGCTTTCATAATGTCACTCCTCGTTATAGGCGCCGCCACCCGATCCCTGTCGGGCACCGCACCAAAAAATAGCCGGGCATCTTACCAGACGTGGGGGTAGAAGCAATAGGCATTGTCTGCCCTGTGGCGGCGGGCGCGAACCCCCTGCCGGCTCATCCGCGGCCGATATTCCCACCCCGATTTGATACACTGGCCGCCTGCCATCCACAGCCAGCCCGGAAAGGGGCGCAATGTCCGTACTTCGCCTCGCCATCGCCTCACCCCTGCGTCGACTGTTCGATTACCTGCCCCCCAGGGAAATGAGCGCGGCCGCAGTGAAGACCCTGCAACCCGGCCTGCGCCTGAAGGTGCCTTTCGGCTCTCGCACGGTCACCGGCTACCTGGTCCAGGTATGCGAGCACAGCGAGCTGCCGGAATCCGCGCTCAAGCATGCGGATGCGGTCCTGGATGATACGCCACTGGTACCTGCCACCCTGCTGCAATTATGTGACTGGGCCGCGCGCTACTACCAGCACCCACCCGGCGAGGTGTTTGCCGCCGCTTTTCCCGCCGCCCTCCGCCAGGGCAAGCCTCACCGGGCGGGTGGCAGTCCCGGCTGGCGACTGACCAGTCGCGGGATGGGCCTGCCGCCGGGAGCGCTGTCCCGTTCGCCGCGCCAGGCCGAGGCGCTGGCGCTGCTGCAGGCGGCGCCGGCAGTCGCCAACGACCTGTTCCGGAAGCGGGGAATCAGCCCGGCGGTACTGCGCAGCCTGGCGGACAAGGAGCTGGTGGAGCAGTGTACCGTGGCGCACCAGCCCACTGCCCCCACCAGCCGGCCGGGACTGTCGCTCAATCCCGAACAGGCCGATGCACTGGCTGCGCTGTTGCAGGCACGGGAGGGCTTCAGCTGCCACCTGCTCGAGGGCGTGACGGGCAGCGGCAAAACCGAGGTCTACCTGCAGCTCATCGCCGACTGCCTCGAGCGGGGCAGACAGGCGCTGGTGCTCATCCCTGAAATCGGGCTGACGCCACAAACCCTCGAGCGGTTCAGCCAGCGCTTCGCCGCCAACATAGTGATCCTTCACTCCGGCCTTGGCGAGGCCGAGCGCTATCGCGCCTGGGAGGCGGCAAGGGACGGCAGCGCGGATATCGTGATCGGCACCCGATCTGCCATATTTACGCCGCTGCGAACACCGGGCCTGCTTATCGTCGACGAGGAACACGATGGCTCCTATAAACAACAGGACGGTTTTCGTTATTCTGCCCGCGACGTGGCGGTAAAGCGCGGCCAACTGGAAGGCTGCCCGGTCCTGCTGGGTAGCGCCACGCCGTCGCTGGAGAGCCTCCATAACGCGACAGCCGGGCGCTATCAGCTGCACCGCCTGCGCCAGCGCGCCGGCAGCAGTTCCTTGCCGAGCATCAGGGCAATCGATGTGCGCCGGCAAGAGCTGCAGGCGGGGCTCTCCACCGCGCTGCTCAGCGCCGTCGAGGACACCCTGCAGGCGCGACAGCAGGTACTGCTGTTCCTGAACCGGCGCGGTTACGCACCCACCCTGCAATGCCATGATTGCGGCTGGGTAGCCCAGTGCAGCGCCTGCGATGCCAGGCTCACAGTCCATCGCCGTCTCGGGCAGTTGCGCTGCCACCACTGCGGTGCCGGCAAACAGATGCCGCAGCGATGCCCCCAGTGCCACGGCGGCAGTCTGATAACCGCCGGGCTGGGTACCGAGCAGACCGAGGAGTTCCTGCGCCAGCGATTCGCCCGGTGGCCCGTATTTCGGGTAGACAGCGACTCCATGCAGGCCCGGCACGCGATGCGCGACCTGGTCAGCCTCATCAACCGGGGCGAACCGGGAATCCTGCTGGGCACGCAAATGCTGACCAAGGGCCACCACTTTCCCGCTGTGAGCCTGGTGGCGGTGATCGATGCCGATGCACTGCTGTTCAGTGCGGATTTTCGCGGCCAGGAGAGGATGGCCCAGCTCCTGACCCAGGTGGCTGGCCGGGCGGGCCGGGCTGAACAGCCCGGTGAGGTCCTGGTGCAAACCCACTACCCCGACCACCCGGCCCTGCAGGCGATGCTGAACGTGGATTATGCCGACCAGGCCAGGGCGATACTGGCCGAACGGCAGGCAGCCGGAATGCCCCCCGCGGGCCAGCTCGTGATCCTGCGCTCGGATTGCAGCGATGTCGCCCTGGGCGAAGAATTTCTGCAGACCGTGCGCAGCCAGGTCGAGCAGGCATTACCGGCCGGCGCCAGGCTGATCGGACCACTGCCGGCGCCCATGCAACGGCGGGCGGGTATGTACCGCTGCCAGCTTATCCTGCTGGCGCCGGATCGCAGGGTCGCCCAACTGGCCGCGGGCCTGCTGGTCGCCCGGGCCGAGAATGTCCCGGCGCGGCGCGGCCTGAAATGGTCGATCGATGTCGATCCGCTGGATTTGTACTAGTGACGCCCCTGCCCCTGCACGCCGACACGGGCGAGTCCCCGGCGCCTGGTCACTAGCCACGGTGGGCACTTATAAGGATAATGGCCAGCCAACGGGCCCGGCAGGCCCGGTAACCTATTGAAGTAATTCAGGTATATCCCCTCGCAATGAAGGAACAACTTACCCAGCTCATCCTCCAGGCACTGCAAGAGCTGGTGGATCAGGGCCACTTACCCGGCGATACGCCAACCCGGGTGCAGATCGAGCGCACCCGCGACCCGGACCACGGTGACCTGGCCACCAATGTCGCCCTTGGCCTGGCCAAGGCGGCAGGCAAAAAGCCGCGGGACCTGGCCGAGCTGATCTGCCGGGCCCTCCCCGACGCCGCTTTCGTTGCACGCACCGAGATCGCCGGTCCCGGGTTCATCAACTTTTTCCTTTCGGAAGCCAGCAGCCAGGCGGTTATCCGGCGCATCCTGGAACAGGGTGCCGCATTCGGCACGACGGTCACCGGAGCGGGTCGCAAAGTGCAGGTGGAGTACGTGTCCGCCAACCCGACCGGGCCGTTGCACGTGGGTCATGGCCGTGGCGCGGCGGTGGGGGACAGTATCTGCCGCCTGTTGCAGGCCACCGGCTGGGACGTGACCCGGGAGTTCTATTACAACGACGCGGGCCAGCAAATCAGCAACCTGGCCCTGTCGGTACAGGCGCGATGCAAGGGTGTGGGACCCGAGGATCCCGGCTGGCCCGCCGATGGCTACCGGGGTGACTACATCGAGGAGGTGGCCCGGGCCTACCTGCGCGGCGACCGGGTCGACGCGACGGACCAGCATGTCAGCAGCGCCGCAGACCCCGAGGACCTGGAGGATATCCGCCGCTTTGCGGTCGCCTACCTGCGCCGCGAGCAGGACCTGGACCTGCAGGCCTTCGCCGTACACTTCGACAATTACTTCCTCGAATCCTCTCTCTATGAGGACGGCGAGGTGGAAGCGACTGTCCAGCGCCTTGTCGAGCGTGGGCACACCTACGAAAAAGACGGCGCCCTGTGGCTGCGAACAACCGATTTCGGCGATGACAAGGACCGGGTCATGCGCAAGAGTGAAGGTGGTTATACCTACTTCCTGCCGGATGTGGCCTATCACCTGAACAAGTGGAAACGCGGCTTCGAGCGGGTCATCAACGAGCAGGGCGCCGACCATCACAGCACCGTAACCCGGGTGCGGGCGGGTCTGCAGGCCCTGGAATCCGGCATCCCCGAGGGCTGGCCGGATTACGTCCTGCACCAGATGGTAACGGTCATGCGCGATGGCGAGGAGGTCAAGCTGTCCAAGCGCGCGGGCAGTTATGTCACCCTGCGCGACCTGATTGACGAGGTGGGCTGTGACGCTACCCGCTTCTTCCTCACGGCGCGCGCGGCCAGCTCCCAGCTGACCTTCGATATCAATCTGGCGCTGTCACAGAGCAACGACAACCCGGTGTATTACATCCAGTATGCCCACGCCCGGGCCTGCAGCGTGATGCGTAAAATGGTCGAGCAGGGCTGGGAATGGAACGTACAGGCGGGCCTGGCCAACCTCGACGAGTTGACCGAGGAGCATGAAAAGGCCCTGCTGCGCCAGCTGGATCGATACCCGGAAGTGGTTGCCGGCGCGGCCGAGGCCAGCGAACCCCACACGGTTGCCACCTACCTGCGGGAACTGGCCGGGGATTTTCACACCTGCTACAACGCGCACAAGGTGCTGGTGGACGAGCCTGCCCTGCGCAATGCCCGGGTCGCCCTGTCAGAGGCCGTACGCCAGGTGATCGCGAACGGCCTCGACCTGCTGGGCGTGTCCGCACCGGAGACGATGTAATCCATGGCACGGGACTACGCCAAGACACGCAAAACAGGCTCGAAGGCGCCGGCGCGCAAACAGGCGCCGCAGCACCGTCGGGAAGGGTCCGCCAGAAGCTCGCGGGACAGCCGCCCCGGGAGCGCCTGGCGCAGCTACTTTGCAGGCCTCCTCAGCGGTGTTTTCCTGAGCTTCCTGCTGTACCTGGGGACCATGCCCGCAGCCGACGGTCCGGAGCCCGGCCCCGCGCCGGAGGCCGCGGCCACCACCGCGGTGCCGGCGGAACCGCCCAAGCCACGCTTCGACTTTTACACCATGCTGCCCCAGCAGACCATCGACGGCCCCGTCGAGCCGGCAGAAGTTACCAGCCCACCCTCAGGTGTCGCGGGAGAGTCCTACCTGCTGCAGGCGGGCTCATTCCGCCAGCGCGAGGATGCGGACCGGCGCCGGGCAGAGCTGCTGTTGCTGGGGCTTGAACCCAAGGTGGAAGAAACCAACAGTGACAACGGGCGCTGGTTCCGGGTCTACCTGGGCCCCTTCAGCTCCCACGCGCAAATGACCCGTGCCCGCAGCCTCACCGCCGCGCAGGACATAGACACCCTCCTGCTCAAGCGCGGAACACCCTGATTTGTAACCATGGAACCTTGAATTCCCGGGGCCGACCCCCATAACAGCCAGATCAGGGTGTGTGGGAGCCGGCAATTACCAGCATCGTCCTGAGTTCATCAACGCCCGGGGCAGGAGATGCAGCGTGGAGCAATTCAGAGGTACAACCATTCTCTCGGTACGTCGCGGCAACAGCGTCGTGATCGGTGGGGACGGCCAGGTGTCCATGGGCAATACCGTCATGAAAGGCAACGCGCGCAAGGTTCGGCGCCTGCACAAGGACCAGGTCCTGGCCGGCTTCGCCGGGGGTACGGCGGATGCGTTTACCCTTTTTGAACTGTTCGAGGCCCAGCTGGACAAGCACCAGGGCCACCTGGTTCGCGCGGCGGTAGAGCTGGCCAAGGCCTGGCGTACCGAACGCGCCCTGCGCCGGCTGGAAGCACTACTGGCGGTAGCCGACAAGAGCACTTCACTTATCATTACCGGTAACGGCGACGTCATCGAGCCCGAAGACAACCTGATCGCAATCGGCTCCGGTGGTCCCTTTGCCCAGGCAGCGGCCAGGGCGCTGCTCGACAACACCGAACTCGATGCCCGCAGCATAGTGGAAAAAGGCCTCGGTATTGCCGGTGACATCTGTATCTACACCAACCATAACCGCACCATAGAACAACTGGATTTTTAGGCCATGTCCGATATGACCCCCCGCGAGATTGTCCATGAACTGGACAAGCACATCATTGGCCAGGACGAGGCCAAGCGCGCCGTGGCGATCGCCCTGCGCAACCGCTGGCGCCGGATGCAGCTGCCGGAGGAACTGCGGGCGGAGATCACACCCAAGAATATCCTCATGATAGGACCCACCGGCGTGGGCAAAACCGAAATTGCCCGACGCCTGGCGAAACTGGCGAATGCTCCCTTCGTCAAGGTGGAGGCCACCAAGTTCACCGAAGTGGGCTACGTCGGTCGCGACGTCGACTCCATTGTGCGGGACCTCGTCGACGTGTCGATCAAGATGCTGCGGGAGCAGGAGATGACGCGGGTGCGCTTTCGCGCCGAGGAGATGGCCGAGGAGAGGATCCTCGATATCCTGCTGCCGCCGGCCCGCAATGCCGACGGAGAGTCCGGCGCCGGCACGCGCCAGCTGCTGCGCAAAAAGCTGCGTGAGGGGGAACTGGATGAGAAGGAGATAGAGGTCAGCATCAGTTCTCGCGCCGCCGCGTTCGAAATCATGGCCCCCCCGGGGATGGAGGAGATGACCAACCAGCTGCAGAGCATGTTTTCCAATATGTCGAGACAGCAGGAAAAAACCCGGAAAATGCCGATCAAAACCGCCTTCGAGGCCCTGTGTGAGGAAGAGGCGGCGAAAATGGTCAACGAGGACGAACTGAAACAGAAGGCCGTGAGCGCGGCGGAACAAAATGGCATCGTCTTTATCGACGAGCTCGACAAGGTGGCCAAACGCAGCGAGGGCGCGGGCGCGGATGTGTCGCGCGAGGGCGTACAGCGCGACCTGTTGCCGCTGATCGAGGGCTCCACGGTGAGCACCAAACACGGCATGATCAAGACCGATCACATCCTGTTCATCGCCTCCGGCGCCTTTCACCTGGCCCGCCCTTCCGATCTCATCCCGGAGCTGCAGGGTCGCCTGCCTATCAGGGTGGAACTGTCCGCCCTGACACCGGATGATTTCGAGCGCATTCTCACCGAGCCAGATGCATCTCTCACCGAGCAATACCAGGCCCTGCTGGCAACCGAAGGGCTACAGGTGGAGTTTACCGCCGACGGCCTGCGCCGGATTGCCGAGACCGCATGGCAGGTCAATGAGAAAACCGAGAATATCGGCGCACGCCGACTGCACACGGTAATGGAGCGCCTGCTGGAAGAAAGCTCCTTCACCGCGGCGGACAGCGGCCTGAACGCCGAACCGCTGCGCGTGGACGCAGCCTATGTGGACGGGCAGTTGAAAGCCCTGAGCGCGGACGATGACCTGTCCCGCTTCATTCTGTAGCGCACCGCGATGCCGGCTACAGACAAAAGACCCCTGGGCATCAAGCTGCACAAGCGCTCGCGGGAGCTGGAGCTGGAGTACCCGGACGGCGAACGCTATTCGCTGTCCTGCGAATACCTGCGGGTCTATTCCCCCTCGGCGGAGGTCCGGGGCCATGGCGCCGGCCAGGAAGTCCTGCAAACCGGTAAACTCAAGGTCGGCATCGACGCCATCAAACCGGTGGGCCGTTATGCCGTCCAGCTGGTCTTCGATGACGGCCACGACACGGGACTGTATTCCTGGGATTACCTCTACGAGCTGTGCACCGAAAAGCCCCGGCTCTGGCAGCAGTATCTCGACCGGCTGGAGCAGGCCGGTGCCAGCCGCGACCCGGACGTCCAGGTCATCCACTTCCAGCCCTAGGGGCCTGCCGAGAACCAACCTGACCGCAGGGCCACATCGCGCTACAATAAGCCGTCAAAAAGCGGGAGGGCGCAGACCCCATGAGCGACAAAGACACCACACATTTCGGTTTCAAGGAAGTCGATACCCAGGCCAAGGCGGGGCTCGTGGCCGACGTGTTCCACTCCGTGGCGTCCCGCTACGACCTGATGAACGACCTGATGTCCGGCGGCATCCACCGTGTCTGGAAGCGCTTCACGATCGAGTTGAGCGGCGTGCGCAGCGGCAACGCCGTGCTGGATATCGCCGGCGGAACAGGTGACCTCGCCGCCCGCTTTGCCGATATCGTCGGCCCCGAAGGCCGGGTTGTGCTGGCCGACATCAACGACTCGATGCTGAAGGTTGGCCGGGACAAACTGCTCGACAATGGCCGCCTGGGCAACCTCGAGTTTGTCCAGGCGGACGCCCAGTGCCTGCCGTTCCCGGACGACAGCTTCGACTGCGTCACGATCGCCTTCGGCCTGCGCAATGTGACCGACAAGGATGCGGCGCTGCGTTCCATGCTGCGGGTATTGAAGCCCGGTGGGCGCCTGCTGGTGCTGGAGTTTTCCAAGCCGGCTAACCCGCTGTTGAGCAAGGCCTACGACACCTACTCCTTCCGGGTGCTGCCCCTGATGGGACGACTGGTGGCCAACGACGCCGACAGTTACCAGTACCTGGCAGAATCCATTCGCATGCACCCCGACCAGGAAACCCTGAAGGACATGATGGAAGACGCGGGCTTCAGCAAATGCGAATACCACAATATGACCGGGGGGGTCGTGGCCCTGCATAAAGGCGTCAAGGCCTGACGCAGCCGGCACAAGCGATGACCACACCAATCGATCCCACCCTGTACACGGCCGTCATCGCGGCGGTGGAACGGGTGGTCAACCAGGCACTCGAGCTGGCTCCGGCGGGAAGGAAACGCCTGGGCAAGCTGGCGGACTGCGTCTTCGCCCTGCACTGCACCTCGCCCCCACTGGATGTGTACCTGCAGCCGGGGGACGGTCGCGTCCGCCTGATGGGCTTCTACGACGGGCCGGTGACCACCAGCGTGCAGGGAGTGGCCTCGGACTTCGCCGAGCTGGCCACCGCCGCGGACCCGACCGCCGCCCTGATCAACGGCAAACTGGAACTCAAGGGCGACAGTGGCCCCCTGATAGAACTGCAGAAGATTATTTCCGCCCTGGATATCGACTGGGAAGCACCCCTGGTAGACGTTCTCGGCGATGTGGGCGGCCACCAGCTGGCACAATTGCTGCGCGGCGCACACGGCTGGGGCAGGCAGGCGTCCAGTAGTCTCGGACGGCAGCTGGAGGAGTTTATCCACGAGGAGGCCCGCCTCAGCCCGCCTCGCCTGGAGCTGGAGGACTTTTACCGCGACGTGCAGCAACTGGGCCTGCGGGTGGATCGACTGGAATCCCGCGCCCGACGCCTGCGCAAACGCCTGCAGCAGCTGCGCCAGTGACCCGGTCGCCACCATGTCCCGCGTAAGCCGCCTGGTCACCATTTTTCGTACCATCGGTCGCTACCGGCTGGACGAATTCGTCGACAGCGACGCCCTGGGCCCGGTCGCGCGAACCGCGCTGGCACTGTCTCCCTGGCGCCTGCAGCGGGCACCGGCATTACCCCGGGGAGTCAGGCTGCGCAAGGCACTCGAAGAGCTGGGTCCCGTCTTTATCAAGTTCGGGCAGATGCTGTCGACCCGGCGCGACCTGCTGCCTACCGACATCGCCGACGAGTTGGCCAAGCTGCAGGACGATGTGCCGCCTTTCCCCGAGCAGCAATCCATCGCCATCATCGAAAAAGGCCTGGGCAAGCCGATAGCGGAGCTGTTCGCCAGTTTCGACCCGAAGCCCATGGCGTCAGCCTCGGTAGCCCAGGTACACGCCGCCACCCTGCACAGCGGCGAGAGCGTGGTCGTCAAGGTGATCAGGCCGGATATCGAGCCGATCATTCGCCAGGATCTCGCCCTGATGTTCTCCCTGGCAAAACTGGTGGCCAGGTATGTACCGGACGGCAGGCGCCTGCGCCCGGTGGAGGTGGTGACGGACTACGAATTCATCATCCTCGACGAGCTGGACCTCGGGCGCGAGGCGGCCAATGCCTGCCAGCTGCGGCGCAACTTCGAAGACAGCAAGCTCGTCTATGTCCCACAGGTTTACTGGGATTACACCTGCCGCAACGTATTCGTCATGGAGCGGATATCGGGCATTCCCGTTACCGATATGGCGGCACTGGAGGCCCGGGGCACAGACCTGAAGCTGCTCGCCGAACGGGGTGTGGAAATATTTTTCACCCAGGTATTTCGCGACAGTTTTTTCCACGCCGACATGCACCCGGGCAATATTTTTGTCGATGCCACCGACCCCGCAGACCCCACCTATATCGCGGTAGACTGCGCCATCATCGGCAGCCTCAGCGATTCCGACCAGTACTATCTCGCCCGCAACCTGCTCAGTATTTTCCAGCGCGACTACCGCGAGGTCGCCCAGCTGCACGTCGAGTGCGGCTGGGTGCCGCCACAGACCCGGGTGCAGGATTTCGAATCCGCCATGAGGGCGGTGTGCGAGCCGGTGTTTGAGCGCCCCATCGGCGAGATCTCATTCGGCCAGTTGCTGATTTACCTGTTCAGGACCGCCCGGCGCTTTGACATGCACATCCAGCCCTCGCTGGTACTCCTGCAAAAGACGATGCTGAACATCGAGGGCCTGGGCAGGCAGCTGTATCCGGGACTCAACCTGTGGGATACCGCAAAGCCATTCCTGGAGGACTGGGTACAGGAGCGCTACTCTCCCCAGTCGGTCCTGCGTCGCCTGCAGCGACAGGCGCCGTCATGGCTGGAACAACTGCCACTGCTGCCGGACGTGATGCTGGATAACCTGCAGCAATCCCGCGACGTGGAAATGCGCTTTGCCCAGCAACAGCAGCAGGTGGAGGAACTACAGGAGCGCAGCGCCGCCAAGACCCGCCGCCACCGGCGCCAGCTGCTGGCTGCAATTGCCTGCCTGGGGGTAGCGGTAACCGTTGTCCCCGGCGCCTGGCAGCAACTGGCCAATGCGCCACTGGTCAGCTGGTTGCTGGGGGGACTGGCCGTCGCGCTGCTGTGGCCGCGAGACAGCTGAATACATGTGCCGGAAGCGGCCCTGTGCCATAATGTCCGGCCATAGAGAGCAGTGCAATGAGCAAACCCGGCACCCTGACAGATGACATCCGCTGGAACGAGCAAGGCCTCGTGCCCGCTATTGCCCAGGACTGGCAGACCGGCGAGGTGCTTATGCTTGCGTGGATGAACCGGGAGGCGCTGGAGCTCACGATAAGTGAAGGCCGGGCGATTTACTGGTCGCGATCGCGCCAGGCGATCTGGCGTAAGGGCGAGGAATCGGGGCACGTGCAGAAACTCAAGGAGCTGCGTATCGACTGCGACGCAGACACGGTATTGATGAAGGTGGAGCAACTTGGCGGAATCGCCTGCCACACGGGCCGCCGCAGCTGCTTCTTCAAAAAGCGGGAGCCGGAAGGCTGGAGGGTCACCGACGAGGTCGTCCGCTCCCCCGGCGATATATACGGGAAGACACCATGAGCGATGTGCTGGAACAGCTGGCCGCCACCCTGCAGCAGCGCCGCGGGGCGGATCCGGACACATCTTACGTGGCCAGCCTGCACCGCAGTGGACTGAACAAGATCCTCGAGAAAATCGGCGAGGAGGCCACCGAGGTGATCCTCGCGGCCAAGGACATGCAAAACGGTGAGGGGCGAACCGAACTGGTCGGCGAGGTCGCGGACCTGTGGTTTCACAGCATGGTGATGCTGTCTCACCTGGAAGTTGATATCAGTGAGGTCACCGAGTGCCTGCGCGCACGCTTCGGGACTTCGGGCATCGAGGAAAAGGCCGCGCGCCGGACCGGGCACTGAACCGGGCGCGCAAACCGCAATCAGGACAACCTTAGCAGGAGATAGAAATGGGAATTGGTGGAATTAGCGTCTGGCAACTGTTGATCATTCTCGCGATCGTCATCATGTTGTTCGGGACCAAGCGCCTGCGCACCCTGGGCACCGACCTGGGCAGCGCGGTAAAAGGCTTTCGCAAGAGCATGCAGGATGATACCGGGGCCGAAAAAGACGCCGGTACAGAGAAGCCGAGCGAGCCGGCAACGGACAAGGACAAGTAACGCCTGAATGTTCGATATCGGATTTGCCGAGCTGGTGCTCGTGGGCGTGGTGGGCCTCCTGGTTATCGGGCCGGAGCGCCTGCCCGGGGCCATCCGTACCGGCAGCCTGTGGCTGAACCGACTTAAGCGCGGTTTCAACGACATCAAGCGGGAGGTCCAGCAGGAGCTGCACAACGATGAGGTGATGCAGCAGTTGCGCGAGACCGGCCAGCAGCTCAAAACCCAGGCCAACCAACTGGGGCAGGACCTGAACTCCGCGGGCGCGAGTCTGGGCAAACCGCTGGCCGGGGAAACCCCGACCGACGAGCCACCGCTTGAAACGGCGCAACCCTCGGACAAACCCGCAGAATGAGCGAACCGGAAAGCACCGACCAGCCACTGCCGCTGGTAGCTCACCTGACTGAATTGCGCGACCGCCTGTTGCGCGCGCTGCTGGCCGTGCTGATCGTGTTCATCGGCCTGTTTCCCTTCGCCAACGAGATCTATACCTTCGTCTCCGAGCCGCTGCGGGAACATGCTGCCCAAGGGCGCCACCATGATCGCGACCGAGGTGGCATCGCCCTTCCTGACCCCCTTCAAGCTCACCCTGGTGGCCGCGGTGTTCCTGGCCATACCCTACGTGCTCTACCAGGTCTGGAGTTTCATCGCACCGGGCATGTACCGGCACGAAAAGCGGCTCGCCATCCCCCTGCTGGTCTCCAGCGTCGCGCTGTTCTATGCCGGCGCCGCTTTTGCCTACTATGCCGTGTTCCCCCTGATCTTTGCTTTCTTTACCAGTACCGGGCCGGCGGATATCGCCATCATGACCGATATCAACAGCTACCTGGATTTCGTTCTCAAGCTGTTCTTCGCCTTTGGCCTGGCCTTCGAAATCCCGATCGCCGCTGTTTTGCTGATCTGGACCGGCATAACCACGCCACAGAGCCTGGCAAAGAAGCGGCCATACATCATTGTCGGCTGCTTTATCATGGGCATGCTGCTGACCCCCCCCGATGTGATTTCCCAGTCACTGCTGGCCATTCCCATGTGGCTGCTGTTTGAACTGGGTGTCTATTTCGGCCGCTTCGTCACCCGCAACCGCAAAGATGAAACCGGATAAAGCCGGGGCCGCAAGACTGCCTTCACTGCTGCCGGTAATCGGATTTCTCAAGCCCTACAAACTGCGCCTGGCGGGGGCGAGCCTGGCCCTGCTGTTCACCGCAGCCGCCACCCTGTCCATCGGCCGGGGCCTGCAGGTGTTGATCGATCGGGGTTTCGCCGGCGATGTTTCCGACCTGGCCGCCGCCGTCAGTCTGCTGGTGGCAATAGCCGCCGCTATCGCCGTCGGCACATTCACCCGTTTTTATCTGGTGTCCTGGCTGGGGGAGCGGGTCAGCGCCGACCTGCGCAAGGCCGTGTTCGACAACCTGGTAAAGCTGCACCCCGGTTTTTTTGAACTCAACCGCAGCGGCGAAATCATGTCGCGCCTGACCACCGATACCACCCTGCTGCAGACCATCATCGGCTCTTCCTTCAGCATGGCCCTGCGCAGCAGCCTCACCCTGGTCGGGGCCCTGGTGATGATGTTCATCACCAACCTGAAACTCTCCCTGATTATCGCCGTGGGCGTACCACTGGTGCTGCTGCCCATCCTGTTTTTCGGTCGCCGGGTCCGGCGCCTGTCCAACCAGAGCCAGGACAGTATCGCCAGCGTGGGCAGTTATGCCGGCGAGGTGATCCAGCACATCCGGGTGGTGCAGAGCTATACCCAGGAACAATTCGAGTCCGCGGCATTTTCCCGCGAGGTCGAAAGGGCATTCCAAATCGCCCGGCGCCGGATCTGGCAGCGATCCCTGCTGATCGGCGGGGCCATATTGCTGGTATTCGTCGGCATGGCGGGGATGCTGTGGGAGGGAGGCCAGGACGTGATCACTGGCCGCATGACTGGCGGTGAGCTGGGGGCTTTCGTGTTTTACGCCATCATGGTGGGCAGCGGGGTAGCCACCGTGTCAGAGGTCTGGGGTGAACTGCAACGGGCGGCCGGGGCCGCCGAGCGCCTGATACAACTGCTCAACACCCGCAGCCTGATCGACGACCCGGGCCCCCAGGACCTGCCCAGCCAACCTGGGCGTCCGCAACTGCGCCTTGAGGGGATTACTTTTTACTACCCCACCAGGCCCGGGCAGGCGGCTCTGCAGGACTTTTCCCTCACTATCGAAGCGGGCAAAAGCCTGGCGCTGGTAGGTCCATCCGGCGCCGGCAAGTCCACCGTGTTCGAATTGCTGCAGCGTTTTTACGATCCCCAGCAGGGCAGGGTGTTATTGAACGGGGAGGACATTCGCGAACTCGGTCTGCAGCAGCTGCGCAGCCATGTCGCCCTGGTACCGCAGCAACCCGCGCTGTTTACGGGCGATGTGCGCTACAACATCGCCTACGGGCGGCCCGATGCCAGCGACGCCGAAGTCACCGCTGCCGCCAGGGCGGCCCATGCAGATGAATTCATAGAGCGCCTGCCGGACGGGTACGCCAGCCATCTCGGCGAGCAGGGGGTGCGTCTCTCGGGCGGCCAGCGCCAGCGAATCGCCCTGGCCCGGGCTATCCTCAACGATCCGGAGATTTTACTGCTGGACGAAGCCACCAGCGCACTGGATACCGAAAGTGAGTACCAGGTACAGCAGGCACTGCACGAATTGATGCACAACAGGACCACCGTCATTATCGCCCATCGCCTGTCGACCATCCTGCACGCCGACAACATCGCCGTACTCGATCAGGGCCGGCTCGTCGCCTGTGGCACCCACGCCCAGCTGATGCAAAGCTGCAGCCTGTACCAGCGCCTGGCCAGTCTGCAGTTTCGCGATACCCAACCGGGAGAGCTGCAGGCTGAGCGGGATGTTGAGTCTAGTCCGACTGGCTGTCCAGCAGGCGCATCCGGTCCTTGCGCTCCTGGTTGACCCGCACCAGGTCACCCACGGCGTCGCGGGAGATTTCCGCGACCTCCTGCACCAGGCGCAGGCTAAGGCGGGCGTTATTGGCGGCACAGCGAAGAGGGGCAGTAACCACCGATTCGCGAAACATTTCGATACCCTCATCCCAGGCAATTTTCACGTGGTCGCCGGCACTGCCACGGGCCGATTCATAGGCCATCGAGACCACCTCCAGTGACTCCATCAGGGCCTCGACACTGAGCCACTCCACCAGGGTGCCGCGCTCAACTCCCCGCCGCACACTGCTGCGCAGCTTGCGTGCCATGTTGCGGAACTCGCGCTGCACCCGCTGACCGAAAACCGGGTCCACTACCGGGCGCAGCCGGTCGTCCTGCTCAAGCTCCGCCCAGTCACCTGCACTCAGCACACCCTCAATCTGGGGAAATACCAATTTCTCTTCGCTGTTCATATGCTCGTACATGTGCTGGACATAGGCGCGCCCACCCTTCACCAGCAAGCCACCGGTGAGCTCGCCATCGCGCCACAGCTGAATATTGCGCAGCACCTCCTGGCCCGCTTTCGCCATGTAGTCATGATCGCGCTGCAGGCTGTCCACGTTGTCAGCTACCGCCGCGTCCAGCTCTGCCACCCGGCCGTAGATGAGATCCTCCCGGGGGTGATGGAAGCGGTCCGGCCAGGTCACCATATAGTCCATGATCTCGTAGACCACGTGGGTGTCCACCAGTGCACCCGCCTCGATCGCATCCAGCTGCTCGGTGAACAGCCGCATGACATTGGCGATATGGCGATGTTCCGCGTACAGCGCCCTCAGCAGGGGTGGTTGTGCCCGGGATTTTACCGGCAGCGCACTACCCCCCGCTCGCGTCGACTGTGTGCTCCCGGGTGCGGTCCTTTTATTGCCAGCTTTCTTTCCGGCAGCAGTTTTCCTGGCCGCAGCCACGGGTTTCTTTTTGCGGGCAGCCTTCTTCCTGGCCGGCGCTTTGCGCTTTACGGGTTTGCGTGTATCGGCTGCCATAATCTCGTCTCCGACAAATGTCTCCCAAGCATAAGCCTTCAGCGTAGCCTGTCCCAGACGCTAAAGCATTGATCAGGCGCAGGGTCTGCATTGTTGAACAAAAAGGCCATGCAGGGTGGAAGGGCTCGCCCCGCGTTATCGGGTATTGATTCGACCAGGTCCGCCATCCGCGCAAACGACAGTGGAGAAAATCTTGGAAAAGCCGGCGAAATTCCACAAAAAAGCCGGCTGGAAGCCGGCTTTTCTGAAGCTGGGGAAACGGTCAGCTGAATTCGCGGATCAGGTTGCCAATAGACTCCTTGGCGTCGCCAAACAGCATACGGGTATTGTCCTTGTAAAACAGCGGGTTCTCGATGCCGGCAAAGCCGGAGGCCATGGAGCGCTTGAGCACGAATACCGTGCGCGCCTTGTCGACATTGATCACCGGCATACCGTAGATGGGAGAGGATTCGATCTCCCTGGCCGCCGGGTTGACCACGTCGTTGGCGCCGATCACGATAGCCACATCCACATTCTCCATGCGGGGGTTGATATCGTCCATCTCCAGCAACTGGTCGTAGGGCACGTCGGCCTCGGCCAGCAGCACGTTCATGTGCCCGGGCATCCGCCCCGCTACCGGGTGAATACCAAAACTGACCTCCGCGCCGTTTTGCTCCAGCAGCTCGGCCAGTTCCTTGACCACGTGCTGGGCCTGGGCAACCGCCATACCGTAACCGGGGATGATGGCGACGTTGCTGGCAGCCTCGAGGATATAGTAGGCATCCTCGACGTTGATCGGCTTGATCTCGCCCTCGACCACGGTGGCCTCGGTCTTGCCGCTGCCAAAGCCGCTGAACAGGACATTGGCCAGGGAGCGGTTCATCGCCTTGCACATGATCTGGGTAAGGATAATACCGGAGGCTCCCACCAGGGCGCCGGCGACGATCAGGATATTGTTGTTGACCGCGAAACCGGCGGCGCAGGCCGCGAGTCCGGAGTAGGAGTTCAACAGGGAAATCACCACTGGCATATCCGCCCCGCCGATGGGTATCACCACCATCACACCGAAAATCAGTGACAGGGCGACCACGAGGTACAACCACAGGTGATTGGCCGGCTCAAGGCAGAACATCACGGCACCGGCCACGATACCCAGTACGATAATGCTGTTGACTATCTGCTGGCCACTGAACAACACGGCGCCGCTGCCAATCCGCTCGCTGAGTTTGCCATAGGCGATCATGCTGCCGGTAAAGGTCACACCACCGATCAGGATGGATAAAATAATGGTGACCAGGGTAAAGGTTGCGGACCCCGGGGCCAGGGCCGCCCAGCCCACCAGCAGGCTGGCCATACCGCCAAAGCCGTTGAACAGGGCCACCATCTCCGGCATGGCGGTCATTTCCACCATACGGGCGGCGGCGCCGCCGATCGCTGCACCGGTCACGAAACCGATGGCGATCCACTGGTAGTCGACGATACCCTGGTCGAGCAGGGCCGCCACGATGGCGAGCAACATGCCCACCGCGGAGATCATATTGCCCCGCCGTGCGGTCGCCGGGGAACCGAGTTGTTTCAGGCCGTAGATAAAGAGGGCCGCTGATGCCACATAGGCGTATTGAATCAGGCTATCCATCACCCTATTTCCCCTTCTTCTTGAACATGGCCAGCATGCGGTCGGTCACCATATATCCACCCACCACGTTGATGGTGGCCAGAGCAACGGCGGCAGCGCCCAGCCAGTTGGCCAGGTCCTGCTGCCCGTTGCCGGCGAGGCTGACGGCACCAACCACGGTGATTCCGGATATGGCATTCGCGCCGGACATCAATGGCGTGTGCAGGGTCGCAGGCACCTTGTTGATCAGTTCGAAGCCCAGGAATATCGAAAGCATAAGGATGAACGTGAGGAAAACTTCTGCAGGTACCATTTTATGCTCCCCCTTCCAGGATCTTCTTGATAGTTTCATGTACCACCTCACCGCCGTGGGTGATGATACAGCCGGGCAGAATATCGTCGTCGAAATCCACCTTGAACAACTTGTGCTCCTCGTTCCAGTTGTCCTCCACCAGGTTGAACAGGTTGGAGGAGTACATCTGGCTGGCGTGACGCGCGACTTCCCCGGCCAGGTTGCCCTTGCCGATAATGGTCACCCCACTCCACTCCACGATCTCGTTGGGGACTGAGCCCTCGACATTGCCGCCGGTTTCGGCCGCCATATCGACTATCACCGAACCCGGGGCCATACCTTCGATCATATCCTTGGTGACCAGCACCGGCGGCTTGCGGCCGAATACCTGGGCGGTGGTGATGACCACATCGGACTTGGCAATAACGTCTTTCTGGGCCTGCCGCTGCTTTTCCACCTGCTCGGGGGTCAGCTCCAGGGCGTAACCGGCGGCGGTCTGGCCCGTCTCGCCCAGGTCTATCTCCAGAAACTTCGCACCCAGTGACTGAACCTGCTCTGCCACCACGGGCCGGGTGTCGAACGCCGTCACCCTGGCGCCGAGACGCTTGGCGGTCGCTATGGCCTGCAGGCCGGCGACGCCGGCGCCGATGACGAACACGTTGGCGGGCTTCAGGGTGCCGGCCGGGGTCATCATCATGGGGAAAATACGGGGCAGGTGGGTCGCCGCCAGCAAAACCATCACATAGCCTGCGAGGTTGGCCTGGGAACTGAGAGCATCCATTTTCTGGCTGCGGGTGGTCCTCGGGATCATCTCCATACTGATGGCGGTAACGCCCGCGTCCTTCAGCGCTGTCACCAGCTCCCGCTCATTGAAGGGGTCGAGGTAACTGATATGAATGCAGCCCCGCCGCATCAGCCCTACATCTTCCAGCGTTGGCTTGTGCAGTCGCAGCAGTATGTCGGCACTACCGAATAACGCATTGCGATCGGCAGACACGGTGGCCCCCGCCTCGATGTACTCCGCATCGGGGAAACCCGAGCCCTCGCCGAGGCCGGCCTGGACAACGACCTCTGCACCCATACGACACAGCTTCTTGGCCGACTCCGGCGTGATGGGAACCCGGTTTTCGCCCGGGTGCGTTTCCTTGGGAATGGCGATGCGCATAGCTGTGTATACCCCCTAGCTGATTATTCTGAACGCCAGCATTTCCCCGGGTGGGCCCTGTTCGGTGGGAAATTCACGCCTGGGTGGACGCTGGAACCGGCATTTTTCGATGCCCCTGATGCGAGCAGCCGCCGACTGTAGCACAGCCGGCAGTTGGGGTGAACAATGCCCACTATTCACGCCGTGAATCGGGAGTATCACTGTCATAACTGGAGAGGGATATGACCCGCCTGTATTGACAGCTCAGGACGGGGACTTTGCAGCCGCCGACGAGGGCGGCTGCTCAGCCAGCGGGCTAAATGCCCGGGATCAGCCGGTATTGAGCTGCAGGAAGGGATTCATCCAGCGGTACTTCCAGCCGGTGAACTTCAGGGGGGCGTCCAGTACCGCCAGGCAGATACAGTCCTCCGACTGCACCGCAGTGGGGGCGTGGACGTCGCTGGGCTGGCGCAGCAGGAAATCACCCTGGTGGTAACTGCCATCGGCATCGGAAAAACCGCCCTCGAGTACGAGGGTCATCTCCGACCCGCGGTGGGTGTGCTCCGGAATCCGGCCACCTGCCTTGATGTGGTAGAGCGCAAACTCATAGTTGGGGTCGCCGGTCTTGAGATAGCTGATCCGCAAAGTGCTGGTAATCTTTTTCCATACCAGGTCGGTCAGGTCGCCGCTCATCAGGCGCTGCAGAATCGCGGGCGTACTGCCGGCGGACCACTGGCTGGTGCTGGCGTAACTCAGTGGCACCGCATCATCCAGCCTTGCCAGCACCGAGTTCAGCAGCGACTCGCCCACCGGCTCGCCGTGCAGCTGATCGAACAGGGCTGCGCCAAGGCTATGAAGCTGGCCTGAGGTGCGCTGGCACTGCTCACAGTAGTTCAGGTGAACCGAGACGCAGGCCGCCTGGGCCAGGGGCAGGTTGCCCGCCGCGTGTTCAGTCAGGAGATCAAGTTCGGGATGAAATTTAGCCATAATTTTAACGATCTATTTGGATTTGAAGTTTCTGGATAGCCAACCTGACCCGGGACTTGACCGTACCCAGAGGCAGGTCGAGCTCCGCGGCAGCTTCCGCGTGTGATTTTCCTTCCATGTACACCTTGGCGAGGATCTGCATCTGATCCGCCGGGAGGGTCGCCATCAACTCACGCACCCGTTCCTGGGTACGGCGGCCCTGCAACAGGGCAAATGGCTCCTCGCTCTCCTGCTCCGGAAAGACATCTTCCTCGGCAAGGGGGGTATCGAATTTCTGCAGCCGACGGAACATATCGGTCCGGCAGTTGCGCGCAATGGTATAGACCCACGTGCTGGCAGCGGCCTTTTCAGGGTTGAAGCCGCCGGCTTTCTGCCATACCTTGAGCATCACTTCCTGCACCAGCTCGTCCGCCACCGACGCCGACAGGCTGGATCCCGACAGCGCGAACGCCTTGATCAGAGGTGCAAAATGGCGGAAGAACCGGGTAAAGGCGGCCCTGTCCTGCTTCGCGGCGATGAGGGTGAGACACTCGCTCCACTCGTCCGTGCGACGACCCACAAATTCCTGTGAACCTGACCTTGTTTCCCCGGGGGTATCAACCACTGATTTTTTCTCTCTTTAGGTGCTTGTGGACAGTATACGCCACCCGGGAGCAGGCGGATCACTGCCACCTGGGCCATACTTTCAAAAGATCCGATCGTCTGTACCGATCGTAATATGGACAACAATATCGATCCGCTGAGCGACAAGTCCCGCACAGCTCCCCACGATTGGAGACCGTAGTTTTGAGAATAGCTGTCATTGGATCCGGAATTTCCGGACTGAGCTGCGCCCACTACCTGAGTACCGCGCACGAGGTATCCGTATTCGAAGCGGGCAAAACCATCGGCGGCCACACCGCCACCGTGGATGTGAAGCTGGGGACCCGTCGCTATGCCATCGATACCGGATTTATCGTGTTCAACGACTGGACCTATCCTAACTTCATCGCCCTGATGGACAGCCTCGGGGTACCCAGTAAGCCCACCTCCATGGGTTTCAGTGTGCGGGACGAGCAGTCAGGGCTTGAATATTCCGGCACCAACCTCGACAGCCTGTTCGCCCAGCGCGGCAATCTCTTTTCCTGGCGTTTCCTCACCATGGTCAGGGACATTCTGCGTTTCAACAAGGAGTCGGTGGCAGATCTGGACTCGGGTCGGGTCAGTGACAGCCAGACCCTGGGTGAGTACCTGGAGCGAAATCGCTACAGCGAGGCCTTCAAACGCCAATACCTCTCTGCCATGGGCTCTGCCATCTGGTCCGCAGACTGCGCCACCATCCTGGACTTTCCGCTGAATTTTTTCCTGCGATTCTTTCGCAATCACGGCCTGTTGTCAGTGCAGGACCGGCCTACCTGGCGCGTCATCGAGGGCGGGTCGAGGGAGTACCTGCGACCTCTGTGCCAGCGCTTCGAGCAGCGCATATATACAGGCTGTGCGGTCGCGAAAATCAGGCGGCAGTCCAACCAGGTTACCCTGGTAATGGCGGACGGTCGCAAGCTGCACTTCGACCAGGTCGTCCTGGCCACTCACTCCGACCAGGCCCTGGCTCTGCTGGAGGAGCCCAGCCCTGTCGAACGGGACGTACTGGGCGCCCTGCCATACCAGGCCAACGATGTCGTGCTGCACACCGACACTCGCCTCCTGCCCCGCAATCGCAAGACCTGGTCGAGCTGGAACTACTCACTGGGCACAGGCCAGGACCGTGCAGTGGTCACCTACAACATGAATATCCTGCAGGGCATAACCGCGCCGGAGACCTTCTGCGTCACCCTCAATAACAGTGAGGCCATCAACCCGGTCAAGGTGCTGGGGCGCTTCAGCTACGACCACCCGGTGTTCTCGATTGCCGGCATAGCCGCACAGCAGCGCTGGGATGAGATCAACGGCCGGCTCAATACATGGTATTGTGGCGCCTACTGGCACAACGGTTTTCACGAGGACGGCGTCGTCAGCGCACTGCGCGTGGCAAACGCCCTGAACCACCAAAAACAGGCCGCTGCATGAAGTCCAGGTTGTACGAGGGGGTGGTGAGGCACCGACGGCTCCACCCCACCTCCCACGAATTCAGTTACCGGGTTTTCATGCCCTATATTTGCCTTGATGAGCTCCCCGGGCTGTTCGACGGCTACCTGCTGTGGTCAGCCCGCGGCCGGGCACCGGGGCAGTTCAGGCGCAGCGATTTCCTGGGCGACCCGAACTTACCCCTGCAGGACGAGGTACGCAGGCGGATTTTCGAGGAAACCGGCGTCAACCACGAGGGTCCCATCTACCTGCTGGCCAACCTGCGCTATTTCGGCTTCAACATGAACCCGATCGCCTGCTACTACTGCTTCAGCGCGGACGAATCCCGGCTGGAATTCCTGGTAGCGGAGGTCAACAATACCCCCTGGAACGAGCGCCACAGCTACGTCCTGCCCGGCCCGCAGCAGGGCAGGTGGCTGCAGACCGAATTTGACAAGCAGTTGCACGTATCGCCCTTCAACCCCATGGATATGCGCTACCTCTGGCGCAGCAGCACCCCGGACCACCGGCTGGTGCTGCACCTGGCCAATACGGAGCAGGGCAGGAAAGTCTTTGACGCCAGCCTCAGCCTGTCCGCCAGGCCCATGACAGCGACTAACCTCAATCGCACGTTGTGGCGTTACCCGCTTATGACCGCCAGGATCGCCCTGGCTATTTACTGGCAAGCCCTGCGCCTGTTCGTCAAGGGTGTGCCATTTCATTCCCATCCCGATACCAAGCCATCCGGAGCCTGATATGAGCAACTCCAGCGAACTGACTGCCAGCAGCCTCGGCCTGCCCCAGGCAGACCGCCATCGCCCCTTTCGCCGACAACTCGCCCGGCGCCTCTGCCTGCGCCTGCTGGCCAAGCTGGAGGTCGGCAGTCTCACCATTCACGATGGCGGGGATACCTTCCACTTCGGCACAGCCGACGACCCGACGCAGCCCCACGCCGAGGTGCACGTGCACGACCGGGCTCTCTATCGCCTGATGCTCTCCGGAGGCAGCATCGCCAGCGGCGAGGCCTATATGCAGGGATACTGGACCTCACCGGACCTGACGGAGGTGATGCGCCTGTTCAGTGCCAATCTCGCCACCCTGGAACTGCTCGAATCGAAGCAGTCTTTGCTGGTACGCCTGGGCCTGAAGGTTTCCCACGCCCTCAGGCGCAACACGCGCAATGGCTCGCGCAAGAACATTTCGGCCCATTACGATCTCGGCAACGATTTCTTCAAATTGTTCCTGGACCCAACCATGATGTATTCAGCCGCCCTGTTCAGGACGGACGAGACCAGCCTGGAGGAAGCGTCCACCGCCAAACTGGAAGAACTGTGCCGACAGCTGGAACTGGACAGCAGTGATCACCTGCTGGAAATCGGCACCGGCTGGGGCGGCATGGCGATCCATGCTGCGACGCATTACGGTTGCCGCGTCACCACCACCACCATATCGCGCGAACAGTACGAATACGCCCTTGCGCAGGTACAGGCGGCGGGTCTGCAGGACCGGGTCACCGTGCTGTGTGAGGACTACCGCAACCTGGAGGGCAGCTTCGACAAGCTGGTTTCCATTGAGATGATCGAGGCGGTCGGCCACGACTATTACAGCAGCTACTTCCAACGCTGCAGCCAGCTGCTGAAACCGGACGGAAAAATGGTTATCCAGGCCATCACCATCGCCGACCAGCGCTATGAGGCGGCGCGCAACTCGGTGGACTTTATCCAGCGCTATATTTTCCCGGGGGGAAGCCTGCCCTCCGTCGCGGTCATCGCCGACCACCTGGCCCGGGACACGGATATGCAGATGATTCACCTGCGCGATATTACCCGCGACTATGCCCTCACCCTGGCCAGCTGGCGGAAACGATTCCTCGCCGCGCAGTCCACTGTGGAGAAAATGGGCTTCGAGCAAAGCTTCATCCGCATGTGGGAGTTTTACCTGGCGTATTGCGAGGGCGGTTTCCGCGAGCGCATTATCGGCACCGTACAGCTGGCATTCGCCAAGCCGGGCTACCGGTTCGCCTCTTCCCAGGGCCGGTAGACCCACCAGGGGGGCAGTAAATCCCGGTACTGCCGCTCAGCGTAGCGGCTGTCGATCAGCAGCGCACGCCCCCGGTCTGTGCTGCTGCGGATCACCCGTCCCAGCGCCTGGTCCACCTTCTGCATACCGGGGAACAGGTAGGCGTAGTCGAAGCCCGCGCCGTACAGTTGCTGGTACCAGGTGCGCAACTGCTCCGTATCCCGGTTGAACTGGGGCAGGCCGACGCCGACGATAACAACGCTGCTCAACTGGTCTCCCGGCAGGTCGATACCCTCACCGAAGACGCCGCCCAGAATACACAGGGCGGCGACATCCCGGCGCTCCTCCAGCAGCTGCAGCAGTTGGTCGCGGCCGGCGTCCTCGCGTTGCTGGACCCACAGCCCCGGCCTCAGAGCCTCCAGACCCAGGGTCCGCATCTGTGCGAGGCAATCCTGCAGGTAGCGGTAAGAGGGGAAATAGACAATACAGTTGCCGGGTTCCCGGCGCAGCCAGTCCAGCACGGTGGCGGCCAGCAGGGGCAGCGACTGCGCGCGCCTGCTGTACCGGGTATCGACCCCGGTAGCCAGGAATACCTCGAGCTGCCCCTGCTCAAAGGGCGAGGCCTCACGCCGGAACACCGCCTCCGCTGACAGTCCCAGGGCCTTGCGGGTCCAGTCCGGTGGCGACAGGGTGGCAGAAAAAGCCGTCATCGAGTGCAGTAATACCTGCCGCTCCCGCAACAGGCGGGCCGGATCGAGGCAGTTGAGGATCAGCTGCAGGCTCTGCCGGCCCTCTCCCCGGGTGAGCTCGAAGCGAAAATCATCCCCCCAGTGGTCTGCCAGCCGCAGGAACTGCAGCACCCCGAAGTAAAAATCCAGCAGGCGCGGCTGGCGGTGCAACACGGCGGGGTCCTGGGCCAGTAATTCGCCCGCGCTGGCGATGAAATCTGCCAGCACCCGTTGCAGGTCTGCGGGTATTTCCGCGCGGCTGTCGTAATCCGGCTCCTGCCACTGCTGCCGCTGCAGTTCCAGCAGCGCCCGGTTGATCCGATCGAGCGCGGCCCCCAGACCCTTGGGCGCATCCCGTCGCAGCGCCATCAGGTCAGCCTTGGCCAGGCCGGCGCGGTACATGCGTCGGGCGCGTTCGGGCAGGTTGTGGGCTTCATCTAGCAGCACGGTCCAGCGCCTGCCGTCCAGCTGCATAATGGCGCCGAGGGTAGCGGTAAGGCTGTATACGTAGTGCAGGTCAGCTATCACCAGGTCCACCCAGGGCAGCAGGTCCAGGCCCAGCTGGTAAGGACATACATCGTGCTCCCTGGCCAGGAGCTCGATATCCGCCTGGTGCAGGGCACTGGAGTGGATCGCCGCATCAAGCGCCTGTGGCAGGCGGTCGTAATAGCCACGGGCAAAGCGGCAATCGTCCCCGTGGCAGGCTTTGCCCGGGGAAAAACAGATGCGCTCCTTTGCCGTCAGGCTGAGGGCGACCAGGCCGAGTCCCGCCCGCCGGAACGTGTCGAGGGTTTCCTCGGCGGTGCGCCGGCCGACGGTCTTGGCGGTGACATAGGCGATGCGATCGTGCTTGCCGGTGGCCAGCGCCTTGAGCGCCGGGTAAAGCACCGCGGCGGTCTTGCCTATCCCGGTAGGTGCCTCCAGCAGCAGCTCGCCCCCCTGGTCCACGCACTTGTACACCAGTTCGGCAATCTCGCGCTGGCCGCGGCGGAACTCCCCGTGGGGAAACGCCAGTCCCTGCAGGCTCGCGTCCCGCTGCAGGCGCAGCTCCGCCAGGGTGGCCAGCCACCCGGAAAACCGGGCCAGTGAGGCGGCCAGGAAATCCTCCAGCTCCTGCCGGGAATAGTCCTGGCTGAGCGGCGTTTCCTCGCCGCTGTCTATGTTGAACCAGGTCAGGCGCACCTCCAGCCGGGCCAGGTCCTGGGCAGTGGCAATCAGCGCGGCATAGAGGCGCGCCTGCGCCAGGTGCATACGGCTGACGGTATCCGGGATCAGCGCCGGCCGGATGCGGCAGGTCTTGATCTCCTCCACCAACCCCGCGGCCGGATCGTACCCGTCGGCACGACCCCGCAGATTCAGCTGCAGTCCAGCCTGGCTGTGGCAGTAACTTACCGGGTATTCACTGCGGTAGGTCTCTCCCCGCCGCCGGTAGACCTGCTGGTGCCCGGCCACGCCCTGTACCCCCGTGGGGGAGGGGGTAAAACGGTGATCGATGTCCCCGGCGCGGTGGCAAAAGGCCACCAGGTCCCGCACGGTTATATCGAGCTCAATCATCGCCGCAGCTGTCCCCGCCGTCTTTCCAGGACACCCATGCGACCGCCGCCGGGATGTCCTGCCGCTCGAAGAAGCGGAGCCAGCGCTTCTGGCTCTCCTGCAGGGCATCGCCGGGCCCCTTCACCTCTATCAGGCAGTAATCCCCGGGCCGATCGCCCAGGGCGATCAGGTCGGGGAACCCGCGGCGGTTTTCCCCGGGATCGAACAGCATCCGCTCCCAGATCGCGAGCAGGTGATCGTCGGGGATGGTTCGGGCGGCGTCTGCCAACAGCTCCTCATCGATCCACCGGGAGTCCACCCAGTGCGACTGGAAACCGGCGTACTTGCACCAGGCTTCCTGCAATAGCGGCCCGATCTCCCCCGCGCTCAATTCCGCCATGCGACTGGCCAGGGCGCGCTTGCGCCGGGCCCTGAATTCGGGGCTGTACATGTCCGTGGGCGCGCTCTGGAAAGGGTTGTGGAACGCACCGGGCACCGGCGTGAAAATCTGCTCCCAGAAGGCCAGCCCGAACAGGGTATTCATCAGGGCGTTCTCGACATAGTGCACGGCGCGCCACTGTACCTGGAGGTGCTGCGCCGCCAGCAGCTCCACCGGCGCCTCTTCCCGCGGCAGTTCCAGTACCAGCCTGGCGAAATCGTCCCGGCACCGCGGGGCGGGCTTGTTTCCCAGCTTGCGCTGCACCCTGGGCAGCACCCGCTCGGCCGCATCGCGCTCTTCCTCACACCAGGGCTCAGCCAGGATCTCGTCCCCCAGCTGCAGGGCACCCGCCCAGTCCTGACTGCGCTCCATGATACGCAGGCGCCTCTCCCGGGCCGGATGGCGCCCGCTGCGGCAGTAAAGCTGTGCGGCAAGTTCCAGCTCGCCCAGGCGCTCCAGGTCCCGGGCCAGGCCGTTGCACAGCCGGTACCAGCGATTCTCACTGGAGGGAAAGCGGATATCGAGGGTCATCAGCTCTTCCGCCAGAGCGGGCAGCGCCATGGTGTCTTCCATCTCCCGCAGCTCGTACCAGCTGTCGCTGAGAGCCCCGCAGGCCAGGTATTCATCCAGCGCCTCCCGCTGGGGAAACAGGCGGTGCTGGCGGTCCAGAGAGTACGGGTAGTAGCGGGCCACGCCCAGGTCACTGAGAACGAAATCCGTCAGGCTCTGGCGCCGATTGCCGAAAAAAAGCACCTGCAGCAGCTGCACTTCCGCGAGCCCCAGGGGAGCGATAATGCGGCCGTCGTCGATAGGGGCCAGCAGGCGGCGCTGCCGGGCTTCATCCAGGTCCAGGGCCTCGATGGCATCCAGCAGGGCGGGCTTGCCTCCGGGGGCAGGACGGGTGAGCAGGGGGGCAAAGGCCTGGACCAGCTCCGCCCGGGTATACAGTCCGCCCAGCTCCGGCGCCGACAATTCACCGGCCGCTTCCACCATCCCGGCCTCCAGCAGGCTGTCGACAATGGGGGCTATGGCACCGAGTTCCGGGTAGGCCAGTTTGCTCTCCCGGAACCAGGGACCCACCCGGGATACCAACCTGACGTAAAGGCACTGCGCATCGAAGGGGAGCGAGCGGAAGACCTCCAGGAACAGCTGCTCCCCGGGCAATAGCAGGTCGCCATACTGGGCCTCGACCGTGTCGCACAGGGCGAGGAAATTGTCCCGGTAGTAGTGGGGCCCCAGCTCCGCTGGCTTGTCGGTATCCACGCTTGCCTGTTACACCGGTGGGACCGGCTGCTGACGCTGCTGCAGCAGTACGCCGGGTATTATCAATGCCAGGCCCACCAGCGTGGCGGGGTGAATGGGCTCCCCCAGGATAGTGGCGATGAACACCAGCGATACCAGGGGTGACAGGAAGATCAGGTTGCCGATTCGCGATACGCCAGTGGACAGGCGCAGCGCCGTCGACCAGAGGGCGAACGTCACGCCCATTTCGAACAGGCCCACGTAAGCCGCCCCCGCCAGTCCGCGCCAGCCCGGCGGTGCGAGGCTGGAGAATACCGCGCACAGGGCCAGGGCCACCGGTGCGGCCACGGCAAAGTTGAGGCAGAGACAGGCGACGGGGTCGCGCTGGTTACGGGTCGACAACAGCCAGTAAAGCGCCCAGATCAGTGTGCTCAGCAGGGCCAGCCCGACCCCCGCAAGGCTGTCGAACTCGAGCTGGAATACACGCCCCCGGGTGGCGATGATCAGCACCCCGCTGTACCCCAGCACCAGGGCCAGCAGGTCGCGCCGGGTCAACTTGTGTCCCAGCACGGGCACGGCCAGCAGCGCCAGGGTAATCGCCCAGGTGTAGTTGATAGCCTGGGCCTGCTGGGCCGGCAGCAGATCGTAGGCGTGCAACAGCACCAGGTAGTACAGGACCGGGTTGACCAGACCCATCAGCAGGAAGTAGCCCGGGGTGGCGCTGGCATATTCCCGCAGCAGCGGCAGTCGGCCCTGCCACGCCAGGATAGCGAACAGGGCCAATGCGGAAAAGCAGGCCGAATAGGCCACCAGCTGCAGCACGTCCAGCTCGCGCAGGGCCAGTTTGAAAGCCGTGGCAACGGTGGACCAGGCGAGCACGGCGCCCAGTCCATAGAGCAACGCCTGGCGGTCCCTGTTTCGGTTTAACTGCATAGTATCGACCGGCGCACCGGACCCTGACATTCCGCGCATATGTTACGTCATCCCCGCCACAAAGCCAGAAAACAGCGGTCGATCCAGGGCGGATGGCCATCGCAACGCCTGTACCGCAGCGGACTTTTAAGGCATGCTCAGGCTCATGCGCCAGGCGGCTCCGGCCCGGTTACAACACCGCCGCAATAGCTGCACCGATTACTGCCAGACGAGAGAGCACAGCGACTTGAGCGCACCCCAGGACCCCATTCAAACCCCCGCTCTGACCCCGGCCCTGGCCCTGGCCCCCATTCTTTTCCTGATAGCTCTCCTGGCCTGCTCGGTTTACCTGTTCGGTTCCGACTCGTCCTACGGGGCCAACCAGGTCGCCCTGGTGCTGGCGTCCTGCGTGGCCGCCCTGGTGGGCCGCAGAGTCGGTATCAGTTGGCACGAGGCCCAGGAGGGTATTGTTCGTGGTATCACCCTCGGCCTGGGGCCCACCCTGATTCTCCTGGCGGTGGGCATGCTGATCGGCACCTGGATTCTCTGCGGCACGGTGCCGTCGATGATTTATTACGGGGTGCAGATCCTCAACCCGGCAATTTTTTACGCGGCCAGCGCCGCGATCTGCGCCATCGTCGCCCTGAGTATTGGCAGTTCCTGGACCGTTGCAGGAACCCTCGGCATCGGCCTGATGGGCATCGCCGGCAGTTTCGAGCTGTCTCCCACCATCACCGCCGGGGCGATTATTTCCGGGGCCTACTTCGGCGACAAACTCTCCCCCATGTCCGATACCACCAACCTCGCATCCGCCGCCACGGGGGTGGACCTGTTCGACCATATTCGCCATATGCTGTGGACCACGATCCCCGCCTTCGGCCTGGCCCTGCTGGTGTTTGCCCTCATCGGCAGCGCCAATGCCGCAGCCCCGGAAGAAATAAAGGCCCTGCAACAGTCGCTGGGCGCGGAGTTCACGATTGGCCTGCACCTGCTGCTGCCGCTGGCACTGATGCTCGGGCTGGTCTACAAGCGCTTTCCCGCCTATCCCGCGATTGTGGTCAGCGCTCTGGTCGGCGCGCTGTTCGCACTGTTGTTCCAGCCCGATGCGGTGGCCCGGCTGGCGGGCGATCCGGGAGGCCTGGGCGGCTCCTTTGTCCTGTTAAAAGGTATCTGGATCAGCCTGTTCGACGGTTATACGTCCAACAGCGGCAACACGTTTCTCGACGACCTGCTGAGCAAGGGCGGCATGAGCAGTATGCTCAATACCGTCTGGCTGATCATCTGCGCCCTCGGTTTTGGCGGAGTGCTGGAGCGCACCGGTATTCTGGGCTACCTGCTTGAGCTGGCGCTGCGACGGGTAAGGGGCAATGGCTCCCTGATTACCACGACCGTGTTTACCTGCGTGGGCACCAATATTCTCGCCGCGGACCAGTACATCGCCATTGCCCTGCCGGGGCGGATGTACAAGGATGCCTACGAGCGTCACGGGCTGTCGCGCCTCAACCTCTCGCGCACCCTGGAGGATTCCGCCACCCTGACCTCCCCCCTGATCCCCTGGAATACCTGCGGCGCCTACATGTCCGCCACCCTGGGGGTCGCCACGATGCAATACGCGCCCTTCGCATTCTTTAACCTGCTGTGTCCGCTGATCGCCATCATTTACGGCTTTACCGGCTTCGCCCTGAAGCCGGCGGAACCGGCAGCTGCCCTGGCGGACGCTCCATGACTGAACTCGCAACTCTCTGGGATTACCCGAATCCCCACACGTTTTACACCACGGTCATGCCCGGGGACATGGACGCCCTGAATCACACCAACAACACCGTGTACGTGAAATGGTGTGAGCAGGTGGCCTGGTTACACTCGGTCAGCCTGGGCCTGGACCTGGAGCGCTACCGCGAACTGGACCGGGCCATGGCCATCACCCACAGCGAATACGATTACCTGCAGGCCTCCCGGGAAGGCGACGAAATCGTGGCGGGCACCTGGATCGTCAGCTCGGACAACAAACTGACCATGGCCCGCCGCTTCCAGGTCATCCGCCTGCAGGACGGCGTCACCCTGCTGCGCGCGGGGATGCGTTTCGCCTGTATAGAAATCAGCAGCGGCAAGCCGCGGCGGATGCCGAGGGAGTTTCTGGAGGGCTATGGGCCGGCGGTGTTGCAGGAAAATTAGGGAAAATTAGGGACAGACCACGATTACACTCGCTTCATTGATCTCAGCTAAACCGTGGTCTGTCCCCGATTATCCGATTATCTGTTATCAAACGTACAGGGCTGCGAGGTCCCGTCGGGAATTCCGGCGTCGAGATAATCCCAGGCGCGATTGCCGGGCTTGATCATCGCAGTGACCCAATCGGCTACGCTGGTTCCATTGGCACCATTCCGATAGAACTCATCATCGAAAAACAGGAAAGTATGGCACTGACCATTTTCGATAAAATAGCGGTAACTAGGCAGCACCGCCGCAGGCACGCCGGTCATGATACTCATGGCGACGTACCACTCACCGAACTCCTGCGGGGCAGGCGGTACAACCCCTTTCATCAGGCCGTAGAAAAACACCTGGGTTATGTCTGAGTTGGTGGTAATCGCAGCCAGCTTTGCATCCGGCTTGTATTGGCCAAGAGCGATAAAGAACGACGGCAGCAGCTGCAACGGATTATTGGCCGACGCCGCCAGGAATGCCTCTGGATAGGGGCCGAAAACCCAGAAAGGAAGGTTCTGGGCGACACCCCAGCTTTCACCACCGGCAGGGTTATAGATAGCCTCGGAGTAAAACGGCAGCGGGTTGGGGTTCCCCGGATTGTCAGAGGGGGTGGGATCATCGATAACACCCACACCAGAATCGGAGATGAGGTTGAGACGCGCTTTCGAACCCGTTTTCTGCGCGACATAGGCGAAGGCAAGATTGGCGCCATAGGCACCTGCGCTGACACCTGCGACAGTCACATCCTTGGCCTTATCCAACTTGATGCCATTGTTCTCCAGCCAATCGAGTACGGCGAGCATGTTATCGGTGCCGCGGTGATAAATCGGCAAGGCTGGAAATGGGCCGGCCTCACCATCGAGGTCATATCAGGTATCCCTGGAGCCCCAGTGTATGTCACCAGTGCAATAGGGTATAAACACCTTGGTGTAATTATGGAACGGGTTGGACCCGTTTTTGTCATCCAGAATACCCTGTGACTGCGCCAGACTTTCCTCAGTTTCATTCACGGTTGGACTGTAAGTTGGTGAACCAATAAGCGGAGATCCAATACAGGTTTCCGCATCCCAGCAACCACCTCCGCCGTCGAGGGCGATCAATATTCTGTTCGGATTACCTTTCTGAACAAAAAAGGAATAATCCGTTGGGGCGAACACCAACGATCCCGGAGAGTCGCCGGGCAAAGGCCCGCCAGAACAGGAAGGCCTGACAATGCGTGTGGCTTCCGGGTTACCCGGTTGGGGTACATTTACCTCTATATCCCATGACCCCGGCCCGCCCGGTCCAAGAGACACCTGTTGCCACTCGTTTTTCTTAGCCTCTGCTGCACCCGCAAAAACCAGCGCCAGCCCAGCCGCAGCCGTCAGGCTGGCTCGTCCCATTTTAAGCATAGAAATTTCCCCGTTGTGTTCACTTTTTGAGTCATAAATCTCAATCTAGAATACCGACCCGGAGACCCCACTTTAAAGCATTGAAAAAATACCGCCAACCCTGATATTCAAGCGAGTATTCGCGCGACCTTTCCCGGGCGATTCGGCCAGCTAATCCCCGGTGGCCTCCCTTCCCGTAAACACCAGGTACAGCAACGGCCCGATAGACCCCAGCAACAAGGTGGCCACCACCCAGGGCCAGGGATTGCGCCCCGCTTTGCGCGCCTCCGGCACCAGCCAGGTCAGCAGCAGGACGAGGGCGATCACCAGGTCGGCGATGACCTGCCAGCCCGCCGGGCTGTGCAGGTGATACTCGAAAATGCCGATAAAGCCCACCTGGGAAACCGCGTACAGCGTCAGCAGGGTGAACGGTATCAGGATAGCGATAGCGAGAGTGCGTCTGTTCATAACAAGCTCCTTGTTTTGGCTTCAGGGGTTTGGTTTCAGGCTATGCTCTTCCTTTGGCTGACTCGAAGCAATTACCTCGAAGGTTATTGAATCGATCCAGTCACTGATTTGACAATGGCGGCTACCCAGGAGGACGCCCATGGCGACATCGACCCAAAGCGCTTCACAGAACTTCATGTCCGTGTGTCGACAGTGGCGCCAGTTCCGCAAATTGTCCCAGCTCGACCTGGCGCTGGCGGCCAACATTTCCCAGCGCCACCTGAGTTGGCTGGAGACGGGGCGCAGCCAACCCAGCCGGGAGATGGTGACGAGACTGTCGGACGCCATGGATATTCCCCTGCGGGAACGAAACGTGCTGTTCAAGTCCGCCGGCTATGCTGCTGCCTACAGGGAAACGCAACTGGACGAACCCGCCATGGCACCCGTGCTGGATGCACTCAATCATGTCCTGCTGCACCACGAGCCGCTGCCGGCGCTGGTCGTGGATCGGTTCTGGAATGTTAAAAAGCAAAACAGGGCGGCGGACCTGATGTTCAGTATCGGCGGCGACCCCGAAGAAATGCTCGCCCGGACCGGCGGCGACGGCGAGTTCAACCTGGCACTGCTGACGGTACATCCCGAGGGCCTGAGGCCTTACATCGCGAACTGGGACCAGGCGGCCCCCGCATTCATCCGTCGACTGAAGAGCGAGGCCCTGGCCTCGGGGGATCCGGTGGTACAGGAAAAATTTGCGCGCTATATCGAACTTGCCGGCCCGCTTGAGGACATGGAACCACTTGGCCCAAGCCTGCTGCCGGTGTTGCCCCTGGAGCTGAATATCGACGGTCTGGAGTTGAGCCTGTTCTCGGTGATTTCAACCTTTGGCACGCCCCAGGACATCACCACGGATGAGCTGCGAATAGAGGCGTTCTACCCCACTGATAGGAAAACGGCAGAGTTCTTCCGGTCTGCGGCCTGAGTCCCTGTGAAGACCCGGCCGGGGCCACGCTTATCGGCTACAGCCGACAGCCTGCGCTGCCGGCGCGATCTCCCGCTCAGGCCCGCGCCCAGTCGAAGGCCAGCACCTCGCGGATATCCGCAACCCCGGTTGAGAGCATCAACAACCTGTCCACCCCCAGGGCCACCCCGCTGCACTCTGGCAGGCCGTGCTCCAGCGCGGCCAGCAGGCGCTCCATCCAGGGGTCGTTCGGGCAGGCCCAGTTCGCGCCGCCGGAGGTTGTCCTGTTCGAAGCGCTCGCGCTGCTCCGCCGCATCCAGCAGCTCGAAATAGCCGTTGGCCAGCTCCATCCCATCGACATACAGCTCGAAACGGTGGCCCACGGCGACGCCGTCGATGTTCTCGATACGGGCCAGGGCAGCCTGGGAAGCCGGGTAGTCGTAGACAAAACACATGCCACGCTCCGCCAGTTGCGGCTCGATCAGGTGGCTCATCAGCAGGTCGAGCCAGAGGTCGCGGTCGCCGCTTATGGTGCCGGTGTCCACATGTGTCCGCGCCACGGCCTGCAATTCATCCACCGTCGCCGTAAACGGATCCATCCCAAGGATATCGAGGAACAGCTGGCGATAGGTATACGAGTGCAGCGGCCGCTCGCCGACACAGCAACGCACCAGCTCCGCCACCTCGGCCATCAGGGCGTGGTGGTCGAAACCCGGGCGGTACCATTCCAGCAGGGTGAATTCGGGATTGTGGCGAGCGCCCGCCTCACCGTCCCGAAACGCCCTGGCCAACTGGAAGATGGGCAGGCCGTGACAGGCCAGCAGGCGCTTCATGGCGTATTCGGGGGATGTCTGCAGGTAGCGGGGCCGTTTGAGCGAGCTACCCCGCTCCACCACCAGGGGTTCGATAGATGGATCCGTGATGCCGGCGCCGCCCAGCAGCGGTGTTTCTACCTCGAGAATATCGCGGCTGGCAAAAAACGCGCGAATCCGGGCCAACAGGGCCGCCCTGGCCCGCAACATGCCGGGATCCGCGGTCGGCTGCCAGTCCACGACCGCTGCAGGAATTACTTGGAAACGCGGTTCTGGTATTCGCCGCTGCGGGTATCGACCCGGATGATCTCACCCTGGTTGATGAACAGGGGAACCTTGACGACCGCCCCGGTGCTCAGCTTGGCGGGCTTGGTGCCGCCCTGGGCGGTGTCACCCTTGAGGCCGGGATCCGTCTCCACCACTTCAAGTTCGACAAAATTCGGAGGGGCGACGGAAAGGGGTACGCCGTTATACAGGGTGACCTCGCAGGGGTCCTGCTCCTTCAGCCAGTTCAGCGCATCGGCCACGGCTTTCTCATCAGCCTGGTGCTGTTCAAAGGTGTCGGGCTCCATGAAGTACCAGAATTCGCCGTCGGTGTAGAGGTACTCCATGGTGCGGTCGACCACGTCGGCCCCCTCCAGGGTTTCGCCGGAGCGGAATGTCCGCTCCCAGACCCTGCCGGTTTTCAGGTTGCGCAGCCGCACCCGGTTGAAGGCCTGGCCCTTGCCGGGTTTCACAAATTCGTTTTCCAGAATGCTGCAGGGCTCGCCGTCCAGGATGACTTTGAGGCCCGAACGAAAATCGTTGGTTGAGTAATTAGCCATGGTGTTCTCGAGTGTGTCCAAAAAAGGCGCCAATGATACCCCAGCCGGCGGGCCAATGGCAGATGCGGGGATTTTCACATTGGCTGGGCAGTTGATTTATACGATACTCAGCCACAGTTCGTCCCGCCAAACCCGAGAACGAGAAGGGCCTTATTTACATGACCAGGGACACCCCGGTGAAGCTGCGAATTCCAGGCCAGGACCTGCAGGACTTCGATTATTTTCCGCCAACGGTCGAGGGTGCCAGGCAGTGGGCCAATGCCCTGCCCGTTACCAGTTCCAGCCAGGTCGCCCTGCAACTGCGGGACGTTATCGCCCGGCTTAACCGCGTGGAACTGACTCCGGAACTGCGCTTCAAGCTGATGGAAACCCTGCGACCGGCCCTGCTGGTAGCCGCCGCCAGCCTGTCCCGGCGTTTTCTGCGGCAGCCGCTGGTTATGCCGGTGGAACCAAGGCAAATGGCCGCAATGGCCGATGACCTCTACCATCTTGCGGGTACCGGGTACACGATCGTCGCGGTGCACGCTATCCAGCGCAGGGACAGTATTCGCGAGGTCAATGCGGCAAGGCTCGCCTGTGAATCGATCCACCGTGCCCTGCGCTTCGCGGGTGCCCGGTTGTTGCAGACATTCCAGCTCTACCGCCCCGTGCCCCTGCGCGATTGGCTCACCCTGCACCAGCTCTACTCCCTGGCCGAGGGACAAAGGTTGACGCAACTGCAGGTGGAAGACCGCCTGTCGGGCAGCGGCACGGTCACCACAGCCTACCTGCAAGCCCTGCTGCTGGGCTGCTGCAAGCCCAACACATTGCGCCAGAATGATCTCGCCGCTGCCTATCGCGGCCTGCAGGAATGGGGGGCGCTGCTCACTTTGGAGCGCGATCCGCAAAACAAGGGCCTGTTCCTGGTTGACCTCGATGGCGACCGACCCGCCATGTACAGTCAGCTGTATCAGGAAACACCTGGCCCGAGGCTGCGCTACATCGATACGAAACCCCTGGTGGAGCACCTGCAGAAACTTTCCTCCCAGCCTGACCCGCAGGCAGTGGTATTCGACAAGGACACCGTCGTAAACGCCCCACTTGTAGCTCACCTCATCCACGCCCTGAGCAAGATGAGTTTGCGCAACTTCGCCCGCCAGCGCACCAGCAAGACAGTGTGGATCGGGACGGGGCTGAGCACCTGCCACTACTTGCTGGCGGAGGAAAAGACTTTTGCGGAGGTGCTCTACGGCAGCGACTACCGTCCCGACCCCTCCGAGAGAATTGGCGGGAACCTCTTCCTTCAGCGACATTCCAGCAGCGACCCGTGGCAAGGCACTGACGCGGAAGAGGAGACGCCCGCGGGTAGCGCCGGCGGCGGCGACAATCCTCTGGATCACGAGGTACTGCTCGACCGGGAAACTCTCGCGGTGCTGCAGGGCGAGGAAACTCCGGACGAGCCGACCGGTCCCGGACGCTATCCGCTTCACCGGGTGAGCATGTACGACGCCAGTCCGGGGGGTTACTGCCTCGAGTGGACCGATGCCATGACCGGCAATATCACGACCGGGGAGATTGTTTGTGTGCGGGAGGATGACAGCGCGCGCTGGTCTCTCGCGGCCGTCCGCTGGGTGAGCCAGCTTGAAAGCAGCAGGACCCTGGTGGGCGTGGAGCTTCTCAGCCCTGGCGCCACAGCCTATGGCGCCAGTGTGCAACAAAGCAAAAAGGGCGAACAGGCGAACCCGATGCGGGCGCTGTTGCTGCCAGAAATAAAGCTGGTGGGGCAGGCTCCCACCCTGATCCTGCCCCGGACGGGATTCCGGGAGCGCCAGAAAATCACCCTGATGAAGCACGGGGAGGAGATGTTCATTCAGCTGCTGCACCAGGTCGCCATCACCAGCTCCTTCGTGCAATTCGAATTTCGCTACGTCAAACAGCTGGGAGAATTACTCGCGGAAGACAAGAGCCGCCCCCGGGATTCCTCCTTCGACTCCCTGTGGACCAATATCTGACGGGCGCTACCGGTTTGCCACTGCGTGGTTCTGGTAGCGGTCGGACAGGCCCAGCAGATAGAGAATCGCGTCCAGGCCCAGGGTCGAAATAGACTGCTCGGCCGACTGCTTCACCAGGGGCTTGGCCCGAAAAGCGATGCCCAGGCCCGCGATACTGAGCATCGGCAGGTCATTGGCGCCATCGCCCACAGCGATAACCTGCTGCAGGTCTATATTCTGCTCCTGCGCCAACTGCCGCAGCAATGCGGCCTTGCGGGCGCCGTCGACGATGGTGCCCACCACCTCACCCGTGACCACACCGCCCTCGATATCGAGCTCATTGGCATAGATGTAGTCGATGCCAAGCCGCGTCTGCAGGTGCCGGGCAAAGTAGGTGAAACCCCCGGACAGTATCGCGGTCTTGTATCCCAGGGTGCGCAGGGTGGCCAGCAGGTGCTCGGCGCCCTCGGTAATTTTAAGGGCGGAGGCCACCTCATCAAGGGCTTCCTCTTTCAGGCCTCGCAGCAACGCGACCCTGGCACGGAAACTTTCGCTGAAATCAATCTCACCGCGCATGGCGCGTTCGGTAATCGCGCTGACCTGATCGCCGACACCGGCAATCCGCGCCAGCTCATCGATGACCTCCGCCTCGATCAGGGTCGAATCCATATCAAACACCACCAGGCGGCGATTGCGTCGGTACATGGTGTCCTGCTGGAAAGCGAGATCGACATCGAGCTCGCTGGCCACCTCCAGCAGGTCGCGACGAAATGCACCGGAATCCTGTAGCGGGCCTCTCACGGAGAACTCGACGCAGGCCTTGCTGAGCGCGGGCAACTCGCCCAGCGGGATGCGGCCCGAAAGTCGGCTGATGCCGTCTATATTGAGCCCGTGGCGCGACACCACGGCAGTCACCCGGGACAGCTGGTCGGCTGTGATTTTGCGCGCCAGCAAGGTGATGATGAAGCGGGTCCGGCCATGTGCGTCTACCCAGAGGGCGTAACTTTCGGGGGATACAGGGTTGATGCGTATCTGCATGCCCCTGCCCTGGGCATAGTTCATTACGGCATCGCTCATGCCCGCGGCGTCGCCATTGTCAGGCACTTCCACCAGCACACCCATGGAGAGGGTGGCGTGAATAACCGCCTGGCCGATATCCAGCACATTGACCGAATAGCCGGCCAGGATGGCGGTAATCCCGGCAGTGAGGCCCGACTGGTCCTCACCGGAAATACTGATCAGCAGTATGTCAGTCACTGAATCCGTCCCGGGATAATGGCAAGGCCCGTATTCTACTCGTTCGCATCGAGGGCTGGGAAGCAAAGGGCCGCAACGATGCCGCCGGGCAGGGAAAAAAATCTGCGTTGGCTGCGCCGTGGTTTATACTGGCGCGCGTCCCAACACGGCAAACAGTCAACCACACGTGAAAAACCCACTGCAGCACAGCAGCATCGGCCAGCAACTCGCGCTTCTTACTGCGGGCCTGTGCCTGCTGGTCAGCCTGGCCCTGGTCACCCTGGCGGCCATCTCAACCCGGCATATGCAAATGCAGCAGCAGGAAGAATACGGTTCAGCCCTGGCCCGCCAGATCGCCACCCGCATCAGCACAGCGCTGGAAACCGGCGACCTGCTGAGTGTTTCTGCCTCGCTGCAGCGCTTCGTCGAAACCTCCTCGGCGGAAGAGGTGGCGATTTTTGATGTAGAGGGCAAGGCCCTGGGGCAGGCGGGAGACGCACTGGGCCAGAACCTCCGGCAGTACCGGGCACCGGTGCGGGTAGAATCGGACATCGCGGGCCAGGTCGTGATCACCATCAGCACCGACACCGCCGGTGCCGCACAGCTGCAGTTTGTGCTCAGTCTGCTGGGGCTGGCGGTCTTGCTGAGCCTGACCGTGTACATCACCATGCGTCACTTCGGCCAGCGCCTGGCGAATCGCCTGGGCACCCTGGCCAGCTCCATCGCCCTCGAAGACCAGGCGGAGGATGCCGCGGCCGGCAACGAGGTGGACAGGCTGGCGAGAAATATCGAGGCCCTGCCGATGGATCTGCTGCGCACCCGCAGCGAAACCAATCCGCGGGAGGAAAACTACCGCACCACCGCGGTGCTCTACCTGCACCTGACCAGCCTTGCGGATTATATCGATACCCTGGACGAGCAGGCGCTGCACCGCTACACGGACCGGCTCCACCAGCTGGTGCTGGCGGCGGCTGATTTTTATGCGGGAGATCTGCAGGTAGCGCGCCAGTTCGGCCTGGCGGTGTATTTCAGCGGGCCCAATAGCGCCGGCAGTGCAGCGTTTCGCGCGGCATCCTGCGCCTGGTTGATACAGGCCGCCAGCCGGGAGCTGGAGCAGCAGATGCGCCGCACAATGTCTATCGCCATGGCCATTTCACAGAGTGAACTCGGCGCGGGGGACCGCGCGGACATCTACCCCGGCCTGTATATCCAGCACACTCTCGACGAACTCGAAACCATCTGCGCCAACCGGCCACCGCGGGTGCTGCTGGCGCCCGTGGTCTGCGAGGACCCGGACATCGCCTCCCGCCTGCAACACCAGGCCACCGAGGTCATGGATTTTGCGATGCTGGAGGAGTTCGCGGAACCCTACCAGGACTTGCTGGAGCGGCAGCTGCGCCTGATCCTCAAGCGACTCACGGCCACCACCGCCCGGCGCTGAAGCCGGCTCACTCCTCGATACGGATAGCGTCCACTTTCTGGAAACCCCTGGGCAGCTTGTTGCCACGGCGGCCGCGCTCGCCACGGTAGTGCTCCAGCTCTGAAAACTTGAGCTTGATGTGCCGCTTGCCGGCGTATACCAGCAGGCTGTTGCGCTCGCTGATAACCTGCACGGCCACCACGAACTCCTCGCGGCTTTGCACCCGGGCGGCGGGAATCCCGATAATCTTGTTGCCCTTGCCGCGTGACAATTGCGGCAGGTCCGCCAGGGGAAATACCAGTAGGCGGCCCTCGTTGCTCGCGGCGGCAACCCAGGAGCCCTCGATAGCGGCAATGGGCGACGGCTGCAGCACACGGGCACCCTTGGGCAGGCTTATGGCCGCCTTGCCGGCACGATTTTTGGTCTGCAGGTCTCCCAACCTCGCCACGAAACCGTATCCGGCATCACTGGCCAGCAGGAACAGCTGATCCTCAGCACCCATCATCATGCCCTCGAAGCTCGCGCCCGAGGGAGGGTTGATACGCCCGGTCACCGGTTCACCCTGCCCCCTTGCCGAGGGGAGGTTATGGCTGGCGACGGTATAGGCCCGGCCCGTTGAGTCCAGGATCACCACCGGCTGGTTACTGCGCCCGCGTACCGCCATCTTGAAGCCGTCGCCGGATTTGTAACTGAGACTGCCCGGATCGATATCGTGACCCTTGGCGCCACGAATCCAGCCCTTTTCGGACATCACCACGGTCACCGGGTCCGCGCTCACCATTTCGAGTTCGCTGAACGCCCTGGCCTCGGGCCTGGACACCAGGGGTGAGCGCCGGTCGTCGCCGAATTTTTCCGCCACCGCCAGCAACTCATTCTTGATCAGGGTCTTGAGGCGGGCCGCACTGCCCAGGATCTTCTGCAGCTCGTCGCGCTCCTTGTCGAGGTCGTCCTGCTCCGAACGGATACTGATCTCCTCGAGTTTGGCGAGGTTGCGCAGCTTCAGTTCCAGCACCGCCTCCGCCTGGGCGTCGCTCAGGCCGAAACGCTCCATCAGGGCGGGCTTGGGCTTGTCCTCGGTGCGGATGATATGGATGACTTCGTCGATATTCAGGAACGCTATCAGGTAGCCTTCGAGGATATGCAGGCGCTTGAGCACACGTTCGAGCCGGTACTCCAGCCGGCGTCGAACCGTCTCGGTGCGGAAGGTGAGCCACTCGCGCAGGATACGGTCGAGCCCCTTGACCCCGGGCCGCCCGTCGATACCTATCATGTTCAGGTTGATGCGGTAGCTGCGCTCGAGATCGGTGGTGGCAAACAGGTGGTTCATCAAACCGTCGACATCGATACGGTTGGAGCGCGGTACGATGACCAGCCGGGTCGGGTTTTCATGGTCCGACTCGTCCCGCAGGTCCGCCACCATGGGCAGTTTCTTGGCCTGCATCTGCGCTGCTATCTGCTCCAGTACCCGCGAGCCCGACACCTGGTAGGGCAGGGCGCAGATCACCAGGTCGCTGCCCTCCCGCTCCCACACCGCGCGCATACGCAGGCCGCCGCGACCGCTCGCGTACATCGCCAGGATATCTTCCCGGGGAGTGATGATTTCAGCCTCCGTCGGGAAATCCGGCGCGAGCACGTGCTCGCACAGCTCAGCCACCGTCGACTTGGGCGACTCCAACAGGCGAATGGCGGCCGACACAACCTCCCGCAGGTTGTGCGGGGGCACGTCGGTTGCCATGCCCACGGCGATACCCGTGGTGCCGTTGAGCAACACATTGGGCACCTGGGCCGGCAATACCCTGGGCTCATCCATGGTCCCGTCAAAATTGGGGGCCCAGTCCACTGTGCCCTGGCCCAGCTCCGCCAGCAGGACATCAGCGTAGGCGGTGAGGCGCGACTCGGTATAGCGCATTGCGGCGAATGACTTGGGATCATCCGGCGAACCCCAGTTACCCTGGCCGTCAACCAGCGGATAGCGGTAGCTGAAATCCTGCGCCATCAACACCATGGCCTCATAGGCCGCGCTGTCGCCGTGGGGGTGGAATTTACCGATTACATCACCGACCGTGCGGGCGGATTTCTTGAATTTGGCAGTGGCCTTCAGCCCCAGCTCACTCATCGCGTAGATGATACGCCGCTGCACCGGTTTCAGCCCATCGCCGACGTGCGGCAGGGCGCGGTCCAGGATGACGTACATGGAGTAGTCCAGGTAGGCCTTCTCCGCATAGGTTTTCAGCGATACCTGCTCGACGCCGTCGTTATCAATTTCGAAAATTTCGGACATTACTACCGACCTGTCTGTATAAAATTAAGCTGGGTATTACACCCGGAGGGAAACGCTCCGGGGACCGCTGGGCGGGCCCGGTTCATAACTTGTCTAGTGCAAAACGTGACTGCCTTGCAGGCCCACCAGCTGCTCGTTGAGATTGACAATGGAATTTGCCATATCGACCAGCAGGCTGTGAATGGTTGCCGGGTTGCTCTTGATCAGCTCGGTAAACTGCTCCCGCGGGACTTTCACCACGGAACAGGCAGTCTTCGCGCGCACGGTCGCGCTGCGGTCGGCATGGGTGAGCGCGGCCATGGCACCGAAGATCTCCCCCTCGCCAATGCGCCCAACGGTGACATCGTCGACCAGTACCTCGGCCACACCACTGGACATATTGAATACATAATCCGCCTTTTCGCCCTGGCGGATTATGATTTCACCCGGCGCGTAGTCTTCATAACCCGGGGTCGCCGGCGCATCGTCGGGCACATGGGCCGCAGTAATCCGCAGCAACAGGCCCGAATAGGTGACCAGCACCCGGCTCCACAGGCGCACGGCGGCCGGGTCACCGAATACGCGCCGCATAAACTCCAGGGCGGGGTAGCTGTCGAGCCTGGCGCCGGCGACGCTGCGAAAATAAACCGTGCTGTCCTGCTCGGCGGTGCCGGCTATATCCGGCAGCAGGATGTCCCCTTCTTCGAGCACATACACTGTCTTGCCGTGATAGTAGGCATTGATGGTTCCGCGCTGCACGACATAAAACTGGTTGCCGTCATAGCCGCGGAAATTTCCCTCCCCGGCAGGCGCGACTTCCAGGGGAATACCCGGCATGCCGACGACGCCCAGCAGGGCGTCGACCAGTTCGCGGTACTGCTGGGTAAGTATCGTAAAATCCTGCGCGAGTTCAGCATCGGCCAACATCGGCAAACCCCTGTCCCATTGACCCCGGCCGCCATCGTTGCCACCGCGGATTGAAGCTTGTTATTGCTGCTGCAGTAGACGGGTAAAAGTCTTTCTCCACTGCTGTTTGCGGCCTATAGTAGCAACTAATCCGGCGGGGGAGAACGCTTCCCTAAACATTTGTCCCAGGGGTGGAATGTCGATGACTTATCAGTGGCAAACCTGCGATTTTGACAGCCTCAATACCCTTGAACTGTACGCCGCCCTGCGCCTGCGACAGCAGATTTTCGTGCTCGAACAGAATTGTCTCTATCTCGATCTGGACAACCTGGACCAGGTCGCCATCCATATCATGTGCTGGCGCGATGGCCAACTGCTGGCCTACCAGCGCTGCCTCGCACCCGGCACAAACTTCACCGAAAGCGCACTGGGCCGGATCGTCGTCAGCGCCCGGGCGCGGGGGCAGAACCTCGGCAGGGGGCTGGTGCGGCGCGGGATAAAGCACAACCTGGAACGCTGGCCCCATCACGATATCCGGATCAACGCACAGGCTTACCTGGAGGCATTTTACGCGGAACTTGGGTTTGTCGCCGAGGGTGATGTCTTCGACGAGGACGACATTCCCCATATCCAGATGGTGTACCCGCGCTCAGCCTGACTCGAGCAGGAATGTCACCGGGCCGTCATTGGTCAGGCTTACCTGCATGTCGGCACCGAACAGCCCCGCGGCCACCGGGGAGTGGCGCCGTTGCAACTCGGCCAGCACGAAGTCGTAAAGGGGTCGGGCTTCCTGCGGCGCCATCGCCCCCGAGAAACCGGGACGCAGACCCCTGCCGGTGTCCGCTGACAGGGTGAACTGGGATACCAGCAGGACGCCCCCGTTGATATCCGTCACACTTCGGTTCATGCGGCCCTCGCTGTCTGCGAATATCCGGTAGGCGAGGATTCGCTCGAGCATGCGCTCGGCGCCGGCCCGGTCATCGCCCCGGTCCAGGCCCAGCAGTACCAGCAACCCCGTACCAATTTCACCGACACACTCGCCGGCGACACTCACACTGGCGCTGCTGACTCGCTGCAGGAGTGCCTTCACCGAGCCTCAGCCGCCCCGGTCAGCCCTGCGCCGCTCGTGCTCCTGCAACAGCTTCTTGCGCAGGCGGATACTCTGCGGCGTCACCTCCACCAGCTCATCCTCTTCGATGAATTCCAGCGCCTGTTCCAGGGTGTGGCGCACGGGGGGCGTCAGGGTGAGCGCCTCGTCGGTGCCGGAGGCCCGGACGTTGGTAAGCTGCTTGCCCTTGGTGGGATTTACCGCGAGGTCATTATTGCGGCTGTGCAGGCCGATGATCTGACCCTCGTAGACATCGACGTTGGGTTGGATGAACATCCGGCCCCGGTCCTGCAGGTTGAACAGCGAATAGCCCAGGGTCTTGCCTTTTACCATCGACACCAGCACACCGTTGGCCCGACCGGCAATCTCGGCGTTCTTGACCGGGCCGTAATGATCGAACACATGGGTCATGATGCCCGACCCGGATGTCATGGTCAGGAACATGGAGCGAAAGCCGATCAGGCCCCTGGCGGGAACGATGAATTCCAGCCGAATCCGGCCCTTGCCGTCCGGCACCATGTTTTCCAGCTCCGCCCGGCGCAGGCCCAGTTCCTCCATGACCGCGCCCTGGTGCTGCTCTTCGCAGTCGATCACCAGTTGCTCGAAGGGCTCGTGCATCTGGCCGTCGATCTCTTTCTGGATCACTTCCGGCCTGGAGACCCCCAGCTCGAAACCCTCCCGGCGCATGTTCTCGATCAGCACCGACAGGTGCAGCTCGCCGCGCCCGGACACCTTGAACTTGTCGGGGCTGTCACCGGGCTCCACCCGCAGCGCCACGTTGTGAATAAGCTCCCTTTCCAGCCGCTCCTTGATATTGCGCGAGGTGACGTACTTGCCCTCCCGGCCGGCGAAGGGTGAGTCGTTGACCTGGAAGGTCATGCTCACCGTAGGTTCGTCGACCGACAGTGGCGGCAGGGCCTCAACCAGTGCCGGGTCGCACAGGGTATCGGAAATATTCAGCCCCTCGATCCCGGTGATGCAGACGATGTCCCCGGCCTCGGCCGACTCCACGTCGAAGCGCTCCAGCCCGAGGTAGCCCATGACCTGCAGAACCCGGCCCTTGCGGGTAGCACCCCTGGGGTCGACCACGACCACCTGCGTGTTGGGGGTCAGGATGCCGCGGGTAATCCGACCAATACCGATGACGCCCACGTAGCTGCTGTAATCAAGGGCGCTGACCTGCATCTGCAGGGGGCCTTCGGAATTCACCGCCGGCGCCGGCACTTTCTCCACTATCGTCTCGAACAGCGGCTGCATGTCCGCAGCCATATTCTCATGGTCCAGCCCGGCGATACCCTGGATGGCGGAGGCAAAAATGATCGGAAAATCCAGCTGCTCCTCGGTGGCGCCCAGGCGATCGAACAGGTCGAACACCTGGTCCACCACCCAATCCGGGCGCGCGCCCGGACGGTCGATCTTGTTCACCACCACGATGGGGTTGAGGCCCTGCTCAAAGGCCTTGGAAGTCACGAAGCGGGTCTGCGGCATCGGGCCGTCGACCGCATCCACCAGCAGCAGGACCGAGTCGACCATGGACAGCACCCGCTCGACCTCACCGCCGAAATCGGCGTGGCCGGGGGTATCCACGATATTGATGTGGTAGTCATTCCACTCGATCGCGGTGTTTTTCGCCAGGATGGTTATGCCGCGTTCGCGCTCCTGGTCGTTGGAGTCCATGATGCGCTCAGACCCTTCCGACCGGCGATCGAGGGTGCCGGATTGCTGCAGAAGGCAGTCCACCAGCGTTGTCTTGCCATGGTCTACGTGAGCAATAATGGCAATATTGCGAAGCTTGTCGATCAAGGGGTTACCTCGGGGCGGCTGCGCCCATGCAAAAAAGGGCGCGGATTATACCCCATGGGCCTTCGACAAGCACAGGCAAATTACGGCGCGTAGACCTTGACGTCCAGCCCCTTGGCGGATCGGAGGTGGCTGGCATGCAGGCGGCTCATCACGCCCTTGCCGCAGAACAGCATATAAGTGCCGGGCGGCAACCCCGCGGCCTTGCCATGGAGTTCGTAAAAAGGAATCCGCAACACCGGTACAGGCAACTCCAGAGGGCTCAAATCGACCTCTTCGGGATGGCGTATATCGATCACCGTGCTGCCGGCCAGCGGCACCGACAAAACCTCCACTTCGGCCTGCGCCAGCTCCTCATCGGCCAGCCGGTCGATACGGGTCTGGCGCGCCCCGGCGACAGCCCTGTCCAGAATCGCCATGTCGAAGTTTCTTTCCTGGGCCTCCACCCGGTCCAGCCGGGCACGGGTGGTGGGATTGACCGAGATAATGCCGCAGTACTCCGGCATGTTGGCTGCAAACTGCTCGGTCCCGATCGCCGCAGCCATACGCACAATGTCTTCCTTGTCAGTGGCGATCAACGGCCGCAGCACCAGGCGATTGGTCACCTGGTCTATGACCGCGAGGTTGCGCAGGGTCTGACTGCTAACCTGGGCCACACATTCGCCCGTTACCAGTGCATCGATCTCCAGGTCACGGGCCAGCCGGTCGGCCACCCGCAGCATCATGCGCTTGAGTATCACCCCCATCTGGCTGTCTTCCACCTTGCCCAACAGCTCCGCCACCGTTTCCTCGAAGGGGACACTGATAAACAGCACCCGCTGGTTACAGCCGAATTTCTGCCAAAGGTACAGGGCGATCTCCTTCACCCCGATTTCGTGGTCCCGGCCACCCAGGTTGAAGAACAGGAAATGGGTGCGCATTCCGCGCTTCATCGTGAGGTAACTGGCCACCGGCGAGTCGAAACCGCCGGAAATCAGCGACAGCACCGGGTCCAGGCTGGCCACCGGATAGCCCCCCGGCCCCCGGTGCCGCCGCCCGATAACGAACAGGGTCTTCTTGCTGATCTCCAGGTCTACCGTCACATCCGGGTCCACCAGCCGGACTCCGGCCGCAGCGGTTCGCGCCAGCAGTGCCGCTCCCACCTCCCGTTCCACGTCAACCGAGGTAAAGGGATGGCTTCCGGTGCGTTTGCAGCGAACCGCAAAATGCCTGCCCTCCAGCCGCCCGTCATACCGGGGCATGACATAGTCGACAATCTCGTCAAGTTCCGGCAGCAGGTGCTCACTGACCTCGAGGATATAGGTGATGCCGGACACGTGGCGCATGGCATCCACCATACGTGCGACCGCCCTGGGGTCCTCCAAGGCCGACTCCACGCTCAATCGATCCCAGCGGGTCTCAACCGCCACAGCCGGATCAATTTCCCGCAACACCTCCCGCAGATTCGCCACCAGACGCGAGACAAAGCGGCGCCGCACCGGCTTGCTCTTGATGGCGATTTCCGAGAAGTACTTGACAATAAATTTCATAGGCGCCATAACATCGCGTCCGGTCGGGTGCACAGTATACGGACCCGGGACGGGATTTTGTGTGTTTCAGGCAGCCAGGCTGGTCCGGCCGCCGCTGAGCGCACCAATGTCGTGCAATTGCGCACCATATTGGTGCCCCGCCAGACTGATCATGACAATCCCTCTTGAAAACGCTCCGTGTTTCAGCAACTTAGCCAGTGCCATTTTTTGGCACAGCTCTTGCTTCCACTGAAACTGCCTAGCACATCTGGTCACCGCCCGATGCGACCAGAGCAAAGAACGCGGGCCAGCGAGGCTGGCCAGAATACCATCCCATGGAGGAATTGAGATGTCAGAGAAAACTCTGAACCTGATAAAAGAAAACGAAGTCCGCTGGGTAGACCTGCGCTTCACCGATACCCGCGGCAAGGAACAGCATGTCACCGTCCCGTCCAAGCTGGTCGATGAGGACTTCTTCGAAGGGGGCAAGATGTTCGACGGCTCCTCCATCGCCGGCTGGAAAGGTATCAACGACTCAGACATGGTGCTGATGCCGGACGACACGACCTCCATGCTCGACCCCTTCACCGACGATGCCACCGTCATCCTGCGCTGTAACGTGCTCGAACCGATGACCATGCAGGGCTATGACCGCGACCCCCGCTCCGTGGCACAGCGTGCAGAAGAGTACCTCAAGACCACCGGTATCGGTGACACCGCGTTCTTTGGCCCGGAGCCCGAATTCTTCATCTTTGACGATGTGAAGTGGAAAATCGACATGAGCGGAGCCACTTGCAAGATCCACTCCGAGGAAGCCGCCTGGGTTTCCGGCGAGGCCATCGAAGAAGGCAACATCGGCCACCGCCCCGGCGTCAAGGGTGGCTACTTCCCGGTACCCCCGGTTGACTCCCTGCACGATATCCGTGCGGCCATGTGTACCGCCATGGAGCAAATGGGCCTGGATGTAGAAGTGCACCACCACGAGGTGGCTACCGCCGGCCAGTGCGAGATCGGCGTGGTGTTCAACACTCTGGTGAAGAAAGCCGACGAGGTCCAGGTACTCAAGTACTGCGTACACAACGTGGCCCACGCCTACGGCAAGACCGCCACTTTCATGCCCAAGCCCATCGTTGGCGACAACGGTTCCGGTATGCATGTTCACCAGTCCATTTCCAAAGACGGCAAGAACATCTTTGCCGGCGACGGCTATGCTGGGCTGTCCGATGAGGCGCTGTACTATATCGGCGGTATCATCAAGCACGCCCGGGCCCTGAACGCGTTTACCAACGCCTCGACCAACTCCTACAAGCGCCTGGTACCTGGCTTCGAAGCACCCGTCATGCTGGCCTACTCCGCCCGCAACCGCTCCGCCTCGATCCGTATCCCTTACGAGCCAAGCCCCAAGGGCAAGCGTATCGAGGTTCGCTTCCCCGATCCGACCGGTAATCCCTACCTGGCGTTCGCCGCCATGATGATGGCCGGCCTCGACGGCATCCAGAACAAGATCCATCCGGGCGAAGCGGCCGACAAGGACCTGTACGACCTGCCGCCGGAGGAGGGCAAGCTGATACCCACGGTTTGCTCCAGCCTCACGATGGCGCTCGAAGCCCTGGATGCAGACCGCGGCTTCCTCACCTCCGGCGGTGTTTTCTCCGACGACATGATCGATGCCTACATCGACCTCAAGAAAGGCGAAATCCAGCGCCTGGACATGACCACTCACCCGGTCGAGTTCGAGATGTACTACTCGGTGTAAGTGCCGTCTGGCAAACCTCGGAAAGCCCGCTTGTGAAAGCGGGCTTTTTTGTGCCCGGCGTTTTCTGATAGTGTGTCTCCTGGTTCCGGAGATTTCAGGGTACGGTTATGAGAATACTCTTCCTGGGCATCTTGCTGCTGCTGCCGCACCTGGCCGCGGCGCAGATCTACAAGAGCACCGATGAGCAGGGCAATGTCAGCTTTTCCGATATGCCTCCTGCCGAGGGGCCGTCGGAGCAGATCGAGCTGCGGGAGACCAACCGCGCGCCGCCCCCGGAGATAAAAGAACCGCTGGAGTCGGCTTCGGAGCCAGTGGCGCAGGAGCCCGCCGCCAATGAATACGCTGTGGCCATCACCTCTCCAGCCAATGAAACAACCATACCCATGGGGCCGGGCAATTTTGCCGTCAGCGCAGCGGTGGAGCCGGGTCTCAGCAGCGGCTCGCTGCTGCAGCTGTATGTCGATGGCTCGGCCTCGGGCAACCCCCAGTCGAGTAACACCTGGGAGCTCACCAACGTCTTTCGCGGCGCCCACGACCTGAGCGTGGCCGTGGTGGACAACAAAGGCGACCAGCTGGCGGTTTCCGAACCGGTTCGGGTCTATGTGCTGCGCCCTTCCGTCAACTTCAAAAACAGGTAGCGCCGGGGGCCGCAGCGCGACCCCACCCCCTTTTCAAGTCAGCACCGATACCACTGGACAGCCTTCCCTTCATCGCGCACCATAGTGGTGCACAACAACGCCGATATTTTTATACCGTGGCGCCTGCGCCACTTCCGGCGGTATGACGTGCTGGGAAATACGCATGATGCGAGCACTCACTTACGTTTAAAGCCGCTTAAAAAGGCTAATTTGGCTTAATTTTCCGCCAGAATGTATGTTGGCTCTAATTTTGCTTCCTCAAGAGGCGAGTCACGCTCACGCGTTCGAATATGGGGCATTCATGGAGCAGTACCGGGACATTCTCGACAATATCAGCACCGGGGTGCTGGGCCTGGACGGGGATCTGCTGGTCACCAGCCTCAACGCCGCGGGTGAGGCGCTGCTGAAAACCTCCGCCGCCCGCTGCCTGGGAACCCACGCCCGCCACCTGGTGCTGGACAACGGGGAGTGGCTGGCCAATCTCGAGCAGGTCAGCAGCACCGGAACGGCGCTGACCCGTCGCGGCATGCCCCTGACCCTGCACACCGGCCAGGAGATCCATATCGACCTGACCATTACCCCGCTGGCCCAGCCGGGGGACGAGCGGCGCAGCTCGCTGCTGGTGGAACTGCAGCCGGTAGACCGCCTGCTGAAGATCAGCCGGGAAGAGGGCCTGCTGCACGCCCAGGAAACCACGCGGGCCGTCATTCGGGGCCTGGCGCACGAAATCAAGAACCCACTGGGCGGGGTTCGGGGCGCCGCGCAACTCCTGGCGCGGGAACTGCCAAGCGAGGAGCTGGCGGAATACACCCGGGTTATCATTCGCGAGGCCGACCGCCTGCGGGACCTGGTCGACCGCCTGCTGGGACCCCACCAGCAACTGCTGTTACAGCCTCTGAATATCCACGAGATTCTCGAGCATGTGCGCAACCTGATCCTCGCGGAGTCCGACAACAGGGTCACATTCATACGCGACTACGACCCCAGCTTGCCGGAGATTCATGCCGACCGGACCCAGCTGATCCAGGTAGTACTCAATATCATGCGCAATGCCATGCAGGTGGCGCCGGACCCGGACACCTGCATCATCACGGTGCGCACGCGCTCACGGCGGCAGTTCACCATTGGCACCGAACTGCACCGCCTGGTTTGCCAGGTAGACATTATCGATAACGGTCCCGGCGTACCCAGGGAACTGGAACACGCCATATTCGTGCCGATGGTAACCGGCCGCGCGGAGGGTACCGGCCTGGGTCTGGCCATCGCCCAGTCAGTGATCAATCACCACGGCGGTCTGCTGGAGTGCGCGAGCGAACCGGGCAATACCTGCTTCACCCTATACATACCGATGAGACAAGAGAATGCATAGAACAGCCAAAGTCTGGGTTGTCGATGACGACAGCTCAATTCGCTGGGTACTGGAAAGGGCCCTCAACCAGGCCGGTATAGAGAATGAGAGTTTTGCCGACGGAGACCTGCTGCTGGAGCGCATGAACAGCGAGCAGCCGGATGTCATTATCAGCGATATACGCATGCCGGGAACGGACGGCCTCCAGCTGCTGTCGCTGATCAGTGAGAAGCACCCGGAACTGCCAGTCATCATCACCACCGCACACTCGGACCTGGACAGCGCCGTTGCCTCCTACCAGCGCGGCGCCTTTGAATACCTGCCCAAACCATTCGACCTCGACGAGGTCATCGCGATCACCGAACGGGCTCTGGCCCAGGCGCGGGAAAAACGCGGCGAACTGCCCGAGGCACAAGAGGTGCCCCAGACCGAGATCATCGGGGAAGCCCCTGCCATGCAGGAAGTGTTTCGCGCTATCGGCCGGCTGGCCCAGAGCAACATCACCGTCCTGATCAACGGAGAATCCGGCACCGGCAAGGAACTCGTGGCCCGAGCACTGCACCGTCACAGCCCCCGGGCACAAAACCCGTTTATCGCACTGAACATGGCGGCCATACCGAAGGACCTGCTGGAGTCGGAGCTGTTCGGGCACGAAAAAGGCGCTTTCACCGGGGCCAACAGCCGGCGTATCGGGCGTTTTGAACAGGCCGACGGCGGCACCCTGTTCCTGGACGAGATCGGCGACATGCCGGCCGAAACCCAGACCCGCCTCCTGCGTGTACTGGCGGATGGCGAATTCTACCGGGTGGGCGGCCATCTGCCGGTAACCGCCAATGTGCGCATCATCGCCGCAACCCACCAGAACCTGGAGGCCCTGGTGCAGCAGGGCGCATTCCGGGAGGACCTGTTCCATCGCCTCAATGTCATCCGGATTCATATTCCCAAGTTGTCAGAGCGGCGGGAGGATATTCCACGGCTGATGCAGTATTTCCTGCAGCGCGCGGCGGAAGAGCTGGGCGGGGATACCAAGATACTGCTGCCGCGCACCGAGGAGTTCCTGTCGAGCCTGGACTGGCCGGGCAACGTGCGGCAGCTGGAGAACGCCTGTCGCTGGATCACGGTAATGGCCGCCGGTCGCGAGATACACCTGCGCGACCTCCCGCCGGAGCTCGGCAAGACCGTACCCCGGGTCGCCGAATCGGGGCAATCCGACTGGCGCGACATGCTATCCCAGTGGGCCCGCAACGAACTGTTGCAGGGCAAGGACCATATCCTGCGCGAGGCACTGCCCGCCTTTGAGCAGGTCATGATCGATGTCGCACTGCAACACACCCAGGGCAGGAAACGCGACGCCGCCGAATTGCTGGGCTGGGGCCGCAATACCCTGACCCGCAAGCTGAAGGAGCTGCAACCCGGCGATCACAAGCAGCAGGGCATCCCCGATTAATTCGGTGGCGCCCTGGCTGGCTGGCGGCGAGCCCGCCGGTTACCATGCCCCATGCTCAGAATTGTCCTGTACCAGCCAGAGATTCCGCCCAACACCGGGAATATCATCCGCCTGTGTGCCAACACGGGCTGCTCGCTGCACCTGATAGGCCCCCTGGGCTTCGACCTGGATGACCGCAGGATGCGTCGCGCCGGCCTGGATTATCGCGAATATGCCGATGTCCGGGTCTACACCGGGCTGGCGGATTTCATGGAGCGCAACGACCAGCCACGGCTGTACGGTGTCACCACCCGGGCCACCCGCTACTACCACCAGGTCGAGTTCCGGCCTGGCGATGCCCTGCTGTTCGGACCAGAAACCCGGGGCCTGCCCGCCGATCTGCTGGAGCGCCTGGGGGAGGCAGCGACCATCCGGATTCCGATGCTGGCCCACAGTCGCAGCCTCAACCTGAGCAATGCGGCGGCCCTTGTGGCCTACGAGGCGCTGCGCCAGCTGGACTTTCCGGGGCTGGGATAAGTCAGTGCTTACTGTTGTCGAAGCTCAATGATTCAGGGGCTATGACGGTGGGGATGGTCGAATAATTACCCGATAAAGCGGGTATTTATTCGGCCACCGCCACAAAAAAGGGGCCGAAGCCCCTTGGTCGCGCCACCCGAGGGTCAGTGAGTAGCGGGCTCGGCGGCGGCGGGAGCAGCCTGGGCCTGGGCCAGGGCCTGCTGGTACATGGCCTCGAAGTTGATCGGGGCCAGCATTACCGGCGGAAAGCCGCCTTTCACGCACAGGTTGTCGATACACTCGCGGGCGTAGGGGAAGAGAACATTGGGCGCCGCTGTGCCCATGATGCGACGCAGGTCCTCGGCCTCGAAACCGGTGATGAAGAATATCCCGGCCTGCTGTACCTCGACCAGGAAAGCGGTCTCACCCTCGACCTTGGCGGTAATGGTGATGGTAAGCACCACTTCGAAGTTGCCGGTCTCGTCGATCTTGTCGCTCTTCGTGCCCAGGTCCACACTGACCTGGGGCTGCCACTGCTTCTTGAACACTGCCGGAGTCGTAGGAGACTCAAAGGAGATGTCCTTGGTGTATATCCGCTGCAGTGCAAATTGCTGCTGGGGCTGTTCAGTCGTACCTGCTGCTTGTTCCTCGGCCATTGAGCCATCCTCCGTTTGCTGTGATTAATAGGTTGGTGGCGCTCTCAGGACGCCTGTGACAGTAATTCGTCGAGGCGGCCCTGCCGCTCGAGCAGGGCGAGGTCATCGTACCCGCCCACGTGGTACTCGCCGATCCAGATCTGCGGCACCGTGTAGCGCCCGCTGCGCTCGATCATTTCATGTCTCAGCTGGGGCGCACCGTCCACCCCGATATCCGTGTAATTTACCCGCTTGCTGTCAAGCAACCCCCGGGCCCGCACACAATAGGGGCAGAACCGGGTCGAGTACATGATCACCTTGGCACTCATATCGCTTCAGGATTTACTGATAACGGGCAATTGCAGGTTGCCCCATTCCATCATGCCACCGGTCATCTTGTAGACCCGGTTGAAGCCACCGGCTTTGAGCTGCTTGCCGGCAGCGCCGGACTGTTGCCCCATCTTGCATACCAGCACGATCGGTTTGTCCTTGTACTTCTCCAGCTCTGCCATGCGCGCCGCCAGCTTGGCAGCGGGGATATGCATGGCGTCCACGATATGGCCCTGCTTGAAGTCCGCGCTGTCGCGCAGGTCCAGGAACACGCCGTGCTCGCTGTTGATCAGGTTGATCGCCTGCTGGGGCGAGACAGAGGGGCCCGATTTGCGGGCCTCGTGCATTATCAGCATGATGACCACCACCAGCAATGCCAGCGTCAGGATCCACTCTTGGGTCAGAAACTCTAGAAATAACGCCATAGCAAAGCAATCGTTCTGTGGTGACAGGTGGTGTGATGACAAACCAGTGCCAGGTACCGCGGCGCTGGCAGATCAGGCTGCTCAAAAAGGCGGCAAGTATACAGGGTCGGGCAGGGTCCAACCAGCCCCGGGAAGCAGCCCTCACCCGGGCTTCCTACTGGATCACGCCAGAGCCAGATAGGCAATGCGCTCTCGTGCCGGACACGATAAAATGCGGCGCTTTCAATTACCTCGGCCAAGGCCGACTCAAACAGGAAGAAAGATGGGCAAAGGCGACAGGAAAACCACCCTTCTGATTGTACTGGACGGCTGGGGCTACCGGGAGGACACCCGCGACAATGCCATCGCCCTGGGTAACACACCGGTATGGGATCGGCTCTGGCAGCAGGCCCCGCATACGCTGGTCTCCGGTTCAGGGCTGGATGTGGGACTGCCCGCCGGCCAGATGGGCAACTCCGAGGTAGGGCATATGAGCCTGGGAGCAGGGCGGGTGATCTACCAGAACATTACCCGTATCGACCAGGCTATCGCCGACGGCAGCTTTGACAGCAACCCGGCCTACTGCACCGCGATCGACAAAACCATCGCCGCCGGCGGTGCCGTCCATGTTCTCGGCCTGCTGTCCCCCGGTGGCGTGCACAGCCACGAACAACAGATATTTGCGGCGGTTCGCCTCGCCGCCAAACGCGGTGCCAGGCGGGTCTACCTGCACGCCTTCCTCGACGGCCGCGACACCCCACCGCGCAGCGCCGGCCCGTCACTGGAAAAGGCCCAGGCACTGTTTGCGGAGCTCGGCTGTGGCAGGGTAGCCAGTATCACGGGCCGTTACTACGCCATGGATCGGGACAACAACTGGGACCGGGTCGAACAGGCCTACGAATTACTGACCGAAGGTAGCGCCGGTCACAGCGCCGAGGACGCCCTGGCGGGGCTGCAGGCCGCCTACGAGCGCGGCGAAAATGACGAGTTCGTCCTGCCCACGGCTATCCGTGGCGCCGACCAGGGCGCCGCGGTGGTGGCGGACGGAGACTGCATTCTGTTCATGAATTTCCGTGCCGATCGGGCCCGCGAACTGACCCGCGCCTTCATCCAACCCGGCTTTGACAACTTCGAGCGCCGCGTGGTGCCGCGATTGTCCGATTTCGTGATGACCACCGAATACGCTGCGGATATCCATGCCAGCTGCGCTTTCGGCCCCCAGAGCCTGGCCAATGTGCTGGGTGACTATGTCTCGCAGCAGGGCATGACCCAACTGCGGATCGCCGAGACCGAGAAATACGCCCACGTCACATTTTTCTTCAGCGGCGGCCGGGAGGAACCCTTCCCGGGTGAGAGCAGGGAACTGATACCGTCTCCCGCCGTGGCCACCTATGACCTGCAGCCCGAAATGAGCGCACCGGAACTGACCGACAAGCTGGTGGCTGCCATCCGCTCGGGCCAGTACGACCTGATCGTCTGCAACTACGCCAACGGCGACATGGTGGGCCACACCGGGATCCTGGCTGCCGCCATCAAGGCGGCCGAGGCGCTGGACCAGTGCCTGGGCCGGGTAGAGCAGGCGGTGCTGGAAACGGGTTCCGAGGCACTGATAACCGCAGATCACGGCAACTGCGAGCAGATGCTCGACTACGAATCGGGGCAGCAACACACCCAGCACACCACCGACCTGGTGCCGCTTGTCTATATCGGCCATCGCGCCGTGCAACTGGACCCGGCCGGGGGCAAACTGGCGGACATTGCACCCACCCTGCTGGCCATGATGGGCCTGCCGCAACCGCCGGAGATGTCCGGGGTCAGCCTGGCCCGCCTCCCGGGCTGAACCCTGTGCCCCCGCGTCGCCCCCTGTGCCGGCTCGTGATGCTTGCCCTGCTGCTGTCGGGCACGGCCCACACGGCACCGGGGGAACCCGACGAGCACGAGGTTCGCAGCAAACTGGAGCAACTGCAGGGTGATATCAAGCGTGTCGGCGAGGAAATTTCCGCCGACAGCGCCCGCAGGAACAGCCTGCAGCAGGAATTGCGGGAGGCCGAGCTTAACCTGGGGCGACTGCAAAAAGAGATGGCCGCCAACCAACGCGCCCTGGTCGCCAGCCAGGAGGAGCTCACAGAGCTGCAGCAACAACGCGGTGAGCTGGAGCAGGCCAGGGATGCGCAACAGGCGCGCATCGCCCTGGAACTGAAGACCGCCTGGCAGCTGGGTCAGCAGGGCCAGGTGAAAGTACTGCTGAACCAGGAGAGCCCCCACACCGTGGCCAGGGCCATGGCCTACTACCGGTACTTTTTCAAAGCGCGTAACGACCTTGTTGCGAATTACCGCGAAACGCTGGGTGAACTACAGGCAGTGGAACTGCGCATCGCCGGTACCCTCGACCAGCTGGCCGGGCAGCAGGCCATGCTGGAGGAGCAGCAGGCACAGCTGGTAACAGCCCAGGCAAGCCGTGAAAAAACAGTGGCCAGCCTCAACGACAGCATCCAGTCCAAAGCCGAACAGCTGAAGCAAATGGAGCAGAACCGGCGGGAACTGGAAAGCCTTATCGCCGCTATCGAAAAAGCCGTGGCGGACCTGGAGGTGCCGGACGACTACCAGCCTTTCAAGTCCGCCAGGGGCAAAATGCCCTGGCCGCTTGCGGGCCGGCGCACAAATAACTTCGGCAAACCCCGCAACGAGGGCAAGATGCGTTGGCAGGGGGTAACCATTCCCGCCAAGGAGGGCACCAGGGTAAACGCGATACACCACGGCCGCGTGGTTTATGCAGATTGGCTGCGCGGCTCCGGCCTGCTGGTGATCATCGATCACGGCGACGGTTATATGAGCCTCTACGCCCACAACCAGAGCCTGCTGCGGGAGGTGGGGGAGTGGGTTGGCGCGGGGACCCCCATCAGCACGGTAGGCAACAGCGGCGGCCAGGAACAACCGGCGCTTTATTTCGAGATCCGCCACCAGGGAAAACCCACCAATCCGGCCCAGTGGTGCAAGGGTTAAAAGCTACTATTAGCAGCGCTGTCGGCTTGCGTATCGGCACACCGAATAGGGTAAACTGGCACCCCTTTGTCACTATCGGCCCAAGGCCATCCCGGCGGTAACCATGCGCTGTACATTTTCCTACAAGTCTCTCCTGCGAGGTGTCACAACTGCGCTGCTACTGGCCAGCGCCCCCGGCATGGCGGCCACGGAGCCCCAGGGCCAGCTGCCGCTGGAAGAACTGCGCACCTTTGCCGACGTCTACAACCAGATCCGCGCCGGCTATGTCGAGGAGATTGACGACAGCACCCTGCTCGAATACGCCATCCAGGGCATGCTCATGGGGCTGGATCCGCACTCCGTCTACATGAACAAGGACGATTTCAGCGACCTGCAGGAGGGCACCTCGGGCGAGTTCAGCGGGCTGGGCCTGGAGGTGGGCATGGAGGACGGTTATATCACCATCATCTCTCCCATCGATGGCTCCCCCGCCGCCGCGGCCGACCTGCAAAGCGGCGACGTCATACTCAAACTGGACAACGCACCCGTGCAGGGAATGAGCCTGAACGAGGCCATTGAACAAATGCGCGGCCCCAAGGGCAGTAAAATCGAGCTCACCATCGGCCGGCCGGGCAGCAGCCAGCCCTTCAACGTGACGCTGGTGCGCGACACGATCAAGGTGGCCAGTGTGCGGGGCCGCTGGCTGGAGCCGGGCTACGGCTATATCCGCATCGCCCAGTTCCAGCTCAACACCGGCGAGGACGTGGCGAAAGAGCTGGCCAAGCTGCAGAAAAAAGGTGAGCTCAAGGGCCTGGTACTGGACCTGCGCAACAATCCCGGCGGCGTCCTCAGCGCCAGTGTGAGCGTGTCAGACCTGTTCCTCGACGGCGGCCCGGTGGTGTACACCGAGGGCCGCCTGCCCAATTCGGATATGCACTTCGACGCCCGTCCCGGGGATGCCACCGACGGCACGCCGATAGTCGTGCTGATCAACGCGGGCTCCGCCAGCGCATCGGAAATCGTTGCGGGCGCACTGCAGGATCGCGGGCGGGCCGTGGTGATGGGTTCGGACAGTTTCGGCAAGGGTTCAGTCCAGACCATTCTCCCCCTGTCGGAATCGCGGGCAATCAAGCTGACCACAGCGCGCTACTTCACTCCCAACGGGCGCTCGATCCAGGCCGAGGGAATTGTGCCGGACATCCTGGTAGAGCGCGCCAGGGTAACCGCCTACAACAACGCGGGCCAGATCACCGAGGCGGACCTCTCCGGCCACCTCGACAACGGGAACGGCGCGGGTAACGCAAAGAAATCCCGCGAGTCATCGGCCAGGGCGGCAAGCGAACTGCTGGCCAGCGACAACCAGTTATACGAGGCGCTGACCCTGCTCAAGGGCATTAATATACTGGGGCTGCGCAACCAGAAATCCGGGTAGGCTTGCAGGATCGAAGGGCCTACAGCCGCACCTCGATCCCCCGGGCGGCCATATAGGCCTTGGCCTGCGGCACGGTGTATTCGCCGAAGTGAAAAATGCTGGCTGCCAGCACGGCGTCCGCGCCGCCGAGCAGAATTCCGTCCACCAGGTGATCCAGGTTGCCCACCCCGCCCGACGCGATAACCGGTATTTCCACCGCATCGGTAATGGCCCGGGTCACCCCGAGTTCAAAGCCGTTTTTGGTGCCGTCACGGTCCATGCTGGTGAGCAGAATCTCTCCGGCACCGAGCTCCGCCATGCGCACCGCCCAGGCCACCGCGTCGATGCCTGTCGGCTTGCGCCCACCGTGGGTGAAGATTTCCCAGCGGGGCCTGCCGTCCACGTCCGCCACGCGCTTGGCATCGATCGCCACGACGATACACTGGGAACCGAATCGCTCGGCCGCCTCGCGCACCAGTTCGGGATTGTGAATCGCCGCGGTGTTGATACTGACCTTGTCGGCACCGGCGTTGAGCATGGTGCGAATGTCCTGGACACTGCGAATCCCGCCTCCCACCGTGAGGGGAATGAACACCTCCTCGGCAATTTTTTCCACCGTGTGGACGGTGGTGTCGCGCCCCTCGTGGCTGGCGGTGATATCGAGAAAGGTGATTTCGTCGGCGCCCTGTTCGTTATAGCGGATAGCGATCTCGACCGGGTCTCCCGCATCGCGGATATCAACGAAATTGACACCCTTCACGACCCGTCCGTTTTCGACGTCGAGACAGGGAATGATGCGCTTCGCCAGCCCCATGTTCAGCTTTCACCGTCGCAGAGTCGCTGGGCCTCGGCTACATCCAGCGTACCCTCGTAAATCGCACGGCCGGTGATGGCGCCGCAGATGCCCTCGGAGGCCACCGCATTGAGTGCCCGGATATCGTCCAGATTGGTGATGCCGCCGGAGGCGATTACCGGGATACTGGAGGCGCGGGCCATGGCCACGGTGGCCTCGACGTTGACGCCCTGCATCATGCCGTCCCGGGCGATGTCGGTGTAGACGATGGCGGATACGCCGTCGGATTCGAAGCGCCGGGCCAGGTCGTCGGCGCGCAGGGTCGACACCTCGGCCCAGCCGTCAGTCGCCACCAGGCCGTCTTTGGCATCCAGGCCCACGATAATCCGGCCGGGGAAGGCGGCACAGGCCTCCGCCACGAAGGCCGGGTCCTTCACCGCCCGGGTACCGATAATCACATAGCTGACGCCGGCCCGCACATAGTGCTCGATGGTTTCCAGGTTGCGGATACCGCCGCCAATCTGGATCGGCAGTTCGGGCCAGGCCGCGGCGATGGCGGCAACCACCTCACCGTTCACCGGTTCGCCGGCAAAGGCACCGTTGAGGTCTACCAGGTGCAGGCGGCGGCAACCGGCTTCCACCCAGCGCCGGGCCATTGCCACCGGCTCGTCGGAAAAGACGGTACTGTCTTCCATCAGCCCCTGGCGCAGTCGCACGCACTGGCCGTCCTTGAGGTCGATCGCGGGAATAATCAGCATTGGCCGTTCCACTCCAGAAAGTTACGTAACAGCCGCAGCCCCGCGGTATGGCTTTTCTCCGGGTGAAACTGCACTGCAAAAAGATTGTCCCGAGCCAGGGCGGCATCGGCATTCACGCCGTATTGCACACTGCCGGCAACCAGCTCGCGATCGACGGCATCCACGTAGTAGCTGTGCACGAAATAGAAGCGTGTCATGTCGGGGATACCCTGCCACAGTGGGTGCGCGCGCACCTGGCGCACCTCGTTCCAGCCCATATGGGGCACTTTCAGGCGCTGGCCGTCGCCGTCCACCAGGGGGTTACCGAAATAACGCACCTCACCGGGAATAATGTCCAGGCAGGGCACGCCCCCGTTTTCCTGGGAGTGGCTCATCAGCGCCTGCATGCCGACACAGATGGCCAACACCGGCTTGTGCCGATCCGCCAGGGCATCAGTCAGCAGCTGGTCACACTTGAGACGACGAATTTCCGCCATGCAGTCGCGAATGGCACCCACACCCGGGAACACCACCCGGTCAGCCTGGTGAATCAAATCGGCATCGTGGGTGACGACCACCTCATCCGCCCCCGCGTGAGCCAGCGCACTGGCCACCGAATGCAGATTGCCCATGCCGTAATCGATGACGGCAACCACACCACTCATGGGAGCTAGAGAACGCCCTTGGTAGAAGGCATTTGTCCCACCATCCGCGGGTCTTCCGCCAGCGCCATGCGCAGGGCGCGGCCGAAGGCCTTGAACACGGTCTCCGCCTGGTGGTGGCTGTTGTCACCGCGCAGGTTATCGATGTGCAGGGTGACGAGGGCGTGGTTGACGAAGCCCTGGAAGAACTCAAGGAACAGGTCCACGTCGAAACCGCCCACGGCGGCGCGGGTGAACGGAATGTGGTACTCGAGCCCGGGGCGACCGGAAAAGTCGATTACTACCCGCGACAGCGCCTCGTCCAGCGGCACATAGGCATGGCCGTAACGCACGATGCCTTTCCTGTCGCCCACCGCCCTGGCGACGGCCTGCCCGAGGGTGATACCGATATCCTCGACCGTGTGGTGGTCGTCGATGTGCAGGTCGCCCACGGCTTTTACCTCGAGGTCCAGCATGCCGTGACGCGCGATCTGGTCCAGCATGTGTTCGAGGAACGGCACACCGGTATCAAATCGGGCCTGGCCGGAACCGTCCAGGTTCACCGTTACCGTGATCTGGGTCTCCAGCGTGTTTCTTTCTACTGTGGCCTTGCGCTGCGCCATCGGTTTCTCCACCAGCGGGGCTGATCCCCCGAAAAAGCGGGCCATTATAGAAGAATGCGAACCTTAATTCACTGGCGGTTTTGCCCTTTCAACATTACCCTGTCGGGCTGATTGCCGAGCCCGAATGATCTGTTATGCCCGCCACACCAACACCCGCACCCCTGTTCGCGACCCGGGTCCTCGACTGGTTCGACCGGCACGGGCGCAAGGACCTGCCCTGGCAGCACGACACCAACCCCTACCGGGTCTGGGTGTCGGAAATCATGTTGCAGCAGACCCAGGTAAAAACCGTCATACCCTATTTTGAGCGCTTTATGCAGGCACTGCCGACCGTACAGGCCCTGGCCGCGGCGAGCGAAGACGACGTGCTGCATCTGTGGACGGGGCTGGGTTACTACGCCCGTGGCCGCAACCTGCACCGCGCGGCAAAGTGCGTGAGCAACGAATTGGGCGGAGAGTTCCCGCGCACGGTGGAGGGGCTGTGCGAGCTGCCGGGCATCGGCCGCTCCACTGCCGGGGCAATCGTGAGCATCGCCTACGGTCAGCCCGCAGTGATTCTCGACGGCAACGTCAAGCGGGTGCTGGCTCGCTACCGGGCGATCGCCGGCTGGCCGGGGCAGAGTGCGGTACACGAGCAACTGTGGCAGGTCGCCGGGCAGTACACCCCCACTGAACGCAGCGCGGATTATTCCCAGGCCATGATGGACCTCGGCGCAACCCTGTGTACCCGGTCGGCTCCGGCCTGTGAGCGCTGCCCCCTGGCGGGCGACTGCAAAGCCCTGGCGCTGGGACAACAGCTGTCGTTTCCCGGCAGGAAGCCGCGCAAAACACTGCCGGTCAAGTCCACGGCATTTATCATGGCCACTGCCGGCAATGGCGACATCTGGCTGGAGCGACGCCCGGGTTCGGGTATCTGGGGCGGGCTGTGGTGTTTCCCCGAATTGGCCGACCCCGCGCAGGCCACCGCCTGGTGCCTGGATCGCTGGGGGGTGGCGCCGGACTCGATAGAACTGTGGCCCTCCTTTCGCCACACCTTCAGCCACTACCACCTCGACATACAGCCGGTGCGGGTCGCCCTGCCCGCCAGCCCGGCAGCGGTCATGGAAGCCCCGGACCGGCTCTGGTATAACAGGCAGCAACCCGCCGCCGTGGGCCTGGCGGCCCCGGTAGCCAGCCTGCTGGCCCGGCTGGCCTGACCAAAAACAGATGGAGCACCGCCATGTCCCGCACCGTTTTCTGTAAAAAGTACCAGCAGGAGCTGGAAGGCCTGGCCGCGCCGCCCTACCCCGGCCCGAAGGGGCAGGAAATCTTTGAATCCGTATCCAGACAGGCATGGCAGGACTGGCAGGCTCACCAGACCATGCTGATCAACGAAAAGCACCTCAGCCTGGTGGACCCCGAGGCGCGCAAGTACCTGCAACAGGAAATGGACAAGTTCCTGGCAGGCGAGGACTACGACAAGGCGGAGGGCTACGTGCCGCCGCAAGACTAGGACGCCGCTGTCAGTCGGCGGGCTCCCGGCCGGCCGGGCCTTGACTCACGAGGTCGCTGCGGGTTTAATACGCGCCTCTCGCAATCTGCGATTCCGCCCGGATAGCTCAGTCGGTAGAGCAGGGGATTGAAAATCCCCGTGTCGGCAGTTCGATTCTGTCTCCGGGCACCATGTACTCAAAAAGCCTCGTCATTATCGACGGGGCTTTTTTATCGGTGCCGCCACAGGGTGTCGGCCCCGGGGCGCCGGCCGGTTCATTCTGTCTCCGGGCACCAAGTACTCAAAAAGCCTCGTCATTATCGACGGGGCTTTTTTATTGTGCCGCCACAGGTGTCGACCCAGCGCGGCTGCCGGTTCACCTCCAGGCACCATATCTAACAGAGGCCTCGTCACCCAAGACGGGGCTTTTTTTGTTGGGCGCGCCATGCATGAACCAGCACTGCCATTGGCACCGCTAACAGGGCCGCGGGCCAGAACCAACTGAACCAGGTCTCCGACAGGATGGCCCAGTTGGTACCGGCTTCTGTACGAAAGATGGCGCCGGGATTGTTGTACCAGTCGATTGAAGCGGGAATGGCCGCAAAAAGAAATGCAAACACTATGCCTGAGCATGTTCCAACGAAAACGGATCTGCCGGTAATCCTCATAGATACTCTTGACCCCGCAGTTACAACGAGCAACCCGCTTACTTTACACCAGGTCGCCGCCGGGAATAGCGCTCGGACTGAATTGGACAGCCTGCCGGGTGTACTCTCGAGAGCGAGCAGGAGGACGGTGCGCGAAAAGTGATAACCCGGTAAAGTACAGACCATCTGTAGAGGCAGGAGCCCATAGCAAGTGCTGGCCGTATTCGTCGCGAACATCCTGGTGATTGCCACGGTGGTGATGATTCACTACGAGTTTATGTATCGTTTTACGCTGCTCATGCCAGAAATGCATATTCGGCACCGTTTCCGTATCGTGCTTGGCGTGTTCGGCGCGCTTTGCGCCCACGCGGTCGAGGTCTGGATCTTCGCCCTCTCCTTTTTCTGGATGCACCACGCGGACGGCTGGGGTGAGTTCGAGGGTAATTTTGAGGGCAGCCTGATGGACTGCGTCTACTTCTCCTTCACCACGTACACCACCCTGGGTTTCGGGGACGTGGTACCCCACGGAGAACTGCGGTATCTGACCGGCCTCGAAGCGCTCACCGGCCTGGTGCTGATTACCTGGACCGCCTCGTTCCTCTACCTCGAAATGACTCGCTACTGGGTCAGGGACTAATTCATGGTGCCACCTGGCGGCAGGGTTTTCACGAATAGATTCCTCGGGGTATCCCCGTGAAGGCCATCTGGCTGGGGGTCTTTTTCCTCGTGCTGGCGTGGTCGGCAATACAACCGCGTGACTATCCCACCTGGGCACTGGAAGTCGCGCCCGCGATCGTGGGGCTGGCAATCATGGCCTTCACCTATAACCGCTTTCGCCTCACCTCGCTGCTGTACTGGCTCATCCTCGCTCATTGCATTGTGCTGATGGTCGGGGGTCATTACACCTATGCCGAGGTGCCCCTGTTCGACTACCTCAAGCCGCTTTTCGGCTGGGAGCGCAACAATTACGACAAGCTGGGCCACCTCATGCAGGGCTTCGTGCCGGCTATCCTCGCGCGGGAGATCCTGATCCGCAGGGCGGTGGTGGCCTCTGCCCCCTGGCGCAACCTGTTCATCGTCAGCCTCTGCCTCGCGTTTTCGGCGTTCTATGAGTTGATCGAGTGGTGGGTGGCGGTCCTCACCGGGACAGCATCCGAGGCATTCCTGGGAACCCAGGGCTATATCTGGGACACCCAGTCCGACATGCTGTGGGCACTGCTGGGGGCCATTGCCGCGCTCGTTATACTGTCCGGTGTCCACGACCGGCAACTGGCAAACTTGCGTGGCAGCGATGCAGGCCACGACAATTAAGAAACAAAAATGTGGAAAATCACCATAATCCTTCCTCCGGGCTGGTTATACCCACCCTTTTGCCTACAATCGAGCCCCTAACAGCTAAAATAACAACACCCGGCCGAATAAGGGCTCAACAGTGAAACTCACCGCCAGCTCGCTGAATAACCCAGCGGCCGTCATTGTTGCCGTTACCATCATCCTGGTGTTCGGCATCGCCAGCCTGGTAAGACTGCCGGTACAGCTGTTTCCGGATATCGAAAACCCCAAAATAACCATCCAGACCGGCTGGCGGGCTGCCTCCCCGCGGGAAATAGAGTCCGAGATCATCGAGCCCATCGAAGCGGTGCTGCGCGGTCTGCCGGGTCTCAAGGAAATGTCGGCCGTTGCCAATCCTGGAGAGGGCTGGGTCAATCTGGAATTCGGTCTGGAAACCGATATGCAGCGCACGCTGGTCGACGTGATTTCCAGGATGAACCGGTTGGACCCCCTGCCCCGCGATGCCACCCAGCCGATGATCATGCTGGGGGGCGACTCCGGTGAAAAACCCGCCCTGACCTACTTTTTCCTGCAATTGTTACCTGGTACGCCCGGCCAGGTAAGCGATTACATGCAGTTCATCGAGGACACCGTGCGACCGGCCATCGAGGTGGTGCCCGGGGTGGCCCGGGTGAGCGCATCCCAGGGCAACGGGCGCGGCGAGCAGGTACTGGAAATCCTGTTTGACCCTTACCGGGCGGCGCAACTGGGTATCGACCTGCCGCAGACCGCCGCACGGCTTGGGCAGGCCAACGATGTCAGCGGCGGCTTCGTCGAGGTGGGTCGGCGCCAGTACACCCTGCGTTTCACCGGCCGCTACGAACCCCAGGAGTTGTCCGAGTTCGTACTGGACTGGCGCGATGGGCGCCCGGTAAAACTCGGGGATATCGCCGACATCAAGGTGACCCGGGGCGAGCAGGTGCTGGTGACCACCCAGAATGGCAACCCGGCCATCGGCATTCGCATCGACAAGGAAAACAGCGCCAACGCGTTGCAGGCGCTCAACGCGGTGAAAGCGGTGGTGGAGGAACTCAATGCGGGCCAGCTGAAGGACCGGGGTCTGGTGATGGCCCAGTCGTTCGATGCCTCCGTGTTTATTTACCGGGCTATCTCCCTGGTTTCGAGCAATATCTTCCTGGGTATATTTCTGGCGATAGGCGTACTGTGGTGGTTCCTGCGCCGCCTTCGGGCGACACTAATCATCGCGGTCGCCATACCCATTTCGCTGCTGGCCACGTTTATCGTGCTGAACGCCGCGGGGCGCAGCCTGAACGTCATCTCCCTGGCGGGACTGGCCTTCGCGGTGGGCATGGTACTGGACGCGGCGATAGTGGTGCTGGAAAACATCGTGCGCCTGCGGGAAAAAGGCCTGCCGGCTGCCGAGGCCTCGTTGCAGGGTTCGGAACAGGTATGGGGCGCACTGCTGGCATCCACGGCCACCACCGTGGCCATCTTCCTGCCGGTGTTGTTCATGCGCGAGGTGGAGGGCCAGCTCTTTGCCGACCTGGCGATTACCATCGCCATCGCAGTCATCGTGTCCACCCTGGTGGCGGTCACCATCGTTCCGCTGGCTGCCAAAACCTGGCTGCACAAAGCGAGCCTGGAGGACCAAAACATCAAGCTGTGGCGCCGCATCACCGCGCGGGTTATGGCCATTACCAACACCCCCGGCAAGCGCTGGGGCATTGTCGCGGGCATGGTGACCCTTCCGCTGATGCTCAGCGTCACCCTGCTCCCGGAACTCGACTACCTGCCACCGGTCAAGCGCGACGCGGTGGATACCTATTTCTGGTTTCCCCCGGGCGCCGGCGAACACACCATTGCCAGCGAATACCTGCAGGTGCTGGACGAGCGAATGGCGCCGTTTATGAGCGGCGAGCGCGAACCGGCCCTGAAAAACTACTACATTCTCAACTGGCCGGGCGGCGGCACCGTCGGCGCCCGGGTGCTGGACCAGGACCGGGTGAAGGAGCTGGAAAAAATCATCAACGAGGAGATTTTCGCCGACCTGCCGGACCTCGAGCACTACACCGCCCAGGGCAACCTGTTTTCCGGTTTCGGCGGCGACCGGATGATAAAGCTTCATTTGCAGTCCAGGGACCGGGCGGGGCTGGCCGAGGCCGCGCAACTCGCCCAGTCACTGCTGAAGGAGGACCTGCCCGACATCGGCATCGTCGCAAACCCCTCCCTCGAACAGGCGGAGCCGGAACTGCAACTCGTCCCCAACGACCGACGCATATCAGAGGCTGGCTGGAGCCGCTACGATGTCGGGGTGCTGGTACGCGCGCTCGGCCGCGGTCAGTATGTAGGCGAGCACTTCAACGGCGAGAAGCGCATGGACATCATCCTGCGGGCGCAGCCCTGGGACTCCCCGGAAAAGCTGGCGTCGATGCCGGTGGCGACCCGCGGCGGCTCGATCGTGCCCCTGTCCGAGCTGGTGGACATCCGGCGCACCGTGGGACCGGACCAACTGGTTCGCATAGACAGCCGGCGCACCGTCACCCTCGATATCTACCCCAACGATGAAACCACCCTGGAACACGTGCTGGACATAGTCGAATCACAGATCGAGCCGCGCCTGGCAGAGGTGATGCCCGAGGACGGCAACATTCTCTACGGCGGCAGCGCCAACGCGCTGGGCAGGGCGATCAAGACCATGGCGGGAAATTTTGCCCTGGCCCTGATCTTGCTGTTCCTGCTGATGGCCGCCCTGTTCCGCTCGCCCCGGGACAGCGCCCTGGTAGTGCTCGCCATGCCTCTTGCCACGGTGGGTGGTGTCATCGCCCTGCGCCTGCTCAACCTGGTGACCTTCCAGCCCCTGGACCTGCTGACCATGATAGGCTTCGTGATCCTGCTGGGACTGGTGGTGAACAACGCCATACTGCTGGTACACCAGACCCGCTCAGCCGAGCGTGAGGGCCTGGCCCGGGACCAGGCGGTTGAGCAGGCCCTGCAGACCCGGCTGCGCCCCATTTTCATGAGCACCCTGACGAGCATCTTCGGCATGCTGCCGCTGCTGTTGCTGCCCGGGGCGGGCAGCGTGATCTATCGCGGTCTCGCCGGGGTTATCGTCGGGGGTATGTGTGTCAGCACTGTTTTTACTGTGGTGTTGCTGCCCTGCCTGCTGCGCATGGGCAAGAGCGAGCAGCGTGGCAGCACCGCGCTGGAAAACGAACAGCCCGACCCATTGAAGTCAGCCGCATGAATCCGGAACAGGAAAGCACAGCATGAGGTACCCCGGCGCTTTTGCCCTTGTATTGATAGCTTTTGGACTGGCGGGATACCCCGCCCTGGCCGCAACCGAATCACCGGCTATCGTCGAAGTGGCCGAGGTAACCCGGGGCAGCGGCACTGCGGTGATGAAACTGCCGGGCACGGTACTCAGCAAGCAGGATGCCCAGATTTCGGCCGAGGTCAGCGGTCGCCTGGTCTGGGTCGCCGAGGTGGGAGAGCATATCGACGAGGGCGAACCGCTGGCGATCATAGACGATCACCTGTTGCAACTGCAGCTGCGCAACGACCGGGCCGAAATCGAGCGCATCAAGGCGGATATCGAGTACAACCAGCGCCAGATTTCCCGGCTCGAACGCCTGGCGGAGCAGAACAACACTTCCAGATCCGGCCTGGACGAGGTGCAGTCCCGTCTGCAGATGCTGCTGCAGGAGCAGCGGATCGCCGAGGTGGCCCGGGACCGCACTGACTACGATCTGGCGCGCACCAGGGTGCCGGCGCCATTTTCCGGGGTCATAGCCAGCCGTGATGCCGATGTCGGCGAGTACACCGAGCCCGGCGACCCCCTGTTGCGGCTGGTAAATACCGATTCACTGGAAATCAGCGTCAACGCCCCGCTGCGGGCTGCCCGCTACAATCAGCCGGGCTCAGCGGTGCGGGTGGAAGGCGACGGTCAGCAGGTGGAGGCCGCGATACGTGCGATTGTCCCGGTGGGAGACACCCTGTCCCGGATGATGGAGGTGCGCCTCACCCTCAAGCCCGGGTACTGGCAAATCGGTGAGGCGGTAACCGTCGAGCTGCCTGACAGCCTGCCCGCGGATACCCTGAGCGTGCCCCGCGATGCGCTGGTGCTGCGCGACCGGGAAGTTTTCGTCTACACACTGTCGCCGGACAATACAGCGGTAAAGGTGCCGGTGACCACCAGCCCGGGCCGCGGCACCGATATCGCCATTCAGGGCGCCCTGGAAGCGGGGGCGCTGGTGGTCGTGCGGGGTGCGGAGCGCCTGCGCGACGGCCAGGCCGTCAAGATAAGCCCTCGCCGGCAAGAGTCTCTGCCCGATAACGCGAGCTAGGTAATCCGGACTCCGGGTGCCTCCGGGTTGCGGGCTGTCACCTCCCCTATGATCTCCGCCTGCGGATAGCCGCGGCCGCGCAGGGCGTCCCGCAGGGACTCGGCCCGCCCGGCCGCTACACCGATCAACAGGCCGCCGCTGGTCTGCGGATCGAACAGGATCTGCAGCAGCTCGTCATCGACCGGGCCATCAGTCACCAGCCCGGCAGCGGCCAGCGCGTTGGCCGGGTGCATACTGCTGCGAACCCCGGCGCGCAACTGCCCCAGGGCGCCGGGAAGCAGTGGCAACTGCGCCAGTTGCAGGCTGGCCGAAAGCTGCTCACCCAGCATCTCAAGCAAGTGCCCCAGCAAGCCGAAACCGGTGATATCGGTGCAGGCGCTGGCCAAATTAGTGAGCGCCAACTCCGCTGCCGGACCATTGCTGGCAAGCATCGAGTCGATAGCTGTCGCGATATCACGGCCATCCGCCCGCAACTGCATATGGGCGGCAAACAGCACGCCGGTGCCCAGCGGCTTGGTCAGGACCAGCTTGTCGCCGACGGCCAGGCCGCGCTTGTGGAGCCAGCGACCATCGCTGGCCATGGCGACACCGTTAACCGCAAAGCCAATGCTGAGTTCCGGGCCCTGCATGCTGTGCCCGCCGGCCAGCAGGCAGTCGACCCGGGCCATCTCGTGCAGGGCACCGGCCAGCAGCTGCTGCAGCTCCCGCTGCAATATCTCCGGGCCCGCATAAGGCAGGCTGATGGCGGCCAGTGCAGATACCGGCCTGGCCCCACTGGCGTAGAGATCGCTCAGTGCGTGGTTGGCGGCGACCCGTCCCATCAACCAGGGGTCGGCGACCAGCTCCCGCAACATATCCAGGCTCTGCACTATCGCCCCGGTGCCTCCGGGAATTGGCGCGGTGTCGTCCGCTGACCCGGGCGGGGGGCAATGCCGTGGGAACTGCCGTGCCAGCTCAGCCAGGGCCTGGGCCAGGGGATCGGCACCGACCTTGGCACCACAGCCGCCACAGGGAGGCTGTGCGACTGCAGCGCCGGGTTGCGCCAGCCGGCCCCAGTCACCCCGGGGCATACTCGCGGGCAACTGTTCGAAGCGGGCCATGAACTTGCGGTCAATTGAGTCTTTCCAACGCCACACCCAGCGGCCGGTTGCGCTGAAAGGTCCCCGGTCCGCCGTGGCCAGGCGATCACCCAGGGAAACCAGTGACAGGAAGCGCTGCTGGGGACGGTGCTGCCGCAGCGGCCTGCCCAGCAGGGCAGCGCGCAGGTTATGGGCCAGCACTGGCCCCTGGCGCACCGCGTACACGCCGGCCTTGGGCCGGGGATGGTTGAGTTGGGTGGCAATATCGCCGGCGCCGAATACCCGCCCATCGGCGACCGATTGCAGACTGTCAGTCACCGCGAGAAAACCCCGCTCATCGACAGGCAGGCCGCTGGCCGCCACCCAGGGCGCCGCCGCCGCGCCGGTACACCAGAACAGCTCGTCGTAGGGCGCCTCCCGGCCATCGGCCAGCAGCAGGCGACCGGCCTCCACCCGCTCTACCCGGGCAGCCAGTGCCACCGTTACCCCATGGCGCGCCAGGGCGGCCATGGTCGCCCTGCGCGCCCGCCGGTTGTAGCCCTGCAGGATCTCCGCTGCGCCACACCACAGCTCCAGGTCAACCGGTCGCTGCGCCAGGCGATGCGCCATGGCCAGGGCCAGCTCGACGCTGCCGGCGCCGCCCCCCACCACGGCAATGCGTTGTCGCTTCCCGCTCGGCAGGGCCGCCAGTCGCTCCAGCAGGTCCTGCCAGCGCTGCCACAGGCCCGCCACGGGTTTGACCGGTACGGAAAAGTCGCGCGCACCCGGCACTGAATCCAGCTCCGGCTGGGAACCGATGTCGATACTGACCAGGTCGTACTCGATGTCCGGCCGGTCGGCGAGGGACAGCCGCCTTGCCGATGGGTCCAGGGCGGTGACCCGGCCGGCGATAAAACGCACCCCGGCCCACTGGCACAGCCGGGCGAGGTCTATATGGGTCTGCTCGAAACTGTAGTGCCCGGCGACAAGCCCCGGCAACATGCCGGAATAGGGTGTATGGCTGGCGGGTGATACCAGGGTGATGCGCAAGCCGGCTACGGGGCGCATGGCCAGCATCCGCAGGACCAGTGCGTGGCTGTGACCGCCACCCACCAGCACCAGGTCTTTGCTAATCGCCGCGGGAGTTTGCACTGTTCAGGCGTCCCCGGTGGCCCAGGCAACCACCTCGTCGCGACTGCCGCGAAACACGACCTCGCCACCGCGCTGGGCCAGCTGGTACTCGTACATGGGGTCGTAATACTGCTCCAGCAGGATCGTGACCCAGTCCCGGTGCAGCGCCAGATCGCCGCCCTCATCCTGGGCGTCAAAAGCGGCAGCCATGATGTCGCTGACCCGCTGGTAGCGCTCCCCCCCCAGGCGCTTGCGGATACGGCCCAGGTCGTCCTGCAGTTTCTCCCGATGCAGGCCGGGGCCGAGCTCACCGTGCTCGGCGGCAAAGCGCCGGCCGAGGTCCAGCACGTAATCCTCGATAATCACCTCGACTCGCTCCGCCGGGCTCTGCTCGACCACCGCCATCGGGCTGACTGCCATGCGCTCGCGCAATGTCTCGGGCAGTGACAGGCGGCCGATCATGCGGCCCTCGTCCTCCAGGTAGACCCGGGACTGGTCGCCGGCCAGCAGTTTCATCAGGGCGATACTGAGGGTGTTCTCGAAATCGATCTGGCTGGGCTGGGGTTGCGGCAACTGACCGAAGGTCGAGCCGCGGTGATGGGCCAGTCCCTCCAGGTCCACGCTGCGCTCGAGCCGGTGGATAACCCGGGTTTTGCCGGTTCCGGTCTTGCCGCTGACCAGGACGATATCCGCCCTGTCCAGGGAGCGCTCCAGCTCCTCCAGCAGGAACCGGCGCATGGCCTTGTAGCCACCCTTGACGAGCGGGTAATCAATGCCCTCATCACGCAGCCATTGCTGCACCGTCTGGGAGCGCAGCCCACCCCGGAAGCAGTACAGGTAGCCGTCGGGGTTGCGCCGGGCAAACTCGCTCCACAGCGCCAGGCGCCCGGCCTTCAATTTTCCCGCCACCAGCTGGTGACCCAGTTCAATCGCCGCTGCCTGGCCCCCCTGCTTGTAGCAGATGCCCACCCGGGCGCGCTCCTCGTCGGTCATCAGCGGCAGGCTGTGGGCACAGGGAAACGCGCCGTGAGTAAATTCGGCCGGGGCTCGCATGTCCATCATCGGTATATCGTTCAGGAACAGGGCCCGGTAGTCGGCGGTGTCGGGGCGGGCCGGCATGGCAGGACGTTACTCGGCCTCGCCACCGAAGACGGTCAGAATGCGCTCCTGCAGGGTGCCGATGGCGTCGGCCATCAGGGCAAAGTCCGCGTCCATGCGCGCGGCCTCGTCACCCTCGGCTATGTCCTCGTTCTCCTTCATCAGCTCATCCGCAAATTTGAGGCGTCGCAGGCACAGGTCCTCGGCCAGTACGAGCTGCAAGCGCTCGTCCCAGCCCAGGGATAAACGGGCGACCTGTTTGCCCGCATGCAGATGAGTTTCCACTTCTTCACTGAGCAAATCAACGCCGCGACAGCGGACCACTCCGCCCTCTTCGCCGGGTTCACGCAGTTCACATTCCTGCCCGAGTTCAAAATCCTGCGGCAGGTTGCGGTGCAGCAGCCATCCGGTCATCACGGCCACCGGGGCGCTGTTCACCTGGGGCAGCAGCACCGGGAAGCTGCCGATACATTCCCGCAGCAGGTTGAGGAGTTCCTCTGCCCGGGTGGCACTGGCGGCATCGACAAACACCCAGTTGGCCCGGGTGTCGACATAGGCGTACACGCTGGCGGAACGGGTAAAGGCCCGCGGCAGGCAGTCCTGGATGATCTCGTCCTTGAGGTTGAGGCGTTCCTTGCGGTAGACCTTGCGCGCCTGTCCCGTCTCGATCTCTGCCACTTTTTCATCCAGCAGTTCCCGCACCACGGTGGAGGGCAGCAGTTTTTCCTCGCGCTTGAGTTTGACCAGCATGCGACCGGCAGCGGCGTGTACCAGTTCGCCGTCTTCACCCCCCAGCGGTGGCACCCAGCCAAGGGCCAGCGCCTGGGATTTGGCGCAGGGGGTGAAGGCCCGCTGGGCCAGTTGCTCGGCTAGTTGTTCGGGGGTGAGGGTGAAGGGGCTGGTCAGGCGATATGCCCGGATATTCTTGAACCACATAAGCTGTTACTGACTCCGGCAAAGGGCGGGGATTGTACCCCAGTGGCGGGGCATTACCAGCGGCCCATTTAGTTGCACGCTCGCCGGGCTAGCGGGTCACAGGTTCGCTGGGGGACGGGCGCCGACCCTGACGTCAGGTTTTCGGGACTCGCCGTGAATACGTCCATGTAGGCTCGTGTCGGCCATCCATGGCCTCCAACGGTCCCGAAAACCTGAGTCAGGCCTCACCGCCCTGCACGGCTCCGTCACCCCGGGTGTTGAGGTCGAACAGTTACGGACCGCAGTGCAATCATGGAAAACCGGTGTACGTACAACTTGTTGAGCCGGCCGGCGCCGGTCACCGTTGTTTCGGCAGGCTGAAAAGGCTTTAATTTCAGCCTCTTAAGATCATCACGGCGCGGCCGAGGCTGCCGCGCCAGCAGAGGTTGAATCCATGTCAGACAGCGCCAAAACAAACCCCGCCCATCCACGCAAGCTGCGGGACGTGACCCGGTGGGACCGGGAGACGGACGTGGTCATCGTCGGCCTCGGCGGGGCCGGCGGCTGCGCCGCTATCGAGGCCGCTGATGCCGGGGCTGAGGTTATCGTGTTTGAGCTGGCCAGCGCCAGGGGCGGCTCCACCGCCATGTCCAGTGCCGAGATCTACATGGGCGGCAATGGCGGCACCCGGGTGCAGCAGGCCTGCGGCTTTAGTGACAGCACCGAGGATATGTTCACTTACATGATGATGTGCGCCGGCCCCCAGGCGGACGAGGCCAAGATTCGCAATTACTGTGAGCACAGCAGTGAGCATTTCCAGTGGCTGGTGGATATCGGCGTTCCGTTCAAGGACAGCTTCCACGAGGAGCGGGCCATTATGTGCCTGACGGACGACTGCCTGCTGTACACCGGTAGCGAGAAGGCCTATCCGTTTGCCCAGCAGGCCAAACCCTGCCCCAGGGGCCACAACCTGCAGGTTGAGGGCGACAACGGCGGCCCCCTGTTCATGAAAATCGTGCAGGAAAACGTCGACAAACGCGATGCCATCACCGTGGAATACGAGACCCGTGCACTCACCCTGATCGTCGATGAGGACGACGTCGTGGCGGGTCTGGTGGTGCGCCAGGATCTGCAGGAGCTCAATGTGCGGGCGCGCCGGGGGGTTATTCTTTGCGCCGGCGGTTTCGCCATGAACGAGGAGATGCTGCGCAAGTACGCGCCGATGCTGACCGCCCCGGGGCGACTTCCCATCGGCAATCCGGGTGACACCGGCAGCGGTATCCTGATGGGTATGGCGGTGGGCGGCGCAGCCATCAATATGCACGAGGGCTTCATCAGCCTGCCCTACTATCCCCCCGCCAACATGACCCGGGGCATCGTGATCAATGACAAGGGCCAGCGTTTCATCAACGAGGACGTGTACCACGGCCGGCTCGGGGCCTTCGTGCTGCGCCAGCAGGCGGAGCGCATCTACTTTATCGTGACGGTCGAGCAGTACGGCGATTATGAAAAAGTCAGCTACCTGGGCGCTCCGGTCGCCGCCACCGGCGAGACGGTGGCGGAACTGGAAGAGGAGCTGGGCCTGCACGAGGGCGTTCTGCAGCACACCCTGGCGGTGTATAACGAGGACTGCGGGCGCGGGCAGGACAGCCTCTACCACAAGGCCGCGGAGTGGCTCACGCCGCTGGAGCCGCCACTTGTCGCGCTGGATATCACCCCCGGTCGCGGTGCTTTCATGCCCTTTTTCACCCTCGGCGGGCTCGACACAAAACCCACCGGCGAAGTGCTCAACACCCAGGGTGAGGTCGTGCCGGGCCTGTTCGCGGCGGGGCGCACAGCCTGCGGCGTGGTGCGCCGCGCCGAGGGTTACAGCAGCGGCATGTCGGTGGGCGACGCCAGCTTTTCCGGACGTCTCGCCGGCAGGCAGGCAGCCGAGGCACCGGTTCACTGATACGGCACTGGCGCCAGGGTGTGCGCCGGCCGCCGCCCTTGTGCCACCGCCCCGGCACCCCTACCATTGGGCGACGGGTCGGGATATTCGCCAGGCGATGTGGATTCCCGGGCCATCCGGCATTCACCGCCCAGTATGGACTCTCATTTATGAAATACCTGCACACCATGGTTCGCGCCCGCGACCTCGATGAAACCCTGGACTTCTACTGCGACAAGCTCGGCCTGGTACAGGTCAACCGCTACGACAGCGAGGCCGGCCGCTTCTCCCTGGTGTTCCTGGCGGCACCCGACGACCTGGAGCGCGCCAGGGAGGGCAGCAGCCCGCTGGTTGAAATCACCTGGAACTGGGATCCGGAGGAATACCAGGGGGGGCGCAACTTCGGCCACCTGGCCTACCGGGTAGACAATATCTACGAGGTCTGCCAGCGGCTGATGGACAAGGGGGTGACCATCAACCGGCCGCCCCGCGACGGTCACATGGCCTTTGTCCGCTCACCCGACGGCATTTCGATCGAATTGTTGCAGGCGGGCGACGCCCTGCCACCCCGGGAGCCATGGCAGTCCATGGCGAACACCGGCAGCTGGTAATCAGAGCCACCGGCTCACAGGCCGCGGCAGCAGGCGGCAGCCTGACTACCCGGCTGATCGTCCTTCTCACCCTTTGCGCCGCAGTCATCATCGCCCTGGGGGTGCTGGTGGATTACCGGCTTTCCCGGGATGACATCCTCGAACGGCTGCAGCGGGAGTCACAGGACACCGTCCGCGCGGTCGTCATCGACATGGAAAGCTGGCTGGACGGGGTGGAGAGTTCCACCCTGTTGCTGGCTCGCGTGCTGCAGCAGCGGGACTACAGCGAAGCGGGCCTTGTGCAGATGCTGCGGGATGCGATTGACGTCAATGCCGACATCTACGGCGCCACCATCGCCCTGGTGCCGTCACAGCCGGGAGTGGAGCGGGGGTTTGCGCCCTATTTCTTTCGCCGGGACGGCGACCTGGAATACGCCGATCTTGCCGACCCGCGCTACAACTACCAGCATCAGTCCTGGTATCTGGATGCCGTGGCGGCGGGCAAACCCCTGTGGGTGGAACCCTATTTCGACGATGGCGGCGGCAGGGTCCTGATGACAACCTACGCCGTACCGGTTTTTCGCCGGGATGCGAGGGGCGAACGCTTCCTCTACGCCGTGGTGACGGCGGATGTACCGCTGGAGGAGTTGCATAACTACCTGCAGCGCCTGCGCCTGGGCGACTCCGGTTTCGGGGTTCTGCTCAGCCGCAGCGGAACGCTTCTCAGTGGCAGGAATCCCGCCAATATCATGCAGCACTACTCTGACACGCTGACCAGGGAGCCGGACCAGATCAGCTGGCAGGAGATGTTCGCGGCGGCACTGCAGGGCCAGGTGGTCACCCGGCAGTTGACCTGCACCGATGTGCCGGGCCGCTGTGTTGTCCGCCTGGGCGCGCTGGAATCCACGGGCTGGCCCGTGGGCGTGGTGTACTCGGAGGACGAGATGACCGCACCGCTGCGGGAATTTGAAGTGAAGACGGCGCTGGCAGGCCTGCTCACCCTGTTACTGATGGCGGTAGCCGTCGCCCTGGTAACCCGCAGGCTCACCCGGCCGCTCAGCGCCCTGGCCGAGGCCAGCGACCGCATCGCCATGGGAGATCTCGATGCTCCGCTGCCCCAGGCCAGAGGCAGGGACGAGGTCGCCAGGCTGGTGCACTCCTTCGCCGGGATGAAGCGGGATCTCAAGTCCTATATTGCCGACCTGGAAACGGCCACGGCACGACGCAGCAGACTCGAGGGCGAGCTGGGGGCCGCCAGGGAGATCCAGATGGCCATGCTGCCGCAGGGCGGCGAGGCCACCGAGCAGGACAAGGCCTTCAGTCTCTGGGCCAGGGTGCTGCCCGCCCGCTCGGTGGGCGGCGACCTGTACAGCTACTCCCTGCAGGACCGGCGACTGTTCTTAGCGGTGGGAGACGTGTCGGACAAGGGGATACCCGCGGCGCTGTTCATGGCCAGGGCTATCAGCCTTATCCAGCAACTGGCGGCGACCGCCACGGACCCCGGCGCGGCGATGGCGGCGCTCAACGAGCCACTGACCAGCAGCAATGAGAACTGCATGTTCGTCACCATGTTCCTGGGCATACTGGATCTCGAGCGCCTCGAGCTGCGTTTTGCCAGCGCCGGCCACACCGCCCCCAGCCTGGTCCGCGGCGCAGAGGTAAGGTCGGTGACGCAGGAGACCGGCCCCGCGCTTGGACTGGCCCCGGCACTTGTCTTTCCGGTGAACACGATTCAGTTGCGCCCGGGTGACAGGCTGGCGCTGTATACCGACGGCTTCGACGAGGCGTTCAACGAGCGGGATGAGATGTTCGGCGTGGACCGTTTCAACGCGGCCTTGCTGGCGGGACGCACCCTGCCGACCGCCACTGCGGGGCACGATCTGTTTGCGCGACTGGCCGCCCATGCGGGGAAGTCGCCCCAGTCCGATGACATCACCCTGCTGCTGCTGGACATGGCCGACCCGGCCGCAGCCAGCCATCAGGCCGCCCGCGCGTTTGCCCGCGGCCCCCAGCTCACCGGCCGGGTGGAGACATGGCTGCGACAGGAGCTGGGTGGGCACCCCGGAGCGGAGCAGGCTCTGGGCGAGCTGGTGCTGGTAGCAGAGGAGCTTGTTTCCAACGTGGACAAGTATGCGGGGCTTGCCGCCGACGCAGCCATAGAGCTCGCGGCATGGGTAAATCCGCACGAGGTCGGTATCGAGCTCAGGGACAGCGGGCGGGCATTCAACCCGCTCGCCCACTCCGGCCGGGCAGAACTTGGCGCCGTAATCGACGATGCCCAGATTGGCGGCCTGGGGCTGCACCTGATCACCGAACTCACAGACCGGCAGAGCTATCGTCGTGCCAACGGCTGCAATATACTGCGGGTCACCAAACTGCTGTCACAGGCTCGGGAATGAGCCCTTGAGCATGCTGATTCTGCCGCCGGGGAGCGCGTAACATGGAATTGTCCACCACCGTAGCCGTCGATGAGCAAAACTCCGTTGCCAGGGTGGCGCTGGACGGCGCACTGAATACGGACACCGCACCGGGTTTCGAAAAGCAACTGTTCGAGGTACTCCAGGGCGACCACCAGCTGACCGTGCTGGATATGAAAGACCTGGACTACATCAGCTCGGCTGGCCTGCGGGTTATCTTCAAGGCCGCCAAGCAGGCCAAGGCGGCCGGCCGAAGGATGGCAGCCGCCAATCGCAAACCGCATATCGACAAGGTTTTTGAAATACTCAAGGCGCTACCGGACATGGCAGTCTTCGCCAATGAGCAGGAACTCGATGACTACCTCGATGCCATGCAACAGCGTGTCCGCGAGGAAGAGGGCTAATCCGCCGTACCCGGGGCCCGCAGGAAATTAACAATCCAGCGGGCCACCCGTTCCCGCTGGGGATTTACTGCCAGGGATGCCACCCCGTCGGCATAGGTCTGCTCACCGATCATCTCGCGCCGAAACTCCATGATTTCCCGGGAATATTCCGGCACAAACTCCGGGTGACCCTGGAATGTCAGGATATGGTTACCGATCTGGCAGACCGCATTCTCGCAGAACTCGCTGCCCGCCAGCACCCGCGCGCCGGTGGCGTTGCTCACCACCTGGTCCTGGTGGCTGACCAGGATGTCAAAATCCAGGTCGTCATCGTCGTGCCACTCGGGCACGGTGTTGAAGCGATGGGTGTGTAGTCCCACGCCCCAACCCTTTGGAGATTTATCGGTTTTACCGCCCAGTGCCTGGGCCACCAGCTGGTGCCCGAAACAGATGCCGACCAGTTTCTTGCGGCGGCGGTCCAGTTCCCGCACGAATTCCATGAGGGTAGCTATCCAGGGCTTGTCATCGTAGACGCTGGATTTGCTGCCGGTGATCAGGTAGGCATCGACCTCATCGATGTCGGCCGGATACTCGCCCTGTTCCACGTCGTAAACCCGGAAATCCAGGTCCGGGTCGACCTGACCCAGCAAGCCGATAAACATATCGGGGTACTCCCCGAAATCAGGTACCCATTCCGGCCTTACGGCGTCAGTTTTTAAAATACCCAGTTTCATCGCAGTCCTGTTATCCCGGCGGTCACGCGCGTCTGGCGCGGTCACTCAACGTCAAAAACGCATAATAGGCAGGGCCGTTGGGGCTGTCCATAACACTAAAGGGATGCATTGGCGGCGCGCCAACCCCACTAAACAGCCGCCTGACCGGTCACCTGCAAGCCTTGGGCGAGGGCGACAGATGGGGTAATGTGTGACCTCTTTTTATACAAGGTCCTGCGCCCCCATGTTCCGCCAACTCCTGATATCCGCCCTGCTGATGCTCAGCGGGGCGAGCCACGCCTTTACCGGCAGCGAGGCCTGCAAGGCCTGTCACGCCGGGGAATACGCCCAGTGGCAGGGCTCCCATCACGATCTCGCGATGCAGCTGCCCACCCCGGAAACGGTGCTCGGGGATTTTGAGGACGCCACCTTCAGCTATAACGGAGTAAGCACTCGCTTTTATCGCGAAGGCGATAAATACAAGGTCCAGACCGATGGGGAGGACGGAAAACTCACCGAATTCACGGTCGAGTACGTGTTCGGCGTCTACCCTTTGCAGCAGTATCTCCTGCCCCTGTCCCGGGGCAGGCTGCAGGCCTTGAGTATTGCCTGGGATGCCCGGCCCGCAGCCGAGGGCGGACAGCGCTGGTACCACCTCTACCCCGAGGAGAAAATCGACTACCGGGACCCCCTGCACTGGACCGGCCCCTACCAGAACTGGAACTCCCGCTGCGCGGAGTGCCACAGCACCGATCTGGTGAAGAACTACAATGCCGCGGAGCGCTCCTTCGCCACCACCTTTGAAGAGATCGATGTCGGCTGCGAGGCCTGCCACGGCCCCGGGGAAAAGCACCTTGAACTGGCCGCCGGCAACAAGCTGAAAGGCGTTGCCAACGGCGGCTTTCCCACCGCACTGGCCCAACGCGGCAACTGGGCACTGGCCGAGGGGGCGCATATCGCCCGGCGCACCGAGCCACTGAATTCCCGTGCCCAGGTGGACAGCTGCGGACGCTGCCACTCGCGTCGGGGCACGCTGGGCGACTACCACTACGGCGCCGACCTGCTGGCGACGCACCGGGTAGCCCTGCCGGAACCGCCGCTCTACTACTACGACGGCCAGGTGCTGGACGAGGATTACGTCTATGGCTCCTTCATCCAGAGCAAGATGCACCTGGCCGGCGTGGTATGCAGCAACTGCCACGAGCCCCACAGCCTGGCCTTGCGGGCGCCCGGGAACGGGGTCTGCGCCCAGTGCCATGTACCGCAACAATACGATACACCTGCGCATCACCATCACCCGGCGGAGTCCAGCGGCGCCCTCTGTGCCAACTGCCACATGCCGGAAACCACCTACATGGGCGTGGATCCGCGCCGCGACCACAGTATGCGGGTGCCGCGCCCGGACCTGAGCGTGACGATGGACATCCCCAACGCCTGCAACAGCTGCCACCAGGATAAAACCGCCCAGTGGGCGCTGGACAGCACACGGAGCTGGGGAGTGCAGTACCGGGACACCGGCAGGCATCCGGCCCGGGCCTTCCAGCGCTTCGACCTGGGCGACCGCAGTCTGGTGCCGGTCATCGCGGCGCTGGCCAATGATCCCGCAGCGGCCCCGATATGGCGCGCCACGGCCCTGGAAACGCTGGGCCAGGCCGGCGGCCGGGAGGCGATCCAGAGCGTGACAGCCGTACTCTACGACGACGACCCCATACTGCGCTCCAGCGCCGTGCGCTCACTCCAGTTCCTGCCACTGCATCAGCGCTACCAGCTGCTGCAGCCGCTGATGGAAGATGAGGTTGACACGGTGCGCATGGAAGTGGCCCAGTCCCTGGCGGGCGTACCCCTTGACCAGGTGAGCCCGGAACAGGCCAGGGCGCTGGAAAACCTGTTCAAGTGGTACCTGGGAATTCTGGAAATACACGCCGATATGCCCGAGACACAGCTGCAGAAGGGTGTCTTCTACGTCGAGCGGGGCGACCTGCCTTCCGCCGAGGCGGCGTACCGGGAGGCGCTGCTGTTAAATCACCAGCTGGTACCGGCCTATCTCAACCTCGCCGACCTGCTGCGCAGCCAGAACCGCGATGACGAAGCGCGACAGCTGATGCTGGAAGTGCTGCAGTTTGCCCCGGACAACGCCCCCACCCTGCACTCGCTGGGCCTGCTGGAAGCCCGCAGCGGCACCCCGGAAAAGGCGCTGGAATACCTGGGCAAGGCCGCGGCACTGGAGACCGATGGCAGCCGCCACCGCTTTGTGTACGCCATAGCCCTGCACGACCTGGGCCAGCCGCAGGAGGCTGTGCGACAGTTGCAGTCGCTGTTGCAGCAGTTACCGCGCAGCGAGGAAGTGCTGCTGGCGCTGGCGAACTATACGGCGGAACTGGGTCAGCGGGACAAGGCGCGCGGCTATGCCCGAACCCTCACGGAAATCTCCCCCGGCAACACGGCCTACCAGGAACTGCTGCAAACGCTCAAGTAGGGTCGGATGAATCCCCGCTGGAGCGGGGCAGGCCCCCCGATCCTACAAGGGCTTGAAAACCAGGTGGACGCTCACCGGGACCGCGGTACTGATGGCCTTGAGGCCGGCGACTGATTGCAGGGCCGCCACCCCCGCCTGCAAGCCGAAATCAGCCGCGTTCACAATGACCGGGGCCGGGGTAAATACCTGGAGACCGCCGCTTTTTTCTGCAGTGACGACCACCGGAACCGTAAAGGATTTCTCGACTCCGTGCAGGGCCAGGGTGAAGGTCAGGTCCGTATCGACCGCAGCGCCACCGGCCAGGCTCGCGACCAACTCCGGGGCCACCGTGGCACTGACCGTGGCGGTGGGAAAGGTGACTGTCTCGAACAGCATCTCCCGCATACGCTCATTGCGAATCGGAATCAGGGTTTCGACACTGTCCAGGCTGATGGTCAGCCGGGCATTGCCATCCTTGCCGAGACTTCCCTGCAGTGAGCCAAAGTGGTGCAGCTCGGCGACACTGTCGTTTTTTATCGAGATGAAATTGACCGAGGAGCTCGCGCCATCGAGTTCCCACTGTGCCGAGGCAGCGGCGGCGCCGACGAGTAGTGCAGCAACCGTGATAACACGCGCCAGGCCATTGATTGCAGTTTTCATTTCCTTTGCTCTCCTGAATTTGTCAGATATCCAACCGGCAGGCCACTCAGGCCACGATCTCCGCCAGATCGCCCTTTTCCTCCAGCCAGGACTTGCGGTCACCGGCCCGCTTTTTAGCCAGCAGCATGTCCAGCATCTGGTTGGTGCCATCCCCCGCATCGAGCACCAGACGCACCAGACGCCGGGTATCGGGGGCCATGGTGGTCTCGCGCAACTGCAGCGGATTCATCTCACCCAGACCCTTGAAGCGCTGGACATTGACCTTGCCTTTTTTCTTCTCCGCCTCGATCCGGTCAAGGACTCCCTGTTTTTCGCCCTCGTCCAGGGCATAGTACACGTCCTTACCCACGTCGATACGATACAGCGGCGGCATGGCGACGAACACATGGCCCGCCGCGACGAGGGGCCGGAAATGCCGGACAAACAGTGCACAGATGAGGGTGGCAATATGCAATCCGTCGGAATCCGCATCGGCCAGGATACAGATCTTGTGATAGCGCAGGCCGGCGAGGTCATCGCTGGCCGGGTCAACCCCCATCGCCACCGAGATATTGTTTACTTCCTGGGAAGCGAGTATCTCCTGGGAATCCACCTCCCAGGTATTGAGAATCTTGCCGCGCAGGGGAAGTATAGCCTGGAACTCCCGGTCCCGGGCCTGTTTCGCCGAGCCACCGGCTGAGTCGCCCTCCACCAGGAACAGTTCACCGCGGGAGGGATCATCCCCGGAGCAGTCCGCCAGTTTACCTGGCAGTGCGGGGCCGGAGGTGACCCGCTTGCGCACAACTTTCTTGGCGGAGCGCAGCCGGCTCTGGGCATTGCTGATGCACAGCTCCGCCAGTTTCTCCGCCTCTTCGGTGTGCTGGTTCAGCCACAGGCTGAAGGCATCCCTGGCGACGCCGGAGACAAAGGCAGCGGCCTCCCGGGATGAGAGTCGCTCCTTGGTCTGGCCGGAAAACTGCGGGTCTTCCAGCTTGGAGGACAGGACATAGCAGCAGCGGTCCCAGACATCGTCCGGCGCCAGCTTTACCCCCCTGGGCAGCAGGCTGCGCAGCTCACAGAAATCCCGCATCGCCTCCAGCAGGCCGGTGCGCAGGCCGTTCACGTGAGTGCCGCCCTGGGCCGTGGGAATCAGGTTGACATAGGACTCGGCGATAACCTCACCGCCTTCCGGCAGCCATTGCACCGCCCAGTCGACACCTTCGTTGCTGCCGCTGAAACTGCCGACAAAGGGCACCTCGGGAATCACCGGGTAATCGATGGTGGCATCCGCCAGGTAGTCCGTCAGGCCGTCCTCGTAATACCACTCGTCGGTCTCGCCGGATTTCTCCTCGGTGAATTTCACCCGCAAACCGGGGCACAGCACCGCCTTGGCGCGCAGGACATGGCGCAGACGGGACACGGAGAAAGTCACCGAGTCGAAATAGCGCGGATCGGGCTGGAAAGTCACCGAGGTGCCCGTGTTTCGCTTGCCACAGGTATCGATCACCTCGAGCTCGGTTTTCTTCTCGCCACCGGAAAAAGTCATGCGATAGACCTGGCCATTGCGCCGGATCACTATCTCCAGGGCGCTGGACAGGGCGTTGACAACCGAGACGCCAACGCCGTGCAGACCGCCGCTGAACTGGTAGTTCTTGCTGGAAAACTTGCCCCCGGCGTGCAGGGTGCACAGGATAACCTCCACCCCGGGTTTGCCCTGCTCCGGGTGCATGTCCACCGGCATACCGCGACCATCGTCGGCCACCGTCACTGAACCGTTGCGATGCAGAACGACGTCGATCTGGCTGGCGTGCCCGGCCAGGGCCTCGTCGACGCTGTTGTCGATGACTTCCTGGGCAAGGTGATTCGGGCGGGTGGTGTCGGTATACATGCCAGGGCGCTTGCGCACGGGCTCGAGCCCGGTCAGGACCTCGATGTCTTCAGCGTTGTAATTGCTCATGGTAATGACTTGTCTGCCTGGAGTGACTGGTGAAATTGAGAGGGCATTGTACCGGGGTGGGATGAACTACGCGATGGACCGGGCCGGTGTCCCGCGGAAGAATTACTCGTAGCCGCCCGAATCCAGGTCTACATTGAAGGCCACACCGCTGGCCCGGGATACCCCGGTGTGCAGGGTGCCATCCTCGTTCAGGTCGAGCCAGCGATAGCCCGGTGGCGCCGGGTCCGCCTTGAAGCCGACACTGTCAGGCGCAAACTGCACACAGGTGGAAGGCGACGCCATCAGGAGAATATTGTCGCGGCGCTTATCGATCTGCTGGTGTACATGTCCCCACAGGACCCCCCTGACCCCCGGGAAGCGATCGAGTACCGCGAAAAAGTCCGCCGCGTCGGCCACCATCTGCTGGTCCAGCCACTCGCAGCCGATCTTGACCGGCTGGTGATGCAGGCAGACCAGGGAAAAAAGATCGTCTGCAGCGGCGGCCTGCAGGGCTTCCTCCAGCAGGGACAGTTCGGCCGGGCCCAGTTCGCCGCCGACTTCTCCGGGCACCTGGGAATCCAGCATGAGGACCTGCCAGCGACCCAGCCTGAGCTCGCGACACAGGCGCAGGGGCCGATCGGCAACGCTGGCCATATTGTCGCGGTTATCGTGGTTGCCAGGCAGCCAGCAGTGGATCTCGGTAAGCTGGGTAAAGTACTGCTGCAGGCGCCGGTAGGCTTCCAGGGAGCCCTGGTCCGACAGGTCGCCGGTGCCCAGCAATAGATCGATCACCGGCCGCTCGGCCTTGACCAGATCGATAACCGCCTGCAGCGAGTGATCGGTATCCATACCCAGCAGGGTACCGCCCTGGGACTTGCACAGGTGGGTGTCGGTTAACTGCACCACCCGGACGGTGCCACCGGGGTGGGCGATGACCTGGCTGTTGCTGGCTGGGGACTGGGACATGGGCCGGGTCAGAAAAGTCCGCCCTCACGCCCCGGTTCCGTGGAGACGCGACCATTTTGCAGGCAGTGTTCGAGCCAATCAGCGATGAACCGGTTCTGCTGTGACTTTTCGTCCTGCTGGTGCATCCGCTCATTGGGGTACTGGTAGCGGGCGGCAATCTTGCGGTGTGACTGGAACATGCCCACCTCCAGCATCCCGGCGTCGTGATAGGCCCTGACCTCGATCCGCAGGCGCCCCAGCCAGTTGTCATGGGCATGGTGCTGGTGCAGCTGGAATATGGTGGTATAGCGGCAGCGCTCGATCACTTTCAGCACGACCCGGGCGTCACCGACCGAAAAATTGCGGCTGTTGCTGTTCTCGTAATCGGGGAAAAGCCGGAGCAGCCGTGCGTAATTGGCTTCACACACCGCGTGCATTTCTGCAAGATCAAGCTTGAAGGGCTTTTTCTTCGCCCGCTGCAACATCATTTCCAGGCCATTATCCAATTGGTTATTGCGGTAAGGGGCATTAACTTCAAACAACTTATCGATACGTCGACGCCCGCAAAGTGTACCACCTAGGTTGACACAGTCGACGAGCAAAATGCACCTTTTCCTTTGTCCTTCAATAAATGCAACCCACGTCGCAAACTGCTAACATCTAGCTCGCTTTTACCAACCAGATAACTCTAGGGAATATCGCATGAAACAAATCGTGGCCGCGTTGTTTGCGTCGGGCTTGCTGCTTGGGTCAGCGCTGACACAGGCGGAATCCCTCCGCGACATCTATGAACTGGCACTGGAAAACGATGCCCAGTTGAAGGCAGAACAGGCCCAGTACCTGGCCCGGAAAGAGACCGAGAACCTCTCCCGCGCCGCACTGCTGCCGCAGGTGAACACATCCTATTCCTATACCGACTCGGATTCGGACCGCAACGCCCAAAACCGCGACTTCACCACACCGGGGCTGCCGGTTATCGACACAAAGTCCAATGTCGATATAACCACCGACGGCTACAGTGTGTCGCTCAACCAGGCCCTGTTCGACCTGCCGGCCTGGTTCAGCTTCCAGTCCGGCAAGGAGATAAGCAAGGAGGCGGAGGCCACCTTTGCCGCCAACCAGCAGAACCTGATCGTCAGGGTGGTTGAAGCCTACCTGCTCGTGCTGCGCGCCCAGGACAACCTGACCGCATCCCGGGCCCAGGAGCGGGCGTTTGAACGCCAGCTGGAGCAGAGCCAGCAGCGCTTTGAGGTCGGCCTTATCGCAATAACCGACGTGTATGAGGCGCAGGCGGCTTACGACCTGTCACGGGTAAATCGCATTGTCGATGAGAACAACGTGTCGGTGGCAATGGAGAGGCTGTCGGTGCTTACCGGCCAGTATCCCGGCTCCCTCAACGTGTTCAAGGGCGATCTCGAGCTCAGCTTGCCCGACCCCGTCGACCGGGCGGCCTGGGTGGATTTCTCACTCGAAAACAACTTCAACCTGCAGGCCGCCAGGCACCAGGAAGAAGCCGCCAGACAGAATGCGATGGCCAACAAACTGGAACACGCGCCCAAGGTGAGCGGTGGCTACGAGTACTCGGATTTCAACACCAGCGGCGATCTGAGCGTAAAGCCCAGCACCGGCTTCGAGACCTCCCCGGATTTCGACCTGGAACAGAATCTCTGGCAGCTGCGGGTAGACCTGCCGCTCTACAGCGGCGGGGCCATCAGCGCCAGACGCAGGCAGTCGGCCCAGGAGTACAACGCCGCCAGGGAGAACCTGATCAACCTGACCCGCAATACGGTAACCAGCACCCGCTCCCTGCATATGACGGTGATCAGCGATGTCTCCCGGGTAGAAGCGCGCAAAAAGAGTATCGTGTCGTCCCAGAGCGCCCTGGACGCCACCCAGGCCGGCTACGAAGTGGGGACCCGCAACGTGGTGGATGTCCTGAATGCGCAAAACACGCTGTTTATCGCGCAGCGGGACTACTACAACAGTCGGTACGATTACGTCATCAACATGCTGCGCCTTAAGGAGCAAGCCGGTATTTTAAGCCCGGAGGATGTGCTGAGGCTTGACGCATTCCTGGTGCCACCGCCACCGCCCACGGCGGCAGCCACCAAGTAAGTCTTTCAGTCACCGCGGGGCAGGAGCGGTGCCACCAGTGCCAGCAGGCGACCGCTGGCGCCGCGATTTTCCGCTACGGCCCGCAGTCCAGCCGCGCCCATCCGCTCGCGGCGCGCCGGATCTCCCAGCAACTCGAGCAGGCAGGAGTCGAGCCCGGCCACTGAGTCGAGCTGCACGAGGGCACCGCCAGCGCTGAGCAGCTCGGTGACCCCCGCAAAATTTTCCATGTGGGGCCCCGTGACCGCAGGCACTCCCCAGGCCGCGGCCTCCAGTACATTGTGCCCACCGTGGCCCAGCAGCGAGCCGCCGAACACCGCGACCGTCGCAGTACCCAGCAGCAGCAGCAACTCGCCCATGGTGTCCCCCAGCAGAATATCATCGGCTGTGCCGGGGCTGCCGCCGGCGGAGCGCCGCGACACCCGCCAGCCCTGTTCGCGACAGAGCTCGAGCACTTCCACGAAACGCTCGGGATGGCGTGGAACCAGCACCAGCAGACAATCCCCCAGCGCCGCCCTGATGCCGCGGTACGCCGCCAGGATCAATAATTCCTCACCCGGGTGGGTGCTGGCCGCCACCAGCACCGGGCGCCCGCCGGCGCTGAAGCTCTGGCGCAGCTGCGCGGCCCCGGCCCGCAGGCTGTCATCCAGCACCAGGTCAAATTTGGTATTGCCGGTTACCTGCAGCGCCGATGGAGCCGCCCCTAACGCGAGGAAGCGCTTACTATCAGCCTCACTCTGGCAGGCCAGGGTAGTGATCTCACCCAGCATTTGCCGGGTAAGGGTGGCCACCCGGGCATAGCCCCGGGCGGAGCGCTCCGACAGGCGGGCGTTGGCCAACAGGACGTCGCAGCCCGCGGCCCTGGCCTGGTGCAGCATATTGGGCCACAGCTCGGTCTCCATGAGCACCAGCAGCCGGGGTCGTGTGCGCTGCAGAAATCGGCGCACGGGGCCGGGCAGGTCCCAGGGTGCGTAAACATGGAAGACCCGATCGCCGAACAGGGCGCGGACCCGTTCCGACCCGGTGGGCGTTGTGGTGGTAACCACGACCGGATAGTCCGGGAACTGCCCGAGCAGGGACTCTATCAGTGGCGCAGCTGCGAGTGTTTCGCCCACTGACACCGCGTGTACCCAGATGGCCGGGGCCGCGCCGGGTTCGGGCCCGGGGAACCAACCGAAGCGCTCCCCCAGGCGCTGCCGGTAGGCCGGCGCCAGGCGCGAACGCCACAGCATACGCAGCACCAGCGCAGGCAGCAGGCAGTAAAAAAGGGCGCTGTAGAGCAGGCGCATGGAATCTCCGGGGCCGCGCGGTATCAGCAGGCAGCATAACGTCAGCCCACCTGTCCCGCCAGCCAGTGGCTGTGGCACCGGGCCCGGAAGTACTCGCACCCCGGCCGCCACAGTTCCGGTTGCGGTACACTGGCACTTTCAGTTTCAGGTGAGCGGCCATGAGCGGGCAGACGCTGCAGATAGACATCGCCATTATCGGTGGGGGCATCGCCGGGCTCTGGACCCTGAACCAGTTGCGCAACCGCGGCTACAGCGCCGTATTGTTTGAACAGGAAGCCCTGGGCAGCTACCAGACCATCGGCTCCCAGGGCATGATCCACGGCGGCGTCAAATACGCCCTCGCGGGAGCCTGGAGCGGGGCGTCCGAAACAGTCTCGGCGATGCCCGCCATCTGGCGCGCCTGCCTGGCGGGCAAGGGCAAAGTAGACCTGCGCGGCTGCAGGGTTTTGAGCGAGGATTTCTTCCTCTGGTCAGGCGCTGACCTGCAATCCCGCCTGGGCTCTTTTTTCGCCAGCAAGCTGTTGCGCGGACACGTGCGCAAAGTAGCGCCCGCCGATTACCCCGCTCCGCTGCAGTCCCCCGACTTCCACGGCCAGGTCTACCGCCTGGCGGACCTCGTACTGGATGTCCCCTCACTGGTGCACACCCTGGCCCAGCGCCAGCAGGATGCGATTTTTGCCATCGACTGGCAGCAATGCGCCCTGCAGTGTGAGGGCCGCAGGGCGGCACTCGCCCTGGCTGACTGCACGCTGGTGCCGCAGCAATGGTTGCTTACCGCCGGCGCGGGGAATGCGGCCCTGGTGGCGCAACTGCGCAGCAGGCAGCCGGCGATGCAGTGCCGGCCGCTGCAGCAGGTGCTGGTGAGGCACCAGTACCCGGAGCCCTTTTACGGCCATTGCATGGGCGGCAATCCGGCGCCGCGCCTGACGGTTTCCAGCCACCAGGACCAGTCGGGGCGGCCGGTATGGTACCTGGGGGGCGACCTGTCCACCGGCGCCGCCGACGAAGACCCGGATACGCTGATCGAGCGGGCCCGCCGCGAGCTGGCAGAATTGCTGCCCTGGCTGGACCTGGGCGACACCGAGTGGGCCACCCTGCGGCTGGACCGGGCGGAACCGCGGCAGGGAGCAATGCAGCGCCCCGACAGCGCCTTCGTCGGCAAGCTCGACGGCGTCGACAATGCCCGCGCCGCCTGGCCTACCAAGCTCACCCTGTGCCCGGACCTGGCGGACGAATTCGAGCGCCAGCTGGGGGCAGAGAATATTCTGCCCCGCCACCCCCAGGACCTGTCGGCGCTGGCGGGCCTGGCAAGGCCGGGGATCGCCCGACCCTACTGGGACACCCTGTTCCGATGAGCTGGCTGCGGGAGCTTGGCGGAACCGGTTTACAGGTGAGCGCACTGGGCCTGGGGACAGTGAAACTCGGCCGCAACCGGGCGGTGAAATACCCCGCGGACTTTGCCCTGCCGGACGAACGCAGCGCCCGCAGGCTGCTGGCCCTCGCCGGGGAGCTTGGTGTCAACCTGCTGGACACGGCGCCCGCCTACGGCAGCGCTGAGGAGCGACTGGGGCGTCTGCTGGCCGGAAAGCGGCGGGACTGGATAATCTGCAGCAAGGTGGGCGAGGAGTTCGAGCAGGGCCGCTCCCGCTTCGACTTTTCCCCGGAGCACACCCGCGAGTCCGTACTGCGCAGCCTGCGCCGCCTGGGGACCGAAGTGCTCGATGTCGTACTGGTTCACTCGGATGGACGCGACCTGGAGATCATCGAGCAGATGGGCACACTCGAGGTGCTGGCGCAGCTCAAGCGCGAGGGGCTGCTGCGCGCCTTTGGCATGTCGACCAAGACCGTGGCGGGCGGACTTGCGGCGGCCGCGGTCTGTGATGTCGTCATGGTGACCTACAACCCGGTGCATCGGGAGGAGCGGCCGGTGCTGGATGAGTGTGCCCGTCTGGGACGTGGCGTGCTGGTGAAAAAGGTGCTGGACAGCGGCCATCTGCTGCAGGTTGCCGGCGACCCCGACACGGGGCGCACCCCCCAGCAGGCCAGTCTGGAGCTGGTGCTGGCGCACCCCGGCACCAGCGCGGCCATCGTCGGCACCATCAACCCGCAGCACCTGCGCTCCAATGTCGAAGCGGCGCGGCGCGCGCTGGCGTGATGGCTATTCGGGTGAGCCCGGAACCCCGCGAATCCTGCTGACGATCGCGCTGGTGGAAACCTCGTCGACAAAGTCCAGCACCTGCACCTGGCCGCCATAGGCTTCTACAATCTCCCAGCCGACCACGCCTTCCTTGTCCCGATAGTCCCCACCCTTGACCAGGACGTCGGGCTCCAGCGCCTGCAGCAACTGCCGCGGGGTATCCTCTTCGAAGCAGACCACCCAGTCCACCGCTTCCAGCCCCGCCAGCACCGCCATACGGCGGTCCGCCGGATTGATGGGCCGGCCCTTGCCTTTGAGCCGCCGCACCGAATCGTCGCTGTTGACCGCCACCACCAGCCGCTCGCCGAGCTGCTCTGGCCTGTTCCAGGTAGGCAACGTGGCCCGCATGGATAATGTCAAAACAACCGTTGGTGAACACCACCCGCTCACCCTGGCTGCGGGCGTCCGCCACGGCGACCTGCAACTGCTCCAGGCTCATTACGCCGCGGCCGGAGCCCTGGTCCTGCTGGATCGCCCGGCGCAGCTCCGGCGCGCTGACCACCGCGGTACCCAGCTTGCCCACCACGATACCGGCGGCGATGTTGGCCAGGGCCGCCGCCCCGGCCAGGCTCGTCCCGGCCGCAAGCACCGCTGCGAGCACGGCGATAACCGTATCCCCGGCACCGGTCACATCAAACACTTCCCGGGCCCGGGCCGGCAGGTGGAGTTCCTCCTGTCCCGGGCGCAGCAGGGTCATGCCGTGTTCGCCGCGAGTTACCAGCAGCGCATCGAGGTCGAGGTCCGCCATCAGCTGCCCGCCCCGGGCAACAAGCTCCGCCTCCGAGGCGCAGGGGCCCACCACTGCCTCCAGCTCCTGCAGGTTGGGGGTCAGCAGCGTCGCCCCGCGGTAGCGGCCGAAATCGCTGCCCTTGGGATCGACCAGCACTGGAATAGCCCGTTCGCGGGCAATCTCGATCAGCGGCCCGGGATCGGACAGGGCGCCCTTGGCATAGTCAGACAGCACCAGCACATCGCAGCCCTCCAGCAGAGCGTGCAAATCACCCGCCAGGGAAGCGCAGGCGGCAGTGGACGGCTGCTCGAAGTCCAGCCGCAGCAACTGCTGATGGCGGCTGATCACCCGCAGCTTGGTGGTGGTGGCGCTTCCGGGCAGACGGGTGAAAACGCAGTCCACGCCGGCACCGGTGAGCATATCCTGGAGGGAGCCGGCCATTTCGTCGTCGCCCGTGTAGCCCGCGAGCCGCACCTTGCTGCCCAGGGCGGCCACGTTGAGTGCGACGTTCCCCGCGCCGCCGGGGCGGTCGGTGATGTGCTCGACCCTGACCACCGGTACCGGCGCCTCCGGGGAGATGCGCGAGGCGGGACCCGTCCAGTAACGGTCCAGCATGATATCTCCCAGCACGAGCACGCGAGCGGTATTGAAGCGGGGCATGTCATGTTTCATGGTTGCTGTTTTCCTGTGGCGGGACTGCCCTTCCGGACATGCCGGCGGGCGCATAGCATAACATGGCGAACTCGCTCGACAGCCCGCCGGCGCGCTTGCCAGCACCGGGCAAACCGGCTAATTTGCCCTCCCCCGCCGCCACACCGAGAGCCGCGCCCGATGATTCCAGACCTGCCGATTGATATCGACCTTATCAAGGGTTTTCTGGCCCCCGATGAAGCTGACGCCCTGTATCAGTACGCACTGCAAGCCAGTACTGCCGGCCCGGTGCTGGAGATAGGCAGCTACTGTGGCAAATCCACGGTATGCCTGGGGCTGGCCTGTCAGCGCAATGGCAGCACCCTGTTCGCACTGGACCATCACCGGGGCTCGGAAGAGCACCAGATTGGCGAAATGTTCCACGACCCCGAGCTGTTCGACAGCCAGGCAGAGACCATGGACAGTTTCAGGGAGTTTCGCCGCAATATCCGGGCGGCGGGCCTGGAGGAGGTGGTGGTGCCGATCGTGGCGGGCTCGGCGGCGGCGGCCAGGCACTGGCATACCCCCCTGGGCATGGTATTCATCGATGGCGGCCACAGCCTCGAGGCAGCCCTGGCGGACTATCGTTGCTGGGCGGTGCACGTGCTGCGCGGTGGGATTCTGGCGATACACGACCTGTTCGCTGACGCCCACGAGGGAGGCCAGGCGCCCTATGCGATATACCGCCTGGCACTGGCTTCCGGGCTGTTTGAATCGCTGGGACAGGTCAACAGCCTGGGGCTGCTGCGGCGTCTCTGATTATTGCTGCCGGCTCAGTCGACCTTGAGGCGGCGCTTGCGGGGAGTCTCGGCCAGGTCCGCTGCGAGCCCTTCGTCCACCCACTCGACCCGGGTAAACAGGTTCGCAGCCGCCGTGTGGCCGGTGAGCGCATCCGCCGCCAGCAAAATCGCGCCGGCGGTCCAGGTGGGTTTTTCATCCGGCCACAGCAGGTCCTCGACCAGCTGGTAACCGGTCCAGTAGGAGCCGTCACTGGTGCGCCACTGGTGCAGCCAGCTGTAGACCTCCACCGCGCGGGCGTGATCCCCGGCGGCCAGTAGCGCCATCACCAGCTCACAGGATTCGGCAATAGTGACCCAGGGCTGCTGCTTTTCGCAGCGGCAGCCCAGCTTGTCCTCGACGAACTCATCCCAGCGGGACGCCAGCCGGGACTGGGCCTCGCGACCGCTGTAGACACCCGCCAGCACAGGATAAAACCAGTCCATCGAGTAGCGCGACTTGCTCGCCCAGGTGCGGTCAAAGCGCTCGGGTTTGTGCCGCAGGGCGTGGCCCAGGGCATTGCGGGCACCCTGCCAGTGGGGGCGCGCCTCCCCGAGGGTGCGGGCGATATTGATTGCGCACTCAAGACTCTTGTAGATCGAGCTGCAGCCCGTGACCAGTGCATCGCCCTTCGGCGTGCCATCACTTTCAACCGCCCAGTGGATCTCGCCGTGCTCCGTCTGCAGCGACAGGACGAAGCCGATGGCCCTGTCTACCGTCGGCCACATCTGGCTCAGAAAATCGCGGTCGCCGGTGACCAGGTGGAAATGCCAGAGACCGGTGGCGATATAGGCGACAAAGTTACTTTCGCGCCGCTCACAGTTGTCGATTTCCTCGCCCCGGTAGGAGGCCCACCAGCTGCCGTCCTCGAGCTGCATGCGCGCCAGCCAGGTGTAGGCCCGGCGGGCAGCCTCATACTCGCCGCCCACAGTGAGCCCCATCGCCGCCTCCACGTGGTCCCAGGGGTCGGTGTAACCGCCCTCAAACCAGGGAATCTCGCCACTGTCTTGCTGGGTATCGAGAATGAACTGCACCGTGGGACGCAGGAATTCGTGGGGAAAAAGGCCCCGGCTCAGATACAGGCCGCTCACAGGGACGCCTCCTTGCGAAAATACATAACGACACTCTTGCCCATAACGGGGTTCATAACTTTCTCCGCAGCGCGGGTGACGACGGGGCGCTCCATGATGTCCCACACCAGCAGGCGATGATACTGCCGCACCAGCCAGTTGCTGTCCTGGTTGTTCCAGAACAGGCACTTCAGCCACCAGAAGGGCACATGCAGGGCGTGGGCCCAGTGGCGATGGTATTGATTGAAACCCAGCCCCTCGATTTCCCTGCGCAGCTCGCCGGAGCGGAAAATGCGCAGATGCCCTCCTGGGGTATTGTAGTAGCCTTCGCTGAGCGCCCAACAAATTTTTTCCGGCCAGCGCCGCGGCACACTGGCGCAAAACAAGCCGCCGGGCTTGAGCACCCGCTCAATTTCGCCCAGTGCCGCGCGGTAGTCCGGGATGTGCTCGAGCACCTCGCTGCAGATGATCTTGTCGAAAGTATCATCCGCAAAGGGCAGGGTCAGGGCGCTGGCCGCCGCAAGCCCGAAGGATTTCGCACTGTTGTCCGGTTCCTCGAAGTCGCTGAATTTTTCCCGGGTGGTGGTCAGGTCGTCGAGCGAAAGATCCACCCCCACCGAATGAACGTCCGCAGCGAGGTAGGCGGAAATCACATGGCGGCCCTCGCCGCAGCCCAGGTCCAGCACCCAATCGCCACTGGCCAGCGGAAAGTGATCGAATTCAACGGTCTGCATGCAGCACCTGCCGGTAGTACTCGACCATCTGGCCGGCGCAGACATCCCAGCTGAACTGCTCGAGGATGCGGTCGCGGCCCCTGGCGCCAAGCTCCGTCCGCCGCTGGGAATCCCGCAGCAGCGCGTCGATCGCATCCGCCAGGGCGGTAACGTCCCTGGCAGGCACGATGAGGCCGGCGTCCCCCACCACTTCAGGCAGGGCACCTCCGTCAGAGGAGACTACGGGCACACCACAGGCCATGGCCTCGCCCGCCGGCAGCCCGAAGCCCTCATATACCGATGGCACGACGGCAATGGCTGCCTCGGCATAGTAATGCACCATTTGTTCCGTGGTGATGCCATTGACAAAGCGTACCCGGTCCGCAATGCCCAGTTTCTGTACCAGTTTTTCCGTCTTGCCGCCGGGGCGGGGCTTGCTCACCACCAGCAGCTCCAGGCCGGGGTACTGCGGCAACAGTCGGGCATAGGCGCGCAACAGGTAGCGCAGCCCCTTGAGTGGCGCATCGGCGGAGCAGGTGGCCATCAGCCGCAGGGGATTGCGCTCAACCCCGGTCAGTGGCCGGAACACCGCGGTGTCGATTCCATTGTGGACCAGACCGATACCCGCCGGCTGCAGGCCAAAGTCGCGGGCGATATCCTGGCGTGAACAGTCCGATACGGTGACCACGTTGTGCAGCTGTTTGATGACCTTTTTCTGCATAATGAGAAAGGAATGCCAGCGGCGTATCAGCAGGCGCTCATACCAGCCTCGCGCAGCTTTCAGGGCAATTCGCAGGTCACTGGTGATCGGGTGGTGCACGGTTGTCACCAGCGGCAGGCCCATGGCCTGGATCTCCAGCATGCCATAGCTCAGGCTCTGGTTGTCGTGGACCAGGTCGTAGTTGTGACCGTGCTCGCGCAGGTAACGCACGGCCCGGCGTCCAAACGTATAGGGCTCGGCGAAGCCGCCGGTCAGTTTGCTGCACCACTCGATCATGTCGGTCGGGGACGCCAGGTGGCGAGGGCGCAGCGACAGCAGGCCGTTCTCAAACAGGTCCATGCTGGGCAGTTGGATCAGCCGCACCCGCGGGTCGAGGTGCGGGTAGGGAGGACCGGAGATCACATCGACGCTGTGACCGGCTTCCACCAGGGCCTTGCTGAGGTAGTTGAGATATACCCCCTGGCCACCGGCGAAGGGCTGGCTGCGATAGCCCAGCAGGGCAATGCGCAGCGGTGCGGGCGAGGCGGGCTCCACGCCAGCGCCGCCCGGGGCCATCGCCGGCCGGGAATCGAGCTGCAATATATCCAGGTGCCTGATAACGGCTTCCCCTCAGGTTTGTGTGCCGAACATGAATACACGGACTTGGAGCTGGCAGTCAGGCGCTGGCATGGCGCGATGCACAAATGGCATTTCCCATGCCGAAAGGGGTCGTATTTTAGTCAGGGCACCGCCAAAAATCCAGCCCCTTTACCATCCCTCGCCGGGCGGGCGGTGGCCGCGAAGGTCGCCACAGGCGGCGCTTTGTCGCTATAATCCACCGCTGATTTCACAGGACCTTTCTCTTATGCTGGCCACATCCTACAAGGGCATCATCCTGGCCGGCGGGTCCGGAACCCGACTCCATCCCCTGACCAGTACCGTCAGCAAACAGCTGATGCCGGTCTACGACAAACCGATGATCTACTACCCGCTGGCGACACTGATGCTGGCCGGAATACGGGACATCCTGATCATCACGACACCGCGGGACCAGGTCGCCTTCAGCGAACTGCTGGGCGACGGCAGCCAGTGGGGCGTCAATATCTCCTACACGGTACAACCCAGCCCCGACGGCCTGGCCCAGGCCTTTATCCTGGGCGCCGACTTCATTGGCAACTCACCTGCCAGCCTGGTGCTGGGAGACAACATCTTCTACGGCGGGGGTTTTACCAAAAAACTCAGGAACGCGGCCAGCTGCGACCAGGGTGCCTCGGTGTTCGCCTATTACGTGCAGGACCCCGAGCGCTACGGGGTGGTGAGCTTCGATGCCGACGGCGTGGCCCAGGATATCGAGGAAAAACCGGAAAAACCGCGCTCTCACTACGCCGTCACCGGCCTGTACTTTTATGACAACGACGTGGTGGATATCGCCCGAGATATCCGCCCCTCGGCCCGGGGCGAACTGGAAATCACCGACATCAACCGGGCCTATCTCGCCAGGGGTGACCTGCGGGTCGAGGTGATGAGCCGCGGCACCGCCTGGCTGGATACCGGCACCCACAACTCCCTGCTGGACGCCGCCAATTTCATTCGGGTGGTGGAAGAGCGCCAGGGCCTCAAGATTGCCTGCCCCGAAGAGGTGGCATTCCGTATGGGCTATATCGATGCGGGGCAATTGCTCGCACTGGCGGCGCCGCTGGAAAAAAGCGGCTACGGCCTCTACCTGCAAAATCTGCTCAGTGACGACGGAGTGGTGTTCGATGAAGTTTGAAGCCACCCCGTTACAGGACGTCTATCTGGTAAAACCCAATGTGTTCGGCGACCCCCGCGGTTTCTTCCTCGAAACCTGGAACGCCGAGACCTTTCGCGCCGCCGGCTTCGACCTCCCCTTCGTGCAGGACAACCACAGCCGTTCCGCCCGCGGTATCCTGCGCGGTCTGCACTACCAGACCGAGCACACCCAGGGCAAACTGGTGCGGGTCACCTCGGGTGAGGTATTCGATGTGGCAGTAGACCTGCGTCGCTCATCGCCGACCCTGGGCCAGTGGTATGGCGAGTACCTGAGCGCTGACAACCATCACATGCTGTGGGTTCCACCCGGTTTTGCCCACGGCTTTTATGTCACCTCGGAATACGCCGACTTCCAGTACAAGTGCACTGACATTTACCATCCCGCCAGCGAAGTCTGCCTGGCCTGGAACGACCCCACCGTTGGTATCGACTGGCCCATCCCGGACGGTGAGCTGCCAAAGCTGTCCGCGAAGGATGCCGAAGGCCTGGCCTGGAGTGATGCGCCGCTGTTTGATTAGATCGACAGGGGTTTGCTCATGGCGTCGCGGTGCTCACTTTCACTATTGCTATCGAACCGAGCCCTGCCTGTGGGGCCCTGCCTGCCGGGACCCGCTACAAGCACATCCATGTGCGCTCGTGTTCGGCCATCCGTGGCCTCACACGGTCCCGACAGACAGGGCCCCACAGCCAGGGCTCTCTGGAGTTCACAGGGCGAGAAGCGGTCGCCACCAGTCCTCATTGGAGAGGAACCAGTCCAGGGTGCGCTCCAGGCCGGTCTCGAAACTCTCCCGGGGTTCGTAGCCCAGTTCAGCCGTAATCCGGCGGGCGTCGATGGCGTAGCGCCAGTCGTGGCCCGCCCGGTCCTCCACGAAAGTGATCAGCTGGCGGGCGCTGCCACCGGAGGCGCCGGGTGCAGACGGAAACCGTTCCGCGAGCAGCGGGTCCCGGGCAAACCGGGCGTCGAGCGAATCACACAAACGCTGCACGATAGCCAGGTTGCCCCACTCGTTATTGCCGCCGATGTTATAGGTTTCGCCTATTTTGCCGCTCCCCAGCACCAGTTCGATCCCGCGGCAATGGTCCTCCACGTAGAGCCAGTCCCGGATATTGCTGCCATCCCCGTACACCGGCAGAGGCAGGCCCCGCAATATGTTGGTGATACACAGCGGAATCAGTTTTTCCGGGAAATGGAAGGGCCCGTAGTTGTTGGAGCAATTGCTGGTGGTCACCTGCAGTCCGTAGGTGTGGTGGTAGGCGCGCACGAGGTGGTCGGAGGCGGCTTTGCTCGCCGAATAGGGTGAGTTGGGCTCGTACTTGTGCTCCTCGGTAAAGGCCGGCGCGGTGGCGGCGAGGGAGCCGTATACCTCGTCGGTGGACACGTGATGAAAACGGTGGGGCACCCCGGCACCGCCCCCCAGCCAGACTTCACGGGCGGCCTTCAACAGGCTGTGGGTGCCCACCACGTTGGTTTCGATAAACGCGTCCGGTCCGGTGATGGAACGATCGACATGACTCTCGGCGGCAAAGTGCACAACGGTGTCCACCTGGTGCTCGCGCATGGTTTGCAGCACGCGGTCATAGTCGCAGATGTCGGCGTGGACGAAGCTGAAGTTGGGCTGGCCCTGCAGTGCGTCGAGATTGGCAAGATTGCCGGCATAGGTGAGGGCATCGTAGGCCACCAGCCGGTCAGCCGGGTGGTGACGGGCCCAGTAATGGGCAAAATTGGCGCCGATAAATCCGGCGGCGCCGGTTACCAACAGGGATCTACTCATCCTGCGACTCCTTTAAATCAATCAGCATAGCGCGCAACTGCTCTCGCCAGGGGACGCCGGCAAGATCCAGGTCGCGCCAGCTGCTGGTTTTGTCGAGCACGCTGTAGGCAGGGCGTTTCGCCGCCGTGGGATACTCGCTGGTGGCAATCGGCCTGATCTTCACCGGTCGCGCCAGCAAGCCTATCGCACAGGCTTCCTCACAGATGGCCAGCGCAAACTCGTACCAGCTGCACTGCCCGGCATCGCTCCAGTGATAGATGCCATGCAATTGCGGGCGCGCCGCGGCTGCCCACAATGCGCCCGCGAGTCCCCTCGCCCAGGTCGGCGTGCCTATCTGGTCCGCGACCACTGCGAGCTCATCGCGTTCGGCCATCAGCCGCAACATGGTCTTGACAAAGTTACTGCCGAACCGCGAATAGACCCAGCCGGTGCGCATTATCAGCGCTCCCGGCAACACCGCCTGCACGGCCTGTTCGCCGGCGAGCTTGCTGCGCCCGTACTCGCCCAGCGGCGCAACCGGCGCATCCGGGCGATAAGGAGAGGCGGACTGCCCGTCGAACACGAAGTCTGTGGACACGTGGACCAGGTGAATGCCCCTGTCACGGCAGGCGGATGCGAGCCTGCCGGGAGCTTCCGCGTTGGCGCGCATGGCCGCGGCCGGATCGGCTTCCGCCGCGTCCACCGCGGTGTAGGCCGCGACATTGAGCACCACGGCTGGAGCGTGTCTGGCGAGACAGGCATCGAGAGCCAACGGGTCGGTGATATCCAGCTCCTGCCGTGCCAGCCCGATACAGTCCATCTTCGGGCTGCCGGACAGCAGCAACTCCCTGCCCAGCTGTCCACCGGCTCCCACCACTAATGCTGTCTGCGCCAAACCATGTCCTCTTGCCCTGTCCCTGGGTTGCACTCACACCCGACTCGCGGGCTATCTTATACTGACCCGGTGCCGATGCCTATTTCGCGTCGCGGCACTGGAGAGCCGATAACTTGAGCGAGATATTTCAATCGACCGAAGAGCTCCACCGCTGCGCGCGCCAACTGGCCGCGGGGGAGCTCCCTGCCGGCTGGGATATCGTGCCCGGATCCAGCAGCGCCCGGGTGGCCTTCAACACCGCTCTGCAGGTCTACTACAAGGAGTTCCCCCCCCGCAGCCCTCTGGGCAGCATCACGGCGCTGCTGTTCGGCAGCCGCGCAACGCGCCTGCGCAGGCACAGCAATGCCCTGCTGTACGCCGGAATCGAGGCGCCCGAGAGCCTGGCCTGGGGCAGGCTTGCGAATGGAGGCGAATATCTGTTCACCCGGGCCGCCGCCGGGCGGGACGTCGCCAGCTGGCTGACAGACACCATTGGTTGAAAGGTGCGGTGAGCCGCTGGCGCTGCGGCGCAAGCTGCTGCAGGACCTGGGTGTATTCATCGGCCGACTGCACGCCACCGGCTTCGTGCCCGCAGACCTGCAGGCCGAGGATGTGCTGGCAGAGCTGCGGGAAGATCGCTTTCAGTTCACTCTCATCAACAACGAGCACACGATCAAAATGCTCCCACCGTCGGGAAGAAAACTACTGATGAACCTGACCCAGCTGAACCTGTTGCCGCCGCGGGTACTCAGCCGGACGGACCGCATGCGTTTTTTTGCGAGCTGGCGCCGACAGATGCGGGAACTCTCGGCGATCGAGGCCAAAGTGCTGGCGGCCGAGGCATACCATGAGGCGATGCGGCAAATGTATGAATCGGGGAAGTTGTGACCTTGCGCGATTGGCGCAGCCAGACCAGTTCTGCTAAGTTCATCGCAGTCGGTATCTGTTTTGTGGCCCGACTCTAACGATGAGGATATCGATTTGTCATTCACTGCCAGTCATATCGAAGAACTGAATCTGCTGATGCAGTTCGATACCACTACCCTGGACCGCGGCATCAAGGTGCACTCCAACGCACGGCAGGAGGTCATCGACGCCTGCCAGAGACTTTTTGACGAGGGGCTGGTCAGCCAGCGTGACGGCGGCTACCTCACCGATGCCGGGGTTGAGGCGCTCGCCCATGTCCAGACGCTCGCGGGATTGCTGAACGCACAGACCCCGGGCTAGATTGACCAGCCAGCGAAACCTGCCGCAAGTCAAAAGCAATAACAGTAAGCAGCTGGCAGCTGCGGGAGACCATTATGTTAAGTAGTGCGGGGAATATCCCACGGGAATTCAGCTTGCTCAAATATCTGTGCATCGCGATATTGCTGTTCAGCGGTCTCACCGCTGCGGCGGACGATTATGCTTATGATCCGGATGCGGACCCGGGCGCCACTTACCAGCAGGCCATTGCGCAGGCAGGGCAGCAGGGCAAACTGGTTTTACTGGTATTCGGTTCCGAGTGGTGCCCCGATTGCCGCAGCCTCAACGAAAAAATGGGGCAGTCCCCCCTGAGCGAAACCGTCCGGCAGAATTTCATTGTCGCCCATGTGGACATCGGAAACTGGGATAAAAACATGGCGTTCACCGAGCAGTTCGGCGAGCCTGTTGCCAAGGGCATTCCGTCCATCGCCATTGTCGATGCGGACAAAACCTTGCTCTACGTCAGCGAGGCCGGCGAATTCGCCTCTGCCCGCAGTACCGACCTTGCCACCCTGGACAGCTGGCTCAGGGACAGGTTGGCCGCTATCCGTCAGCAGTGAGGGCACCCCTCGCCGTTCAGGAATGACTACTGGACGAGAGGCGGGTAGTCGCGACCGTAAGTTGCCCGATGGCGCTTTCGAATCGCCTCCACGGCCGGCAGCATACCGGCGCTCACCAGTTCCCGGCGACAGCCCAGGCCCAAGCAGTAGGCATCCATAAACCCCGAGTACTGCGCCGGGCTGGCACCCAGCTCCTCCGCATCGACGGTATATCGGGCAAGGTCCAGCAGCTGGCGGGAATGCAACGGCAACGGCCGGTTGCGCGCCGCCCTGACAGCGCGCACCGCCTCGAGGTCCACCAGGTACAGTTGCGTCCCGTTCCACAACAGGTTGCTCCACTTGCAGTCGCCGTGGGCGAAGCCTGCCCGGTGCAGTGCGGCCAGTACGCCGCCGGCGGCACCCATGAGTTGCTGCGCTGCCCCGGCGGCGGGTTGCTCCAGCCACAGCGACCTGAGGTCACGGCTGTGCGCGATACCCTCGGTCAGCAGGACCATCCCCTCTTCCACCAGCAGGCAGGCAAGGGGGGATGGGACCGGCAGGCCGGCGCGGGCAAGCTGTTGCGCTGCGTCGAAGCTGTGCACACCGCGGCCATAGCCTAACCGAAAGCCACTCCGCTGCAGGGCCGACTTCGCCAGGTAGAGCTTGAGAAAACAGTACTGATCCTGCAACTCCAGCAGGCCCACCCGGCTGAAAGTGTCGGTTTTCAGCAGCCGTGTATGCCGCTCCATCCAGCTCGCGGTATCTGCGGACGACTCTGCCAGGACCCTGCCGAGGCGCTCGGCCCAGCGATCACCGCGCAGCGGGCGCTTAACCCTGGCCACCTTGCAAGCCCCGGGTCCCATCCGCCTGGTGTCGGGTATCGCCCGCCTTGCGATAAAGCTCCAGCGCGCGCCGCTCCACCTGCCGCCAGAGGCGCCGATCCACCCCGAGGGCGGTGCGCAGGCCGCCCTCACTGTAGTGGCGCATGAATCGCAACAGGTCGCGCTGCCCCAGGCCGCAATCCATCGCGGAAAAGTACAGGCCCGCCAGGTCTTTCACCCGCCAGCGGCGCGGCGTGCGGTCGCGAATCTGCGCCCGGTGCAGATCGATGAGGTAACAGCGCGGCAATGGCTCGAGCAGGCTCGTTTCGTCCAGGTGAAAGTGGCACAAATAAAAATCCCGGTGGTTTATGCCCGCCCCGTGCATTCGCTGCGCACTGTCCGCAAGGGTGCGAACAAGGCTCATGCGGACGGCGGGTTCGGGTGGCGCAGTCGCCCAGTGGGCACAGAAATCCTCCAGGCTCGTGGTTCCGGTCAGCTCGGAAGTCACAATCATCGAGCGGATGGCGGCCGGGTTCCAGCCCTTGCGCGCGTAAGCGCCGATCGTCAGGGTGTACACCCCGGCCCGCTGCAGGGCCAGCACCGCGCGGTATTCGTTGCGGGCCGAGACTACGGGCAGGCGCAGTTGCAGCAGGTTCTTGAGCACTTCAATCCAGCCGACACCGGTGTGCAGCTTGAGGAAATAGGGTTTGCCGCGATACTGGAAGCGCAGTGTCTTGCGGCCCTCCTTGTTGCGGTACACATCCTCCGGCTGCGCCTCGGCCGCGAGCTCGTAAGCCCAGGCGAGCAGCGGGTCGGCACTGCGCGCCCTCGCCAGCTCGCCCAGCGCAAAGCCGTCGGCCAGATAGAACTCAGGCATGGACAAGGTCCTGTTTGAGCCGGATTGTCTGCTCGACCAGATCCGCGCCCGCGCTGTGCAGCGAATACAGGTCTTCCCTGGCGGCATACGCCAATCCGTTTGCTCGGCACTGCTGCAGGAAGCCAGTGTCCAGTGCACGGATGAGGGCGCTGGTGAGTGCATCCTGGCTGAAAGGCTCCGGCAGGACCAGGCCGCCATCCGCCGCCGCGATGTGATGGGCGTAACCGCAGGCCGCGGTGGTCACCACCGGCAGGCCCGCCACCAGCGCTTCGAGTAACACGATGCCCGCCGCCTCGCTGCGAGCCGGGTGAACCAGTACATCCGCCGCGAGCATCAGGTCGGGAATATCATCTCTCCCGCCCAGGAAGATCACCTGGTGCTGCACCTGATCGCGCCGGGCCTGCAGGGCAAAGCGCCCTACCCTGTCCTGGCCCGCGACCAGCAGGCGCAGCTTGCGCCCCGGGTGGTCCGCCTGCAGCGTGGCAAGGGCGCGAATCGCGCGATCCAGCCCCTTGGTGATAAATCCGGAACCGACAAACAGCAGGGTATGGACATCATGGGCAAGTCCCAATTCATGGCGGGCAGCGGCGCGCCGGGCCACGGCATCCGGTGGCCGGCGGCGATCCGGCGTGACCCCGGGCGGCAACAGGTGCAGGCGCCCGGGGGGAGTGTGGTAATGGCGCTCGAACTTGCTTCGTTCGCCGGGAGACAGGAGCAGAATCTGGGTGCTGCCCGCCGGGTCGAACACCGCCTTTTCCCAGGCGGCAAAATGCCTGAAGCGCCAACCCAGGCGGTATAGCGGGCCCCGCGCGCGCAGTGCGGTATCGATGAAACAGGGGTCGCCGGCATAGTACACGTCGAGTCCCGGCATTTTATTGAAGCCGATGACACCGTCTGCCGGTTCGGCTGCGAGGTCGGCCTGCACCCACTGCAGGAAGTGCTCGTTGCGACGCACGTTACTGCCGGCGACAGCGGGCGCGATACGCAGCTCGACAGCGGGCAGCGTTTCTCCCTGCCAGGCGGTGCAATAGACCCGGCAGTCATGGCCGCGGCGCTGCAGCTCCAGCACAAAACGGACGAAGTCCCGCTGCAGGCCGCCGTAGGGAAAGTACTTGTAGATCAGAAATGCCAGACCCATCCTCAGGCAGCCTCCCCGATAGCCGCCGCAAGTGCCTGCCACACCGCCGCCGCGGTGATCGCCTGCATCAGTATGCCCGGGTCGGTGATATCGCCATCGACCAGTGGCGACTGCAGATGTACCTGGTTGCGACCGTAGGTCCCGACAAGACTGGTGCTGGTGGGGCCGTAGAGGGAGACGGCTGGCACCGCCAGGGCGGCGGCCAGGTGGCCCAACCCGGTGTCGACGGCCACCGCGCCCCTGGCCCGCTGCAACAGCCCGGCGAGCTGCTGCAGGTTCATCCGCGGCAGCACCTCGGTATTGCTGCCGCTAGCGGCTATGCGCTGCGCCCGCTGCAGTTCCTCGTCATTACCCCAGGGCAGCCATACCCTGTAACCCGCTTCCCCGGCCAGTTGCGCCAGCGCTATCCAGTGGGTCTCGGGCCACTGCTTTTCAGCGCGTGCGGTGCCGTGAAAAAACAGCAGCCCCGGGGGCCGGTCGCCGGCGGCGGGCACAGCGGCGTCAAGGCCGTAGTCACCGAGTGTCTTCGGCAGCGGGTAGTTCAGGGCGCGGGCAAACAACATCCGGCTGCGCTCTACCGCGTGCATGTCCCGGGGTACAGGGATGTGGTGGTCATAGGCCAGGGCCGCCAGCTGCTCGCGCGCGCTGGCCCTGTCCATACCATAGCGCGGCGCCGGCACGAGGCGGGCGATCAAGGCGCTCTTGAGCAGGCCCTGGGCATCGATCACCGCGTCATAAGGCTGTTCCCGCAGGGACTTGCGCGCCGCTCGCCACTCGGGGCCGGTGAAATCCCGCAACGGGTGCTTGCGCCAGCGTCGGAGCGCCACGGGTATCACCCGGTCCACGGCGCTGTGCCAGGCGGGAATCTCGGCGAAGCCCTCTTCCACCACCCAGTCGAAGACCAGCCCGGGCACAGCGGCGGCCGCGTCTCCCAGGGCGGGAAGGGTGTGTATAACATCCCCCAGCGAGGACAGCTTCACCACCAGCACCCTCACCCCGGAGCCTCCCGCGCCAGCAGGGTTTCCAGTTCCTGCGCCACCCGCTCCATCGGGGTATAGCGCATGCACCCGTGATGACCCAGGGGACACTCGCGCTGGAAGCAGGGGGCGCAGTCGATGTCGCTGGCGACAATAGCCGCGTTGTCGCTGAGGGGCGGGGTAAAGTCCGGCGAGGTGGCGCCGTAAACCACCACCAGTGGTCGCGCCAGCGCGGCGGCGATGTGCATCAGGCCGGAGTCATTGCTCACGACTGCCGTGGCCAGCGAGAGCAGGTCCACTGCCTCCGCCAGCCGGGTCCGACCGGCCAGGTCCAGGCAGCGGGGGTGATTGCCACACTGTTCACGGATGACAGCGGTGACCGGCTGGTCATTGGCAGACCCGAACAGGGCGACCTGCCAACCCTGCTCCAGGTAACGCTCTGCCAGCTCGGCGTAGTAGGTATCGGGCCAGCGTTTGGCGCCGCCGAATTCTGCGCCGGGGCACAGTGCCAGCAGGGGCCGCTCCGGCGCCAGCCCCAACCGGTTACCGCAGTCCAGGGCCTGGTCCCGGTCTATCACCAGCCGGGGGGCCGGAAGCCGCACCGGTATTGCCTCTCCCGGTGCCTGCCCCAGTGCGACAAAGCGCTGCACCATCAGCGGCAGGGCCTGCTCATCCAGCACCCGCAGGTCATTTACCAGACCGTAGCGCTGCTCGCCGCGCCAACCGGTGCGGCGCCGGATGCCGGCGAAAAAGGGCACCAGGGCGGACTTGAAAGAGTTGGGCAAGAGCAGGGCCTGGTCATAACGGCGCGCCCTGAGTTCGCGGCCGAGGCGCCAGCGCCGGCCCAGCCCCAACTCACCGTGCCCCACGGGCATGGTAATGGCGGCGCGAACTTGTGGCATGCGCTGCAGCAGCGGCTCACTCCAGGCCGGCGCGAGCACGTCGATGGCTACTCCCGGACGGGATTGTTGCAGGAAGATATAAAGAACCTGGGACATCACCATGTCACCGACCCAGGAGGGGCCGATGACGAGTATATTGTGGGGGCTGGCGTTCACCCGAACCGACCCGGCGCCGGTCCGGGGCGACAAGGCCCTGTCAGGCCACCGGCTCCAGCCACTGGCTGTTCTCGCTCCGCTTGCCGCGCACGGTGTCAAAATACATGCTCTGTAACTTCTCGGTCACGGGTCCGCGACTGCCACTGCCGATCGTCCGGCCATCCAGTGAGCGGATAGGCACCACCTCGGCAGCCGTGCCGGTAAAGAAGGCTTCGTCGCAGATATATACCTCGTCCCGGGTGATCCGCTTTTCGCGGATGGTGTATCCCAACTCCTTGGCCAGGGTAAAGATGGTGGCCCGGGTGATGCCGTCAAGGCAGGAGGTGAGGTCGGGGGTGGAAATCTGGTTGTCGCGGACGATAAATACGTTTTCACCGCTGCCTTCCGCGACACAACCCTCGTTGTCCAGCATCAGCGCTTCCTCGGCGCCACAGTCCAGAGCCTCGCGCAGGGCCAGCATGGAGTTGATGTAATTGCCGTTGGCCTTGGCCTTGCACATCGCTATGTTGATATGGTGGCGGGTAAAGGACGAGGTGCGCACCGTGATACCGCGATCCCGCGCTTCCGGGTCCATGTAGGACGGCCAGGGCCAGGCCGCTATCATCACGTGAGTCTTCAGGTTGTCGGCACGCAGGCCCATGCCCTCGGAGCCGTAGAAGCACATCGGGCGCAGGTAGCCTTCTTCCAGGCCGTTTTCACGCACCACGTCCTTTTGCGCCTGGTTGAGGGTGGCCTTGTCGAAGGGCATGGGCATACCCAGGATGTGGGCCGAGTTGAACAGCCGGTCGGTGTGTTCCTTCAGGCGGAAGATGCAGGTGCCCCGCGGCGTGTTATAGGCGCGCACGCCTTCGAACACACCCAGGCCATAATGAAACGTGTGAGTCAGTACATGCACCTTGGCCTCGCGCCAGGGAACCATTTCTCCATCGATCCAGATAACACCATCGCGATCGGCCAGACTCATCACACTACTCCTGTCAATTCATTGGTACTTCAGTTACGCGGTGGTAAACAGCGCCGTCCACGCCTCGGTGACCGCGGCCCGCAAGTCAACAAAACGCTCCGCCGGCACTATGCCCGGCTGCTGTTGCAAGGAAAGTTGGTGGGCAGCGGACCGGTAGGCGATGTAAGCCCCGGTAAGTGCTTCGCACTTCTGCTGCTCGAATAGTCCTTCCCGACCCAGGGTCTCGAGAATGCGCACATTATCGGACCAGCGCGCCAGCCCCGGCAGGCGGTGAGACCATGCCAAGACCGCATATTGCACCATAAATTCTATATCGACGATACCACCCTCGCCCTGTTTTAGGTCAAATTGCCCCTCATAGGCAGGTCCCGCCGGCAACAGGTGCTCACGCATGCGGTCGCGCATCTGTTGCACTTCAGCCGCAAGCGTTGCCAGGTCCCGGGGCCGGCACAGGATCTCGGCCCGCACGGCCTCCACCTGCTGCGCTACCCCGGCATCCCCCGCCACGAAGCGCGCCCGCACCAGGGCCTGGTGCTCCCAGGTCCAGGCCGACTCCCGCTGGTATTGACTGAAACCCTGCAGGGTCGACACCAGCATTCCTGAGTTTCCCGAGGGGCGCAGGCGCATATCGATTTCGTAGAGCTGGCCGAGGTTTGTGCGGGTCTCGAGTATATGGATGATCCGCTGGCCCAGGCGGGTGTAAAACACGGTGTTATCGATACTGCGCTCGCCGTCGGTCACCCCCTGGTCGGCACCATCGGAGACAAACACCAGGTCCAGGTCCGACCCGTAGCCCAGCTCGATACCCCCCAGCTTGCCATAGCCGAAGATGGCGAAGCCGTAACCGGTACTGTCCCTCCGGGGTTCGCCGTACTTGTTGCTCAGATCAGCCCAGGCTACCGCCAGCACCTGCTCCAGGATGACCTCCGCAATCCAGGTCAGATTGTCGCTCACCTGCATCAGGGGCAGCCGGCCAACCAGCTCACTGGCCGCCACCCGCAGCACGTGGGACGCCTTGAAATAGCGCAGCGCTTCCATCTGTGCTTCCAGGTCATCCGGCGCCAGCCTTGCCACCTGCTGGCGCAGTTCGTTTTCCAGATTGCCCTTGTCAGGGGCGGTGTACAGGCTCGCCCTGTCGAGCAGCTCGTCCAGCAACACCGGGTGCCGCGCCAGCTGCTCGGCGATCCATGGGCTGGCCCCGCACAGCACAACCAGCTCATCCATGGCGGGGGGGTTCTCGAGCAGCAGCGCCAGGTAGGCACTGCGTCGCACCACCGCCACCACCAGCGGCAACACCCTGGCCAGTGCGAGGTCAGGGTCGTCCGCCTCGGCGCAGCCGCGCAGCAGTTGCGGCATGAACTGATCCAGCCGCTCGCGGCCTTCCGCCTGCAAGGTGAGTACCCGGCCACTTTGCTGCAGCTCCTGCAGGGCCTGCAGTGACTGCTCCGGCTGGCGGTAACCCAGGCCCGCAAGGGCTTCGACGGTCAGTTCCTCACCCCAGAGCTGCAGGTCGTCCTGCCCGGCCCCCGCCTCACTCTCCCCGGGCTCGGCAATCAGGTTGTTGAAATGGTCCGCCACGACCTGACGGTGCTCATCCAGTGCCGCCAGATAATCCTCCCAACTGGCGTAGCCCATGACCGTCGCCATGGCGAGCCGCGCCGTTTCGTCCTGGGGCAGTGCCTGGGTCTGTTTGTCCTGGTAGCCCTGGATGGCGTGCTCGCTGTCGCGCAGGAACAGGTAGGCGGCGGTCAACTCGGCTACCGCGGTGGCCGGCAGGCACCCCAGCTCCCGGCACTCGGCCAGTACTGCCAGCAGCTCCCGCTGCTGCAGGCCGAGATCCCGCCCACCGCGGATCAGCTGGAAACACTGGGCGATGAATTCCACCTCACGAATGCCGCCGTGCCCGAGTTTGACATTGTCCTGCAAACCGCGGCGGCGCACCTCGGAGCTGATCATCTGCTTCATCCCGCGCAGGCTTTCGATCACGCCGAAATCCACGTAGCGCCGGAATACGAACGGTCGCAGCGCTGCCATCAACTCGCCGGCCCGGGCCGGGTCGCCGGTAACGGGTCGGGCCTTGATCAGGGCGTAGCGCTCCCAGTCCCGGCCCTGGTCCTGGTAGTACTCCTCCAGCGCGGCAAAGTTGTGCACGAGGGCGCCGCTGTCGCCGTAGGGGCGCAGGCGCATATCCACCCGGAAAACAAAACCCTCGGCGGTCACCTGGTCGAGCATACTGATCAGCGCGCGGCCAACCCGGGTGAAGAATTCCTCATTGCTGATGGATTTTGTCTCGCTGTCGGTCTCACCCGCCTCGGGAAAGGCGAATATGAGGTCGATGTCGGATGATACGTTCAGCTCCCGGGCGCCCAGCTTGCCCATGGCGAGCACGATCAGCTGTTGTCGCTCGCCGCTGTTGCGCCCCCGGGGCAGGCCGAAACGCGCCTCCATGGCCGCCTGGCTGATTGCAAGGGCCTCGGCGATGCAGGCCTCCGCCAGCAGTGAGGTATCCCGCACGGTTTCCCGGGTGTCAGCCAGCCGGCAGAAATCGCGCCAGATAATCCGCAGCATATGCCGCTGGCGATACCGCCGCAGCACCACCCCCGGCTCCACATCGGCGCCATCCAGCTGGCGGTGCAGCTCGCTGCGAAAAGCGGTTTCGGCCAGTGACGCCTGCAACCCGGCACTGCCCAGCAGGTCCAGCAACAGGGCGGGCTGGCGCCGGCAAAGGTCGGCGACAAAAGGGCTGCAGGCCAGTACCCGCGGCAGTTGGGCAGCGGCGGGGCCACTGCCCGCAGCGGCTTCGAGCTGCCCGACCACAGGGGCCGGTGCCCGCTCCAGAATATGGTTCCAGTTGACCCGGGCCGTCTCGGCCAGGGCGGCAGGCAAATCCGTTATGTCCTGTTGCATGGTTACAAAGTACCCGTGAAAACTCAGGCGTCCAGAATGGGCGCGACCCGCATGACTTCTTCGATAGTGGTTTCACCCCTGGCCACCCGGCTGGCACCGCTCAGGCGCAGGGTGTGCATACCCTCGGACATGGCCACATTGCGGATACTGGCGGTCTCCAGCTGGGGCGTGATCCGGGACTGCACCGCCGGGCTGTTGACCAGCACCTCGTAGATACCCTGGCGCCCCATGTACCCGGTATCGCGGCAGAGTTTGCAGCCGACCGGTCGCGCCACCTGCTGCGGCGGCTCCATGCTCCAGGGCTGCGTCAGCTCCCGCCAGGCATCCAGATCGAGGTCGTCAAAGGTCTTGCAAGCAGGACACAGGATACGCACCAGGCGCTGGGACATGACACCCCGCACGGTGGCCTTGATCAGGTAGGCGGGCACGCCCAGCTCGAGCAGGCGGGAGATCGACGAGGGTGAATCATTGGTGTGCAGGGTGGACAGCACCAGGTGTCCGGTGAGGGCCGCCTGCACCGCCATGTTGGCGGTTTCCAGGTCGCGGATCTCCCCGACCATGATGATGTCCGGGTCCTGCCGCATCAGGGCCCTCACCCCGGATGAGAAGTCCAGGTTGATGGAGTGGTTTACCTGCATCTGGTTGAAAGCCCCTTCCACCATCTCTATGGGATCCTCGATGGTGCAGACATTGACCTCGGAGGTGGCCAGCTGGCGCAGGGTGGAATACAGGGTGGTGGTCTTGCCCGAGCCGGTGGGCCCGGTGACCAGCACGATGCCGTTACCCTGGCCGGTCATGCGATGCCAGCGCTGGAGGTCGTCATCCGCCAGGCCCAGCTGCTCAAAGGTTTTCTGCAGTACGTCCGGATCGAATATGCGCATCACCAGCTTTTCACCAAAGGCGGTGGGCAGGGTGGCAAGGCGCAGTTCCACCTCGTTGCCCTCCGGCGTGCGGGTTTTCAGGCGCCCGTCCTGGGGCCGGCGCTTCTCCGCCACATCCATGCGCCCGAGGATCTTGAGACGGCTGGTTACCGCCGCGCACACCTGCTGCGGCAGCTCGTAAACACTGTGGAGGACGCCGTCTATACGAAACCTGACCTTGCCCACCTCGCGCCGGGGCTCGATATGGATGTCGCTGGCCCGCTGCTCAAAGGCGTACTGCAACAGCCAGTCCACGATATTGACGATGTGCTGGTCGTTGGCGTCGGGCTCTTTCATCGAGCCCAGTTCCAGCATCTGCTCGAGATTGGTCACCCCGGCACCGCCGTCCCCCCGGTCCGCCCCGCGGGCCCTGTTCACCGACCCGGCCATGGTGTAGAACTCGGCGGTGTGGCGGGCTATCGCGCGCGGGTCAGTCAGCACCCGGCGCACACGTTTGCGCAACACATGCTCGAGGTTCCCCTCCCAGGCCTTCAGGAAGGGCTCGCTGCTGGCGATCACCACTTCCTTGTCGTTCACCTCCACCGCCAGTATCCGGTGGCGCTCCGCAAATGCCCGGGACATCACCTCGGCGATGGCCGTGACGTTGATCTTGAGCGGATCGATCTCGTAGACCGCCTGGCCCACCCTGCCTCCCAGCCAGGTCAGCAGCTCATCCATGTCGAGCAGTTTGCCCGGCACTGCGGCGTCCCCCAGTTTCTGCTCGGCCAGGAAAACCAGGGGATGCACCCTGACCACCGGTGTTTTCATCACCCTGGCCGCATCGGCTGCAGACAGCCTGCCGTCCGCATTGAGGTCCCGGGCGAGAGTGACCAGTTCGAGTCGCTGCTCCATCAATTGCTCGCCAAAGTTGGTCGCCATATGTCAGCCCATGGGGAAAATCCAGATCAAATCATGCTAACACAGAGGCTGGCCGACTCCATTTTGATTTGTATCAGTGAGGCGGTCGCGACGACGTGAGACCATTGTGACAAATTTATGACAATAACCGGCGTTGCTCCTACACTGTTGCTCCTGAACTATCGCCGGCAGTCAGACACCACCCAGGGAGTTCCACGATGGCAGGCTCAAACATACTCGGCAACCTGTTCGGCCGCTCGCCGATCGGTCCGATCCAGGAACACATGCAAGTCGCAAACCAGGCCGTACAACTGCTGCCGGACCTGCTGCGGGCCAGCTCTGCTGAAGACTGGGATACTGCCAAGGCCCTGCACAAGGACATCGAACAGGCAGAGCGGGCGGCGGACAAACTCAAGCGCTCGGTGCGCCGTCACCTGCCCAAGAGCCTGTTCCTGCCGGTGCCGCGCTCGGACCTGCTGGGGCTGGTCAGCATGCAGGACAGCGTGGCCAACACCGCCCGCGACGTGGCCGTGATCGTGATGGGGCGCAATATGCGCTTTCCCGAGTCCCTGCAGGAGGGGGTGCTGGAATATACCGAGGCCTGCGCCGCAACCTCCAACCAGGCCCTGCTGGCGATCCAGGAGCTGGACGAATTGCTGGAGGTCGGCTTCAGCGGGCGCGAGGTGAAACTGGTGGAGGCCATGCTGAAACAGCTCGACAAAATGGAGCGGCGCACCGACAAGCTGGCCATCGACCTGCGCGGGAAATTGTTCAAACTCGAGAGCGAATTGCCCCCGGTGGATGTGATGTTCTACTACCGGGTGCTGTCTTTGCTGGGACAAGTGGCTGACGAGGCCGAAGCCGTGGGCGATCGCCTGCAGGTCCTGATGGCCAAATAGGAGCACACCGTGGAAATTATCGCCCAGCATGGGACGACCTTCATGGTCCTGGCCTGCCTGTTCGGCTTTTTCATGGCCTGGGGCATCGGCGCCAATGACGTGGCCAACGCCATGGGGACCTCGGTGGGGTCGCGCGCCCTGACCATCACCCAGGCCATTTTCATCGCCATGATTTTCGAGTTCGCCGGCGCCTACCTGGCGGGCGGTGAGGTGACCTCCACCATACGCAAGGGCATCATCGATGCCGATGTCATGGCGGGCCACCCGGAATTGATGGTGTACGGCATGCTGGCGGCACTGCTGGCGGCGGCCACCTGGCTGCTGATCGCCAGCATCCAGGGCTGGCCGGTCTCGACCACCCACTCCATTGTCGGCGCCATCGTGGGGTTTGCCGCGGTGGGAATCTCGGTCGATGCCATACACTGGGACAAGGTGGGCAATATCGCGGCCAGCTGGGTGGTGTCTCCCCTGATGGCCGGCACGATTTCCTACTGGCTGTTCATCAGCGTCAAATACCTGATCCTCGACACCGAGGACCCCTTCCACCGGGCCAAGCGCATCATCCCGGTTTACATGTGGCTGGTTGGCTTCATGATTTCGATGGTGACGCTGGTCAAGGGTCTGAAGCATGTCGGGATCCACCTCGACCTGGGGATGGGCGGCGACTTTGCCGATGCCGCACTGGCATCGGCGCTCGTGGGCCTGCTCGTGGCCGGGTTCGGAGCCCTGTTGCTGCGACGGGTACAGGAAGTGCCGAACTCGCAAAACCGCTTCTACAGTGTGGAGCGTGTATTCGCCATCCTGATGGTTTTCACCGCCTGCTCCATGGCATTTGCCCACGGCTCCAACGATGTCGCCAATGCGGTGGGCCCGCTGGCAGCGGTGGTAAGCACGGTTCAGTCCGGTGGGGTCATCTCCGCCAAGGCCGCCATGCCCTGGTGGATCCTGATGATCGGCGCGGTGGGCATTGTCGCGGGCCTGGCCACCTACGGCTGGCGGGTCATTGCCACGGTGGGGCGCAAGATCACCGAACTCACACCGAGCCGCGGCTTTGCCGCCGAGCTCGGGGCGGCCGGCACCGTGGTCATCGCCTCGGCCACCGGCCTGCCGATCTCCACGACCCACACCCTGGTCGGTGCGGTACTGGGCGTGGGCTTCGCCCGGGGTATCGGCGCCCTCAACACCCGCATCATCGGCTCAATCTTCATGTCGTGGTTGATCACCCTGCCCGCCGGGGCCGGACTGGCGATTATTTTCTTCTATATTTTCAAGGCGATTTTCGGCTTCGAATAACAGGGCCCGCAGCCGGGCCGCAGCTCCCCTGGTCGTTGGAAAGATGTACCGGTTGCGGCCCGAATTTCGCAGCTCCGCGCATGTAACAATGCTGACGGCGGAGTACACTAGGGGCACTTTAGCTGACCCCGGGGGCTCGGATGCCCAACTCCGAAAAACTGATCATCCAACAACTGCGGCAACTGGTGGCCACGCCCTCGGTCAGCTCCACCGATCCCCACTGGGACCAGGGCAATCGCGCGGTCATTGACCTGCTGGCCGGCTGGCTGGCGGACCTGGGTTTTCGCACGGAAATCCAGCCGGTGTCGGCCGACGGCAGCAAGGCCAACCTGATTGCCACCCTGGGAAGCGGCCCGGGCGGGCTCGTGTTGGCAGGCCACACCGACACCGTACCTTTCGATGAAGGCCGCTGGCAGAGTGACCCCCTGGGCCTGAACGAGCGGGACCAGCGGCTCTACGGCCTGGGCAGCACCGACATGAAGGGCTTCTTCCCCCTGGCCATCGCCGCCGCCAGCGCGTTTCGGGACACCCCGCTCAAACACCCCCTGATAGTGCTGGCAACCGCCGATGAGGAGAGCTCCATGAACGGCGCCCGCGCCCTGGTGGAGGCGGGTCGCCCCAAAGCGCGGGCAGCCATTATCGGAGAGCCGACCTCCCTGGTTCCGGTGCGAATGCACAAGGGCATTATGATGGAGGCGGTGCAGATCACCGGCCGGGCCGGGCACTCCTCCAATCCGGCGCTTGGCAACAGCGCACTGGAGGGCATGCATACCGTGATGGGTGACCTGATGACCTATCGGGAGGGGCTGCGCGAGCGCTACAGCAACGACTTTTTTGATGTGGCCTGGCCCACTCTCAACCTGGGCTGCATCCACGGGGGCGACAGCCCCAATCGAATCTGCGGCCAGGCCGAGTTGCACTTCGACCTGAGGATGACCCCCGCCGGGGATAACGACGCGGTGCGCGAGGAAATTGCCCAGCGCCTGTCCCGCATCGCCCGGGAACGGTCCCTGGACATTACGATGCGGTCACTGGTGAACGATATATCCCCCTTTGAGCAGGCCGCAGACAGTGAACTGGTGCACCTTGCCGAGCGCCTCACCGGGCATCGGGCGGAGGCCGCGGCCTTTGCCACCGAGGCGCCCTTCCTGCAGGCACTGGGTATGGAAACCATCGTCATGGGTCCCGGCTCCATCGACCGGGCGCACCAGCCCGACGAGTACCTGGAACTGGACCAGATCCAGCCCTGCATTGCGCTGCTGCAGCAATGCATCCGCCACTACTGCCTGTAGGCGCTGGCCGGGGCCTGTGCATTATTGCCATTAGGTAATCCGGCCGGCTTTGGGTACTCTTGATAACTTTCTATTTATCAATAGCTTGGATGATATCGTGACGACGCCGGGCCGGGCCAATATACGCTGGCTGAGAAACACCGCACCCTATATCAATGCGCACCGGGGCAAGACCTTTGTGTTGATGCTGGGGGGCGAGGTAGCCCAGCACGAAAATTTCGCGGTTATTTTCCATGACATCGCGCTGCTCAACAGCCTGGGCGTGCGGCTGGTGCTGGTCCACGGCTCGCGACCGCAGATCGCCGACCGCCTCAAACAGGCCGGGCAGGAGACCGCGTTTCATGACGGGATGCGTATCACGGATGCTGCCGCACTTGAACACGTGAAGGACGCCGCCGGTTCACTGCGGGCACAGATCGAAGCCCTGTTGTCGATGGGTCTGCCGAACTCCCCCATGCAGGGCTCGCGCATCAGGGTGTGCTCCGGCAATTTTGTCACCGCCAGGCCTATCGGGGTGGTAGACGGTGTGGACTTCCAGCACACCGGAAAAGTCCGCCGCATCGACGTGGCGGGCATTCGCCACCAGCTCGAAGAGGGCTCCATCGTACTGGTCTCCCCTCTGGGCTACTCCCCCACCGGCGAGATTTTCAGCCTTACGCTGGAAGACATTGCCGTGCACTGCGCCTCGGCTATCGGCGCTGACAAGCTGATCATGTTTGGCGATGGCGAGGGTATCAGTGACGTCACGGGCACGCTTATCCGCCAGTGCCGGGTAGGCGAGGTCGGCCAGCTCGATATACCCGACCCCGACCAGGCCGCCATGCTGCACGCCGCCAGGAGCGCCTGTCTGGCGGGTGTCACCCGCTGCCATGTCATCAGCTATAACGACGACTGCTCCCTGCTGGAAGAACTGTTTACCCACGATGGCAGCGGCACCCTCATAGCCAATGACAACTATGAGCAAGCCCGGGAAGCCAACATCGACGATGTCGGCGGCATCCTCGAACTGATCGAACCACTGGAGCAGCAGGGCGTCCTGCTGAAACGCTCGCGGGAATTGCTGGAGACCGAAATAAGACAGTTCCGCCTGCTGGAACGGGACCACCGGATCATCGCCTGTGCCGCCCTCTACCCCTTTGCCGAGGAGCGCTGTGGCGAAATCGCCTGTATTGTCTCCCATCCGGACTACCGCGGCGGCAGGCGGGGCCAGCGCCTGCTGGCCGAGCTGGAGCAGGAGGCCCGGCGCCAGGGGCTGGACCGCGTTTTTGTCCTGACCACCCAGACCGCGCACTGGTTCATCGAGCAGGGCTTTGTCGAGAGCTCCCGCGACGCGCTGCCCGCCCGCAAGCAGTCACTGTACAACCTGCAGCGCAATTCCAAGGTCTTCTTCAAGTCCCTGTGACCGTGCCGGTAAGGTCATTGCATCGGGTCCGCGCCAACGTCAGGCAGGCTGAGTATGCGGGGCAAGGGGCCGGCACGAGCCGGTGCGGCCTGCACACCACAAGGCGGCAGTGGCAATCGGCCAGCTTGTTAAGCGGGCTGGCCTGCCTGTTCGCCGGCGTGCCTGCCGCCACTGCAGCAGATGAACCACCATCGGCCTACGACCGCCTCTGGAGCCACAGCGAACTCTATAGCAACCCCGGCGGGGGGTTTCTGCAATCCCTCGCACTCAGCGGCCGGCTGCAGGCCGACGCCACCTGGTTTGATACCGACGAGGGCAATTTCAACGACCAGACCTGGCGCCGCTTCCGGTTTGGTTTCAAGGCGGCGTTCGCCGGCAACTGGGGAGCGCAACTGGAGGGCGATTTCGATCTCAACGAGTCCTACGGCGATTGGTATGAGCGGCTGACGGACGCCTATATCAGCTGGAAGCCAGACGCCGACACAGAGCTGAAAGCCCTGAAGCAGTCCGCAGGTTTTACCCTGGACGGCGCCACCTCATCGAAGAAGCTGCTGACCCTGGAGCGCAGCAACCTCACCGACAACCTCTGGTTCACCGCAGAATACTTCACGGGCCTGACCCTGGCAGGGAAAGCGGGCAATGACTGGTCCTACAAAGCCGGGATATTCTCCAACGACGGCGACAAGGAAGTGAAAGCTTTTGACGCCGGCTACTTCACCCTGCTGACGCTCGCACGTGACTGGGCGAATGAGCTGGGCCTGAAAACAGCAGAGGTAACCCTGGACTATGTGTACCAGGAACAAGACGGCAACAACAACACGCCAGACTTGTCCAATGTACTGTCCATCTATTCGAAGTGGGAACAGGGTCGCTGGGGGTTGTGGACGGACCTTGCGGCCGCCACCGGTTACGACGACCAGAGCGATCTCTGGGGTCTCAGCCTCATGCCTTTTTATACCCTCAGCGAACTGCTGCAACTGGTAGTGCGCTACACCTACGTCGGCAGCGACAGCGATAACGGTGTCCGCCTCGGGCGCTATCACCGGGAAATCGTGTCGGCGCGGGGTGATGAATACAATGAGATCTACGCCGGCGTGAACGTGTTTTTCTATGACCACAAGCTCAAATGGCAAACGGGGCTGCTGTACGCCGATATGAGCGACAGTGCCAGAGACGGCGGTGCCAGCCATGGCTGGGGCCTGACTACCGGGCTGCGAATCTACTGGTAAAGTGAGCTGGCACCTGCACACCGAACGAGCCAGGAGCCGCCCGGACCCACGCCTCGAAGCAATACGCAGGAAATTCCCGGGTTTAAAGCCACCGCTTTTTTGCTATCCTTCCCTCCCCTTTCAGACTCCCGGATGATCGGCTCAGCCCGGTCCCGGGCACGGTGAAAAACTATGCCAGACTACCGCTCGAAAACCTCCACCCACGGCCGCAACATGGCCGGTGCGCGCGCCCTGTGGCGTGCCACTGGCATGAAAGACGGAGACTTCGGCAAACCGATCGTCGCCGTGGTGAACTCCTTCACCCAGTTCGTGCCCGGCCATGTCCATCTCAAGGACCTGGGCCAACTGGTGGCGCGGGAGATCGAGGCTGCGGGCGGGGTGGCCAAGGAGTTCAATACCATCGCGGTGGACGACGGTATCGCCATGGGCCACGACGGCATGCTGTACAGCCTGCCCTCCCGGGACATCATCTCCGACTCGGTGGAATACATGGTAAACGCCCACTGCGCCGATGCCATGGTCTGTATTTCCAACTGCGACAAGATTACCCCGGGCATGCTGAATGCGGCGATGCGCCTGAACATACCCGTGGTGTTTGTCTCGGGCGGCCCGATGGAGGCCGGCAAAACCAAATTGTCTGAACACAAGCTGGACCTGGTCGATGCCATGGTCATCGCCGTCGATGACTCCGCCAGCGACGAAGAGGTGGCGGAGTACGAGCGCTCAGCCTGCCCCACCTGCGGCTCCTGCTCCGGCATGTTTACGGCCAACTCCATGAACTGCCTGACCGAGGCCCTCGGTCTGAGCCTGCCGGGCAACGGCTCTACCCTGGCCACCCACGCCGACCGGGAACAACTTTTCCGGCGCGCCGGCCGCCTGGTGGTCGAACTGTGCGATCGCTACTACCGGCAGAACGACGAGTCGGTGCTGCCGCGCAACATCGGCAGTTTTGAGGCCTTCGAGAACGCCATGTGCCTGGACATCGCCATGGGCGGGTCGACCAACACGATCCTGCACCTGCTGGCCGCAGCCATGGAGGCCGAGCTGGACTTCACCCTGGCCGACATCGACCGCCTGTCGCGGAAGGTGCCACAGTTGTGCAAGGTGGCGCCCAATACCCCGCTGTACCACATGGAAGATGTGCACCGGGCCGGCGGGATCATGGGTATCCTGGGGGAACTGGACCGGGCCGGCCTGCTACATACCCACTGCCCCACAGTGCACAGCAAGAGCATGAAAGAGGCGCTGGAAAAATGGGATATCGTGCAGACCGACGACAGTGCCGTGCACAAATTCTTCAGCGCGGGTCCCGCCGGCATACCGACCCAGACCGCCTTCAGCCAGGACACCCGCTGGCCCAGCCTGGATACCGACCGAGAGTCTGGCTGCATTCGCTCGTTAGCAAGCGCTTACTCCACCGAGGGTGGCCTCGCCGTACTGTTTGGCAACATTGCCCAGGATGGCTGCGTGGTGAAGACCTCCGGGGTGGACGAGAGCATCCTCGTATTTTCCGGCCCGGCCCATATCTGCGAAAGCCAGGAAGCCGCGGTGGAGGATATTCTGGCCGATCGGGTCAAACCCGGCGACGTCGTCATTATCCGCTATGAGGGGCCTCGCGGCGGCCCCGGCATGCAGGAGATGCTCTACCCCACCAGCTACCTGAAGTCGAAGGGGCTCGGCAAGGTCTGCGCCCTGCTGACCGATGGCCGGTTCTCCGGCGGCACCTCGGGCCTGTCCATCGGCCACGCCTCGCCCGAGGCGGCGGCGGGTGGCGCCATCGCGCTGGTCCGCCAGGGAGACATTATCGAGATCGACATACCCGGGCGCAGCATCAATGTCGCGCTGTCCGCCGCTGAGCTGGACGCCCGGCGGCAGGCCATGGAAGCTCTGGGCGACAAGGCCTGGCGACCCACGGCAGAGCGCCCCCGCAAAATCACCCCGGCGCTGAAAGTGTACGCCAAGATGGTTACCAGTGCGGACAAGGGCGCGGTGAGAGACCTCTCACTGCTGGATTGATCGCGTTACCCCCGGCGGTGATAACCGCTGGGCTCGGGGCAGGTCAGGCGGAATCCGGCGGCAGGGCAATGCCCTGGGCGATAAGGGTTTCCAGGTCCTCCCGCAGGCCGGCCAACTCCTCTCGCAGGTAGCGATCCTGTCTCTCGCTACGGCTGTTCAGTACACCCGCGACGGCAGCGAACACCGCGTCCAGATTGTGCTGGTATACCTCCTGGTAGCGCGGCGAGACGGTCTCGCCGCGCCGCTTGACCGCCTCCCGTACCCGCTCCTGCCAGCCCGGCTCACGCTGCAACATCACCGCCAGGCGCTCTATGCTGGCGGCGCGCTCCTGCAGCCACACCTCGTCGGCGCGCTCAAACTCGGCGACGGCCTGGCGCAGGCGCTCTTTCTGTTCGGTTGTAAGGCGCCCCAGGTAATCCTCCAGGGTGTCGGCGAAGTTGTCGTAGATCTCCTCGCGATACTCGGACCCGGAGCGCGTGAGGTACTCCTCCTCGTACTCGTCCTGCCGCTCCCTCATGTAGGCCAGGAACTCCTGCACCTGCGCGTCCGACAGGGAAGCCCCCAGCTCGAGCAGTCCGTCCAGCGACTCCTGCTCCAGTCGCAGCCAGGCCACCTGCATTTCATCGTAGATATTCGCCAGGTCTGTCGGCGTCACCTCATGGTCGAGGCTGGAATCCAACTGATTGAGCAGCTCGACGTAGCGCGGCAGCTCCTGCTGGCGATGCCAGTGCAGGAACGGCCGCAATATTTCTTCCAGCTGCCGCTCCTGGGTGGCGTCCAGTTCGACGTAGTCGTCGACATACCAGGGCAGGATAGTGTCAAGGCGGTTATAAACGAAGGTAGTACCGCTGCAGGCGCCCAGGCAGAGCACGCAGGCCAGCACCGCCGCCCTCGACCACATTGCCCTCGCCCATGCTGCCACGTTTTTCCTCCAGGCTAACGCCACTCCGGAACAGTCCTCGAGACAGGCATTCGTTCCGCACCCACCTGCGCTGCCGTCTCGACCCGATTGCGACCATTGCGCTTGGCCATGTACAGGCCGCTGTCAGCAAGCTTGAACCACTGGTCGAGAGTATTACCCGGGCGCACCTCGCAAACCCCTATGCTGATGGTCATCTTGCCCTCGGGCAGGATTCGGGAGTCCTCGACCAGTGCGCGCAAGTCCTCGGCTATGGAAAGTGCGCCATCTATGGCGGTTCCCTGCAGCAACACCACGAACTCCTCTCCACCGAATCGGCACAGGATATCTACGGCCCGGATGCGCCCCGAGATCACCTCGACCAATCTCTTGATGGCGGTGTCGCCAACAGCATGACCGTACTTGTCGTTGACGCGCTTGAAAAAATCGACATCGATAAGCAACAGGGAGGCAGGTACCTTGTCGCGCTGCAGGGCGTCGATGGCGTGACGCGCCTGCTCCTCCAGGTAACGCCGGTTATAGGCTCCGGTGAGGGGATCCGTTACCGCCATATCCCTCAGCCGGCGGGACTGCTCGGTGACGGCAAAAACGAGCCAGGCACTCACCAGCCAGGTGATGGCCATGCTGAAGCTCAGCACGACAGCCGTGCTTGGATCGAACCGCGAAAACATCAGGGGCAGGGCCAGGGCGCCGGATAGCAGGCCCACTAACAGGCACTGGCGCAGGCGCAACAACACGGGCAGGCCTGCCAGCAGGGGATACAACCAGAAGATGCTGTAGGTCTGGCCCAGGCCAACAGCCAGTAATATCAGGCCGATACCCAAAACAAGCAGCGGCGCTGGTGAAAGAAAAGCCTGCCTGTCCCCGCCGAGCAACCAGATATTGGTCAGCAGGATTATCAGCAATAAGAATGTCACCGCCGAGAGCAGTGTCTGGCCAGTGTACATGTCGTGAATAAACATGGGACCCAGCACGAGAGCCAGCAGCGACAAAATGTAGCGGTAGGCGTCCCGCCCGCGCTTCCTCGCGACCCGACCGTCACCGGTCAGGTCGTCGTCATTGCGCTGGTACTCGAACTGCTCCGAAAACGCGTCCCTGAAGTGGCGCTTGAGCTTGAGCCAGGCTGGTATTTTTATTGTGGCCCCGCTACTTTTCATATCCACGACCGCCATCCGCCGACACCGTGTCTCCAAGCATGATTTGTAACACACAAACGGGGTATCTTGCACTTTCGCTCAGGAACGCATCGAGGCTCCTGGCCGGCACGGGCCAGCGGCAGACCGGGACCTCGGACCGTGATTCCGCGCCCGGGGCCCTGCCTCAGGCCGCGGCTTCCCGGTCGTTGGCTGCTTCGCGGTTGATTGCGCCGAGAATGCCGTCCAGTGAGGCCTGGATGATGTCGTGGCTGCGGCCGACCCCGCAGTAGCGGCTGCCATTGACGTTCAGCTGTATGTAACAGACTGCCTCCGCGTCGGCGCTGTGGCTCAGGGCGTGCTCGCTGTATTCCACCAGCACTATCTGCTTGCCGGTAAAGCGCTCCATGGCGTCGACAAACGATGCAACCACGCCATTGCCAGACCCGCTCAGGCTGTGTACGGTCGAGCCCTGCTGCAATTCCGCCTGCAGCTTGTCGATGCCCGCCTCACGGTTTACCTGGTACTTACCCAGCGCCCAGCGGCCGTCCGCAGCACAATAGGTCTGCTGGAACAGCTGGTACAGCTCCTCCGAACCCACCTCGGCCTCCTGGGCCTCGGCGTAAGCCTGGACCGCCTGGCTGAAATCGATCTGCAACCAGCGCGGCAGTTGCAGGCCGAAATCCCGCTCCAGCACATAGGCAATACCGCCCTTGCCGGACTGGCTGTTGATGCGAATGACCTCCTGGTACGACCTGCCGATGTCGGCGGGGTCGATTGGCAGGTAAGCCACCTCCCAGGGTTTGCTGTCCTCACGCCGGGCCAGGCATTTCTTGATCGCGTCCTGGTGGCTGCCGGAAAACGCGGTAAACACCAGTTCACCCGCATAGGGATGACGTGGATGCACTGGCAGCCGCGTACACTCTTTCACTGTCTCGATGATCTCGTCCATCTGGCCCAGGTCGAGGCGCGGGTCTATACCCTGGCTGTACAGGTTCATCGCCATGGTGATGATGTCCATGTTGCCGGTACGCTCCCCGTTGCCCATGAGTGTACCTTCCACCCGGTCGGCACCCGCCAGCACCCCGAGTTCCGCCGCGGCTACCGCGCAGCCCCGGTCATTGTGGGTGTGCAGTGATATCAGCAGGCTGTCCCGCCGCGCCACGCGGTCGCAAAACCACTCGATCTGGTCGGCGTACACGTTCGGTGTGCTCATCTCCACCGTGGCCGGCAGGTTGATGATCACCGGCCGTTCCGGCGTCGGTTGCCAGACCGCGGTAACGGCATCACAGATCTCCACCGCAAACTCCAGCTCGGTACCGGTGAAACTCTCCGGCGAGTACTCAAAGACCCATTCCGTCTCGGGCTGCTGCGCCGCGCAGTCGCGCACCAGCCCGGCGCCCTTGACCGCGATATCGACAATGCCCTGGCGGTCCAGGCCGAACACCTGCTCCCGCTGCACGGTGGACGTGGAGTTGTAGACATGCACGATGGCGCGCCGGGCACCCTTGAGGGCCTGGAATGTTTTCTTGATCAGGTCGGGCCTGGCCTGGGTAAGCACCTGGATGGTGACGTCATCCGGGATACGGCCATTGTCGATAAGGTCGCGCACGAACTCGTAGTCGTGCCCCGACGCGGAGGGAAAGCCCACTTCGATTTCCTTGAAGCCGATCTTCACCAACTGGTCCCACAGGCGCGACTTCTGACGCGTGGTCATGGGCTCGATCAGGGCCTGGTTGCCATCCCTCAGGTCGACGCTGCACCAGTGGGGCGCCTTGTCGATTACGCGGTCGGGCCAGCGCCGCCCGGCCATCGCGATGGGCTTGAAGGGCTGGTACTTGTTGTGGTCGAAGCTGCTCATGCCGTTGTTCCTGAATTCACCTGTCGTTGGGGGGCTGTTCACCTGTCCGGTAGTCCGGGGCCGGGCCTGGGTAAGGCGGTGGCGGGATGCATAACGCAAGGGTAATTGCGCACGCATCCACGACGCCAGGTGAATTCTCAGCCTGGGCTAAAGTATAGTCGCCTCGAACTAGGGATAGATTGCAAATATTCCATAAAAATACCTTGTTGATGCATATAATCTCTACATAAACGGCAATTATTAGTGATAATCACTCAACTGGTCCGCTATGATGACAATGTAACCCAGTCAAAGGAGCCTTGGATGAAACTCGATCGTATCGACCGACGGATTCTCGCGGCCATGCAGCACAATGGTCGTATCAGCAACCTGGAACTCGCCGATCTGGTGGGCCTGTCCCCTACCCCCTGCTCCCGCCGGGTCAAGCGCCTGGAGGAATCGGGTCTTATCCGCAGCCATGTAACGCTGCTGAATCAATCCATGCTGGGACTGAAGCTGACCGCTTATATCGGCATCAGCATGGATCGCCACACCCCTGACCGATTCGAGGCATTCGAGGCGGAAGTCGCGCGCTATCCCGAGGTCATGGACTGCTCGGTGGTGACCGGGCAAACATCGGACTACCTGCTCAGGGCCGTGGTGCCGGACATGGAGTACTATGAAAAATTCCTGCTTGGCAGGCTGACGCGGATCGCCGGGGTCACGGGAGTCCACTCCAGTTTTGAGTTGCGCCGGGTGGTGCAACGCACGGAACTGCCGCTCGACCATATCTCTGACCAGACAACTTTGTAAGCACTAACTAACCTGCGGTGTCATTAACTGCAGGCCTTGAGTGGTATGACTGGCGTTTCCACTGAAAGGCAGTACGGGGGGAGTTCAGGCATCCGACGCAGGAAGAACGAATCCGTCAGTCAAGCTGGCCGGTTAGGGTCTTGTTGCCGTGGCGGCACCTGCGCACTATGGTGCGCAGCGGACAGGTCCTGGGGAGCGAGGAGCAGATATGAAAGACATGGCGGGCAGGGTAGCGATTGTCACCGGCGGGGCCAGCGGCATGGGGCAGATTATCGCCCGTCGCCTGGCGGCCCAGGGGGCCAAAGTCGCAATCTTTGATGTCAACGAACAGGGCCTGCAGTCAACCGCGGCTGAATCGGACAATATCAACGCTTTTCGCTGCGACATCTCCAGCCTGGAAGAGGTGGAAACGCGGGTGGCCGAGGTAATCGCGAAACTCGGCCCCATCGACTTGCTGGTGCACGCAGCCGCCCTGATGCCCAGCCACCTGCTGGTCGATCATACTCACGAGGGTATGGAGCGGCTGTTTCGCATCAACTACTTCGGTACCACCTACATGGTGCGGGCGGTTCTGCCCGGCATGCTCGAGCGCAAGACCGGTCGTATCATTGCCTTTGGCTCGATCGCCGGTATAGCGCTGGTGCCGAAGATGGGTGCCTACTGCGCTACCAAGGCGGCGGTCAACGCCTATATGGAAGTCCTGCAGCACGAGATTCGCGACTCGGGCGTACGCGCCCACCTGGTCTGCCCGCCGGCGGTCAACACTGCCCTTATCGACCAGACCCTGGCGACCGACAGCCCGGCCAGCATTATCGAGGCCCGCAAGAGCGGGCGCCTGGCGGACCCGGAGAAAATCGTCGACGCCATCGAGAAAGGCGTCGCCAAAGACCGGGACATCATCTATCCCGGGGAAGCCAGGCTGCTCTACCTGTGGCGCGCCCTGTTCCCGGGCCTGTGGTGGAAGACGGTAATGCATTTCGAGAAAAAATAGGCACTTTGCATTGAGCCCGGCCATGGGCTAGCATCGCCGCCCCATGGCCCGACGACAGCTACATCCCGACTCACCCTGGCTGCTCGTACTGTTGGCGGCCCTGGTCGCCCTTGGCCCCCTGAGTGTCGATATGTACCTGCCCGCCATGCCCAGCATGATGCGGGCCTTCGACACCGACATCAGCCAGATGCACCTCACCCTCAGCAGCTACCTGACAGGTTTTGCCCTGTTCCACCTGGCCTGTGGTCCGCTGGCGGACCGCTTTGGCCGTAAGCCGATTCTGCTGGCGGGCACCCTGTTGTTCGTCGCGGCCTGTGCGGGTTGCAGTCGCTCTGACACCATCGGTGAGTTGCTGCTTTACAGATTCGCGCAGGGTGTCGGGGCCTGCGTAGGGCCCACCCTGGCCAGGGCCGTAGCCCGGGACGTGTTCGGGCCGACCGGCGCCGCTCGCGCACTCTCACTGATCGCCATGATGATGGCTCTGGCTCCGGCCATTGCACCCACGCTGGGCGGTGTCCTGCTGCTGGTACTGCCCTGGCCCAGCGTTTTCATCTTCCTTGCGGTTTACGGCGCCGCGATGTTGATACTGGTCGAGGTGTACCTGCCCGAATCGCTGCCGCAAATTCAGAGCCTGCACCCCCGCGTTATCGCGCGCAATTACGGCGAACTGCTGGTGGACCCTTTTTTCCTCACCGTTACCATCACCAGCGGCCTGATCTACTCCGGGCTGATGGTCTACCTGGCCAGCTCCAGCTTCATTTTCATCGATATGCTGGGTGTGCCAACGCAATACTTCGGCCTTATCTTCCTCGGCTCAGTCATCGGCTACATGGCCGGCAGCGCCCTCAGTGCGCGGCTTTCAAGGCAGTATGATTCGGAGCGAATCATGCGTCTGGGTGTGCTCCAGGCCACGGCCGCGAGTGGCCTGCTGCTGCTTTGCTGCTACCTCTGGGAGGACAGTGTGCTCGCCCTGCTGGTGCCGATGGTGCTGTACTCCACCGCCATGGGACTGGTGCTGCCCCACGCCATGGCGATAGCCCTGCGGCCCTTCGCCCACATCGCCGGCACGGCCTCTTCCCTGCTGGGCTTTATCCAGATGTCCCTCGCTGCGGGTGCCAGCGCCCTCATCGGTGTATTTCTCACCACCACGCCGAAACCGATGGTGTGGATGCTGCTGGTTCTCGCCCTGCTCAGCCTGCTCCTGGGCATGCGGGCACACCGCCTGTATACCCGCACAAAGCCCTGACCCCTCGCCGGGGCTGTGGCATACTCGTGCGGACTTTTCCCGGAGAACATGCCGTGCACACCGCCCCTGATGTCACCCACCTGATCGGCAATACACCGCTGCTCCACCTCAAACAGGTGTCGGAGCAGACCGGCTGCACCATCCTCGGAAAAGCGGAGTTTCTCAACCCCGGCGGTTCGGTGAAAGACCGCACCGCCCTGGGTATTATCCGCGCCGCTGAAGCCTCCGGAGCACTGCGCCCCGGCGGGCGCATCGTGGAGGGTACCGCAGGCAATACCGGCATCGGGCTCACCCTGTTGGCCAACGCGCTGGGCTACACCAGCACCGTGGTGATGCCGATCACCCAGAGCAAGGAGAAAATCGACTCCCTGGAGCTGCTGGGTGCTGACCTGCACCTGGTGGGCGCCACCTCCTACAGCGATCCCAACCACTATATCCACACGGCCCAGCGCCTGGCCCAGAAGCTGGCAGACAAGGAGGAAAACGGCGCTGTCTGGGCGCGCCAGTTCGACAACCTGGCCAATATGGAAATCCACCAGCGCACCACCGGCGTGGAAATCTGGGAGCAGACCGACGGCAAGGTAGATGGTTTTATCTGCGCCGTGGGCACGGGCGGCACCCTGGCGGGCGTGTCGACCGCACTCAAGCAGCGCAACCCGAATGTCACCATAGGCATCGCCGACCCGGCGGGCGCATCACTGTACGAGTATTTTCGCAGCGGCGAGCTGCAGCCCAGCCCGGGCAATTCGATCATCGAGGGCATCGGTATAAACCATGTTACCGACAACGTCGCCCAGGCCCGGGTGGATATTTCTTTCAGCATCACCGATGAGGAAGCCCTGCCCTACATCTTTGATCTGTTGCGCAACGAAGGCTTGTGCATGGGCGGCTCTGCCGCCGTCAATATTGCCGGGGCAGTGCGCCTGGCGGAGCACCTCGGCCCCGGTCACACCATCGTCACCATCCTGTGCGACTACGGCAACCGCTACCAGAGCAAGCTGTTCAACCCGGTGTTCCTGGAGAACAAGGGGCTGCCGGTGCCGGAGTGGCTGGTGATCTAGCTACCCTTGGCCGCCCGCTCTTTCTCGATGAGAAAGTCAGACACTTTCAACATATCCGCCTGGCTGCCCGCCTTGCGGGTACTGACATGATATTTGCCATCGACCATCAGCGCCGGGGTGCCGGTTATCTTGGCGGCCTTGGCGCGGGCTGAGGCCTGGTTTACCTGGCTGGTCACGCCGAAGGACTTGAAGGCCTTGCTGAAATCTTCAGCCGCGACGCCATTGGCAACGAACAGTTCCTGAATCTCCTCTTCCGTGGCCAATTTCTTGTGGTCCACATTCATCGCCTGGAACAACGCGGGGTGCATCGTGTCAAACACGCCGAGCACCTGCGCCGTGTAAAACGCCCTGGCATGCAACTCCATGGGCTTGTTCCAGATCGCCGGAGAGCCGTTAAAAACCACGTCGTCTGCCAGGGTCTTCTTCCAGGCGGTAATCAGTGGCTCGAAATTGTAACAGTGGCCACAGCCGTACCAGAAGAACTCGACCACTTCGATCCTGGCGGGGTCGGCGGTCCTGACCGCCGGGCTGATGAGGTCGTAATTCTCACCCTCTACATAAGTCTGGGCAGTCGCCAGCAGCGGGGCAAATACCAGCAGTGACAATGACACGATCAGGTTTTTCAACATGACTCTCTCCATGGTTTTGATGCACGTGAGACAACGATTTCTGGCTGGCGTTCTGCGTCAGATAAAAAAGGTGGCATTAAAGCCACCTTTTCTTGCGCAACGCGAAGCGCCGTTTGGGCTTAGTGCAAGCCGGCCGCGTAACTTGCCACCGCCTGAATTTCCAGGTCGCTCAGGCCGAACGCGGTGGTCCGCATGATGCGGGTGTCGCCGTCGTTTGTCCGCCCCGTCTCGTCCTCGTAACCCTTGCGATAGGAAGTCAGCTGGGCCGCGATATAATCGGCATGCTGACCAGCCAGACGCGGAAAGCCGGCGGGGGCGTTGCCCTTACCGGTTGGTGAATGGCAGCCGGCACAAGCGGCAACCTTGCGCTCGGGTATACCGCCGCGATAGACCGCTTCACCCAGGGCCAGCAGTGCCGGGTCAGTCTGGCCACCCGTGCTTGCCTGGCTGGCGTAGTAGGCTGCGATATCCGCCAGGTCCTGATTGGATTTGCCATCCAGCTGGCCAACCATCGTCGGCACAGGGCGCGCACCATCGCGGATGTCTTTCAATTGCTTGTACAGGTACTTTTCACCCTGACCCGCCAGCTTCGGAAAGTTGGGTACCGCGCTGTTACCATCGGCGCCATGGCAAGCTGCACAGACCGCGGTCTGGGCCTTGCCCGCAGCGACGTCCCCCGCCGGGTTGGCCTCGGCGGTAAAACCGGTTGGTGCCCAGCACATGGCCAGGCCAAGCAGAATTGCGACTTTTTTCATGTCAGTTCCAGATAATTCTATGGCAGCAAAGTCGGTTACTTTGCAGGGGTGCTCATATACGTGATCAGGGCGGCGTAGTCCGCGTCAGAGCAATCGAAACACATGCCCTTTGGCGGCATGGCATTGAGGCCATTGTTAACAGACTTCACCAGCTCGTCCATACCCTTGGCCATGCGGGGAGCCCAGGCTTCTGCGTCGCCGGTCTTGGGCGCGCCGGCAGCACCGGTGGCGTGACACACCTTGCAGCTTTTGTCGTACTTCGCCATATCGGGCTGACCAAAAGCGCTGACAGCGGTAAGCGTCAATACAATCGCGAGCAGCTTTTTCATAAAAACCTCGAGTTCGATTTTAGAAGCGGAATCCCGCACGTATTTCGCAACGGGAGATTTTTGGCTGTGGCATTATATACGAGATGCTACCACCACAAAAGGCAATACCCGCCAATGTCTGAGACCTGTCCCGATCACCCCCCGGCAGCCCCAAACTACCGCAAAGTCGCCTATCTGACGAGCGCTGCAAAGCTTTCCCAGTGCCCGCCGGACGAGGGTTGGGAGGTGGCTTTCGCGGGCCGGTCGAATGCCGGAAAATCCAGTGCTATCAATAGCTTAACTGGGAACAGCAAGCTCGCCAAGACCTCCCGGACCCCCGGTCGGACACAGCTGATCAATTTCTTTGAGCTGAGCGGGCAGCAACGCCTGGTCGACTTGCCAGGCTATGGTTTCGCCAAGGTCCCGCTGGCGGTCAAGCGCGAGTGGACAAAGCAACTGGAAAATTACCTGCAACACAGACAATGCCTGCGCGGACTGATCCTGGTGATGGACGTGCGCCATCCACTGGAACCTTTTGACCAGCAGATGCTGGACTGGGCGCTCGCGGCAAACATGCCGGTGCACATCCTGCTGACCAAGGCCGACAAACTCAAGAAGGGCCCCGCCACCAGCACACTGCTGAAAGTTCGCGCCCGGCTCGAGCCACACCGTGAACTGGTCAGTGTGCAGCTTTTCTCCGCATTGAAGCACACCGGGCACGACCAGTTGCTGGCCGTACTCAACGCGTGGCTTACCACTACCAGCGTACTGGAAGAGGAACAGGTGGCGGCGGACTGAAGGCGGTCGTAGCGGGTAAGTCGAGGGATAAAAAAACCCGGCTACCTGATAGGGGTCAGTAGCCGGGTAGGGTTAAAGTCTCTGGGGAAGAGAGACTTGCCCGGGCTGGTACATGGAGAGAAACCCTCCCGGAGCTTGTAGCGCTCGCTACGTAGGATATGACTTGAGCGCCGGTGAAAAGTTCACGCCGCTGCAAAAAATTTTTTGTTGTGAGACGCCAGGTGAGCCGGGACAGACCCCGCCACTGGCGCGGCCAAAGCCTGTGACTCAGTGCGCCTCGTCCCAGTTGCTGCCCGCACCGGCCTCTACCAGCAGGGGTACGGCGAGTTCGGCGGCGCCGGACATCAGCTCACATATCCTGCTACTTACCGTCTCCACCTCGCCGCTGGCCACCTCGAAAACCAGTTCATCGTGCACTTGCATGATCATCCTGGCATCCGGCCGCTCGCTCTGGAGCCAGCTGTCCACCGCCAGCATCGCCCGTTTGATGATATCCGCCGCGGTGCCCTGCATGGGGGCGTTGATCGCCGTACGCTCCGCGGCCTGCGCCCGCATTTTATTGCGCGCATTGATCTCCGGCAGATGCAGCCTGCGGCCGAACAGGGTTTCGACATACCCCTGCTCCCGGGCCAGTGCACGGGTCCGGTCCATATACTGCTGCACACCGGGGTAGCGTTCAAAATAGCGGTCGATATATTGCTGCGCCTCGTTGCGCCCGAGGTGCAACTGGCGGCCGAGCCCGAAGGCTGACATGCCATAGATCAGGCCGAAATTGATCGCCTTGGCCTTGCGGCGCTGGTCGCCGGACACCTCGTCGAGATCGACCTCGAACACCTCTGCAGCGGTCGCGCGATGCACATCAAGGCCCTCCTTGAATGCTTTCAACAGCCCCGGGTCGGCGGAGAGGTGGGCCATGATCCGCAATTCGATCTGGGAATAGTCCGCCGCGACCAGGCGGTAGCCCTCCGGCGCGACGAAGGCCTGACGGATGCGCCTGCCCTCCTCCGTGCGGATCGGGATATTTTGCAGGTTGGGGTCGGAGGATGAGAGGCGGCCTGTCGCGGCTACCGCCTGGTGGTAGGAGGTGTGAACCCGGCCGGTCCGGCTGTTGATCATTTCCGGCAGCTTGTCTGTATAGGTGGACTTCAATTTGCTGAGGCTGCGGTGCTCGAGCAGCAGTTTCGGCAGTGGGTAGTCCAGGGCGAGTTCGGCCAGCACCTCTTCCGCGGTCGAAGGGGCGCCCTTGGGGGTTTTCTTGATCACCGGAAGTTCCAGCTTCTGGAACAGGATCTCCCCCAGCTGCTTGGGCGAACCCAGGTTGAATTCCTGCCCTGCCAACTCGTGCGCCCTGCCCTCCAGCGCCAGCAGCCGCTTTCCCAGTTCTTCGCTCTGGGCCACCAGCAGTTCGCGGGAAATCAACGCGCCCTGCCGCTCTATCCGCGACAGTATGGGGACCAGTGGCATTTCTATTTCAGCAAACACCTCGCGGGGACCGGCCAGCTCAGCCAGGCGGGGCCACAGCACCTCATGCAGCCGCAGGGTTATATCCGCATCCTCCGCTGCATAGGGGCCGGCCTCCTCCAGCTTTATCTGGTTGAAAGTCAGCTGCTTTGCTCCCTTGCCGGCGATATCTTCAAAGTGGATGGTTTTGTGGCCCAGGTACTTCAGGGCAAGGCTGTCCATATCGTGGCGGGTGGCGGTGGAATCCAGCACGTAGGATTCCAGCATGGTATCGAACCTGATTCCCCTGAGGGAGATGCCGTGATTGGCAAGTACACTCGCATCGTACTTCAGGTTCTGGCCCAGCTTGGCCTGCTGCTCGTCCTCCAGCAGGGGTTTGAGCAGGGCCAGTACCTCGTCCCGGTCGAGCTGGGCAGGGGCGCCAAGGTAATCGTGGGCAAGGGGCACATAGGCCGCGCGCCCCGCTTCGACCGCAAATGAAACCCCGACAATGCGCGCCTCCATGTAATCCAGGCCCGTGGTCTCGGTGTCGAAGGCGAATACCTCGGCGCTACGCAATCGCTCCAGCCAGGTGTCCAGCGACTCCCGCGTGGTGACGATCTCGTAGTCGACCTCCATGGCGGCCACGGGTTGCTGCGCCTCTTCGCCCTCCAGCAGCTCCTCCAGCCAGGACCGGAACTCCATACGGGTATACCAGTCGACCAGCTGCTCCCGATCGGGCTCGGCGTTGTGCAGCTGCTGTGGGGTCAGGTCCAGGGGGACATCGGTTTTGATGGTGGCCAGGGCATAGGACATATACGCCTTGTCCTTCTCCGCTGCCAGTTTGTCCGCCATGGTTTTGGCGCCGCGGAAGGACAGCTGGGCCACCTTGTCCAGCCCGGCGTAGATGTTGTCCAGGCCACCCAGGCCCTGCAGCAGTCCCAGCGCGGTTTTTTCGCCGACACCCGGAACTCCCGGAATGTTGTCAGACTTGTCCCCCATCAACGCCAGCAGGTCGATCACCAGCGCCGGCGGAATGCCAAACTTCTCCTCCACACCCGCCACATCGAGCACAGTGCCGGTCATGGTGTTGACCAGTGTGATATGCGCGTCTACCAACTGGGCCATGTCCTTGTCGCCGGTGGATATCACCACGGGCCTGCCCTGGGCCGCTGCCTGGCGCGCGAGCGTGCCGATCACGTCGTCGGCCTCAACCCCTTCCACGCACAACAGGGGCAGCCCCATCGCCCGGACAATGCCGTGAATGGGTTCGATCTGCTCCCGCAGCTCGTCCGGCATGGGTGGCCGCTGGGCCTTGTACTCGGGGAACATCTCATCCCGGAAGGTTTTGCCCTTGGCATCGAATACCACCGCCACGGGGCTGCCGGGATAGTCCTTGTGGAGGCGGCGGATCATGCTGATCACCCCCTTGACGGCCCCCGTCGCCTGCCCCCGGGAGTTGGTCAGGGGAGGCAGCGCGTGAAAGGCGCGATAGAGGTAGGAAGAGCCGTCAACCAGTACTATCGGGGCCGGGTCTGTGGTCATAGGAAGCCTCTGGCAGCTAGTTTTGTTGCTTGTCCCACATGGCCCGGGCGGAGCGGTAAGTGAGTTTCATTTTGGCCATGTCCAGGGGCGCCTTGAAAAAACCGTGATAATCACCCCGCGGATTAATAAGTGCCACATTGGCACTATGGTCGACCTGGTAGTTTTCACCCTCTCCCGGCACCTTGCGAAACGGCGTGTTGAGCGCGGTGGCAAAGCGGTGGATGTCGAGAAAGTCACCGGTTACGCCGGTGAAGTCGGGGTTGAAGTAGGGCACATAGCTGGCCAGTTGCTCCACTGTATCGCGGGCCGGGTCCACCGTAACCATGACCACCTCGGTGTCCTCGGCCTCGGTGCCTTCCAGCTGGCCCATGAGCTCGTTGAGAAACCCCATGGTCGTGGGGCAGATATCCGGGCAGTAGGTGAAACCAAAGAACACCAGGGTCCACTTGCCGAGCAGGCGGTCGTTGTCGAACACCTGGCCACGATGGTCCACAAGGTAAATATCACCGAAATTTCGCGGAGTTTTATGAAGATACAGGCCATTTACCTGCATTTCGGACACAGTCAATATTCTCGGCTGCTGGATCCGGTGCACAAAGCCCGCGACGATGACGGTAATAAACGCAGCCAGTGCCAGCACCGTGAGCTTGATCCCACGGGACTGCCTAGCCTGGTAGGCCTGTTGGTCCGTCACAGGCTGCTCACCGGAAAGAGATAATGGTCAATCAACATCACTATAAAAAGCGCCATAAGGTAAATAATCGAGTACCTGAACGTTTCCATCGGGGCATTGGGGTTTTTGTCGCGCAAAAGCTCGATGGCCCAGTAGAGGAATCCCCCGCCGAGCACCACCGCACCCAACAGATACAGCGGGCCGCTCATACGCGTGACAAAGGGCAGCAGGGTGATCAGGAACATGATCACCGTGTACAGCAGGATATGCAACTTGGTAAAGGCCACCCCGTGCGTCACCGGCAGCATGGGGATATCAACCGCGGCGTATTCCTCACGGCGGTGGATCGCCAGGGCCCAGAAATGGGGCGGGGTCCAGGCAAAAATAATCAGTGCCAGCAGCAGGCCGTGCCCGCCGACCTCACCGGTCACCGCGGTCCAGCCCAGCAGGGGAGGGGCGGCGCCAGCCAGGCCACCAATCACAATATTTTGCGGGGTCGCGCGCTTGAGGAACATGGTGTAAACCACCGCATAGCCCAGCAGGGAGGCGAAGGTCAGCCAGGCGGTGAGGGCGTTGACCCAGATCAGCAGGATAGCCATCCCGAGTGTTCCGATTATCGCGGCGAACGCCGCGGCCTGCAGGGGCTTGACCCGCCCCTGCGCGACAGGTCGCTTGTGGGTGCGTGACATTTTCCGGTCGATGCGCTGGTCCACGAGGTGATTGACCGTGGCTGCCGCGCCCGCGCACAGGGCGATGCCGAGATTTCCCATCACCAGGATCTGCAGTGGCACCATACCGGGCACCGCCATAAACATGCCGATGGCCGCGGTGAGAATCATCAGCAGCACCACATTGGGCTTGGTCAGCTCCTTGTAGTCACGCCATGTTACCTGGTCTGCTTTTTCGGCCATCGCCATATCCTGCTCAAGCTCCCGAATTCTTCAGGAGAAACTTGAGGTCTGCTATCACGTCCTTGTAAGAGACATCTCTGTTATAGGACATCATGATCCAGCCGGCAGGATCGACCAGGTACCATGTGCCCGGTTCCGCCCGGTACTCGGCAAACAGCTGGTCGATCTGGCCTGGACCCAGCACCAGGGGCTTCAGCCCGCGATGCTCATTCGCCAGGTACCTGGAAAAGCTGGCGGGAATAGGGTGCTTGTCGCTGAGCTGCTGCACTTCCAGCAGGGTATCTTCAGGTGCGCTCTCGCTCACGTAGAGGCGTCGCAGGCGGTTGTATTCCTTGCCCATCGCGGCGTGGATCTGCCTGGTTTCATACAATGTTTCTTCGCAGGACGCGTCACAACGGCCTCCGGACCCGGGAATCAGCATGGACCACCTGGGTTCCAGATCCCCGTAGACGAAGGGCAGGCCATCCGCCTCCAGCAGCACCGCGTCATCGATTTGGCGAGGCGGCTGCACCAGCGCACCGCGGTTGGCAGTACCCAGTGTCCCCACGAGGTCCAGATCACCGCGAACGACGAAGTACCACAGCCAGGTCGCACCCAGGATCATGGTCACAGGGACACCCGCTATCAGCAGCAGCACCATGCGGTTGTTCGTTTGTCTGTCAGTATTTTCCATCTAGCTTCGATCACTCCCGGATCGGGTTATCCACGGCCACAGGTTACTGCTGCGAAACAGGTAAAACAGCAGCAAAACCGCCGCCATGGTAAACCATTGCGCCGCGTAAGCCTGATGCTTCTGTGGGCTCACATTCACTACCTGCCAGTCCACTGTCAGGGCGCCGGGCTGCCCGGCAGCAATTCTAACGGAATAGGGAAATACCTGCCCGTCTTCAGGTACATCCAGGGCAGGCAGTATTTTCTTCATCTCAATCGACTGCAGCACTCTTGGCCAGCTCTCGCCCAGATCCTGTTCAGCCAGCGTGTAGGGCACACCAGGCGGTACATAGACGTGGCCGAGCAACTCTACCCGCCCCGCAACGCCGGGTACGTCGGGCGATGCCAGGCGGGCAGGGTCGCCGGCTATCCAGCCGCGGTTGACCAGCACCCGTCGATCGCCGTCATCCAGGCGCATGATCCCCAGCACCTCGTAACCGACACGGCCCCCGTATATACGGTTATCCAGCAAAAAGTACCTGTCCGCCTCGAACACGCCCGACACGCTTACCGGCAGATAGGCCAGGCTTGCCGCCGGCTTGTTCCACAATTGCTCCAGCGGCACCGGAGGCTGGCTCTGGCGCTGCTCCCAGGAGGCCGCCATCACTGTTTTTTCCTCGGCTCGCTGCAACTGCCAGAAGCCCAGCCAGGTCATCAGTGGCACCAGCACCAGGGTGAACAGGGTGGTGCGCCACTCCGGATCAAAGCTCAGGCGAGTGTCCGCGGCCGGCATTTCAATACACCTCGACCTGTTTGGTCAGAGCTGGTTTATACTGCGGGGGATCACCCAAGGAGAGTTCCATTGTTAAAAGCGTCGATAGTGCTGTTGATGCTGGCATTACTTGCCAGCCTGGGAAGCGGGTTTTACTTCCTGATGATAGACCAGGGGGATAAAACCAAGCGTCGCACGATGCATTCCCTTGGTGTGCGGTTGGGCCTCGCCATCTGCCTTGCAGCCGTTATCGTGTACGGCATCGCCACAGGCCAGCTCGGTCACAGGAACCCGTGGGATGTCGGGCCGGAGCCCGAAGCATCCCAGGATAGCGGCGGCGAATAGCGGCTGCTAGAGCACGTATACGAACAGGAACAGAAATACCCAGACCACGTCCACAAAGTGCCAGTACCAGCTGGACGCTTCGAAACCGAAGTGGTCGTTAGCAGTAAACTGGCCGCCGAACACCGAGCGCAACAACTGGATCAGCAGCATCGTCATTCCCATGAACACATGGAAGCCATGGAAGCCGGTCAGCATGAAAAAGGTCGATCCGTAGATTCCGGCATTCAGGGTCAGGCCGTATTCCACATAGGCTTCATGGTATTCAGCGTATTGCAGCGCGAGGAATATCATGCCCAGCACGACGGTCACGGTCAGCCAGAAGTTGAACTTCTTGCGCTCGCCATTGAGGATACCGACGTGAGCCAGGTGACAGGTAAAGCTGGATGTCAACAGGACAAGGGTGTTCCACATCGGCAGCCAGGCCCACCAGGCATGCGCATCCGCAAATGACAGGCTGGTTTCAGGTGACGTGAATGAGCCGTTGTTGGCAATCAACTGGGCACCTGCGCCGCCCACCGCCTCCTGTGGGGTCTGCATCATCGGCCAGCTGTAGGTGAAGCCCTCCCACAGCAGTCCGTTCATACGTCCACCGTCCCCTTCGCCGGCGAGCCAGGGGCCGACCAGTACACGCACGTAGAAGAGGGCGCCGAAGAAACAGAAGAAGAACATCACCTCGGAAAAAATGAACCAGAACATGCCCAGCACATAGGATTTTTTCAACTGGGCGCTGTTCATGCCCGCGATGTTTTCCTTGATCGCCGTGCGGAACCAGGCAAACAGCGTGACACCAAAAAACAGCATGCCGAGATTGAAAATGGTCCAGGAACTCGTGTCACTGGCGGGATCGCCAAAGGTCATATCATTCATGATGCTGGCGGCACCAAAAATGGTCAGGATAAGACCGATTGTGGCGCAGATGGCCAGCCGGCTCTTTTCCGGTACGTAGTACTTTTCGTACGCTGCGGAAGTCTGACTTGTCATTTTATCTATTCTCCATGTAGGTAACGCGGGTTCCCTAACCCGCGCTTCAGCGTGTGGCTACAGCGCCACTCGTCATATCTGTTACATCAAAAATCGTATAGGACAGCGTGATGGTGTGAATATCGGCCGGCAGATCCCGGTCGACGATGTACTGCAGTGGCAATTCCGCCGCTGCGCCACCGTCCAGGGGCTGCTGGTTGAAACAAAAACACTCTGTCTTGTGAAAGTACGCCACGGCCCTGGCCGGCGAAATACTCGGGATCGCCTGGGCGATCATCGCTTTGGGCAGCGGGTTGCGGGCGAGGAAAACGGTCTCGTTGACAGCGCCGGGGTGTACCTTCATCACCGTGGTGCTGGGCCCGAACTCCCAGGGCATGCCCTCGTTGTTGGTGGCCACAAACTGCACGGACACCAACCGGCTTTCGTCAACGCCGGCCTGGACCGAGGTGTAGGCCTCGCCGCTGGTCTTGCCGTTGATGCCCAGGGCGTCGCACAGCACGTTGTACAAGGGGACCATCACCACGAAAACGAAAGCGAACATCAACGCAGCCACCGCGACCAGCTTGGCCGCGGTGTCTGTGGTTGGGTTGTCGCTGAATCGAATCACCGGAGCAGTATCCCTCAGGAGTGAGCGTGAGCCGGATCGATCTTCGGTGGCGTCTCGAAGGTATGGTAGGGCGCCGGCGTGGGGATTGTCCACTCCAGGCCTTCCGCACCGTCCCAGACCTTCGGGTCGGACACCGGCTTGCCGGCAACGATGGTCGCGATAACATTGTACAGGAACAGAATCTGCGACAGGCCGTAGATGAAGGCACCGATACTGGAAAGCATGTTGAAGTCAGCAAACTGCAGGGCGTAATCAGGGATGCGACGCGGCATACCGGCCAGGCCCACGAAATGCTGCGGGAAGAACGCCAGGTTGAAGCCGATAAACGAAATCCAGAAGTGGGTCTTGCCCATGGTTTCGTTGTACATCCGGCCGCACCACTTGGGCAGCCAGAAGTAGATTGCCGCGCTCATGCTGAATACCGCTCCCGCCACCATCACGTAGTGGAAGTGAGCCACCACGAAATAGGTGTCGTGGTACTGGAAGTCCGCGGGCGCAATGGACAGCATCAGGCCGGTAAAGCCACCAATGGTGAACAGTACCAGGAAGCCGATGGAGAACAGCATGGGCGTTTCAAAGGAGAGAGACCCGCGCCACATGGTGGTGACCCAGTTGAACACCTTTACGCCCGTGGGTACCGCGATCAGCATGGTGGCGTACATGAAGAACAGCTCACCTGCCACAGGCATGCCCACGGTGTACATGTGGTGCGCCCAGACGATGAAGGAGAGGAACGCGATCGATGCGGTGGCGTAGACCATGGAGTCATAGCCGAACAGGGGCTTGCGGGAAAACGCCGGAATGATCTGCGATATCACGCCGAAAGCCGGCAGGATGATGATGTATACCTCGGGGTGACCGAAGAACCAGAACACGTGCTGGAACAACACCGGGTCACCGCCACCGGCGGCCGAGAAGAAGCTGGTGCCGAAGTGCACATCCATCAGCATCATCGTTACGCAGCCTGCCAGTACCGGCATTACTGCCACCAGCAGGAAGGCGGTGATCAGCCAGGTCCAGACGAACAGGGGCATCTTCATGTATGTCATGCCGGGGGCGCGCATATTCATCACCGTGGCGATGATATTGATGGAGCCCATAATGGACGACAGACCCAGCACGTGGATGCAGAAAATAAAGAACGTCACCGAGGGTCCCGCATAGGTGGTGGACAGCGGTGCGTAGAATGTCCAGCCCGCCGCAGGAGCACCGCCTTCCATAAACAGGGTGGACGCCAGCAGCAGGAACGTCGGGGGCAGAATCCAGAAGCTCCAGTTATTCATCCGCGGCAGGGCCATGTCCGGCGCCCCGATCATCATCGGGATCAGCCAGTTGGCCAGGCCGACGAAGGAGGGCATGATCGCCCCGAACACCATGACCAGGCCGTGCAGGGTGGTCATCTGGTTGAAGAACGCGGGTTCTACCAATTGCAGGCCGGGCTGGAACAGCTCGGCCCGGATGATCATGGCGAAGGTGCCGCCCAGGATAAACATTGCAAACGAGAACCACAGGTACATGGTCCCGATGTCTTTATGGTTGGTGGTAAACAGCCACCGGCTGAGGCCCTTGGCAGGACCGTGATGATGATCGCCCATCGTTAACTCCTCCGGTTAGCCTTTCTTGTGATTGTAGACATCGATGGGCTGAACCATATCGCCCATATTGTTGCCAAATGCATTGCGTTGATAGGTGATAACCGCCGCCATATCAACATCGTTCAACTGTCCGCCAAAGGCCTGCATCGCAGACCCGGGCACTCCGTTGATGCCGATTTCCAGGTGGGGACCGACAGGGCCGACTGCAATGGGGCTGCCCGCTATGGCCTTGCCAACGCCGCCTTCACCATTGGCGCCGTGACAGGCAAGACAGGCACGGGCATAGACCGCTTCACCGCGCTCCATCAACTGGTCGAGGGTGAAGGTCTGGGCCATCAACTCCTTGATGGCGGCCGCTTCAACCTGCTTGTCGCCCAGCCACTGGCCGTATTCTTCGCTGCTGACGACATTTACCACAATCGGCATAAAGCCGTGGTCCTTGCCGCACAGTTCAGCACACTGGCCGCGATAGACGCCCTCGGTGGGAACTTTTGTCCAGGCCTCGTTGATGAAGCCGGGGATCGCATCGCGCTTGACCGCCAGTTCCGGCACCCACCAGGAGTGGATTACGTCATTGGCCGTGATCAGGAAGCGCACCTTGGTATTCGCCGGGATTACCAGCGGCTCGTCCACCTCCAGGAGGTAGTGCTCGCCCTTGGGCTGGGTGTTGTTTATTTCGCTCTGCGGCGTACGTAAATTACTGAAAAATGAAACGTTTTCGCCATTTTCAGTGATGTACTCGTACTTCCACTTCCACTGGTAGCCGGTAACCAGGATATCCAGTTCTGCATCGTCGTTGTCGTAAACCTCGAGCAGGGTGGAGGTTGCCGGTACCGCCATGCCAATCAGGATCAGGAAAGGAACCACCGTCCAGGCGATCTCCACCTTGGTGCTTTCATGAAAGTGGGCAGCCACGGCACCCTTGGACTTGCGATGGTAGATGATGGAATAAAACATCACCCCGAACACACCCAGGCCGATAATTGTACAGATCCATAAAATGATCATGTGCAGGTCGTAGATGCGCTCGCCAACTTCGGTAGGACCGGGTGCCATGTTGACCTGGTTCACCTCGGGCCCGTAAGCCAGCGCGACAGCACTCGTCAGCATCAGCACAGGACCGAGGGCGAGCTTCAACAGCCGCTTCGCTTTAACACACATTTCCCGTGTCTCCATTTTGTAATAAATCATATTTCCCCCCCAACTGGCCGTCTTGGCTCTCCAGCGGCCCGCCGCCTGGCGGCGACGGCTATGTGACACGACGACGAGGCTCCGCCAGTTTGCGGGGGCGATCGGGACGTTAACACTGCTTGAACTTGCCAGCTTATACGAGTTTACCGGCGGTGCGACATTTAGTCGCAGCGGCAAAACGCGGCGATTATAGCGAATCTCACGGCCAAAGCCTACTCAGTTGAGGCCCCTCGATACAGGGGAGTGGCCGGGAATCACTACCCGGCAGCCTCTCATAAATAAGAAGCGCCTGCAAAGGCGCCATAAATCGTCCCGAAAACGCGGTAAATCGGCTCATATCCAACCGATTTCAGCGCCCACAATGCGCCCATGCAGATAATGAATTGGAATACCCGGTAGCGCTTTGCCGAGGATGTACTAGCCTGAGTTGTAACTTCCAGCACGGCCAGAAAGCACCGGATGTCCAATGGCTGCAGCAATCATAAGAGATAGAATCCACAGCGCTGTGCTGGCCGAGGCCAGAACCGGTCGGCTTAGCCACAACCTGGAGCAACGGCTGCCAGAGCTGCGCAACAAGCTGGTGTTGCCCGAAAAAGACCCGGTCAGCGGCCTGCTGGCATTTATCACCGGCTATGTCGAGAGCGTTCCCGACTGCCTGCTGCTGGTAACGGCAGTGAGCAAACATATGGGGTTCTACGATTACGCCGCGCCGCTCCTGGATGTGGCTGAAGATTATTTCCTGCACCCGCCGGCCGACCTGCCATCCGACGGCGGGTTGGGGGGGCTGCTGGATGAGGCGTTCCTGGCGCACCGCTTGCTGGAAGAGGTGAACGACCATCATATACGCCACCTGAAGCGCCCCATGCTGCCGGTAGACATGACCGAGGCCAACGTCATCGTCCATCACCTGCTGGGGGATGACCTGGCAAACCAACTGGACCAGAAGGTACACGAAACGGCGGCGAAATTGCTGGAACGTGAGTATGTCTGGGCGCGGGTCCGTGTATTGCCCGCCAGCTCCGAGCCCAGCGGGCAGCTGTTCAAGTACGACAAGCTCAGCTGGTCATCGCGCCAGATTCGACTGCGCCTGGCCTGCGAGGCGAGTTAGGCAGCGGGTTCTCTACTTATCGCGCGGATCTACCAGCCGAACCGGTTCAGCCGGCGTTTCAACCCGGCGGGCCGCGGCCCGGCTGACCCGGGTCGGCAACTCCCGCACCGCGTCCTCGCTTTGGCCCGCGGGTGCGACCGGGGTATCAGGCACGTCACCCGGTCTCGCTTCGGAAAAGCCGCAGGCTACGCACTCGCGCTGGTCGGTATCGAGATTTACCACAATCTTGTCCATCTGCGCGCAGCGTGGACATACCGCACCGGCTATAAAACGACGACGACTGGTGCTGACAGACATAATCTGCTCTCCGGCAAGCTGGCCAGGCTGGGGCTGGCTCGGTATTGTAGGCCAAACACCCGGCGGAGCCCTAGTCATGAAACATCACACCGACGGCAATGTGCGCAGTTTCGATGGCCACAGGCCCAGGACCGGCGCGCGGGTACTGATAGACCCCAGTGCGGTAGTCATTGGGGATGTCGAGCTGGGGGATGACACCTCGGTCTGGCCGCAGGTATCTATCCGCGGCGACATGCACCGGATACGGGTGGGTGCTCGCAGCAGTGTACAGGATGGTTGCGTGCTGCATATTACCCATGCCGGCCCCTTCAACCCCGACGGCTGGCCGCTCCAGATCGGCAGCGAGGTCACTATCGGCCACAAGGCCACACTCCACGGCTGCACCGTGGGCGACCGGGTGCTGGTGGGCATGGGGGCTACCATTATGGACGGGGCGGTAGTCGAGGACGACGTGGTAATCGCCGCCGGAGCCCTGGTCACCCCGGGCAAGCACCTGCGCAGCGGCTACCTTTACGCAGGCAGCCCGGCGCGGGAAGTCCGGGAGCTGAGTGAGAAAGAAATGGCCTATTTCAGCTACAGCGCGAACAACTACGTGAAATTGAAGGACCGGCACATTGCGGAGCTGGAAGCCTCCTAGTGTCCCGCTGCAAACGTCTCAGCTCGCCAGTGCCTCGCGAATCTGCCTGATCACCGGACGGGTCTCAGGTCGCACCCGGCGCCAGATATAAAAGCTCTGTGCCGCCTGCTCTACCAGCATCCCCAGGCCGTCGGCAACTGCCCAGGCCGCATGGTGGGCCGCCCAGCGCATAAACGCCGTCGGTTCGGCTCCATACACCATATCGTAGCAGCAGCTGCGCTCTGTCAGCAGGGTGCCGGGCAATTCGGGCATGGTGCCGCTTAGCCCCGCACTGGTGGCATTGATGACAAGGTCGAAGCTGCGATCGCCTATCAGGGTGTAGGCACCGCCTTCCACCGGGCCGATGTCCGCGAACTCAACCGCCAGTTGCTCCGCCTTTTCAGGGGTACGGTTGACGATCAACAACCGTGACGGTTTTTCCCGCAGCAGCGGCTCGAGCACCCCGCGGGCAGCGCCGCCCGCACCGAGCACCAACACGCGCAGGCCCTGCACGGCCCAGCCCAGATTCGCAACCATGTCGCGCACAAGGCCGATACCGTCCGTGTTATCGCCTTCGATACCCCCGTCGGCGCAGCGGGTGAGGATATTGGCGGCGCCCGCGCGCCGGGCGTGCTGGTTGAGCCGGTCGGCAAACGCAAAAGCCTCCTGCTTGAACGGCACGGTGACATTGAGGCCCGCGCCGCCATCATCAAAAAACTTGCGCGCGGCCTCTTCGAACCCATCCGGCCGCACCAGCACAGCCCGGTACTGCAGCTGCTGTCCGCACTGCGCGGCGAAGGCGGCATGTATCGCCGGTGATTTGCTGTGCTTGATCGGGTTGCCGAATACCGCGTACTTATCTATACCACTCATTGACCGCTGTTCCTTCTTGTAGCTCATGGCATGCAACTGAAACTTGCACTGGCCCGGACCGGCTTTCAGCTTTCCGCCAGCCAGTCCCGATCCTGCAGGTAGAACTCGGTGAGCTCGGCTTCCCTCGACCCGGGTGCGGGCCGATAGTCGTACTCCCAGCGCACCAGTGGTGGCAGTGACATGAGAATGGCCTCGGTGCGGCCATCAGACTGCAGGCCAAACAGGGTTCCCCGATCGTACACCAGGTTGAACTCCACGTAGCGACCGCGGCGATACAGCTGAAACTGTCGCTCGCTGTCGCTGAAGGCCTGGTCCTTGCGGCGCTGTACGATAGGCCGGTAGGCTTTTATGTAAGAGTCTCCTACCGAGCGCATGAAGGCAAAGCTGGTGGCGAAATCCCATTCGTTCAGATCGTCGAAAAACAGGCCGCCGATGCCCCGCGGCTCTCGCCGGTGCTTGAGATAAAAATACTGGTCGCACCAGGCCTTGAAGCGCGGGTACACGTCTTCACCAAATGGCGCGCAGGCCTGCGCCGCGACCCTGTGCCAGCTGACACAGTCCTCCTTGTTGCCGTAGTAGGGCGTGAGATCGTAGCCGCCACCAAACCACCAGACCGGTGCCTCCCCGGGTTTTTCGGCGACAAACATCCGCACATTGGCATGGGAGGTGGGAACGTGCGGATTGCGGGGATGAATGACCAGTGATACGCCCATGGCCTGGAAGCTGCGGCCGGCGAGCTCGGGCCGGGATGCACTGGCGGAAGGGGGCAGGCTGGCACCGCGCACATGTGAAAAATTGACGCCGGCTCGCTCGAACACCGCACCTTCCGTCAGCACCCTGCTGCGACCGCCGCCACCTTCCGGTCGCTGCCACTCGTCGGTCAGGAAGCCGACTTCACCATCTTCATCGGCCAGCTCGCCACAAATCGTATCCTGCAGCTGGAGCAGGTAGGATTTGACCTGTTCAATTTCCATTCTCTCTTTCACCCCCTGGATTCATGGGCGAGGCATTATACGCACCCGGGGGCCGGAACAATACCTGAACAGGGCCAGGGTAAAGGGTCAGGACCGGATTATTCGCCCACTGGCGAGGTCCCTGATTTCGGTCGGGCGACCCGACTTCCCCACTTTACCGGGCAGCAGGTAATCCAGTTCCTCGCCAAAATAACGTTTCACCTGGTAGGCCTGGCGCACCGGGCGACTTCCCGAGGGGTTGGCGGAGGTGGACACAAGGGGCGCGCCCCAGCCCGAGCACAGGGCACTGACGACCGGGTGTGCACTCACCCGGACCGCGACAGTGGCGTGCTCTCCGTGAATCCACACCGGCACCCGCCCGTGATGGGGTACCAGCCAGGTAGAGGGCCCTGGCCAACTGTCAGACAGGGTCTGGCGCAGCTGCGGCTCGAGGCCAGCCAGCAGGAACTCCAGTTGTTGTTCGGTAGCGGCAACGAGGATAAGCCCCTTGGACGGGGAGCGCCCTTTCAGCGCCAGCAGGCGCTGCACCGCACTGCGGTTATGCGGGTCGCAACTCAGGCCCCAGACGGCCTCGGTCGGGCAGGCGATAACCCCGCCAGCGGCAATGGCCCGAAGCGCCAGCCGCAGGCGCAATGGCGCTGGCAACTGAGTCCCCATTCTCAACTCCTCCGGCTGTCCTGCACGAATGCCCTGGTCACGTCTGCTGTGCGATGGGCCGGGGTGATACGCGCCTCGAGAGGTATGCCAAAGGATTTCAGGACATCGAATGAGGCCTGCATAACCGGCAAGTCAGAATCCGAACCCATCACTATTGCCACAAATGGCTCGCTCATTTTCTCTCCTGCTGTATTGGCACCGGCATAGGGAAAGGGCCGGACAAGGAGCGCGAAAGTTAACCAACTGCGAGTGACTTCGCAAGTATCGCGGCAACTCAACTGCGGATATAGCCGCCCTCTGCCCGGCTTACCGCGCCCTGCATTTCGAGAAATGACAGCTCAGCCAGTACCGCTGCAATCGGGAGCGCGCTCAGCCGACTCAGCTCATCCACCGACACACGCTCATAGCCGACCAGCTCCAGCACTCGCTGTTGCCGCCCTGACAGCTCTACCACCTCCTGCCCAGCCCCCCGGGGGTGCGGCAAATCCCGCTGCAATGCATACATGGGCCCCAGCTCTTCCAGTAAATCCCCGATAGTCTGGACCATCTTGGCGCCATCGCGAATCAGGTGCAGACAACCTTCGCCCCCCGCATGGTAGATCGACCAGGGCAGGGCGAACACCTCCCGGCCCTGGTCCAGCGCGGTGCGCGCGGTTATCAGTGAGCCGCTGGGCAGGGCAGCCTCTACCACCAGTACACCCAGGGAAAGACCACTGATAATCCGGTTGCGGCGGGGGAAATTGGACTGCAACGGGGGGACGCCCGGGGGGAACTCACTCACCAGGCAACCCGCCTGCACGAGCGCATCCGCCAGCCGGCGGTGCTGAGCCGGATAGACGCGGTCAATGCCGGTCGCTACAACTGCGATACTTCCGCCCCCGCAATCGAGCGCGCCCTGGTGCGCGGCGCCATCGATGCCCCGCGCCAGGCCGCTGGTGATAGCCAGGCCTGCTGCGACGGCATCGCCAGCCAGCGCCCCCGCCGCACGCAGGCCCGCGGGGCTGGCCCTGCGACTTCCGACGATGGCCAGCTGTGGGCGGCAGAGGAGGGCAGTATCGCCTCGAGCATAGAGCAGGGGCGGAGGGTCGTGGATGGTTCGCAGCAGGGGCGGGTAGCGCGCATCCGTCACCGGCAGAACCTCGGCGCCCACCCCGGCAAGGGCAGCGAGCTGGGCGTCGGTATCAAACCGACGGCTTCCGTGCAGCAGCACCTGCTGGAGCTCTCCCGCCTGGTCCGGCGACAGCCCCGCCTCCAGCCACTGGGCCGGTCCGCCGGCCGCCAGCGCTTCGGGGGAGCCACAGTGCAACAGCAGCCTGGTCAGTGCTGCATCCTCTATTCCGGCTACGGCCTGCAACAGCAGGCACAAACGGGTCTCGTCCATGGGCATACATCGTCCTTGATGTCGTGTAACAGAGCCCCTCCCGTGCATAAAAAACGGGGCTCCAGGCCCCGTTAGTGTGATTGCTGTTGCGCTGTATTAGAACATCAGGGGTTCTTGACTTTATCGCCCACTTTCAGCGGTTTGTCAGACTTCAGGATAATGGCGTAGCTGGCCTTGTCGAACACCTCGAACACCATCGCCAACCCCGCCCGCACATCGGGCAGCAGCACGTTTTCCTGGGCCACGGTATCGAAAACCAGCTCGCCCACCTGGTAAACGGCCAGCACCTGGCCAACTTCAAGGCCGTCGCGTGAGCCCTTGTTGAGCACGACAATGTCGTTGGTGCCGATCTGGGTCACCCCGCCCGGCACCGCGATCATATAACCATCCTCTATATCCACCTCAGGGGCGCGCGGGTGGAAGGTAGCGTCGATGATGCGCTCGCGCAGGGGCAGCAGCCGATCGGTAATACGCACTTCTTCGGTGATGCGGGTGATTTCCAGCTCTGCAACCTCATCTGCACTGCTGCTCAACAGTTTTGCGTTACCGATATCCTGCGCCTGGTAGCCGAGGAGCTCGTTGGTGATGGGATCCTGATAGGCCTGGCCCGGCCGATAGATTCCGAAGGCGCGCTCGCCCTCCGGAAAGTTACCGCGACCATAGACCCGGTCGCCCGGCGCACTGAGCAGATGGCGCTGTGAGCCGGAGACGATATAGGCGGCGTCGTTCAGTTCGCCCTCGGCAACAATCCTGGACCACTTGAGCCAGGGACCGATCTCGTCGAGGGGGATGATGGGTATCGCCAGATCCAGGTCCGAAACCCGCATGTTCGGTTCGAGCTTGACGTCGCGGCCGCGGCGCATGCGCAGTCTCGGCTGGCCATCTACCCAGACCAGGTAGAGCTCGTCGCCAGGATAGATCAGGTGGGGGTTGTCAATCTGTGGATTGGCATCCCACAACTGGGGCCAGAGCCAGGGCTTCTGGAGGTACATACCCGAGATACCCCAGAGCGTATCGCCCTTCTTGACAATATAGGTCTCCGGTACGTTTTCCTTGAGTTCAACCGCCGCCTGCAGCCATGCACTGAATAGCAATGACATCATCAGCAGGCAAACTGAGAGTGACCTTCTTTTCATTTTTTCGTCCCTGCGTAGCCTTGTTATAGTCTGTCGCAGCACCTGCCACCGCGGCCTGATACACCGCGCGACTGGCGCCGGGACAGCTTCCCCGTGAGCTGTGCCCTCAACCCGCAGCATCGCGCCAGCGTCTTCGACACTGGGCGCCCCGTCGCTACAGGTAGTATAATTGCTACAGTTTGCTGCCGCTAATTGTCGCTGGCAAGCTTAATGTTACTAATTCACGCAGCCGTTTTCGGCTCGATTCTGGCCAAAACGGAGCAGTTTCGCTGATGGCAGTACTCGAAATACTGGAATTCCCGGACCCGCGCCTGCGCACAAAGGCGAAGCCCGTGGCACAGGTGACGGAAGCCACCCGCAGCCTGATCGCCGACATGTTCGAAACCATGTACGACGCCCCGGGTATCGGTCTGGCGGCCACCCAGGTCAACGTGCACGAGCGAATTCTGGTCATCGATGTTTCAGAGCAGCGCAATGAACCCCAGGTGTTCATCAACCCCGAAGTCACCGTGCTGGACCCGGAACTGGGGGAGTACGACGAGGGCTGCCTCTCGGTTCCCGGCTTCTATGAAACCGTTTGCCGCCCCAGTCGGGTAAGCGTGAAGGCCCTGGACCAGAACGGCCAGGGCTTCACCAGGGAACTGGACGGCCTGCTGGCGATTTGCCTGCAGCATGAAATCGACCACCTCGAGGGCAAGCTTTTCGTCGATTACCTGTCCCCCCTGAAACGGCAGCGCATTCGTAAAAAGCTGGAGAAACAGCAGCGTCAGAACGCCTGATGCCCGCCACCCCATTGAGCGCCAGCAAGCCCCCCCTGCGGATCATTTTCGCCGGCACCCCGGAGTTCGCCGCCACGCATTTGCAGGCTTTAATAGATAGTGAGCACCAACTTATCGGTGTTTACACCCAGCCGGACCGCCCGGCGGGCCGGGGCAAGAAACTGCAGGCCAGCCCGGTAAAGCACCTCGCGGAGGCCGCCGCCATACCTGTCTACCAACCGGCTTCACTGCGCGACACAGGCGCGCAACAGGCACTGGCGCAGTTGCACGCAGACCTGCTGGTGGTGGTTGCCTACGGCCTGATCCTGCCCCAGGCAGTACTCGACACCCCACGCCTGGGCTGCCTGAATGTACACGCATCCCTGCTGCCGCGCTGGCGCGGGGCAGCGCCAATCCAGCGGGCGATCCAGGCCGGTGACCGGGAAACCGGCATCACCATCATGCAGATGGATGCGGGCCTGGACACCGGCGCCATGCTGGCTACCGCCACCTGCGGGATCGACCGGCAGACCACCGCAGCCAGCCTGCATGACCGGCTCGCTGAGCTGGGTCCGCCGCTGCTGCTGCAGGTGCTGGCTGATCTCGAAGCCTGCCAGCGTCAAGCCCAACCCCAGGATAACCAGCTGGCGACCTACGCGGACAAGATTCTCAAATCCGAGGCCGAACTCGACTGGCGCCAGAGCGCGCAAACCCTGGATCGGGCCATCCGCGCCTTCAATCCCTTTCCCGTCTGCTTCAGCAAGCTCGGCGGCGAGAGGGTGAAAGTGTGGCAAGCCCGACCGGACGACTCGGGCAGCGATCCGGCGGTGGCGGCAGGTACCATATTGCAAGCAGACCGGGAGGGCATTCTCGTCAGCTGCGGAGACGGCCGCTTACTGGTGCAACAACTGCAGCTGCCCGGGGGCAAACAGCTGGCGGCGGAGCAGGTGCTCAATGCCCGGGGCGAGCTGTTCGCGCCCGGCCAGCGGTTCGAACTGCCCGCGGACCAGGCGCCCTGATGGCGCTGGATCCGCGGGCAGCGGCCGCCCAGGTGATCGGCGATGTTCTGGCGGGCAAGTCTCTCAACCAGGTACTGGCACCGCGCCTGCTGCAGGTAGCGGAGCGGGACCGCGGGCTGCTGCAACAGTTGTGCTACGGCACCCTGCGCCAGGCGCCGCGCCTGCAGGCTTTTCTGCAACAACTGCTGAACAAGCCCCTGAAGGACAAGGACCGGGACATCCAGGGACTGATGCTGTGTGGCTTGTACCAGCTGGAGGGTACCCGCATACCGGACCATGCGGCGGTAGCCAGCACCGTCGGGGCGGTGGCGGTCCTGAAAAAGCCCTGGGCCAGGGGCATGACCAACGCCGTGCTGCGCCGCTTCCTGCGGGAGCGGGAAACACTGGCCGGCAACCTGACCGCAGCGGCGGCTGCCAACCATCCCGAGTGGCTTTACCGGGCGCTACTGGAGCAGTGGCCGGCCGCTGCTGAACAAATCATGGCAGCCAATAACTCCCAGCCGCCTATGACGCTGCGCGTCAATACCGGGCGGATATCACGGCAGGCATATCTCGACAGGCTGGCTGATTGCGGGATCGAAGCCAGGGCGGGCCAGTTGTCGCCGCACGCCGTCTACCTTGCCACGCCGTGCGACGTAGCCGAGCTGCCCGGCTTTGGCGAGGGCGAGGTGAGCGTGCAGGACGAAGCCGCCCAGCTTGCGGCGCCACTGTTACGCCCCGCGCCCGGCGAGCGCATTCTCGATGCCTGCGCCGCTCCCGGGGGCAAGGCCTGTCACCTGCTTGAGCTGCAAGCCCAACTGGCGGAGCTGGTAGCGATGGATGTGGATGCCACCCGCCTGCAAAAGGTCTCCCAGAACCTGCAGCGGCTCGGCCTGCAGGCAAACCTGCTGGCGGGCGATGCGAGCAAGCCGGGTGACCTGCTGGCGCCGGCGAGTTTCGACCGCATCCTGGTAGACGCACCCTGCTCCGCAACCGGCGTCATCCGGCGCCACCCGGATGTGAAATTGCTGCGCAGGGAGCAGGACATAGGCCAGCTGGCGCGCCTGCAGCTGGGCATATTGCGGGGTTTGTGGCCCGCGCTGAAGCCGGGGGGCGTGCTGCTATACGCCACCTGTTCCGTACTGGTGCAGGAAAACAGCGGCGTGGTCGAGCAATTCCTGGCCCAACAGCCGGACTCGACAGCGGTGCCACTGGCGGCTACCTGGGGCGAGAACTCCGGTTGCGGCCGCCAGCTGCTGCCATCGCCGGCAGGTGCAGACGGGCTCTTTTATGCCATGCTGCAAAAGTCGGACTGATTCTTGAGGCCCCTGACAATGTGCACAATTACGGCAGGCAAATACTTACAATCCCCAGGTGTTTTCTTTAATGTGCTCGCTTAATCCGGGCGCGTTAACCCAACTTGAGCTCCTCGAGCAATGAAGATCATTATTCTCGGCGCCGGCCAGGTCGGCGGCACCCTGGCCGAACACCTGGCCATCGAACAGAACGACATCACGGTAGTCGACACCGACGGCGAGAAACTGCGGCTGCTGCAGGACCGCCTGGATATCGGTACCGTCGCAGGGGAAGCATCTCACCCCAACACCCTGTTGAAGGCCGGCGCGGAAGACGCCGACATGCTCGTGGCTGTCACCAATAGCGACGAGATCAACATGATGGCCTGCCAGGTGGCCCATACCCTGTTCAATACCCCGACCAAGATTTCCCGGGTTCGCTCTCCCCAATACCTCGCCTACCAGCAACAATTGTTCAACAAGGATCACATACCGGTGGACGTGATCATCGGGCCGGAGCAACTGGTAACCAAGAATATCCAGCAGCTGATCGCCAACCCCGGTGCCCTCCAGGTACTGGATTTCGCGGAGGGGAGGGTGCAGCTGGTCGCGGTGCGGGCCTACCACGACGGGCCGATCGTCGGCCAGGAATTGCAGGAAATTCGCAAGCATATGCCGAAGGTGGACACCCGGGTCGCCGCCATCTTTCGCCAGGACCGCCCTATCATTCCCGTCGGCAACACGGTTGTGGAAGTCGACGACGAGGTATTTTTCATCGCCGCCCGGGAGAACATCCGCGAGGTCATGGCGGAGCTGCGCAAGATAGACAAACCCTACAAACGGGTCATGATCGCCGGGGGCGGCAATATCGGGGCCACCCTGGCCTGGAACCTCGAGGGCCTGTACCAGGTCAAGCTTATCGAACAATCCTACGACCGTTGCCGTGTATTGTCGGAACGGCTCAAGCATGCCCTGGTGCTCAATGGCAGCGCCACGGACCCCCAACTACTGGCGGCAGAAAATATAGAAGGCATGGATGTTTTCTGTGCCCTGACCAACAATGACGAATCCAATATCATGATGTCCATGCTGGCCAAACGCCACGGGGCCAAGAAAGTCATTACCCTGATAACCAACCCGGCTTACGCCGACCTGGTGGGTGACGAGATCGATATTGCAATATCTCCCCAGCAGATCACTATCGGCAGCCTGCTGACCCATGTCCGCAGGGGCGATATCAGTAACGTGCACTCCCTGCGCCGGGGCGCTGCCGAGGCCATCGAAGTCACCGCCCACGGCGATGCCTATTCTTCCCGGGTGGTGGGCCGTCGCCTGGACGAGATCAAGCTGCCCGAGGGTGTCACCATCGGCGCCGTGGTGCGGGGCGAGCAGGTGTTGATCGCCCACAGCCATATCGTGGTTGAGACCGATGATCACGTCATCCTCTTTCTCATAGACCGCGGTATGATCAAGGCGGTAGAGAAGCTGTTCGCCGTCGGCTTCGGGTTTTTCTCCTAGACTATGCACTTTTCCGTCTCCTTCAGGATCCTGGGATTGCTGCTGATGCTGTTCAGCTCAACGATGCTGACGCCCCTGATCTTTTCAATCCTGGAAGATGATCACAACGTCTTCGGATTCCTTTCGGCCCTGGCAATCACCTTCTTCTCGGGGTTGCTGATGTGGCTACCGGTGCGCAAGGCCAGTCACGATCTGCGGATACGCGACGGCTTCCTTATTACCTCCCTGTTCTGGACCGTACTGGGCGTGTTCGGTTCGCTGCCGCTGCTTCTTACCGATCACCTGCAGCTGACTGTGGCCGGGGCGATCTTTGAGTCGATTTCCGGCCTGACCTCATCGGGCGGCACCGTCATCGTCGGGCTGGACAACCTGCCGCACTCTATTCTTATTTACCGCCAGCTACTGCAATGGCTGGGTGGAATAGGCATCATCGTCGTGGCGGTGGCGGTATTACCGATGCTGGGTATCGGTGGTATGCAGCTGTACAAGGCCGAGACGCCGGGGCCTTCCAAGAACAGTAAACTGACACCGCGAATCACCGAGACCGCCAAGGTCCTGTTCGCGGTCTACCTGACACTGACCATCGCCTGCGCCACCACCTATTACGTGCTGGGAATGTCGGTATTCGATGCCATTTCCCACTCTTTTTCCACGGTAGCGCTCGGCGGGTTCTCGACCCACGACGCCAGCCTCGGCTTTTTCGAGAACGACTACATACTCATGGCCGCCAGCTTTTTCATGCTGGTATCCGGGATTAATTTCGGCCTGCACTACATGATGTGGCATCGCAGGTCGTTCGCGGTCTACGCCCAGGACTCCGAGACCCGGTTCTTCCTGGCCGCGGTGGGCGTCTGTATCACTATCACCATTGCCTACCTGGTCTGGGAAGAAATCCACGGCCACCAGGAGGCGGTGTTGCACGGTGTATTCCAGGTGATCTCCATCATCACTACAACCGGCTACTCCACTGAGAACCTGGCACTGTGGCCGGTGATGCTGCCTATCATGGCGATATTTTTCTCCTGCATGGGGGGGTGTGTCGGCTCCACCACCGGCGGTATCAAGGCCATGCGCCTGATGCTGATCTACAAGCAGGGCATCCGGGAAATGAAGCAACTGGTGCACCCCAATGCGGTGATACCGCTGAAGGTGGGCAGGCGCAGGGTGGAGGCGACCATCGTCAGCGCGGTGTGGAGCTTTTTTGCCGTCTACACCTCGACCTTTATTATCCTGATGCTGATGCTGATGGCGACGGGGCTGGATTTTCTCACCTCCTTTTCCGCCGTGGCTGCCGCCCTGAACAACCTGGGAATGGGGATAGCGGGGGTGACGGGTGACTTCGGTTCGATCAGCGAAACCGCCAAGGTCATCCTCTGTTTCGGTATGCTGCTGGGTCGGCTGGAGATTTTTACCCTGCTGGTGCTGTTTACGCCGGCGTTCTGGCGCAGGTGAGTATCAACGCATTGTAGGCCGGGTTCTCTTGATCATGTCGTAGGCGGCCTGTATTTCCTGCGAGCGCTCCGTTGCGAGCCTGATCATGTCTTCCGGAACCCCTTTCGCGATCAGCTTGTCCGGGTGATGTTCACTCATTCGCCGGCGATATGCCTGCTTCAGGTCGCGGTCGGACACGCCCTTTTCCACCCCCAGCGCGGCATAGGCATCCTCCAGGCTGGTGCCCGGTTGAGCCACATAGCCGTCCTTGCCGTGGAAATGCTCCTGGGCCTGGGCCATCCGCAACAGCTGCTCGAGCCGACCGGAGCCAAACCCCATCATGACCGCGATGCCTTCCAGGGCCGCCTGTTCCGCCGGGTCCAGTTTCTGGTCCGCCATGGCCAGTGAGATGAGAAACAGCAGCATTGTCTGTTGCAACTGGCGCTGGGGTCCACAAACCAGCAGGAAGTCCGAGATAGCCGGCCTGGGCTCGAACTCGGCTGCCGCGCCCTGGCGGAACAGTTCTATGGCGCGCTTGCGCTGCTCGGGGTCCAGGTTCATCTGCTGGAAGACCAGCTCGGTGTGCTCGATCTCCTGCTCGGACACCCGCCCGTCAGCCTTGGCTACGTAGCCGGACAACAGGAATGTGGTCTCAAAAAAACTCTTCTTGATGCGCTCGATATTTTCGGGAGCCCCGAAGCGGAAGGTAGCTAAAAGTCCCCGGTCGAAGGCGTGGCCCACCGCTACCCCGATCACCAGACCTACAACGCCGGCAGCCATCAGACCGATCAGGCCACCTATTACCTTGCCGTAAAACATGGGGCTCCTTCTGTATTGCTCCCGCGCAGCCATCGGCGATACGCAAAACCCGGGCGACTGGCGCCTGCCAGGCAATGCGCCGTCGCGACCGGGGGAAATTCACTTTCAGGGAAAGCGCGTATTATGCCGCCAAAAGAGGCTGTATAATAGCCGCCTTTTTGCGGCCATAAAATGGGCGAAACCGTGTCATCAGACAAATCGAAAGTTACGACATTTCAAGAACTTATATTCAAGTTGCAACAATTTTGGGGCGATCGGGGCTGTGTGGTGCTGCAACCGCTCGATATGGAGGTCGGCGCCGGCACATTTCACCCGGCCACCTTCCTGCGGGCACTCGGTCCGGAAAGCTGGAACGCCGCCTACGTACAGCCCAGCCGCCGACCCACCGACGGCCGCTACGGCACAAACCCCAACAGGCTGCAGCACTATTACCAGTTCCAGGTGGTAATGAAACCGTCTCCGGCGAACTTCCAGGAACTCTACCTGCAGTCCCTCGCCGCGCTGGGAGTCGACCCGGCGATACACGATATCCGGTTTGTGGAAGATAACTGGGAGTCGCCGACCCTGGGCGCCTGGGGCCTGGGCTGGGAGGTATGGCTCAACGGCATGGAGGTCACCCAGTTCACCTACTTCCAGCAGGCAGGTGGCCTGGAGTGTTACCCCGTGACCGGCGAGATCACCTACGGGATCGAGCGCATTGCCATGTACTTGCAGGGCGTCGACAGCATCTACGACCTGGTATGGGCCGACGGGCCCGCAGGGCGCGTGACCTACGGCGATGTTTTTCACCAGAACGAGGTGGAGATGTCCCGGTACAACTTTGAGGAAGCGGACGTGGACCAGTTGTTCGGCTTCTTCGATCACTGCGAGGGGGAGGCCATCAGGCTGGTCGAGAAAGACCTGCCCCTGCCGGCCTATGAAATGGTCATGAAAGCTTCCCACACCTTCAACCTGCTGGATGCGCGCCATGCAATATCCGTAACCGAGCGCCAGCGTTTCATTCTGCGGGTGCGGACCCTGGCCCGGGCCGTGGCCCAGGCCTATTTCGATGCCAGGGCAAAACTGGGTTTCCCCCTGGCGACCGAAGCCCTACGCAAGGAAGTGCTGGGCAACCTTCAGGCGGAGGCGAGCTGACATGGCTACCGATACATTACTGGTGGAACTCGGCACAGAAGAGCTGCCGCCCAAGGCGCTTAAGTCTCTCGGCCTGGCATTCCGCGACGGCGTCGTCCGCGGATTACGCGAGCGCCAGCTCGCTTTCGGTGACGTACAATGGTTTGCCACGCCCAGACGCCTGGCCGTACTGATAGAAGAGGTTCAGCTGCGCGCGGCGGACCAGTCCGTCGAGGTGCTGGGCCCACCCCTGGCCAGCGCTCGCGACGCCAACGGGAACTGGACACCCGCCGCCACCGGCTTCGCCCGCAAGCAGGGTGTAGAGCCGGATCAACTGGAGGAGTTCGACACTCCAAAGGGCCCCCGGCTGGGCCTGCGCAGCATCGTGACAGGGGTCAGCACCAGCGCCAGCCTGAACGCAATCGTCCACAGCAGTATCCAGCAACTGCCGATTCCCAAGCGCATGCGCTGGGGCGCCAGCAGGGTGGAATTCGTGCGCCCGGTACACTGGGTAGTTGCCATGCTGGGCAGCGACTCGGATCACGGCGAGATACTCGGGCTGCCCACCGGCAATACTACCCGCGGCCATCGCTTTCACAGCAGTGGTGATATCGGGCTGGAGCGGCCCGAGGATTACCCCGACGCACTGGCCCGCGCCAAAGTAGTTGCCAGTTTCGAACAGCGCAGGGACACCATCCGCAAGCAGGTCGAGGCACAGGCGCAGGCTGTTGGTGCCAGAGCTGTGATCGATGAGGATCTGCTGGACGAGGTCACCGGGCTGGTGGAGTGGCCAGTGGCATTGACCGGCTCTTTCGAGGCCCGCTTCCTCGAGGTGCCGGCGGAGGCCCTCGTGTCTTCCATGAAAGAACACCAGAAGTATTTTCACCTGGTGGGAGAGCAGGGCGAGCTCAAACCCAATTTCATCACTGTTGCCAACATCGAGAGCAGGGACCCGGCACAGGTCGTCGCCGGCAACGAGCGGGTGATCAGGCCAAGATTGAGCGATGCCGCATTCTTCTTCGAGACCGATAAAAAGATGCGGCTGGAAGAGCGGGTGGCCAAACTGGAGAGCGTGGTATTCCAGCAGAAACTGGGCACCCTGCTGGAGAAGACCCAACGTGTCGTGAAGGTCGCGGCGGGCCTGGCGGAGCGCATGGGTAGCCCGGTAGCGCTGGCCGAGCGGGCAGCGCTGCTGAGCAAAACCGACCTGCTCACCGAAATGGTGCTGGAATTTGCCGACATGCAGGGCATTGCAGGCTCCTACTACGCCCTGCACGATGGGGAAGACAAGGACGTGGCCGCGGCTCTCGCGCAGCAGTACTGGCCGAAGTTTGCCGGTGACCGCCTGCCCGAAAACCCGACGGCCAGTGCCCTGGGCCTGGCGGACCGGCTGGATACCCTGGTGGGTATTTTCGGCATTGGCCAGCCGCCCACCGGCTCCAGGGATCCGTTTGCACTGCGGCGCGCCTCCCTCGCGGTACTGCGGATCATCGTGGAGCAGGAACTGGACCTGGATCTGCGGGACTGTCTGGAACTCGCGGCAGCCCAGTACCCGGCGGGGGTAATCACAGCGGGCAGTACTGCCCAGGTGTTCGACTACATGGTGGAGCGCTTTCGGGCCTGGTATGAGGAGGAGTCCATTCCCGCCGAGGTATTCAAGGCGGTCAGCGCCCGCAACCTCAGCCAGCCACTGGATATCCAGCGGCGGGTCCACGCCGTCCATGCTTTCACGGCACTGCCGGAGGCGCCTGCCCTGGCAGCCGCCAACAAGCGTGTTGCCAACATCCTGGACAAACTGGATGCCTCGCACCAATTCGGCGAAGTGAGCACAAACTTACTTGTAGAGCCACAAGAGAAGCAATTGTCAGCTCGTATGGAGGCACTGGCAGCGGTGGCCACCGGGCACCTTGAACAAGGTGCGTACACCGATGCACTGGCCTGCCTGGCGGGTCTGAAGGAGCCGATCGATGCCTTCTTCGACGGCGTAATGGTCAATGCGGATGACCCGGCGCTGCGCAATAATCGCCTCAACCTGCTGAAGGACCTCCGGGAGTTGTTCCTGCAGGTGGCCGATATATCCCAGCTGGTCGTCGGCAAGTAAGCGGTGCCACTGATCGTTCTCGACCGCGACGGTGTCATCAACGAGGAGTCGGACGCATACATCCGCAGCCTGGCGCAATGGCAGCCGATACCAGGCAGCATCGAGGCTATCGCCGCGCTGTCAAAGGCGGGCTACACAGTGGCGGTCGCCACCAACCAGTCCGGCCTGGGCCGGGGGTTTTTCGGCCTCGATGAGCTGGAGGCCATCCACGCTGCACTGTGTCGGCGGGTCGAGGAGCTAGGGGGCACCATAGCCGGTATTTTTTACTGCCCTCACTTGCCGGATGAGGGCTGCCGCTGCCGCAAGCCGGCCACCGGCTTGTTGGACGCGATGGCGGCTGAACTGGGGTTGTCACCCCGCGGGTCCTTCTTTATAGGGGACAGCCTCAAGGACCTTCAGGCCGCCCGGGCCTACGGATGCCGGCCGATACTGGTAAAAACCGGCAAGGGCGCCGCCACCCTCGGCGCCCTGCTATCGGGAGAGGCTCCGCTGATCGATGCCGCCTCGATCCCCGTGTATGACGACCTTGCGGCCGCCGCCCGGGAGATCCTGCGACCGCAACCGGTCCCAAAAGGCGACACATAGTCTCCCACCCTCTGTAATAAGCCACCGATTCCGGCGCTGTTTGTTTTAAACTGGCACCAACCAACCCGGGTGGAGCTATGGAATTAGATACAAACCTGCTGATAGCCGCCGGCATTGCCGCCGCCGGTTGCCTCGCGATCGGCCTTATCATCGGTCTGCTGCGCGGTCATTTCGTCACTGACCGCCTGCGAGCAGAACTGACCGACGTCAACGACGAGCTGAAAACCGAACTGGGGGAAGCCCGCAGCCACATTCGCGGTCTGGAGGTGCAGCTGGAACAGGGCCGCGCCCAGCTTCGCGAGACTCTCGCCCAGCTCCGCGCGACCACCGTGGAAATGACGCAGATCAATCACAAATACCACGCCCTGCAGAACCAGCACACCCGGCTGGCCACCGAACACAGGGAACGCCAGGATCGGCATGAGGAGCAGGTACAGCTGCTGAACGAGGCGCGCGACAACCTCAAGCGGGAGTTCGAAAACCTGGCCAACCGCATCTTCGAGGACAAGGGCAAGAGCTTCACCACCACCAGCCGGGAGTCACTGGAGGCGATGCTGAAACCTTTTCGCGAGCAGATCACCGGCTTCCAGAGCCGGATCAACGAGGTTCACTCGGAGTCGCTGCGCGGGCATACCGCGCTGGAAAAGGAACTCCAGAAAGTGCTGGAGGTCGGCCTGGAGATGAACAACCAGGCTACCAACCTGACCAGCGCCCTGAAGGGTGACAAGAAAACCGCCGGTAACTGGGGGGAGGCGCAGCTGCAACGCACCCTGGAGCTGGCTGGGCTGCAGGCGGGTGAACATTACGATGCCCAGGCCAGCTTCAAGGACGAGCACGGCAAACGCAAACTGCCCGATTTTGTGGTGCGGCTCCCGGACGGCAAAAATCTTGTCATCGACAGCAAGGTCTCACTGGTGGATTACGACCGGGCGGTGTCGGCCGAATCCGACGAGGAGCGAACCCTGGCACTAAACGCCCACGGGCAGGCGGTGCGCAACCACATCGATGACCTGGCATCCAAGGATTACGTCAACCTGCCGGGCATCGGCAGCCCGGATTTCGTGCTGATGTTCATGCCGATCGAGCCGGCATATATCGAGGCAATGAAGCACAACAAGGACCTGTTCAACTATGGTTACACCAAAGGTGTCATCATGGTCTCGCATACCACACTGATGCCAATTCTGAGAACAGTAGCCAACCTCTGGATGATCGAGCAGAGTAACAACGAGGCGCGGGAGATCAGCAGCAGGGCGGGGGAGATATACAACCAGGTATGCCTGGTAGCGGAGCGACTGAGCAAGCTCGGCAACACGCTCAAGGCCGCTAACAACCACTACAATGACGCGGTCAGGGGTCTTGCAGGCCAGCAGGGTCTATACGGAAAAATCGAGCGCTTCCAGCAACTGTCGACCAAAGCCAACAAGGAAATGGTGGCGCTGGAGCCGATCCATGCCGACATCGAAAACGACAGGCTGGAGGGCGTGGGGGAGACCCCGGCCAGCCTGGAAGAAAAGCCCGCATCCCCGGCAAAACTAAAGCCGATCGGTTAGGGGCGATGGGGTGACTCAGAAGCCCCGCTTATAGACGATCTTCCTGGTGCCGCCGTCGCAGGTGCCAACCACCTTGCCATCCACCTCGGCATCGCGCTCGACGATGACGGTGGTGAACACGGTGACGCCGTTTCGGGCGATCTTGGTATCTATCTCGGCCTTGAGCTCACTGCAATCCTTCTGGGCGAGGGCAGGAGTAGCCGCAAGGACAAGCAACAGAGACAGGGCGGTTTTGCGCATATAAATACTCCAAAGACGCGTCGGGATTGACGGCGAGCAATACTACGCCCGCAGTCATCTCCCGCTCAATGGTACTAGTACCTGATTTCACTAAAACCCTTTGTTTATATGCAATAAACATCTGCAACCAAGACTCGTTCAGGCTGGTGATTCCAGCTCCCTGAGCCGCTCCAGTACACCGGCCAGCTGAATCGAAGCCGGGTCGCATCCCTGCGCCGCCAGCTCGCGTTCGAGGGGGTCGCCATCAACCCGCTGAGCCGCCTCCTCGAAGCTATCCTCAGCCACATCAGAGACAGCCAGCTGGCCGCAGATGCCCTCCCTGGTTTCACGCAAAGAGGCGATGTGTGCAGCGACAGTATTGCCACAGCTTCCACCACCGGATGACCTGACCGCGGACATCTGAGCTCCGAGAACACCGACCTCCCTGCGGTGCTCCCTGATTTCCGCCACCAGTTTTCTCAGCGTCAGCTCCTCGGATTCGATCCGTTCCACCATTGTTGCCCGTCGCTGCTCAAGAAGTGCCAGATGCGTTTGTGTTGCTGATATATCCCTTGCCGCCAGAAGCAGCAATTGCTCTGAACGCTGATCGACGGGGATACGGGCAATCTGACCCTCGCGTTTGCCTATTCGTTGCCGCGCCGAGAGGATCTCGTTTTCCAGGTCCCTGCGCGTCGCAATCAGGCCCGCCAGGCATGAGCGCCTGCGCAGCAAAAGATTTTCCGCATCCACGATTTCCTGCCTGTAGATGCGAACGGCGTTGGCGTCGGTAATGTGCTCGACACTCTCCCTGGCGCCGGCCCGCAACAAGGTGTTCAACTTTCCAAAAAGTTTCATGACTGCAGCTCCTATTCCCGGTCCATTTCGCGGATGATTTTCGTCGTGCGTGCTTCACTGATCTTGTTGTGCAGACGATCGGATTCATGCTTGTCGCGGATGGTCTTGGACATGGTGATGGTTGAGAACACCAGAAAAAGAGAGCTGATCATGAAGTAACCCTTCACGACCAGCGCGCCGGGCAGCATGTAGATGCCCAATACAGTTGCGCCTATGGCCACGCCAAATGCCAGTTTTACAAAAAAGTCCCAGGCAGAAGTGCTGCTGTTGAGTTCGAATTGATCCACGTCGGATACCTCCTTTGGTTTGTATCGACGTGGAGGAGTATTGGAGTGTTACAGGCGCGCCTCAACGAGAACCGGTGAAGCTCCGTCGCGCGCCACTGCAGGTAGCAGGAGGTGATACCGCAGGGAGTCGGGCTATGAGCGCAGGCCGGCAAAGCCCTTGTAGTGCCAGTCCCGCAGGGCGATTACCGCGGTATAGCCCCGCCGCTGTTCAAAAGGCCTGGTCGTATCTTCGCGATTCAACAGATCAAACTCTCGCGCCAGTCGTTCCATCTTGCGACGAAATTCTGCGTTAGAGGATTCGCACAACATGCCGTTTAGCACTATCAGTTCATGATCTTCCTGGTTGAACCGCGCGGCAAAAAAGTCCTGCTGTATCGTTTTCAGGAAAACCTGTTGGATGGGGCCATTTGGCAACCAGCCGAAGTTGGGCGCCACCAACAGCTTTATCCGGTTGTTGGGTTGTAACTCGATGAGCCTGAGTCGATCGAGTTTCGCCAGCATCTGCACCAGCTGGTGCTCCCGGAAGACATAGAATTCCAGGATGTTTTCGAAGCTCCAGCGGTTGAGGACACACACGGTAACCACCAGCAGTCCCAGGTCATCGGCTATCTCGCGCTCCTGTGCCTGGGTAAGTGCCTGCAGGCGTTTGCCCGAGTTCTCCATCAACTGCAACAGGCCCGACAGCTCCATGTCGCAAAGCGAACAGATCATATCAAGTTCAGCGAGGGTGAACTCCCGGCGCGAAAACTTGCGCTTTACCGAGGACTCCGACAGGCCCATAGCGGCGGCAACACCGGCATAGGTGATTCTGGACGATTTGAGCGCCGCTTTAAGCGCCTCTACCAAAGCCACTACCTGAGCCATTGCCCACTCCAGTCAACAGAAAGTATCAGGCCATGGTACCAAAGGTCTTGGAGGCCGCTGCAACTGTTTATATAGTGGGGGGCCGCTGTCGAGATGGGTAGCATCCTCTCCAACCCATCCACTGGAGCAACGCATGAGTTTCAAGCAGAAAGGCTTTATACCCTATATCAATGTGGTATTTCTCAATGCGTTCGTCGACCTGGGTCATAAAATTGTGATCCAGAATGCCATTTTCAAAAGCTACGATGGCAGTGAGCAGGTGGTGCTCACTGCCATCGTCAACGGCCTTATCCTGCTGCCCTTCATCCTGCTCTTCTCCCCCGCGGGATTTCTGGCGGACAAGTTTGCGAAGCATCGAATCATGAGGCATGCGGCGTTGATCGCCGTGGTTGCCACACTAATGATCACCTTTTGCTACTACCAGGGCTGGTTCTGGGCCGCCTTCGGCCTGACTTTCGCACTGGCGGTACAAAGCGCCATCTACAGCCCGGCCAAGTACGGCTACATCAAGGAGCTGGTAGGAAGCAGCAACCTGGCTGCAGCGAACGGTATCGTCCAGGCAGTCACCATAGCCGGCATCCTGTTGGGGACGTTTGTTTTTTCCATCCTGTTCGAGGCCCTGCTGCCCGATGGCGGTACCACAGGCACCGGCGATACCATGTACAGTGTTGCGCCTATCGGCTGGGTGCTGGTCGCTCTGGCTACTGTCGAATGGCTTTCCACGGCCTTTCTTCCCGACCGCCAACACGGCAGCACAACCGAGACCTTCGAGCTGGGCCGCTACCTCAATCTGCATTACCTGCGCCGCAACCTGGGTGTGCTCAACAAGAACAGTACGATCTGGCTGTCCATCATCGGCCTGGCGACCTTCTGGGCGATCTCGCAGGTTATGCTGGCGGCCTTTCCCGCATTCGCCAAGGAGGCTCTGAATATCACGAATACCGTGGTCATCCAGGGCATCCTCGCATGCTCCGGAGCCGGTATCGTGATCGGCTCCCTGGTGGCCGGAAGGGTCTCGCGCAACTATATCGAAACCGGGCTGATTCCACTGGGAGCGATAGGTATCGCCGTCGGCATTGCCGTGCTGCCCAGCCTGCACAGCGCCTATAGTATGGGTGCGATGTTCGTCCTGGTGGGCGCGATGGGCGGCCTGTTCATTGTGCCACTGAACTCGCTGATCCAGTTCCAGGCGCCGGAGAGCCAGCTGGGCACCGTCCTGGCCGGCAATAACTGGATCCAGAATGTGGCGATGCTGGGCGCTCTTGCACTGACAGTGATATTCTCGATTGCCGGTGTCCAGAGCATCGGACTTTTCTACATTCTTACCGCCGCGGCCGTAATCGGCACCGGCTATACCGTGCGCAAGCTGCCGCACTCACTGGCACGCATTCTGGCGACGCTGTTACTCAAGCGGCGCTACCGGATTGAGGTTCTCGGCTTCGACAACATCCCCCAGGCAGGTGCAACCCTGCTGCTTGGCAATCATATTTCCTGGATAGACTGGGCACTGGTACAGATAGCCTGCCCCAGGCCGATACGCTTCGTCATGCTCAGGCGTATCTACGAGGTGTGGTACCTGAAGCCTTTTTTCAAGGCGTTTGGGGTAGTCCCCATTACTGCCGGGCAGAGCCAGGAAAGCCTGCAAACGATCAATACCCTGCTGCGGGAGGGTGAATGTGTGTGTCTTTTTCCGGAGGGCAGCATCAGTCGCAACGGCCAACTCGGGAAATTCCATACCGGCTACGAACGCACTCTCGTGGGGGTTGAAGATGGCGTGATCGTTCCCTTCTACCTGCACGGCTTGTGGGGCAGTAGTTTTTCCCGCGCCGGTGAAGGCCTGCGCGACGCGAGAACACCCGACATCAAGCGGGACCTGATCGTCGCGTTCGGCCCACGGCTACCGCTGGATACATCCGCTAAAGTACTCAAGCAGAAGGTCTTCCAGCTTTCCATAAGCGCATGGCAGTCCTACAGCGAACAGCTGGAGCCGATACCACTGGCGTGGCTGCGCACCGCCAAACGCAAACCCTCGCAAAGATGCGCCGTGGACGAATCCGGCAAGTCGCTGACCAACACCCAAATGGTAGCCGCCGTGGCTGGCCTGGGCCGGGTACTGAAGCCGGCGGCAGATGAGCGCCATGTCGGCGTGTTGCTGCCTGCCGGCACCGCAGCACTTCAAGCCATACTGGCACTGCTGTTGCGCGGCAAGGTCATAGTGCCGCTCAATCACACACTGCCTGCAGATGTTTTCGGCGCCACGCTCCAGGCGACCTCTGTGCAGCATATAGTCACATCCCGAACGTATCGGGCGACATTGTCCGAGTCCGGTTTTGCCATCGATGAGATGCTGCGGGACAAGGAAATCGTCTATCTGGAAGACCTTGCCAGCGGGATACCCAGCTGGCGAAAACTGCTGGACACCATCGGGTTCCGGCTGTTACCGGTATCGTGGTTTTTTCGACTGGGGGGGCATGTCCTCCAGGCCGAGGACGACGCGGCGATACTGATCAGTGAAAACAGTGAACCTGACCCACTGGGAGTGCTGTTGTCTCACCGCAATATCATGGCCAACTGCAAGCAGATGTCAGATGTACTGAACACCCGCCTTGACGATGTGATTTTGTCCTGCCTCCCTCTTTACCATCCACTCGGGCTCACACTCACCACCCTAATGCCACTTGTTGAGGGAATTCCCATGGCCTGTCATGGGGACCCCCTGGACTCGCTGGGTATCGCGAAGTCAGTCGCCAGGCACCGCGCAACCCTGTTGCCCGCCTCCCCGCAGACACTGGGACTCTATGTCCGCAACAACGCCATTCACCCACTGATGCTCGATTCGCTGAGACTGGTCGTTTCCGGCGCTGAACCACTGTCCGCTGAACTGCGGGCGGAGTTTGAGCAGAAGTTTGGCAAACGTGTCTACGAGGGTTACGGCGCGGCGGAAACCACCACTGTCTCGACGGTCAACGTTCCCGATGCCATGGACACCAGTGACTGGAAAGTGCAGCAGGGTAATATCCCGGGCACCATGGGGATGCCCCTGCCCGGCACCTGCCTGAGAATAGTTGACGAACACAGCGGCAGGGAACAGCCGCTGGGTACGGATGGCATGCTGCTGGTCTGTGGCGGCCAGGTCATGTCCGGCTACCTCGATGCGCCGGAGCGCACGGCGGCGGCAATCTTCGAAATCGATGGCCAGCGCTGGTTCAGGACCGGCAGGACAGGGCACCTGACCGAGGAGGGCTTCCTGGTACTGCGCCAGCGGTGATTGTCTGTAACCCTCTAAGTGTTGGATCTCAACAAAAATGAAAATAGAGAAATGCCTAAGCAATTGTTTTCATGGTCTTTCACCAAATATGAGTGAGGATCAAAGAGAGCAAATTTCTCTCGATATCTGCTCCAATCCGGATGTTTTCAAGTTATTTGTTAAAACAACCCTCAATCAAGGGGTTAGCTCAGACCAAGCTATCAACACCAGGCCCTAGCAGCGGCCGCTTTCATGTTCCTGTTCTCTCAAGTTGTCTAAATCGGCCTGGTGTCATGCCTGTCCAACTCCTGAACGCACGGTTGAATGCGCTTTGATCAGAGTAGCCCAGCAAGAGAGGGATTTCAGACAGCATCAGGGAAGTACGGGATAAATAGCGACGGGCGAGCTGTTCTCGCACAGCGTCATGTAGTGCCTGATATGAGAGCTTATAGTCGGCCAGCCTGCGTTGTAATGTCCTGGATGAAAGATTCATTCCCTGCGCAACTTTCGGCAGGGTTGCTCCACCCTCTGGAATCGACTTCAACAACACCGATTGCAGACATTTCAGGAAGGGGTCGTCGGTACCCGCCACAGTGGAAAACGCGACCTGCTGTTGCTGGCGCATCGCACGGAAGTTTTCTGGCAGGGCCCCAAGGCTAGACCTGTGAATCGTATCTGCATCAAAAGTTAACCCGGGATATACCGAGTTAAACGTGACGGGGCATCCGAAAAATTCCTGAAAAGGAACGATGTCACCCGGCTCATCACCGGTCAGAGAGACGGACAAGAGGTCACAACCCCCAGGGAATCGCTGACGAAGAAAGGTAACAAGCGCCGTCAGGCCGACTTGCACAAACGCTGCATTTTCATTCCCAAGCTGATCAGGCCAGGCAAGCATCCATCCCGAATCAACCCGCGATAGCTCGGCGAAATTGATACCATAAAAATGTCTTTCACAGAGCAGGTAAGTCTCCAATGCATCTGCAAGATTATCACTATTGAGCAACAGGTAACCCAACACACCGGCATGTGTGACCTGTACTTCAGACCCAATCTGCAGCCCCACAGGCTGACCGGGACAAAGCTCTTCCGCCTCCCTTAAAAATTCACGCCAGTCCTCAACACTCACAGTCTCTTGTTGCGAGGCCAGGGCCAATCTTGTCTCCAGCCGCTCGCAGACAATTCCCCTGCGCACCATCCACAGGCGGAGAATCTGGCTAAAACTGCCCGATATTCTAATTACCATGAGTATGACCCTGTTGGCGCCATATGTATAAATGATGGCGCAGTATGTCAATCATCTCACATGCGGTCTACCTATCATCCGATTAAGGGTAGGAGCAAAGGATCAGGAATATGGCTATTACAGTAACACCCAGTGGCGAGGCCTGTGGCGCTACGGTATCCGGCATCGATTTAAGCAAGGACCTTGGGGAGGATCTTGTCGCCAACATTCGCACTGCATGGATTGAGCACGGTGTTCTCGCCTTCCCTGATCAGTCTCTCAGCGATGATGACCTGGAGCGGTTCACTGGTTATTTTGGCGATTTTGGTGAGGATCCTTTTGTACAACCCATACCCGGCCGAGAGCATATCATCGCCATTCAACGTAACGCAGACGAGACGTCCTCTATATTCGCAGAGGCATGGCACACCGACTGGAGCTTTCAACGTAATCCACCCGCTGGCACCTGCCTTTACGGGATCACGATTCCTGAATCGGGCGGGGACACGCTATTTGCCAACCAGTATAAGGCAATTGAAGAAATGCCAGCGGCCCTGAGGTCCAGAATTGAAGGTCGCCATGCTATCCATTCCGCTGCGGGAGGGTATGCCCCCGAGGGCTTGTACGGCGATGCGGATGAGGGATCCGGGCGCAGTATGCGGGTAAAGGCCTCTGAATCTGCGAGGGACTCTCTTTTACACCCGCTGATAAAGGTACACCCGGAAAGCGGCAGGGAAAGCCTGTTCGGCTGTATCGGCTATATCATCGGTATAGAGGGTATGGAGCAGGACGCGGCCTCAGACCTCTTACTGGAGCTTCACCAATGGCAAACCAGAGAACAATTCCAATACCGCCATAAGTGGTCGAGCAACATGTTGGTGATGTGGGACAACCGCTCTGTACTTCATCGGGCAACAGGCGGATACGAAGGACATGACCGTCTCTTGCACCGGACGACTATCGGGAGCCGGCCATGATTTCGCAATATTTTGGAGAGGCTGTGCTCGCTATCCAGAATTTGCTCGCCGCCCTGCCAGCCAGCCAATTACTGACCCTGTCGGCACTACCCATCATCCTCCTGCTCGCCACCGTTGAATGGTTCCATTTCCGGCGAACTGACGTCTTCGAGATTCGTGACTCAGCAGCCAGCATCTCGATGGGGGCTGTTTACGTTCTGTTTGCCGAAGGCGTCATGGTCGTGGTACTGGTCTTGCCGGCCTATGAGTGGCTCTATCAATTCCGATTGTTTTCTTTTGAGCTGACACCGGCCAGTTTATTGGTACTGTTCCTGTTAGTGGACTTCTGTTTCTACCTGTTCCATCTGGCTGCACACCGCGTGCGGTTCCTGTGGGGGGTGCATGAGGTGCACCACGCATCGGAGCATTTCAACTATACGGTCGCTTTCCGCCAGAGCGTTCTCTATGCTTTTGTGGGTGTATACATCTTTTTTGTTCCAGCGGTGATACTGGGCTTCACGCCGGAGTCCGTGTTGCTGATGTTAGCCGCAAATCTCATATTTCAGATCTTTCCCCACACACAGTGGTTTGGGCGATTTCCAAAACCTGTCGAATGGGTGTTCAACACACCGTCCAATCACCGCGTGCATCACGGCAGGAACCCTGGCTATGTGGATCGCAATATGGGTGGTGTGCTCATGGTCTGGGATCATCTCTTCGGTACCTATGCCGCAGAGTCAACCGATGAGAAGGTTGAATATGGCGTGGTCAGCCTGATTGACTCAACTCCCGGGTTTAACCCCATTAAACTGACATTTCGGGAATACGCCGGCATGTTCAAGGACGTCTCCAGGCCAGGCCCGCTAAGTTGTCGTCTGAAGCACCTTTGGGGTCCCCCGGAATGGGAAAGGCCAGCTATCGCCGGGGCTGATCAACAAAGCCCGGGGACAGAAAGTCCCCCGCAACTGAGTCAGTTATCGTGAGAAGTTTTCAAATAGCGTGAGAGCCTACAGTCAGCTTCCTACACGTCGAGGTTCGCTACCGACAGCGCATTCTCCTCGATAAAGAGCCTGCGGGGTTCCACGTGGTCTCCCATCAGGGTGGTGAATATCTGGTCGGCTGCAATGGCGTCCTCGATGGTGACCTTGAGCATGCGCCGCACCTCGGGATCCATGGTGGTCTCCCACAGTTGTTCAGGGTTCATCTCGCCCAGGCCCTTGTAACGCTGGATGCTGTAACCCTTGCGCGCTTCAGTCATAAGCCAGTCCAGGCCCTCGGCAAAACTGCGGGTGGCCAGGATTTTTTCCCCTCGCTTGAAGTATCCATCCTCCTCGATCAGGGTGTTGATGGTGGCACCCATTGCAACCAGGCTGCGGTACTCGCCGGATGCAAAAAACTCGTGGTGGTACTCGGTTTCAGACTCGACGCCATGGGCCAGGAGTTTTACCACCGGGAAGTACAACTGCCGCTCCTGGTCCTTACGAACCACGACAGAGTACAGGCTACCCTTGCTCGCCACAGTAAGTAAGCGCTCACTTAGTTTCTCGCTGAAGCGGGCTACCGCCTGCTCATCCCGCATTTGCTCCAGCGACAATGATTCACCGTAGACCATTTCCCACAACACCTCGGCCGTGTACAGACGACTGAGGCGATCGATAGTACTGGCCACCGATCGGAACTGTGCCACCAGCTCCTCGAGGGCGCTGCCGGAGATCGGCGGGGCGTCCTGGTTTACGTGGATGGAGGCCCCCTCCAGCGCTCCCTGTGTCAGGTACTGGTTCAGGGCCTCATCGTCCTTCAGGTACTGGTGTTGCTTGCCCTTGGCTATTTTGTACAGGGGCGGCTGGGCAATAAAGATGTGTCCGCGCTCCAGCAGTTCCCGCATCTGGCGGAAAAAGAAAGTAAGTAACAGCGTGCGGATGTGGGAGCCGTCCACGTCCGCGTCAGTCATGATAATAATGCTGTGGTAGCGAAGTTTATCGGCGTTGAATTCCTCCTTGCCGATCCCGCAGCCCAGCGCGGTGACGATAGTGCCGACTTCCGCGGAGCCCAGCATCTTGTCGAAGCGGGCCTTTTCGACATTGAGGATTTTCCCTTTCAGCGGAAGAATCGCCTGGAATTTGCGGTTTCTGCCCTGCTTGGCAGAGCCGCCCGCCGAGTCTCCCTCCACCAGGTACAACTCTGAGAGGGCCGGGTCCTTTTCCTGGCAATCCGCCAACTTGCCCGGCAGCCCCGCAATATCCAGGGCGCCCTTGCGGCGGGTCATTTCACGGGCTTTACGCGCGGCTTCCCGGGCGCGGGCCGCATCAAGCATTTTACCGACAACCGCCTTGGCCTCCCCGGGGTTTTCCAGCAGGTAATCGTTGAACTGGGTGTTCATGGTCTGCTCGACCGCGGTTTTCACCTCGGAGGAGACCAGTTTGTCCTTGGTCTGGGAGGAAAACTTGGGATCCGGCACCTTGACCGAGATGATCGCGGTCAAACCTTCCCGGGCGTCATCCCCGGTGGTATTGACCTTGGCCTTCTTCGCCAGCCCTTCTTTCTCGATATACGAATTCAGGCTGCGGGTGAGTGCCGCACGGAAACCCGCCAGGTGGGTACCGCCATCGCGCTGGGGGATGTTGTTGGTGTAGCAGAAGATATTTTCCTGAAAGGAATCATTCCACTGCAACGCCACTTCCACGCCGATTCCGTCTTCCGTGTCATATTGGAAGTGGAATGGCCGGTTGACCGGGGTCTTGTTGAGGTTGAGGTAATTCGACAAAGGCTTTGAGGCCGCCATCGTATTGATAAGTCTCTTCTTTTGCGCTGCGCTCGTCCTTCAGCACAATCCGCACCCCCGAGTTCAGGAAGGCCAGTTCCCGCAGTCGCTTTGCCAGTTGGTCAAAATGGAACTTGATGTTGGTGAACGTGGCGGGGGAGGGCTTGAAACGAACGGTCGTGCCGGTCGATCCAGTCGCCCCTATCTCCGCAAGGGGCGCGTCCGGTATACCGTGACGATACACCTGCTCATACATTTTGCCCTCGCGGCGAATCGTCAGCACGAGTTCTTCGGACAGGGCATTGACCACGGAAACCCCCACACCGTGCAACCCGCCGGATACCTTGTAGGTGTTGTCATCAAACTTACCACCCGCATGCAGGACCGTCATGATGACCTCTGCGGCGGAAACACCCTCTTCGTGCATCTCGGTAGGGATACCCCGGCCATTGTCTGAAACAGTAACGGATTCATCGGGGTGAATGGCTATCGCGATTTCACTGCAGTGTCCCGCCAGCGCCTCGTCGATAGAGTTATCAACCAACTCGAACACCATATGATGCAGGCCAGTGCCATCATCAGTATCCCCGATGTACATACCGGGGCGCTTGCGCACCGCATCCAGGCCTTTAAGGACCTTGATACTGGAGGAATCGTAATTGTGTTCGCTTTCACTCATAAGTTTTACTCTCAATACTGCTTCTATTTATATAGCTGCCCCGCAGGGCAGGAAATTACCGTGCAGCTCCACACTAATGCCCGGCTGCCCTTTGTACCGTGCCATGTTCCACGTGGAACATGGCCATATCCGACGTTTCCTCTGGCCAGACCGACACGATATCCGACTGGTCAACACAGGTTATAAAGACCTGCGCCCCCATCGAAGCCAGCATCTCGCAAACCTGTCGGCTGTGTTCCAGATCCAGCTCCGACGGCAGATCATCCACCAGGTAAGTGCAAGTGCCTTTGCCCTGTTCCGACATCAGCTGTCCCTGGGCGAGCTTCAGGCCACAGACCACGAGCTTTTGTTGACCCCGGGACAGGGTATCCGCCGCCAGCCGTCCGTCTATCAATACTTTGATATCCGCTCGCTGGGGCCCCACGTGGGTATAGCCCTGTTCGATATCTGACGAGATACTGCTCTGCAGCGCCACTTCATAAGTGGTTTGCCGGTCCCAGCCCTGCTGGTAGCGCAGCTCCAGCCCATCCCCAAGGGACGGTACCAGCCGCTTCACGATGTCTGTGAAGCGAGGCACCAGGAGTTTGAAATATGCCCGGCGATAATCCCCAACGGCTGCACCAGCTGTCGCCAGGTCACGCGTCCAGACCGACAGTTCCTGATCGCGAATTTTACCATGACGGAGCAGTTTGTTGCGTTGTTTTATGCACCTCTGGAAGCGCTGCCACTGTTCCAGGAAGCGATGTTCCACGTGGAACACACCCCAGTCCAGATAGCGTCGCCTGGCCCCCGGAGCCCCGGTCAACAGTTCAAAGCTGTCTGCGTTGATCACCTGCAACGGCAAGTGCTCAACGAGTCGGGCCACTGACTTCACAGGACTCCCGGCCACCTTGAGCAGTGCTTCCCCGGCCATACCTCGCCTGACGCCAAGACTGACCCCGGCTCCCGTGGAGGCGGGAGCGCTCGCCACGCCAAAAGCGACGCAGCTGGTCTGGCCATGAGTAATCAGGGACTTTACGCTGCTGCCGCGAAAAGAACGTGCCATCCCCAGCAGGTGAATGGCCTCGAGAATACTGGTCTTGCCGCTACCATTGCTGCCGAAAAAAACATTAACCCGCGCCAGGTCCTGGAGCGTTACCTGTTTGATATTCCTGACATTGTTTATCTGGAGGCGGGTTAGTGACACATTGGCCCGGGCAAGTCAGGCTGGGGAGCGGCCTGTAAAGTGGTTATGCTGGCGGCTTTCGACGTGTTGATGTAGCGCCCCTCACTAGAGGCGCATGGGCATGACGACATAGAGGGAATCACCCGCATCCGACTCTTCCAGCAAGGCGCTGCTGTTGGGATCAGACAGGGACAGCTTGACCTGCTCGCCACTGAGTACACCCAGAACATCCAGCAGGTAGCTCACATTGAATCCGACCTCCAGTGAGTCGCCCTGGTAATCCACAGGTACAGCCTCCTCGGCCTCTTCCTGCTCCGGGTTGTTGGCGATGATATCGAGACTGTTTTTTGTCAGCTTCAGGCGCACCCCGCGATACTTCTCGTTGGACAGAATCGCAGCCCGGGTAAACGCCTGCCGCAGCTCCAGCCGTGAGCCGAGTACAATCTTGTCGGGAGAGCGGGGCAATACCCGCTGGTAATCGGGGAACTTGCCGTCAACCAACTTGGAAGTGAAGGTAAAGTCGTTCGTGGTAGCGCGAATATGGTTGCTGCCGATCACAATCGCTATGTCCGCCTCGTCCTCGAGCAGCAAACGTGCGAGTTCCAGCACGCCCTTGCGGGGCAGGATGACCTGGGTGTCGTCGGTCGCCTCGATCTTGCCGGGCAAGGTACACAGCGCCAGGCGATGGCCATCTGTGGCCACGACCCGCATTTGTTTGCCCTTGATCTCCCACAGCATGCCATTCAGGTAATAGCGCACATCCTGCTGGGCCATGGCAAATCCGGTACGGTCGATAAGGCGCTTGAGCTGACCCTGCTTGACGGTAAACTGGTGGGTCCCCATGCTGTCTTCGACATTGGGAAACTCCCTGGCCGGCAAAGTGGACAAGGTGAAGCGGCTGCGTCCGGACTTTACTGTTACCTTGCCGTCCTGGGCGGCGAATTCGATGTTACTGCCCTCGGGGAGGGATTTGCAGATATCCACCAGCTTGCGGGCCGGCACCGTCACCTCACCGGAGTCACCGGCGGCAGGGAGCTGAACCCGTCCCACCAGCTCCACCTCCAGATCGGTGCCGGTCAGTGCCAGGCGATCCCCGTCCAGAACCAGCAAAACATTTGCCAGGATCGGCAGAGTCTGCCGGCGCTCGACCACGCCGGCCACGAGGTTCAGCGGCCTCAATAAGGCATCCCGCGAAATAGTGAACTTCATATAACTGGTTTTCCTTCCGACAAATGGCGTTTATTGTTGTTGACCGGTGACCACAGCACCGGTCTGTAAACATGGTTGATACGAGCCGCTTAAATTAACTGGCAAAGATTATCAAGTTGTGAGCGATCGCAACAGGTTTTTGTAATCTTCGCTAATATCGGAGTTACTTTCGCGAAGTTCCTTGATTTTACGACATCCGTGCAGGACTGTCGTGTGATCCCTGCCACCAAAGCTGTCGCCAATTTCCGGGAGGCTGTGGTTGGTTAATTCCTTGGCCAGAGCCATTGCAACCTGGCGGGGTCTGGCTACCGATCTGCTGCGCCGCCGGGACATCAGGTCAGCCACTTTTATCTTGTAATACTCAGCGACGGTACGCTGGATATTATCCAGGCTGACCTGCTTGTCCTGCAGCGCCAGGAGATCCTTCAGGCTGTCCTTGACCAGGTCCACGTCGATGGGTTTACCGATGAAGTGAGCACTCGCTATCACCCTTTTAAGCGCGCCCTCTAGCTCCCTTACATTCGAGCGAATACGCTGGGCAATAAAGAAGGCCGCGTCAGGCGGCAGGTCTATCCGCGCCTGGGTGGCCTTTTTCATCAGGATAGCCACCCTCGTCTCGAGTTCCGGCGGCTCAACTGCCACGGTCAATCCCCAGCCGAAGCGCGATTTCAACCGCTCCTCCAGACCGTCTATTTCCTTCGGGTAGCGATCACAGGTTAGGATCATCTGCTGGCCGCCCTCCAGCAGGGCATTGAAGGTGTGGAAAAATTCTTCCTGGGACCGGTCTTTCTTGGCAAAGAACTGGATGTCGTCGATAAGCAGGGCATCCACCGACCGGTAGTAGCGTTTAAAATCACTGATAGCATTGAGCTGCAGGGCCTTGACCATATCCGCCACAAATCGCTCCGAGTGCAGGTAGACCACCTTGGCCTGGGGGTTTTGTTCCTTCAGTGCATTGCCAACCGCGTGCATCAGGTGGGTCTTGCCCAGACCTACCCCGCCGTAGAGAAACAGGGGGTTGTAGGAATCCCCCGGGTTTTGCGCCACCTGCTTTGCTGCCGCCAGAGCGAGTTGATTGGATTTACCCTCAATAAAGTTCTCGAAGGTGTAATTCTCCACCAGATGATGCTGGTGCTGCAGGGACCCGACTACCTCAACCTTGCGCAGGGTACCGGGATTTGGCTGGCTTCCCCTGAAGGAGTGGGTGTCCGCGGATGCCGGATTGCCATTCATCGCCCGGCCCGAAATTGCCGGTTGCATACCCTGGGCCACATCGACTGGTGTCGGCGCCTGCCGCTCAACGGGGACCTCGGTTTTTGTGTCTGGCCGGCCTGCTGACGGAACAGCTCCCGCACCTACCTGAACCACGACATCCATCAGTGACTCGCTTCCGAGCTCCCTGACCAACTCCGCTATGCGCTCGGCAAACTTGTCTGATACAAAATCCTTGATAAAGCGGTTGGGCGCCATGAGCATCAGGCTGCGCCCGTCCGTGCTGGCCTGCAGCGGCCGTATCCAGGTGTTGAACTGCTGTGAAGGTAACTCGTCCTGCAGGCGATCCACGCACTGCTGCCACACTACTTCAGGCAAAATTAACCCCTTGATGCCGGCCGCCAGGCCGATCATCCTTAAAGAAAGAAGACTTTTTTAGATTACTTGCTAACTGGTGATTATTGTTTCTCCAGTGCGGGAATAATACGCTGCTGAGACTAAGTTATCCACACAAATAAGCGCTTCTTGAGGAAATTTATTTTCCATTAAAATCAGTTAGCTAACTTACTATTGGTCGTTTTTTATACACCCGGACCAGGCGTGTGCGGGTATAGTTTTTTCTGTGGATATCTTGTGTATATATTTGGGAGAATATGTGGGTCGATGGCTGCAAGCCAGAACCGGTATGGCTTTGGGAAATCCTGCATAGTTGGCGCCCGGAAGCTTCGTGCAAGGCGACAAATCGCCTCCCGGGACTGCGCGGAGTAATAATACCGCCATTACGATTGAATTAGCGGCGCCGTTTCAATAGAATACCCCACCTTTTTTCCGGTCAACGTCTGCAGCCACAAACTGCTTCCGACCGGTCATCACTTTGGAACATTGCTATGAAAAGAACATTTCAGCCCAGCGTACTGAAACGCGCTCGCACCCACGGTTTTCGCGCACGTATGGCAACCAAAGGCGGCAGGCAGGTCCTGAACCGTCGCCGCGCCCGCGGCCGCAAGCGCCTGGCCGTCTAAGAAGGGCAGACATGCCGGGTGGGCAGCCAGGCTCCAGGCCAGAGTTTTCCCAAAGCCAGGCGCTTACTCAAGGCCAGCGACTACAGTCGGGTTTTTGACAAGGCGGAAGCGAAAGCATCCCACAGGTATCTGTTATTGCTGGCGCGGCCACGTTCCGAACCCGGGCATCGCCTGGGTCTGGTGATAGCCAAAAAAAATGTCCGGCTGGCGGTCCAGCGCAATCGCATCAAGCGGGTCGCCCGGGAGTTTTTCCGCACCCTGCCGGACAGTGAACCGGCCCTGGACGTTGTACTGCTGACTCGACGGGGCATAGACCAGTTGGATAATGCAGAACTATCCTCTATATTGCTGCAGCAGTGGCAGAAACTGGGCCACAACATCCCCAGCTCAGAATCGAATACCAGACAGGACCGCTAATGCGTCGCTTGTTCATTTTAATTATCGACTGCTACAAGGCCTGCCTGAGTCCTTTTCTCGGTAATAACTGTCGTTTTTACCCCAGCTGTTCGAGCTATGCCCAGGAAGCTATCGCGACCCACGGTGTAATCAAGGGCGGTTATCTCGGCCTGCGCCGATTGGGTAAATGCCATCCATGGCATGAGGGTGGTATTGATCCCGTCCCTCCCTGCTCGCACTCTCACTAAACCAAAGATACCACTATGGATTTGCAACGCTCACTGCTCATTGGCGCTATCGCCGTACTGACCTTCATGCTGCTCACCAAGTGGGTAGACTTCAAGGATGCCAGGACCAGTGCGCTGACCCAGGAGAACGCCAGGCTCTCGGCCACGGACACCCCCGTGCCGGAACTCCCTTCCACCGAGGTAACACAGACTGAAGATGACCTGCCCTCGGTCGGTGAGACCGTCCCGACTGCCACAGCGGAAGAGCCGGTGGTCAGCAACAGCGGGCGTATAGTCCAGGTACACTCTGACGTCCTGCAACTGGCGATCGATCTGGAGGGCGGGGATATCATAGAGCTCACCCTCCCCAAGTACCCCGCCCAGCTGGATGCTCCGGATGTACCTTTCGTCCTGCTGGAACAAAACGCCACCCGTACCTATATTGCCCAGAGTGGCTTGATCGGGGCCAATGGTATCGACAGGAATGGCCGCCCGACTTACAGCGCCGCTTCTTCTATATATAAGATGGAAGACGGTCAGAACGAACTCAAGGTGGAACTCCAGTGGCGGGACGACACAGGAGTAGGAGTCACCAAACGCTATACCCTGCGGCGCGGTGACTACCTCGTTCGCGTCGACTTCCTGGTCAACAATGGCAGTCAGGACCGCTGGCAGGCCAATTTATTTGGCCAGCTGAAACGCGACAGCAGCCCGGCGCCCTCTGCCAGCTCATCCGGTGCGATGGGACTACACCCGTTTCTGGGAGCGGCTACAACCCAGCCGGACGACCACTTCACCAAGTTCACCTTCGAGGAGATGGCCGAGGAACCTTTCAAGAAGAGCCTGCCCGGGGGCTGGATTGCGATAATCCAGCACTACTTCCTCAGCGCCTGGATTCCCGATCCCGCGCAGAGCCACAATTACAGCACCCGCGTAACCAGCGGGGGCTTCAATATTGCAGGATTCACCAGCCCAGCCCTGGTGCTTGACCCGGGTCAGCTGGGGGAAGTGGGCGCGGACTTCTACGCTGGCCCCAAAGACCAGTACCGGCTGAAAGAAATCTCGCCCTACCTTGATCTCAGCGTCGACTACGGCTGGCTGTGGTGGATCGCGCAACCCCTGTTCTGGCTGCTGACCAAAATCCATGGACTGGTGGGTAACTGGGGTGTGGCGATTATCCTCCTGACCGTGCTGATCAAGGCGGCCTTTTTCAAGCTGTCGGCTACCAGCTACAAGTCCATGGCCAATATGCGGCGGGTAACGCCCAAAATGCAGGATATTCGCGAGCAGTATGCGGATGACAAGCAAAAGCAATCCCAGGCAATGATGGAGTTGTATCGCAAGGAGAAGATCAATCCGATGGGAGGCTGCCTGCCCATCCTGGTGCAAATGCCGGTATTCATCGCGCTTTACTGGACACTGATGGAAAGTGTCGAATTGCGCCAGGCGCCGTTTATCCTGTGGATCAAGGACCTCTCGGTCATGGATCCCTATTTCGTGCTGCCACTGCTGATGGGCGCCAGTATGTTCTGTATGCAGTTGCTGAATCCGCCGCCACCGGATCCCATGCAGGCGAAGATCATGAAGTGGATGCCCGTCGTTTTCACTTTCTTCTTTCTCTGGTTCCCGGCGGGGCTGGTACTGTACTGGGTAGTTAACAACCTCCTGTCCATGGCCCAGCAGTACGTCATCACCAAACAGATCGAGGCGGGGGCGGCGAAATCCTGATCGACCCGGATACCATCGCGGCCATCGCGACCGCCCCAGGCAGGGGTGGTATTGGTATCATCCGCATCTCGGGACCCAAAGCGGCACGCATCGGTAGCGCGATCACCGGTCGCGAACTGCAACCGCGGCGGGCACATGTAAGCAACTTCCTGTCAGATACCGGAACCCCGTTGGATTCAGGTATCGCACTGCTGTTCCCGGCCCCGCACTCCTTTACCGGGGAGACCGTGGTTGAGTTGCAGGCCCACGGCGGCCCCGTCATTCTCGATTTATTGTTACAACAGGTGTGCCGCCTCGGCGCCCGTCAGGCGGCCCCGGGAGAGTTCTCCCAGCGTGCCTACCTCAACGACAAGATCGATCTCGCCCAGGCCGAGGCGATTGCCGACCTGATCAACAGCACCACCGAACAGGCTGCGCTGAATGCAACCCGCTCACTGCAGGGTGAATTCTCCCGCAAGATCGACGAGTTGGTGGACATGGTGACCCGTCTGCGAATATATGTGGAGGCAGCCATCGACTTCCCTGAAGAAGAGATAGACTTCATCGAGGAAGGGCAGGTCGGTCAGCAATTAGCTGCCATAATCGCGCAGCTGGACGCAGTCATGCGCCAGGCCCGCCAGGGCAGCCTTTTGCAGGAGGGCATGAAGCTGGTCATCGCGGGTAAGCCCAACGCCGGGAAATCCAGCCTGCTGAACGCATTGTCCGGCTCCGACAGCGCTATCGTCACCGCGATCGCAGGCACTACCCGGGATGTCCTGCGCGAACATATCCAGATAGACGGCATGCCCCTGCACATTGTAGACACGGCCGGCCTCAGGGACAGCGAGGATGAGGTAGAACAGGAGGGCATACGGCGGGCGTGGCAGGAAATGGCTTCAGCAGACCGGATACTCCTGGTAGTGGATGACAGCGATCCGGCCACCAGCGACAACCCGGACGCGATCTGGCCTGAACGGCATCAGCATCTGGGAAGGTCAATTCCAGTCACCATCGTACACAACAAATGCGATCTCTCCGGCCAGGCTCCCGGGGTAAGCGTCAAACACGACAATACCGTGATCATACTCTCTGCGAAAACCGGATCCGGCATGGACCTGCTGCGCGAGCACCTCAAGCAATGCATGGGGTTTCAGAACGAGGGCGAGGGCAACTTCAGCGCCCGTCGACGTCACCTGCAGGCACTGGAAGCCGCAGCCGGTTTTCTCCAGGCGGGGCAGCAGCAATTAGTCAACGCAGGGGCGGGAGAACTACTGGCGGAGGACCTGCGACAGTGCCAGGCAAGTCTGGGGGAAATTACCGGGGCCCTGAGCAGCGATGAACTACTGGGTAAGATTTTCTCCAGTTTCTGCATCGGCAAGTAGCGGCGCCACCACACCATCCCCGACAAATAAACAGGCTGTGCACAGCCAGTCCACGCCTGTCCTCTTTACCTACACGGTATACCGGACTTACTCACAGGATAACCAGACAAGCCGGGCAGAAAGTCACTGCGCTGGATAAGTACAGGGACAGACCGTTAACCAGGCGTGTGTTAAAACGGGGACAAACAGGGTCGTTTCGACCGGCACAAAAATCATCCACAAAAAACAGCGTTCCACCCACGGGATGAGCACGGGTTTTCACAGTCGCCTGCAGGGCTTTTGCGTGTACTTTTCTGAGCTGTAACTACCTGTATTCCATGGAAATTAAGGCCTTTTCCACAGCGAGGACTGCCCCTAATAGTAGTAACAACAATAATCCTTATATATATACCTATATATATTTAATACTTAATCTATAGATAAGGATTCAGCAGATTTCACTCTGCCGCCGGCCCGGGATACTGTTCCCGCAGTACGCGCTTGAGCACCTTGCCACTGGGGTTCCTCGGTATCTCATCAACGAATACCGCTTGCTTGGGCAGCTTGAAACGCGCCAGTTTCGCCTGGCAGTGCTCCAGCACCTCGGCCTCTGTCAACGCCGTGTCCTTGCGGACAATAATTGCCAGCGGGCTCTCCCCCCACTTTGCGCTTTCCTGGCCAATCACCGCAGCATCCGCGATGGCAGGGTGAGAAAGCAGGACGTTTTCGACTTCAGCGGGGTATACGTTTTCACCGCCGGAGATAATCATATCCTTCATTCGGTCCTGGATTGTGACGAAGCCATCCTCGTCCATGACCGCGACGTCACCGGTATGAAGCCAGCCATCGACGACGGTTTCGGCGGTGGCATCCGGCCGGTTCCAGTATTCCTTCATATTGTGCGGACCCTGCACATGGATTTCACCGGGTTCGCCCCTGGGCATTTCCTCGCCGCTGGAATCGGCGATGCGGACCCGGGTGTGGAAGAAGGATTTTCCGGTGGAACCGATTTTGTGCTTCGCATCGTCCGGGCCTATCAGGCAGGCAGGGCCGCAGGTCTCTGTCATGCCGTACACCTGGTGCACTTCTATGCCGAGGTCCATATAGGCATTGATGATGGTAACCGGCAGGGGCGCCGCGCCGCTGGTGATGGCCCGCAGGCTGGACCAGTCGAAACGCTGGAAATCCGGAACCTGGAGCATGAATCCCAGCATGGCGGGTACCGCCAGGGTGGTGTTGATCTGTTCGGTCTCTATCAGTGCCCAGGCCTTTTGTGGATCAAAATTGCGCAGAATGACCAGCGTATTGCCCTTGTATACCGATGCGATCATCGGGGTGAGAGCACCGACGTGAAACAGGGGTAGCAGGACCATGTATTTGTCGGACAAATGCGTTTCCGCCGTATTGAGCAGGGTGAGCAGGGCCCAGAATACGGTCTTGTGCGTGTGAACCACTCCCTTCGGGTGGCCTGTGGTACCGGAGGTATACATGATAAACAGGTTATCGTCCTCACCCGCCCTGTCCGTCGGCTCCGCCTCGCTGTTATCTGCCAGCAGGGCCTCGTAATCGACGGCAAAATCAGGGGCGCCGTCGCCGATGCAAATCCAGTTCTGAAGGTCGCTGCCCTCGTCCCCCATGGCCCGGATCTTTTCCACGACAGGGGCAAAATCAGCGTCGAAGATGATTGTTTGCGCGCCACCGTCCTTCAGGATGAAAGACAACTCGTCGGCGGTCAGGCGCCAGTTGAGCGGCATCAGGACGAGACCGGCCTTGGCCGGGCCGAAAAAGCTCTCGATGAACTCGTGGCCGTTGTAGGCCAGCAGGGCCACCCGGTCTCCCCTGGAGCAGCCGAGCGACTGCAGCGCGTTGCAGCAGCGGTTTGCCCTTTCATTCAATTCGGTAAAAGTGTATCGCTTCTCTGCGGCCACGTCGTACAGGGCTTCTTTGCCGGGGTTGAGAAAGGCGCGTGTCGCCAGTGATTCACCGATATTGATAGTTGTCATCATGGTTAGTACTCGCTTGCATTGGTTAGCTTTATGCTCCCCGGTGCCGGGGCAGCTCAGTTTTGATAATTGTAGTTGTGGAAGCAAAATTAGTCAGGTGACAATCCCCGGAATGACAGGGCGATTTATGCCTTCCAACTCCGGCCCGGGCAATTTAGAGTGATACCCCCTACAGTAGCTCCCGGCAAAGAGGGCGACGAGCATGAGCAATTTGCAGCCTTTGATTCCCCTGCGTATCGATATCGTGTCGGATGTCGTGTGCCCCTGGTGCATTATCGGCTACAAGCAATTGCAGCTGGCACTTGCGCAAATGGCGGATACATTCGCCGTCGATATCCACTGGCAGCCGTTTGAGCTGAATCCCCACATGCCTGCCCAGGGCCAGGACCTGCGGGAGCACATCGCGGAAAAATATGGCACGAGTCCTGAGCAGAGTCGTGAGCTGAGGTCTCGCATGACGGCGCTGGGGGATGCCCTGGGGTTCACCTTCGATTATTACGACGGTATGCGCATTTACAATACTTTCCCGGCACACCAGTTACTGCACTGGGCTGAAGGGGAGGGCAGGCAGACGGAACTCAAACTCGCTCTGTTCGAGGCCTTTTTCAGCCGGCGCGAGAACGTGGGTGATATTCACCTGCTGTCCACTGTGGCCGGTAGAGTCGGGCTGGACCCGCAGGAGGCACTGCAGGTACTGACCTCGGGTCGTTATGAGAAGGAGGTGCGCCAGGATCAGGCCCGATGGCTGGACCGGGAGGTACACGCGGTACCGATGTTCTATTTCAACGACGGTTATCCGGTTCCGGGTGCCCAGGAGGCGCAGACTTTTGTCAGGGTGCTGGAGAAACTCAGGGCCAAACAGCCACAGCCGTCCGAAGGGCAAGCGCAATGACCGGGGAACTGGAGCTTTTCAGGGAAAATGTCAGCCGTTTTGTCGCCGAGGAGGTATTGCCCAACTATCCACGGTGGGAAAAGGACGAGATCTTTCCCCGCAGCCTCTGGAACAGGCTGGGTAAGCAGGGCTTACTGGCGGTAGATATACCGGAAGAATACGGTGGTTACGGCAGCGACTTCCTGTTTTCCATGACCATCCAGGAAGTGTTTGCCAGGGCCAACTGTGGTTCTGTGGGCGGTCCCATGGCTGTTCACTCCGATATTGTCGCCCACTACCTGCTCAATAACGGCACGCAGGCGCAGAAGCTGGCTTATCTGCCGCGCATGGTGAGCGGGGAGTGCGTTGGGGCAGTGGCGATGACCGAGCCCGGAGCGGGCAGTGACTTGCAGGGGGTGCGCACGACCGCCAGGCGCGACGGCAGCGATTACCTGATCAATGGTTCAAAAACCTTTATCACCAATGGCCAGCACTGTGACATGGTGATTGTGGTGGCGCGGACCAACCCCGCGGTCTCCGGTGCCAAAGGTACTACGCTGTTCCTGGTAGACACCGACCGTGAGGGTTTCCAGCGCGGCCGCAACCTGGAGAAGATCGGTCTTCACGCCAGTGACACTTCCGAGTTGTTTTTCCAGGATGTCAGGGTACCTGCCACTGCGATTCTGGGTAAGCTCGACCAGGGGTTTGCGGTGCTCATGGGTGAGCTCCAGCGCGAGCGCCTGGTGCTGGCGATTGGTGCGGTCGCCGCAGCCGAAGGTATGCTCGAGGACACCGTGTCCTATGTCAAAGAGCGCAAGGCTTTTGGTGCGCCGATAGCCTCGCTGCAGAACACCAGGTTCAAACTTGCCGAAGTGGCGACGGATATTCGCGTGCATCGCTCCTTCGTCGAGGAGTGCAAGGCGCTGCTGCAGCGCGGGGAGCTGGATGTTGCCACTGCCAGCATGGCCAAGGTGTCCTGTACCGAAATGCAGGGCCGGGTTGCGGACGCCTGCCTGCAACTTTTCGGGGGTTACGGTTATATGCGTGAATACGGTATCTCCCGCGCATTCGTCGATGCCAGGGTGCAGCGTATCTACGGGGGAACCAGCGAAATTATGAAGGAACTTATCAGCCGTAGTTTGCTGGCATAGCGAGGATTAGTTGATGAAGGATCGGGTAGAGATAGATGTAAGCGCCGGCGTGGCCGATGTCCGGCTGGTGCGAGCCGACAAAATGAACGCACTGGACAACCGTATGTTCGAAGCACTGGCGCAGGCCGGCGAGCGGCTCGCCGCGATGAAAGAGGTGCGGGCGATAGTGCTTTCCGGCGAGGGGCGCGCATTTTGCGCCGGCCTGGATATGGCCAATTTTGCCGGTATGCTCGATCCCGACAAGAGCTCGGTGGCCGGCCAGTCGGCTGATGGAGGTGGAGGGAGATTGTCGAAGCGGACCCGGGGAATTGCCAACGATCCGCAGCATGCAGCCTGGCTGTGGCGTGAGCTGCCAGTGCCTGTCATCGCGGCGGTGCACGGTGTTGCCTTTGGCGGCGGTTTCCAGGTTTGCCTTGGAGCGGATATACGCTACGCGGCACCAGGCACCCGTTTTTCGGTGATGGAAATAAAGTGGGGCCTGGTACCGGATATGGCGGGCACCCAGTTGATGCGCGGCCTGGCCAGGGACGACATCATCCGCGAACTGACCTACACAGGGCGGATTTTCTCGGTAGAGGAGGCAAGGGAGTACGGCTTCGTGACCCGGATAGCAGACGACCCGCGAGCACTCGCCCTGGATACGGCACGGGAAATCGCTGCGCGCAATCCCGATGCCATGCGGGCCAGCAAGCGCCTGTTCAACGCGGCCCACGACCTGTCGCCCGCCGAGGGGTTGCTGATGGAGTCGCAAGAGCAGGACCTCATCATCGGTAGACCCAATCAGGTTGAGGCGGTGATGGCCGAGCTGGAAAAGCGTCCCGCCGTTTTCAGGGACTGAGCTCTGCCGCGTCCCTGTCCTGTTCCTGTACCAGGAAATGTGCCCGGGCGATCGAGACCGCCACTTCGCTGTTTTCCTGCCAGGCGGTGATACTGACATTGGCTATCTGGCGTCCCTGCCTTGTCAATGTGCAGCGCGCGAAGGTATCGCGCAGGCGCGCGGGCCGCAGGTAATCGAGGGAAAAATTGATGATCCTGGGCAGCACCGGCTCATCCATCTTCGCCAGCAGGTGTAGCGTGGCAGCCTGTTCCATGAAGGCGCCGACCACCCCGCCGTGTATCGCCGGCAAGGTCGGGTTGCCGATGAGTTTGCGGTCCGCCGGCAATACGAACAGGATATCGTTGCCCTCTACCTCCGCCCTGATTCCCAGGTAGACCGCGTAGGGAATTTTTTCCAGCCACAGTGTCAGGGTATCCGCGTCAGGCTTGCGCCGCAGCAGCTCTGAGAGCGAGGTTGTCATTGCTGCTGTGCCCCGGCGTCCACCTGCTTCAGGAGAGTGCCCAGGTTCAGTTCAGGCATCAGCACCCAACTGCCCGCCGCCCTGGCAATGGGTTTGTCCCTCGATTCACACCAGGCAAAGCCCTCGACGAAAAGGATGCGGCGGGTCACCCGATAGACCCGGGCCGTGGCCAGGATATCCCTGCCCGCGGGTGCGACCCCCAAATGGTCAATACGCAGGTCCAGGGTGGGAGTGATCATCGGCCCTACCGCGTTGCAGCAAATACCCGCCGTCCCCAGGGTGTGATCCAGCAGTACGGTAAGCGCCCCGCTGTGTACCGCGCCGGACTCGGGGTTACCCACCAGCTCCGGGCGATAGGGCAGGCGCATGGTGACCTCCTCTTCATCGATTTGCTCCAGCCTGATGCCCTGCAGCATCGAATGGGGAATGAAGTCGCACATTTTCTCTATCAATCGGGTTTTTTCAGCTTGCGACAGTGGCGGCACGGTATGCTCCGGCAATTGGCGAAGACCGAATAGTAACGCCCCGGCGTGAAAGTGCCAGTTGGGCGTTGTCGGCAGTGGGAACTTTGAGGGGAGGCCAGCCCATGGGGTCCGTGGGCTGGCAGAGACAATCCTATAGCAGCGGCGCGATGACCAGGCTGACGATAGCCATGACATTGATGAGGATGTTCATCGATGGTCCGGAGGTATCCTTGAAGGGGTCGCCCACCGTATCACCGACCACCACGGCGGAGTGGGTGGCAGAGCCCTTGCCGCCCAGGTTGCCCTTTTCAACGTACTTCTTGGCGTTGTCCCAGGCGCCGCCGGCGTTGGCCATCATCAGGGCCATCAGTACACAGCCCAGCAGGGCGCCGCCCAACATGCCACCCAGCGAGGCGGCGCCGAGTCCGAACCCCACCAGCACCGGCGCCGCAACGGCGATAGCACCCGGCAGGATCATGCGACGCAGCGCGGCCGTGGTGGCGATATCCACGCACCTGGCCGTATCCGGATCTGCCTTGCCCTCCAGCAACCCGGGTATCTCCCGGAACTGGCGGCGGATCTCGTTGATCATATCGAACGCGGCTTCACCGACCGCGGTCATGGTGATCGAGGCGATCAGGAAGGGAATCGTGCCGCCGATAAACATACCCACCAGCACCACGGGGTTGGTTATCTGCAGGGTGAAGCCCGGGTTGTGCAATGCAACGGTTTCGACAAATGCGGCGATGATAGCCAGTGCTGCCAGGGCCGCCGCGCCGATCGCGAAACCCTTGCCGATGGCCGCAGTGGTGTTGCCCACCTCGTCCAGTCCGTCGGTGATCCTGCGGGTCTCCTTGCCCATGCCGGCCATCTCGGCTATGCCGCCGGCGTTGTCCGCCACCGGTCCGTAGGCGTCGATGGCCATGGTGATACCCACGGTGGACAGCATGCCAACCGCAGCGATACCCACGCCATACAAGCCCGAAAGCTCGGTGGAGACGTAGATAATGCACGACAGGAACAGGATCGGCAGTACCACCGATTCCATGCCCACGGCCAGGCCGGTAATCATTACCGTGGCCGGTCCGGTTTCACCCGACTTGGCGATTTTGCGCACGGGAGAGCCACCCGTGTAATACTCTGTGATCAGGCCTATGGCGACACCGCCAACGGCGCCGCTCACCACGGACCACCAGATGTTGGAGTCCAGGCCCATCGCACTGATCAAGAACCAGGCCATCCCGGCGAAGATCACCGGTGCCAGCAGCGTACCCGAGCGCAGTGCAGCTTCCGGGGCGGCGTTGGAGCGCAACCGCACAATACCGATACCACAGATTGATGCGAGCAGGCCTATGCTGGCCAGCGCCAGCGGCAGGAACATCATCCCGGAACGGATATTCATGGCCATGGTGGATGCGATGGCGATGCAGGCAATCATGGCACCGCAATAGGACTCGAAGATATCCGAACCCATACCGGCGATGTCGCCCACGTTGTCGCCGACGTTGTCGGCGATGACTCCGGGGTTACGCGGGTCGTCCTCGGGAATACCCGCCTCGATCTTGCCCACCAGGTCCGCGCCGACATCTGCACTCTTGGTGAAGATACCGCCTCCCACCCGGGAGAACAGTGCGACCACCGAGGCCCCCATACCGAAACCGTGAATGGCGTGGGCGGTGTCTGCATCCCCGCCAAAGTACCAGTAGACGAAGCCCAGGCCGACCAGGCCCAGCGAGGCGACACACAGGCCCATTACTGAACCGCCGTAAAAGGCAATCGACAGGGCCAGTCCCTGGCCGTGGTTGTGGGCTGCCACGGCCGTGCGCACGTTGGCCTTGGTGGCGGCGTACATCCCGAGGTAGCCGGCGCTGGCCGAGGAAACCGCGCCCACCAGGAACGCGATCGCCGTATTCAGACCCAGCGGTGAGACAAAAATAGCCACCAGCAGCACCGCGGCGAAGAGGCTGAGCATCTTGTACTCGCGGGCCATGAAAACCATCGCTCCCAGGTGGATCTGGTCGCCGATTTTCCTGACCTTGCCGTCACCGTGGTTATGCCGGCTCATGATGTGATAGATGATAAAGGCGACAGCCAGGCCGCCCAGGCCCAAAATGGGTGGTATGACAAAGTATTCGTGCATATCCATAATCACTTTCCCGACTTTATTATTACATTTGTCCTTGCATGCTACCTAAATAGACTGGCAAGTGACAAGCGTAGGCGGAAGCGCCAAATGCTGCCATCACGGGTATACTACGCGGCCCCGGATGGCGGCGGCTCGCAGCGCATCGCCATGCCATTTACATCAATTATCAATGGAGATTCGCGTGGCCTGGGTATTTCTGTTCCTGGCAGTGGTCGTGGCCACTACCTATTTTCATCTTCGCGGTCCCGACCTGCGCCAGTTCGATGCACCTCTGGGCCAGCGATTTCCGGGCACACCCGAACCCAGTGAGGAGCACGATGCGGTGGTGGCCTCCCTGGCAGTAAGCACGGGACCTATCCAGCGCGAGCCGCGGCGGAAGCGCCTGGCACTTGTAAGAGACTACATGGACAACATGTCCAAAGGCCTGCAGCTGGCGGCGACGATTACCCCGGTGGATGCGGGCGGGATTCCGGCGGAGTGGGTGATAGCTCCGGGTGCTGATCCCGCGCGTCGGGTGCTGTATATCCATGGCGGCGCATTCATGATGGGTAGTCCCCGCAGCCATCGCAATATTACCAATCGGTTTTCCGAGGTCAGCAACGCCGCGGTGCTGGCGATTGATTACCGCCTGATGCCGGAGCATCGCCGCATGGCCGGCATCGATGACTGTCGCACGGCGTATGCCTGGCTATTGGCCAACGGACCCGGCGGACCCGGCCCCGCGGAGCGGGTCTACGTCGCCGGTGATTCCGCGGGGGGGAATCTCACGCTGACCCTTATTGCCTGGGTGCGGGACCAGGGCATACGCCAACCCGATGCCGCGGTAGCGTTCTCCCCGACGACGGACCAGACCTTTTCGTCCCCGACCGTCCTGCGCAATATGGAAAGCGACGCCATGCTGGGCCCCATGTTTCGCGATCTGGCAAAAATTCCCCGGCCGCTGTTGTGGTGGTTTGCCTGGGCGCAGAGCCGCATCAAGCCGAGCAGCCCCCTGGTATCCCCCGTATTCGGTGACCTGTCCGGTCTGCCACCCACCCTGGTCCAGGCCAGCGAGGCGGAAATTCTTTACGGGGACTCGGTGCGCTACGTCAACCGGGCCGCAGCCGCTGGCTCCCCGGTGCGCCTGCAGAGCTGGCCGCATATGGTGCATGTGTGGCAGATGTTTTATCCGCAGCTCACCGAAGCGCGTGAGGCCTGGGACGAAGTCGGCAAGTTCATTGCCGAGATCAACTGAATGCTGGTCGGGAATATATTCGAGTGAAACACACCGAGGGCAAGTTGGCAGGGGCCAGGAATCTGTCAGTTTACTATCAGTACTGGACCCCGGAATCAGCGCCCAAAGCACTCTTGCTGCTGGTTCACGGCGCGGGCGAACACAGCGAGCGCTATCGGCCACTTGCCCGGTATTTTACCCGACACGGTTATGCCATCGCGGCGCTCGACCACCCCGGACATGGCAAGTCCGAGGGCCGCTATGGCCACGTCGAGCGCTTCGACGACTTTGTTTCAACCCTGGATATTTTCCAGCGCAAGGTGACCGGTGACTTTCCCCAACTGCCACAGATTTTGCTGGGCCACAGCATGGGTGGATTGATCAGCAGTTTGTATTTGCTACGGAACCAGCAGAACGTTGTGGCTTGTGTGATGTCAGGTCCCGCGATCAAGACAGACATCGAGCCCGGCTACCTGCAGCTGCTGCTGATTCGGTGTTTGTCGATGGTGGCGCCCAAGAGCGGTGTTTTGCAGCTCGATGCCGCCGGTGTCAGCCGCGACCCTGCTGTAGTAGCCGCTTATGTCAGTGACCCGCTGGTCAACCACGACAAGATGAGCGCCCGTATGGTGGCGGAGCTGTTCGCTGGCATGAAGCAGGTCCAGGCCGAGGCGGGGCAGATTACGCTACCCCTGCTGCTGTTGCACGGCGGTGCGGACGTGATGGCCTCACCTGAAGGCTCCCGTTTCCTCTACGAGCATGTCAGCTCTGCCGACAAGACCCTGGAAATTTTCCCTGGCCTGTTTCACGAGATCTTCAATGAGCCCGAGCACGAGGCGATCTTCGCCACCGTGCTCGAGTGGTGCGACAAGCGGCTCTAGTTCCCGGCCCGGACCCACTCGAGGAAGCGGTGAACGCCGTCGATGGTGTGCTCCGTGCGCAACGAGTGCACGACTTCCCAGGCGTGCTCCGCGCCGGGCATTTCGACGTAGACCACCGGTTGCCGGGAGGCCTCCCGCAGCTTCTTGCTGAATACCCGCCCCTCGGTCACCGCCGCCAGACTGTCGTGAGTGCCGTGCAGGATCATGAACGCAGGGGCGTCCGGGTGGATCTGGGCAACAGGGGATGCCAGATCCCACAGGGCCGGGTTATCTTTCACTGACTCGTGCAGAACCTTGCCCGTGAGGAAGCGCTCGTAGACCCGGCGGTTGGGATGCTGGTCATAACGCACGAGGAAATCGTAAACACCGTAAAAGGGGATGCAGGCCTGCACCGATGTGTCGACATCCGGCTTTTCCTGCTGGAATTCCGGCCGGTTCGCTGTAAGGCCCATCAATGCCGTCAGGTGTCCCCCTGCGGAGCCTCCGGTGACGGCGACAAAATCCGGGTTCATGCCGTACTCGCGCCCGTGTTCACGCACCCAGCAAAGGGCGCGCTTGCAGTCTTCCAGGTGGGTTGGAAAGCCGACGCTGGGGCTCAGCCGGTAGTTGGCAGCCACACATATCCAGCCCCTGCTCGCCAAATGGTACATCAGTGGCTGTGCCTGGGAGCCCTTGTCACCCATCATCCAGGCGCCGCCGTGGATCTGCAGTAACACCGGGCAGCCTTGCTGCCGGCAACTGCGAGGGGCGGTAGATGTCGAGCTGCTGGCGCACGCCGGCCGGGCCATAGGGAATGTGTTTGATAACTTCTACGCCGGGGCGCGACATGGCCAGCGGCCGGTACCAGTCCCGCACACTGACGCGGTTGCGCAGTTGGTGGCTGCGACCGGGCGGTATCCGGTTGCGGTAGTTGGCTCCTAGCCCCGCCTGCAGTGCACCCTCGACGGCAGACTCTGCTTTGGTGCTCATCCAGATGCTCCACACCAGGCCGGGCCAGGTGGCCAGCAGCACCAGCAGGGCGACAATGCCCAGGCCGGATTCCAGGGCGCCGCCGCCGACCAGGATCCAGGCCAGCAATAACTGCAGCGGCAGCCAGATCCAGGCCAGTTCAGTGGCCAGCAATGCGGTGCCAAACACAGCCCAGGGAACGCTCCGCCGCGGGACCGCACGCGGCGAAAACACTGTCGCCATTGACACCAGGTTGAAAATTGCCAGCGCGGCCAGTAGCCAGTCCATCCTGAACACCCCCTGAGTATTGGTCTGAATCCCTTGCGGCGGCAGGCGGGTAGCCCGGGCGCCCGGTGCGGCGCACTCTACACAAGCCGCCCGGGGCTGTCCAAAGCTGTCGGTAGTTATACCGGCGAACAAATTTTGAACAAGGGGCCCCGGCCACGTATAATCGCGCCCCCTTGATGACAACGCCCGGTGCCGGGCGAGGCCAGTGTCTGTGGAGTACCAACAGCAGTTTGATGTGATTGTGATCGGTGGCGGCCACGCCGGCACCGAGGCCTGCCTGGCCGCAGCGCGGATGGGCTGCCGTACCCTGCTGCTCACCCACAGCGTGGATACCCTCGGGCAGATGTCCTGTAACCCCGCCATCGGTGGTATCGGCAAGAGCCATCTGGTCAAGGAAGTGGATGCCCTGGGCGGCGCCATGGCGCGGGCCACCGACCGGGCCGGTATCCAGTTCCGGGTACTCAATTCCCGCAAAGGCCCGGCGGTGCGGGCTACCCGGGCCCAGGCCGACCGGGTGCTGTACAAGAACGCCATTCGCCAGATTCTCGAATCCCAGCCCAACCTGTCCATCTTCCAGCAGCCGGTTGACGACCTGCTGATCGAGCAGGGCCGGGTCGCGGGCGCGGTCACCCAGATGGGGCTCACCTTCAGGGCGCCGCGGGTGGTACTGACCAGCGGCACCTTCCTGGGCGGCAAGATACATATCGGCCTCGAGACCAGTTCCGGCGGTAGGGCGGGCGATCCGCCGTCCATCGCCCTTGCCGCCCGCTTGCGGGAGCTGCCCTTCAGGGTTGAGCGTCTGAAGACCGGCACTCCGCCACGCATCGATGCCCGCAGTGTCGATTTCAGCGGGCTCGACCAGCAGTGGGGCGACACTCCGGAGCCGGTGATGTCCTTCCTCGGCAATGTTCAGGAGCACCCCGAGCAGCGCTGCTGCTGGGTGACCTACACCAACGAGGCTACCCACGAGGTGATTCGGGGGGGGTTGGACAGGTCTCCGATGTACTCGGGGGTGATAGAGGGCGTCGGCCCCCGTTACTGTCCCAGCATTGAGGACAAGATCCACCGGTTTGCAGACAAGGCCTCCCACCAGGTATTCATCGAGCCAGAGGGTTTGACGACCAACGAGTTGTATCCCAACGGCATTTCCACCAGCCTGCCCTTCGATGTGCAGATAGACCTGGTGCGCTCGATCAGGGGCTTTGAAAACGCCCACATTACCCGCCCCGGCTATGCCATCGAGTACGACTTTTTCGACCCGCGGGACCTCAGCAGCTCACTGGAAACCCGGGCGGTCCCGGGCCTGTATTTCGCCGGCCAGATCAATGGCACCACCGGCTACGAGGAAGCGGCGGCCCAGGGCCTGCTGGCTGGCCTCAACGCCGCCCTGGCGGTGCAGGGCCGGGAGCCCTGGTGCCCGCGACGCGACGAGGCCTATATCGGGGTGCTGGTGGATGACCTGATTACCATGGGAACCATCGAACCCTATCGCATGTTTACCTCCCGGGCGGAATATCGCCTGTTGCTGCGCGAGGATAATGCGGATCTGCGCCTGACCGAACGCGGGCGGGAGCTGGGGCTGGTGGACGATGAGCGCTGGCGCCGATTCGAACAGAAGCGCGAGGGCATAGCGCGCGAGACCACGCGTATGGCGACTACCTGGATTCACCCCGGTACACCCCAGGCCGACGCGCTGGCACCGAGGCTGAAGTCTCCCCTGGGACACGAATACTCCCTGGCGGAGTTGCTGAAACGCCCCGAGCTGCGCTATGCCGATATTGCCGGCCTGAAGGGCGAGGCGACCAGCGACCCCCAGGTGGCGGAGCAGGTAGAGATTCAGGCCAAGTACGCCGGCTATATCGACCGGCAGCAGGAAGATATTGATCGCCTGCGTCGCCACGAGCACACGGCCTTGCCGGCCGACCTGGATTACGCGGTGGTGGATGGGTTGTCCAATGAGGTCAGGCAGAAGCTCTCCGAGGCCAGGCCCGACACCCTGGCACGTGCCGGGCGGATCCCTGGTGTGACCCCCGCGGCGATATCCCTGCTGCTGGTGTATCTCAAGCGGCGCGGCGCCCTGCAGCGCAGCGGCCAGGGCGAACCGCTCTCCGACTCCAGCGCCCGGCACAACCTGGGCTGACTTGGACTCCCGTTTGCTCACCCGGCTGCAGCGCGGCTGTGAAGCGCTGGGGCTGGCACCGGATTCGGCCCAGCAGGAGCGCCTGCTGGATTACCTGGCCCTGTTGCTCAAATGGAACAACGCCTACAACCTGACCTCGGTGCGGGACCCGGCGCAGATGGTGACCCGGCATTTGCTTGATAGCCTGGCGGTGGCACCCCACCTCAGCGGCGAGCACGTGATCGACGTGGGAACAGGCGCGGGACTGCCGGGAGTGCCCCTGGCGATTATGTTTCCCGGAACCCGCTTTGCGCTGCTCGACAGCAACGGCAAGAAGACCCGCTTCCTTTTTCAGGTGAAAACTGCACTGTGCTTGGATAATATGCAAATACATCACGCTCGCGTGGAGTCATTCCGGCCGCCGGAACTTTTCGAAGCAGTATTGTCCCGGGCCTTTGCCTCGCTGGCAGATATGGCGGCCGGTTGCGGGCACCTGCTGGCGCCTGCCGGGCGCTTACTCGCCATGAAAGGCGCTTATCCGGAAGAAGAGCTGGCGGCGCTGGGCCCGGCATACAAGGTGAGCGCGGTACATGTGCTGGCCGTACCTGGACTCGATGAACAGCGGCACCTTGTGGAAATAATGTTGCATGACAATGGAGAAGCTCGTTGAAACCAGCTAGCGGGGCGTAGCCAATGGCCAGGATTATTGCCATAGCGAACCAGAAAGGCGGTGTGGGTAAAACCACCACCTGCATCAACCTCGCCGCCTCCCTGGCCGCGATGAGGCAGCGAGTGCTGCTGGTAGACCTGGACCCCCAGGGCAATGCCACCATGGGCAGTGGTATAGACAAGCACGGCCTCGAGCACAGCATCTACGATGTCCTGGTGCACCGCCTGCCGCCACGACAGGCGATCCAGCACGCGGGTGAGGCCTTGTTCGATGTACTGCCCGCCAACGGCGACCTCACGGCGGCGGAGGTGGAGCTGCTGAACGTGGACAATATGGAGCGGCGCCTGCAGTCGGGTCTCGCCCTGGTCGGGGGCGATTACGATTACATGCTCATCGACTGCCCACCCTCCCTGAATATGCTCACCCTGAATGCCATGGTGGCGGCTGACGGGGTGATTATCGCCATGCAGTGCGAGTACTTCGCGCTGGAGGGTCTCTCGGCGCTTATCGATACCATCCAGCGGGTGGCGGAGACCGTGAATCCCAGGCTGCAGATCGAGGGGATCCTGCGCACCATGTACGACCCGCGCAACAGCCTGACCAACGATGTGTCTTCCCAGTTGCACACCCATTTTGGCGACCGCGTCTACCGCACGGTAGTCCCGCGCAATGTGCGCCTGGCAGAGGCGCCCAGCCACGGGGTGCCCGCCATGTACTACGATAAGTACTCCCGCGGCTCCAAAGCCTATATGGCTCTGGCGGGTGAAATCATCCGGCGTGAAGAGAAGTTGGCGCTGCAGGCACAGGCCGGCGCCCTGGCGACGGAATAGACGGAGAGCTGGGATGTCAGTGAAGAAGCGGGGTTTGGGGCGGGGACTGGACGCATTGTTGGGCGCCGCCGGTAACAGGCCGGCTGACGCCGTCGAAGCCAGGGAGGGGGGAGATGTTGCTGCCGGCGATGACTCGGTCCTCAAGGATCTGCCGGTAGACCTCATTCAGCGCGGCAAGTACCAGCCGCGCCGGGATATCGACCCGGAATCCCTGCAGGAGCTGGCGGACAGCATCAGGGCGCAGGGGGTGATGCAACCCATCGTGGTGCGCGCCATATCTGACCGGAAATACGAGATCATCGCGGGAGAGCGTCGCTGGCGGGCCACCCAGCTGGCGGGCCTGGGCAGCATTCCGGCCCTGATTCGGGATGTGCCGGACAACGCCGCCATCGCCATGTCGCTGATCGAGAATATCCAGCGTGAAGATCTCAACCCGATCGAGGAAGCCGCTGCGCTGATGCGACTGCAGCAGGAGTTCGAGCTGACCCAGCAGGAAGTGGCAGACGCAATAGGCAAGTCGCGCTCCACCGTGGCGAACCTGTTGCGACTGATGACCCTGCAGGAAGACGTGCGCCGGCTGGTGGAGCACGGCGATCTGGAAATGGGTCATGCCCGCGCGCTGCTCGGACTCGTCGGGGCACAACAATCCCACGCTGCCCGGACAGTCGTGGGCAAGGGCCTGTCGGTGCGCCAGACCGAAGCGCTGGTGCGTAGCCTGCTCGAACGCCGGGAAAAACCCGCCCCCGAGCACAAAACGGACCCCAATATCCGCCATCTGCAGGACGACCTGTCCCAGCGACTGGGCACCCGGGTGGAAATCAAGCACGGTGCCGGTGGCAAGGGCAAGTTGGTGATGTCCTACAGCAGCCTGGATGAGCTGGACGGAATATTGAGCCACATCAAGTAGGGTTTTTAACACAGCATATAGTAGTTTCCGCTTCAGGCACCCCCAGATGATGTATGGCACAGATACGGCAGGTAAGACGGGGGGTGATTTGCGGCGATCCTGTCGCCATCGGCCGGCATTTTTTAACCCAATACCGGCTATAAGCCGGTTGAACCGGCCTTTCAATCCCCCTATAATGCGCCCGCCTGAAACGAGCTTGATTTCCGTTTGGGCAGTGGCAGGGGAGTCGTGGCGAGGTGCAAATGGCCGGTGCTGAAATTCTCCGTCCCCCGGTATATCGCATAACCCTGGCGCAGCTCGCAATTTTGGTGTTGCTGTGCCTTTTTCTGCTGGCATCGGACAAGGTGCGTGCGTATTCGGTGCTCAGTGGTGGCTTGATTGCCATTTTGCCCCAGGCCTATTTTGCCGCACTCACCTTCAGGTGGCGCGGAGCGCGATCGGCCAGGGCCATAGCCCGCTCCAGTTATGCCGGGCAAGTAGGCAAGTTTTTACTCAGCGTTGCAGGGTTCGCCGCAGTGTTTGTAGCGCTGCGGCCGATAGATGCCCCCGCCGTGTTTGCGGGTTACCTGGCGATGCTGGTGATACAAATTACGGGTAGCTGGTTGTTGCTGCGGCGATGACCGCTCCGGAATAGAGAGTTGTGATAGATGGCAGGCGAAACCCAGACGATCTCTGAATACATTGTCCACCACCTGACTAACCTCACCTATGGCAAATTGCCGGCGGGCTTTGAGCGGGAAGACGGCTCGATTGTCGCTGAGGGCGGTGCCTGGGTTATGGCCCATGGCGGCGATGAGGCAGCGGCAATGGGCTTTAACGCCATTCATGTGGACTCGATGCTGTGGTCGATAGGCCTGGGTGTCATCTTTTGCTGGTTGTTTCGCCGTGTCGCCAAAAAAGCGGAAGCGGGTGTTCCCAGCGGCACACTCAACCTGGTGGAAATGATCGTCGAGTTCGTTGACAACACCGTGCGGGATACCTTTCACGGCCAGAATAAGCTGGTGGCACCGCTGGCGCTGACCATCTTCGTCTGGGTGTTCCTGATGAATCTGATGGACCTGATTCCCGTGGACCTCATCCCCACGCTGCTGAGCCTTGTCGGAGTTCACTATCAGAAGATCGTGCCCTCTACCGATCCCAACATCACCATGGGCATGGCCCTGGGCGTTTTCATCCTGATGCTGTACTACTCGATCAAGGTCAAGGGCTTCGGTTTCGTCAAGGAATTGACACTGAACCCGTTCAATCACTGGGTTTTCATCCCGGTGAACCTGTTTATGGAAGTGGTTGGCCTGCTGGCCAAGCCCTTCTCACTGGGCCTGCGACTGTTCGGCAATATGTATGCCGGTGAAATGATCTTTATCCTGATTGCTGCCCTGTTCAGTGCAGGCCTTGCTTGGGCTGCACCGGCAGGATTGTTGCAAGTCGGCTGGGCGATATTCCATATCCTGGTTATCACCCTGCAGGCCTTTATTTTCATGGTGCTGACAATTGTATATCTCAGCATGGCACATGAAGATCACTGATTTACTTTAACTTTGGTTCTTAACGCTAGGAGAAAATCATGGAATTAATCTACGTAGCTGCCGCCATCATGATGGGCTTGGGTGGTCTGGGTGCCGCTATCGGTGTTGGCCTGCTGGGCGGCAAGTTGATCGAAGGATCTGCCCGTCAGCCGGAGCTGGCTCCCAAGCTGCAGGTGACCTTCTTCCTCGGCGCCGGCCTGGTAGACGCGATCCCCATTATCGGTGTTGGTATCGCAATGTACCTGATCTTCGTTGTTGCAGGCTAAGCAAGCCCGCGGCAGAAACGGGGCCGCCATGACCGGCGCCCCCAATAATCTGTGAGGAGCAAGGCGTGAATATTAACCTTACGCTTATCGGACAGATGGTTGCGTTTGTCTGTTTTGTTGTGTTCTGCATGAAGTATGTGTGGCCGCCTATCATAGCGGCAATGCAGGAGCGGGCAGACAAGATAGCTGACGGCCTGGCAGCGGCAGACCGCGCCAACCACGACCTCGAATTGGCCAAGGAAAAGGCAGTAGAGCGCCTCAGGGAAGCCAAGGAAGAGGCCGCTGGCATTGTGGAGTCGGCCAACAAGCGCGGCAACCAGCTGGTTGAAGAGGCCAAGCAGGCCGCCCTGGCGGAGGCCCAGCGGGTCAAGGTATCTGCCCAGGCCGAGATAGAGCAGGAGCTCAACCGGGCGCGCGAGCAATTGCGCAGCCAGGTGGCCGTTCTGTCCCTGGCGGGAGCCGAAAAAATACTCGCTGCCACCATCGACCCCAAGGCGCACGAGGCCATGGTCGAAGAGCTGGCTGCAGAGCTGTAACGCGAGGAAGCTATGGCTGAACTGAGCACACTGGCGCGCCCCTACGCGAAAGCCGCGTTTGAGTATGCGCTGGACAACAACCAGCTCACGCAGTGGTACGAGCAGCTGGCAACGGCGGCGGCGGTCGCGGCGGACAAGGGGATGGGCGCGGTCCTGGACAATCCCTCCCTGACGGCGGAGCAACAGGCCCGCAAGCTCAGCGAGGTTTGCGGCGATGCGGTCTCGGCCCAGGTGAGCAATTTTATTGCCATCCTGGCCGGCAACAAGCGCCTCGCCCTGCTGCCGGAAATCTTTGCCCAGTTTGCCGACTACAAGGCAAATCGCGAGAAAACTGTCGACGTCGAAGTCGTTTCAGCCTTCGATCTTGCAGACAGCGCGCGTGACCGGCTCGCCGAGGCGTTGGGCCGGAAACTCGAGCGCCAGGTAAACGTTCAGACATCGACCGACAGCAATTTGCTGGGCGGAGTATTAATCAGGGCCGGAGATCTGGTGATCGACGGCTCCGTGCGCGGCAAGCTGGACAAGCTGGCCGAAGCAATGAATTCCTAGGATTGAGGAACAGAGCATGCAGCAACTGAATCCATCAGAGATAAGCGAAATCATCAAGCAGCGTATCGACCAGCTCGATGTCAGCAGCGAGGCTCGCAATGTCGGCACCGTTGTGTCGGTTACCGACGGTATTATCCGTATCCATGGTCTTGCCGATGTGATGTACGGCGAGATGATCGAATTTGACAACGGCATTTTCGGGATGGCGCTTAACCTCGAGCGCGACTCCGTCGGCGCCGTGGTGCTGGGCGACTACAAGGGGCTGGCTGAAGGCCAGTCCTGCAGCTGTACCGGGCGCATCCTGGAAGTACCGGTGGGTCCCGAGCTGCAGGGTCGCGTGGTCGACGCGCTGGGTAACCCGATCGATGGCAAGGGACCAGTGAATGCCGCGATGACCGACGCCCTGGAAAAGGTTGCCCCCGGGGTTATCGCCCGCCAGTCGGTGGACCAGCCCGTGCAGATCGGCCTGAAGGCCATCGACGCGATGGTGCCCATCGGGCGCGGCCAGCGGGAACTGATTATCGGCGACCGCCAGATCGGTAAAACCGCTATCGCGGTAGATGCCATCATCAACCAGAAAGGGTCCGGTATTAAGTGTATTTACGTCGCTATCGGCCAGAAGGCATCGTCTGTTGCCGCCGTGGTGCGCAAGCTGGAAGAGCACGGCGCGATGGAGCACACCATCGTGGTTGCCGCAACCGCCTCCGACCCGGCCGCCATGCAGTTCCTGGCGCCGTTTGCAGGCTGCTCCATGGGCGAGTACTACCGCGATCGCGGGCAAGACGCCCTGATCATTTACGATGACCTGACCAAGCAGGCCTGGGCCTACCGCCAGATCTCACTGCTGCTGCGTCGTCCGCCGGGTCGCGAAGCGTATCCGGGTGACGTTTTCTACCTGCACTCGCGCCTGCTGGAGCGCGCGGCACGGGTTAACGCCGCCTACGTGGAAAATTTCACCAAGGGTGAGGTCAAGGGCCGCACCGGTTCACTGACAGCCCTGCCGGTCATTGAAACCCAGGCGGGTGACGTATCGGCTTTCGTTCCCACCAACGTGATCTCGATCACCGATGGCCAGATCTTCCTGGAAGCGGACATGTTCAACGCGGGTGTGCGCCCGGCGATGAACGCGGGTATCTCGGTATCCCGGGTGGGTGGTGCCGCCCAGACCAAGATCATGAAGAAACTGTCCGGCGGTATTCGTACCGCACTGGCCCAGTACCGCGAACTGGCTGCTTTCTCGCAGTTTGCCTCCGACCTGGATGAAGCCACCAAGGCACAGCTGGATCACGGTGAGCGGGTAACCGAGCTGATGAAGCAGAAGCAGTACTCTCCCAAGAGCATAGCGGAGATGGGTGTGGTGCTGTACGCCGCCAACGAAGGCCACCTGAATGACATCGAGGTGAACAAGATCGGCGATTTCGAAGATGCGTTTCTGTCCTACATGCACGCGGAACATGGCGATCTGATGAGCGGTATTGTGCAGAGCGGGGATTACAACGACGAGATCGAAGCCACCTTCAAAGCGGCGATCGAGACCTTCAAAAAGACCCAGACCTGGTAAGACCGAGGACCAGTAGATGGCAGCCGGAAAGGAAATTCGCACCAAGATCTCGAGCATTCGCAGCACGCAAAAGATCACCAGTGCCATGGAGATGGTCGCGGCGAGCAAGATGCGCCGGGCCCAGGATCGCATGGCGGTCGGCAAACCCTATGCCCGCCGTATCAGGGCAGTGGTTGGCCATATCGCCAACGCGGCGCCCGAATACAAGCACATGTACATGGAGGAGCGGGAAGTCAGGCGTGTGGGTTACATCGTCGTCTCTACTGACCGGGGTCTGTGCGGTGGCCTGAACATCAACCTGTTCAAGCACACGGTACGCTCCATGAAAGAGTGGGCTGACCAGGGTATAGAGATCGAGCTGTCACTGATCGGCGCCAAGGCCGCGGCTTTTTTCAACAGCTACGGCGGCAATGTCACGGCTGCGGTACGCGACCTGGGCGAAGAGCCTGTCCTGTCCGACCTGATCGGTGGCGTCAAGACGATGCTGGATGCCTATGCCGACGGGCGCATTGACCGCCTGTTCCTGGTGGGCAACGAATTCGTCAACACCATGACGCAGAACCCTTCCCTCGAGCAGCTGCTGCCGCTGCAGGCGCAGGACAGCTCGGAGATGAAGCACCACTGGGACTACATCTACGAGCCGGATGCTAGAGAACTGCTGGAAAAACTGCTGACCCGGTACATCGAGTCCCAGGTATACCAGGCGGTGGTCGAGAACGGCGCATGTGAGCAGGCTGCGCGGATGCTGGCGATGAAAAATGCCACAGAAAACGCGGGCGAAATTATTGATGACCTGCAGCTGATTTACAACAAGGCGCGCCAGGCAGCGATTACCCAGGAGCTGTCGGAAATCGTCAGTGGTGCCGCGGCAATCGGCTGAGGCCGGTGAATTGTTGCCGTCGCAGGTAAAAAATTATGCCGGGTCAACAGCCAGCGTGGGGCTGGGGCCGGGGCAAAACAGAATTGAACTTTGATCTAGAGGATCCGAACATGAGCAGCGGACGAATCGTACAAATTATCGGCGCGGTTATCGACGTGGAGTTTCCACGCGATGTCGTACCGAAGGTATACGATGCACTGAAAGTCACCGAAAAAGACCTCACCCTGGAAGTACAGCAGCAGTTGGGTGACGGTGTGGTGCGTACAATTGCCATGGGTTCGTCTGAAGGCGTCAGCCGCGGGCTGGCGGTGGAAAACACCGGCGACCCCATCTCCGTGCCCGTCGGCATCGAGACCCTCGGCCGGATTATGGACGTGCTGGGTAATCCTATCGACGAGTGTGGCCCCATCGGCGAGAAAGAGCGCGCCTCGATTCACCGCAAGGCGCCGACCTATGAAGAGCTGGCCGCCTCTGAGGAATTGCTGGAAACCGGCATCAAGGTTATCGACCTGGTATGTCCTTTCGCCAAGGGCGGTAAAGTCGGCCTGTTCGGCGGTGCCGGCGTGGGCAAGACCGTAAACATGATGGAACTGATCAACAACATTGCAACCGAGCACTCTGGCCTGTCGGTGTTTGCCGGTGTGGGTGAGCGTACTCGTGAGGGTAACGACTTCTACTTCGAAATGCAGGAGTCCAAGGTTGTCGATGTCGAGAACTTCAGCAACTCCAAGGTTGCGATGGTCTACGGCCAGATGAATGAGCCCCCCGGCAACCGCCTGCGCGTGGCGCTGACCGGCTTGACGATGGCGGAAAAATTCCGCGACGAAGGCCGCGATGTACTGCTGTTCATCGACAACATCTACCGTTACACCCTGGCGGGCACCGAGGTATCGGCACTGCTGGGTCGTATGCCCTCCGCGGTAGGCTACCAGCCCACCCTGGCGGAAGAGATGGGCGTACTGCAGGAGCGGATTACCTCAACCAAGGTGGGTTCCATTACTTCCATCCAGGCGGTATACGTTCCCGCGGATGACCTGACTGACCCGTCCCCTGCAACGACCTTTGCCCACCTCGACTCGACCGTGGTACTGAGCCGGGATATCGCCGCCAAGGGTATCTACCCCGCGGTGGATCCGCTCGACTCGACCTCGCGCCAGCTCGACCCCCTGATCATCGGCAGCGAGCACTATTCAACCGCCCGGGGTGTGCAGTCCGTGCTCCAGCGCTACAAGGAGCTCAAGGATATCATCGCGATCCTGGGTATGGACGAACTGTCCGAGGAAGACAAGCAGACGGTTAACCGCGCACGTAAGATCGAGCGTTTCCTGTCACAGCCTTTCCACGTGGCGGAAGTGTTTACCGGGTCTCCCGGCAAGTACGTTTCCCTCAAGGACACGATCGCGGGCTTTAACGGTATCCTGGCGGGCGAATACGATCACCTGCCCGAGCAGGCGTTCTACATGGTCGGCAGCATCGAAGAAGCTGTCGAGAAAGCCAAGAAGCTGAAGTAACGAGCTTTAGAGAGGACAAAGCAATGTCCATGACAATACACTGCGATATCGTCAGTGCGGAGGAGGAAATGTTCTCCGGGCTGATCGAAATGCTGGTGGCAACCGGTGACCTGGGTGAGCTGGGTGTGACCTACGGTCACGCGCCACTGCTCACCTCGCTGAAGCCCGGACCGGTTCGAATCGTCGCCCAGAATGGCGAGGAGCAGGTCTATTATGTTTCCGGCGGATTCCTGGAAGTACAGCCGGGGGTGGTGTCCATTCTCGCCGATACGGCTATCCGGGCGACGGATGTCGACGAGGCCGCCGCTGAGGAGGCCCGTAAGGAAGCCGAGCACGCCCTGGCTAACCAGACCGGAGATTTCGACTACGGCCGCGCCTCGGCGCAGCTGGCCGAGGCCGCCGCACAGTTGGCGACACTGCGCAAAATGCGCAATCGAGCCGGTCGCGGCTGAGGACCTGTGGGCCATGGCCCGCTCGCCCTAAATACCCCGGCCATGCCGGGGTTTTTTTTGCGCCGTTTAATGGAATCCGGTGACCGTCGCCGGGGCTTTGTCGCCGGGTTCACAATTTCGGCAAAAATTCTGACAATTAACGTACTTTTACCTCCATCGCTGTCTATCATGTCTCACTCAGGTGCAGTCGTGTCGCCCAGTTGAACGACAGTAGCCTCTGAATTATGCAACTACCCGGTAACACGTTATGCAGTTAGAAGTGATTATCCTTGCCGCCGGGCAGGGTACGAGGATGAAGTCCAGCCTGCCCAAGGTGCTGCACCCGCTGGCGGGGCGGCCCCTGCTGGAGCATGTGATTACAAAGGCGTTCTCCCTGCAACCGGCCGCGGTCCATGTGGTTATAGGCCACGGTGCCGAGCAGGTCCGGGACCAGCTGGCCGCGTTTCCGGTGAACTGGATAGTGCAGCACGAGCAACTGGGCACTGGCCACGGCGTGTTGCAGGCGGTACCGGCCCTGTCTCCAGACAGCACCGTGCTGGTGCTCTACGGCGATGTGCCGTTGATCGGCACCGACACGCTCGCAGCCCTGGTCGCTGCTGCCGCCTCCGGCCCGGCCCTGTTAACGGCGCAATTAAGTGATCCCACCGGTTACGGCAGAATCCTGCGGGATTCCGCCGGGGCGCTGGTGGGCGTGGTAGAGCAAAAGGACGCAAGCGCTGCCCAGCTCGAAATTCGTGAAATAAATACCGGCCTGCTGGCCGCCCCCGCTCGGGACCTGATGCAATACCTGCCGCGGGTCGGTAACAACAACAAACAGGGCGAATACTACCTGCCGGACATCCTCAGCCTGGCAGTTCAGGAGGGCAGGACCATCGCCTCCTGCGAGGCGGCTTCAGAACTTGAAATACTGGGGGTAAACGACCGGGTGCAACTGAACCAGCTGGAGCGGGAATACCAGCGCCGCCAGGCGGAGGAGCTGATGCGCTCCGGTGTGGCCGTGGCTGACGCCAACCGGCTGGATATACGGGGCACACTCAGCTGCGGCCGGGATGTCAGCATAGACGTCAACGTGGTGATCCAGGGTGAGGTGAGCCTCGGTGACGGGGTGGAAATCGGGCCCAACTGCGTACTCCAGGATGTGACAGTGGCGGCGGGCTCAACAATTCACGCCATGAGCCATCTGCAGGAGGCGCACATAGGCGAGCGCTGCAGTGTCGGGCCTTTCGCCCGGCTGCGCCCGGGTACAACCCTGGCTGAGGGTGCGCGGGTTGGTAATTTTGTCGAGACCAAGAAAGCCGATATCGGTGTGGGCAGCAAGGTCAATCACCTGAGCTATATCGGCGACTGTGTCATGGGTGACCACGTCAATATCGGGGCCGGCACGATCACCTGTAATTACGACGGGGTTAACAAACACAAGACCGAAATCGGGCCAGGAGTGTTTGTCGGCTCCAACAGTACCCTGGTCGCCCCACTGCAGATAGCCGAGCAGGGCTTTGTAGCCGCCGGCTCCACGATTACCCGGGCGGTAGGCAGGGATGAGCTCGCCGTGAGTCGTTCCCGCCAGCGAAATATCGAAGGCTGGCAACGGCCGGGCAAGCAAAAGACAGAGGACTGAATATGTGTGGCATTGTTGCCGCTGCCGCGCGGCGGGAAGTATCCGAAATACTACTGGAGGGCCTGCGCCGGCTGGAATACCGCGGCTACGATTCCGCCGGTATGGCGCTGGTGGACAATGAGCACAACCTGCAACTGCACAAACAGCAGGGCAAGGTTTGCGAGTTGGAAAAAGCCCAGAAAATGCGTCCCGTACTGGGCTGTACCGGTATCGCCCATACCCGCTGGGCCACCCACGGTGAGCCCTCCGGGGTAAATGCCCACCCCCACATCTCGGGCCAGCGCCTGGCCCTGGTACACAATGGCATCATTGAAAACCACGCGGCCCTGCGGGAGGAACTGCAGGGGCAGGGTTACGAGTTCGCCTCTGCCACGGATACCGAGGTGGTGGTACACCTGCTGCACCGCGCCCTGCAACAGGGCAAGTCCCTGCTCACCGCCATGCAGGATACGGTGGGTCTGCTGGAGGGCGCTTACGCCCTGGCGGTTGTGGATAATGAACACCCGGACCAGGTCGTTGCCGCGCGCAAGGGCAGCCCGCTGGTTATCGGAGTGGGGATCGGGGAGAACTTCCTCGCCTCGGACCAGCTTGCACTGCGCCAGGTCACCGACCGCTTCATCTTCCTCGAGGAGGGAGACGTGGTGCTGATAACACCCTCATCAGTGCAGATTTTTGATGAGTCGGGTGCTGAAGTGGAGCGCAAGAAGACACTTATTTCCGAGGCGGTGGAAGTCGCCGACCTGGGCGGCTTCGATCACTACATGCTCAAAGAGATTCACGAGCAGCCCCGGGCCCTGGCGGCTACCTTCGCCCAGGCGGCGGGGCTGCCGGGAGTGGATGACTGCTTCGGCGCTGGCGCCGCCGCGGTGTTCGACCGGGTCAGGGCGGTGCAGATCGTCGCCTGTGGCACCAGCTTTCACGCGGGGATGGTGGCCCGCTACTGGCTGGAGGAACTGGCGGGCATCCCCTGCCAGGTCGAGGTGGCCTCGGAGTTTCGCTACCGCAAGCGGGTGACCCGGCCTGACACCCTGCTGCTCACAATTTCCCAGTCCGGCGAGACCGCCGACACCCTGGCGGCCCTGCGAAATGCGGGCGAGGATGAGTTCGTCGCCAGCCTGGTTATCGCCAATGTGGCCAACAGCTCCCTGGTGCGTGACAGTGACCTGGTTTTCCTCACCAAGGCGGGCATGGAGATCGGGGTGGCTTCGACCAAGGCGTTCACCACCCAGCTGGTTGGTCTGCTGTTGCTTACGCTCGCCCTGGGTCGGCGCGGCGCGATGACAGAACAAAAGCAGCAGGAAGTAATGCTCGCACTGCAGGGCTTGCCGGACTATGTGCAACAGACCCTGGAACTGGACGGCGCTATCGAGCGCCTGTCCGGGGCCTTTATTCCCAAGCATCACGCCCTGTTTCTCGGCCGGGGTATCCAGTACCCGATTGCAATGGAGGGCGCTCTCAAGCTGAAGGAGATCTCATATATCCATGCGGAGGCCTATCCCGCGGGTGAGCTCAAGCACGGTCCGCTGGCACTGGTGGATGACGATATGCCGGTGGTGGCGGTGGCGCCCAGCGACGACCTGCTGGAAAAGCTGAAGTCCAACCTGGAAGAGGTGCGCTCCCGCGGTGGTGAACTGTATGTCTTTGCGGACCGGCAGGCGGGCTTTGAGAGCGAGGCCCGGGTGCACGTACTGCCCATGCCCCACTGTCCGGAAGTGATCAAGCCGATCGTTTACACGGTGGCCCTGCAGTTGCTTTCCTACCATGTCGCCCTGCAGAAAGGGACGGATGTGGACAAGCCGCGCAACCTGGCGAAATCTGTGACTGTCGAATAGCCAAATCTGTCCGGCGCATGATTCTGTAGTGCCCCACTATAGCTTGAGCCTCGTTGGGCCCCTTTCACACCCGGTTCAGGTGCCGCAGCCGGGACACGGGATAGCCTGCACAAACCGGGGCCTTGTCGGCGGTTTCGGCGCTGGTCTCGCGGCAGGTATACTGATCCAGTCAGGAACTCTCCTAAAGGACGACTGGTGTCCGACCCGCATGCTACCGAACAACTAAACACACTCGACCGCTTCTTCGGTCGGCTCGGACTGTGGATGTACGGCCATCGTTTGGTCGTATTCGCCCTGGTGCTGGCTATGCTGACGGCGGCCATATTCCTGGCGGCTGGTATTCGCACCGACAACAGCTTTGATGCGTTTTTTGATGCCACTGATCCCAGCTACAACGCCTACATCCGCTATCAGGAGGACTTTGGCTCGGACGAGATCGCCTACCTGGTATACCGGGTGCCCGGCAATGCAAACGGCCCTTTCGATCTGTCGACCATGCGTAAAATTTCCCGACTCACCCAGGCACTCGAGAGAGAAGTCCCGTTCGTGCGCGAGGTCACCAGCCTTACCAACGTGGAATTCATGCAGGCAGAGGACGACTTTCTCGAAATTACCGAGCTCGGCCAGGACATGCCTGCCAGCCAGGACGACCTGCTCGTGCACGGGGCGGCGATGCGGAAAAAACCGATATACGAGGATGCGCTGATAAGTCGGGATGGCGCTCACGGAGGTATCATCCTGGAAATGAGCGCTACCAGTAGCGATCCGCTGGAAAGCATCCGCCTTGACCCCGCTAAAGGGGACAGCCTGGACAACCTTTACCCGCAGGCCAGTCAGGCTCGTATACTCGAGATACTCAGCCGCCCGGAGTACGACGGCATCGAATTCTGGTGGTCCGGTGATGTTCCCCTGAACGCCGCCTACAACCAGACCACCAATGATTCATCCGGTTTATTGACCCTGCTGTCGATTGCCCTTGTAGCCGTTATCACGATGATCTGTTTTCGTGGGCAGTTGCTGGGGCTGTTCGGCCCCCTGTCGGTAGTGTTGGTGTCGCTGATTCTGACCGTTGGCTTCATGGGCCTGTTCGGTTACAAAATCGGTCTCCTGTTCCTGATAGCACCCACCCTGCTGACCGCCATCGGAGTGGCCCAGTCGATTCACCTGATCAGCGAATTCAATCGCCTGCGCGCCGCAGGTGTGCTGCGCCGCGACGCAATTCGCCAGACTCTCGAAAACGTGGCAGTGCCTTGCCTGCTGGCTGCTGTAACAACAGCCATCGGTTTCCTGGTCATGAGCGGCTCCAAATTGCGGGCCCTGGCTGAAATGGCCGTATACATTGGTTTCGGCGTCATGCTGACCTTCGTCGCCTCGATAACCGTTATGGTCTGCATCATGTCACTGGGCAAAAATACCGCTCTCAACGCGCCCACCGCGCCGAAGCGGGCATCAGACAAGCTGCAGAGGTTTTTGAGCTCGCTGGTGGCGGTCAATCTCAAATACCGCTATGGCATCCTGGCAGTCTCGGCCATCGTGCTGGCGGCTTCCCTGGCGGGCGCCAGTAAATTGCAGGTCAGTTTCAGCTTCCTGGAGGACTTCAAACCGCATACAGAGTTCCGCCAACATGCAGACTATATCCAGGAGGTGATGGGTGGGATGCTGAACGTGGTCTTTATCTACGAGGCGGAGCAACCCGAGGCGATCAAATCCGCGGAAATTCTCTCCCACCTCGAGGCACTCCAGGCCAGGGCGGAAGAATCGCCCCTGGTGCGCAAAAGCTATTCCATCGTGGACATTCTCAAGGATATCAACCAGAGCTTCCACGGCGACGACCCGAGCTACTATCGCCTGCCTGACAGCGACGAGCTCATTGCGCAGTACCTGCTCATGTACGAGATATCCGGGGGCGGTGAGCTGGAGGACTATGTCAGCGGCGATTATCAGCGCACCACGCTCGAGTTGCGGGTCACTATGGTGAATTCCGCAGTGGTTGGCGGTTTGATAAAGGAGTTGCAGGATTACCTGGCGGAAAACCCGGCGCCCGGGGCGAGCATAGAAATCACCGGCATTGGTTTGTTATGGCTGAAGATGGGCGACTACATTGCCCAGAGCCAGATTCAGGGCTACCTGCTGGCATTCGCCTTCATTGCGGGCATCCTTTGCCTGGCTTTTCGTTCTCTCAAGGTAGGTATGCTGGCGATGATTCCGAACCTGTTTCCTGTGGTCCTGATCCTCGGTGCTATGGGCGCCATTGGTATGCACCTGGATTACCTGCGGATGCTGCTCGCCACGGTCGCCATTGGAATCGCGGTGGATGATACCGTGCATATGACAAGTCGTATCCGCAAGGAGTTCATACGCTGTCGCAACTACGAGCAGGCCATCAGCATCGGCCTGCTGAGCGTCGGACGCCCGGTAATGATTACCTCGATCATCCTGTCGCTGTCATTTCTGGTTTACCTCGCTTCGGACATGGCAGTACTCGCCAGCTTCGGTATATTACTGTCTGTCACCGTGGTTACCGCCCTGCTGGCTGACCTGTTCTTACTGCCAGCGCTGATATTGGTATTCAAGCCCTTTGGTGCAGAGCGCGAGCAACCGACACCGGTTTCCCATGCAACAACGCCTGTGGCGCGCATCCCATAACCCTACCGTCAAACAGGTACAATAGTGTCTTTCGGAAAAACCTTTACGCATTTCATATCATCCGCCCTGTTGGGCATGAGCCTTGTATCACATGCAGGAGCCGCTCCAGGTGAGCCCGCTGGCGCCGCTGGGCGCGGCACCGAAATAGCCGTGGAAGCGGACCGGCGCTATAGCGGCTTCGGTGACAGTGAGGAGACTCTCACAATGGTGTTGCTGGACGCCAAAGGCAGGGAGCGAACCCGTACCCTGCGCCTGCGGACCCTGGAGCAGGCTGGCGACGGTGACTGGAGCCTCACCATTTTCGATGAGCCGGCCGATGTCAAAGGCACCGCCCTGCTGACCTACAGCCACGGGCTGGAACCCGACGACCAGTGGATCTACCTGCCGGCGCTGAAGCGGGTAAAGCGCATTTCCTCCAGGAACAAGTCCGGACCCTTTATGGGAAGTGAGCTCGCCTTCGAAGACATGAGCTCTTTTGAGCTGGACAAGTATCAATACAAGTACCTGCGTGACGAACCCTGCGGCGATTTGCAGTGTTTTGTGTCCGAGTGGATACCTGTCTACGAATATACGGGCTATTCCCGCCTGGAAGTCTGGCATGACCAGTCTGAGTACAGGGTGCAGCGCATCGAATTTTTCGACCTGGCAGGTGAGCATCTCAAAACGTTGCTGATGAGTGATTACCAGCTGTTTGACGGTCGTTTCTGGCGTCCCATGCACTCCAGGATGAGCAATCACGAAACCGGCAAAGTCACTCTCCTGAATTACACCAGTATCGCGTTCGGCCTGGGCCTCACGCCCAGGGATTTCGACCAGAACTCGCTGAAACGCGCCAGGTAGGCCGTGCCCCGCCACCCGCTCATTCGCGTGGCATCAGGTGTGTGCATCGGTTTGTGCACTATACCGGCCGGAGCCCTGGATCCGGGTGATGTGCAACTGTCCGGCGACACGAGTGCACAGTATCGTTACTTCACTGACGATGGTACCCGACCGGGCCTGGCGGACAGTGACACCTCCCTGGCCGCCGAACTGGAGTTTTACTACCCCGTAAGCAACTCCCGGGACAGTTTCACATTCACTCCCTTTTATCGCTGGGACGAGCACGATGACGATCGCACCCAGGGCGATATCCGCGAACTCAACTGGCAGAAGGTGGAACAAAACTGGGAGCTGACCGTGGGTATCAGCCGGGTATTCTGGGGTGTTACCGAGACCGTGCATGTGGTCAACATCATCAACCAGGTGAACCTGGCTGAAAACCCTGACGAGGAAGACCTGCTGGGGCAGCCGCTGGTCAACCTTACCCTGGTCAGGGACTGGGGTGCCCTGGACCTGTTCCTGCTGCCGTACTTCAGGGAGCGTGTGTTCCCCGGCCCCAATGGCAGACCCGGCACTTCACCCGCAATCAGCAACAGCAAGGCGATCTACGATTCGGGTGCCGAGCAGTGGCACACGGACTTCGCGGTACGCTGGTCCAACAGTGTCGGCAATTGGGACATGGGTGCTTACCAGTTTTACGGCACCAGCAGGGAACCACGTGTTGACCCGGGATTATTTGAGATAAAGGCCGACGGACAGATAGAGCTGATACCTGTCTATGACATCATCAACCAGACCGGCGTGGATATACAGGGAACCTTTGATGCCTGGTTACTGAAATTTGAAGCTATCTACCGCGACGCGCCACAGGAGAGTTTTTTCTCCGGGGCAGCTGGCTTCGAATACACATTTTTTGATATTCGGGGCACTGGTGTTGACGTAGGCATCATCAGCGAGTACCTGTTCGACCAGCGTGCGCTGATAGTCGCCACCGACGATGATGATGACGACATCAGCCTCGGCCTGAGGGTAGGTTTGAACGACATTAATTCCACGGAACTTATCGCTGCCGTGGTGCAGGACGTGGATGACCGCTCGCGTTATTTCTACCTTGAGGCCAGCCGCCGCATCGGCAATGCCTTCAAGGCGTCCATAGAAGCTCGCGGGGTCTCCAATGTAGCCGCCGACAACCCCCTGCGAATCTATGAGAACGAAAACTACCTGCAGTTCGAGCTCGGGTACTATTTTTAGCCGATTGACCCGGCCGAATTCCAGCTACCGGGTACAGGCAGGAACCGGGGATACACAAAACAGTTTGATACCAAAAACAAGTCTGCTAACGTCATTTACAGTAATCAGGGTGTGCCCTGTTTGCTTTTACCGGCGGCAGCGCCTTGTGCAGGGAATCGGGTAATGGCGACGTATGAACTGCTGAAAGCGATGCACGTCAGCTGCGCTTTCCTGTCCATCGCAGGCTTCACCCTGCGCGGCTACTGGATGATCATCGAAGACTCGCGCTTGCGCTCGCGCCTCACCCGGGTACTACCCCACCTGCTGGATACGCTGCTGCTGGCTTCCGCCATCGGCATGCTGCTTGTCTGGCAGGCCAACCCTTTGGCCACTGGCTGGCTGAGCGCGAAGCTTGCTGCACTGTTATTGTATATCGGCCTGGGAATGGTTGCGTTTCGATTTGGCAGAACGCGGGCAGTGCGTATCGCCGCATTTGCAGCGGCGCTGTTTACAGCTTTCTATATTGTCACTGTTGCCTATACCAAATCGCCCCTGGGCATGTTTGCGCTATGGCAGGCGTAAGCATGTCCGGGGGGGTTCGGGTGAGCGTGTTCCGGTGGCGACAGGGCCGCGCTTGTCAGCGCGGCCACTGCCACTGAGCGGGATCAGCTCGGGTTGGCGGTTTTGTAGTCGCGAATTTCGTTGTTGAACTTGGTGGCCACCTCTTCCTCGCGGGAAACCGCGGCGTTATAGGTTTCCTGGATCTTCTGGTAGCTTTCGACCGCGCCCTCCTGCCCTTCCTTGGCGGCGGCCTCGGCTGCCGTGAGTTTGGGCTCGAGGCAGCTCATGTATTCGAGGTTGGCGGCCTGGAACTCCTTCACGGCTTTCTGGGATGCAAGCATTTGCTCCAGGGTGGACTCTTCGCCCTCGGAGATTGAAGGCGCGTCAGGTGCAACGCAATCTTCCGCCATGGCTACTGTTCCACCCAGTGCCAGACCCAATAATGCAAACTTCAAACTCTTCATAACAAGCCCTTCCGTAATTGACGGGAAAACATTAACAGGACAACCTGCCCCTGCCAAGAGTCCAGGGCCTGTTCACCCCGACTCAGTGAGTGTGAACAGGCCCTGGCGCCAAACTATTCCCGGCCCACCCACAGAGGCGGTACCCGGTGGGCGGCCTGCAACTCGCCGGCCACTTTCTGTGCCTGGGCCCGGTCGGCCAGGCCCACGACGCGCACCCGGTATAACGTCCGACCGTCCTTGACCGCGCTCGCTACGATTACCTTGCCGCTCGAGGGCTGCAGTTTATTGACCCAGCTCTCGGCGACACTGCGCTGACCGTAAGAGCTGAAATTCACAAACCAGTTACCCCCGGTGGCCGCCGCCGGGCCGCCTGGTTTAGCGGCAGGTTTGGGGGCAGCTTTGGGTGCCGCCTTAGGTGCCGCGGCGGCGGCAGGTTTGGGCGCTGGCGTGGGTTTGGGGGAGGCCGCTGCCGGCTTTGCCGCGGACGGCTCCGACCCCGCGACCCGCCCCGGGGCCGACTGTTGTGCTGCCAGTTGCTTTTCAAGTCCCGCCACCGTGTCGGTCAGGCGCCGGTTTTCCAGGGTCAGGGCGTCGATCGTGGCCTCGCTGCGGGTATAGCGCTGCTCGAGCTCACGCAGGGCGTCCCTGCTGGCGGCTACCTCCGCCGGGCTGGCTGCGGTGGCGAGAGCTGCCTGCAGCTGGCGGATTTCGTCCTGGGTTGCCGAGCGCTGCTGGATTACCCCGTAGCCCCCGGCGGCAAGTAATAGCAGCGCCACGATGCCGACGATGATCAGGCCGATAGGCCAGCCGTGAGACCTTTCCTCGCGCTCCTCCTCGAGATCTTCCGGCTCATCGCTGTACTCTTCATCGTACTCGTCCCAGTCGTCGTCGGTATCCCGGTTTACGGGGTCCTCTTCGTCGACGCTCGCCGCTTCTGCTTTTGAATCCTCCTCTACTGCCCATGGGTTTCTGGTGCCCGCGGCTGCGGTGGTGGCACCCAGCACCTGCCACTGCGTGGCGGTATCCCCATCCTCGTCCTCCAGCGGGTCGAGATAGTCCTCTTCCTCCTCCGGCTCGTCCTCGTAGGCCGCGGCGTAATCGGTATCCCGCTCCGCTTCCTCGTAGTCCTCCTCTTCATCGAAATCGGTAAAAACCGGCTCCCGGCGCCCCTGGCGAGGTGCCGGATCCTCGGGCTCGCCGGTGGTGGAGTCGGGCCCTCGCCTGTTACCGGCGAGTTTGTTGCGGGAGTCGTTGTCGTTCATAGGTAGGTAGAGCCTGTGTGCGCAGAAAACTGGCAAATAGTAGCAGACACTACCCGCTCACCCTAGTGTAGCGCCTCCTCAGGGCCCGGGTTAGCACTCACATATTTTGCCGCGGCACGTTCCGGGCCGTGTTGCCCGGGGCTAATTTGGTTAGAATGCGGGAATGGATGTATCCGATATTCTCTCTCCCCTCAATGAGGCCCAACGCGACGCGGTGGCTGCGGACAGCCAGAATATGCTGGTGCTCGCCGGGGCCGGCAGTGGCAAGACCCGGGTGCTGGTGCACCGCATAGCCTGGCTGGTTCGGGCCGAGGGTTTTTCGCCCTGGTCCATTCTCGCGGTGACCTTTACCAACAAGGCAGCCCGGGAGATGCGTGGCCGGATCGAGGAGATGTTGCAGGTTTCCTCTCACGGCTTGTGGGTGGGCACCTTTCACGGCCTGGCTCACCGCCTGCTCAAGGCCCACTGGAAAGAGGCGGGACTGCCGCAAAACTTCCAGATTCTCGACAGCGATGACCAGCTGCGGCTGGTCAAACGTGTGTGCCGGGAGCTGGAACTGGACGAGTCCCGCTGGCCGGCGCGGCAGGCCCAGTGGTATATCAATGCACAAAAGGACGAGGGGCTGCGCGCGGCCCATATCGAGCCCCCCCACGGCGACCTGTTTGCCCACACCATGCTGCAGGTCTACCGCGCCTACGAACAGGCCTGTGAGCGTGGCGGCATGGTGGACTTCGCCGAGCTGCTGCTGCGGGCGCATGAACTCTGGCTGAAAAGCCCCGAGGTACTGCAGCACTACCAGGGCCGCTTTCGCCAGATCCTGGTGGACGAGTTCCAGGATACCAATACGATCCAGTACGCCTGGCTGAGGGTGCTCGCCGGCAAGCACATCCCCGTGGTGGCAGTGGGCGACGACGACCAGTCAATCTACGGCTGGCGCGGCGCCAAAATCGAGAACATCCAGCGCTTCACCGAGGATTTTGCCGGGACCCGAACCGTGCGCCTCGAGCAGAACTACCGCTCCAGCCAGACAATCCTGCGGGCGGCCAACGGCGTGATCGCCAATAACCAGGGACGCCTTGGCAAGGAGCTGTGGACCGCCGGTGAATCCGGCGAGCCCATTACTCTCTACGCGGGCTTCAACGAACAGGACGAGGCGCGCTTTATCGTCGAGCAGATCGAGCAGTGGACGGGCAACGGTAACGCGCGCGCCTCGGTGGCGATACTCTACCGCTCCAATGCCCAGTCCCGGGTGCTGGAAGAGGCGCTGATTCGCGCCCAGATGCCCTACCGCATCTACGGTGGCCAGCGCTTCTATGAGCGCATGGAAATCCGCAACGCCCTGGCCTACCTGCGGCTGCTGCTCAGCCGCGGCGACGACGCCGCGGTGGAGCGGGTAATCAACACACCGCCCCGGGGCATTGGCGGCAAGACCCTGGATGTGGTGCGCGACTGTGCCCGCGGCAGGGAGATATCCCTGTGGCAGGCGATTGCGGCGGTCATTGCCGAAAAACTGCTGCCCGCTCGCGCGCTCGGCGCGCTCGAGGGTTTTGTGGCGCTGATCAACGAACTGGACTCGGGCACCGATGAGCTGTTGCTCGAGGAAGTGGTCGAGCATGTGATCCAGGGCTCGACGCTGATCGAGTTCTACCAGAAGGAAAAAGGGGAAAAGGGCCAGGCCCGGGTGGAGAACCTGGAGGAACTGGTGAGCGCCGCGAAACAGTTTGTGGCGGAGGACGACGATCTGTCACCGTTGCAGCAGTTCCTCGATAACGCGGCGCTGGATGCGGGTGACGCCCAGGCAGATGAGCACGAGGACAGCGTCCAGTTGATGACACTGCACTCCGCCAAGGGCCTGGAGTTTCCGCTGGTCTTCCTGGCGGGGATGGAGGAAAACCTGTTCCCCCACCGGATGTCGATCGAGGAACCGGGGCGGCTGGAGGAGGAGCGCCGGCTGTGTTACGTCGGAATTACCCGGGCGATGGAAAAATTGATGATCACCTACGCCGAGAGCCGGCGCCTGCACGGCAGCGAAACGCTCAATACCCCCTCGCGTTTCATCCGGGAAATTCCAGCCGAACTGTTGCAGGAGGTGCGTTTGCAAACGACTATTTCGCGCCCGGTCAGCAGTATTCTGCAGGCCGCGGTGCCCGATACCGAACTCAACCTGGGCCAGCTGGTATACCACCAGATCTTTGGCGAGGGGGTCGTGCTAAACTTCGAGGGGCGCGGCGCCAGCGCCCGGGTGCAGGTCAATTTTGACACCGACGGCAGCAAATGGCTGGTGCTGCAGTACGCCAATTTACAGCTGATGTAGAAGCGGCTGGCATAATAACAGGGGACGGAACAGGTCATGGCGGGAGCTTCATTCGAGCAGCGTTATACCCCCTTAATCATTCTCGTACTGGTGGCGGCGCTGGTGTTGACCGTCGGCCTGTGGGCAAGCGGTCGCGCGGCGCAGACGGATGCGGTTGCGGCGGGGCCCGAAATGCTGGCCGGCCAATACCAGTGGAAACTGGTCACCACCTGGCCGAAGAATTTTCCGGGCCTGGGCTCCGGCCCTGAAAATTTCGCGCGCTACGTCGATGAAATGAGCGCCGGTCGTCTCACGGTACATGTCTACGGCGCCGGGGAGATCGTCCCGGCCTTTGAGATTTTCGATGCGGTGTCCCAGGGCGTCGCCCAGGCCGGTCACGGCGCCGCTTACTACTGGAAAGGCAAGATACCCGCCTCGGTCTTTTTTACCACGATACCTTTTGGCATGAACGCCCAGGAAACCAACGGCTGGCTGCATTACGGCGGCGGCCTGGAACTCTGGCGCGAAACCTATGCGCCCTTCAACATCATACCTTTTGCCGGGGGCAGCTCCGGTGTGCAGATGGCGGGCTGGTTCAATCGGGAAATCAACTCGGTCGAGGACCTGCAGGGCCTGAAAATGCGTATTCCGGGGCTTGCCGGTGACGTGTTCTCCCAGGCGGGCGGCACGGCGGTGCGGATTCCGGGCGGCGAGCTGTACACCTCGCTGCAGACCGGTGTCATCGACGCCACCGAGTGGGTAGGTCCCTATAACGACCTTGCACTGGGCCTGCACCAGGTGGCGAAGTACTACTATTATCCCGGCTGGCATGAGCCCGGTTCGATGCTCGAGTTTATCATTAACAGGGACGCTTTCGAGGAGCTGCCGCCGGACCTGCAGGCCATAGTCACCTATGCCGCCCGCGCAGCCAACCAGGATATGCTGGATGAATTTACCGCGCGCAACAACGCCGCCCTGCAGGACCTGGTGAGCAATCACGGGGTGCAGTTGAGGCGCCTGCCGGACGATGTACTGCTGGCCCTTTATCGAGGCAGCGAGACGGTTTTACAGCAGCTGATCGCGGAGGACCCGATGGCGGCGAAGGTCTATGCGTCCTACAAGAAATTCTACGACGGGGTGCGGGACTATCACCACATCTCCGAACAGGCCTATATCAACGCCAGGGACCAGGTCATCGATGCGCCGGCGGCTGAGAGTGAGACTCCCTAGTTCTTGATGGCGCGGGTGCGCCCGGCCTCATCGATGGCGACGAAGACGAACTCTCCCTCGGTTACCTTCAGGGGTTCGCCGTCGTGGGGTGAATTGATCCACACCTCCACCATGATGCGAATCGAACTGCGGCCGATCTCCAGCACATCGCAATAGCAGGATACGACGGCCCCAACGTGAACGGGGGTAAGGAAGGCCATGCCGTCGACGGCCACGGTCGCCACCCTGCCATCCGCCACGTCGCTGGCGGTGATCATCCCGGCGATATCCATCTGCGACAACAGCCAGCCGCCAAAGATGTCGCCGCTGGCATTGGTATCCTTGGGCATGGCCACAGTCTGCAGGGCGAGATCACCCTGGGGTATTGGCGTGGTATCTATATCGTTCATGGTGCAGCCCTGGAGTTTTGTGTCAGGTGACGTGGTTGCTTGTCAGTTTTGCAGCAATGTCGGCAACCAGGTGGCCATGGCGGGCCAGTACCACAGGGCAGCCATGGCGAGAATCTGGATGAGTATAAAGGGAACCACTCCCCGGTAGATAGCGCTGGTTGTAAGGCCCGGGGGAGCGACGCCCCGCAGGTAGAACAGGGCGAAACCGAAGGGTGGGGTGAGGAAGGAGGTCTGCAGGTTCATCGCAATCATGATACCCAGCCAGATCGGGTCCACTCCCATGGCCAGCAGGATGGGGCCCACGATGGGGACCACCACGAAGGTGATCTCGATGAAATCCAGGATAAAGCCCAGCAGGAAGATGACCAGCATCACCACCAGGGTGGCGGCGGCAACGCCCCCGGGAAGGCTGTTGAAAAAATGGTGGATCAGCTCCTCGCCCCCGAAACCGCGAAACACCAGGGAAAACACCGCGGCCCCGATGAGAATCATGAACACCATGGCCGTTACCTCCATGCTGTTGATCACCACCTCCCGCATCCGCGCCACGCTCATCTGACGCTTTGTCAGCGCCAGTAGCAGTGCGCCGGTGGCGCCGATCCCCGCCGCTTCGGTCGGGGTAGCGGCACCGGACAGAATAGAGCCCAGTACGACCATAATCAGCATCAGCGGCGGCAGCAAGCCCTGCATTATCTCGCCGAAAGTGGTGTGTTCCACCTCGGCAGGGGGCGCCGCGTCGGGCTTCAGCCGGGCATACACCAGCAGGTAGAGGATATACATGGCCACCAGCATCAGCCCCGGGATCAGCGCTCCCACAAACAGGTCCCCCACCGACACCGTCTTGGGGTTGAAGATGTCCATATTGAGCTGGGCGCGCTGGTAGGCGTTGGAGAGAATGTCGCCCAGCAGTACCAGGGCGATGGAGGGTGGAATAATCTGCCCGAGGGTACCCGTCGCGCAGATGGTGCCGGCAGCCAGGGAGGGGCGGTAGCCTGCCTGCAGCATGCTGGGCAGCGAGAGCAGGCCCATGGTAACCACCGTGGCGCCGACGATACCGGTGCTGGCGGCCAGCAGCATACCGACCACCACCACCGAGATACCCAGTCCGCCGCGCATGGTGCCGAACAATTTTGCCATGCTGCCCAGCAGCTCTTCCGCCACCCGGGATTTCTCCAGGATCACCCCCATCAGGATAAACAAGGGCACGGCGATCAGGGTGTCGTTGCTCATGGTGCCGAAGATACGCGCGGGCAGGGCCGCCAGGAATCCGGCGTCGAAATGTCCGGCAAGAATCCCCCCTGCGGCGAAGGCCAGGGCCGTGCCCGCCAGGGTGAAGGCGACCGGATAGCCCAGCATCAGCAGGAGGCAGACCGCCAGGAACATGTACAGCGAGATATAGTCCATTACGCCGCCGGCTCTTCTACCAGGATCAGTGCGTTGCGCAGGGTTTCCGCAAGGCCCTGCAGGAACAGGTTGAAGGCCATCAGGGGGATCACGCTTTTAAGCAGGAACACCGCCGGAATGCCGCCGGGCTCCGGTGACGATTCACGGATGATCCAGGACTCACTGACGTAGTTCCAGCTGGAGAGCCCGATGAAGGCGCACAGGGGCATCAGGAAGACGATACCCCCGATGCTGTTTACCCAGGCCCGCGCCCGCGGGCTGAAGCTGCGGTAGAAAATATCCACCCGCACGTGAGCCTCGTGTTTCAGCGCGTAGGCCGCGCCGAGCATGAACAGGCATGCATGCATATAGGTGACAGCTTCCTGGGCCATGATTGAGCCCACGTTGAAGCCGTACCGCATAACCACAACGACTGTGGTCACCAGTGCCATGGCCAGTACCAGCCAGGCCAGCAGGCGGCCGCTGCGATCAGTGAAAATGTCTATGTAATGCACACAGGCGCGCAGTACAGGCATGTCGGATAAGTCTTTTTGATTATTGTGTCGCAGAGTATCATAGCCACTTCCCCGACGTGAAAACTTATTCCGCGCAGCTCCCTTAACCGGATTCATTGAGATGTTGACCGTAATTTCACCAGCCAAAACGCTGGATTTCGACACCCCGCCCACCACCCGCAAGGCGACCCAGCCCCGCTTTCTCGAGCGCTCGGCCGAACTGGTGGCAGACGCCCGCGGGCTGAGTCCAGCGGATATCCGCGAATTGATGGGCGTCAGCGAGCAGATCGCCGAGCTCAATCACCGGCGCTTTATGAACTGGGGTGTGCCCTTCAGCCTGGACAATGCCAAGCAGGCAGTGCTGGCTTTCCGCGGGGATGTTTACACCGGCCTGGATGCGGACAGCCTCAGCAGCGCGCAGCTCGGCTTTGCCCAGAAACACCTGCGAATTCTGTCGGGCCTCTACGGCCTGCTGCGACCGCTGGATCTGATGCAGCCCTATCGCCTGGAGATGGGCCTGAAGTTCGCCAACCGCGGCGGCAGTAACCTGTATCAATTCTGGGGCGACTCGATTGCCGCCGAGCTGAACCGTGAGCTGAAAAAATCCGGGTCAAATGTGCTGGTGAACCTGGCCTCCAATGAGTATTTTCAGGCGGTGCGGCCGAGCACCCTGGAGGCCGAGATCATCACGCCGGTATTCAAGGATCTCAAGGGCGGCAAGTACAAGATCATCAGCTTTTTCGCCAAGAAGGCCCGGGGCCAGATGGCGCGCTTTATTATCGAGCGCGAACTCAACGAGCCTGCTGACCTGAAGAAATTCAGGACCGGCGGCTATCGCTACAACAAGGCGGAGTCCACTGCCCGCGAGCTGGTGTTCACCCGGGACACGCCCGGGTGAACCCGGAAGCGCTGCCATTTTCCCAGGCATGTGAAAACAACAAGGCCGTCATCCTTCAGGTGCTGCGCCAGGCCTTCGCCGACCGGCGGCAGGTGCTGGAAATCGCCAGCGGCACCGGCCAGCATGCCTGTCACTTCGCCGCCCACATGCCCTGGCTGCGATGGCAGCCTACCGAGCTGCCGGAAAACCTGGCGCTGCTGGGTCCACGCTGCAGCGCCTATGGGGGCGTCAACCTGCTGCCTCCCTCGGCGCTGGATGTGCGCACAGATCCCTGGCCGCTGACCGTGCCGGATGCCGTGTTCACCGCCAACAGCCTGCACATCATGGCCTATGCCGCGGTTGAACAATTTTTTGCGGGCCTGGCCAGGCATGCCGGCAATGATGTGGTGTTGGCTGTCTACGGCCCGTTCAATTACCGCGGCGAATACACCAGTGAGAGCAATGCCCGCTTTGACCAGTGGCTGGCGCAGCAGCACCCGGACAGCGCCATTCGCAATTTCGAAGCGGTGGACGCCCTGGCAGCCGATGCCGGCTTCGGCCTGCAGGCGGATAACGAAATGCCGGCGAACAATCGTCTGCTGGTCTGGCACAAGGCATAGCGGCGGGCTTTTCTGCCACTGCTCCGGAGGTACCCATGCGTTACCAGGGAAGTTGTCATTGCGGCGCGGTGCGCTTTGCGGTCGAGGCCCCCGAGCATCTCGAGGTGGAACGCTGTAACTGTTCCATTTGCAGCAAGGCCGGTTTCCTGCACCTGATAGTGCCCGCCAGCCAGTTCGAACTGCTCGCGGGAAGGGACGCGCTGGCCACGTATACCTTCAATACGGGCGTGGCCAGGCACACATTCTGCCGCCACTGTGGCATCAAGCCGTTCTATACACCGCGCTCCAACCCGGACGGCATCGACGTGAACGTAAACTGCCTCGACACCCGGCCCGTAAGCGTGACTATCACCGAGTTCGATGGCAGGAACTGGGAGCAGCACGCCCACACCCTGGCTCACAAGAGCAAGCCGCCCTGGCCCTGATGGGGCTTACTTAAGTTGAATTTGAGCATGTAGGCGTCGAAGCGAGTATGGCTTGGCGGGACCGTTGGAGGCCATGGATGGCCCGGTCCGCGTTCGGGACACGAGCCTACAGGGATGTATGTACGGCGAGTCCCGACAAGCCATACTCGCTTCGGCGCCGGTCTTCGCCCTTGAGTAAGTGGCAATTAGGCCAGGGCGGCGCGACTTACCGGAAAATCAGTCCGGGGCTTCCCTGAATGGCAACAGCGTTGCCGCGCCCTCGAGGTAGGCCTGGTTGTGTTGTGCCTCGCTGCGGGTGAAGTCACCCACCGCAGCGGACAGGCGCGGGTCCGCTATCCAGTGATTCGACCAGGTGGGAACAGGGCGAAAGCCCCGCTGGATCTTGTGTTCGCCCTGGGCGCCGGGATCGAACTTTTTCAGGCCGTGGGTGATGCAGTACTCGATACCCTGGTAATAACAGGCCTCGAAATGGAGGCAGTCGTACTCCCGTTCGCAACCCCAGTAACGCCCGTAAAGCGTGTCCCCCGAGCGAAAATACAATGCGCCGGCCACCGCCCGCTGTTCGAGGTAGGCCAGTACCATGATGACCTGCTTGCCCAGGCGCGGCGCGGTCTCCGTGAAAAACGCCCGGGTCAGGTAACCGCCATGGCCACTGCGCTTGGCATAGGTTTGCTGATAGAAGCCGTGAAACTGCAGCCACTGTTGGGGTGTGATCTCATCGCCGCAAAAAGTTCGCAGCGTCAGCCCCTGTTCGGCGACCCGCGCCCGCTCCCGCCGCAGGCTTTTGCGCTTGCGGCTGGTAAACCCCGCCAGGAAGTCGTCAAAGCTGGCGTAGCCCTGGTTGAACCAGTGGAACTGGGTGGCGGTGCGCCGGTGCAGGCCTGCCTCCACCAGCAGCGATGCGACCGACTCCTCCGGAAACAGCAGGTGCCAGGAGGACAGGCCCTGCCGCCGGGCAAACTGGCGGATCGCTTCCAGTGCGGCGTTCCAGGTTGCCCCGGTGTCCGCGCCCTGGCGGATGGACAGGCGGGGGCCGGTGGCGGGAGTGAAGGGAATCGCACTCACCAGTTTGGGGTAATACTCGAGCCCGCTGCGCTGCCAGGCATCGGCCCAGGACCAGTCGAAGACGTACTCACCATAGGAATGGGACTTGAGGTAGGTGGGCATGACCGCCAGCAGGCCCGCGTCATCGCGCAGCACCAGGTGGCAGGGCTGCCAGCCGGTTTCGGCCAGGGTACAGCCGGTCCGCTCCAGTCCGTGCAGGAATTCATGGCGCAGGAAGGGGTAGTCGGTGCCGGTCACGGCATTCCAGTCTGCACCGGTCACCGCATCCAGGCTGCCGAGAAACTCGGCAGTGATATTTACCGGCCCGCTCATTTACACACCGTAGTGCAGGACAATGCCCGCAAAAACAGCAATGCCCACCCAGTTGTTGTGCAGAAAAGCCCTGAAGCAGGCGTCGCGCTCACGGTTGCGAATCAGGTATTGCTGGTAGCCGAACAGGCCGGCGGATACCAGCAGGGAAAGGTTGAAATACGTACCCAGGGCAAATGCCCGCCCCGCCAGGTAGAGGGTCAGCAGGCACAGCAACTGCAGCACGGCGATGGCAAGGCGATCGTGGCGACCGAACAGGATGGCGGTGGATTTGATGCCGGCTGGTATATCGTCGTCCCGATCTACCATCGCGTACTTGGTGTCATAGGCGACTATCCACCACAGGTTACCCAGGAACAACAGCCACAGCGCCGGGGGCAATTCGCCTGACTGGGCGGCGAAGGCCATCGGGACTCCCCAGGAAAAAGCCAGCCCCAACACCACCTGCGGCAGGTGGGTATAGCGTTTCATGAAGGGATAGGTCGAGGCCAGCAGCACCGCCGCCAGTGACAGCAGTATGGTCAGGGTGTTGGTAAACAGTACCAGTACGAAAGCCAGCAGCATCAGGGCGACAAACAGTGCCAGGGCCTCTTTTTCAGTCACCGCTCCCGTGACCAGGGGGCGACCGCTGGTGCGCTTGACCGCTCCGTCCAGGCGCTTGTCGGCCAGGTCGTTGACGATGCAGCCGGCAGAGCGGGTCAGGAAAGTTCCGGCTATGAATATGGCGAGCAAGGTGTAGTCGGGGACCCCCCCGGCCGCAATCCACAGCGCCCACAGGGTAGGCCACAGTAACAGCAGGGTGCCTATCGGCTTGTCAAAACGGATGAGTTGCAGCAGAGCGCTGGTTTTTGAGTTACTCGCCATGGGATTTTCTGTGACAGCCCCGGAAACGGCCAAGCTTACTGCGTTGAGGCCATAATTGCAGCGTTAACGGGGCAGCACACTGCCGCGCCGGGCCCGGTGTACCGCCAGTACCGAGGTCCATGGGGTGAAGCCTTCAAGGAAAACCTCGCTCACCATCAGGCTGCGCCCTCCGATAACAAAGCGTGAGCGCCGGCCCCAGGCCGGCTCCGCCTGTCGCAGTTGGGGGGGCAGGTAATCGCTGTCGCCCGCCATCAGGGCGAGCTCGAAGGGGCTGCGGCGCATACCGGGGTGCCCGAAAAGGATACTGCCCAGGGATTTATTTTGCAGGTGGCGCAGGTGCGCAAGGTCCCCGGTGAGGCTGGCTACCGGGAAGACGCTGCGGGCAAAAACCACGGCCCGGTCTCCCAGCAGCAGGCACACCTCCCGCACCAGGGCCCGTTGGCGCGGTGAGACCTGCAGCAAGCGGCTCTCGGACAGCAGCGGCAGCTGCCACTCCTGGGAGAGGCGCCGCACCCTGAATTCGCCCCTTTCCAGTGCGGTAAGTCGAACCGTCAGCGAACCGTCATCCAGCAGCCAGGAGCGCCGGGCAGGCGGCAGTTCAGCGGCGGTGTATTGCCGGGCCGGCCGCCACCGGGGCTCGCGGGCTATCTGGCGTGGGCTGTGTCGCGTGGGCACGAAAGGCGGGCTCGATGCTTGCCGTGGAAGTCGCGAGGATGCGTGATACCGGACGGCCTTGCAAGCCCGACCCGGGTGTCCGTATGGCGAGCCGGGGAGCCAAAAGCCCTTGCACAATTCATTCACAACCCTATAGTGTTTCGATCAAAATTTTCACCACAACCCCGCAGTTAACAGTTGGGACCCCGGGGAAAGCAGAGCGAGAACAGATATGAGCAAGTACGAATGCATCGTTTGTGGCCTGATCTACGACGAGAAGGAAGGCTGGCCTGACGACGGCATTGCACCGGGTACCAAATGGGAAGACGTCCCCGAGGACTGGCTGTGTCCCGACTGCGGTGTCGGGAAAGAGGACTTCGAGCTGCTCGAGGAAGCGCCGGTGGACGACACCCCGCACCACGAGGAACCGGTCGTCGACAAGGTGCATGCGCCGGTAATTATTCTGGGGACCGGGCTGGCGGGCTACGGGCTGGCCAAGGAGTTTCGCAAGCACGACGACAGCACCCCGCTCATCCTTATTACCTCCGATGACGGTCGCTCCTACTCCAAGCCCATGCTGTCCACCGGTTACACCAAGAACCACAGTGCCAATGACCTGGCCCAGCTGGACGCGGGAAGCATGGCGAGGATGCTCAAGGCCAGTGTCTGGACCATGACCCGGGTGAATGAGATCGATACCGCCAAACAGCTGATCAAGGTTGGAGATTCCCAGACCGCTATCCACTACAGCAAGCTGGTGCTGGCTGTGGGTGCCGAGGTTATCAGCCCGCCGATCCAGGGCGACGCGCTGGAGCTGGTTTATTCGGTCAATGACCTGCTGGATTATGATGACTTCCGCACGGCTATCGCGAAGAACAAGGTCAAAAAGATCTGCATCATCGGCGGCGGCCTGATCGGCTGTGAATTTACCAACGACCTGATCAACGGTGGTTTCGAAGTGGAAGCCGTGGACCCACTGGGCTACTGCCTGCCGACCCTGTTGCCCGAACCTGCGGGCAAGGCGGTACAGGCCGCACTGGAAGCAAAAGGCGCAAAGTTCCACTTTGGGCCGCTGGTGACGGCGGTCAACAAGGCGGACAGCGGCATCCTGGTGAGCCTGAACAACGGCGCAACGATCGCCGCCGACATCGTGGTTTCCGCCGTTGGTGTGCGCCCCCGTACCGGTCTTGCGAAGGCCTCTGGTATAGCCACGAACCGGGGCATCGTCACCAACCGCCTGCTGGAAACCAGTGCTCCGAACGTCTATGCCATGGGCGATTGCGCCGAGGTGGAAGGCCATGTGCTGGTCTACGTTGCCCCGCTGGTGGCGGCCGCCAGGGCCCTTGGCAAGACCCTGGCGGGAGAGCCCACCGAGGTCAGCTACCCCGCCATGCCGGTGACTATCAAAACCCCCGCCTGCCCGGTCGTGGTGGCACCGCCGGCTGCGGGGGCCGAGGGTGAGTGGATCATCGCGGTGGACGGCAGCAACGTGAAGGCGGAGTTTCGTGACTCCGGCGGCAAGCTGTTGGGCTTCGCCCTGACCGGAGAGGCAACCAAAGAGAAGATGGCGCTGCAAAAAGAACTGCCTGCCATCATGGCCTGATGAGTTCCCGGGCGGGGGGGCCGGTGACGCCGGCTGTTGCAGAAGCCCGGATTCGAACCTGGCTGGCGGAGCTTGTCGTCGGCCTGAACCTCTGTCCGTTTGCGCGCCCGCTGCTGGGCGCGGACAATTTGCGTATAGCCGTCTGCGATGCCGCCGACATCGCCTCCGCCCGGCGCGGGTTCCTGCGGGAACTGGACCTGCTGCAAGGCAGCAGTGAGCAGGAGATAGCCACCACGCTGCTGGCGTTTCCCGCAGCCTTTGCTGTTTTCGAGACATACCTGGATTTTCTCGATGAAGCCCAGGGCCTGCTGGCCGACGCGGGTCTGGAGGGTGTGGTGCAACTGGCGAGTTTTCACCCGCTGTACCAGTTCGCCGGGGAGCCGCCGGGCGCGGCCAGCCATTACAGCAACCGCTCACCCTATCCGCTGATTCACCTGCTGCGGGAGGACATGTTGTCCCGGGTGCTCGCCGAGGACAGCGACCCGCAGGAGATCCCCGCCCGCAATATAGCGACCCTGGAGGAGATTGGGGTCGCGGCCCTCGAGCAGCGCTGGCGCCAGCTCTTCGGCTAGACGTTGCCGAAGGCCTGTTTCGACCCGGTCCAGCGCTGCACCAGCGCGTCGGCCAGCTCGGGATGGTGCCGACGGATCAGGTCGGCGATGCGCTGTACCTCATCCAGCAGGTGACTGTGACCCGGCAGCTGGGCGATGCGGAATTCCATCAGGCCTGTCTGGCGGGTACCCAGAACCTCACCGGGACCCCGCAGTTCAAGATCCTTTTCGGCGATATAAAAGCCGTCGGAGCTGTCTCGCAGCGCTCCCAGGCGCTCTCTGCCGGAAGCTGACAGGGGTGACTGGTACAGCAACACGCAATGGCTCGCATCCCGGCCCCGGCCAACCCGGCCCCGCAACTGGTGCAGCTGGGCCAGGCCCAGGCGTTCCGGGTTCTCGATGATCATCAGGCTGGCGTTGGGCACGTCCACGCCCACCTCTATGACGGTTGTGGCTACCAGCAGGGCGAGTTCGCCGCTCTTGAAGGCCGCCATAACGGCCTCCTTGTCAGCGGGTTTCATGCGGCCGTGGATGAGGCCGATGGCGAGCCCCGGCAGGGCCTGCTGCAGTTCAGCGGCGGTTGCCTCTGCCGCCTGGGCCTGCAGGGCATCGCTCTCCTCGATCAGGGTGCAGACCCAGTACGCCTGGCGGCCCCGGTTGCAGGCCGCTGCCACCCGTTCCACCACCTGGTCCCGGCGGTTGTTGTCGATCAACACGGTGGTGACAGCCTGGCGCCCCGGCGGCAATTCGTCGATGACGGAGCAGTCGAGGTCCGCATAGGCCACCATCGAGAGGGTGCGCGGGATCGGTGTGGCGGTCATGACCAGCTGGTGCGGCCTGCCCTGGCCCGGCGCCGCCTTGCCGGTGAGCGCGAGTCGCTGGTGCACACCGAAGCGATGCTGCTCATCGACAATGACCAGGCCGAGGCGGTCAAACGCCACGTCCTGCTGGAACAGGGCGTGGGTACCTATGACCAGGCCCGCCTCGCCAGAGGCGATGCGCGCCAGCGCGGCTTCCCTTTTTTTGCCCTTGGTGCGACCGCTCAACCACTCCATGGGGATCGACAGGGGCTGGAACCAGTTGCTGAAATTGCCCCAGTGTTGTTCCGCCAGGATCTCGGTGGGCGCCATGATGGCCACCTGGTAACCGTTGGCGATGGCCTGCAGGGCTGCGCCGGCGGCTACCAGAGTCTTGCCGGAGCCCACGTCTCCCTGTACCAGGCGCAGCATGGGAACAGGCCTGGCCAGGTCCGCGGCGATCTCCGCCAGCACCCGCCGCTGTGCGCCGGTGGGCTCGAAGGGCAGGCTGGCCAGGAAGCGGGCGAAAACCTCCGGCCTGGGTACCAGGGTGGGCGCCCCGTCAGCCTGCTGGCTCAGGCGCAGGCGCTGCAGGGACAGGTTATGCGCCACCAGCTCCTCCAGCGCAAGCCGCTGCTGGGCCGCATGCTCCCCCTCCCGCAATTGTGCCTGGGGTGCGTCCGGCGGCGGCGCATGCAGGTATTCCAGCGCGCGGGCAAGGTCGTAGGGGTGCTGTCCCGGGGGCAGCAGATCCTGTGGCGGGTTGCGGCGAAGCCTGGCCAGGGCCTGGCCGCAAAGTGAGCGCCACTGGTTCTGGCCGATACCGGCTGTGGTGGGGTAAATGGGCGTCAGCGCCTCTTCTACCGGCTGTTCGCCCTCCTGCAGCGGGCGGTACTCCGGGTGGAACATTTCCAGCCCGCTGCTGCCGCGGCGGACCTGGCCGAAGCAGCGCAGCCTGGTACCGGGGCGCAGGCCGTCTTTCTGGGCCGCGGAGAAGTGGAAGAAGCGCAGGGTCAGGGTGCCGGTACCGTCCTGGATACGGGCGACGAGGCTGCGGCGTCTGCCGAACACGATATCGGCGGCCCGCACTTCCCCCTCTATCACCAGGTCGGCGCCCTCCCTGGCGGCGGCAATTGGCGTGACCCGGGTCCGGTCCTGGTAGCGCAGCGGCAGGTGGAACAGCAGGTCCTCCACCTGGTGCACACCGTAATCCGCGAGCTTGGCTGCGAGCCTGGGTCCCACCCCCCGCAGTTCCCGCACCGGTATGCTGGCAATACCGGTCACGGCCGGGTTTGCCACAGGCGATTGGTTACCGCGGGGAGTCCGCTGGTGTCGGGCCGTATCTTGCGGTGGAGATTTGTAGGGGTCATGGTGAGAATTCTGGGACCGGGCTGCGTATAGTGTAACCAGCGGGGGAAAGCATTATGAAGAGCAATTCCATTCTATTTGTCGGCTGCGGCGATCTGGGCTGTCGCAGCGGCCTGATCATGCAGGCCAGGGGCTGGCAAGTGGCGGGACTGCGGCGGGACCCCTCGCAGCTGCCAGCGGGCTTCGAGGGCATAGCTGGCGACTACACCACGCCCGCAGGTACGGAATTCATCGCCGAGCTGAAACCCGATTATGTGGTGGCCACCTTCAACCCGAGCGACCGGTCGGTGGAGGGCTACCAGCGTGGTTTCAGCCAGGCGGCGGAGAGCCTGCTGGCGGGGCTGGGCAAGCACCAGCCCAGGGCGATACTCAGCGTCTCCAGTACCCGGGTATACGCGGAGTGCGATGGCGGCTGGGTGGATGAAACCAGCCCACTTTCAGTCGATGACCCGCGCGCGCTGGCAATCATTGCGGCGGAGCAGACCCTGTTGGGCTCGGCCCACAGGGTAAGCGTGGTGCGCTTTGCGGGAATCTACGGCTATCCTGGCGGGCGCCTGCTGGAGAGAATACGGCGCGGCGAGTTGAGCCCGGAGCAGCCGCCGCGGTTCAGCAATCGAATTCACCGGGATGACTGTGCCGGGTTTATCTGCCACCTGCTGGGGCTGGTCGAGGCGGGGCAGGGGATTGAACGGGTCTACAACGGGGTTGATGACCTGCCCGCGCCCCAGTTTGAAGTGGAGGCCTGGCTGGCCGCGCAGATGGGGGTTGAGGCGACGCCGGGAAAGCCACCGGGGGTATCCGATGCGAAATTACGCGAAACCATGCCAGTCGGGCACAAACGCTGTAGTAACCGCTTACTTCACGCCAGTGGGTACAAACTCATTTACGCCGATTATCGCAGTGGCTACGGGGCAGTCCTGGCCGGGGAGAGCTGAACGCCCGGAGCTTGGTGTGGCCCCTGCAGGCCGCCTGCGAATCTGCCTAGACCGCCAGAATGGCTTCGACTTCGATGTCCGCTCCCCTGGGCAGGGCGGCCACCTGGACGCAGGCGCGCGCCGGGTAAGGTTCATTCAGGAAGCTCGCCATGACCTCGTTGACCGCGGCGAAATGGTCGAGGTTGGTCAGGGAAATATTGATCTTTACCGCGTGGTTCAGGCTGCCGCCCGCGGCCTCTGCCACCGCAGCCAGGTTGCTGAAAACCTGCCGGGCCTGGGCGCTGATGTCGCCGCTGACCAGTTCCATGGAACCGGGCACCAGCGGGATCTGTCCCGACAGCCAGACAGTGTTGCCGACCTTGATAGCCTGGGAATAGGGTCCTATAGCCTCAGGTGCATCGGGGGTGGAAATGACGGCGCGGTTGCTCACAGCTGTTCTCCTGCGGGTAGTGGTTGGGGCCTGTCTGTCAATTTTTGATCCGGGCGACCTTGCGCACTGAACTGATGGCGCGCAGGCGTTTCATGATGTGGGCGAGGTGGACGCGGTTGCGGACCAGCATTTCGAGGTCGACATAGGTGAACTGGTAGTCCTTGTCGTCGGTGGAGATCTTCTCGATGTTGACCCCCATGCTGTTGATGCGGGTGGCTATGACGGCGATCATGCCGCGGCGATTCTCAACCTCGATACGCAATTCCACCGAGTACTCGCCTTCGACCATCTCGTCCCAGCGCAGGGCAACCAGGCGCTCGCTCTTTTCCCGCATGTCTCCCAGGTTCTTGCAGCGCTCCCGGTGCACGACCACGCCCTTCTCCGAGCTGAGATAGCCCTCGATCGGGTCGCCCGGAATGGGGTGACAGCAGCGGGCGTAACTGACCATGAAACCCTCGGTGCCGCGGATTGCAACAGGGGAAACCTCGCCCTCTGCCAGGGTGGGGTCGGTACCATGCCCGCCCAGCAATTGCTGGGCGGTAATGGCCGGCAGGCGGTTGCCCCTGGCGATTTGCTCCAGCAGATCATCCAGCTGTTCGTAGTGGTGGCGCTGGAGGTAATCCGCCAGCTGTTCCTGGGGCAGCTGGTCGAGGCTCTTTTCGAATGCCGCCAGGGCGCGATCCAGCAGGCGCCGGCCCAGGGCGACGGAATCTTCCCGGGTCTGGTTCTTGAGAAAATGCCGGATATTGGTGCGCGCCTTGGCAGACACGGCGTAGTTGAACCAGGACGGGTTGGGGCTGGCCCCGGGCGCGGTCAGGATTTCCACGGTCTCGCCGCTTTGCAGGGGCTCTGACAGGGGGGCCAGCCGACGATTGATCCGGCATGCGACGCAGCTGTTGCCCACGTCGGTGTGAACCGCGTAGGCAAAATCGACAGCAGTCGCGCCGCGGGGCAGCTCGAGAATGCGGCCCTTGGGGGTAAACACGTAGATCTCGTCGGGGAACAGGTCGATCTTGACGTTCTCGATAAACTCCAGCGAATTACCCGCCCGCTGTTGCATCTCCAGCAGACCCTGCACCCACTCCCGGGCGCGGGTGTGGCTGCCGTTGGTTGACTGGCCGTCGGTTTTGTACAGCCAGTGGGCGGCGATACCGTTGTTGGCCATTGCCTCCATTTCACGGGTGCGGATCTGGATTTCGATGGGTACGCCGTGCATGCCCATCAGCACGGTGTGCAGGGACTGGTAGCCGTTGGCCTTGGGAATCGCGATATAGTCCTTGAATTCTCCCGGCACCGGCTTGTACAGGCTGTGGATACAGCCCAGCACCCGGTAACAGGTATCAACCGAGTCGACGACGATGCGGAAGGCATAGATGTCCATGATCTCGGAAAATGACTTCCGCTTGGACTTCATTTTCTTGTAGATGCTGTAAAGGTGCTTCTCCCGCCCCAGCACCTCCACCTCGTGCCCCTCCTGGGCGAGGGTGGTCTCTATCTGGTGGCGGATCTTGTCCACCAGTTCCTTGCGGTGACCTCGCGCGTTGCGCAGGGCCGCGTCGATACGCCTGGCGCGCATGGGGTAGAGCGCGTTGAAGCCCAGGTCCTCGAATTCCATACGCACGGTATTCATGCCCAGGCGCATCGCTATGGGAGCATAGATATCCAGGGTTTCCCGGGCGATACGGCGAGCCTTGCTGGTCTGGAGCACCCCGAGGGTGCGCATATTGTGCAGGCGGTCCGCCAGTTTCACCAGGATCACCCGGATATCACGGGCCATCGCCAGCGCCATTTTCTGGAAATTCTCCGCCTGCTTCTCTTCCAGGGTTTCGAATTCCATCTGGGTCAACTTGCTGACCCCGTCGACGAGCTCGGCCACGGTCGGCCCGAACTGGCTGCCTATGGCGGCTTTGGGGATGCCCGTGTCCTCGATCACATCGTGCAGCATGGCGGCCATCAGGCTCTGGTGGTCCATGTGCATGTCGGCGAGAATGCCGGCAACGGCCAGCGGGTGGGTCACATAGTCCTCGCCACTGCGGCGAACCTGGCCAAAGTGGGCCTGTTCGGCGAAATAGTAGGCGCGTCTTACGTGGTTGGTCTGCTCCGCATTGAGGTAACTGCGAAGGGTGGTGTCGAGGGCATCAATGGTCTGCATTGCTGATCAGTGGTCCTGAATGCCCCGCTGGAATTACAGGGCCTCGCTGGCCTCCATTACATCCGCCAGTTCCTGCTCGGCATCGAGTTCGTCTTCGCGAACCAGGATGTCGGGGGTGATGTGGCCTTCGGCGATTTCGCGCAGCGCGATTACCGTGGGCTTGTCCGACTCTTCCTGGACCATCGGGTCCTTGCCGCCAGTGGCCATTTGCCGGGCTCGCTTGCTGGCCACCATGACGAGTTCGAAACGATTCGCCACATGTTCGAGACAATCTTCTACAGTTACACGTGCCATTGCTTGATATTTCCCATTGTTGAGTGTGCCAGCCGCCGCTGTCGGTGGCGTGGGTTGATAGTGTTGGAGCTTCGCCCTGTCTGTGATGACAGCGGACGCCGCGGGATTGGTGCCGGACCGTGCGGCGTTACCGGCTGAACCGGCAATTATACCCCCAGACCCCGGGGGTGCGTCCAGCGTGAAAAATGCCCGCCGCCCGCTTCCGGCAGCGCTTCAGCGCAGCAGGTCCTGCAGCAGTTGTGCAAGTTCCACCTGCTGTCGCGATGTTCGCAGTCGCTGGCAACAGATGATGGCCTGCAGCTGGGCCAGGGCCCGGTCGAAGTCCTGGTTTACCACCAGGTAATCACCCTCGACGTAGTGGGACATCTCCTCGGTGGCTTCGGCCATCCGCGCGGCGATGATGGCGCTGTCATCCTGGCCCCGGGCCGTCAGGCGCTGTTTCAGGGTGGCCCTGGAGGGAGGCAGGATGAAAATGGACTGGGTCTGGGGCAGCAACCGCTTTACCTGTTGAGCTCCCTGCCAGTCGATTTCGAGAATGACATCGGTTCCCTCCCTGAGCTGCTGCTCAACCCAGGTCTGGGATGTGCCGTACAGGTTGCCGAAGACCTGGGCGTGTTCCAGGAACTCGGCCCGCTGCAACATGCCGCGGAAGGTTTCCTTGTCGACGAAATGGTAGTTCACCCCGTCCTGTTCGCCGGGCCGCCGGGGTCGGGTGGTGTGGGATACCGATACCCGCAGTCCCGTGTCGCCTTCGACCAGGGCATTGACCAGGCTGGTTTTGCCTGCGCCCGACGGGGCGGATACGGTGAATAGGGTGCCTGTGCTGCTCATGTTGGTCCTGTTCGAGGCCTGTTATTCGATATTCTGGATCTGTTCGCGCATCTGCTCTATCAATACTTTCAGCTCCACCGCGCTCTGGGTGGTGCTGGTAGCCGTTGATTTCGACGACAAGGTATTTGCCTCCCGATTCAGCTCCTGCATCAGGAAGTCCAGCCGGCGCCCGCAGGGGCCGCCCTTTTCCAGGATGTGCCGCACTTCGCCGATATGGGCTTCGAGACGGTCCAGCTCCTCGTCCACGTCCGCCTTTTGTGCCAGGTGCACCAGTTCCTGTTCCAGCCTACCCTGGTCGGCTTCTATATCGAGCTCCTCGATACGGCTGATGATGCGGTCGCGCTGCTGTTGCATAAGCACCGGCAGGACCTGGCGCGTTGCACTGACGGCAGACTCCACCTGCTGCAGCCGGTCGAGTACCAGCGCAGCCAGTTTTTCGCCCTCCCGGCGCCGGTTTTCCACCAGGTTCTCGATGGCCTTGCGAAAAAGGGCTTCGGCTGACGCCTGCAAGTCCTCCTCCGAGTGATCCTCGGAACCGCAGATACCGGGGAACTGAAGTATGTCCAGTGCGCTGGGCTGTCGCACCCCGGGGAGTTTTTCGCTGATCAGTTCGGCGGCGGCCAGGAGTTTGTCGAGCTGCTCCGGGTTTACCTGCAACTCCCCCGCCCGGGTAGGGTGTACTTGCAGGCGAATCAGGCAGTCGAGTTTGCCCCTGGCCATGGCTTTACCCGCCAGCTCACGCAGGCGCTGTTCCAGCGGGCGCAGGGCGTCGGGTAACTTGAAAGTGCAATCCAGGTAGCGGTGGTTGACCGAACGCAACTCAACGGTCAGGTCGCCCTGGTCGGTAGCCGTACTCTCGCGCGCGAAAGCGGTCATGCTGTGAATCATGTGTATTGTTGCGAGCCTCAGGGCGACAGGTCGAGGGCGTCGAGTGTAGCAGCTTGTTATCCGGGCTTACAGGCCGGCGCGGCCCTCACCATTTTGCGCTTTTGCAGCCCGCCCCGGAGCGAGCTCGCGTATACTGGGCCCAACCAACCGGAGCCATTTTATGCAAAGACCCAGTGGCCGCGCGCCAACCCAATTGAGAGATATCAATATCACCCGGAATTTCACCCGCCACGCCGAGGGCTCGGTGCTGGTGGAGTTCGGCGATACCAGGGTGATCTGCACCGCCTCGGTAGAGCAGGGGGTACCGCGTTTCATGCGCGGCAGGGGGCGCGGCTGGGTGACAGCCGAATACGGCATGCTGCCTCGCTCCACCGGCACCCGTATGGCCCGGGAGGCGAGCCAGGGCAAACAGGGTGGGCGAACGGTGGAGATCCAGCGCCTGATCGGTCGCTCCCTGCGGGCGGCGGTTGATCTCACCCGGCTGGGGGAGTACACCATCAACATCGACTGCGATGTCATCCAGGCGGATGGGGGGACCCGAACAGCCGCGATAACCGGGGCCTGTGTCGCACTCGTCGATGGGATCAATTACCTGCAGCGGAAGAAGTTGCTCACCCAGGACCCACTGCTGCAGATGGTGGCCTCGGTGTCCGTGGGCGTATTCCAGGGCGTTCCCGTGCTGGACCTGGACTACCCGGAGGATTCCGCCGCGGATACCGATATGAACGTGGTTATGGGGGAGTCGGGAGGCTTTATCGAGGTGCAGGGCACCGCCGAGGGAGCGCCTTTTGCCCGGGACCAGCTCGACGCCATGCTGGATCTGGCGGCGGGGGGTATCGACGAGCTGATTGCCAGCCAGAAGGCCGCGCTGGCGGCGGGATGAGCAGGCGCCGGCCGCGCTACAATTCGATGTCGTAGTCCATGATGACCGGAGCGTGGGTGGAAAACACCTTGCTCTTGTATATGGCGCCATAGTCAACCGTGTATTGCAGGCCCTTGGAGATAATGTGGAAGTCCGAGCGCCAGCCATTGCTGTCGCGATCGCCCTCCGGCCACCAGCTGAACTCATCCTGGTCCGAGTTGACTTCCCGGAAGGCGTCTACATAGCCCGACTCCAGCAGCTCATTCATCCACTGCCGCTCCGAGGTCAGGAACCCCGGTGCGTTGCTGTTGCGTTCGGTGTCCTGGACATCGGCGGCGGTGTGGGCCAGATGCCAGTTGCCACAGATGATGAACTCCCGGCGCTTGTTGCGCACCTTCTGCAGGTGGCCGCCCAGTTGTTCATAGAAAGCCATTTTGCGCGCCAGCTGGTCGGCGTTGCCGGGCTCGGCGTAGGGCGCCAGCAGGCAGCCGACGCTCAGGCTCTCGTAATCCGCCTGGATGTACCGCCCTTCCATGTCGAAATCGGCGAAGCCGAGGCCGGTCATGATGGCTTTTGGCAATTTGCGACAGTAAATCGCGACGCCGTTGGCCTTGCCGTCGATATCGTCCAGAAAGTAGGCGTTGTAGTCCGCCGGAAAATACTTGTTGTCCTGCAGGTCGTACTCGGAGCAGCGCAGGTCCTGGATACAGATAAAATCAGCATCCTGCTCACTCAGCCAGTCGTAAAATCCCTTTTCTGCAGCGCTTATAATCCCGTCAGCACTGAAACTGATGATTCTCATTCGTGGCTCCTAGCAATGAGAGCGTGTATCATGGCGCGTCCCGCGCCGACAGAAGTGTTACCTGCCAGGCAGGGGCTCGAGTACAAAATTTAATATGAAAACCGCAGGCAACGCCGCTAACGCCAGTGGTATCTGCTTCCCGATCGGCCATTTCTGGCAGAGCCGGTTATCGGGCGGCCATTTCCAAGTGTGCAGGCATTTTATATGGTGATTTTGCACAATACAAAGCCTGATACAAGGACCTCGCAACAAGATGCTTCCCTACCAGACTGATTTCATAGAACTGGCACGTGAATACGATGTGCTCAAGTTCGGCGAATTTACCCTCAAGTCCGGCAGAATCAGCCCCTATTTCTTCAATGCCGGCGCATTTTCCAGTGGCCGCGCCCTGGCTGAACTCGGTCGTTGCTACGCTCGCAAGATAGTGGATTCCGGTGTGGAATTCGATGTCCTGCTGGGCCCCGCCTACAAGGGTATTCCCCTGGCGACGACCACCGCAGTCGCCCTGTCCGAACACCACGGCATCGATATACCGTTCGCCTACAACCGCAAGGAGGCCAAGAGCCACGGGGAAGGTGGTGTGCTGGTGGGGGCACCCCTGGCGGGCAGGGTGCTTGTGATTGACGACGTGATTACCGCCGGGACGGCAGTGCGCGAGGTGATTGCGATGATCGGGGCCGCCGGTGCCCGGCTGGCCGGGGTGGCCGTGGGCCTGAATCGCCAGGAGCGCGGCACCGGATCACTCTCGGCTATCCAGGAGTTGGAGCAGGAATACAAAATCCCGGTGCTGAGCATCATCGATATGGGCCATATCATCGACTATCTGGAGGCGGCTGGAGATGAGATGGCGGTGTCGCTGAGAGCGATGAAGGAATATAGAGATAGCTACGGGGTCTGACTTGTTACTGGCGGTCCCAGACTCTATATTAGCCAAATGTCTATCAAAACCGCCATCAACTGCTCTGTTGCCGGCCTGTCACTGCTGTTTTCGGTGTGGGCACAGGCGGCCAACCTCTACCGTTACACCAATGCGGAGGGGGTGACGGTAGTCGATTACCAGGTGCCGGCCGAGTATGTTCGCAACGGTTACGAAATTCTCAATGCGGATGGCATGGTTGTCCGGGTGGTGCCACGCGAACTTTCCCCGGAGGAGAAACAGGTTCTCAATGCGCAGCAGGAGCTGGAGGCCGCAGCCAGTGCGGAGGAGCAGCGACTGCGTGAGTGGGACGAGTCCTTGCTGTTGCGTTACAGCACCGTGGAGGACATCGAGGCCGCCCGGGAGCGGGCCCTGCGGGATTTGCGCATTCGCCTGAGTATTCTCAAGAGCAACAAGCGTTCGCTCAAGCAACAGGTTGAAACCTACCAGGCCCAGGCGGCAGATATGGAGCGCAGTGGTCAGGAGGTCGACGTCGCCCGCATCAGTGCGATAGAGAATATCCAGGCGGAGATTGCGTCGACGGAGCGCTCTATCAGTGAACGCTCCCGGGAGATAGAGGAGGTTTCGGCGGCATACCAGAGAGATATCGACCGTTTCGGGATGTTGCTCGAGGTGGTAGAGCTGCGCCAGACCCTGTTGGCGAAGCAGCGGGCCGAAAGAGAAAAAGCGACTGCAGATCCGCGTCGCTGAACCCCTAGCTGACGAGTGAGCTGGCCTGGCCGGGTAGGGGTCGGCTGATGGCTTCCCGGAAGAACCCCTGCATCATCAGCCCCCATTGCTGGGACCAGTCCGTGGTGGGCGAGCGCTGGAAACCGCTGCGCACGTATTGGGAGATGCGACCCTCGGCCGCTGCCATCAGCAGGTTGGCCGCAGCCGGTAGCGGAATGACAGGCCTCAGGCCCTCGCGCATTTCCGCTTCCCTGATCACCTGCTTGAGCTGTGTTTCGAAGCGCTCAAACAGCTTGGCCACCCGCAGGCGCAGGCGCTCGGTCTCGCCCGCCAGAGCATCCCCGGTCAGTATCCGGGTAATGCCCGGATTGCGTTCGGTAAATGTCAGCAGCAGCATCAACATTTTTTCGCAACGCAGCTCGGCGGTGCGCTCCTCGGCGAGAATGAGTTTGATGCGGCTGAAAAGGGTCTCCTCGATAAACTCGATAAGGCCTTCAAACATTTTTGATTTGCTTGGGAAATGGCGGTAAAGGGCTGCTTCGGAGACCCCGACCTGGCGGGCCAGGCCAGCTGTGGTGATGCGATCGCCTGGATTGGCCTCCAGCATCTGGGCGAGGGCTTCCAGGATTTGCTGACGCCGTTGGGATTTTCTGGGGGGCATGGCTGTCCACAGTCAGTCGCGTGTCGACCAATGCTAGCGATTACCTGCCATGCCTGCAATAAGTCTCTGAGGAATGTGCCCAGATTTTTATTGCCGGGGCCAATTACTGACGCCGATTTGTGATCAGCGTCCCAATGCCCTCGTTGGTAAATGTCTCCAACAGCACGGCATGGGGGACCCGGCCATCGATAATGTGGGCACTGGCCACGCCGGATTTTACTGCCTCAAGGGCACAGTCAATTTTTGGCAGCATGCCCCCGCTGATGGTTCCGTCGGCGATCAGTGCGTCGACCTCTGCAGTGCTCAGCCCGGTAAGCACCGTTCCCGACTTGTCCAGCAGCCCCGCCACGTTGGTCAGCAGCATCAGCTTCTCGGCCTGCAGCACCTGGGCGAGTTTCCCCGCAACCAGGTCGGCGTTGATGTTATAGGTATTGCCCTGGGCGTCTGAGCCTATGGGGGCTATAACGGGAATAAAGTTACTGCCCAGGATCACGTTGAGCACTTCGGTATCGATCTGGTCGACGTCGCCAACGTGACCGATATCGATGATCTCCGAGGCGTTGAGCTCAGGGCTGAACCGGGTGACCGTCAGTTTGCGGGCGCGAATCAGCTGGCCGTCCTTGCCCGTCACCCCGATCGCCTTGCCGCCGTTGCGATTGATGGAGGCCACGATCTCCTTGTTGACGCTGCCACCGAGCACCATTTCAACCACGTCCATTGTCTCTGCATCGGTCACCCGCATGCCGTTGACGAACTCTGTGTGAATATTGAGTTTTGCCAGCAGTGCACCAATCTGGGGTCCTCCGCCATGCACCACCACCGGGTTCATCCCCACCAGTTTCATCAGCACAACGTCCCGCGCGAAGTTTTCGTGGAGGTCGGCGTCAACCATGGCGTTCCCTCCGAACTTGACCACGATGGTCTTGCCGGTAAAGCGCTGGATATAGGGGAGGGCCTCGGTGAGGACGTTGGCGATATTGAGGGCTTTTTCACGGGTCAGTGACATTGCTATAGCCTGTATTGGTGCCGTCGGGGTAACGGAAGGGGTTAGAAACGAAGTTCGAGGTCAGGGTCGACGAGGGCGATCTGGGCGCGAAATTCAGACATGATTGTTTCGAGCGATTCCTGGGTATCCGCCTCGAAGCGAGCGGTCAGCGCCGGGCTGGTATTGGATGCACGCACCAGGCCCCAGCCGTCGGCGAAGTCAACCCTGATACCATCTATGGTATTGACCTTGCCGGAGGAAAAATTGCAGCTGCGGACGATATTGTCCATCAGTTGGAATTTCCGGCTCTCGGCTACCGGAATAATGATTTCAGCCGTATTCACGGTTCGGGGGAACTCCGAGATAGCGGTGTCCAGGCTGTCGCCGTGGGTGCTGAGAATCTCCGCCAGTCTCGCGGCTGCGTACATACCGTCGTCAAAACCGTACCAGCGCTCGCCGAAGAACATATGGCCGGAAAACTCCCCGCCCAGCAATGCGCCGGTTTCCGCCATTTTTTCCTTCATGAAGGCGTGACCGGTTTTCCACAGCACGGGTCGCCCGCCATGGCGGGTTATCAGTTGGGTCAGGTTGCGGCTGCACTTGACATCGAACACCACATCGGCGCCGGGGTTGCGCGAAACGACATCCTTGGCAAAGATCATCAGGAGCACGTCGGAACGGACAATCGCGCCACTCGAGGTGACTACCGCAAGGCGGTCACCATCGCCATCAAAGGCTACTCCGAAGTCGGCTTCCTCCCGCAGGACGGCCTCGATCAGGTCATCCAGGTTGTCCTCGTCACTGGTATCCGGCGGATGATTCGGGAAGTCGCCGTCCACCTCACAGTAGATTGGCACGACCTCGCAGCCGAGCTCCTCGAACAGCTGCGGGGCAATCTTGCCGGTCACTCCGTTGCCGGCGTCTATCACGATTTTCAGCGGCACCGCGATGGCGATATCGCTCACCACCTCGTCGGTGTAGTCGCCGACGACATCCTCGCGAATCATGCGGCCGCCGCCGGAACTGAACTTGTTCTGGATAAGCCGATCCTTGATTTGCTGAACCCCGCCGGCGGCAATCGTTTTCTGGTTCAGCACTATCTTCAAGCCGTTGTCCTCGGCCGGGTTGTGGCTGCCGGTAATCATGACGCCGGACCTGCAGTTGAGGTGCCGGGTGGCGAAGTACATCATGGGAGTGGGCACCTGGCCGATGTCGATGATATCGCGACCACTTTCCATCAACGCCTTTATCAGGGTGGCCTTGATCCTGGGACTGGACTTCCGCCCGTCGCAACCGACGATCAGGGTTTGCTCATCCATTTCGCCGGCTACGGTGCCGATGGCCCTGCCGATGAGGCCGACCATTTCATCGGTCAGCTCCAGTGCGGCGTTGCCGCGAATGTCATAAGCCCGGAATATATGGTGCGGAAAGCCGTCATCTTCCGTTTCGGGGCTTGTTCCTGCCGGGGCGCTCCCGCCGAGGTCCAGATCCAGGTCCAGCTCCGCACCCTCGTCGCTGTCATCGTCCAGCATGCTCCCCGATTGAAACATGGGGTTGGTGAGGTCGGTCCCGTGGCGCGGCAAAATCTCAACCTTGGCCTCGGGTATGCCGGGTGTGACCCCCGCGCTGCTCTGGCGCAATGTGCGCAGTGTCGCGCGGCGCAGCTGCTTGGCGACAGAGACGAGCCCGGGAATACTCAGCTCAAGTGGCGACTTCAGATCGGCGGCGGAAATAAGCTTGTTGATCTGGCTGTCCAGGGTGCGATTGAACATTGCGATAACGAAGACCAGGGCGCCGATAGCGGCCAACAGGCAGAGCCCCATAATCGCGAACAAGGGGGTGGAATCGATGGCCAGTTCACCGAGCAGGGCCCGGGAGGGAGTGAATACCACCGACCAGTTGCTGTCGGGTATGCTGGCGCTGTGCGAGAAGGCTTCCCCATCCCCACTGCCGGACCGGGCGATAGTATCCCTGCGCTCTTTGCCGCTGCTGCCGGCAAATATCTGCTCCAGGGCAAACTTGCCTGCGCCGGGCTCCAGTGACACGAGCTGGTCAGACAGCAGCTGGTTCTCGATGGTCGCTATTATCACGGCGCGTCGGTTGGTGATGCGGGGGTGGGCCACCAGTTCCGCCAGTGAGGTCACCCAGCGACCCTCGAACTGGTATGACTCCGGGAGAGTGGACTCGCCTTCACCGGCGCGTCGCACCATATCAATTTCAATATGGTTGCGCAGTCCCTGGCTGCCGCCCTCGAAGTCAGCCGTACCCATTTCACCCATCGGAATGATGCGAAGGCTGATCACCTCCGGGAAATAATCCAGCATTGCCTGCTCTACCAGGTCGATGTCGTCATTGGATTGGCTGGCGATGGCCGACAGCGCCAGGGGCGATTTGGCCGCACCCTGCATGCGCCCTTCGAGGCCAGAGATCAGCTGATGAATACCGGTTGCCTGTTGTGTCGCGAACGATGCGGCAACCCGGTCGATCTGTGCCTGCTGCAGTGCGGGCTCACGCAGCAGGATGAGGTAGGCAAAACCCAGCCCGATCAGGGCCAGCAGCGCCAGCATGGCGATGGCGGCGATTCGGTACAGCGCGTTACCCTTCGCCTCAATGCCCTGGGGACTGCTCGGGCTTTTGCGTTTCTTGCCAGGCTCCTTTTTGGGGGCCGGGCCCATCTTTCGCTTGATCATTCTGCTTTTTTGTCCGGCATCTGGTGGGACCATAATATTACGCGGTGCTGGCTACATAAATGCGCTGGCGGATTTAATTCAAGTTATTGGAAGTTTCAAGCCGGCTGGCGATCAACTGCATGATCTGCCGGGCCAGGGCCGCCTTGCCGGCCAGAGCCAGCTCCTGCGCGCCATCTGCCCACAGTACCGTGACGGCGTTGTTGTCACTATTAAAGCCGATTGACGTGTCCGAGACATCGTTGGCTACGATCATGTCCAGGCCCTTGCGGGCCATTTTTTCCCTGGCGTGCGCCAGCAGATCGTTGGTCTCGGCCGCGAAGCCCACCGTGAACGGGCGCTGCTCACTGGCGGCGACGGCCGCCACGATATCGGGGTTGCGGACCAGCTGCAGGCTGATCTCCTCGGGTCCTTTCTTTATTTTCCGCTTCTCGATGACCGCCGGCCGGTAGTCCGCCACCGCGGCACAGCCTATGAATATGTCGCATTCGGACAGCAGCTGCAGACACTGATCCAGCATCTGGCTGGCGCTTTCGACCCGTAATACCCTGACATGGTCCGGCTCGGCCAGGGTTACCGGTCCGCTCACCAGGGTGGTCACGGCGCCTGCGTCCACCGCCGCCTGCGCCAGGGCGTAGCCCATCTTTCCCGAGCTGTGGTTGGAAATATAGCGCACGGGGTCCAGCGCTTCCCGGGTCGGGCCCGCGGTGATCAGTACGCGTTTGCCTTCCAGCAGGCCGCTTTCAAACAGGCTCGCCGCCGCTGCCGCGATCACCGCGGGTTCCTCCATGCGCCCGGGGCCGATGTCTCCGCAGGCTTGTTCGCCGCTGGCGGGGCCTACCAGGGCACAGCCCCGTGCGCACAGGGTCGCGACATTGGCGGCGGTGGCCTCGTCCCGCCACATCTGCTGGTTCATTGCCGGTGCCAGCAGTAGCGGCGCGGCGGTCGCCAGGGCCACTGTGGTAAGAAGGTCATCTGCCCGGCCGGCGGCCAGCCTGGCCAGCAGATCCGCGGTGGCCGGGGCAACCAGCAACAGGTCCGCCCAGCGGGCGAGTTCGATGTGGCTCATGCCCAGCTCCGCCTCGGCATCCAGCAGCTCCGTATGCACCGGATTGCCCGACAGCGCCTGCAGGGTGAGTGGAGTGATGAATTCCTGGGCGCCGCGGGTCATGATGACGCGCACGTTTGCGCCCAGTTCCAGCAATTGTCGAGTCAGCTCAGCCGACTTGTAGGCGGCGATGCCTCCGCTGACGCCCAGCAGTACATTGCGATTGAAAAGATGTGCCATTCACATGTCCAAATTGGGAAAATAGCGCAAGGGATGGGAAAGATACCACCCCGTTACCGGTTTTGACACAAGCGCCCGGCAAGGGCTCAGGGGGTAGGGCTATGGGCATTGCCCAGTGGCAGGCGGGGGAGGGGCCGAGAGACAAGCTGCTCGAGCGTGGTGAGCAGTCCCTGTCAGACGCCGAACTGTTGGCGGTCATGTTGCGCTCCGGCTACCGCAACTGCAGCGCGCTGCAACTGGCGCGTGATCTGTTGGATCAGTTTGACGGACTCACCGGTCTGATGCGGGTGGACCGCGCCCGGCTGGTGGCCTGGCCCGGTATTGGCGATGCCAAGTATGCCCAGTTGCGGGCGGCTCTCGAACTGGCCCGGCGCCAGGCGCTGCAGGCGCTTCGGGCCAGCGATGTCCTGTCCAGCCCGGAGGAAACCCTGCGCTTTCTGCAGTATCACCTGGGCAGCCACGAGCGGGAGGTCTTCTGCTGTATCTTTCTGGACAGTCAGCACCAGGTCCTGCGTTGTGACGACCTGTTTTTCGGCACCCTCGATGGCGCAGCGGTATATCCCCGGGAGGTGGCCACCCGCGCCCTGCAGTATCGCGCCGCGGCGGTTATATTTGCCCACAATCATCCCTCCGGGGTGGCCGAGCCAAGTAGCGCCGACCGGCGTATTACCGAGCGCTTGTGCGCCGCCCTGGCCCTGCTGGACATCCGGGTGCTGGATCACGTCATTATCGGCCGCGGACGGGAGTTTTCGTTCGCCCGGGAAGGGCTGATATAGGCGATATATAGAAGGGAGAGCGCCTCCGGCCTGCCCTATCTTTCGCTTGATATGGCCAGGGTGTTCTGTTATAAAGTCGCGCTCTGCGCGGCGGGGGCCTTTTATACCCCTATCCTGACCTCATCAATTAACTGAAATCCCGCGTACTTTTGGGAGCGAAAAGATCATGGCAAGAGTATGTCAGGTCACCGGCAAGCGTCCGGTAACCGGAAATAACGTTTCACACGCAAAGAACCGGACGCGACGCCGTTTTTTGCCTAACCTGCATCATCACCGGTTCTGGGTAGAGTCCGAGAAGCGCTTCGTGAGCCTGCGTGTTTCAAGCAAGGGTATGCGCATTATCGACAAGAACGGCATTGAGCAGGTGCTGGGCGAGATCCGTGCCCGCGGTGAAAAGGTCTAAGGGAGAACATCGATGAGAGACAAAATCAGAATGAACTCGTCTGCTGGTACAGGCCACTTCTATACCACTGACAAGAACAAGCGCACCACACCCGACAAGCTGGAGATGAAGAAGTACGATCCGGTAGCGCGCAAGCACGTCATGTATAAGGAAGGCAAAATCAAGTAGGCGCCTCCTGTGCTGATAAGTCCCAGAACCCCGGCCTCCGCCGGGGTTTTTGTTTGTAGCCGGCGGTGGTCGGGCCCCGGCGCAGTCCGATGAAGTGCAGGCCTGGAAGCTATGCCGGAATTACCTGAAGTTGAAACTACCCGAAGGGGCGTCGCTCCCTACTGCCGGGGCCAGGTGGTGCAGGAGCTGGTGGTGCGCGAGTCGCGCCTGCGCTGGCCGGTGCCGCCGCAGCTGGGCGGGCTGATCGCGAACCAGACCATCCAGGAGGTCGAGCGGCGGGGCAAGTACCTGTTGTTCAGGACAGCGGTTGGCTCGCTTCTGGTTCACCTGGGTATGTCCGGCTCCCTGCGGGTGGTGGATTCCGGCCAGGCTCCCGGCCGGCATGATCATATAGATGTCCGCATGCTGTCCGGCTCCTGCCTCCGTTTCCACGACCCCCGCCGGTTTGGTTGCTTCCTCTGGCTGGAGCCGGGAGAGCAACATCCGCTGCTCAGCCAGCTCGGCCCTGAGCCACTGTCGGACGCCTTTGACGGCGACTATCTTTACCGCCTGTCCCGGGGTCGCTCCGCCCCCGTCAAGAGTTTCATCATGGATGCCAAGGTGGTTGTCGGGGTTGGTAATATTTACGCAAACGAGGTCCTGTTTTTGTCCGGCATTCACCCGCGGCGCGCGGCGGGGCGTATATCGAGGGCCCGCTACACCGTCCTCGCCGACAATATTAAGCAAGTACTTACTTCTTCTATAGAGCAGGGTGGGACTACGCTGCGAGATTTTGTCGGGGGTGATGGCAAACCGGGTTACTTCGCCCTGCGGCTCTATGCGTATGGTCGCGGGGGTGAGCCCTGCAAGCGTTGCGGGGGTCTTTTGCGGGAGATTCGCCTGGGTCAGCGAACTACAGTTTTCTGCGTGACCTGCCAGCGCTGATCAGGCTACACTGGCAAGGATTAGGGGAAAACGGGACGATAACCCGGGAGTTAACTATGAAAATAATGCCGCGCGCCAGCCGCGTTACTGCCACCTTCCTTATCTGTTGCCTCATGCTGCCGCAGTCCCTGTGGGCCCAGAGCACAGCGATGGTTGCCCACGAGGGAGCTCTTGATGAGGACCCCAGCGCGGGCGCCATGGTGGGAGATTTCTTTGTCGCCCGACCGATAGGCCTGGCAATGACCGTGGGCGGGGCAGCCCTGTGGCTGGTCAGCCTGCCGTTTACGCTGCTTGCGGGCAACGCGAATGAGGCTGCCGATACCCTGATTCTGGGCCCCGGCGAGCAGACGTTCATGCGCTGCCTCGGATGCCGGCAGTCCGGCTATACCTACAAGGATATCGAGCAGCACGAGAAGCGCGAGCAGCAGGCCGCGCTGGCAGACGACTAGGCCTGAGGGGCGGGGTAACGCTCCCGGATCGCCTGGTTGACCGGTTCCGGCACGAACGGGCTGACGTCGCCGTTGAGTGCGGCAATTTCCCGCACCAGCGAGCTCGAAATATAGGACAGGTGCTCCGAGGGCGTTAGAAAAATACTCTCGAAGGCCGGGTACATGGCGCGGTTCATGTTGGCCAGCTGGAATTCGTACTCAAAGTCCGCCACTGCCCGCAGGCCGCGCAGCACGCAGCTGGCTCCCTGGCTTTTGGCAAACTCGATCAGCAGGTTGTTAAAACCCAGCACCTCCACGTTGTCCAGATGTGACAGTGAAGCCTGACTCAGCCGGACCCTCTGTTCCAGCGTGAATAGCGGCGTTTTTTTCTCGCTGTGGGCTATTGCTACCACCACCCTGTCAAACAGTCTCGCGGCCCGTTCCACCAGGTCCACGTGGCCGTTGGTAATCGGATCGAAAGTGCCCGGATAGATAACGGAGTGGGTTCGCATGTGGCGGGCCTGTGCTGGCGTCAGAAGCTGCGGATGGTAAACAATTTACCGGGGTGTCACAACGTGAGGGCCCGGGCGGGTCAAGCCCCGGCTTCGAACAGGCGGTAGCATACCTCACCCGCTACTTTCTCGCGGAGCAGCCGCCAGTTGGCGGGCACTGTTGGCACCGGCTCCCGCGCCGCAGTCTCCACGTAGACCAGTCCGCCCTCGGCCACCAGTGCCGCCGCGGCCAACCCGGCACATACCGGGTCAACCAGGGCTCTGCCGAAGGGTGGGTCGATGAACACGACCTCGTAGCTGTCGCGGGCGCCCTGCAGGAACGCCGACGCGGTCATGCAGTGGCAATGGGCGCGCGTTTCGGCCTGCAGTATGCGCAGATGCTGTTCGATCTGGCGCAGCGCTGTAGTCGAGGTATCCACGAAGTCGCAGCTGGCGGCGCCGCGGGAGAGCGCCTCGAGACCCAGCGCACCGCTGCCGGCAAACAGGTCCAGGCAGCGGGCACCGTGGATCGACGGTGCCAGCCAGTTAAACAGGGTTTCGCGCACCCGGTCCGCAGTAGGTCGCAGTCCTTCGGCGGGGGTGAAGCTGAGTCGGCGTCCGCGCCACTGCCCGCCGATGATGCGCAGGGTGCTCTGTTTTACTGTGCGTTTGCCGGTTCTGGCCATTTCGTCGCTTTGGGCAAGGGTGTTAGGATAGTGGTTTTTTGCAGGCGCTCGCCTGCGCCCACTCTAGCACGACAATTATGAAATTTTTCAAACGTAAAAAAGGCTCGGATGAGCAGCCTGGGCTGCCCGAAACCGCGGCAGAAACCGCTGCCGAACCTGCCGACTCCCCCGCTGCGCAGGCACCGGCTCCTGTCGCCTCCCCGGAGCTGATTGCGGATCCGGATCCCGCTGCCGAAGCGCCAGCGGCGAACCCGGACAAGGGTGAAAAGGCAGAGGACAAAGCCGGGTTCTTTTCCCGCCTGCGACGCGGCCTGGGTCGCACCAGCGAAAACCTGGTGCAGGGCATGGGCACCCTGTTCCTGGGGCGCAAGGAAATTGACGAGGACCTGCTGGAGGAGCTGGAATCTCGCCTGCTGCTGGCGGATGTCGGTGTGGACGCCACCCGGGACATCATCGGGCACCTCACGCAGCGGGTATCGCGCAAGGAGCTTACCCATGCCCAGGGGCTGCAGGCGGCCCTGCGCGAAGAACTGCTGGCCTTGCTCAAGCCCTGCGAAAACCCGCTGGATGTGGCGGGCAAAAAACCGTTCGTCATTCTCATGGTCGGGGTAAACGGGGTCGGCAAGACAACCACCATCGGCAAGTTGGCCAGGCGCTATATGGCCGAGGGACGCTCGGTCATGCTGGCCGCCGGCGACACCTTCCGGGCGGCGGCAGTCGAACAATTGCAGGTCTGGGGTGATCGCAACAATGTGCCGGTGATCGCGCAGCATACCGGGGCGGACAGCGCCTCGGTGCTGTTTGATGCATTGCAGGCCGCCAAAGCCCGCAATGTGGATGTCCTGATCGCCGACACGGCGGGCCGGCTGCACAACAAGGACAACCTGATGGAGGAGCTGAAGAAGGTGGTCCGGGTGATGGCGAAACTCGATCCCGAGGCCCCCCACGAGGTGATGCTGGTGCTCGACGCCGGCACCGGCCAGAATGCGCTGTCCCAGGCAGACCAGTTCCAGCAATGGGTTGGCGTGTCGGGCATCACCCTGACCAAGCTCGACGGCACTGCCAAGGGCGGCGTGATTTTCGCCATTGCCAAAAAACTGGGCCTGCCCATCCGCTACATCGGGGTGGGTGAGGCGGTGGAAGACCTGCGCCCGTTCCAGGCCAAACAGTTTATCGAAGCGCTGTTTGCCGGGGACGATGCCACTGCATGATCAGTTTTGACCGGGTCAGCAAGCGCTATGCCGAGGGTCATGACGCGCTGCGCGAAGTGAGTGTCAATATTGGCCGGGATGAACTGGTGTTCATTACCGGGCACTCGGGCGCTGGAAAAAGCACGCTGCTGCGCATGATCATGCTGATGGAGCGCCCCACCCGCGGCCAGGTGATCGTCGATGGCCAGAACCTGGCCGCGATAGGCCCCCGCGGCATTCCCCGGCACCGCCGGAATATCGGCGTTGTATTCCAGAACCATCGCCTGCTGCTCGACCGCACGGTTTTCGACAATGTGGCGCTGCCCCTGATTATCGCCGGCTACGATCATCGCGAGGTCGGCCGACGGGTGCGGGCGGCGCTGGACAAGGTGGGGTTGCTGGATCGCGAGCGGGCCATGCCGGTCACCCTGTCCGGCGGCGAGCAACAGCGGGTGGGGATCGCCCGCGCGGTGGTTGGCAGGCCGAAGATCCTGCTGGCGGACGAGCCCACCGGCAATCTCGACCCGGCGCTGTCCGCTGAAATCATGCAGCTGTTCGAGGAATTCAACCAGGTAGGGGTGACGGTGCTGATTGCCAGTCACGACCTCGCACTGATCTCCCGGTTGCACCACCGCATCATCACCCTGCGCCATGGGCGCCTGGTCGCGGGGAGCGCGGCTTGAGCGGGCGCGCACGCGCTGTCGGCGGCCGTTCCGGGCCGGTGGGGAGACGGGAAGGCGCCAGCCAGAGTCGCACCCGCTGGCGAGACCAGTTCAACGGCTGGCTGCGGCACCATCGCCTGTCTGCGGCCGACAGTCTGCAGCGGGTGCTGGATAACCCGGTATCCAGCGCCATGACCTGGCTGGTGATCGGCATCGCCCTGGCCCTGCCTACGGGACTGAACGTGGCCCTGGACAATGTCAGTCAGCTGAGCGCCAGCTGGGACAGCCCGGCGCAGATATCGCTGTTCCTGCAGGACGGCATCGTGACGACAGGGCCCGGCAGTTGCAGGAAGAACTCGCCGGGCGAAAGGATATAGCCCAGACCCAGTTCGTTTCCAGGGACCAGGCACTGGAGGAGTTCCGCACCCTGTCCGGGTTTGCCGAGGTGCTGGCCAGCCTGGACAGTAACCCGCTGCCGCATCTTGTCCTGGTGTCGCCAGCGGACGGCATGGCGGAATCGGACGCGGCGGCGCTGCGGGCCGAGCTGGAGGATTACCCTGATGTGGCCCAGGCAGTGCTCGATATGGAGTGGCTGCAGCGGCTCAACAGCCTGATGGAACTCAGCCGGCGGCTGGTGCTGGCGGTGGGCGGCCTGCTGGTGGTCGGGGTGTTGCTGATTCTCGGCAATACCATCCGGCTGGCGATAGAAAGTCGCCGCGAGGAAATTGTGATCGTCAAGCTGGTGGGGGGTAGCAATGCCTTCGTGCGGCGACCCTTTCTCTATACCGGCCTGTGGTACGGGGTCGGCGGCGGGCTGTTCGCGGCCATCCTGGTGTCCGCTTCCCTGTGGTTTTTGCGAGCGCCAGTCAGTGAGCTCGCCCTGTCTTACCAGAGTGAGTTCCGGCTCCGTGGCCTGGGCGTGATGGGTGGGCTCAACCTGGTTATTCTGGGTGGTTTACTGGGCCTGGCGGGCGCCTGGCTGGCAGTCGCGCGCCATCTCGTCGAGATCCAGCCCCGCTGATACCTGAACTGGCGTAATTTCTTTCAAATATAAGCTATCTCTTTGATATAACAGTAAAAACCAGATTTTTTTCTGTTGCCGGAGTGAACTTTTCCGGAATTAGCACTCTAATTCAAAGAGTGCTAAAATCACTCGGCTAACATGGAGATCGAGAATGAGTAAAAGCTTACAGCCTATCGACCAGATGGTCCCGGGAGCCAATCTTCCGGCCTACGTCCAGGCGGTCAGCAGTATTCCGATACTGAGCGCGGAGCGTGAGCGCGAATTGGCAGAAGATCTGTATTACAACGACAACCTGGCAGCGGCCCGGGAGCTGGTGATGTCACACCTGCGCTTTGTCGTGCATATCGCCCGCAGCTATTCCGGTTACGGGCTGGCAGAAGCGGACCTGATCCAGGAAGGTAACGTGGGCCTGATGAAGGCGGTAAAGCGCTTCAACCCGGAAAAGGGCGTGCGACTGGTGTCGTTTGCCGTGCACTGGATCAAGGCTGAGATGCACGAGTACATCCTGCGCAACTGGCGTATCGTCAAGGTTGCCACCACCAAGGCCCAGCGCAAGCTGTTCTTCAACCTGCGCAGCGCCAAGAAAGACCTCGCGTGGCTGAGCGCGGACGAAGCCCGGGCGGTGGCGGATGAACTGGGTGTGGACGTAAAGGAAGTGCAGCGCATGGAAGGCCGCCTCAGCAGCCGCGACCTGGCGTATGACGCGCCGCAGGGTGCCGATGACGACGACGGCTGGCAAGCGCCGCAATTTTACCTGGAAGACCACAGCGCCGATCCGGCCCTCGCGGCAGAGTCCAGCGACTGGCAGCAGGATAGTGAAGAGCGCCTGCATCAGGCCCTGGCAGAACTCGATGAGCGCAGCCGCGATATTCTCGCCCAGCGCTGGCTGGCGGATGAGAAGGCGACCCTGCATGAACTCGCGGCCCGCTACAATGTCTCCGCGGAGCGGATCAGGCAGCTGGAGCAAAGCGCCATGAAAAAGTTGCGGACCGCGATGGCGGCCTGACAGGCCGTTCCCCGGCGGGCAGCCCGCTGGCAAGCCCGCTGACCATCAACATCAGCCGGACAGGTCATCCCATGGCTAAATTATTTATCACCCTGGCCTCCCTCAGCGGGATGCTGGCCGTGGCCTTTGGCGCCTTTGGCGCCCACGCGCTCAAGGGTCGGCTCGACGACTACGCCCAGGGTATCTTCCAGACTGCGGTGCAGTACCACTTCTACCACAGCCTCGCCCTGCTGGCTGTCGGGATCATCGCCCTGAGCCATCCCAATATTGCCCTGCTGCGCAGCAGCGGTTGGCTGTTTACCATTGGGATCGTGATATTTTCCGGCAGCCTCTATCTGCTCAGTCTCAGCGGGTTGCGCTGGCTGGGTGCAATTACCCCCCTTGGCGGGCTGGCATTCATCGCCGGCTGGGGTTGCCTTGCGGCCGCCAGCTGGAAAATGCTGGGCTGAGCCAGGCCCTGTAGTGACTGAATCCGATACCAGGCGGCCCATTCGCAGCTATGTGCTGCGCACCGGGCGAATGACCCCGGGCCAGCAACGCGCATTTGACCGGAACTGGGGGCGCTGGGGCCTGGAACACGCCGATGGCATTCTGGATTTCGACGCCCGCTTTGGCAGGGTGGGGCCGCGGGTGCTGGAGATCGGCTTCGGGATGGGCCAGTCGCTGGTGGCCATGGCGGCGGCGGCTCCCGCCTCCAATTTCGTCGGAATCGAGGTACATCGCCCGGGTGTGGGCAAACTGCTGCACTCGATGGTGGAGCGGGACGTGGACAATATCCGTGTCTACTGCCACGACGCGGTGGAAATTTTGCGGGACTGTATACCCCCCGCGTCCCTGGATTGCATACAGATATTCTTCCCCGACCCCTGGCACAAGAAAAAACACAACAAGCGACGCCTGATCCAGTCCCCCTTCGTTGCCCTGCTGGTCAGTCGGCTGAAACCCGGCGGCACGCTTCACCTCGCCACTGACTGGGAAGATTATGCCCGGCAGATGATGGACGTGCTGTCCGCCGAGCCCGGCCTTGCCAATGCATCTGGTGAGGGAGCCTTTGCGCCGAGGCCCGACCACCGCCCCCTCACCAAGTTTGAACTGCGCGGAGAGCGCTTGGGCCACGGGGTCTGGGACCTGGTATTCAGGCGCGTCTCTCCCGCCTGAGGCGGCCCGGGGCAGCTTAATGGTCGGGAAAAAATTCGGCTATCACGCTGTCCAGGAAGCGCCGCCCGAGCTCGCTCGCCCTGATCTGCTCCCCGACAGACTCGAGCAGGCCACGTTGCTCGAGGCGCTGCACTGTCGCACTGATGGCGGCTGGGTCCAGGCCGGTGCGTGCACTGAATTGACTCATGCTGAAACCCTCGTTGAGGCGCAGTGCGTTCAACATGAACTCACCTGAACGGTCGGCGGCCGAGAGCTCGTGCCGCCTGGCGGTGAAAGTCTCCCCCGCGGCCGCCATGTAGTCGGCAGGCTGGCGTCTTTTGGCATAGCGCTGGATGCGTCCATCCGCAAAGCTGACTTTGCCGTGAGCGCCCGCGCCGATGCCCAGGTAATCGCCGAAGGACCAGTAGTTGAGGTTGTGGCGACAGCGGAACCCCTCCCGGCTGTAGGCGGAAACCTCGTACTGGCGGTAGCCGGCGGATGCCAGCATGCGCTCCCCGGCCTCCTGTATTGCCGCCAGCGCATCCTCGACCGGCAGCAGCGGCGGCCGCTTGTGGAACACGGTGTTCGGCTCGATGGTCAACTGGTACCAGGACAGGTGGGGTGGGCCGAAGGCCAGCGCGGCGCGCAAATCCGCCTCGGCGCTCGCCACGGTCTGCCCCGGCAATCCATGCATCAGGTCGATATTGAAGCTGTCGAACCCCGCTGCCCGGGCGTATTCGACCGCTGCCCCGGCCTGGTCGCTGTTGTGTACACGTCCCAGCGCCTGCAGCTGCGCATCATCGAAGCTCTGCACGCCCAGGGACAGCCGGTTGATGCCCGCTGCCCGAAAGCCTGCGAATTTTTCCGCCTCGGCACTGCCGGGGTTGGCCTCCATGGTGGCTTCCAGGGAGGGTGACAGCTCCACGAGTGAGCCTATGCCCGCCAGCAGTCGGGCGATGGCCGGGCTTGAAAACAGGCTCGGGGTGCCGCCGCCGATAAACAGGGTTGAAACGGGCCGGTCTCCGGTGAGTCCCCGGTCGATCTCCAGGTCCCGCAACAGGGCATCCACGTAGTCCGTTTCGGGGATGGTCCGGGCCTCGTGGGAGTTGAAATCACAGTAGGGACATTTGCGCTCACACCATGGCAGGTGGATGTAGAGGCCCAGGGGTATGGTTTGCATCAGTGCTGGCGCAGGGCCTCGAGCAGGCGCGCGCTGGCCCTGGCGCGGTGGCTGATCCGGTTTTTCAGTGCCGGTTCCAGTTCGGCGGAACTGCAGTTGTATTCGGGCACGTAGAACAAAGGGTCGTAGCCGAAGCCATTGTCGCCGCGGGGGGCCTCCAGGATGCGTCCTTCCCAGCTGCCCTGGCAGACCAGGGGCATGGGGTCCAAATAGTGGCGCATATAGACGAGCGCACACTGGAAACGGGCGCTGCGCTGCTCCGCCGGCAGCCCCTCCAGGGCCGCCAGCAGTTTGCTGTTGTTGGCGGCGTCCCCGCCCCCGGAATACCGCGCGGAGTGTATTCCCGGGGCGCCCTCGAGGAAGTCGACTTCCAGACCGGAGTCGTCGGCGATTGCCGGGTGACCGCTCGCCTGGCTCGCCGCCCGCGCCTTGATGATCGCATTTTCAACGAAACTCAGCCCTGTTTCCTCCACCTCGGGCACGGCAAATTCTGCCTGGGATTTCAGCTGCAGCCCCAGCGGCGCAAGTATGCCCGCGAACTCCCGCAGCTTGCCGGCATTGCCGCTGGCAAGCACCACGACCTGGTCTGGTGGGGAGCTGCTCATTGATCGACGTAGAGCTGGTGCTTGAACTCGAAAGTGTAGGTCTGGTCCGCGCCCTCCGGGCGGAAATCCACCTCGAAGAATCGCCACTCCTCGTTGATAAACTTGAAGTCGGCAATATAGTAAACACCGCCACCCTCGCGGATTTCGAGAAAATCCAGCGTCTGGTTCTGGATCAGGTCCCAGGTGCGTCCCTGTAGCTGGGTGACCCGTGTTTCACTGCGGTCCCCGAGGTGCTCACGCACCGCGAGTGTGAGTATCGCGCGCTTCTTGCCGCGCACGATACCGTAGTTGGCCGCGACTTCCGGCGCGAGGAAAGTCGTGTTGACCACACTGTAGTGCAACTCGTAGGGCCCGAACATTTGCGACTGTTGCGCCTGGCTGGCGCCGTTGCCCCAGGCGACGAGGCCGCAGAGCAGAATCCATCGGGCCAGTGCAGGCATATCAGCGGGTAATATGGTAGATCGCCGTGGTGGCGAACAGGTTGGGCCAGGTGCTGGCAAGCAGTGGCTGGCGGTCGGTGTTGCCCACCACGTCCCGGGCCAGTATCCGGATATGCTTTTGCTCACACAGCGCCTCGAAGTCTTTTACGGTGCAAAAGTGAATGTTGGGTGTGTCGTACCAGTTGTACGGCATAAAGCGCGACACCGGCATCCTGCCCCGGGTGCCGAGGTAAAGCCGGCAACGCCAGTGGCCGAAGTTGGGGAAGGTCACGATGCCCTCCCGGCCTATGCGCAGCATTTCATCCAGCACCCGGTCGGGGAAGTGTACCGCCTGCAGGGCGTGCGCCATTACCACGGTATCGAAACTCTGGTCGGGAAAGTTGGCCAAACCCTGGTCGAGATTCTGTTCGACAATATTCAGGCCCCGGGCGATGGCAGCTGTAATTTCATGCTCATCGATCTCGATGCCGGTTCCGCGCACCTGGCGTTCGTCGCGCAGCAGCTGCAGGAACTCACCGTTGCCGCAGCCCAGGTCGAGCACCCTCGACTCCGGCTCGATCCAGCGCTGGATATGGGTCAGGTCCAGGCGCATCAGGAGGTCACCCCCACCCGGCGCATATAGGCCGAGAACACATCCATATAGCGCGGGATCGGCAGCAGGAAGGCGTCGTGCCCCTCGTCGGCCTCGATTTCAGCGTAGGTGACCGGCCGGTCGGCGGCGATCAGGGCATTCACGATCTCCCGCGAGCGCTCGGGTGAAAACCGCCAGTCGGTGGAGAAGGAGATGACCAGGAAGCTGCAGCTGGCGTGGCGAAAGGCCGCCACGGGGTCGTTGTCGTATTCCCGGGCCAGGTCGAAGTAGTCGAGTGCGCGGGTCATCAGCATATAGGTGTTGGCGTCGAAGCTGCTTGAGAACTGGCTGCCCTGGTAGCGCAGGTAGCTCTGGACCTGGAATTCCACGTGTTCCTCGTCGCCCTGCTCGAAACTGCCGGAGCGCAGGTCCCGGCCGAATTTGCTGGCCATGGCGTGATCGGACAGGTAGGTGATATGCCCGACCATGCGCGCCAGGGCCAGGCCACTGGCGGGTACCGTGCCGTTCGCCTGGTAGTGGCCGTCGGCAAAGGCCGGGTCCGACATAATCGCCTGGCGGGCCACCTCGTTGAAGGCAAGATTCTGCGCGCTCAATTTCATGGCCGCCGCTATGACGATGCAGTGCCGGATACGGTCAGGGTATTCCAGCGCCCAGCGCATTGCCTGCATGCCACCCAGGCTGCCGCCGACTACCGCTGCCCAGCATTCGATACCCAGGTAGTCAGCCAGCCTGGCCTGGCTGTTGACCCAGTCCCTGGCCCGCAGGGGAGGGAAGTCAGGGCCCCAGGGTTGGCCGGTCTGCGGGTTGATGGAGGTGGGCCCGGTGGAGCCGTGGCAGCCGCCGATGTTGTTGAGACTCACCACATAAAAACGGTCGGTATCGATGGGTTTACCCGGACCGATACACTCGTCCCACCAGCCGGGCTTCTTATCCCCGGCGCTGTGGTAACCGGCGGCATGATGATTGCCGCTCAGGGCGTGACAGACCAGCACGGCATTGCTGCGCGCCTCGTTGAGCTCACCATAGGTTTCATAAACCAGTTGGTAATCCGCTAAATCCCGGCCGCAGGCCAGGGGCAGTGGTGCATCGAAGTGCGCTATGCGGGGTTCGACGATGCCTACCGAGCGGCTGTCCGGTGGAGTGCTCAAAGCGGTTTCAGATACCCAGCACCAGGGCGGGGTGCAGGCCTGCCGCCTGCGCCATGTGGCGCAGGGCTATCTGGATGATATTGATCAGGATAAAGACGAGGATAGGTGAAAAGTCCAGGCCGCCCATGGCCGGCAGCACTTTGCGAAAAGGCGCCATTACCGGCTCGGTGATCTGGTACAGCAGGTAAATGGCGGGGTGGCGACTGCCGGCGGCGACCCAGCTCAGAATGATCATGCCCAACAGTGCAAAGAAATAGATGTTTACCAGTAGGCCAAGCACCCCCAGCAGGGACCAGACCAGCAGGGTAAATACGCCCGGCAGCCCAATGCCGTTTATCAGCAGCAGGAGGACGATGCCCGCCAGCTGGAGCAATACGGCCAGCAACAGCGATGCCAGGTCCAGGCCCCCCAGCCCGGGAATGACCCGGCGCAGCGGAATGACCAGCGGATTGGTCACCTTCACCAGGAATTGGCTGATCGGGTTGTAAAAGTCGGCACGAACCAGTTGCAGCAAAAACCGCAGCAGCATGGCCACCAGGTACAGGCTCAGGAAGGTCTGTACCAGGTAGCCGAGGATTTCGTTGAATGCGCTCATTAATCGATATTCTCCAGATCTGTGTTCCGGCCTAGCCCATTTCCCTGGCCATGGCGGCGGCGCGATCAGCCGCTGCCTTCAGCGCATCTGCAACCAGTGAGCGCAGACCGTTGTCTTCAAAGCTCTGTATGGCGCGTTCGGTGGTCCCGCCGGGGCTCGTCACCCGCTGGCGCAGTTCCACCAGGTCCACCTCGCTTTCCAGCGCCATCCGGGCGGCGCCCAGGCCGGTTTGCAGGGTCATGGCCGTGGCGGTATCGCGGTCCAGTCCCAGGCCGCAACCGGCATCGATCATGGCCTCCATCAACAGGAAAAAGTAGGCAGGACCGCTGCCGGACAGGGCGGTGATGGCATCCAGCGCATCCTCATCGGGCACCCAGCAGGTGATGCCTACCGCGGCGAGGATGGCCTCGGCGTAGTCGCGTTGTGTGGCGGAAACCCTGGCATTGGCAAACAGGGCGCTGGCGCCGCAACCCAACAGGGCCGGCGTGTTCGGCATGCAGCGCACAATGGCCGCTTCCGGCCCGAGGCGCGCCTGCATGCTGGCGATAGTGACCCCGGCGGCAATGGAAATCACCAGCGCGCGCCTGGCGCGCACCGCCCGGGCAATGCTGTTGGTGGCGGCGGCCATGACCTGTGGTTTGACTGCCATGATCACCACATCGGCATCGGCCACTGCAGCCGCGTTGTCGGCGCACAGTTTCACCGGCGCGATTGCCCCCAGCCGCTCCAGGCTGGCCGGAAAAGGATCGGCGGCGCTGATCAGCGCCGCCGGGTGACCGCTCTCGATAAGCCCGCCGATAATACTGCTGGCCATGTTGCCGGCGCCGATAAATGCGATGTGGGGTGCGTTCAAGAAACCTGCCCGTTAACTGTTTGATGCTGGAAAATCAGTCCGCCAGTATACACGGCGGCTTCCGCCAAAATCACCTGTTGCGAGGACCGAATATCCCGCTGCCCACCCTGATCATGGTTGCCCCCTCGGCTATTGCGGCTTCCAGGTCATCCGACATACCCATCGACAGGGTGTCCATCGCCGGGGCCAGGGACTGCAGCTGCTCCAGCGCCAGACGCAGTGCAGCGAAGGCGGCGCGCTGCTGCGCCGGGTCGTGTGTGGGGGCCGGAATCGCCATCAGGCCGCGCAGTTGCAGGCGCGGCAACAGCAGCAGCTCGCTCGCCAGCCGGGGCAGGTCCCCGGGCAACACCCCGGACTTGCTCTGCTCTCCTGAAATGTTCACCTGCAGGCAGATCTGCAGTGGTGGGAGGCTTTCGGGTCGCTGCTCACTGAGCCGCCGTGCGATTTTGCTGCGGTCCACGCTGTGGACCCAGGTGAAATTTTCGGCAATAGCCCGGGTTTTGTTGGACTGGATGGGGCCGATAAAATGCCATGTGAGCGGCAGGTCCTGCAGTTCCGTTATCTTGGCCAGGGCCTCCTGCAGGTAGCTTTCACCGAACTGGTCCAGGCCGCAGTGCCAGGCCGCGCGGATGGCCCCGGCGGGCTGGGTCTTGCTCACGGCGAGGATGTGTATATCGCCGGGGGCGCGCTGGCTTTTTTCAGCGGCGAGTCGTACTCTCTCGCGTAAGTTCGCTATTTTGGCAAAAAGCAGTCGTTCATCCATGGCGCGAATGGTAGCCTATTCCTCTCGTGGGGGGCGACTGCAGAATAAGAATCCAGGCTGGACGGGCTTGTCGGCGGTTGCGTCAGCCAGGTAAAGGAGCAATCGGCCACAGCTGCCGATGGGGCAGGGGGAGCAAGCAGGGGAACACATGGATATAACAGAACTTCTGGCGTTCAGCGCCAAACAGGGGGCATCTGACCTACACCTGTCGGCCGGCCTGCCGCCAATGATTCGCGTGGACGGGGATATTCGCCGCATCAATCTGCCGCCCATGGATCACAAACAGGTTCATGAGCTGATCTACGACATCATGAACGACAGGCAGCGCAAGGACTACGAGGAATTTCTCGAGACGGACTTTTCCTTTGAAGTCCCCGGCGTAGCCCGCTTTCGCGTCAACGCGTTCAACCAGAACCGGGGCGCGGGTGCCGTATTTCGAACCATTCCGTCGAAAGTACTCACCATGGAAGACCTCGGTATGGGCCAGGTATTTCGCGACATATCGCTGATGCCGCGGGGACTCGTCCTCGTTACCGGTCCGACGGGGTCCGGTAAGTCCACCACCCTGGCGGCGATGATGGACTACATCAACGACAACAAATACGAACACGTCCTCACCATCGAGGACCCCATCGAATTTGTTCACGAAAGCAAGAAATGCCTGGTCAACCAGCGAGAGGTGCACCGCGATACCCACGGTTTCGCCGAGGCCCTGCGCTCGGCGCTGCGGGAAGACCCGGATATTATCCTGGTGGGCGAGATGCGCGACCTCGAGACCATTCGCCTGGCCTTGACCGCGGCGGAAACCGGCCACCTGGTGTTCGGCACGCTGCACACGACCTCCGCTGCCAAAACCATCGACCGGGTGATAGACGTTTTCCCCGCCGCAGAGAAATCCATGGTCCGGTCCATGTTGTCGGAGTCGCTGCAGGCAGTGGTTTCCCAGACACTGATGAAGCGCGCCACCGGTGGCCGGGTGGCGGCTCATGAAATCATGCGGGGCACATCCGCGATCCGCAACCTTATCCGTGAGGACAAGGTGGCGCAGATGTACTCGGCGATCCAGACCGGGAGCGCCCTGGGGATGCAGACCATGGACCAGTGTTTGCACGATATGGTTGAAAAGCGCGTAATCACCAGGGATGTCGCCCGCGAGAAAGCCCGGATGCCGGAGAATTTCTAGGCATTTATGGCCGCGGCAAAACGAGGGAGTGAATCGTTATGATAATAGAGCAATTGCTGGAGCGGGTGGTCAAGGACGGGGCGTCGGACGGCTTCATATCGGCGGGAGCGCCACCGAGTATCAAGGTAGACGGTGAGCTTCGCCCCATTTCCGAGCAACCACTGTCCGAGGACGAGGCCCGGGAGCTGGTGCTTTCCACCATGCGGGAGGACCAGAAAAAGGATTTCCTGCAGCACCACGAGTGTAATTACGCGCTCAGCTACGAAGACCTGGGCCGGTTTCGCGCCAGCGCGTTTGTCCAGCGAGGCAAGTGCGGCCTGGTGGTTCGCCGTATCCAGACGGATATCCCGACCATAGATGAACTGGGCCTGCCCCCGATCATCAAGGAACTGTCCATGACCAAGCGCGGCCTGGTCATCTTCGTGGGGGCCACCGGAACCGGTAAATCCACCTCGCTGGCGGCGATGGTCGGCTACCGCAACCAGAACAGTCACGGTCATATCATCAGTATCGAAGACCCGATCGAATATATTCACGATCACGGCAACTGCATCGTTACCCAGCGTGAAGTTGGCATGGATACGGAGTCGTTTGACGTGGCCCTGAAGAACACACTGCGCCAGGCCCCCGACGTGATCATGATCGGCGAGGTGCGTTCCGCAGAAACCATGGCCCAGGCACTGACCTTCGCCGAGACCGGTCACCTCTGCCTGTGCACACTGCACGCCAATAATGCCAACCAGGCACTGGACCGGATCCAGAGTTTCTTCCCCGCGGAAATGCACAGCCAGGTCTGGATGGACCTGTCGCTCAACCTGAAATCGATGGTGGCGCAGCAGCTGTTGCCGCGCAAGGATGGCAAGGGCCGGGCGCCGGTGGTTGAGGTGCTGCTGAATACCCCGCTGGTGGCGGACTATATTCGCAAGGGTGAGGTACACCTGATCAAGGACCTGATGTCCAAGTCCACCGAGCTGGGCATGCAGACCCTCGACCAGTCTCTGGTGAAAGCCTATAAAGACGGCATCATCAGCAAGGAAGATGCGCTGCGCTACGCGGATTCCGCCAACGATGTGCGCCTGCAGATCAAGATGTTGGACAAGGCGGCACCGGGCTCCCGCACCGGCGGGGATGGACTGGGGCTTTCCTACGACACACCCGACCCGGGCAGGTTCGTCAGGCGGTAGGTGCTAGCCGCCGGCGCTGTCTTCAGGCCGGCCCAGCCAGCTTTGCAACACCAGCTCCGCGGCCTGGCTGTCTACCGGCTGGCGTTTGTAGTCCCCCCTGTGACCCTGCTCCCGGCTGATCTGCTTCGCCTCGAAACTGGTCAGCCGCTCGTCCACCAGTTCCACCGGAAGACCCAGGCGCCCGTGCAGGCGGTTCGCGAACTTGCGGGCCCGCAGGCACAGCTCGCTGGCGCTACCGTCCATGTTCAGGGGGTCGCCCACCACCAGCAGGTCGGGCTGCCACTGCTTTACCATTTGTTCGAGTGCGGACCAGTCCGGGATACCTTCCCTGGCCCTGATGATGGCCAGTGGCTGGGTCGAGCGCAGCAGGCAGTTGCCGACGGCCACCCCGATCTGGCGCAGGCCGAAGTCGAACGCCATTACTGTGCGAACAGGGGATGTCACCGGCAGTTGTTCAGGCGTGCCCCGCCTCGCCGGAAATCAGGTTCATGTCTATCCCCAGCAGGGCGGCCGCGGCCTCCAGGCGTCGCTCGGGCGAGGTTCTGAAAATGATATCGCTGTTGGCGGGCAGGGTGAGCCAGCTGTTATCGCTCAGTTCCTGTTCCAGCTGGCCGGCAGCCCAGCCGGCATAACCCAGCGCGATCAGGTGATCGGGCGGGCCCTCGTTATTGGCAATAGCCCGCAGGATGTCACAGGAGGTGGTGAGGGTGATCTCGGGCGTCACTTTCAGGCTGGACTCCCAGGCGGCGGAGCAATTGCGGTGCAGCACAAAACCGTGATCGATCTGCACGGGGCCACCGGCCATCACCGATTCCCCGGAAAAGTCCTTGCGGGTGGTGATCTCCAGGTGCTCGAAAATCTCCGCGACGCTCAGATCCAGCGGCTGGTTGATGACAATGCCCATGGCGCCGCTTTCACCGTGTTCGCAGATGTAGGTGATACTCTGGGAAAAGATGCCCTCCGACAGACCCGGCATGGCCAGCAGGAAGTGATCGCGCAGGCAGTCGCTGCTCTTGGCTGTGTTTACCGAAAATCGTCCGGACATAACGTAAAGGTCCCCTCCTGGACCGGCCCTCTGAAGCCTGGCAAGTAGCCCTCATTGCCAGCACGGACTCTAATGGGAGCTTAGCCGGTTTTCCTGGAATTGCCATGTCCTGATGATCTCGAGCCGATCGGTGGTGGCCCTGAGCTCGGGGGGAAAAGGCGCATAGGGTGCGGCCATACGCACAATCTTGATGGCTGCTTCGTCCAGCACGGCGTAACCCGAAGAAGACAGCACGCGGATATCATGCAGGCTGCCATCGGCCCTGATCACCACCAGCAGACGCAGGTTGCCGTACAAGCCATAACGGACCGAGGCTTCGGGGTAATACTTGTTACCCACCGCCTCGACCCGGCGGCGCCAGTCCATAAGATAGGCGGCGTCCACCGATTGCCGCGCGGCTACTGATGTCAGGCGTCGCACCCTGGGCATCTGTGCGTAGTTGCGGCTCTGCTCATCCAGCTCCGCCTCCAGGCTGGCCAGCTCGCGGGTCAGTTTGTCGACCTCGGGACTGAGGCCCAGCAGCGGGAGCTGCTCCTTTTCGGGCTGCTCCGATGCGATCGCCCGCTGGGCGGCAGCGGCTGTGGTGATGGCCTCGCGGCGCGGTTGGCTGGGAGCTTCCTGGGGGCGGAGCAGGGCCTGGGGTCCCGGTTCGCCGTCGCTGGACAACTCGTTGTTCGGGCTGGTTATCTGGTCGAGTTCGGCCTCGGCACCGCCCCCATCCTGGTTGGCCTGGGCGATGTGATGGGCTTCGCCGGGGGGAAGCGTGCCCGGCCGTGTGGCCAGGGTGACTTCTATCTGGGGTGCCTGGTAGGTGCTGGAGTCGGACGACTTGAAAGCGACGCCCAGCAGCAGCGCCGCATGCAGGGCGATGGCCACCAGCACGGCGTTGCGCATGCGGCTGCTGTGGCCAAAATCTGCATCCAGGTAGTACATCCGGGTAGTTTACCCGCGCAGAGACGCCGCTGTCAGGACCTTGCTGCCAGTTCCTGCGCGATGCAGTCCATCAACTGACCGCCGATGTCCAGGTCGTAGCCGCCGTCGATCTCGCGGATACAGGTCGGGCTGGTGACGTTTATCTCGGTGAGGTAGTCACCGATGATATCCAGCCCCACGAATAAAAGGCCTTTTTCGCGCAGCGTCGGCCCGACCTGGGCGGCGATCCACCGGTCCCGTTCGGTCAGGGGCTGGGGCCGCCCGGAGCCACCGGCCGCCAGGTTGCCGCGGGTCTCCCCCACCTCGGGAACACGCGCCAGGCAGTAGGGCACCGGCTCACCGTTTATCATCAGTATGCGTTTGTCGCCGTCGACTATTTCGGGTATGTAGCGCTGCGCCATGATGGTCAGGCTGCCGTGCCCGGTCAGCATCTCAAGGATGACGCTGACATTCGGGTCGTCCTGCCTGACCCGGAAAATGCCGGTTCCGCCCATGCCGTCCAGGGGTTTGAAGATCACGTCCCGGTGCTCTTTGTGAAAGGCTCTGAGGCGGGTCCGGTCGGCGCTCACCAGCACCGGTGGACAACACTGGGGAAAATGCGTCGCGAAGATTTTCTCGTTGCAGTCGCGCAGGCTGTCGCAGCGATTCACCACCAGGGTGCCCTGGCGCTCGGCTTCTTCGAGTATATAGGTGGTGTAGACGAACTCGTTGTCGAACGGCGGATCCTTGCGCATCAGGATCACGTCCAGCTCGGCCAGGGCCCGGTCCTGGGGCTGCTCCAGCGCGAACCAGCTCTCGGGGTCGTGGAACACCTTCAATGGCGCCATACTTGCCCGGGCGATGCCCTGCTCGAGAAACAGGTCGGTCTGCTCCATGTAAAAAAGCTGCCAGTCCCTCGCCTGTGCGGCCCACAGCATCGCCAGGGTGCTGTCCTTTTTGTAATTGATGTCGGCGATAGGGTCCATGACCACGCCCAGCTTTAATGTCATAACCTTACCTGAGTGCCGCTACGGGTAGTTGATGGTGGCCTAACTTACGCAAAGGCGTTGGCAGGCGCAAGCGTGATCCCTGTCGAATGAGTGCGCGCGCCGGTAAATGCATTAGAATGGGGGCGCTGAATTTACTGACAGGGACCGGGGGCAATATGAGTTGGGCGGGAATCTATTTTTTTCTGGCAGTGTTGAGCTTTGCCTGTACCGCGAGCGCCGTCATCAAGGCCCGCAGACTGTACTGGCTGGCGCCACTGTATTTCCTTACCGCATGGCTCAGCAGCGAGATGGCCCTGATCCACCTGATCTGGCAGGTGGCCCTGACCGCCCTGCTGGCTTTTACCGGTGGTCTTGCCGACCCGCTGGCACAGGCGGGCCTGGGCGTATTCACCCTGTCCTGGCTCGGCCTGGTATACCTGCACTGCCGGTCCATGGACACGCCGCGCTACACGATCTCGGCCCTGCGCCGCGCCCTGGGCCAGGACTATCGCAGTGACATTCCCATCGACCGCCAGCGGGTGCTGGTGGACGATATAAAGGCCAGGCACTGGCTGCAGCCCTTTCGCTTCAGGCGCGAGGGGGTGCGCCGGCACAGCCACATCAGCTATGGCGAAGCGGGCAAGCGCAACCTGCTGGACATCTACCATCCGCAGGAGCCGCGGGAAGGCGGGTTTCCCGTGCTGCTGCAGGTGCATGGCGGGGCCTGGATGATCGGCGAAAAGGAACAACAGGCGCTGCCGCTGATGTATCACATGGCCCAGCGTGGCTGGCTGTGTGTGGCGATCAACTACCGCCTCAGTCCCAAGGTCGCTTTTCCCGCTCACATCATCGATGTGAAGAAGGCCATCGCGTGGATCCGGGAGCACATCGCCGAATACGGCGGGAACCCGGATTATATTGCCATTACCGGGGGCTCCGCCGGAGGTCACCTCAGCGCCCTGGCTGCACTCACGCCCAACCGGGAGGAATGGCAGCCGGGGTTCGAGCAGGCGGACACCCGCCTGCAGGCAGCGGTACCGTTTTACGGCGTCTACGATTTCCTCGACCGCTATGACATCCGCTCGGAGATGTCGATGGAGCAGATGGTGGCCGACAGGGTAATGCAGTGCACCTTGCAGGCAAACAAAACACTGTGGGAGACGGCCTCTCCGCTGGATCACGTCTCGGCAGAGGCGCCCCCCATGTTTGTCATCCAGGGTAGCCACGACGCACTGGTCTGGGTGGAGGAGGCCCGGACTTTCGTGTCGGCCCTGCAGGCCGTGGCGAGCCAGCCGGTGGCCTATGCCGAGTTGCCGGGTGCACAGCATGCCTTCGAGGTATTCCACTCAGTGCGAACCGACCACACCGTCAACGCGGTGGGTCACTTCCTGGAGTGGTGTCACGCCGACTGGTTGCGGCGGCAGGGCGCAAAAACCGCATAAGCGGTTCAGCCGGGGCTTGCGGGCCTCAGTCCGTACCCATATCGCCCCAGCGCGCCTGTAATATGGCAATGGCTGCCAGTGGTGCAGTTTCAGTGCGCAGGACACGGGGCCCGAGTTGCAAAGAGGTGAAGCCCGCCCCCTCGGCAGCCCGGATTTCCTCCGCACTCAGGCCACCTTCCGGGCCTACCAGCAGGGCGATACTGGCGGGCGCGGACGAGCCCGGATCCTGGTTGCTCGCGGTGTGGTGCAGAACCAGGCGAACATCCGCCTGCACGGCCTCAAGCCAATGCTGGAGTGGTCGGGGTGGCAGTACCTCGGGCAGCCGGTTGCGGCCGCACTGCTCACAGGCGCTAACGGCGATCTGCTGCCAGTGCGTCAGCTTTTTCTCCCCGCGCTCCGCGCCCAGCTTCACCTCGGTCCGCTCGCTGACAAGCGGTGCAATACAGCTGACCCCGAGCTCGGTGGCCTTCTGCACGACCCAGTCCATCCTCTCGCCACGGGACACGGCGATGCCCAGCTGCAGTTGCAGGGGCGACTCGCACTCAAGCGTGTCCATTGCCGCGCTGGCCACGACCACAGCCTTCCTGTCTATCGCGCTGATTGTGGCGGGATACTGGCCGCCGCTGCCGTTGAATAACACGAGGGCATCGCCGACCTTCATCCGCAGGACCCTGGACAGGTGCTGGCTGGGGCCGGGTTCAAGCACAATCTCTGCATGGGCCTGCAGTTCCTGGCCGGTGTAAATTCGCGGTATACGCATCCAGGCTGGGCTACAGACCCAGGTTGCGATAGATTTCGCGGGTCGGCTCCACCTGGTTCATGGTGTAGAAATGTATGCCCGGCGCACCGCTGTCCAGCAATGTCTGGCATAGCTGGGTAACCACCTCGACACCGAATTTGCGGATGCTCTCCTGGTCATCACCGTAGCCTTCGACCCGCTGGCAGATCCAGCGCGGGATCTCCGCCCCGCAGTTGCGGGAGAAGCGCGCCAGGTTGGCGAAGTTGATGATTGGCATGATGCCGGCGTAGACCGGTTTGCTGATGCCGGCCGCCGCGCACTGGTCGAGAAAGTAGAAATACGCTTCCACATTGAAGAAATACTGGGTGATGGCGCTGTTGGCGCCCGCATCCAGCTTGCCTTTCAGGTAGCGGATATCGCTGTCGTAGCTCTTCGCCTCCGGGTGGATCTCCGGGTAGGCGGCTACCTCGATCTCGAAGTGATCGCCGGTGCGCTCCCGGATAAAGGCCACCAGTTCATTGGCATACACGAGTTGCGAAGAGCCGCCCATCCCCGAGGGCATGTCGCCCCGCAAAGCCACCAGGCGCTTGATACCGCGGTCCACATAGGTATCCACCAGCTCGCCGATGGCCTTGCCGTCGTCGCCACCAAAACTCAGGTGCGGCGCCACGTCGATACCGTCCTGCCGCATGGCCGACACCACCCCCAGGGTGCTGTCCCGGGTAGTACCCCCGGCACCGTAGGTGACCGAGAAGAACTCCGGATTGAGTTCGTTCAGGGCGGGTGTGGTTTCCTGTAACAGCTTGCGCTTGCCCTCCTCAGTGCGGGGAGGGAAGTATTCAAAGCTGATTCTCGGTTGCTTCCGGGGCATGGCGCGCCTGTCCTAGTACTTGTAGTCTTCGGGCTTGTAGGGGCCGTCGGCATTGACATTGATATATTCCGCCTGCTCCGGGGTGAGGCGAGTCAGCACGCCGCCGAATCCGTTCACCATGTGGGCCGCGACTTCCTCGTCCAGGATCTTGGGCAGCACTTCCACCTTCAGCGCGGCGGGCTTCATGTTTTTCTCCAGGTCTGCGAACTTGCGCTCGTACAGGTAGATCTGCGCCAGTACCTGGTTGGCAAAAGAGCCGTCCATGATGCGCGAGGGGTGGCCGGTGGCGTTGCCCAGGTTGACCAGGCGCCCCTCTGACAGCAGGATCAGGTGGTCGTTGTTGGCCTGGTCCCGGAACACCTTGTGTACCTGCGGCTTCACTTCCTCCCACTCCCAGTTGCGGCGCATGAAGGCGGTGTCGATCTCGTTGTCGAAGTGGCCGATATTGCACACCACGGCGCCGCTCTTAAGGGCCTTGAGCATGTTGGCATCACAGACGTTGAAATTGCCGGTGGCGGTAACCAGGATGTCGATGTTGCCCAGCACGTCACGGTTGATACTCGCTTCGGTGCCGTCATTAACCCCGTTCAGGAAGGGTGAAACCACTTCGAAGCCGTCCATGCAGGCCTGCATCGCGCAGATAGGGTCGATCTCGGTGATGCGCACGATCATGCCTTCCTGGCGCAGGGACTGGGCGGAACCCTTGCCGACGTCGCCGTAGCCGATCACCAGGGCTTTCTTGCCGGCCAGCAGGTGATCGGTGCCGCGCTTGATCGCGTCGTTGAGGCTGTGGCGGCAGCCGTACTTGTTGTCGTTCTTCGACTTGGTGACTGAATCGTTGACGTTCACCGCGGGAATCTTCAGGGTGCCCTGCTTCAGCATTTCCAGCAGGCGGTGGACACCGGTGGTGGTCTCTTCGGTGACGCCGTGGATCTTATCCAGCATCTCCGGGTATTTTTCATGCAGCATGCCGGTGAGGTCGCCGCCGTCGTCCAGCACCATGTTGGCATCCCAGGGTTCGCCGTCCTTGAGGATGGTCTGCTCCAGGCACCAGTCGTACTCTTCCTCGGTTTCGCCTTTCCAGGCATAAACCGGCACGCCGGCGGCGGCGATGGCGGCAGCGGCGTGGTCCTGGGTGGAGAAGATGTTGCAGGATGACCAGCGCACTTCAGCCCCCAGTTCCACCAGCGTCTCTATCAGGACACCGGTCTGGATGGTCATGTGAATACAGCCGAGTATCTTCGCGCCCGCCAGCGGCTTGCTGTCGCGGTACTTGGCGCGCATGGCCATCAGTGCGGGCATTTCACCCTCGGCGATGTCCAGTTCCCTGCGGCCCCATCCTGCCAGGTTGATATCGGCTACCTTGTAGTCCTGCTTTGCTGCGAGTTTTTCTGCTGTGCTCATTGCTTGGTTCCTCGGTTATCAATTAGTGCTGCGTTCAAAGTTAAATTCGGGTTCGTTCGTTACTCGCCGCCTGGAGGCCGAGGCTCCGCGAGTAGGCCGGGGCGCCCGGCCTGCGGCTTCCCTCGCTACGGGCAGATTTTCAGGGGCCGCCCGGATTCGCATCCATGCTCAACCGGGCTTTCCGGGCCATCCATGGCCCTCCAACCCCTGAAAATCGCCTTCCGCTCGGCGGGCTTTACGTCCTACTCGCGGAGCCTCGGCCTCCAGGCTCACATCGAGCGAGAAAGTTGATTTCTGGTCGCTCGATTTAAAATTCTTTTTCATCTGTTGTGGAGCACCGATCGAGGTCCTGAGGGTGCCGGAGTAGTACGGGACCGTTGGAGCCCATGGATGTGCGAACACGAGCCTACATGGACGTATTTACGGCGTGTCCCGGACTGACTATCGGCACCCGCAGGACCGCTTTTGAAGAAGTCTCCCAAAACCGATTTACGGTACAAAGGATGCCCATTAAAAAGCACCATAAAGCCACGGCTATTTTTCAGCGTTGTCACAAGCCATGGCCTTTAACCAACAATAGTGAGCTGCAACTTACAGCGCCGCCTTCAGCGCCTCCGCACGATCGGTCCTCTCCCAGGTGAAATCCGTCCAGCTCGCGGCCGAAGTGCCCATAGGCCGCCGTCTGGCGGTAGATCGGGCGCTTCAGGTCGAGCATCTCCACCAGGCCCTTGGGCCGCAGGTCAAAGTGCTCGCGCACCAGTTCCGCGATGCGGGTATCGGACAGTTTGCCGGTGCCGAAAGTATCGATCGAAATCGAGGTCGGCTCCGCCACGCCGATGGCGTAGGACACCTGGATCTCACAGCGGTCGGCGAGGCCGGCGGCGACGATATTCTTGGCGACATAGCGCCCGGCGTAGGCGGCCGAGCGGTCGACCTTTGACGGATCCTTGCCCGAGAAAGCGCCGCCGCCGTGACGGGCCATGCCGCCGTAGGTATCGACGATGATCTTGCGTCCGGTCAGGCCGCAGTCGCCGACCGGGCCACCGATGATGAACTGGCCCGTCGGGTTGATATGGTAGCGGGTGCCGGCGTGCATCCACTGGGCCGGCAGTACTTCCTTGATGACGAGGTCCATGATGGCCTCGTGGATATCAGCCTGGCTGATGCCCTCGTCGTGCTGGGTCGACAGTACCACCGCGTCGATGGCCACGGGCTTGCCGTCTTCGTAGCGCAGGGTGACCTGGCTCTTGGCGTCCGGCCGCAGCCAGGGCAGGGTGCCGTGCTTGCGCAGTTCGGCCTGGCGCTCCACCAGCCGGTGGGCGTAGTAGATCGGGGCCGGCATCAGCACGCTGGTCTCGTTGGTGGCGTAGCCGAACATCAGGCCCTGGTCGCCGGCGCCCTGTTCGTGATCCGCGCTTTCATCCACGCCCATGGCGATATCGGGTGACTGCTTGCCGATAGCATTGAGCACGGCGCAGGAGGCGCCGTCGAAGCCGACGTCGGAGCTGTTGTAGCCGATGTCGAGAATGACGTTACGCACAACCTCTTCCAGGTCGACGTAGGTGGAGGTGGTCACTTCGCCGGCGATGATGGCCATGCCGGTCTTGACCATGGTTTCCACGGCCACCCGGGCATTGCGGTCATCCTTGAGAATCGCATCGAGAATGGCATCGGATATCTGGTCCGCCATCTTGTCCGGGTGCCCCTCCGATACCGACTCGGAGGTGAAAATGCTGTATTCGCTCATATCTGCTTCCTTGGGAACGTGTTGAAAAGTCTTTCAGCTGCGGCCAAACAGGCGCACCTGTATCTGAAAACCGTTGCGTTGTGCCAGGTAGACACTGGCGATATCTTCCAGGCCCGCGTCCCGGGCCCAGCTGCCGAGTTCCTGCGGGTCGAAGCCCAGCCACAGGTCGCCGCAGTTTTCCCGGGCCCAGCCCTGGTCGTGGCGGCACAGGTCAGTGACCAGTACCACCCCACCTGGCGCCAGGCAGCAGGCCACATCGTCCAGGATCTGCCCCGGTTCCGGGGTGTGATGCAGCACCATGTTGATGACGGCGCAGTCGGCGCCGAGATCGTCCAGCTCGCGGCTGCCGGTATCGCCGTGGATAAACGCTATATTGTCCAGGCCGGCGGCTGCCGCCCTGTCCCTGGCCTGCGCCAGCATCAGCTCGGCATTGTCCAGGGCGACCACCCGGCGGAACAGCGGCGCCAGTTCCAGCAGGAATGCGCCGTCACCGGGGCCCACTTCCAGTGCGGTATCGCGGCGCTGCAGCGGCGCGTCGCGCAACATCTGCGCCACGGTATCGGCGTACTGCTCGTAACTGGCGATCAGGTCCTGCTGCTGGCGAAACTTGTGGGCGTTCTCACGGAAGAAGTTGCGCGAGTTCTCCTCCCGCTGGCGATACAGCTGCGCCAGTCTGCGAGCCGTTGCCGGCGGCAGTTCGATGCGGTCGACAGTCTCGAAGATACGGCTCTGCAGGGGTTCCAGTTCAGCCCGCTGGCCCAGGCTGCTGCGCCGGTAGAAGATGGAATTGCCCTCGCGCCGTGTCGCCACCAGGCCGGCCCCGGCCAGGACCTTGAGGTGGTGGCTGAGGGCAGGCTGGCGGATTTCGAATATCGAGCACAGTTCCGACACGCCGAAGGATTCCTCGCGCAGCACGCGCAGCACCTGCAGGCGCAACGGGTCGGCGCTGGCCTTGCACAGATTGGCCAGTTCGGTGAGCTGCCCTGCCGCGGGGGCGGCGGTCGGCAGGCCTGTGGTGGGTCGGGTTTCGAGCATGGGGCGGGAGTCTAGCAAGACTGCCAGTCTATATCAAAATATTTTGATATAGATGTGAGCTGGTACCCATTGTGGCTGTAACCCACCCAAAACGGAAATTTTGCCCTGTTTGTTTGCCGTTCGCCTCCGCTTACGCGAAAATACCGTCCCATTTTGAGCGCCCTCCGCCAACCCCTCCCTGGAGAAACCGATGTCGTCCCCCCGCACTGAACTTGCCAATGCCATTCGCGCCCTGAGTATGGATGCCGTACAGAAAGCCAACAGCGGCCATCCGGGTGCGCCCATGGGAATGGCCGACATCGCCGAGGTGTTGTGGAACGATTACCTGCAGCACAACCCCGCGAATCCCCACTGGCCCGATCGCGACCGCTTCATCCTGTCCAACGGCCACGGCTCCATGTTGCTGTACTCCCTGCTGCACCTCACCGGCTATGACCTGCCGATGGATGAACTGAAGAATTTTCGCCAGTTGCACAGCAAGACACCCGGCCATCCGGAGTACGGCTACACCCCGGGTATCGAGACCACCACGGGTCCCCTGGGACAGGGGCTGGCCAATGCGGTGGGCATGGCGCTGGCGGAACGGGTATTGGCTGCCCAGTTCAACCGCGAGGGCCACACCGTTGTCGACCACCACACCTACACCTTCGTGGGGGATGGCTGCCTGATGGAGGGCATTTCCCACGAGGTCAGCTCCCTGGCGGGTACGCTTGGCCTGGGCAAACTGATCGTGTTTTATGACGACAATGGCATTTCCATCGATGGCGAGGTGGAGGGCTGGTTCACCGACGACACCCCCGCCCGTTTCAAGGCCTACGGCTGGCAGGTGATCAATGATGTCAACGGCCACAGTTCCTCGGAGGTCAAGGCGGCTATAGAGGCGGCGCGCCACGAGACCGCCAGGCCCACCCTGATATGCTGCAAGACCGTGATTGGCAAGGGCGCCCCCCACAAACAGGGCACGGAGTCCTGTCACGGTTCCCCGCTGGGCGCCGATGAGGTGGCGGCCACGCGCGTTGCCATCGGCTGGGACTACGAGCCCTTCGAGATCCCGGACGAAATCTACGCCGGCTGGGACGCCAGGGCCAAAGGTGCCGCCCGCGAGCAGGCGTGGAACGAGTCGATGGAGGCCTATACCCGCGATCACCCCGAGCTGGCTGCGGAGCTGCGGCGTCGCCTGGCGGGCGAGTTGCCGGCGGACTTTCCGGAGCAGGCTGCCGCCTATGTAAAGAAGACCCAGGAGGAGGGCGCGACCATTGCCTCCCGCAAGGCGTCCCAGAATTGCCTGAACGCCTTTGGCCCGGTATTGCCCGAGTTGCTGGGCGGCTCCGCGGACCTGGCCGGCTCCAACCTGACAATCTGGAGTGGTTCGAAGGGGATCACCCGGGACGATGCCAGCGGCAACTATATCTACTACGGCGTGCGTGAATTCGGTATGGCCGCCATCATGAACGGCCTCGCCCTGCACGGCGGTTTCATCAACTACGGCGCGACCTTCCTCATATTCATGGAATATGCCCGCAACGCGGTGCGGATGTCCGCGTTGATGAAACAGCAGTCCATTTTTGTGTTTACCCACGACTCCATAGGCCTGGGCGAAGACGGACCCACGCACCAGCCGGTAGAACAGCTGACCTCCCTGCGTGCAACCCCGAATATGCACACCTGGCGCCCCTGCGATGCGGTGGAGTCCGCGGTGGCCTGGAAATCCGCAATAGAGCGCCGGGACGGCCCTTCGTCCCTGGTGTTCTCGCGCCAGAACCTGCCCCACCAGCCCCGCGATGCCGACCAGCTGGCCGCTGTCGCCCGCGGCGCCTATATCCTGCGCGACTGCCAGGGCGCGCCGGATGTGATCCTGATCGCTACCGGTTCGGAAGTGGCACTGGCAATGGGGGCGGCAGAACAGCTCGCGGCGCGGGGCAAGCAGGCCCGGGTGGTTTCCATGCCCTGTGCCGAGGTGTTCGAGCAGCAGGATGCGGCCTACCGGGAGGCGGTGCTGCCCAGCGACATTCTCGCCCGGGTAGCGGTGGAAGCCCTGCATGCGGATTACTGGTACAAGTACGTCGGCCTGGACGGCCGCGTGGTGGGCATGACCACGTTTGGCGAGTCCGCGCCAGCCGCGGACCTGATGAAGTACTTCGGCTTTACCGTAGAGAATGTGGTTGCCGTCGTGGAAGAGGTCCTTTAGCCCAGCGAACTCCCGGGGTACTCACTTTTGTTGCGACTGGCGATAAACGGCTACGGCAGAATTGGCCGCAGCGTGCTCAGGGCGCTCTATGAGAGCCCCCTGCGCTCCGAACTGCAGGTGGTGGCGGTCAACGAGCTGGCCGATGCGCGCACCGTCCTGCACCTCACCCGCTACGACTCTACCCACGGCCGCTTCAACGGCACTCTCGCAGGCGACGAAACCCGGCTGTGGGTGAACGGCGACCCGATCAGCCTGCTGCGGCGCCCGGACATAAGGGACCTGCCCTGGGCTGAACTCGGGGTCGAGATGGTACTGGAATGCACCGGCGCATTTTCCGACCGACCCACTGCCGAGCTGCACCTGCAGCAGGGGGCTGCCAGGGTACTGTTTTCCCAGCCCGCTGAGGCCGACGTCGACGCGACTGTTGTCTACGGCATCAACCACAGCGAGCTGCTGGCGGAGCACCGTATCGCCTCCAATGCCTCTTGCACGACCAATGCCATAGTGCCGGTGATAGCCGCGCTGAACGAGACGGTGGGAATCGAGAGCGGCACTATCACCACCATACACTCCGCGATGAACGATCAGCCGGTGCTGGATGCCTACCACCACACCGATCTGCGCAAAACCCGGGCGGCGTCCCAGTCGATCATTCCGGTGGATACCGGGCTGGCCCGCGGGGTCGAGCGGATATTACCGCAGATGGCGGGACGCTTTACCGCCCAGGCCCTGCGGGTGCCCACGCTCAATGTCTCGGCCCTGGACCTGACTGTCTACACGCGAGCCGGCACCGATGTGGCGACTGTAAATCGTATATTGCATGATGCAGCTCAAAGCCGTTTCAATGGGGTGCTGGGCTATACTGAGGAGCTGCTGGCCTCTTGTGATTTCAACCACGACGCCCACTCCGGCATCGTCGATGCCAGCCAGACCCGGGTCAGCGGCGGGCGCCTGGTGAAGGTGCTCACCTGGTTTGACAATGAGTGGGGCTACGCCAACCGGATGCTGGATGTGGCCAGGTACTGGGGCAGTTTGTAGCACAGCGGATTAAGGAGCCGGATACGATGACCTTGAAAGTAGACCTGATGCGGGACCTTGAACTCAATGGCAAGCGGGTGTTGATTCGCGAGGACCTGAACGTACCGGTCAAGGACGGCAAGGTCAGCAGTGATGCCCGCATCCGCGCGGCACTGCCTACCATCGAGGCGGCTGTCCAGGCCGGTGCCAAAGTGATTCTCATGTCGCATCTGGGCCGCCCGGTGGAGGGCGAATTCGATTCGCAGTTTTCGCTGGCGCCGGTGGCCGATCATCTCGCCGGTTTGCTGGGTAAGCCCGTCGCCCTGCTGAGCGATTGGCGCGCAGGGGTAGAGCTGGCAGACGGGGAAGTGGCCCTGCTGGAAAACGTACGCTTTAATCCCGGGGAGAAGAAAGACGATGAAGCCCTGGCCAGGGCCTATGCCGCACTGTGCGACATTTTCGTGATGGATGCCTTTGGTACCGCCCACCGCGCCCAGGCATCTACCCACGGGGTTGGCCGGTACGCTCCGGTGGCTTGCGCCGGCCCGCTGCTCGAGGGCGAGCTCAACGCATTGGAAAAAGCACTGGCAGAGCCGGCGCGTCCGATGGTGGCCATTGTTGGCGGTTCCAAGGTTTCCACCAAGCTGACCGTACTGGAAACCCTGTCGGACAAGGTGGACCAGCTCGTGGTGGGCGGCGGCATAGCCAATACCTTCCTGGCGGCCAGCGGCAAGCCCGTGGGCAAATCCCTGTGTGAACACGACCTGGTCGACGCGGCCCGGGACCTCATGCAGAAAACCAGCATTCCCCTGCCCGCCGATGTAATCACGGCCACCGAATTCTCCGAGACCGCTGAGGCTACCCTCCGGCAGGCGGCAGAGGTGGGTGAGAACGACATGATCATGGACATTGGACCGGCCGCGGCTGCGGAAATCGCCACTATCCTCAAAGGCGCCGGCACTATTTTGTGGAACGGGCCCGTGGGCGTGTTCGAGTTCGACCAGTTCGCCTCCGGCACCCGGGAGATAGCCCGGGCCATCGCGGAGAGTCCCGCTTTCTCTCTCGCCGGTGGCGGCGACACCCTGGCGGCGATTGACAAATTTGGCATCGCCGATAAGGTTTCTTATATCTCTACCGGCGGCGGCGCTTTCCTGGAATATGTTGAGGGCAAGACCCTGCCCGCAGTTGCCATGCTCGAACAGCGTGCCGGCCGGCCACCGGAATAACAGACAACCCCACATTCATCTCGCGACGAAAAGGACTACGAAAATGGCACTAATCAGTATGCGACAGTTGCTGGACCACGCCGCCGAACATGGCTACGGGGTGCCGGCGTTCAACGTCAACAACCTGGAGCAGACCCGGGCGATAATGGAAGCCGCGGACAAGACCAACTCCCCGGTGATCATGCAGGCCAGCGCCGGCGCCCGTAAATATGCGGGCGCACCCTTCCTGCGGGCGATGATGGAAGCCGCAATGAACGAGTTCCCCCACATCCCTGTCGTGGTCCACCAGGACCACGGGGTGTCGCCGGGAGTCTGCCAGCGTTCGATACAACTCGGCTTCAGCTCGGTAATGATGGACGGCTCCCTGGGTGAAGACGGCAAGACCCCCATGGATTATGACTACAATGCGGCGGTCACCCGGCAGGTGGTGGAAATGGCCCATGCCTGCGGCGTGTCCGTCGAGGGCGAGCTGGGTTGCCTTGGCTCCCTGGAGACCGGGGAGGCCGGCGAGGAGGATGGTATCGGCGCCGAGGGCAAGCTCACTCACGACCAGATGCTCACCGACCCGGAGGAGGCCGCCCAGTTCGTCAAGGCCACCGGGGTCGACGCCCTGGCCATCGCCTGCGGCACCAGTCACGGGGCCTACAAATTCACGCCGGCCGCCGACCGGCGATATCCTTGCGATCGACCGCATCGTGGAAATCAACAAGCGTATTCCCAATACCCACCTGGTGATGCACGGTTCCTCCTCGGTGCCCCAGGACTGGCTGGCGATTATCAACCAGTACGGCGGTGAGATTCCCGAGACCTACGGTGTGCCGCTGGAGCAGATCCAGGAAGGCATTCGCCATGGCGTACGCAAGGTGAACATCGATACCGACCTGCGCCTGGCCTCGACTGGCGCTATTCGCCGCTTCCTGGCCCAGAAACCGGCGGAATTTGATCCCCGCAAATACCTTGCCGAGACCATCACCGCGATGCGGGACATCTGCATCGAGCGCTACGAGGCTTTCGGCACCGCCGGTAATGCCGACAAAATCAAGGTGAAGTCCCTGGCCGCCATGCAGGTAGCGTATGACGCCGGCGAGCTCGACCAGCGGGTTAACTGAGGCGAGTCAGCAGGGCAGGACATTCGTGTGACGCCACAGCAGCTGCGGCAGTTGCGAGAGCAGCTGCCGCCGTTTGCGGAGGTGGGGGCGGGGGCAATGACGCCGCTGCTGCGCGAGTTTTGCCAGTTTTACGACATCGACTTTTCCACCCGGCTGCCGGCGGCGACATACCGCGGCGGCCGGGTGACCTCCGGCGACTTCTCCCTGGTGCTGCACCGTTGGTTGCAGCCGGGCGCCGGCGGCAACCTGTTGCTGGTGCACGGTTACTTCGATCACAGCGGCTTGTACTCCAGGCTTATTGAGTACGGCCTGTCGCGCAACTTCAATGTCCTGATATTCGACCTGCCCGGCCATGGCCTGTCCTCGGGTGAACCGGCTGTCATCGATGATTTCGCCGACTACGGCCACGCCGTCGCCGCTGTACTGGCCGCCGCGCAGCTGCCCAGGCTGCCGCTTGGGGTGATGGCCCAGAGTACCGGCTGCGCCGCCCTGATTGAATATGCCCGTTGTTATCCCTGGCCGTTTCAGGCGGCGGTGATGCTGGCCCCACTGGTGCGCCCCCTGGGCTGGCGCTGGGGGCGCCTGACCCATTCCCTGGTGCGCCATTTCACCGACAGTATAGAGCGGCAATTCGCCCCCAATTCGAGTGACCCGGAGTTTCTGCAATTCCTGCGACGGGACCCCTTGCAGAGCCGGCGTTTGCCGGTGCGCTGGGTAAGCGCCCTGCGCAGCTGGCTGGATACGCTGCCAGCGGGCGATCTGGGTGTCGGCCCGGCACTGATCGTGCAGGGAGATGCCGACCATACCGTCGATTGGCGCCACAATGTCCGGTACTATGCCGGCCTGTTCCCGGGCAGCGAGCTTAAACTGTTGTCGGGAGCGGGACACCAGCTGGCAAACGAGTCCGCGCAGCTGCGCCGGGAGTATCTGGGCCTGGTTGACGAGTGGCTCGCGCAACACGGGCTGCCGGACTCGAAAAGCTCACCCCGGCCGAGCGCGAGGCCCTGAACAGTTTCCTGATCCGCTACACCGCTGAGGATTCCCAGGTGTTACTCAACAGCGATGCAGAGGTCAAAAAAGCGGCCGAGGAGCAGGAAATAGTCTCTGTCATACAGCAAGCTTTCAAGGGCTGGTCGGGCGATACCGTGTTCCGGCTTGGAAACGGGCAGGTCTGGCAGCAGCGCCAGCGTGGCAACTATTATCCCTATCGTGGAACGAACGCCGAGGTCAGAATAACCAAAAACTTTATGGGGTTTTACCGGATGGAACTGATCGAGAACGGCAAAGCTGTTGCAGTGAAGAGACTCCAATAAGTTCCCGAATTGTTTTTTTTTCACAAAATTAGAGCCTTATATACCCTTATGGGGGGATCTCAATACGACAGTTCCGTGAAACAATGCGGGCATAGGGAGACTTCCTGCTGCATCGTCGCCTAGTACAATAAAAACGGGCGATTGGAGGACTTTCCATAAAATTTTCGATAATCGCGATTATTCAAGGGGTAAAAACATGTTCAAGAAATCTCAGCTCTCACTAGCGGTGGGTGCCGCGCTGGGTCTTTCGACCTTGACGCTCATGCCCGCACAGGCCCAGGTCGTCCAGGAACAGGACGGCAAGTTACTCGAAGAGGTCATCGTCACCGGCTCCCGGATAAGCCGCACGCCCGAATCCTATCTCGGCGGTATGGCGCTCACGTCGGGGGAAGAAATCAATCAGATCGGCAGCTACAGCACAATCGATGCACTTACGCGGGTGCCCTCGGTTAGCGCTGAATCCGGCCGCAACGACTCCAACGGAGGCCGCGGCGCCAACTTTGCGCAAATTCACTACCTGGAAAAAGAGCGGACCCTGGTCCTGATGGACGGTCGCCGCGTGGTACCCACTATCCAGGATTCGCTGAATCTGGCGGTGGACTTGCAGACTTTTCCTCCCATTATGATCGATAGGATCGAAACCCTGGAGGATGGCGCCTCGGCGGTTTACGGTTCCGACGCTATCGCAGGTGTGATCAACGTGATCACCCGGAATGACTTCGAGGGTTTTGAAATCACCGGTGGCTATGGCGAGCCCGAAGAATCCGGCGGCGAGTCAGAAAACTTGGGTGCCTTGTTTGGCGTACAGGGCGACCGGGGCAGTTTTGTTGCCGGCTTCAACTACGTTAGCACTGAGAATGTTGATTTCCAGGAGCGTAGCTGGTCGCAGATTCCCATTGGCGGGGAGTTTGCTGATCCATCTACTGCAGATGGCAGGGTCAGGTTTCTGGGCAGTGGTTTGCCGCCTCAGGGCAGACCCCTTCTGCCCAGTGGCACCATTATTTTCGAGCCCAACCAGGCCACCGGGGAAAGCTTCTCGCCGTATGACACCTTTGGTACCAGCGGCTTGAACGGCTGTCCCTCTGACGGCAGTGTCGAAGCGATAATCTGTACCAATCACCGTTTCAATTACAACGACATTCCCGGCGACGGCGTCAGCCTGATCAACCAAGCGAAGGTATACAATTTTCTCACGGTTGGAGAGGTTGAACTCGGTGATAGCTGGAGCGCCTACACCAATCTTACGGCCCAACACCGCGAGGGTACCCTGAATTTTACTCCCCTACCTATCTCAGGTGCCGCGGGCCGCTTCACCGATTTGCTGCAGATCCCCACAGACAACCCAAATATCCCGGAAGATGCGCGGGCCTACATTATTAACGACCTGGCGGAAGCTGGTGAACCTACGGACGTTTTCCAGATGTTCTACCGTGGACTGGATCTCGGTAACCGTAAATTCAAATATGATACCGATACCATGCAGGCCACGGCAGGCTTCAAAGGCGATTTCGAATTTCTGGACCGCAATTGGTCCTCAGATACCTGGGGGACCTGGGGTCAGTCGCGGCTGACAGAAGTCACCTTCGGCCAGCTGAACGTCGGCGCTATGCAGACCGCCGTGAATCCGGCAGCCTGCGCACAGGACGCCTCCTGTCCCAAGGATGCGGACGGAAATCCGACGTTCAACCCGTTCGGGCGTCACACGGCCACGCAGGATATAAAAGATTACATTCTGTTCGACGACCACGAAAAAACCGAGACCGAGATGTATCACGCAGCGACCGTGCTATCCACCAGCGAACTGTTCCAGTTGCCCGCCGGTGGTGTTGGCTTTGGTGCGGGTCTTGAGTATCGTGAAGAGAGCGGCAGCGTCACGCCCTCGGGTATTGTCGGCGACGGCAACAGCGGCGGTAACTTTGCCCAGCCCACGGACGGTGACTACAATCTGTGGGAAGCTTACATGGAGGTAGACGTTCCGATTCTGGCTGACGCGCCCTTTGCCAAAGAGCTCGCTGTCCAGGGCGCGATCCGCTACTCGGACTACGGCGACTACAACGAAACCACCTGGAAAGTGGGCGGCCGTTGGAGCCCGATCGAGATGCTGAGCCTGCGGGCACAGGCCTCTACCGGCTTTCGCGCACCCAACGTTCTGGAACTGTTCGGCGGTAATGCCGACTCCTTTATCGGCATAAACGATCCCTGTAATTCGGAAAACCAGGCGGCCAATCCCGTGGTGGCCGCCAACTGTGCGGCGCAGGGTGTGTCCCCGGACTTTACCCAGCCGGCGGACCAGTTGAAGGTTACCCAGGGCGGCAACCCCGACCTCAAGCCGGAGACCTCGGATAACTACTCCCTCGGTGTGGTACTGACGCCGGATATCTGGGGTAACCCCCGTGTTGCGATCGATTACTACGACGTTCAGGTCGACGACGCCATCACCACGCCCAACGAGCAGGATGTGATTGATGCCTGCTACGACACGCCTGGACTGGTAGCCCCGGAGTGTGATCGTATCGCCAGAGCCACCGGACAGGACGTGACTCGCTTCGATCTATTGCTTGAAAACCTCAACAAGATCGAGACCTCCGGCGTGGATATTAATGCGAGCTTTGCCTGGGATCCCAGTTTCGGCACCATTACTACCAACTGGATGGTGAATTACCTGGACGAGTGGAAACAAACGACGGCTACCGGGGCAGAAGAAGACCGCACCGGTCTGGTGTTCTGTGATCTCTGCGGCGATGCCGGTGCCTACCCGGACTGGAAATGGACGCTGGATACCACCCTGGCCCGGGATAACTGGAGTGCAACCATATCCTGGCGTTACATCGACTCCATGGATATCGATGACCCGGATGACTTCAACAAGGACGTGGACGCCGTTAATTACTTTGATTTCTACGGCACCTACACCTGGGATAACGTCCAGTTTGCGGTAGGGGTGGACAACTTAACCGATGAAGACCCGGAGTTTATCCCCGGCGTGTCACTCAATACCAACACGACGTATGACTTCCTCGGTCGTTTCTACTTCGCCCGGTTGACTTACCGTATGTAAGCGCTCTTCGAGCGAGCGGTATCATTGAAGGGCCTCATTTGGGGCCCTTTTTTTGCTGGGCTATTTGACTCGCTTTACTCCAATCGAGCGGTCGACCGCAATCAGGTGCATGTCATAAAATCCCAGTCGGTTCTGGCTGATAACCACCCGATTATCATCACCGGTGTAAGTGTGCCGTCCTGAGGAGCGTTGCTTCCAGACCTGGCCATTATCGAGATAAAACACCGTCTTGCCGCTCCAGCCACGGAAGGGCTCCAGAATGGAGGCGTGAAGCTGGTAAGCGGCCTCTTGTTCATCCGGAGGCTCCGGCAATCCAAAGTTTTTTTCAAGTTCTGCGGCAGTCGCCGGGGCTTCCTTGCTCGCCTGAGATGTTGAAGCAGGTGGTGTTTCGTGCGCTACCGCGCCGCCCTCCAGTTGTTGGCTCTGGATGGGCGCAGAAGCCGATGCAGCAGGCTGCTGAGGAACATTTACTGCTGTCGTGTTTCCTGCAGGTTGCGCGCTGCTGGCTGTGGCTGCCGTTGCCGCCGGTAAGGCGGCAGGCAGAGTTTCCATGATCGGCCCTCCAGGTTTGCCGACAAACTGTTGCAGCCACTGGTAGAGGGCTTCGCGCTCTGCGGCGCTCAGTTTGTCCAGCCCCGCCGCCTTGTATTGCTCAGGGGTCATCAATGACTTGATGCTTGTCTCGGCAGCACTCGTATCGGCGTGAGCACCCAAGGACATCAGCAAGCAAATCCCGCTCGTGATAAGCGATTTTTGAAATTGTTGCATAATTCAGGTCCGCCTGGATTCAGTGAATTAAATCTGCCACAACGCGGGGGACATTGAAACTGTTACCGGCGGCGATCCCGGAGATTTAACTATCAGAACAGGACGCGGCTGCGGATGGTCCCCTCTATGCTGGCCAGTTTGGCCAGGGCCATGTCGCTGTACTCCGCATCGATATCGATAACAACGTAACCGATAGCTTCATTGGTTTGCAGGAACTGAGCAGACACGTTGATCCTGTTCTCGGAAAACACATTGTTTATGGCACCCATAATGCCTGGCACATTGTGGTGGATATGCAACAAGCGATGGGCCCCCTCGTGTGCCGGCAGGGCTACTTCAGGGAAATTGACCGAGGAAGTGCTGGTACCGTTGTCACTGTAACGCGCCAGTTTTTCCGCCACTTCCATGCCGATGTTCTCCTGGGCCTCGATGGTGCTGCCGCCGATGTGGGGTGTCAGGAAGGTGTTGTCGAAACGACGCAGCGGGGACAGGAATTCGTCATCGTTGGAGCGCGGCTCGACCGGGAATACGTCTATGCCCGCGCCGCCCAGGTGACCACTTTCCAGGTATTGGGCGAGGGCGTCGATGTCCACCACCGTGCCGCGCGAGGCATTTATAAGTATGCTGCCGCGCTTCATGCCGGCCAGTTCGGCAGCGCCGATCATATCCTGGGTAGAGCGGTTTTCCGGCACATGCAGGCTCACCACGTCCGAGCTCGCCAGTAACTGCTGCAGGCTGCCGACCTGTCGGGCGTTACCCACGGGCAACTTGTTGGTCACGTCAAAAAACTGCACCTGCATGCCGAGCCCCTCGGCGATGACACCCAGCTGCATGCCGATATTGCCATAGCCGACGATGCCGAGTTTCTTGCCGCGGATTTCAAAGGAATTGGCAGCGGATTTCTGCCATTCGCCCCGGTGCGCCGCAGCGTTCTTTTGCGCCACCCCGCGTAGCAGCAGTATTGCCTCGGCAATGACCAGTTCCGCGACACTGCGGGTGTTGGAAAAAGGCGCATTGAAAACAGCCACACCCTTGCTGGTGGCGGCCTTAAGGTCGACCTGGTTGGTGCCGATACAAAAGCAGCCTACGGCGACCAGTTTTTTGGCGGCGGCAAACACGTCTTCGGTGAGCTGGGTGCGCGAACGGATGCCGACGAAGTGGGCATCCGCGATGGCCAGCTTGAGCTCCTCCGGGGGCAGGGCCTTCTGGTGCAATTCGATATTGTGGTAGCCGGCGCTCTTGAGTGTTTCCACGGCTGAAGCGTGGACCCCCTCCAGCAGTAAAAACCGGATTTTGCCCTTTTCCAGCGACTGTTGTGTCATTGCGGTGAAGATCCCTGAGAGTTGGAGATGCGCTCCTGACAGGCGGGTTGGTGCTGCCTGTGCGGGGAAAGCGGCGCGTATGGTACCATACGCGCCGCCCGAAACGGCGCCCTGTGAAAATTACCCGAGGTAGCCCCAGTGACACCTATCGACGAGCCTCTTAGTGACGAGCCTCTTAGTGACGAGCCTCTTATTGATGGGACTATCCTGGCGACGCTTGCGGGCATCGTCGGGCAGGGCAGGGTGCTGACAGACGCGGATTCACTGCTGCAGTACGGCCGTGACTGGACCCGGGCCTATTCGCCGCGACCCGCAGCCGTCGTGTTGCCATCGACCATAGAGCAGGTGCAGGAGGTCGTCCGGCTGGCCGCCCGGGAACAGCTGGCCATCGTGCCCTCAGGCGGTCGCACCGGACTCAGCGCCGGCGCCGTTGCCCGCAACGGTGAACTGGTGCTGGCCCTGGACCGCCTCAACCACATCGGGGATTTCAACCCGGTCGATCGCACCGTGCGCTGTGGCGCGGGGGTGATCACCGCGCAGCTGCAGCAGTTCGCCGAAGAGCAGGGCCTGTTCTACCCGGTGGATTTCGCTTCCAGCGGCTCCAGCCAGGTCGGCGGCAACATCTCCACCAATGCCGGCGGCATCAAGGTGATCCGCCACGGTATGACCCGGGACTGGGTCGCCGGGCTGAAACTCGTCACCGGCACCGGTGAACTGCTCGATCTCAACCGGGGCCTGGTCAAGAACAATGCCGGCTACGACCTGCGCCAGATCGTCATCGGCGCCGAAGGCACTCTGGGTGTGGTAGTGGAGGCCACGATGTCCCTGTCGCGCCCACCCCAAAATCTCGCGGTGCTGGTGCTCGGCGTTCCCGATATGGCATCCATCATGTCCGTATTGGCTGCCTTCCAGGGCGGCATCGAACTCAGCGCCTTCGAGTTCTTCTCCGAACTGGCCCTGAGCAAGGTGGTGGAACACCAGGGCTTGCAGCGGCCGTTTGCAACTGCCACCGAGTACTACGCCCTGCTGGAATTCGAGCAGCCGGATGAACAATCCATGGACAAGGCCATGAGCCTGTTCGAACACTGCGTGGAGCAGGGCTGGGTGCTAGACGGTGTGGTGAGCCAGAGCGTCGCCCAGGCCCAGGCCCTGTGGCGTTTGCGCGAGGACATTTCCGAAACACTGTCCCGCTGGACCCCCTACAAGAACGATATTTCCACCCTGGTCTCGCGAGTGCCTCAGTTTCTGGCGGAGGTGGAGTCCCTGGTCAACGCCAGCTACCCGGCCTTCGAGGTCGTCTGGTATGGCCATATCGGAGACGGCAATTTACACCTCAACGTCCTGAAACCCGACGACATGCCCATGGATGAATTCCAGCGCCGCTGCGGCGAGGTAAGCAAGGGGGTCTTCGAGATCGTCCAGCGCCACGGCGGCAGCATCTCGGCGGAGCACGGCGTGGGCCTGCTCAAGAAGGACTACCTCCACTACAGCCGCTCGCCCCTGGAGATCGAGATCATGCGGCAGATCAAGCGCGCGTTTGATCCGCAGGGGATTATGAATCCTGGCAAGATTTTTGACGCTTAGGTATTTGGTTTATTCTCCGATTTATGCCACATGCTGGAGTGCTTCAAATTGGTTCTGTGTTTTTCCATTCCCGCATCGAGGGAGCGGTACTGCCGCTCTGGACACGCCGTAAGTACGTCCATGTAGGCTCGTGTCGGCCATCCATGGCCTCCAACGGTCCAGCGCAGCAGTACCGCTCCCTCACTGCTAGCATCCAGCCGTCAAACAAATATTGGGTGACCAGCGAAATTGTCGCAGGTGCGTTATGCCATGCGCAGGAGAAACCTGCACCGACGCGATGAGATCTGCTGTCTTTGAGAATCGCGTGCTTCGAATCGTTTATTGAAATGCACGAACCGAGCGGCAGGTGCCCGGTATAGAATTACTGGACCGTTGGAGGCCATGGATGGCCGACACGAGCCTACATGGATGTACTTACGGCGTGTCCAGAAATTCTATACCGGGTAGCTGTCGCGTCTAGGCTGCACTACGTTGCAACCTTATCAATGATTGCCTGCAGCAGTCGAACGAATCCACAGTCGAAGCGCGAAACTGTAACGAGGATCACTCAGCGTGAAGCGTTTTCACACCACTGGCCGTACCCAGCAACAAGACATCCGCCGGCCGCAGGGCAAACAGCCCGTTGGTCACCACACCGGTGATATTGTTGATCTTGGCCTCCATCGCCAGCGGCTGCGCGATCGGGAAGTTGAAAACGTCGAGGATGATATTGCCGTTGTCCGTGACCACACCCTCGCGGTAGACCGGGTCGCCGCCGAGCTTGACCAGCTCCCTGGCGACATGGCTGCGGGCCATCGGGATAACCTCGACCGGCAGGGGAAACTGACCCAGGGTGTGCACCAGCTTGCTCTCGTCGGCGATGCAGATGAACTGGGCGGCAACCGCGGCCACGATCTTCTCGCGGGTCAGGGCGGCGCCACCGCCCTTGATCAGCTGCAGGGCGCTGTTGCTCTCGTCGGCGCCGTCGATATAGAAATCCACCTGGTTCACCGTGTTCAGGTCGTAGACGGGAATGCCGTGACTTTTCAGGCGCTTCGCCGAAGCCTCGGAGCTGGCGACCGTGGCGTTGATCAAGCCCTTGATAGCGGCCAGTGCGTCTATGAAAAGGTCGGCGGTGGAACCCGTGCCTATCCCCAGTACAGTATCGTCATCGAGTTTGGGTCGTATATACTCTAGCGCGGCGTCCGCAACCGCCTGCTTCATCTGTTGCTGTTCCATGGATTTTCCTTTGCCGGGCCCATCGGGACGAGCCTCACAGTATAGGTCAGGCCATGGGGCCGATCACGAAAAATACCCGAATCGCTGCGCTTCACGGGGCTGAAAAACCAGCCCCGCTCGATTAATATGGCGGGTCTGCCCGCCCAACCGGAAATACGGTCGCCATGCCACAGTCCTATATCAAGCGAATCCTCGACGCGCGGGTTTACGATGTCGCCCGGGAGACCCCGATCGACGAAGCGCTGCTGATGTCCCGCCGCCTGGACAACCGCGTGTGGTTGAAGCGCGAGGACCTGCAGCCGGTGTTTTCCTTCAAGTTGCGCGGCGCCTACAACAAGATGAGCCGTTTGAGCCCCGAGCAACTGGCGGCCGGCGTGGTCGCGGCCTCGGCGGGCAATCATGCCCAGGGGGTGGCCATGGCCGCCCAGAAGCTGAACGTGAAGGCGACCATCGTCATGCCGCGCACCACGCCGCAGATAAAAGTGGATGCGGTTCGCAATCGCGGTGCCCGGGTGGTGCTGCACGGCGACTCCTTTGACGAAGCGTCGGTTTATGCGCGCAAGCTGGTGGACGAAAAAGCCATGACCTATGTGCACCCGTTTGACGATCCGGATGTGATCGCGGGGCAGGGCACCATTGGTATGGAAATTGTGCGCCAGCACCAGAAGCCACTCGATGCCCTGTTCGTACCGGTGGGTGGCGGTGGCCTCCTCGCGGGCGTCGCCGCCTACGTCAGGTACGTCTGGCCCGACACCCGTATCGTCGCGGTAGAGCCGGAAGATGCCGCCTGCCTGCAACTGGCGATGCAGAAAGGCCGCCGGGCGACACTGTCCGAGGTGGGTCTGTTTGCCGATGGCTGCGCCGTGGCCCAGATCGGCAAGGAGACCTTTCGGGTGATTCGCAACACGGTGGACGAGGTCATCACGATCAGCACCGATGAAATGTGTGCCGCCATCAAGGACATATTTGAAGATACCCGGAGTATCGCCGAGCCGGCCGGTGCGCTGGCGCTGGCGGGGTTGAAGAAATATGTCGAACGCACGGGGGTAACAGGGGAGCACTTGCTGGCTATCGTCAGTGGTGCCAATACCAATTTTGACCGACTGCGCTACATCTCCGAGCGAACGGAAACCGGCGAGCATCGCGAGGCGGTCATCAGCGTCACGCTGCCGGAGCAGCCCGGCAGTTTCAGGGCCTTCTGCAGCGCCCTGGGGCGACGCAATATCACGGAGTTCAACTATCGCTATGCGGATACCGGTTCTGCCCAGGTATTTGTCGGTTTGTCAGTGGTGCCCGGCGGAGAGGACCTCGCGGAACTGCTGGCCGAGCTGAGCAGGCGGGGATATGTCACGGAAGACATGACCAATAACGAGGTGGCCAAGCTGCATATCCGCTATATGGTGGGAGGCCATGCGCCTGCCGTGGTCGATAACGAACGTGTCTACCGGGTGGAGTTTCCCGAGCGCCCCGGCGCACTGCTCGGGTTTTTATCGGGGCTGGGTCAGCGCTGGAATATTTCCATGTTCCACTACCGCAACCACGGCGCGGCTTATGGCCGCATTCTGGTTGGGGTGCAGCTGCCGAAATCCGATCGAAGGGCATTTGAGCAGATCCTCGACCAGATCAACTTTCCCTACTGGGAGGAAACGGATAATCGCGCTTACCAGCTCTATCTGGGCAACCGCAAGGAATAAGTTCACAAAAAACTGCAGATAGCCACGCAGCAGGGTTTTCTTTCACCGGGGGCTGGGATAGAATCCTTGCGAGTTTGTGGAATAATCACAAAAAAATCGCTACCTGGTTTAGCGACACAAACGGATGACGATGCCAGAGAGTGTCGCACCACACGGGCCCTGAAAAGAGACATAAAAGTGACGCGTAAACCGGATCTACTGTTCATCCTGCTGGTTGCTTTTGGCGTTGGTGTGCTTGTTACACTGCTGTTGCCCCTCGCAGCCAATGATACAGTCGCTGCCCCCGCTTCCGAGTTACAGGCAGGGATTATCATACAGGACTGAAGGCACCGCCTCAGTTGTGACCCTGACAGCAGTGCAGGGCGCTATCCGTCACCACGTAATCCAGTGGTATATCCCATTCGTCCCGCGGCACCTGCGGCACCTGCTGCACAGCGTGGGCCAGCCCGACCAGTAGTGGACCATTGACGCCCGCCAGGGCGCGATCGTAATAACCACCCCCCATACCCAGTCGCCCACCCGTTCTGTCCCAGGCTACCAGGGGCAGCACAATGATATCCAGTGCCGCGGCTGTACAGCGTTGCGCCGAGCGCGGTGGTTCCGGTATGCCGTAGCGATTGGTTGCCAGCTCGCTGCCGGGTTTCCACTCGGCGAATTCCATCAGGTTTTTTTCACCTATCACCGGCAGGAACAGCTGCTTTTTTGCTGCGCGGCAGTCGGCACTCAGCGGCGCTGTGTCGATTTCTCCGTCGCTGGCGAGGTAGAGGGCAATGCGGCGGGCCGTCGGCCAGCCTGGTATTCGGGCAAAGTGGATGGCCACGGTTCTGGCTGCAGCTGACTGGTCCTGCGGGCTCAGGGTCCGGCGCCGCTGGCGCAATTCCTCGCGCAACAGGGCTTTGCAGGGTGGCCGGTCTGGCATATGAGATGGATTCCTGGCGTACCGCTGACAGCGCTGCCCTTGAACCCGATGGTTCAAGGTGGCGGTCCCTGCACTGTATCAGGCTTTCCGGACCAGGCCGGACATGCACACCAACAGCAACGAGAAACCTCCGGTTACAAATTTATCGGCTCGAGGACTGTCTGCCTGGCGCATACGCCAGGTACCCGGGGCAAGTATAACCCAGATTCCCGGTGCCAGTGCCGAATTCAGCCAATTTCGAGTTGGCGCAACTGGTACAGGGCATCATCGAGCTTGCGGTTGATGCGTTGTACCGACTCCACCGAGGGAGGAAGTTCCGCCGGTTCGGCTTCCTCGGAGGCCCGCAGTAATTCATGACTGATGTTCAGCGCCGCCATTACAGCGATACGTTCCAGGCCTATCACCTTGCCGGTATCGCGAATCGTGCGCATCTGCTTGTCGAGGTATTTGGCGGAGACGAGCAGCTCGGCCTCCTGATCCGCCGGACATGCTACCTGGTAGTCCTTGTCGAGAATTTTTACCGTCACAGTGTGGGGCTGGCTCACAAGTTCACTCCATTGTCCGAAGGCGGTTGATCATCGCTTCAACCCGGGTGCGGGCGAGCTCGTTCTTGTCCATGAGGTCCTGCCTCTCCCGCTGCCAGCCGGCGCTGTCTGCCTTGAGTGCCTGGTTTTCGCGGTTGAGTTGATCGCAGAGCGCGATCAACTCATCAATTTTCTGTTCAAGAACCTGGAGTTGGTTGTCGGCCATGGAGTTATACTGGGGTCGCTTAATGTGTCTGCCACTATAGTGGTGGCCCGCAACAAGGTCAACGTAACAAAATTCATAAATATCAATAGCCTGCCAAGTTATTTACAGCCATCAGTCGAGGTGTGCGGGCGCCACCGCAGCGATGTGAGCCCCAGGGAGAAAAAAATGTCCACGAATTCACGCGGTGAAGTGTCCCAATTTGATTTTGAGGAGCTGGCAAATCAGCTTATGGAGCAGGGCCACGCGGTGTCTCCCGCCGATCTTCACGGGTGCCTGTGTGGACTGCTGGCAGCCGGTGTCAGTCACCAGGGCGAAGCCGGCCTGCAGGGTCTGGACCTGGCGCTGGGTGTGGATTTGCACGGCGAGTTGGCGGAGCAGGTGATGGCGCTGCACGTGGCCACCGCCGCGTCTTTGGATGATGATGAGTTCGACTTTTATCCGCTGCTGCTCGACGATAACGCCGACCTTGCCAGCCGCACGGCCGCGCTGGCGGGATGGTGCAGCAGCTTTCTCGCGGGCTATGCCCAGGGCAGTGCGACACAGGGCGTGCAGAATGGCGCACCGCCCGGAGACAGCGGTGAGATACTGCGTGACCTGGCGGCAATTGCCCAGGCAGACCTCGACGACATTCTCGAGGACGAGGAAAGCGAAAGAAGTTACGCTGAACTGTCGGAATATATCCGTTTTGCAGCGCTCAACGCATATCTGGATACGATAGCCCATGGGGTAGAGAACCGCTCCGGCAAACCGGGTGCTCCCCAGCTGCACTAGGGCTGTGCTCCCGTTAATTGCAGTGGCCGACACCAGCTGTGGTAATCTGCGCCACTTTGGTTGGCGGGAAACAGGCTGGCGGAAAACAGGCCGGCAGGGAAGGGCACGCGCAGCGCGATCATCATGAGTATCAGCAAATCCGAATTTGCCCGGCGCCGGAAAAACCTGATGGCGCTGATGGAACCCAACAGCATAGCCATTATCCCCTCTGCCAGGGAGCAGATGCGCAGCCGCGATACGGAGCACCCGTTTCGCCAGGACAGCGACTTCTACTACCTCAGTGGATTTACCGAGCCCGAGTCGGTGCTGGTGTTGGCGCCGGGACGGCGCCACGGCCAGTACGTGATGTTCTGCCGGGAGAAAGAGCCGGTGCAGGAGCTGTGGAACGGGTACCGGGCCGGCCCCGACGATGTCTGCGAAAAATTCGGCGCAGACGATGCTTTCCCGATCAATGATATCGATGACATATTGCCCGGGCTGATCGAGGGCAGGGAGCGCGTCTACTACAGCATGGGCCGCAGCACAGAGTTTGACCGCCAGATCATGGCCTGGGTCAACAGAATTCGCAGCAAGGAATCCTCCGGCGCCGTCCCTCCGGGGGAGTTTATCGACCTCGATCACATGGTCCACGATTTGCGCCTGGTAAAGAGCGCCGCCGAGCAGCGCTTGTTGCGGCGCGCTGGTGAAATAACCGCCCGCGGGCACTGCCGGGCGATGGAGTTCTGTCGGCCCGGTCGATACGAGTACCAGCTCGAGGCGGAACTGATACATGAATTTGCCGCCTCCGGTGCAAGGCATCTCGCCTACCCGAGTATTGTCGGCAGCGGCGCGAACGCCTGCACCCTGCACTACGTCAGCAATGACGCGGTCATGCGCGATGGCGATATGGTGCTGATAGATGCGGGCTGTGAACTGGAATACTATGCTGCGGACGTCACCCGCACCTTTCCGGTCAACGGCCGTTTCAACCGGGAACAACGCGCCCTGTACGATATCGTTTTACAGGCGCAGATGGCCGCCATCGCTGCGGTCAAGCCGGGCAATAACTGGAACCAGCCCCACGATGCGAGTGTGCGGGTGATTACCGCCGGCCTGGTGGAACTGGGGCTGCTCAAGGGCAAGGTTGACCGGCTGATCGAGCGCCAGGCTTACCGGCAGTTCTACATGCACCGGGTCGGCCACTGGTTGGGCCTGGATGTGCACGACGTGGGCGACTACCGGGTGGGCGACCAGTGGCGCCAGTTGGAGGTTGGCATGGTTATGACAGTGGAGCCGGGTATCTATATTTCACCGCACAACAGCAAGGTGGCCAGAAAGTGGCGCGGTATTGGCATTCGCCTGGAAGACGACGTGCTGGTCACGGCGGATGGCTGTGAGGTACTGACCGCCGGGGTGCCCAAGACCATCGACGAAATCGAAGCGCGGATGGCGGGGTGATGCTGTGAAGAGTGATCGCGATATCGTTATTGCCGGCGGCGGCATGGTTGGCGCCAGTCTCGCCCTGCAATTGGCGGCCATCCTGCCGCCACATATTTCGATTTGCCTGGTGGAAGGCTTTCCCCTGCCCAAGCCCCTGGAGCAGGGCAGGCCTGACTACCACCCCTCCTTCGACGCCCGCTCCACCGCGCTGAGCTACAGCTCACGCCTGATTTACGAAAAGATGCAATTCTGGGGCGAACTCCGGCAATGGTTGTGTCCCATCGAGAGCATTCACGTGTCCAGTCGCGGTCGCTTCGGCAGCTCCCTGTTGCGCGCGGATGACTACGGCTGGTCGGCCCTGGGCTATGTGGTAGAGAACGCCTGGCTTGGCAATGCGCTGATCCAGGCGCTTTACCGCCAGGGCAGGGTGGAAATAATGAGCCCCGCCCGGGTCCTGGCGGCAACGCCTGATGGGCCGGGGATGAGGCTGGAGCTTGAAGGCGGCCCCGATCCGGTTATTCACACCGCCCTGCTACTGGTGGCAGACGGGGCCACCTCCGGACTGCGCGAGCAGCTCGGCGTGACCGTGCGGGAAAAGCCTTACGATCAGCATGCGCTGATCGCCAATGTGGCATTTGCCCGGGCACATTCAGGTTGTGCCTATGAGCGTTTTACCGATCAGGGCCCGCTGGCGCTGTTGCCCTTGCTTGCATCAAAACCCGGCGAGAACCGCAGCGCGCTGGTATGGAGTCTGTCCCCCGAACAGGCCGGGCACTTGCAGGCCTGTTCAACAGACGAGTTTCTGCAGACGCTGCAGGACAGGTTTGGCTATCGCCTCGGTCGGCTCCTCGAGGTGGGAGAGCGACACTGCTATCCACTGGCCCTGATGCAATCCAGTGAGCAGGTGCGTCAGGGGGTTGTTGTCATGGGCAACGCCGCCCATGCCCTGCACCCGGTGGCGGGCCAGGGCTTTAACCTTGCCCTGCGCGACGTGGCGGAACTGGCCAAGGTACTGGCCGGGGGCGTTGCCCGGGGCCAAACCATCGGCGACCTCGCCCTGTTGCAGCAATACCTGCGGCGGCAACAACCGGACCAGAACCGGACAATTGAATTCAGTGACCGCCTGCCCGGCCTGTTCATGCACTCTGACCCCTTGTTGGGGCTGGCCAGGGACCTGGCGCTGTCGGGCCTGGACATCCTGCCGCCGCTCAAGCGCGAGTTTGTGCGCCACGCGGCAGGGGTGGCGGGGATGACAGGCTGGGTAACGGATGCGAAGGGACAGGCCAATGGCTGAGACGCAACGCTTTGATATAGCGATAATCGGTGCCGGCATAGCCGGAAGTGCCCTGGCGGCTGCTCTGGGGAACGAGGGTCTGAGGATCGCCCTGGTGGAGGCCCGGTCCCTGGCTATGGCGGAGTTGCCGGCGGCCCGGGACCTGCAGCATTTCGATGCGCGCGTCAGCGCGATCACCCCCCGCTCGAAATTGCTGCTTGAGAAGTTGGGCGCCTGGGAGTCGATAGCGGACTACCGCCAGTGCCCCTACCGGCACATGACCGTGTGGGATGCGGAAGGCACCGGCGTTATCGAATTCGACTGCAATGATGTCAATGCCCCTGCCCTGGGACATATCGTGGAGAACCGGGTAATCGTCAACGCCCTGCTGGCGCGGGTCGCCGACTGTGGTGATATCACGGCATTCGAAGGTGTGCAGCTGCAGGACTGCGCCCATGTCGAAGGAGCCCCGGGGGTCCGCGTGCGGCTGGACGGAGGGCTCACGCTGGAGGCTGACCTGCTGGTAGCCGCCGACGGGGCGGTCTCGCCGGTGCGTGAAATGATGGCTTTCCCCACCCGCGAGTGGGATTACGGCCACCGCGCCATCGTGACCACGGTGCAGGTGGAGCATCCGCACCAGGACACCTGCTGGCAGCGCTTCCTCACCAGCGGCCCGCTGGCATTCCTGCCCCTGCCGGGTGAGGATGGCCGGCATTACTGCTCGATTGTCTGGTCCCTGCGCGAACAGCTGGTGGATGATTTGCTGGCACTCGATGACCGCGCATTTTGCGGCGCGCTGGAGCAGGCCTTCGAGGGCCGGCTCGGCAAGGTGCTGGACTGCGCCCCCCGCTTTGCTTTTCCCCTGCGGCAGCGCCACGCCATCGATTACGTGCAGCCCGGGGTGGCCCTGGTGGGGGATGCGGCCCATACCATTCACCCCCTGGCAGGCCAGGGGATCAACCTGGGCCTGCAGGATGTCGGCGTGTTGGCGGAGGAGGTGCTCGCCGGTCACGCAAGGGGGCTCAACCCCGGGCAGTTGGCGCTGCTGCGGCGCTACCAGCGACGCCGCAAGGGTGAGAACCTGTTGATGATGGCGGCGATGGACGGCTTCAAGGCCCTGTTCGAACAGCAGGCCCTGCCACTGCGGTGGTTGCGCAATGCGGGCATGCGCGGGGTGGGCAGGATCGGCCCCCTGAAGCAGCAACTGATACGCCATGCCATGGGCGTCGGTTGAGTTCAGTGCTGCCGCCCTCCAGTCATTGTTTTTCCCCCGTCGCCCGTTAGAATAGGGGCGGCTGCCGCGCCGCGGCTGTAGTGCCAATATGTCCGTTATGTCCGTTCGCCCCACCCGGATTCAGCATCGCCAGAGGAAATTGCATGAGCCAGACGCCCAGTGAATTGAAATATGCCAGCAGCCACGAGTGGGCGCGTTTGGAGGAAGATGGCACGGTCACCGTGGGCATCACCGACCATGCCCAGGCAGCCCTGGGCGATGTGGTCTTTGTCGAATTGCCCGACGTGGGAACCGTGCTCGCAGCGGGGGACGATGCCGGTGTGGTGGAGTCCGTAAAGGCCGCATCAGATATCTACGCCCCGATCGGGGGTGAGGTGATCGAGATAAACGGGCAGCTCGAGGACGAACCCGAAACGGTGAACTCAGACCCCTACAATGACGGCTGGTTCTTCAAGCTCCAGCCCGCCGACCCCCATGAACTGGACGCACTGCTCTCAGCCGGAGACTACCAGCAGCAGTGTGACGACGAAGATTAAGTGAACCTGCCGGCGGCACCCGCCGCCGAGCTGTTCCTGCGACGGGGCGCCGACCGGCGCCTGCGCGGCGGGCACCTGTGGGTCTACTCCAACGAAATAGACACGGGGCGCAGCCCCCTTTCCGGCTTTGCGGCGGGCGACCTGGTCAGTGTCCTGGATGCCGGGGGCAGCTCCCTCGGCTGCGCTTACATGGAACCCCAGTCCCTCATCTGTGCCCGGCTGTACGCCCCGGGAGAATTGCGCGCACTCGACGAGACCCTTTTTCGCGAGCGGCTGGTGACGGCACTGGCCGGCAGGGACGCCGTTTTTGACAGGCCCTTCTACCGCCTGGTCTATGGCGACAGCGACACCCTGCCGGGCATTGTGGTCGACCGCTTCGGTGATTACCTGGTAGTACAGTTCAACAACGAGGGTATCGAGCGCTACCGGGAACAGCTCCTGGCGGCGCTGATCGAGCAATTTCAACCCCGCGGTATTCTCCTGCGGGGCGACAGCCGCAGTCGCCGGGAGCAGGGCCTGCCCGGGGGAGCGGAAGTCGTCTACGGCGACGTGCCGGAGCAGGTGCAGCTGGAAGAGAATGGCGTCCGCTTCCTGGCGCCGGTACACGGCGGCCAGAAAACCGGCTGGTTTTATGATCACCGCATGTCCCGGGCGCGCCTTGCACCCTGGGTTGGCGGTAAAAGCGTGCTGGACGTCTACAGCTATATCGGAGGCTGGGGAATCCAGGCCGCCGCCTTCGGTGCCAGCGCCGTGTGCTGCCTGGACAGCTCTGCCCAGGCCCTTGAGGGAGTGACGTCAAACGCAGAGCTCAATGGATTGCAGGACAGGGTCACAACCCTGCGCGGCTCCGCCCCCGAAACCATGGCAGAGCTGCGCGCCCGGGGCCAACAGTTCGACGTGGTAATCCTCGACCCCCCCGCGTTTATCCAGCGCAAAAAAGACCTCAAGAAAGGCATCACCGCCTACCGCCGGATAAACGAACTCGGCCTGCACCTGTTGCGCCCGGGGGGCCTGCTGGTGTCGGGCTCCTGCTCCATGCACCTGTCCCGCGCCGACCTGATGAGCGCCATGCAGCAGGCCGCCGTGCGCGCCGGCTGCCAGTTGCGCGTCGTCGAGCAGGGCGCCCAGGGACCGGACCACCCAATTCACCCCGCCATCCCGGAGACCGAGTACCTCAAGGCGATTTTCGCGCGTCGGGTGTAGTGTTCTGGGTCTGGATCGCGGCGCGCACGGTAGCTGCGGGCCTAAATTATTGGTAGACAAGCTATTAACCATTTGGTTAGATCTGCTCCCTGATTCCGAGCCGCGGCTTTGAGGATTGTCCTGCCGTGGCACGCCGCAAGTACATCCATGTAGGCTCGTGTCCCGAGCGCGGACCGGGCCATCCATGGCCTCCAACGTCCACGGCACGACAATCCCCAAATCCACGTCTTCGACTTATGTTCAATCAACTACTTTTGTAAGCGCGATGGAGAGGTGTGAGTGCCAGACAGTGCTGCCGGGGACGTGTGAGGCCAGGGAGGGCCCACCCCGCTTTATCGGGTGCGGCCGAACACGAGCGCACATGGATGTGCTCGTAGCGGTCCCGGGCGGACACTGTCTGGCACATCGCACCTCGGGTGGAAATGAAGCACAACCAGTTCGGACAGTCGTCAATCCCGCAGTGAGATGACCGGCCAGCCTTCCTCCACTGCTCGCGCGCGCAAAATATCATCCGGGTCCACCGCCACCGGGTGGTCCACGATCTCCAGCAGTGGCAGGTCGTTGTGGGAGTCACTGTAAAAGAAGGCGCCGGCCAGTGAAATTTCGCGCTTCGCCAGCCACATGTTCAGGCGGGTAACCTTGCCGGCGTGATAGGAGGGCACGCCCCGGGGCTCGCCGGTATAGCGCCCGTCAACGATTTCCCCCTCACAGGCAATCAACTGCTCAACGCCCAGAAACTCGGCAATGGGACGGGTAATGAACTCATTGGTCGCGGTGATAATCAGCAGCTCGTGCCCCTGCTGCCGGTGGCTGGCCAGCAGTTGCTCGGCCTTGGGTAACAGAATCGGCTCGATCTTGCTGGCCATAAAGTCGCGGTGCCAGGCCTCCAGTTCGGCCCGGGAGTGGCCTACCAGAGTGGACAGGGCAAAGCGCAGGTAAGCGTCGATATCCAGCGAGCCGGCCTTGTAATCGGCATAGAACTGATCGTTGCGGGCTGCAAAATCCTCCCCGTCGACCAGGCCGCGTTCGCACACAAACTGACCCCAGAGATTGTCGCTGTCACCGCCGAGCAGGGTGTTGTCGAGATCGAAGATGGCCAGCGTCACAAGCGGAAGTCTCTGGGGAAGGGCGGCCAGCATAGCCCGAGTGATCCGGTGAGTAAATTTCTCAGGCGCCCCAAAGTGTGGAACAATAGCCGGTCGGGCAACCAAAGCGGCGTTTTGACGTGATCGATTCGGAGGGTTTCAGGGCAAACGTAGGCATAGTGGTCGCAAACGACCGCGGCCAGGTGCTGTGGGCCCGCCGCGTGGGCGGTCGGGATGCCTGGCAGTTTCCCCAGGGTGGAATCAACCAGGGAGAGTCGCCGGAAGAAGCCCTGTACCGCGAGCTGCACGAAGAGGTGGGTCTGGCGCCGGAAGCCGTCCAGGTGCTCGGCTGCACCCGGGGCTGGCTGCGCTATCGCCTGCCGAAAACCTTCATCCGCAAGGGCCAGAATCCGGTATGCATAGGGCAGAAGCAGAAGTGGTTTCTGCTGCGCATGCTCGCGGCAGACGATGAAATCCGGCTCGACCGGAATTCCAAGCCCGAGTTCGATCACTGGCAATGGGTCAGTTACTGGTATCCACTGAACCAGGTCATCGCCTTCAAGCGCGAGGTCTATCGCCGGGCGATGAAGGAGCTGGCATTACCCCTGGGGCGTCATACCGAAAAGCAGTCGGGAACCTAGGCGACCATGCTTGAGACCCTGCGCAATATTGTCCAGCAGGTCAATGCCGCCGAAGGATTGCCCGAAGCCCTCGATATCATCGTCAAGCGGGTACGCGATGCCATGGGCACCGAAGTGTGCAGCGTGTACATGCGGGACCCGGATACCGGCAACCTCGTGTTCCAGGCCACAGAGGGCCTCAACCCGCAACAGATAGGGATCGCCAGCCTCAAGCCGGGTGAAGGCCTGGTCGGACTCGTGGCCGAACGGGAAGAACCCGTCAACCTCGAAAACGCCGAGAGCCACCCCAGTTTCCAGTTCCTCCCCGACCTGGGTGAGGAGAAATTCCATTCCTTCCTCGGTGTCCCGATTATCCACCAGCGGGAAGTGCTGGGTGTGCTGGTAGTACAGCAGCTGGCGCAGCGCCGTTTCGATGAGAGCGAAGAGGCATTCCTGGTCACCATGTCAGCCCAGCTCGCGGGTGTGATTGCCCATGCCAGGGTGACCGGCGCGGTGGGTGTGGGAGTCCTGGCGGGGAAGGGGGCGGCGGCCAAGGTCAACGGTGTGCCTGGTGCCCCGGGCATTGCGATTGGTACCGCGGTAGTGGTATCGCCCTCGGCGGACCTTTACGCCGTGCCCAGGCGCCAGGCGGAAAACCGCCGCAAGGAATTGCACGCATTCAAGGAGGCGCTGGGCAGTGTGCGGGCCGATATCCAGGCGGTCGCGGACAACCTCGGCTCTGAGCTGAACCCGGAAGATCACGCCCTGTTCGATGTCTACCTCGGCATTCTGGCCGATTCCTCCATAGGTGCAGAGGTGGCGAGCCTGATCAGGGGGGGTGAGTGGGCCCAGGGCGCGCTCAGCCAGGTGATGATAGAGCACATCCGCCATTTCGAGCGTATGGAGCACAGCTACCTCAAGGAAAGAGCTGTAGATGTTAAGGATCTGGGTACGCGAGTGCTCGCTTACTTGCAGGAATCCGCGGTAGAGAATCGCAGCTACCCCATGAACACCATCCTGGTGGCGGAGGAACTGACCGCTTCGTCGCTGGGGGAAGTACCCCGGCAAAAGTTGGCCGGGCTCATCTCGGTGCGCGGATCCGGCAACTCGCATGTGGCGATCCTGGCACGGGCGATGGGGGTGCCCACGGTGATGGGTGCCGTCGATCTGCCCTACTCGCGCCTGCAGGATCGCGAGGTGATAATCGACGGCTACAACGGCACGGTGCATCTCAACCCGCCGGAGGAACTGAAGCAGCGCTTCCAGGAGGCGCTGGACCAGGACAGGGCCCTGTCGCGGGACCTGGAATCCCTGCGCGACGAGGTCTGCGAAACCCTGGATGGCCACCGCATGCCGCTGTGGGTGAACACCGGCCTGATGGCGGATGTCACCCGCTCGCTGGAGCAGGGCGCCGAAGGAGTGGGCCTGTATCGGACCGAGGTGCCATTCTTGCTGCGGGACCGCTTCCCGAGTGAGGAAGAGCAACGCCAGATTTACCGTGACCAGCTGGAAGCTTTCGCGCCCCGGCCGGTCACCATGCGCACACTGGATATCGGCGGCGACAAGTCCCTGCCCTATTTTCCCATAGAGGAAGACAACCCCTTCCTGGGCTGGCGCGGTATCAGGGTGACGCTCGACCATCCGGAAATATTCCTGGCCCAGATTCGCGCCATGCTAAAGGCCAATGAGGGCCTGGGAAATCTGCGCATAATGCTGCCGATGATCTGCAATACGGCCGAACTGGACGAGGCACTGGACCTGATCCACCGCAGTCACCGGGAGATACTGCAGGAGGGCCTGGTGGGGGAACTGCCGCCGATCGGGGTCATGGTCGAGGTGCCGGCAGCGGTGTTCCAGGCCAGGGCATTCGCCCGGCGGGTAGACTTTATGTCAGTGGGCAGCAATGACCTCACCCAGTACCTGCTGGCGGTGGATCGCAACAATGCCAGGGTGGCAGACCTGTATCACGCCCTGCACCCCGCCGTGATACAGGCCCTGGCCAGTGTCGCCGAGTCCTGCCGGGCGGAGGGCAAGTCCATCGGAATCTGCGGGGAATTGGCGGGAGACCCCGAGGGATCGCTACTGCTCCTGGCCATGGGCTACGATGTCCTTTCCATGAATTCCACCAGCCTGCCGCGGGTCAAGAAAACCCTGCGCAACACCAACCTGGCAGAGGCCAGGGAACTGTTGGCCGAGATCATGTTGATGGAAGACGTGGCATCGGTGCACCAGCGCCTGCAGCGCTTTCTCAGTGAGCACGGCCTGGAGCAGTTTATCCACAACCCCCTGGACTAGTGTTCGCTCAGGCGAAAGCTCTCTTCACAGTGCCCCGCAAGCTTTCCGCTTTCATCGAAGCTGGATTCCCGCCAGCGAACGACCCCTTGCCGGTCGCTCCACAATGTGGTGCTGGAGCGGGTGCCATAGCTGCCGGCGGTGATGAACTGGGCCGACAGGACCTGGTCCATGTCGTTGCCCAGGCCCTGGCGCCGCAGGTCCTCCAGGTCCGCCAGTTGCCGGTCTCCGACCACCCTGGCCAGGTCTTCATGGTCGATCTCGTTGTTTTCAAGCAGGGCCCGCAGCCTGCGTTTGCCGAGGACGACCTTGGGCCAGGGTGTGTCCAGGCGGGCGTTGCTCAAGCCGTAGAGTCCCGGCTCCAGGCATTGGGGAACGCATGCCTGGTGTGCGAGGCTGTTGGTCAGGTACCACAGGCTGTCGCCATCGCCCACCAGCAGGTTGAAACCCGCATACTCCTGCGTTCTTTCGCGCAGGCCGAGCAAGTAGGATTGCGGGTCCAGGTCGCCGGTCAGGTAGTCCAGCGGCAGTTCCCCCCGGGAGCGGGGCGCGGGGCTTGTGCGCGCCGGGTCGCGGTAGTTGGTAATGGCGGCAAAACGCCCGGCCCGGGTGATACCCATCCAGGTCCCGCCCTGCTCCAGGTCGCGCCCGGCAAGCAGGTCAGGGTGTTCCGGCCAGAAGGTTGAGGGCGCGGTCGGCCTCGCGTGAAACTCATCGCGATTGGCCGCCAGCACCAACCGGTAGCGTGGGTCGACCTGGTGGGCAAAGATCAACAGGCACATAGTGAGCGCACCTCGCCGCTCATCTTTTGGTCGGGGAAACAGCGAAATAATTGTGCATCACTGCCGGCTGCATGATAATAGCGGTTTTACGCCGCGATTACCCACCTGCAGAACCTCAGGGCGGGTCTTGCCGCCGCTTCCCCCGACACTGACAGGCCGACCATGCTGCCCTATCCAGAGATAGACCCCGTTGCTATTGCCCTGGGCCCTGTAAAGGTCCACTGGTACGGGCTGGCCTACCTGGCGGGTCTCGCCTTTGCGTGGTGGCTGGCGGTGCGCCGCAGCCGGGTCCCCGGCGCAGCCGTAGCGCGGGAGCAGGTGGACGACCTGATATTTTTTGGCGCCCTGGGCGTGGTCCTCGGCGGGCGTATCGGCTACGCCATATTCTACGGCAGCGACAGGCTGGCCGAAGACCCGGGCTGGCTGCTGCGCGTGTGGCAGGGGGGCATGTCTTTTCACGGTGGAATGCTCGGTGTGATGCTGGCGATGTACCTGTTTGCCCGCAAGCGGGATATTGGTATCGGGTCACTGCTTGATTTTGTCGCGCCGCTGGTACCAATAGGCCTGGCCTTCGGTCGCCTGGGCAATTTTATCGGGCAGGAATTGTGGGGTCGGCCCTCGGATGTGCCCTGGGCCATGGTGTTCCCCAAGGATCCGCTGCAGCTGGCTCGTCACCCCTCCCAGCTCTACCAGTTTGCGCTGGAGGGTATTCTGCTCGGCATCGTCCTGATCTGGTTCTCCTCGCGGCCCCGTCCGACATGGGCGGTTTCCGGCTTGTTTTCCCTGGGCTATGGCTGTATGCGTTTTGTGGTGGAATTTTTCCGCGAACCCGATCAACATATCGGCTTCGAAGCCCTGGGCTGGATGACCCGGGGACAGTTGCTTTGCCTGCCGATGATCGCCCTTGGCATTTTCCTGCTGGTGTTTGCCTACCGCGGTGCCGGAGCCTCGGGCATCTCCCGGCCCGGGCGGGCGGGTGGTGATAAATAAATGAAGCAATATCTGGATCTGCTGCAGGATATCCTGGACAACGGCGCTGCCAAAAGCGACCGCACCGGCACCGGAACCCTGTCTGTCTTCGGCCGCCAGTACCGGCACAATCTCGCGGACGGCTTTCCCCTGCTGACCACAAAAAAGTTGCACCTCAAAAGCATCATCAACGAGCTCATCTGGTTTCTCAACGGCGACACGAACACCCGCTGGCTCAAGGAGAACGGGGTCTCCATCTGGGATGAGTGGGCCACCGAGGATGGCGACCTGGGGCCAATTTACGGCGCCCAGTGGACCGCCTGGCCCACCCGGGATGGCGGTACCATCAACCAGATCGATTATGTGGTCGACTGTCTGCGCAACAACCCCGACAGCCGCCGTATTCTCTTTCACGGCTGGAACGTGGAATATCTGCCGGATGAGCGAATGAGCCCCCAGGACAACGTGCGGGCCGGCCGCATGGCCCTGCCGCCGTGTCACCTCTTGTACCAGTTCTACGTGGCCAATGGCCGGCTTTCGGCCCAGTTGTTCATCCGCTCCAGCGACTCCTTCCTGGGGCTGCCCTACAATACCGCCAGCCTGGCGGTGCTGACCATGATGCTGGCCCAGCAGTGCGCCCTGGAGCCGGGTGAGATTATTATCTGCACGGGTGACTCCCACATCTACAGCAACCACATCGAACAGGTCAGGGAGCAGCTCAGCCGCGCGCCCCGCCAACTCCCGCGCCTGCGGATTCTGCGCAAACCCGCGAGCATTTATGACTACCGGTTCGAGGACTTTGCGCTGGATGGCTATAACCCCCACCCCCACATTTCCGCCCCGGTGGCGGTGTAGGGGCACTGCCGGGTGTCCAGGCTCGCGCTAATCGTCGCCGTTGCGGACAATGGTGTGATCGGCAGGGATAACGGCCTGCCGTGGCACCTTCCCGAGGATCTGCGCTACTTCAAACGGATCACGATGGGTAAACCCATGGTGATGGGTCGCAAGACATTCGAGTCCATAGGCCGGGCCCTGCCCGGGCGTACCAACATTGTGATCAGCCGCAACGAGCAGTTTGCACCGGCTGGTGTCGTGCTGGCGGCTTCCCTGGACGAGGCCCTGGTGCTCGCCCGCCAACTCGCCGATGAACAGGGTGTCGGAGAGGCCGTGATTATCGGTGGCGCGCAGATCTATGCCCTGGCGTTGCCCCGGGCCGACCGCCTCTATGTTACCAGGGTCCACGCCACCCCTGAGGGGGATACCCTGTTACCGCCGGTCGACTGGGCACAGTGGGTCGAAACCAGCTGTGAACGCAACACAGCCTCGGGCGACAACCCCTACGATTTCAGTTTTGTCGTGTATGACCGGGCATGATAGGGCTGCTCCTGCGCGCAGGGTGTTACCGCGGGGGACAGGCTCTGTGCGCAGTGTTACCAAAATACACATTGCCCCTTTTTGGTCCTGTGGGCAACTGGGTTTCATTGAAAACAGGCAGACTTTCAGTTTAAAGTCCTCGTCTCGGTTTACCGACACCAGTTTAGTAACTATATATACTACCGTACTAGTTTGTCGCAGTTCTGAAACGCTTCGTTGGATTACAGGAAAAACGATTCCCATGACTATGCATCGATTTAAAAATATTGTGATCGCTGCACTGGTAGCCGCCGGCACCCTGACGGGTATGGCAGCTGCGGTGCATGCCAGTACCCTCGACTCCGTCCTCAAGGTCGGAGAGGACAAGGCCAAGGCTGCACGCCAGTCCCAGGTAAAAATCGACAAGCTGGCGGACGAGACCCGCGACTTGCTCAGTGACTACAAAACAGTCACCAAGCAAATCGATGGCCTCAAGGTGTATAACGCCCGGCTGCAGCGACAAATCGATAACCAGACGGTGCGTATCGCCGAGATCGATGACTCTATCGACCAGGTGACCATCATTTCCCGCCAGATGACGCCGTTGGCCATCCGCATGATCGACGGGCTGGAAACCTTTGTGGAGCTCGACGTGCCCTTTCACCTGGAAGAGCGGATGCAGCGAATTGCATTTTTGCGCTCCAACCTGGATCGCTCCGACGTGTCGATAGCGGAGAAATTCCGCCAGGTTCTGGAAGCCTACAAGATCGAGAACGAATACGGCCGAAAAATCGACGCCTACAAGGGCAGCATTGAAATCGAAGGCGTGGAGCGTGACGTGAACTTCCTCCGCGTCGGTCGTATATCCTTTCTCTACCAGACTACGGACACCGAGATGTCAGGCGCCTGGGACCAGGCCAGCCGGAGCTGGGTGCCGCTCTCCCGCGGTGAATACCGCAATGCCATCATGAAGGGATTGCGTATCGCTCGCAAAGAAGCCTCGATCGACCTGATGAACCTGCCCGTAGCTGCACCGGAGGCTAACTAATGAGCACCAAATTTGTTAAGGCCGCTGCATTTGCCGTGGCGAGCACCATTGCCCTGGGCGCGAGTCTGGCAGGCGCCCAGGACGACAAGCCGCGTTCTCTCGATCAACTGCTGCAATTCGTCAAGCAGGGCCAGGTAACCGAAGCCAAGGAAAACCGGGCCCGTGAGGCAGCGTTCGCCAAGGACAAGGCCAACCAGGCCGCCGAACTGGCCAGAGCCGAGGCTGAGCGCACCCGCCAGGAAGAACTGAGCGCGCAGCTCGAAGATGCCTTCGAAGCCAACGAGCTGCTCGTCGTCGCCAAGCAGGAGCAGCTGAAGGAAAAGCTGGGAACCCTGGCAGAATTGTTCGGTCACCTGACGTCTACCGCCGGCGACCTGTCCTCCACCCTGGAGTTCTCCATCACCAGTGCCCAGTACCCCGGCCGTGAGAAATTCCTCGACGAGCTGATTTCCAAGATGAGCGGCAGCGACAAGCTGCCCAGCATCGAGGAAATCGAGCGGGTCTGGTACGAGCTCAACCGGGAAATGGTTGAAACTGGCAAAGTGGTTTCCTTCAATGCGGAAGTTTCCAAACCCAACGGAGATAAAATCGAGCAGAAAGTGGTCCGCATAGGCGCCTTCAACGTCATCTCCGAAGACGGCCAGTATCTGCAATACGTCCCGTCCAAGGGCTCACTGGAAGAACTGGCGCGGCAGCCGTCCGGGCCCTACCTGGGTTGGGCCAAGGAGTTGGCTTCTTCTACCGAAGGTCTCCATCGCTTCGGCATCGACCCCACCGGCCCGAGTGGCGGTTCCTTCCTGGCGGCGCTGATCAACAGCCCGAACCTGGAAGAGCGCTGGCACCAGGGTGGCTATATCGGCTATGCGATTACCGCTCTTGGGGTGCTTGGCTTCATCCTCGCGCTGATCCGCCTGGTCTATCTGTCCCTGGTGAGCGCGAAGGTCAGCTCCCAGCTCAAGCATGAGAAGGCCAACGAAAACAACCCCCTGGGCCGCGTTCTCAAGATTCACGAGGACAACCCCACCATGGATACCGAAACCCTGGAGCTCAAGCTCTCGGAAGGTATCCTCAAGGAGACTCCAAAGCTGGAATCGGGTCTCAACCTGCTGAAAATCATCGCAGCCATTGCGCCGCTGATGGGGCTGCTGGGTACGGTGACAGGTATGATCGTGACCTTCCAGGCCATCACCATCTTTGGAGCGGGCGATCCCAAGGCGATGGCTGGCGGTATTTCCGGAGCCCTGGTAACAACGGTACTGGGTCTGTTGGTGGCTATTCCCATGGTGCTTTTGCATACGATTGTGAACGGCCGCGCCCAGCGCATCATTCACGTACTCAACGAGCAGACCACTGGCATCATAGCGGAGCACACCGAAGCCAACCTGAGGAAGTAGTGATATGTACTGGTTCGATAGTGCTTACGAGGCAGTGTCACGCTTCATGGACATGGGCGGGAACGTCCTCTGGCTGATCGCCTTGCTGCTGTTTTTCATGTGGACCCTGATCTTCGAGCGAGTCTGGTATTTCAAGACGGGCTGGAAATCGGATGCGAGTAAGGCGATTGCCCTGTGGGAGGGGCGCAGTGAGCGCCAGTCCTGGAATGCAAAACAGATCCGGGAAAAGCTGATTTCCCAGGCCAGAATGCGAATCTACCAGTACCTGCCGGTCATCAAGACCCTGGTGGCCCTGTGTCCACTGCTGGGTCTGCTGGGAACGGTAACGGGTATGATCGAGGTCTTTAACATCATGGCGGTCACCGGCGGTGGTGATGCCAAGTCGATGGCAGGTGGTGTATCACGGGCGACGATACCGACGATGGCCGGAATGGTCGCTGCGATATCCGGGGTATTCGCCAACACTTACGTGACCCGAAACGCCGAGCGTGAGAGCCAGTTTCTCGAAGACAACCTGACCACCGATCACTAAGAGAGCAATCGTAATGCGCAGGACAAACAAAGCAGTTGCAGAGGATGAAGCCCAGATCGACCTGACGCCCATGCTGGACGTCGTTTTCATCATGCTCATCTTCTTCATCGTGACCGCCTCCTTTATCAAGGAAGCGGGAATCGAGGTAAACCGGCCGGAGGCGTCGACCTCCCAGCCCAAGGAAAACGTGAACATCCTGGTAGCTATCAATGCCAACAATGAAATATGGATGGATAAACGCCGTATCGACGCCCGCGCCGTGAGAGCGAACATCGAGCGCTTGCATGCCGAGAATCCCAAGGGCGCAGTCGTAATACAGGCGGACAACAAGTCCAATACAGAGACAGTGGCCGCGGTCCTCGATGCCGCTCGCGAAGCGGGTGTCTATGATGTGTCCCTGGCCACGGAAGATAAGTAGTCCACTATGAATCGCAACTTTTTCAGGCTCTTGATCGGCGCGATACTGGCGTTGCCCGTTGCGGGTGGTCTGTTTTTCATCATGCAGTACCTGATTGCTACCGCCGACCCGAAAATCGACGAAACCAAGCAGCGTAAACTGGCGGACATCCTGATGCCGGAGCGTGAAATAGAGACCAACCTGAAAGAGCAGAAGCCCGATAAGGTAGACGACCCCGAAGAGCCGCCGCCGGACCTGGATACGCCCGATGTCGACATGGACATGGACGTGGAGGTTGTCAATATCGCGCCCCAGGCACAAGTCGATGTATCGATCGAGAGTTCCGGTATGGCCAGCAGTGATGGTGAATACCTGCCCATCGTGAAGGTTGCGCCGATCTACCCGCGCCGGGCCCAGACCCGTGGCATTTCCGGATATTGCATCGTGGAATACACGGTAACTGCTTCCGGCGCTATCCGCGATCCGAAACCGGTTGATTGCCAACCCTCCGGCGTGTTCGAGTCCGCCTCCGTCAAGGCTGCACAGAAGTTCAAGTACAAGCCCCGCGTGGTGGATGGTGTTGCCATTGAAGTGGGTGGCGTACAGAACAAGTTCACCTATGAATTGGAACAGTGAGACGGTTGACGCGATATGAAATTGTTTAAGCCCCGCACCTGGATTCACGCTGCGCTGTTGGCGGTCCCGGTCGTCGCCACGCAGGTGGCGGTGTCCCAGCTTCAGGCAGACCTGGGCTGGCAAGCGCTCTCTTCGGCGTCAGCGCAGGAGAAGAAGGGGCCCGATACAAGGGAAACCCGGCGCACGCCGGCGCTGCGCAACAATGTGTACGAGAAGCTGGCAGCGGCGCAGGAAGCGGCTGAGGCCAAGGACCTGAACCAGGCCGCCAGTATTCTCGACGGGATGATCGCTTCCGGCGGCAAAAACGCCCTCAACAGTTATGAACTGGCCAACGTTTACAACCTGTACGCGTTCATTCACTACTCCAGGGAAGACTATGCCAAGGCCTTGAAGGCCTACGAAGAGGTGGTTAGACAGCCCGATATCCCCATCGCCATGGAGGTCAACACCAAGTACACGATCGCCCAGCTGTATTTTGTCCAGGAGCAGTGGCAGAAGGGCATCAACGCCCTGCTGGAGTGGTTTGCCGTTACTGATACCCCGAATGCAAATGCCTATGTGCTGCTGGCCCAGGGCTATTACCAGACCAAGGATTACGACAAGGCGCTCCAGAACGTGGTGAAGGCCATCAATATGTACAAGGCGGAAGACAAGCTGCCGAAAGAGCAGTGGTACAACCTTGCCCGCTTCCTTTACTTCGAGAAGGACGATGTAAAAAACACCGTTGCCACGCTGGAGGAGCTGCTCACCTATTACCCCAAGAAGGAATACTGGGTACAGCTTTCCCACATGTACGGCGAGCAGAAAAAGGAGGCCCTCCAGCTGGCTGCCATGGATACCGCTTACGTGCAGAACATGCTGGATAAAGGTACTGAGCAGGTCACTATGGCTTACCTGTACCTCAACGGCGAGGTTCCCTACCGGGCGGGAAAGGTCATGGAAAAAGGCCTGAAGGACGGATCCATTCAAGCCACTTCAAAGAATTACGAGATAGCCGCCAGTGCCTGGCGCCAGGCCCAGGAACTGGACAAGGCGATCCCGGCCATGGAAGAGGCCGCGGCCAAGTCCGATGATGGTGAGCTGTATGCCCGGCTGGGTAATATCTACCTGGACAGCGACCGCAACAAGGAGGCTATTGTTGCTATCAACAAGGGGCTTTCGCGCGGTGGTGTGAAGCGGCCCGATACCGCTCGTCTTGTATTGGGCATGGCCTACTTCAATACCAAGCAGTACGACAAGGCCCGTGAGGCATTCCAGGCAGCCGGGCGCGATGAGCGTTCAGCCAAGTACGCCGAGCAGTGGATAAATTATCTCGATTCAGAACTGGAACGGCAGGCCAAGCTGCAGGACAGCTAGTGCCGGGCAACTGCGGCGCGGCAATAAAAAAGGAGCTCTGTGGAGCTCCTTTTTTGTTGTTCCTGATACCTTTTTGAGGGGTATTTACAGGGGGACTACATTCTCTGCTTGAGGACCTTTCTGGCCATCAGTGACAGTGAACTGGACTTTCTGGCCGTCTGACAGAGTCTTGAAGCCGTCGCCTTTGATGGAGCTGAAATGGACAAAGACGTCAGGACCATCCTCGCGCTCGATGAAGCCGAAGCCCTTGGTCTCGTTAAACCATTTAACAGTGCCGGTTGTTGTAGACATATATATTACCTGTATAGCTTGCGGTGCCATGTCTAGGCACCTTTTCATTTAATAATTATTTATGGTTAACGTACCGATGAACTTGATGGAACTTCGACCGTGAGCATAAATACCGCTGAAACCAATCAGCTGCCAGAAGTGTATCACCAAATTTGCGACTTTGCCGTCAAGGTTTTTCAACTATTTTGGGAAATTTGCCTTCTTTTTTTGCCACGTCCCGACCGGTATCAAGCCCGGGGTCGGGAGTATATGCTTGGCAAAGCTGACTGCGGAGCCTAGATCACTTGCGAATACTCCTGGTCGAAGACGATCACCAGCTGGGTGAGTCCCTGGAGGCGGCCCTGAGGCTGGAGCAGTATGCGGTGGACTGGCTGCGCTCCGGTGAGCCCGTGCGGGCGGCCCTGGCCGCGACTCCCTACGATCTGCTGATCCTGGACCTCGGGTTGCCGGGGGTGCCGGGCATGCTGGTCCTGCGGCAATTGCGCGCGGACAAGCACAGCCTGCCGGTGTTGCTCCTGACTGCCCGCGGCACTGTGGCCGATAAGGTGGATGGGCTTGATTCCGGCGCTGACGACTATCTCACCAAGCCCTTCGATATGACGGAACTGTTTGCCCGGGTTCGCGCCCTGCTGCGCCGGAAGGGTGAGCAGAGGTCGACCCGGTTGCAAGCGGCCGGCATAACGCTCGATCCTGTAGACCGCTTGGTCAGCTTCGAGGCGCAGCCGGTGGTCCTGACCGCGCGCGAGTTCGCCATCCTGGAAATATTGATGCGCAATGCGGGCCGCTATGTCTCCAGGGCGCGACTGGAGGAGGGCATCTACAGCTGGGGAGAGGAGGTTGAGTCCAATACGGTGGAGGTATATATCTCCCGGTTGCGCAAGCGCTTTGGCAGCGGCAGCATAGAAACCATGCGCGGCGTGGGATACCGGGTGCCGGCGTGATAGCCTCGTTAAAAACCCGGCTGGTCCTGATTCTTTTGGCCCTCACGTTTATCGCCTGGGTAGGCTCCGCACTGTTCACCTTTGCCTTTACCAGCCGGGTGATGCTGGACCAGGTCGACCGGCAACTGGAACAGTACGCCGACCTGGTTAAATACATTACGGCGGTATTTGCGCGCCAGGTTGACGAGGGCCGGCCACTGTCCGAGCCCTGGCTGAGGGGGCGGTTCGAGACCGCCCACCTGGAACCCATCGTTATCGAAGCACCTACCGGAAACAAGCTCGACCCGGCTATCAACATCTGGCTCAACGACCATCTCATCGCCGTCATGGCCGACTCGCCGCGCTTTGACCAGCCCACTGCCGAGGGTTTTACCTTCGGTGGCCCCGGCGCCAGGGACAGCAACTGGCGTGTGCTTACCCGGTACGATGAGCTCACCGGCCTCTGGTTGCAGGTTGGCATCGAGACCCGGGGAGCGCGCAGAGACATGTTCGCCATGCTCGGTCGGGCCCTGCTGCCCCTGCTTGTCGTCCTGCCCCTCACCATTGCCCTGTTGTACTTCGGCGTGGCCAGGGGGCTGAAGCCGCTGAAGGACCTGGCCCGGCAGATCGGCATGCGCAACCCGGCCCTGCTGGACCCTGTGGATCCCGGAGGCGCCCCCACCGAACTGCTGGGTATTGTTTCCTCCCTGAATGAGCTGTTGCAACGCCTGGCACTGGCACTGGAGGGTGAGCAGCGCTTTACCGCCAATGCCGCCCACGAATTGCTCACGCCCCTTGCGGCAATAAAAGCGGAGGTGCAGCTGTGCCAGCTGCGGCTGGACGACACCCAGGCCGTCGGCATGCTGGCCGGCATCTCCGAGCGGGTCGATCGCGCGAGCCATACGGTGGCCCAGCTCCTGACCCTGGCCCGGCTCGACCCGGATGATCCCATCTCCGGAGAGCGCATTAGTTTGCACTTACTACTGCGCAAAGCCATTGCAGACAGCTCATACCTGGCAGATCAGAGGGGACTGACGGTGGAACTGGATAGCGATGGCAAAGGCTATATCACGGGCAGTGAGGACTTACTGGCAATACTGCTTTGCAATCTCCTGATCAACGCCTTTCGTTATGCCAGTGAGCGGTCGGCGGTTCGGATTTGCCTGCGCACGGGTGAACGTGTGGAGCTGGAGATATCCAATCAGTGCCCGCCCTTATCCACGCGGGAGTTCGAGCGTATCTGTGAGCGTTTCTATCGCGCGCCCGGTGCTGCCGGGCAGGGTGCGGGGCTGGGTTTGTCGATCGTGGCCCGTATTGCTGAACAGCACGGTGCAAGCATGAGTGTGGGGCCGGATGATGCCGCTCAGGGGTTCCGGGTGCGCCTGGATTTCCCCCCGGCAGGTGGCGCCGGATGACGGTTACATCGGTGCGTGGGCTGTGCCGATCAAGCCGGGGTAGTCGGTGGTAATGATATAAACCGGAACCTCCGCCAGGGTATCCGCCATGGCGCCTTTCGCGACGAGGCGGGAGTGAAAGTCGCTGCTGTCCAGAAAACCGCTGATTCGAGGGACGATACCACCGGCCAGATAGAGGCCGCCGTAGGATCCATTGGCCAACAGGAAATCGCCGCAGGCGGAGCCCAGCAGGGCGCAGAAGGTCGCCAGGGCCAGTTTGCACAGAGGGTCTCCTTCCCCCGCCACTGCCCGGCTCGAGATCTCGGCGGGCTCCAGGGCTTCCGCCCGTTCTCCCCTGATCTCGCCCAGTGCCCGGTACAGGCGGGCAAGGCCGGGCCCCGATACCAGCAATTCGGCGTAAATGTTGCCGTGGCGGGGCAGCAGCAGGCGGAAGAGATCGAGCTCCAGGTCGTTGCCCGGCGCCAGGCCCATATGCCCCGGCTCACAGGCAAAACTGTGGGGGACGCCATCGAACCAGTCCAGGAAGGCTCCCCCCAGGCCGGTACCCGGCCCCACGGTGGCCAGGCGGCCGCCCTGTTTATCCCGCCCCCCGTGCACTACCTGCCGGTCGTCCGGGGCCAGACAGGGCAGGGCGTAGGCATTGGCTTCAAAGTCGTTGAGCCGGCGCAAACGCCGAAAGCCGGAGCGGGTGGCGAGGTCACCACAGGAAAATGACCAGTCCATATTAGACATCACCACCCGGTCCTCCGACGGCGGCGCTGCCACGGCGATGCAGCAGTCCGACGGGGTCGGCTCCGGCAGCTGTTCGAGCCAGCTGGCAAAGATATCCTCGAGCCGGGTGAAGTCGCGGTTGATATAGGTATGGAGCGCGCGGAATTCCTCGCCGTCCGGATCGAACAGGGCTATTCGGGTGTTGGTACCGCCGATATCGGCGACTACGCGCCTTGAGTCTGCCAAACCGGGCACGGCGCTAGACCGGCAGTATCTTCATGATGTTGGTTGACCCGGCCCGACCCATCACCTCGCCCGTGGTGAGCAGGATGGAGTCGTTCTTCTGCAGGTAGTGGCCGTCGAGCAGGAATTCAATAGCCCGGGCCTCAACGCTGTCCTGGTCAAACGCGGTGGCGTCAAAAAACAGGGGGATAACGCCGCGGCAAAGACAGAGTTTCTGCAGGGTCTGGCTGCGATGGCTCAGGGCAAAGATCGGCAGGCCTGAACTGAGGCGGGACATGAGCAGCGGTGTTGTACCGGACTCGGTGAGGCAGGCGATACCGCGCACATTGCCGTAGTGGTTGGCGGCGTAAATGGCCGACATGGCAATCGCTTCCTGGGCACTGGCGAACTGCCGGTCCAGGCGATAACGAGATGTTCTGGTCACCGCCTGGCGCTCCGCACCGAGGGCCGCGTCGGCCATGGCGATTACCACCTCGACCGGGTATTTGCCGACCGCAGTCTCCGCTGAGAGCATCACTGCATCGGTGCCGTCCAGCACGGCATTGGCCACATCGAAAACCTCTGCCCGGGTGGGCATGGAGCTGCTGATCATGGACTCCATCATCTGGGTGGCGGTGATGACAACCCGGTCCATTTTCCTTGCCCGGGAGATCAGCTCTTTCTGGATGCCAATGAGTTGCGCGTCACCCACCTCCACCCCGAGATCACCCCGGGCCACCATGATGCCGGCGGAGGCGGTTATCACGCTATTGAGGATGGCGTCATCGGCGACCACCTCTGCCCGCTCGATCTTGGCAATGATGGCCGGTTGCAGGTTGTGCTCAGCCAGCAGTTCCCGGGTCTGGAAGATGTCTGCCGCGCTTGACACGAAAGACACCGCCACGAAGTCGGGATTGACCTCCGCCAGACTATTGATATCGGTGAGATCCTTGGGGGTGAGGGCGGGTGCGGCGAGGCCTCCACCCAGCCTGTTGATGCCCTTGCGGGAGCCGAGTTTCCCGCCCACCAGTATGGTGCAGTCCACGGCGGATGTATCGACGTCGTCAACCCGCAGGCGAATGCGACCGTCGTCCAGCAGCAGCGTGTCGCCGCGATAGACGCTGCTGCACAAGGCGGGGTAGTCCAGACCCACGCCTCTGGCGTCACCTTCCTTCTCGCCGATGGAGAGGTCCAGGCGAAAACGGTCACCGCTGCTGAGCTCAACGGAATCCTGGCGGAAACTGCTGATGCGAATCTTCGGTCCCTGCAGGTCCGCGAGGATGCCAACATAGCGATCGGCAATGGCAGCCTGCTTGCGAATGCGCCGCGCGACCCTGGCGTGCTGCTCCGCGGTTCCATGGCTGAAATTCAGGCGGAACACGTTGACACCGGCGGCGATCAGCCGGGCTATCATGTCCGCGGATTCACTGGCCGGGCCGATGGTCGCCACGATCTTGGTGCGTCTGTTTACTTTCGGGGTCACGGTGTTTCCCATGGTTTGGCGGGCTACATGATAACCTGATCCGGCGCTACTGCCATTATCAGCCCACCGGGCTGGGATATCCCTCACGCTGCAGGTAGTGGCGCACCGTATCGGGAAAATCGGTAAACACCCCGTCAACACCGGCTTGATTGAAGAAAATATCCAGCAGCTCATCGAAGCTCTCGACCCCGGCCGGCAACTCGTCGCGGCGAAAGGTATAGGGGTGCACCGCCAGGCCGAGCGCCTGGGCCTGGCTTGCCAGGTCGCTCAGCAGTAACTCTCCGGCCGGGTTGCGTCCCAGGTAAACCTGGGAGAGCCAGGGGCCGATCCCGTCGGCATAGCTGGCGACCTGGGCGAGGCCCTCGGGGGTGCGCATGTAGTCGTAATCTGAATCGCTGTCCTCGCCCCAACTGTTCTCCCCGATCAGTTGTATCAGCGGAAGCGGGGTTTTTATCTCGTGGCGCAGCCGTTGCAGGGTCGGGCCGTCGAAGCATTGCAGATAGACCTGCTGTGGTTTGTCCGCGTAGCCCTTTTCGGCCAGCACTCCCAGCACGATAGTGGCTATGTCCATGCCCCTGCCCCAGTGGAGGTTGGGGCCCTTGAACTCCACATACAGTCCTGTGGTGCGGCCCCTGCTGCGGTCCAGTCCGGCAATGAGGTCGATTTCCTCTGCCAGGGTAGGGATGCCAAACAGGGCCGGCCCGAGGGGAAAGCGGCCCGGGTACACCGCGGACTCATTGCCCTCCACATCGTGGCCACTGCGTTCGTGAACCCTGAGCTCACGCAGCTCTTCCAGCAGGAAATCCATTGCATAGAACCGGCCATCTGCCTGGGCCCGGCCCGGGAAACGCTGCGCCACGTCGGTGGTGCTTTCCAGGTAGACATCGTGCAGTACGATCGGTATTCCGTCCTTGCTCAAGACGACATCCTGCTCGATGTAGTCAGCATCCATCGCATGGGCCATGGCCTTGGCCGCCAGGGTGTGCTCTGGCAGGTAGCCGCTGGCACCGCGGTGGGCGATAACGATGGGGTTGGACCCCGGGGCTTTATTCATAAACGTGTCCACCGGAAAGAAAAAAGGGCGGGATACCAGCCCCCGCCCTTTGAGTGCACCAGACTGGGCTGTTCCGTTAGGGCAGGGCTGCGACCCAGGAGCTGTCGTTGAACCACTTCTCGCGAATCTTGCCAAGAATGCCGGTCTTTTCGTAGGCCCGCAGGTAATTGTCTACCAGGTTGAAGAACTGGGGGTCGTCCTTGCTTACCGCGATACCCACCGGCTCTACTGTCAGGGGCCGCTCGAGCGTGATCAGGCCGGCCTCCGGGTAGCGTGCCACCGAGAGCACGCAGACCGGCATGTCCGCTACCAGTGCGTCGGCCTTGCCCTCTATCACCATGGCCACGCCTTCATCGTAGCTGGCCACCTCGATCAATTGGGCGTCGGGCGCCACGGTCCGCACGAAGGAAGCGCTGGTAGAGTTACTCAGGGCCAGCAGCTTCAGGTCATTGCGGTTGAAGTCGTTGCTGGCTTCGATCCTGGCCAGCACGGAATTCTTGGTGAGGATTGATTTGCCGGACATCATGTATGGGCCGACGAAAGACACCATTTCAGTCCTTTCCGGAGTGATCGACAGGCCGGACATCACCATGTCCACCTTGTTATCCTGAAGCGCCTTCATCAGCTCCCCAAAGGGCATGGGGACGATCTCGAGCTTCACTTTCATGGCATCGGCCAGGGCTTTGGCGAGATCTACATCGAATCCCATCATGCCGCCTTCTCGGTTGGTCATGCTCATCGGCGGCTGGTTACCTGACATGCCGACCTTGAGTACCTTGAAGTCCACGACACGCTGTAGTGTGTCGCCGGCCAGCGCGTTGAGCGGAAGAGCGGCTGCCAGGGCCAGAAGGCTGCCTAACATCAGGCGTTGCATTAATCTTTGCATGGATCGATCTCCGATTTTAGCTAAGTTGTCAGTGTGCAGATCCGCGGTATGCTAGGCGGGGGCCGTGGCAAGTCCACGGCAGAGGCAACAGTTTAAGGGTGAACCAGCAATAAGCCAAAAGCTTTTACAAATGACAGGCGTTTGCGCCAGGGAGAGGACCGGCGATGGTTACCGGCTTTGACAGGATCGTGATTGCGGTGCCCGCGCTGGCCGGGGCTTCCGGGGAATATCGGCAGTTGCTGGGAATGGAGCCATCGTCAGTGTCTGCCGCAGGCGAATCACCACGGGCCTGGTTCTTCTTGCCCAATACGGTTATCGAGCTGGTCGAGAGCCCGGTGGACCGGGCCGCTATCGAGGGCATCGTGTTTACCTCCACCGGCGGTGGCGCCGCCCAAAGCCCTGTTGCGAACACCCGGGGGCTGAACCTCAGCCTGTGCAATGGTGAGGCCACGGCGACCGCACGGGAACAGCACAGGGAAACCCTGACTGCGCAAATGCGGGTTGATCACCTCGTTTTGCGCACTGGCGATGCCGCTGGTTGTATCGCCCTGTTCCAACAACAACTGGGCATCCGCCTGGCACTGGATAAAACAGTGCCCGAGTGGGGCGGGCGCATGCTGTTCTTTCGCGCCGGTAAACTCACCCTGGAAGTCATCGAGCCCTCCAGCGAGCTCAGCGCCGCGGATCATTTCTGGGGTATCGCCTACCAGTGCGCTGACCTGGACCAGCTGGCCCGGCAGCTCGCAGCCCGGGGGGTCAGCCTGTCGGAAGTGCGCGCAGGCCGTAAGCCCGGCAGTCGTGTGGCCACCGTGAAAAGCCACAGCCTGGGGATACCCACCCTCTTGATCGAGCCCGCTGTGAGTGCCCCTGGGGGTAAGCTGCGGCCTTAAAAGCGCCCGCTTACAGCACGCAATGTTTGGCGTATGTGGCGGTATCTTCTGCCGTCCACTCCCCCTTGGGCGTATCGGACATGTCTTTGCACCACTCTTCGGAGCCCACGGCGCTGCCCTCGATCAGGCAGTTTTTGGTATAGGTCGCAAGATCGGAAGCTGTCCACTCGGTTTTGGGTTGCTCTTTTTTGGCGGCGCACCACTTCTCGCTGCCGGGCTCGTCGCTACAGGCGGCCAGTGCGAGGATACCCGCAAGCAGAAAAATTCGTTTCATGACAGACTCCCGGAAGTTGGCAAAAGTGGCTGTAACAGTATGGCACTGCCCTGCTGCTGCATCAATTTGAGTTGCGTTAGCTGCCGGTGCTGAGGGAAACGTTGTATATCCCCGCTTCGCGGGAGGAGTCGACCACCGCGGCCAGGGAGTCTACCGTGGATTTGTTGTGGGCCTTGATCACCACCGCCGCCTTGGGATTCTCGGCTTTCAGCCGGCTGATGTTGGCGCGCACTGAGCGCTGGTCGACGCGTCTGCCCTTGATCCAGATCTCGTCGGTGGCGCTGATCTGGATAATGATATTGTCGGAAGGCTCGTCGGACTGGGCGCTGGTGGTCGGCTTCCGCTCAACATCGATCGCAACCTCCCTGACAAAGGAGCCGGCCACGATGAAAAATATGAGCATGATCATAACCACGTCCAGCATGGGCGTCAGGTCGATGGCGAGTGCGCCGCCTTCTGCCACGGCGGGTCTCCCCCGTTTCCGGTGGATACCGCGCTCATCCGCGCCCGTGTGGTCGAACCACATTTCCATTGGATAGCTCCCAGTTGGCAGTCTTACCATCTACCAGGCAAAACACCGACATACTCTAACCAGAATCGTAATCTATCCCGGGAGCGAGACAATTCCAGATTCTGCAATTATTGATCGCAATCAATAAATTCAAGCTCGCCCCGGGTTAGCCGGCGGAATGCCAGTTCTGGCGGGTGCTACTTTTTGACCTGCATCCGGATCGATTTTTCCGTGGTCTTGCCATAGGGGGGCAGCATGCCGCTCAATTTGCCGATGTTCATCCCGGTCTGGCGATAAATCGATTTTGCATGACTGAAGGTCCTGAACCCCTCTATCCCGTGGTAGGAGCCCATGCCGCTGGGTCCGACACCACCGAAGGGCAGGTCTTCCTGGCTGATGTGCATGATCACGTCATTGATACACATGCCGCCGGAGGTGGTGCGGGTCTCGACACTGTTTTGTTCTTCGGCGTCATTACCAAAATAGTAGGCCGCCAGCGGGCGGGGCCGGGAGTTGATGTAGTCCACCGTCTCTGAAAACTCCCTGTAGGTCCGAATGGGCAGAAGGGGGCCGAATATTTCTTCCTGCAGCAGCTTGAGGTCTTCTGGTGGCTCCGGTATCAGGGTGGGCGGGATTTTGTGAGTGCCCTGTTGCTGACTGAAATCCTCTCCCGCCGGATTGATTTCGATCACTTTTACCCCGCGCTCCCGGGCCTCTTCCAGGTAACCGTTGAGTCGTTGGTAGTGGCGTTCGTTGATCACCGACGTGTATTGGGCGTTGTCCAGCAGGGTGGGGTACATCGTGGCAACCACCTGTTGCGCCGTGGCAATCACATCGTGTAATTTTTCCTCCGGCACCAGCAGGTAATCCGGCGCGAGACAGATCTGGCCCGCATTCATGGTTTTCCCGAGCATGATTCGCTCCAGGCTTTTTTCGAGGTCGGCGCTGCGCGAAATGATTACCGGCGATTTGCCCCCGAGTTCAAGGGTAACAGGAACCAGGTTGCGCGCGGCCGCAGCCATGATGTGACGTGCCACCGAGGTGGCGCCGGTAAACAGCAGGTGATCCAGGGGAAGATTGGAAAATGCCTGCCCCACCTCGGGTCCTCCCGTGAACACCGCCACTTCCTTCGGGTCATAGGCGCTTTTTATCATGGTTGCCAGTACCTCGGAGGTTGCCGGGGTGAACTCCGACGGCTTGACCATAATCCGGTTGCCCGCGGCCAGCGCACCGGACATCGGCGCAAACACCATTGATACCGGAAAGTTCCAGGGGGATATGATGCCCACGACTCCCAGCGGCTGGTACTCGATGCGCGAGCGCCCCCCGAGCAGGTTGAGCGGGAATACGGTCGGGCGTTTTTCCCCTTTCATCCATTTGCGCAGGTGCTTTTTTGCGTGCTTCATGGGAGTGATCGAGGCGCCGACATCAGTCAGCATGGTTATTTCCCGGGGCCTGCAGCTGAAGTCCGCATGCACCGCCTCGGCGAGTTTGTCCGCGAATCGCACCAGGGCATCTATCCCGCGATCCAGGCGGTCGAGCCGGGTGGCCGCGCTGACCGGCCCCTCCGCCAGGAAGTCACTGCGCTGGGATTCGAGCAATGCCCGCATTGCTGATTCTGTGTCGGATAAAACGTGGGTTGCTGCAACTGAAGTCATGGCAATGGTTCCCCGGCCGGTGTTGGTATTATGGAAGCGTGGTCTGTCGAGTATAGCCCTGCAGGAGGTGCTTGGTAACCTTAGGTGAGGCTGCCCGTGTGTTGTCCGACCCGGGGGCCAAACGACGGCTTCGGGGGCTTGGCAAGTCCCCGGTCTGCTGCTAATAATTCAGGCATGAGCAAAAATGCCGCCAGCAGTGACCCCCGGACGCCGTCTCCTCCCTATGGCTATTCCTGTGAATGCACCCATTCCCGCGAACAGCAGATCCATATCGTGGCCGAGTTTCACGCCCATAAAATCAGGCCCAGCCGGATTGCCTACCGGGTGGGGATAGATATTGCGTTCATCGAGGAGTTGATTGCGGGAGAGACTGAGCAGGAGCGGTTTCCGCGCCTGGTGGCACACTATCGCCGGCAGCGCTACCAGCAGCGCATGCGCGAATCAAGCGTGCGTCGGGGAGTGGCTCGCTACGAGCTCGAGCAGCGCATAGAGCGAGAGTTTACCCAGGAAGTCGACCTCTAGGAGCCGGGCGTTTTTTCGCCGTTTTCCTTGTTTTGAATCATCTGCACAGACCACTTTTCGTGCCGCTGCAGTGCTGCGATCAGGTCGGTTAATTTCTGCTTTTCCTCCCCCTTCGCCTCCTTCAGGGCGGCCTGCGCTACCTCGATCTGCTTCCGCGTACCCTCCAGGTCCAGTTTCAGCTCCTCCAGGCTGGCGGCCTCTACCGCTTTGTCGAAGATTTTTTCCTCCGGGGCCAGGCTTGCAGCCTCCGGCTTGCGCCGGTCGTGTAATACCGGGCTGGCGGGGATAATTTTACGTCCCGGTTCCAGTTGGCGCTGGTTCATGAATTTTGGCGAAACAATCTCAATGCCGTTACCGTGCATCTGTTCAAGTATGGTTTTGCGCAGGTTGGAACGGGCGCTGAGCAGGTTCTTGATCGAGGGCAAAAAGCCGCACACCCGGTATGCGACAGCGTGGTCGAGCAGTTCATGCACCAGGACAAAGGGCTCCTCCAGCCCCGCGTTTGCAGCGGCCACTAACATCAATTCCTCCACGCGGGTATATGGCACATCGTAACCAATTGAAATTTCAGAAAAAATAATGGTTCCTTCGCGATACAGCACGGTGACCGGATGGTTGATCAGCAACAGGTTGGGAAGAGAGGTCAGGTCGCGCCACTCTGTCTGGATCTGGGTGTTGACCAGTGTCCGCTTGATCACCCTGCCAAACTGGTCGTTCACCCGGATGTAGTCGCCGGGCCGGAAAGGCTGGGTCGCCTGCAGCATCACCCCGGCCATGGCGTTGGCAACGAAGGTGGTGGAGGACAGCGCGATCACCGCCGTCAGAACCAGCCCCAGCAGGCTCAGTACCTGTCCCCGGGTCTCCTCGCTGATGGGCAGCAGAATAATCAGGGCGATGATGACAGCGGAGATATTGATCCAGTTGAGCAGGGGATAAAGCAGCCCTGATGCGCCATCCTGGCTGCGCTTGACGAACCAGTTGATCAGCCATGCCAGGGCGAGGCCGATGCCGATGATCGAGGCCATGGGCCACAGGGAGACGAGACTGTGCCGTAAGAATTCCATTTGCGCACTGGTGCCGGGGTTGTGAATCGATATGCAGGATAGCAGTTATAAGGTCAGTCGATAACACCGGTGTGCCATCGTGGATTGGTTTTGCCGCCACTTCGGGTTACCTTACCGCCTCCGGGATCCGGCCCGGCGATTCGCCGGGCCCGTCCATGCTGCTGGAGCGATAACATTGAATACTCTTGAACGCTGGCACGAAATCATCAAACAGGGCAAGCCCGAGTTGCTGGATGACATCCTGGCGGAGGACTGCGTCTTTTTCTCGCCGGTCGTGCACACGCCGCAGCGGGGCAGGGAGCTGACCCGGCTGTACCTCACCGGTGCCATGCATGTGCTCAGCACGGACTTTCATTATGTGAAGGAAGTGGTCAGCGAGGAACACGCCGTGCTGGAATTTGTCTGTGAGATCGACGGCATCAGCGTAAACGGCGTCGATATCATGAGTTTCGACAAAGAAGGTAAAATCAACGAGTTCAAGGTAATGGTGCGACCGCTGAAGGCGATCAACATGTTGCACGCCAGGATGCGGGAAATGCTGGAGCATCTGTCGGCAGGATCTGGTTCAGGCACCCGTTAAGGCCACTTTGGAATCGAAAATGGAGAGAGCACCCTATGAATTTACTGATGAGGACAGCGCCCCGGCTGCTTTTCCTGTTGGTGGCGCTGGGACTTGCGGCCTGCAGCGAGCGCAACTCTGAAATGAGCGGCGAACCGGCTGCTGTAGCGCGCATCGAGGGCAGCGTGATGTACCTGGAGCGCATTATGCTGCCCCCCGGTGTAGAGGTGGAGGTCCAGCTGCAGGACATCTCCAGGGCTGATGCCGGCGCGACGCTGCTGTCCTCTGTGCTGCTGACGCCAACGGGTGGACCTCCCTATAAATTCGCTATCGAGTACGACCCCTCGACGATAGATCCGCGCATGCGCTACGCCCTGCGTGCGACCATCAGCAGGGACGAACAACTCCTGTTCACGTCTACCGACTACATCGATCCCTTTCAGGGTAATCCGGTGGAGATCGTGGTGCGACGAGTGCCTGAGGCCGTGCGACGGGAGGTTCCCGCTCTGGAGGGCACCGTGTGGGTATTGCAGACACTGGCCGGCGAACCCGCACCAGCGGGGGCGGGCGGCAAGAGCGTCGATATCCAGTTTGCCGCGGATGAAAAACGCGCGGCCGGCTTCTCCGGCTGCAACCGCTACACCGGCGGCTATGACCTCGAAGGTGTGTCGGAGCACGGTAAACCGCTCAAGCTCGGCGCCATGGCGGGGACGATGATGGCCTGCCCGGACGGCGCGGAACTGGAGCGCGACTATCTGCAGGCGCTGGGCAGGGTGACGGGCTTCCGGCAGGAAGGCGATACCCTGTCGCTGTTGGCCGGCCCCGAGGTCCTGGCCACCTTCAAGGCATCGTGAGGGCGGGGAGAGCGGCCGGACAGGGGCAGTGATTACCTGTATAATCCGCGACCGCGCTCGATTTGGGCGCCCCGCATCTCTTTCAAGGTAAAAACATGTCCACTCCAGATGGGATAACCAGTTTTGCAGAACTGGACTTGCCCGCGACCCTGCAAAAAGCGCTGGTAGACGTTGGCTACGAAACGCCCTCTGCCATTCAGTCCCGAATTATTCCCCATATGCTCGAGGGTGTTGATGTCCTCGGGCAGGCGCAGACCGGCACCGGCAAAACCGCCGCCTTCGCGCTGCCGATCCTGGCCCGCCTCGACCTGAAGAAGAAGCTGCCGCAGGTGCTGGTGCTGGCCCCCACCCGCGAATTGGCGATACAGGTCGCCGAGGCATTCCAGAAATACGCGCGCCACCTGCCGGGGTTCCACGTCCTGCCGATCTACGGGGGCTCAGACATGCGTGGCCAGTTGCGGCAGCTGGAGCGCGGTGTTCACGTGGTCGTGGGAACGCCAGGGCGGGTAATGGACCATATGCGCCGCGGTTCCCTCAACCTTTCCGGCTTGCAGACCCTGGTGCTCGATGAAGCCGACGAAATGCTGCGCATGGGTTTCATTGACGATGTCGAGTGGATCCTGGAGCAGGCGCCCAGGCAGCGCCAGATTGCGCTCTTCTCAGCGACCATGCCCGACGCAATTCGCCGCATCGCCAAGCGCCACCTCGTCGATCCGCGGGAAATCTCCATTGAGGTAAAAAGTGTCATCAGCGCGGCGATTCGCCAGCGGGTATGGATGATGGCGGGCGTTCACAAGCTCGACGCGTTGACCCGTATCCTCGAGGTAGAGGATTTCGACGGCATGATAATCTTCGTGCGCACGCGAATCCTCACCACTGAGCTGGCGGACAAACTGGCGGCACGGGGCTATTCAGCCACCGCGCTCAATGGCGATATACCCCAGAAGCAACGGGAGCAGACTATCGAGCGCCTGAAAAGCGGGGACCTGGACATCCTGGTCGCCACTGACGTGGCGGCCCGCGGCCTGGACGTGGGTCGCATCAGCCACGTGATCAATTACGATATTCCCTACGATGTCGAGGCCTATGTGCACCGAATCGGCCGCACCGGTCGCGCCGGCCGGACCGGCGAGACCATTTTGTTTGCCGCCAATCGCGAGCGGCGGCTGCTGCGGGCGATCGAGAAGGCCACCGGCCAGACCATCGAGCAAATGGCCTTGCCTACCGCTGAAGAGGTTACCGGGAAACGTATCGGCAAGTTCAAGCAGCGTATCACCGAAACTCTGGCCACCGCCGACCTCGAGCTGTTCAGGAGAATGGTCGAGGACTACCAGCACGAGTACGGTGTGCCGGTGATCGAGATCGCCGCGGCACTGGGAGCGTTGGCACAGGGTGGGAAACCGCTGGCGGCAAAAGCGGCAGCCGGCGCGACAGGGAAAAAACGTGAGCGCCCGGCGATCACCGACGAGCCCTCCCCGCAGCGCAAGGCGAAACAGAAGCCCGACCGGGACAAACCTTTGCGCCCGGAGCGGGCCGCGCCGCGCCAGGACAAACCGGAAGCGGCCGTGGCTCCGGATCGTGAGCCGTCGCGCAAACCCGACCTGGCTGCACCACTGCGGGCAGAGCGCTCCCGTGAGCGGGACGCTGCGGATGCCGGCATGGAAGGCTACCGCATCGAAGTCGGTCTCGTCCACGGTGTGAAGCCGGGTAATATTGTCGGGGCGATCGCCAACGAGGCGGAGATAGAAAGCGAGTATATCGGTCGTATCGAGATATTTGACGATTACAGCACGGTGCAGTTACCCGAGGGCATGCCAAGGGAAATCTTCAAGCACCTGAAAAATGTCTGGGTCAGTGGCCAGCGCCTGCAGATCTCCCGCCTGGGCCAGGCAGGTAAGGGCGGCCCCCCGCGCCCGGGCCGCTCCAGGTCCCAGGCCGCTGGCGCCGATGGTGGCAAGAAGCCATCGGGCAAGAAGTCGGCGAAGCAACACAAGCCCAGGTGATCGCGCAGGCGCTGTCCATGGCCTGGCTTGTTGCGATGATGCGGTTTAACCGGACGGCGCATTAATGCCGATTCTGTTCGGGGTGGTGTTGCTGGACCTGATCGGTTTCGGCATCGTCATACCTATCCTGCCCTTTTTGTCTCCCCAACTGGGAGCCGACAAGCTGGACATCGCCTATATCATCGTGGTCTACGCCGTCGGGGCAGGCCTGTTCGCACCGCTGTGGGGCCGCCTGTCCGATCGCATCGGGCGCAAGCCGGTGATCATGATCTGCCTCGCCGGTGCCGCGCTTTCCTATGTCATGCTCGGCCTGGCCTCGGCGCTGTGGATGGTCTATGTCGCGCGAGCATTTGCCGGTGCCATGGCGGGTAACGTGGGTGTGGCGTCCGCCATGATGGCGGATATCACGCGCCCGGAAAATCGCGCCAGGGGGATGGGCCTGATCGGCGCCGCCTTTGGGCTCGGCCTGGTGCTCGGCCCCATGCTGGGTGGCCTGTTGTCCGGCGACCAGCCCGGGTTCGTCCTTCCCTGCCTGGTGGCCGGGGTCATGTCCGTTCTTGCGATGGTGGCCGCTGCCCTGTTCCTGCCAGAATCCCTCAGCCCGGAGAAACAGGCCGCCGCCGGGGCGCAGCAGTCCAGCGCGGGGGCGGGGTCCGGTTACCGGATCCTGCGCGACGGCGGCAACGGGCTGCTGGTGCTGCAGTTTTGCCTGCACAATATCTGTGTCAGCTCACTTACCTACCTGTTCCCCCTGTGGGCGGGCGACACCCTCGCCTGGGGGCCGCGCCAGGTTGGCATCGTGTTCGGTATCCAGGGTGCCATCATGGCAGTGGTGCAGGGGGCCCTGATGGGGCCACTGGTGCGCAACCTGGGCGAACTCCAGTTGTTGCGGATATCTGTCACGGCGCTGGTCCTCGGGCTTGCCATGGGTGTGTTTGCGGACACCATGCTGCTCAAGGTGGGCTCGATATTTGTCGCGATGACCGGCGCAACCCTGTGTATGCCTCTGCTGAACGCCATTGTAAGCCACCGCTCGCCACTGCTGATCCGGGGTCAGATGCTGGGCATAGCCGGCGCGGCGGCTTCCTGGGGTCGTGTGGCGGGGCCCCTGCTCGCCGGCTTCAATCTGGCACTGTTCGGCTATCACGGTGCCTGGCTCGGCTCCCTTTTCATATCGCTGTTCTACATGGCCTGGTGCTATCGCGAGTATGGCCTGCGCGGGCATACCGGGCCACCATCGGCCTGACACCCGGGCGCCCCGCACTTGGCATTTCAGTGGCAGAGGCGCTAGGCTGTGCGGCCTGAATTTTTACCAATGGAATATCGACTATGACTACGACACTGTTTGATTTGACCGGAAAAATTGCGCTCGTCAGCGGCGCCAGCCGCGGTATCGGTGAGGAGATTGCCCGACTGCTGGCACAGCAGGGTGCGCACGTCATCGTCTCCAGCCGCAAAATCGATGATTGCAGCGCGGTTGCCGAGGGCATTCGCTCCGCGGGTGGCAATGCGGAACCCTTCGCCTGCAACGTTGGCAGCATGGAGGATATCGCGGCGCTGTTCGCCCACATACACGAGACCTACGGCAGGCTGGATATCTGCGTGAACAATGCGGCGACCAACCCCTACTTCGGCCATGTCCTGGACACCGACCTCGGCGCGTTCAACAAAACCGTTGAGGTCAACATCCGCGGCTATTTCTTCATGTCGGTGGAGGCGGGCAAGCTGATGCGCGACCACGGCGGCGGCGCCATCGTCAACACCGCGTCCATCAACGCAATTCAGCCTGGGCCGATGCAGGCGATCTACTCCATTACCAAGGCGGCGGTGGTCAATATGACCAAAGCGTTTGCCAAGGAATGTGGTCCCCTGGGTATCCGCTGTAATGCCCTGCTGCCGGGACTGACCCGCACCAAATTTGCCGGGGCGTTGTTTGCCAACGAGGATATTTACCAGCAGGCGATTCGCAGTATTCCGCTGGGTCGCCACGCCGAGCCCAGCGAGATGGCGGGTACCGTTTTATACCTTGTCTCCGATGCCAGCAGCTACACCACTGGCGAGTGCATCGTGGTGGACGGCGGCATGACCATCTAGTCCTGTTGCAGGTAGGTGAAACCGCCTTCTTTGATGTAGAGCTCGCAGGGCTCAGTGCCCCGGGGCCGGAGGCTGCCCCCGGCGGGGATTCGCAGCCAGCTGTGCTGCTGGTAGCTGCCGTAGTCATCGGCGAAGCCGCCGCCCAGCACGAATAGCTCCGCGCCCGCGGCAAAGTCGATTTGCCCCACCTGGCCCGGCGCTTCCCAGCGTTCCAGCCGCGTCCGGTCGGTGTAGGGAGCCTGCTGGTAAAGGGGCTTGATGCGGATGCCGGGGCGGTCCGCGGGGGTCCAGGGCAGGTCACCGGTCTGGATGGCAACGTGCCGGCGGTCGGTGCCGGGAAACTGGCGCAGCTTTACGAACAGCGTGCAGCCCTCCCGCGAGAACGGGCCGTGGCGAAATCCCTCGGGATTCAGCAGGTAGGTGCCGGCGGGCCAGTCCCCGTGCTCGTCCGAGAAGATGCCCTCCAGCACCAGGATCTCCTCGCCCCCGGGGTGGTCGTGGGCAGGGAAACGTGCGCCGGGTTGGTAGCGCACAACCGATGTCACCTGGCCGGCTTCTGCGGGGCCTGCCAGGTGCACGCGCTTGCGCAGCACATGCCCGCCGGGGCTCGGTGTCCACTCCATTGCCAGGCTGTCCACCGCGACCCTCAGGCGCAGATCCGCGTTTAACGCCTGACCATCATTTTTCATGACTGCCTCCCTCGTCGTCATCAATAGTGCCCGCGCCGATTCCTCGCCGGCCCGGTCATTCTCAATTGTCTGCAGCCATATTGCCAGTGGCGGCCTCACCGGCATATCGGTTGCGAGTGGCGGCGTGCAGCGCAGCGTCAAGCCGGCAGTTACCGGTTGCGGATTGCCAAGCACGAGGGCTCGGCGCTACAGTGCTATCAGATTCGAGGGAAGGGCCCCTTATGGAGCGAAGCCAGATACACCCGCAACTGCTCGCGGATTGCCATTATCTAGGCAGCCTGGGAGCGTCCGAAGTGCTGCTTAATCGCAATGCGGCTCTGCCCTGGTTCATTCTTGTGCCGGATACCCACATTGCCGACCTGCTGGACCTGCCGGCAAACCATCGCGATAGGGTGATGGCCGATTGCGCCGCCGTGTCGGGCTTTATCAAGCAGGCGCTGGGTTATTCCAAGGTGAATTTTGCCGGCCTTGGTAATGTGGTGCCGCAGATGCACCTGCACATTATCGGCCGCGGGGAGGGGGATCCCTGCTGGCCGAATCCGATATGGGGGAACCTGCCCACCGGCAAGCAGTACGAACACATGGAATTACTCGGCTGGCAGGCTGACCTGGAGAAGGTGGTCGGCCTGGTGCCGGCGGATTTGCAGGGCTCCGGGGGCGGAGATGGCCAGTAAAGTATTTGTAACCCACCAGTTACCCGGTGATCGTATTCGGGAACTGGCCGAGCTCAGTGATATGAATGTCTGGATGGGCCCGGGCCTGCTGCCACCCGCCGGCCTGCGCGCGGAGCTTGCAGGCTGCCAGGGGCTGGTCTGCCTCCTGACCGATCGAATCGACAGCGCCCTACTCGATGCCGCACCCGACCTCCAGTTCGTTTCCAGCATGTCGGTGGGAGTGGACCACATCGATGTTGCCGCCCTCTCGGAGCGCGGGATACCGGTTGGCCATACCCCGGGAGTTCTGGTGGACACCACCGCGGACACTGCCTTTGCCCTGTTGCTGGCGGCCGCCAGGCGTGTCGCCGAAGCCGACCGCTTTGTGCGCAGGGGCGAATGGGACCCGGCCAGCGCCTGGGCGCCGGAGTTCTTTACCGGGGTCGATGTGGGCGGCGCCACCCTCGGCATTATCGGCCTCGGCGAAATTGGCCAGGCGGTAGCCAGGCGTGCGGCGGGGTTTGGCATGGAGGTGCTGGCCTGGAACCGCTCGCCGCGCCAGGTGCCGGGTGTAACCATGGTTACATTGGACGAGCTGTTGCAGCGCAGTGATTTTGTCAGTATCCACGTGGCCCTGACGCCCCAGACCCGCGACCTGTTCGATGCCGATAAAATCGCTATGATGAAGTCCGGTGCGGTGCTGGTGAATACCGCACGCGGCGGGATAGTCAACGAACAGGCCCTGGCCGACGCCCTGGCTGACGGTCGGCTGTTCGCTGCGGGTGTGGATGTCTTCGAGCGGGAGCCGGTCCCCGTGGACAACCCATTGCTGGGCCTGCCCAATGTGGTGGTCACTCCGCATATCGGCAGCGCAACCCTGCGGACCCGCGCGCGGATGGCTGATATCGCCGTGGGGAACGCACTGGCGGCGCTTCGCGGTGAGGCGATGCCCTGCTGCGTCAATCCGGAAGTCTACGGCTAACAATCCCCGACCTTACCCGGCCGCGCGAGTAGGGTCGAGGGGCCTGCTCCGCTTTATCCGGTATTCATCCGACCGCGCTCACCGCGCCGTTTTTACTGCGCCGGCGGGAGCGCGCTCAGTGCCTCCTTCACGCCTTTTTCCACGCCGCGCCGAATCTCCTTTTTATCAACATTGTTCACGTTTTCGACGATCTTGGTGATGATGACATGCCACACTTCTGTCTTACTGGTGCTGTCATTGAACTGCAGGGCGATATTGCTCGTCTCCCTGACTCCACCCAGGGCATAGGCGTTATCCACCACGGCCTGGTTGACCTGGCGGTTGGGGTTCACCGAGGGGTAGGGAGTGATATTGTAAGCCTCGGCACTGCGCTCGCCCATCCTCAGGCCGCTGGCGTAGATATAATCGACACTGAACTGGGCCCGCTCCTTGTCCAGTACATAGCCTTTCTTGCCCAACTCGGCATTCACCGCGCTGCGCAGGATCGGGTCAATGATATACATCGGGTCCTGGGAGCTGGCGTCGTTGGGCAGGGGGTCGCTGCGCCAGGAGTAGTACTTGTAGTTACCCGCCACAAAGGTTTCGGTCGGGGCCGGCCGGGTTTCTATCCCGCTGCACGCCGTCACCAGGGTGAGCGTCAGCGCGGCCAGTAATGTGATGAGGCGCATGGTAATCCTTTTCGGCAGTAAAACAGTGGGCGGCGAGGCCCTGCACAGGCCGGTCGCGGTGGTACCTCATGTTAGCAGTCTCCGCCTGGGCCAGCCAGCTGCAACCCCGGGAGTCGCGCCCTCCGGTTGCCGGCCAATCTAATGCCAGTTTGCCCGTGAAATACACCCACCACTTTGGTAGGATTGGCCGCATAACCAAAAGTTATTTCTGGGGTGCTGATGCTTTCTCGTAAATTGATACGTACCGACCTGAACCTGCTGGTAGCGCTGCAAATCCTGTTGGAGGAGCGCAACGTGACCCGGGCGGCGGAGCGTTTGTCGGTCTCGCAGCCGGCATTGAGCAAAACCCTGCAGAAATTGCGCGACTCTTTTGAGGATGAACTGTTTACCCGTACAGCCCACGGGCTGGTGCCTACCCCCCGGGCGGAGGCGCTGGCAAAGGAGCTGCCCTCCCTGCTGGAACAAGTCGAACATGTGCTGGGTGATGAGGCCTTCGACCCGGAGACTTTCGTTGGCTGTTTCAAGCTGTTGTTGCCCCCGATTCTCAGCGAGGCGCTGCTGCCGGGTTTGATGGCCGACCTGAGCGAAACGGCTCCCGGCGTGCAGATCATCACCGCAGAAGTAGCGCCAAACTTCCAGGAGCAGTTGAAAAAGGGGGAGGCGGATTTCGCTGCCTTCGTCGCCCTGGATACGGAACGCGACATCCTCGCCGAGCCCATCGCCACCCTCGCCCCCCGTTGCTACATGCGCACCGACCACCCGCTGGCGCACAAAGAGATGAGCCTGGCCGATTTCCTGGCCTTCCCGCACCTGCGGCTCTACCTCCCGGGACTGACGCGGGAAAATACCAGCATGGTGGACGATGTGCTGGGGCAGTACGGGGTGCATCGCAAGATTTCCCTGGAAACCACCCAGTTTGCGGCTGCGGTGGGCGTGCTGTGTCGCACCGATGCCCTGCTGGTAGCAAATGCGGGGTTCGAGGCGGGGGGACTTTACCGGGACCGCATCACCGGGCACGAAATGCCGGCGGAACTGCAGCGAATGATCCACAACACCCACAGCGGCCACCGCGGCAAGATGTCGCTGATGCGCCACACCCGGGCGTCGCGCAGCACACCACACCAGTGGATGCGCTCCCTGCTGATGAAACACCTGACCAATCCGGCGGTCTCGGTCGACAAGGATGTAGCGGCCCAGCCTGGCCTGACGGCTATTTCCTGACAGAGCTGCGATAGGCCCGGGGCGACATCCCGATGGTCTTGCTGAACAGGCGGGAGAAATACAGCGGATCGTCGTAACCCAGGGCGTTGGCGACGCCCTTCACACCGAGTTCACCGCTATCGAGCAGGTGGCAGGCGTGTTCCATTTTCATATTGAGGAAGTGCTTGATCGGCGAGTAACCGGTCAGCGCCTTGTATTTGCCGGAGAAGTGATACTTGGACAGGTTGGCTGCGGCTGCCAGGGTGTCCAGGTCCAGCTGGTGTGACAGGTTTTCCAGCATGAAGTCCTGCACCGCCGCGAGGTTGAAACTGCGCTGGCTCGTGGCCTGGGCGCGGCGCATCTCCAGGGCGAGGCGGGTGAGCAGGTGGCGCAGCTGGTTGGCGGCATTGATGAAGGCCCGGGTGTTGTAACCGGTGCGATGCACCTCCATCAGGCCGCGAAAGTGGGCGGTCAGCCCGGGCGATGCCCCCACCCGGGACACCGGACTGGTCCCCTCCCGGTAACCCAGGTACTGGTTGAAGACCGCGGTGCTGCCGCCCTGGAAATGGATCCAGTAGATACTCCAGGGCTCAACGGGGTCCGCGTGATACCGGTGTGCCACACCCTGGGGCAGCAGCAGCAGGTCGCCGGGATTGACCTGCCCGGACCATTCCAGGGTGCTGGCATGACCCCGGCCATCCACGCAATAAATCAACAGGTTATCGTCGTGACGCTGACGTTCCATGCGGTGGGAGCGGGCGGCGGGGTAATAGCCCATGGCGGCGGGGTAGCACTCGCGGGTAAGGGGGTGTCTGGCCAGTTTGTTGAGCATAAATGCAGGTGTGAGAAAGCGAATGCCGTCTGCCGGCAGTGGCCACTTGGAAGGTGCGCTCATATCGGGGGGCTGCCTGTCATCCTGATGAAACAGCAATATAGTCCATAAATTGCGCAATTTCCTCTCTTTGAACCGCCCGCCGGCCGGGGTAAGCTGGCGCACAGATTTTGATCAGCTAACCTAGTGGTCTGTCAATATCACATTGACAGACCACCAGAACGGTGCACGCGACAACACAGCGTGCACCGGGCGATACCACAGGAGCAGATGAGCATGGAACAGAGCCAGGAATTAATGGAAGCGCGGGAAGAGATCAAGGCCATGATGGCGCGCGCCCGTGCGGCCCAGGAACAGATAGCCGACTACACCCAGGAACAGGTGGACGAACTGATCACCGCCATGGTCTGGGCGGTGGCGCGGGAAGACGTGTCGGAAAAAATTGCCCAGTTCACGGTCGACGAAACCCAGCTGGGCAATTACGCCGGCAAGTACCTCAAGATCCACCGCAAGACCCGGGCCACCCTGATGGATATTCTGCCGGACAAGTCAGTCGGCGTGATCGAGGAGGACCCGGTCCGCAATATCGTCAAGATCGCCAAGCCCGTGGGTGTAATCGGCGCCCTGTCCCCCTCGACCAACCCGGAGGCGACGCCGGTCATCAAGGCGATTTCCGCTGTGAAGGGACGCAATGCCATTATTATCGCCCCGCACCCACGCGCCAAGCTCACCAACAAGATGATCTGTGACTATATGCGCGACGCCATCGTGGCCATGGGCGCCCCGGCAGACCTGGTGCAGAGCATCGACGTGCCGTCCCTGGACAAGACCAATGAACTGATGCGCCAGTGCGACCGGATTCTTGCCACCGGTGGTGAGGCGATGGTCGGCGCCGCCTACTCCTCGGGCACGCCCGCACTGGGTGTCGGTGTGGGTAACGCGGTGATCACCGTGGACGACACCGCCGACCTCGACGAGGCGGCGGAGAAAATCCGCACCTCCAAGGTGCTGGACCTGGCCGCATCCTGTTCCTCGGATAACTCGGTGCTGGTATTTGAGTCGGTCTACGACGAGATGCTGGAGAAGCTCAAGCGCGAAGGCGGTTTTGTCATCGAGGGCGAGAACAAGAAGAAGCTGCAGGCGGTGCTGTGGGAAGACGGGCACCTCAACCCGAAAATCGTTGCCCAGCACGCCCTGACCATTACCGGCAAGGCCGGTATCGACCTGCCCGAGGGCAAGCAGTTCCTGATCGTGCCGGAAACCGGCGCCGGCCCGGATTATCCCTTTTCCGGGGAGAAGCTGACCGTCACCATGGCGCTGTACAAGGTGAAGGATATCGACGAGGCGATCGAGCTGACCAACCGCATCCAGGCCTATCAGGGCCAGGGTCACAGCTGCGGTATCTACTCCTACAACGACGAGAACATCATGAAACTCGCCATGGGTACCCGCACCTCCCGGGTGATGGTCAACCAGCCACAGGCGGCGTCCAACAGCGGCAACCTGTGGAACGGCATGCGCCAGACGTTTTCGCTGGGCTGCGGGTCCTGGGGTGGCAACAGCATCAACCACAACATCACCTGGCGCGATCTTGTCAACGAAACCTGGGTCTCCAAGCCGTTGGCGGTTACCAAGGAAATACCGCCGGATGAGGAGCTGTTCGGCAAGGTCATGGGCAAATTCTAGGACATCGGCAAGCCAGGAGCAGGCATGGATTTTTCCCTCAATGATGACCAAAGAGCATTTGTAGAAAGCGCCAGGGCCTTTGCCGAGGGCGCGATGGCGCCCAATGCGGCGCGCTGGGACGAGGAGTCGATCTTCCCCCGGGAGGTTTTGCAGCAGGCCGGTGAGCTTGGGTTCATGGGTATGTACACACCTGAATCCGCCGGTGGCCTGGGCATGGGCCGGCTGGATGCCAGCCTGATTGTCGAGGAGCTTGCCAAGGGCTGCACCGCCACCGCCGCCTTTCTTACCATTCACAACATGGCGACCAGCATGGTCGGCAAGTACTGCAGCACCGCCATCGTCGAGCAGTGGTGCCCGGAGCTTGTCGCCGGCAGCAAACTGGCGTCCTACTGCCTGACCGAACCGGGCGCCGGCTCCGACGCCGCCTCCCTGCGCACCACCGCCGTGCGCGACGGCGACGATTACGTGGTCAACGGCAGCAAGGTGTTTATTTCCGGCGCGGGCGCGACCGATGTCCTGATCGTAATGCTGCGCACCGGCGGACCGGGCCCCAAGGGTATCTCGGCACTGCTGATTCCGGCCGATGCCGAGGGCATTTCCTACGGCAAGAAAGAGGAAAAAATGGGCTGGAATGCCCAGCCGACCCGGATGATCAGCTTCGACAATGTGCGGGTGCCCGTGGCCCAGCGACTGGGTGAAGAAGGGCAGGGCTTTGCGATTGCCATGGAAGGGCTGGATGGTGGCAGGATCAACATCGCCACCTGCAGCGTGGGCACTGCCCAGCAGGCGCTGGAAGAAGCGACCGCCTACGTGCAGGAGCGCAGGCAGTTCGATACCGCGATTGCCGACTTCCAGGCTACCCAGTTCAAGCTCGCCGATATGCTGACCGAGCTCGTGGCGGCGCGCCAGATGGTACGGCTGGCCGCCAGCAAGCTGGACAGTCGTGATCCCCAGGCCTCGACCTACTGCGCCATGGCCAAGCGCTTCGCCACCGACGTGGGCTTCAACGTCTGCAATGATGCCCTGCAGCTCTACGGCGGCTACGGCTACATAAAGGAATACCCGATGGAGCGGCATGTGCGCGATACCCGGGTCCACCAGATTCTGGAAGGTACGAACGAGATCATGCGGGTCATCGTGTCCCGCAAAATGTTAATGGAAGGCGCATTGGAGGTTATCAAGTGAGTTTGAGTATTTCGGAAAAGCTGAAAGTGGAACTGCGCGGTCACACCGCCCTGGTCACCATAGACAACCCCGGCGCCAATACCTGGGATACCGAGAGCCTGCCCGCGCTCAAGGACCTGGTGGGGAAACTCAACAGCGAGAAATCCGTCTATGCGCTGGTGATCACCGGTGCCGGGGAGAAGTTTTTTTCCGCCGGCGCCGACCTGAAACTGTTCGCCGATGGCGACCCCGCCACCGCCCGCACCATGGCGGAGTATTTTGGTGAGGCCTTCGAGGCCCTGGCGGACTTCCGCGGCGTCTCCATAGCGGCGGTCAACGGCTTCGCCATGGGTGGCGGGCTCGAAGTGGCCCTGGCCTGCGATATTCGCATCGCCGAGGAACAGGCCCAGATGGCGCTGCCGGAGGCCAGGGTTGGCCTGTTACCCTGCGCCGGCGGTACCCAGCGCCTGTCCTGGCTGGTGGGCGAGGGTTGGGCCAAACGCATTATCCTCTGCGGCGAGCGTGTCGATGCGGCCACCGCCGAGCGCATCGGCCTGGTCGAGGAAGTGGTTGGCAAGGGAGCCGCGCTGGAGCGCGCCCTGGCCCTGGCCGAGCAGGTCGGCGAACAGAGCCCGACCTCGGTGGCTTTCTGCAAACGGTTGCTGCACAGCGGCCGCGACACCGTGATCGGCCGCGGCCTCGAGAGCGAGCGCGATCTCTTTGTCGAGCTGTTCTCCACCCAGGACCAGCGCGAGGGGGTCAACGCCTTCCTGGAAAAGCGCAAGCCCGAGTGGAAAAACAGCTAAGGAGATCGTCGATGTCCGCCCCCCCCATCATTTTTGAGGAGCTGATCGCCGGCTCAGGGAAGCTGGTCCGCGTCACCCTGAACGTCGCCGCCACACTCAATTCCCTCACCCTCGAAATGGTTGACCAGTTACAGGCCAAACTGGACCTGTGGCGCGATGACCCGTCGATCGCCGCTGTTTTCCTGGAAGGCGCCGGCGAGAAAGCATTCTGCGCCGGTGGTGATGTCCAGGCCCTGTACGACAGCGTGCTGGCGAGCCCGGGTGGTCCCTGCGAGTACGCGGAAAACTTCTTTTTGCGGGAGTACCGCCTCGACTACAGCCTGCACACCTACCCCAAGCCGATTATCTGCTGGGGCCATGGCATCGTCATGGGTGGCGGGCTCGGGGTCATGGCCGGTTGTTCCCACCGGGTCGTCACGGAAAAGACCCGCATCGCCATGCCCGAGGTCACGATCGCCCTGTTCCCCGATGTGGGCGGCAGCTGGTTCCTGAATCATATGCCCGGCAAGACGGGGCAGTTCCTCGCCCTGACCGGGGCCTCCATCAATGCCGCCGACGCGATCTATACCGGGATCGCCGATCGCTTTATTTCCAGTGAGCGCAGGGAGGAGGTGTTTGCCGCCCTGCTGCGCCAGAAATGGCAGGTTGACCCGGCGGCCAATCACGCCCTGGTCAGGCATACACTGCGGGGGTTTGCCGAACTGAGCGTGAGCCAGTGCCCGGGCGGGCAGGTGGAGCCGCACCTGGGGTCGATTGCGAAGCTGTGTGACGGCGACGATGTGCATGAGATCATCGACAATATTCTCTCCCAGCAGACCCAGGATCCCTGGCTTTCGGCTGCCCGCAAAGGCATGGCCCAGGGCTCGCCCCTGGCCGCCCTGGTTGCCTACCGCCAGCTGGTGGAAACGCGGTACGCGTCACTGCGGGAAGTCTTTATGGCAGAGCTGGTGCTCGCCACCAACATCATGCGCTACCCCGAGTTCGCCGAGGGTGTGCGCGCCCTGTTGATCGACAAGGATCGCAATCCCGCGTGGCGCTATAAATCCACCCGCGAGGTACCGGCCGACGTGCTGGATTCTTTTTTCGCAGCGCCTTGGGAACACCATCCCCTGGCTGACTTGTAAGGTTGAAGTAGAGGGAGTTCGAGCATGGCGACGGTTGGTTTTATAGGGCTGGGAAACATGGGTGGGCCGATGGCCACCAACCTGGTCAGGGCGGGGCACGAGGTCACCGTATTTGATTTGTCCGAGGCCGCCTGCCAGCAATTGCGGGATGCGGGGGCCCGGGTGGCGGACTCCGCTGCCGATGCGGCAGTGGGCATGGACTATGTACTGTCAATGTTGCCCGCCGGTAAGCATGTGGCTGCGACCTACCTGGGTGATGACGGTTTGCTGGCACAGCTCGAGCCCGCAACCACCGTGCTGGATTGCAGCACCATCGACGCTGCCACTGCACGCCAGGTGGGCGAGGCCGCCGCCGCCCTCGGTATCGGCTTTCTGGACAGCCCGGTATCGGGTGGGGTTGCCGCTGCAGCTGCCGGCACCCTGGCATTTATGTGTGGTGGCAGTGCCGACACTTTCGAGAAAGGTCGGCAGATCCTCAAGGATATGGGCAAGAATATTTTTCACGCCGGACCAGCCGGCGCCGGGCAGGTGGCAAAAGGCTGCAACAATATGTTGCTGGCCGTTCACATGATAGGCACCTGCGAGGCACTGGAAATGGGCGCACGCAACGGACTTGACCCGAAGGTGCTGTCGGAAATCATGCTTGCCAGCTCCGGCCGCAACTGGTCGCTGGAGGTCTATAACCCCTACCCGGGTGTGATGGAAACCGCCCCCGCCAGCAACGACTACAAGCCCGGCTTCATGGTGGACCTGATGGTCAAGGACCTGGGCCTGGCAATGGAAATTGCCCGGCAGTGTGACTTTGACAACCCGATGGGGCAACTGGCCCGGGAGCTCTACAGCCAGCACCAGCAGGCGGGCAATGGCCAGATGGATTTCTCCAGTATCCTGAGGAAACTGCAGGATTGAACCGGGCGGGCGGCAGCCGGGATGGATCCCGCTTGTTAGCAAAGACCGCCTGACGCACAATCGACCGGGATAATGCCAGGGTTATTCAGTCATGGATTGGGACACGGTTCTAAAGGAGTTTATTTCCCTTTGGGTGGTCATTGATCCCATAGGCTCGGTACCGGTTTTTATCGCCGTGACTGCGGGTTTGTCAGCCCAACAACAGCGCGGGGTCGCCATCAGGGCAACGGTGATTGCAGCGGCTATCCTGCTGTTTTTTCTTGTCGGCGGGCAGATATTACTCGAAGGGGTGAACATCCACCTGGAAGCTTTCCAGATAGCGGGTGGTATCGTCCTGTTCCTGTTCGCCCTGACCATGATTTTTGGTGAGAGCAAGATCGAGGAGGAAAAAAAGCAGATCAGCGGCAGTCACTCCCACCTCGCCGTGTTCCCCCTGGCAGTTCCCTCGTTGGCATCTCCCGGCGCCATGCTGGCGGTGGTGATGCTTACCGACAACCACAGGTATTCGGTCCCGGAGCAATTATTTACTGCCGGTGCCATGCTCGCGGTGCTGGCGAGCACGCTCATACTTTTCTTTCTGGCGGCCCCTATCCAGCGACTTATCGGCGATTCAGGGGCCAGCATCGTCAGCCGTGTTATGGGCCTGGTGCTGGCCTCGGTGGCGGTGGATAACGTCCTGCGCGGACTGTCGAGTTACTTTAACCTGGGCTGAACCTGCGGTGTGCAGTTATCCCGACGCGGGTAGCTCCTGGGGTCAGCGTTCGCTGTGGTCTATGTCCTGGGCCTGTTTTTGCATGGCATCCTGCAGCTGTCCCTCGACGCCCTGCGCTTTTTCCAGGGCGCTCTGGTAGCCGGCCGGGATTACCCCTTCGGGCTCCTCCTGCCGGGCACAGGCACTCAGCATTACAGTCAGCGCAAGCGCTGTCGATATCAGTTTTAGGTTATTCAATGTGTGCTCCGTGACGAGGTTTAAGCAGGCCTATTGTCGCCGGAGTCAGCAGCTATGGCCACTCGAAACATGGTGTTTCCCGCCGCAGCTATCTAAAGTGATGTAACGTCATCGCAAGAGGGAAGCAATTGTGTCGTTTGTCACCGTCGAGAAACCGCGCCCCCATGTCACCCTGATCACACTCAACCGGCCCGAGCGCATGAACGCAATGGCGTTTGATGTGATGGTGCCGTTCAAGGACGCGCTGGAAGAAGTAAGTTTTGACAATGATACCCGGGTGGTGGTGATCACCGGTGCGGGCCAGGGCTTTTGTGCCGGGGCGGACCTGGAAGACCCGGGGTGGCTGGATATTTTCAATGGCCTGACGGTACCGGGGATCGCCCGCCGTGCAATGAAGATACTGGATGACGTGATAAAGGCGATCCACGATATGCACCAACCCGTGATCGGTGCCATCAACGGGCCTGCTATCGGTGGTGGTTTCTGCCTCGCCATGGCGACGGATATTCGCATAGCTTCTGAGGCGGCCTTTTTTCGGGCGGCGGGTATCAACAACGGGCTCACTTCCGCGGAGCTGGGGCTCAGTTACCTGCTGCCCCGGGCCATAGGCAGCAGTCGGGCCTTTGAAATCATGCTTACGGGCAGGGATGTGCAGGCACCGGAGGCACAGTCCATCGGCATGGTCTCCAATGTGGTGAGTTCACAGGAACTACTCGAGGAGTGTTTTGGTGTGGCTGAGCGCATTACCGGTTTCAGTCAGCTCGGTGTGGAACTCAGCAAGCAGATGCTGTGGGCCGGGATGGACGCCGGAAGCCTTCACAGCCATATGAACCACGAGGGACACGCCCAGCTGTTTGTGCGCATGACCACCCGCAACTTCGAGGAAGCCATCAGCGCGCGCAAGGAGGGCCGAACACCGGACTTCAGGGATTAGCGCGCGCATTCTGCGCGCCTGAGATCAGGCGGTCATCTATGCCTGCCAGGCGATCGTAGTCATAGGCGCTGAGGGAGAAAAACAACGGATATTCGCTGCTGTGGATGAAGTAGCGCTCTCCCATCCGGAATAACTCCAGCGTCACCGTCCCGGCCAGGCTTTCGATAGTGAACACCATGTCTGCCTCCGCCTCGGCGAGATCGCGCTGGTCGTCTTCGGAGGCCAGGCCATCGATCTGCAGGCTGCGCAAGGCGGCCAGCAGGGCCTGCAGTTCACGCTCATCAGGTGTCTCCCCCATTCCGGATAGCCACTGGTCCCCTTCCAGCCCGAGACTGTAGGCGTCGGCACTGATGCGCACAGGGGCGCGGGTTTGCAGCAATTTGCGATCCAGCCATGCGCCGCTTACCCCGGGTGCGTCATGGGCGTTGAAGGGGATACTGTAAATGGCAAGCTGGGATTGGTTGCGGGCGTAGATCTTGCCGTATCCCGGCGATGTGCCCAGCAGGAAGGTGCCCAGTTCCTGTTCCCCCGCCAGCAGGCTGATTCGTCGCCTGTAATGATAGCTGGCTACCCTGAAGCGTTGGCGCGCTGCGATCGAATCGGCGATCGGCCAGTTGTTGGCGCTGTTGGTGATTGCATCCAGCAGTTTGTCGACCATTAGCGTATCCGCCGGCAAACCCTCGAGCTCTGGCAGGAACCAGCGCTCCCCCACTTTTTTCAGAGCGGTCTCATTGTCGAATTCGTCGCCCACATACAGTTCGGTAACGCGGTAGCGGTCGAAGGGTGCCATCGCCTCGATTGCGCTACCTTGCTTGCCGCTCCCCGGCCAGTAGACCGCCGCCACCAGTACGCACTGGATCAGCAGGAGCAGCAGCAGGCTGGCAAGGTTGCGATTCACAGGGCCAGTCTCTTCGCATAGCGCCGCCGGCGCAGCACTTTGCGCAGCCAGTACAGCGCTGCGAGCAGTCCCAGCCAGGTGATCGCCACGCCGTAATTCAGGTATTCGATAATCGCCTGGCCGCGTTGCTCCATTGGCGGCAGCGTGCGGTTGAAGTGGCCGCGGGAGCGTATCGTCAGCAATTGCTCATCCTGCAGCGCCCAGTCGAGGGTATTGAGCAGCAGTTCAACCGGGCCCAGGTACTGGGTGCCGCTCGCCATCACCTGTGCCTTGAGAACCTGGTCATCCATGAAGTCATTGGAACTGTAAAGCACGATGCGAGCTGCCTCCGGGGAGCGCTGCAAAAGTCCCGTCGGCCCCGGGTCCGCCTGCGCCCGCCCCCCGGTGTCGGGGGGTGGCCGGCCGCTGAAATAGGAGTCGAAGCGCCCCTGCAACATGACTCCCAGCTTGTGCTGGTCGTATTGTTCCGCCCCGGTGTCGATGTCGTCCCCGCTGCCGGCGCCTGGCATGATCTGCATGCTGGTGCTCAGCCAGGACCTCGACGAACTGTTGAGTAGTGTGGTGACCTGCAGTCCGTCCTTGCGTTCCACGCTGATGGGAGAGGCCCAGGCCATGGTCAGCTGGGGTATGTTTTCGGTAATAGGGTGTTTCCTGGCCAGACCGTCCCGCCTGATGTCGATGAAGTAGGGATAGTCGAGAATCTTCACATCGCGGAACTCGTAACCACCGGATTCACGGATGATGGGTGCCGGAAAGGCCGCACTCTGCTCATCCATTACCAGTGCTTCCCCTATCGCGAGCCCCTGGTACTGCAGCCAGTCCGTCAGGCCGCTGTTCCAGTCCTGCAGTTGCAGTTCGCCGTCGGTCAGCTCCGTGGTATAGGGCGAGGTGGCCAGGACGACAGTGCCCCCGCGCATCAGGAACTGATCAATCGCAAAGATGGATTGTTCGTCAAGGTTAGTCGGTGCCACCACCGCCAGGATGTCGGCGTCGGGTGCGACCGCGCCGTCAGCCAGGTCTTCCAGCCTGATGCTGTAGTCCCGCGAGATTGCCTCCTCCAGGTTGCTGAAGGTCGGAGCGCCCATATTGAAGCGGGCCATCTGCTCGTTTACCTCGGGTACTGACAGCGCCACCGTGCGGGTGAAGCCACTGGCGAATCGCTTCAGGCCGGCATCCAGAACCGTGCGAAAGTTGCCCGGATCGAAGTCCTCAGTTGGCAGTTGCACCACCTGGTGGGAATCGGCTAGCGTCAGGTAGAAGTAGAACGGGCTTTCCTGGTCGAGTCCGGTGACCATGGGACGGAAGCCCCATTCCTCGCTGATCTGCCTTGCCACCTGGCCGCCCCTGGACTCGGGCTCGATGAATCGCACACTGAATTTGCCGTTCGAGCGGGGGACGATTGCTTCCAGTTGTGCCCTGATCGAGTTTTTGTAGGTCAGCAACGTTTCCGGCAACAGTTCGTCGCCCGAAACATAGGCGATAAACTCCACCGGCTCGTCAATGCGCTCAAACAGGCTGCCACCCATCTGGTAGTTGTACAGCACGTTCTTGATCGCCCTCGTGATGTCGTACTCCGGGTTGCGCAGCATGACGTCCGCCGCGGCATTGGCGGTGGTGCGCACCTCGATGAGGTCGTTGAAGCCCAGACTCTGGTGTTCGCTGCCGTACTGCACGAGGATATTGAAATAGGAATTGACCAGGGATGCCTGGTAACGGTCGGCCACCTGGAATGGCGTCGCCGTGATACCGAAGCGCTCGTTCGCTTCCTGTTCCAGCTCAGGGTTCTGTGCCGGGTCGATGAATTCGACCTTCACCTTTCCCTTCCCGGCAACGGCGTATTCGCGCATCAGGTCTCGCAGTTGCGGCACCAGCGGAGCCAGCAGAGGGTGGGTCTTGGCACTGAAATAACCGCGAATCAGTAGTGGTTCTTCCAGCTGTCCAAGGAACTGGTGGGTGGAATTCGAGATTGAATATAGCTTGCCCTCGGTCAGGTCCAGTCGCGGGCTGTCGAGTCGATTGAGCCATATGTTGGCCAGCAAAATATTGAGCAGTACCAGCAAGGTCGCAGCCCGCCAGTATTTCTGCCGCGCGGTGGAGGATACGCCGGACCAGCGCAGTCTTTCCAGGCAGAAGACGTTCAGGGTGAGAAAGCCGGCGGTCAGGCTGAGGTAGTAGCACAGGTCGCGCAGGTCCAGAACGCCTCGGGTAATACTCTCAAAGCGGGCGCCGGTGCCCAGCAGGCGCAGGGCTTCAGCTGTCCCGGTATCGAAAAAATCGGTTAGCCCGGGGCTGCCCGCAAGATAGAGCAGGCCGCACAAGGCAACACTGCCGATCAGGCTGACGATAGGGTTGTCAGTGAGGGAGGAGATGAACAGGCCGGCGCTGAGGTAAGTGGCGCCCAGCAGGCAGGTGGCCATATAGCCGGCGGCTACCGGTCCCCAATCCAGGTCACCTATCAGGGCAACCGTCACCGGCAGCGGCATCGTCGCCACGAGTGCAAGCAGCAGCAGGGTGAAGCAGGCGCGAAACTTGCCAAGTACAAAGTGCCAGAGGCTCACAGGCTGGGTGAGTATGTGTTCTATGGTGCCGGTGCGCCGTTCCTCGCTCCACATCCGCATGGTCAGGGCGCCGCTCAGGAAGATGAGCAGCACGGGCATCCATTCGAACAGGGGGCGGATGTCGGCAATATTGCGGGCGAAAAACGATTCAAGCCAGAAGAAAATAAAGAACGTCACCGCAGTGAACGAGGCGAGGAAGAGCCACGCCACGGGTGAGGCGAAAAACAGCAGTACTTCTTTCTGCGCAACCCGCCGTGCTACATGGTTACGGGCCATCGCTGTTGACCTCGTGAAATACCGTTTCCAGCCCCTTTACCACGGGCCGCAACTGGTACAGCCGGGCACCTGCCTCGATCACGCAGCGCGCCAGGTTGTTGGCCGCGGTGTCCATGTCGGCTGTTTCGCGCAGGGTCAGGGTGTAGCGCGACCTGCCCTCCCCGTCGGCTTGCTGTTGCAGCGCCTCCACCTGGGGCATTTTGCGCAGGTAGGCGGCCAGTGAGTCGACGCTGTTATCGGTACGCAGCAGCAGGGTCCTGCTCTGGCGCAGGGTGTCCAGGCGGTTATCCAGCGCCAGTTTGCCGTGACGCAGCACCAGCACCCTGTCGCAGATGGCATCCACCTCCTGCATTATGTGGGTCGACAAAATAACCGTAGCCTGGCGCGCCAGGCGCTGGATAAGGCGGCGCATATGGTCGGTCTGCTGCGGGTCCAGCCCGTTGGTCGGTTCATCCAGAATCAGCAGGCGGGGTTTGCCGATGATCGCCTGGGCGACTCCCACCCGCTGTTTGAGGCCGCGGGACAGGGTGGCCACCGGGTCGAGTGCGCGTTTGCCAAGGTCGGTCGCAACAATTGCCTGGCGCACCGCCTGGTATCTTTGTTCCGGTGCTACGCCTTTAATCGTGGCCGCGTAATGCAGGTAATCGGCAACCATCATATCCTGGTAGACAGGCAGGCTCTCGGGCAGGTAGCCGAGTTCGCGCTGGATGCTCAGCCGGTTGTCCGCCAGCGCGATGCCGTCGATAACGATGGTGCCGGCGGAGGGCTCAAGATAGCCACTGAGCATTCGCATGATCGTGGTTTTGCCGGCACCGTTGTGGCCCAGCAGGCCCACGATCTCGTTTTTGCCAATACTGAATGACACCCCGTCCACGGCGGTCGTCTTGCCGTAGCGGCGGGTCAGGGAGCGTACTTCAATCATACAGCCAGGAATGCCTGCTGCGGCAATGTTGGTTTAATGGGTTCTCCCGGGCTGCCTCTTGCGCGCGGCCTGGCCGGATCAGGTTGCGAATAATAACTTAATTATGAAGGCGATGAGTACAATGTTCAGTATTACCCGGATGAGTTTTTCTCCGCGGGTCACCGAAAAATGTGCGCCCAGATAGCCCCCGATAGCGTTGCCCAGGGCGAGCGCCAATCCCACCAGCCACATCAGCTCCACCGCGCTGGCGAATACCACCAGTGCAACTATGGTATAGACCGCAATGATAAACACCTTGTGCATATTGGTGCGTACCAGGTCCAGCCCCATCGCGCGGTTGAGGATGGGCATGATGATGAAGCCCACACCTATCTGGATAAAACCGCCCCAGAAACCGGCCCCCACCATCAGCAGGTGGCCGCGAAACAGTTGCTGCCGGCTTGGCTGGCGGTCTGCGGGTGCATCCGCCGAGCCCTTGTCAAAATGCATTACCAGCAGTACGCCGATCATTACCAGGGCCAGGACCTGGTTGAACAGGGCGCCATCGAGTTTGCTGCCCAGCAGTGCCCCGGCGACGGCGCCGGGGACAGCGCAGGCGGCGAGACTGAGACTCAGCCTGAAATCACTGAAACCGCGGCGGAAAAAAGCAGTTATCGCGCTCAGGTTCTGGGCGAGGATGGCAATGCGGTTGGTGCCGTTTGCCACAGGGCCGGGCAAACCCATGAAGACCAGCACGGGCACTGTGAGCAGCGAGCCGCCTCCGGCCATGACATTGAGGAACCCCGCCACGATGCCCACTCCCGTGAGTAACGCGGCCTGCCACAGTTCAAACTGGGCCATCAGTCTTCAGTCCAGGCCTCGCGCATGGTGACGAATTCCTCGGCTGCCGTCGGGTGGATGCCGATGGTGGTGTCGAACAGCGCCTTGGTCGCTCCCGCTCTCAGCGCGATTGCGATGCCCTGCATGATTTCCCCTGCATCCGGGCCCATCATATGCACCCCGACGACCCGATCGCTGGCCTTGTCGACAATCAATTTCATGAAAGTCTGTTCATCCCGGCCGCTGATAGTGTGTTTCATCGGTTTGAAAGTCGATTTGAACAGTCGGATGTGCCCGAATTTGGCCCGGGCCTCCTCCTCGGTGAAACCGACAGTGCCAATATTGGGTTGGCAGAACACCGCGGTGGGAATGAAGTCGTAATCCACGGTATTTTCTATTTTGCCGAACTGGCGCCTGGCGAATGCCATACCCTCGGCCAGAGCCACCGGAGTCAGCTCCATGCCGCCGGTGACATCGCCAAGTGCAAATATACTCGGTTCCGCAGTCCGGTATTCCTCGTCTACAATGACGTTGCCGAACTCATTGACCTCGACCCCCACGTTTTCCAGTCCCAGCCCTTCGAGGTTGGCCTTGCGCCCGGTGGCATACAGCACCGTGTCGGCCAAAATCGTACTGCCATCAGTCAGCCTTAATTCCAGCCCTCCGGCCCCGGGCGTAATCGATTCAACATTGACCTCGAAACGCAGCTCAACCCCGGTCTTGGCGATCTCCCGGGCGGCGTGGGCGCGGATATCCGGATCGAAGCCGCGCAGGAACAGCGGCCCCCGGTACAACTGGGTAACCTGGGAACCCAGGCCATTGAAAATACCTGCGAATTCAACGGCGATATAACCGCCTCCGACGATAACCAGTCGTTGCGGAAATTGCTCGAGGTCAAATACCTCATTGGAAGTGATCGTATGTTCACTGCCAGGGAACTCCGGGATGTGCGGCCAGCCCCCGGTCGCTATCAGGATTGTGCCGGCGGTGAACTCACGATCCCCAACCGCCACTGTATGGGCGTCGACGATCCTGCCGCGGCCATTGATTACATCGGCCTTCACCCCTTCCAGCAGCCTGTTGTAAATACCGTTCAGCCGTGAAATTTCGGTCTTCTTGTTGTCCCTGAGCGTCGCCCAGTCGAAAGCGGGTTTGCTGCTGTCCCAGCCGTAATTGCGCGCATCGCTGAATGCCTTTGAGTACTCGGACGCGTAGACATAGAGTTTCTTCGGCACACAGCCGACATTGACGCAGGTGCCACCCATGTAGCGGTCTTCGGCGACAGCCACTTTAGCGCCGAAACCCGCGGCCATCCGGGCTGCGCGTACGCCACCGGAGCCGGCGCCTATCACAAAGAGGTCGTAATCGTATTCTTTCACAGGGTTGTCCTCATCCGGGTGGGTGGCCAAGTCTAACAGTCTCACAGCCAGGACAGAACGCGGTTCGTTCAACAATTTCTGCCGTGAAATTCAACGTCAGAAGGGGTTCAGCCGAGCGTGGCAGCATGCTTCTGGGGAACGGGCTTGTCGTGTCTGTTGATTCCGATATCATGGCGCCCGAAATTCATTCGGGCCGCCGGTAGGGCGACTAAACAGGTTTAAACTATGAAGAACAGCAAGTACCTGCCGGGCGTCTGCCTCGGTGTCGCCGCGTTACTGTCTGCTTCGTCCTGGGTCAAGGCGGAAGACGTGGAGCAGTACCGGGATGAAATCGTACTCAAGAGCGGATCAAAAATCCTTGGGCATGTGACCGCGTCTCGCGATGGTGTGGTAACGATCGAAACGGACTTTGCCGGCACCCTCAGTATCGAGCTGGACAAGATCGAGTCACTGCAAACCGATAATCCGGTGCTCATCCAGCTTGCGGACCAGACCGTGGTGCGCGAGCAGCCCCTGCGCATAGAGGACGAAATGCTGGTGATAGATACCGCCACCAGCCCCGAGGAGACCTATGCCATAGGCGATTTGTTGCTGGTCAACCCCGAGCCCTGGGAGTTGGGCCAGGGCTACAAGTGGAGTGGCTTGGCCAGCCTGGCGATGTCGATGGAGCGGGGCAATACCGATACCGATGAGCTGGATTACCGACTGGAAAGCATCTGGCGCAGCAAACAGGACCGCTACACGCTGCGCTACAACGGCGAGAAGGACAAGGCCAACAACGAGACTACTGTTGAGAAGTGGTACGCCCAGGGCAAGTATGATTATTTCTTCGACGGCCCCGTGTACGGCGGTATCCAGGTTTCGGCCGAGCACGACAAATTTACTGATCTCGACTTGCGCTACCTGATCGGCCCCTATATCGGGCGCCAGTTTTACGAAGAGCCTGTTTTTACCCTCTCCGCCGAGGTGGGCGCCTCCTACGTGAACGAAGACTTCATAGTCGCCGAGGACGACGATTATGCCGCCGCCAACTGGGCATTGAATATGTCCAGCAACTACCTGGGCGGAGATTCACGCCTGTATTTCGACCACCGGGGAATTCTCAGCCTCGAGGACACCTCGGATTACATCCTGAACAACACCCTTGGCCTGGCTTTTCCGTTGTTATGGAGCCTGGAGGCCGCCGCCGAGGTCGTACTGGATTATGATGCCGGCGCGGTGGAGGGTGTGGACAAACTGGACCAGACCTACAGGTTCAGGGTGGGCTACACCTGGTAGGGGCGCTACTGCCCCACCACCCTATCGCGTGCGGGATGCCTGCCGCACCGCCGCGGCCAGCAGTTCGAGCAGTACCCCGGTATCTGCCAGCGAGAGGCAGGCGTCGGTGATGCTCTGGCCATAGGTCAGGGGCTGCCCGGCCTGGACAGGCTGCTTACCTTCCACCAGGTGACTTTCCAGCATGACGCCGCGTATCGCTTGCTGTCCCTGTTCGATTTGTTCACAGAGACTGGACATCACCACGGCCTGGCGGCGGTAGTCTTTCTCGCTGTTGCCGTGACTGCAGTCCACGATGACCGAGGCCTGCAGGTCTTGTGCGGCGAGTGCGACGGCGGCATCGCCGACATGCCTGGCGTCGTAGTTGGGCCCGGTGCTGGAGCCTCCCCGCAGAATGAGGTAGCCGTGCGGATTGCCGGTCGACTGCAGGATAGCCGGTGTCCCCTCCTTGGTGAGGGATGGAAACCAGTGGCTGTGCTGAGCCGAGCGGATAGCGTCTATGGCCACCTCGATCTCCCCGTTGGTCCCGTTTTTGAATCCCACGGGCATGGACAGCCCCGAGGCCAGTTCCCGGTGAATCTGGCTCTCCACGGTGCGCGCCCCGATGGCGCCGAAGCTGACGAGGTCGGCATAATACTGGCCAAAGGTGGTGTCCAGGAATTCACTGGCGGCCGGGAGGCCGAGTTGGTTTACGTCCAGCAGCAGCCGGCGCGCGAGATGCAGGCCCCGGTTGATATGAAAACTGCCGTCAAGGTCCGGGTCGTTGATTAAGCCCTTCCAGCCCATCACGGTGCGGGGTTTTTCGAAGTACACGCGCAAAACAGGGAATATGGCGTCCTGCAGCGGTTCGCAGATAGCCTTGAACTGGCGGGCGAAATCCAGCAGGGATTCCGGGTCGTGGACCGAGCAGGGTCCCACAATGGCCAACACTCTGGGGTCATCGTTGGCGAGAATAGCCTCTATGGTGCGACGGGCATCGGCAATATCGTCGGCCAGGGGATCGGGTAGAGGCAGTTCCTCTGCCAGCACCCACGGTGTAATCAGTGGTCGGGCATTGCCAATGCGGAGATCATCAGTGGATCTGCTCACAGTGGGCGGGTCTTACCTGCGCTCGCCCCGGATCAGGCTGCGGAACCAGTCCGCGAGGGTTTCGTGCTTGTAATCGGTGAATTCGCCCGCGTCCATGAACATGCCGTGTTCCGGGCAGGTCTCGTACCAGACGTGCACCTGGTCCGGGTCCGAGGTTTTTACCATGTCCTTGCCGCAGCGCGGGCAGCCGATGTCCTCGACATCGTCCCACTCCTTGCCCCTTTTGGCGTCGCCGGTATCCAGCGCGTCGCCCATCCATTTTTTCTTGAGCAACTCGGCCTCACCGGTATCGAACCAAAGGCCCTGGCAATTGGTACAGCGATCGATGACGACGTCGCCTCCGTAGGTGACCTCGGTCATGCCGTGCCCGCACTTGGGGCACTGGATGCTGTGAATTTCGGGGTTATATTCCATCCGGCTTACTCCGTAGACATTAATCAAGCTGTGTTATTGTAGCCCGCGAAGCGGGAATTGGAGAGTGATTCTAGCCCAATGCCGGCAGAATTTCCCGCCCGGGCCAGGGCAAATGGTGATTATTGCAAGCCGCGGCTTTCAGCCAGGTTTAATCTTGAGGGTTATTATACTTGTTTCGAGCCATTTTCCGTCAGGGGTCGCTTTTGCGCTGCCCTGACCGAGGAACCGATATGCGACTGACATCGTTACTTTTGCCACTGGTGTTGGCCCTGGCGATCTCTGAAGTCCGGGCCGAAGACGACCCGCAGCGGGGTGGGGAGCTGTATGCGCCCTGCGTGGCCTGTCACGGCGCCCAGGGAGAGGGCAATCGCAGTCTGAACGCACCGCGCCTGACTCACCTCAGCCCGGTTTACATCGTTGCCCAACTGCAAAAATTCAAGGCCGGTTATCGTGGGGGCGATGGCGCCTCTGACAGTGCCCGGCAAATGGCCGCGATGGCGGCTACCCTGGCCGATGATCAGGCCATGTATGACACTGCAGCTTATATAGGTACGCTGGAAGGTGGTGTTTCCCCGATTACTATCGAGGCCGATGTCGAGCAGGGCGCGAGTTACTACAGGCAGTACTGCGCCGCTTGTCATGGGCCGGCCGCACAGGGCAATCCCGCCCTTAATTCCCCTCGCCTGGCGGGAGCGGACGACTGGTATATTGTTGCCCAGTTGCAGTCCTTTCGCGCCGGCTCCCGTGGCAGCGACGCCAGCGATCGCACGGGCAAGCAGATGCGGGCGATGGCGGGTGTTCTGCCGGATGATGATGCGGTAGCTGCTGTGGCGGCCTATATACGCAGCCTGCAAGAGTAAGACTCGTGCATCTGCCTGGACTGGGGCGGGTCCTCACTATTATTCTGTTTGCAGCGGCCCTGCCCGTAGCGTCGGCAGGCGCGGAACTTGTGCTGAGTGAAAATTGCCCTCCCGGGTTCGAGTTGACCCGGGGACAGTGCAAGTTGCGCAGTCTTTACCAGATGTATCCCTCCCTGCAGGATGCCGGTGTAGGCGGCCTCAAAACTGGCCTGCCCGCCTACCGGGACGGATTTACGCCGCAGCAGATAGACCTGGGGCGGTACCTGTTTTTTGATCCCGTTTTATCCGGTGACGGTACCGTTTCCTGTGCCAGTTGCCACAACCCCGACCTCGGGTTCGCCGATGGTCGCGGCAGGAGCCTGGGAGTCAGCGGCCGGGCCATGTCGCGTTCGGCGCCCAGCCTGTGGAATATGGCCTTCCTCCAGCGTTTTTTCTGGGACGCCCGCGCCGGCAGTCTGGAAGAGCAGATGCAGGGCCCCCTCTACGATGCAAATGAGATGGCCACAAATCCCGCGCAACTGCTCGACACCCTGAACGCCATACCCCGGTACCGGGAACTGTTCCGGCAGGCCTGGCCACAGGAGTTCCAGGCGGCCGGTGACCGGATACGCCTGGACCAGATCTACGCGGCCATCACCGCTTTCGAGCTCTCGCTGATCTCCCTCAACAGCCGCTATGACCAGTATGCTCACGGCTATGCAGAAGCCCTCACCGAACCCGAAAAGGAGGGGATGAATATATTCCGTTCATTTGTTGCCAGGTGCGCGGAGTGTCACACCCCCCCGCTGTTCACCAATCAGCAGGTTGCGGTCATTGGTACACCCGAGCCCGAGGGCATGGCGTTCGACCCGGGTGCAGAGCTGCCACTGGGGGAGCCGACACTGCGCGGTGGCTTCAAAGTGCCATCACTGCGCAATGTTGCCCTGACCGCGCCCTATATGCACTCGGGTCGGTTTGCGACCATGCGGGAGGCCGCGGCATTTTATACCGGCGGGCGTGGACATGCGGTGCCACCGGGAGAGGAACTGAAGATACATTGGCATATCTGGGAGCCGAACCTCAGCGACGAAGAGCTCGATCGACTGGTGGATTTTCTCCGGACTCTCACTGACGAAAGCTTCAAGCCCAGCGAACCGCTTCAGTTGCCCTCTGGCATGCGGCCGGTTCACAATACAATCGCCCGAGAGGGCCTTACGCATCGAGATGGAGCAAATAACAATGAATAAGATAGCTTTGGTAATAGGCGCCGCGGTATTGCTGGCAGGTGGCTACTACGTCGGCAAGTCGGGCCAGAAGCCGGCAACGGTTATCAAGGTGGACACGCAGCCCAAGGCGGCATTTACCTCCACAGGTGCGGAGGAAGTCGCCAAAGCACACTCCGCCACCGTTCGCAGCCTCGTGACGCCCACCAGCGGTGAGCTCATTGTCGTCAAGGACGGCGAGTCGATACAGGATGCGGTAGTGGCCGCCAGCCCGGGGGCCGTTATAAAGGTAATGCCCGGTACCTATAAAGAGACGGTTTACATAGACAAGGACAACATTACCCTTTCCGGTGTTATCGAACAGGGAAAGTACCCGGTGCTGGAGGGTGAGGGTATGCGCAATGACGCCGTTCTCTACTCGGGCAATGGCGTCACGGTGGAGAACCTCTATATTACCCACTACAAGGGTAACGGCGTGATGGGCCAGGCCGGCAACAACTTCATTATTCGAAACAACTATATTGTCGACACGGGGGTCTACGGCATATTTCCCCAGCTTGGCAAAAACGGCATCGTGTCCCACAATATCGTGTCCGGCATCGAGGATGCGGCTATCTATGTCGGCATGTCCGATAATGTGGACGTGGTATTCAACCAGGTGTTCGACAGTGTTGCCGGCATAGAGATTGAGAACAGCCGTCACGCCCTGGTTGAAAGCAACTTCGTCTATAACAATACCGGCGGCATCCTCGCCTTTATTACCCCGGGGCTCCCTATAAAGAGTTGTGGCGATGTCCTCATTCGCAACAATTTCATAGTGGACAACAACCACGAGAACTTCGCCATCCCGGGCTCCCTGGTTTCCAATATTCCCATGGGCACTGGTGTACTGGTGATGGCCTGTGATGACGTTGTGGTCGAAGGCAATATCATCACCGGTAATAACTCCGTGGGCATTACCTTCACCGATTTCTCTCTGGCCGGCAATGCAGCCAACGATCCCGACTCGGACCCAAACCCGAATCGCCCCAAAATTCTGAACAACATAATGCAGAATAACGGCAGTGATCCCGCACCGATGGTGCGCGCGTTCCTGGCGGCCATGCTGGAGACCACCGGTCCGGATATAGTTGATACCGTGGGTATGGAAGACGGCTGTATCCTGAATCCGGAGCGCTACCGCACCATCGGAATTGGCAAATACACCGAGTGTGAGTTCTCGACTACTGCCAACATTGCCAGTTATACACTGCCGGAACCTGTGCCGGCCCGATCCATGGAAGACGTGGATAAGGGCAAACTCGCGTTTTACGGCGTCTGTGCCGGTTGTCACGCATACGGCTCCCGCATGATTGGCCCGCCTACCCAGATCATCCAGGCTCTTTATATGGACAACCCCGAAGGAATTGCTGAATACGCGGCTAATCCTGTGAAGAAGCGTCCGGATTATCCTGCGATGCCTCCCCAGTCGCACCTTGATGCTGAAACCCGCCTGGCTGCAGCGCGGTATATGCTGAAGGTAACTAACTAATCAACATGCTTGCCGTGTAATGCCGGTAATTGGAAAGCCACCTGAGGGTGGCTTTTTTTTGGCTGAATGCATCGGGCCTTCAAGCCTGTATCTCGACATCCGTTACAACGATTTCCAAACCACTGCAGGGTCGAAGGGCCTGCCACGTTTTATCGGATATTCATTCGACCTTTCCAGCCAAACGCCACCTGGCTGTAAAAACTATCTCATCTGATGATCGGGGGCGTGCGCAAAAACTGCGCGACCTGATGTTCTAAATACAAAAAAATTTTCATCACGAATATCTCAGCGCGATGTAAATCAACGTGCAATTGTACTCAGCGCGATGGCACATTACCGAATCGGACGAGGTACGCAGCAGCGAAAATATCGACAGTTGTCGCCTGCAGGTATTGCTTCGTCTCTATGTTCGGCAAATATTTGTACTGTATTTATAGTGTTTTTCGCTATCTTGAAAAAAATCACTGTATAGGCACCAGTAAAAATTACTGCGACAACAACGGCTCGATCAAAAGTCAGTGAATGGATTCAAGAATGCAATTGGGGCTTATTTACCGCACAAAATTGTGAAAAATTTTTGTCAAATTTGCGTGCGTAGATCAAAAAATAACCGTTACATTTTTTTTATTTAGGCATACACTAGCTTTGCGGTACCCATAACCAATATGGAGTGATTATAAAAATGTTGGAAAAGGAACTGGCACAAGCCACCACGATGGCTCAACAAGCTAACAAAAAAGTTGAGCAATTGCGGAAAAAGCTCGTAGCTGAATCTGAAAGGTCACATGCAAAAGCAAAACGCGAATTGCGTGCGGCCCGTAAGAAACACGGAACCGCCAATGCCCGCTTCAAAAAGGCAAAGGCAGCGCTCAAGACCAGGGCCACATCCGACAATCAGCAAAAAGTAGAAGCGTTAAAAAAGCAAGTCCAGGAGCTGGGAGGGGCGATTGCTGAAATTAGCAAAGCCGCCTACGAGGCTGCTGAAAAATATGTCACTGTGAAAGGGGATGCAATCATGGAAGCACGTAAGGCGAGCGCAGCAAATCGGGCGGCAAAACTGGTTGAGAAAGCCGCTGCCAAAGCAAAAAAGAAAGCTGCACCCAAGAAGAAGAAAGTTGCTGCCAAAAAGGCAGGACCCAAGAAGAAGGCTGTCGTCAAAAAAGCCATAGCCAAGAAGAAGGTTGCTGCCAAGAAAAAGGCCGTGGTCAAGAAAGGCCGTAGCCAAGAAGAAGGTTGCCGCCAAGAAAAAGGCCGTGGTCAAAAAAGCCGTAGCCAAGAAGAAGGTTGCCGCCAAGAAAAAGGCCGTGGTCAAAAAAGCCGTAGCCAGGAAAAAGGTCGCTGCCAAGAAAAAGGCCGTGGCCAAGAAGAAGGTTGCAGCAAAGAAGGCGCCTGCCAGGAAGCGAGCAGCAGCTAAAAAGAAAAAGTAAGCGCCCGCTACACAGGGTTCGCCTGACAGCAGATCTGGACGCACCCTACCTCCAGGGTAGGGGCGGCTCAGTTATCCGCTGAAAGCACCCCGGGGGTGGCTTGACGACTTCTTGGTTTTACCTGGAGGGTATCTGGCCGGTTGGCCTGCCCGGCCGTCGCACTGGCCGGGATGGCTATCTGGTAGTCGACGGGGAAATCGATGTTCTCCCGGTCTGACTCCAGGTCGATCACGATTGGCTGGTCAACCGTAAGCCAGGAGCCACAGGCCTCCCCCGGGTCGCAGATCAGCAGGTCATTGTCCGCGTCACTTCCCGCAAACACCTGGTATTGCCCCCGTGGCACATCGCTGAAAGTGAAGTCATAGCGACCAACGTTCGCCGTTGCAATCGCCTGTGCTACTGGCTCCTCTACTCCCTGTTCAATCAGCAGAATATAGACAACACCCACGTCCGCGGTGCCGCCGTCACCCACAGACATGATGACGCTTATCGTGAGTGTATTGACCGATGAGCGCGCGCTTATTTCGGCGGAGTACACCCCGATGGCGAGCCCCGCCCTTTCAACCGCCACCCGGTAAACCCCCAGGCCATTGTCCTGAACATCCAGCGGGCTCACTTGCAGCCAGGGTTCCGATGCCGTGAGTTCCAGCAGGTCCAGTGTGCCCTTGCCGCCGTTGCGCAGTTCAAGTTCGAGTTTATCCACGCTGCCTGAGAAGTTGAGCGCAGCGGCAGATGCGCTCAGCTGCGGGTTGTCCGCCGGGGTGTTTCCGCTGGCTGCCAGGGCGGCTAACACCGCCCGTTGCGCATTGACCAGCCCGTGACCGTACTGGTCGTCCCTGCCCGGGGCGCCCAGGTCGTCACTGATATCACCGCGCACTATCAAGGCATCGATGTCAGCCGGGCTCAGGTCGGGGTTTACACTTTTCATCAGCGCGAGAACGCCTGCTACATGAGGCGCAGCCATGGAAGTTCCGCTCAGAAAGGTGTAACCAAAATTACCGCCGCTGCCGAGTCCGCCAGTGCTGAGCACACCATCGGGGTAGCCATCGCCGTTGAGGTCCACGCCACTGTCGCCTCCGGGCGCCGCGAGATCGATAGCGCCCCCGGTGTTGGAGTAGCTCGTGCGCTGGCGCTGGGCGTCAACGGCCGCCACAGAGATGACGCCGTCATAGGCGGCGGGATAAGAAGGGGTGGCGGACGCCTCGTTGCCGGCGGAGGCAACCATGACGACGCCCGCGGCGCGCACCTGTCGGTAAAGCGCCTGGCTGGATTGGCTGAATGGAGCGCCGCCAAGACTCAGGTTAATGATATCGGCAGGTCGGGTGGGCAGCTGTCCCGAGTCGTTGGGGAGCCCGGCCGCAAAGCGAACTGCCTGGTCGACGTCATAGGTGGTGCCGGCTCCCCCTGCACCCAGTGCCCGCAGGGGCATGATGCGTGCACCATAGGCAACCCCGGCAACGCCAATGCCGTTATCCCCCGCAGCGGCGACGGTGCCGCTGACATGGGTGCCGTGAAAACTGTTTGTGGCGCTATCGCCGTCGCCCGGATCCTCCGGGTCCGGATCTATGCCATCACCGTCGCGGGATCTCTCCGCGCTACTGACAAAATCATAGCCATCCACCCACTGGCCTGTAAGGTCCGGGTGCCTGGAGAGGATACCTGTATCCACCACCGCCACGACGACTTGTGAATTTCCGGTGGTGGTGTCCCAGGCCGCCGGCAGGTCTATCAGCGGATAGTGCCACTGAAAGGGGTAGCCCGTGTCATTGGGGACCGCCATGGCTCTTACTTTGTAGTTGGGCTCGGCATATTCAATTTCCGGGTCGCGCCTGAGGGACTTGATAGCGAGCAGGGTCTCCAGGCGAGCCTGTAGCCGGGGATCTTCGACGCGTGCCAGTTTTTCCATGGCGCTTCCGGTGCGCGCCAGGGTTTCGGCCGTCCCGGCATGTCCCCGCCGCATTCCCATCAGCCTGGCCCTGCGAGGGCCACCCGCTCGCTGCTCCATACCCATGCGACGCAGGCGGGCGTGGGCGGGCCTTGCACTGCCTGTCTCCGGCTCCGCGCTGTCGCGATACCTGATGACCGACTCCCATGGGACGATTTCATAATGCTGCTGGCTCTGCCGGGAGACCGTATTCTGGTTGCCGATAGCCAGTATGTAATTGGTCGCTCCCTCGTAGGCGAATGCGTTGACCACGTAGGTGCCGTCCCGTGGGATCACCAGGGTTTCCACCTCCCCTGACTCAATCGAGAAATCCAGGATCCGCCCCTGGGTATCGAACAGGTACAGGTCTGCATCGGCCTGCTGGAAATCTGCCACCAGCATGGTGACGCTCTGGCCGGCGAGCAGCTCTACCCTGTAGTAGTCGTCCACATCTCCCGCGACTTGCGAGCGGCCAGCTGCCCCGGTACCCGGCTGGTTAACATAGCCGCCGAGGGTTATCGGATTGGGAATGCTCTGGGCCGTGGCCACCGTGTCATTGGGGCGCGCAATAGTGCCAGTATCATTGGTGTCGCCGTCCACCGCCTGGCTGCTGGAGGCGGTAATCGTGCCGCTTATCCGGAACAGCTCCGTTGGCGGGGAGACCGGCGGGGTAGCTGGCGGCGGTTCAGGAGCTGAATCGTCGCCGCCACCTCCACCTCCACCGCCACCGCCACCGCCGCAGGCGCTGGCCAGCAAGCACAGGGCAAAGGGGGCCACAAGTTGTAGAGAGCTTTTTAGCATCGTGGCCCCGGGCAGGTTCACAGCCAGTCGTGGTAATAAAAGATAACAGACCTGGCGGTATGCCTACATCTGCAGAATGATCTTGCCCATGTGTTGCCCGCTTTCCATGTAGTCCTGCGCCTGCTCCGCCTCCTCCAGGGCGAAAACCCGGTCGACCAGGGGTTTGATGTCACCGTTTTCCAGGTGGGAGTAGAGCCTTTCCATAATCTCCTGCACCATCACCGCCTTCTGGGCAAAATTCTGGGCGCGCAGGGTGGAGCCGGTAAGCACCAGCCGCTTCATCAGCATGGGGCCGAAATTCACTTCCGCCCGGGCACCGCGGATGAACGCTATGTTGACAATTCTTCCCTCGGGAGCGGCGATGTTGATATTTTTCTGAATGAAGTCGCCGCCCGCGACATCCAGGATGATATCGATTTTGTCCTTTAGCCCCAGGTCGGTCAGTACCTGTTCAAAGTCCTCGGTCCTGTAGTTGATCGCCCTGGCCGCCCCTCTCGCCTCCAGTGCGCGGCATTTGTCATCACTGCCCGCAGTGGTGTAGACCTCGGCCCCGAGGGTTTTGCAGATCGGGATGGCGAGAGTGCCTATGCCGCTGGCGCCGCCGTGGATCAACACTTTGTCGCCTTCTCGCAGGTGGCAGCGCTGGATCAGGTTGTGCCAGACGGTGAGCAGGGCTTCGGGCAGCGCGGCTGCCTCTGCCATGCCCATCCCCGCCGGGATCGGCATGCTCTGGCTGGCTGGCGCCACGGTGTAGTCAGCGTATCCTCCGCCATGGGTGAGGGCGCATACCCTGTCTCCCGCATGCCAGTTTTTAACCCCGGTTCCAGTGGCCAGGACTTCTCCGGCGACCTCCAGCCCCATGATCGGCGAAGCATCCTCCGGTGGTGGGTACAGGCCCTTGCGCTGCAGCAGATCGGCGCGATTGAGGCCGGCGGCGCTTACCTTGATGAGTATTTCACCGGGCAGCGGCTCGGGTAGCGGGCCCTGTTCGATACTGATCCTGCGATCCTGCGGGTTTACCGCTACATAGCGTCGGGTGGTGGGTATACTTTCCATGTGTTCTCCTTCGGCGGTGGGGGCCACCTTGCGAGCGGCCTATGTTACAGGCTTGCAGATCAGCTGCTCGAACATATTACGCGCCTCGTTTAGATTGTCGAAGATCGGGTAGTCGCTGTTCATGGCCCAGCTGGTGGTCAGCATGTTGAGGGTGCCTACCACCATGGTGGCGAGAATCTCCGGGGAAAAATCGGTGCGCACGTCACCAATTTCCAGCCCCGCTGTTATCAGCCGGGTGAAACTTGCGCTGGCGGAGTTGCCGATCTCGCGCTGTTGCTCGGCATCTTCGGCAAAAATGGACGGGGCGATCAGAATCAGCTGCCGGTCAAATTCCGTGAATGTGGCAAAGTTTGATCTTATGTACTCGATCATGGCGTCCAGCCGCGCGCGGGTGGAGTGGTGGTTTGCCATCAGCAGGGCGAGCATGGGCTCAGACTGGTTGTACAGTCGGGAGATGCCCAGGCCACCCAGCAGTGCGTGCTTGTTGCTGTAGTGGCTGTAGAAGGTACGCCGGGCCACGTCCGCCTCCACGCAGATCTGCTCGATGCTGGTATCTTCTATACCCTGGTGCAGGAACAGCCGGTAGGCGGCATCCTCTATCCGGGAACGTATCTCGAGCTTGCGCTTTTCCCGTCGTCCAAGTGGCGCCGCAGCTGTGTTCATTAATATCTCACCCGAGTGTTGCATTCCCCGAACCATTAAACTAGATTAGTATACATATGTGCAAGTTTGCTCATCTGTGACCTTTCCCCTTGGGGGTGTGGGGTGCAGGGTGGGCGGGCTTGTTTGTCATTTACAAACCAGCAATGGCCAACGACGAATCGGAGCAGAGCATGTCAATCGTAGATGCGTGTGAATCCAAGACCAATGTTACGCCGGAGTTCCCCATGGGGTGGTTCTCTGTTGCCCGCAGTCATGAACTGCATGTGGGTGAAGTAAAGCAGGTGCAGGCTTTTGACCGGGAACTGGTACTGTACCGTACCCGCAACGGGGTGCCGGTGCTGCAGGATGCCTATTGCCCCCACCTTGGAGCCAACCTGGCTGTGGGTGGCCGGGTTGTCGGCGAGTCGATTCGTTGCCCTTTTCACGGCTGGCGGTTTGGCGCAGAGGGAAAGTGCGAGGAAATTCCCTACTGCGAGGAAATCCCGGAGCGCGCCCGCCTGCGGACCTGGCACACCGAGGAAAAGAACGGCGAGGTCTATGTCTGGTTTCACCCGGAAAATACCGCGCCGCAATGGGAGCTGCCCGACCTGCCGGAACTGGGCGACCCGAACTGGACCTCGCCGCGCTATGCCGAGTTCCTGGTGCCCGCCCATGTCCAGGACATTGCGGAAAACTCCTGTGATCCCGTGCACTTCCAGTACGTCCATCGCCAGCCGGATGTGCCGCCGTCCGAGGTGACGGTGGAAGATAATGGCCGGATTCTGCACCTGCGCTCCGACGCCAGCAACGCCCCGATTCCCAGCCAGCTTCACGCCACCGTGTTCAACCCCGGTTTTGCCCTGGTGCGCAGCAGTTATGGCCCCGGTGCAGAAATGGTTGTCTACAACAGCGCGCAGCCCATCAACCGGCACGAAACGAAAATGCGCTGGACCCTTACCGTGCGTCGCGAAATCGAGGACCTGGCGGGAGACGAGGTGATGCAGGGCATCATTAACGGCCTCGGTGACGATTACCCGATCTGGGCCAACAAGGTCCACAAGCACCGGCCGGTATTCTGCAAGGAAGACAAGACGTTAGTGCTCTTCCGCAAATGGGTGCGCCAGTTCTACCTGACGGAAAAAGACCAGCGGGAGATCGCCTGAACATGCAGGACTTCAATGGCAAGGTGGCCGTTATCACCGGCGGCTCCAGCGGCGTCGGGCGCTCCCTGGCCTTTGCGTTGGGCAGGCTCGGCGCGAAGGTTGTGGTGGGCGATGTCGACAGGGCCGCGATGGAGCGGATCCAGTCGGACCTGGCTGCAGAGAATATTGAAGCCCTGGTGGAACACTGTGACGTCACCGCAGCGGACAGCCTGAACGCCCTGGCCGACAAGACGGAGCAGGCCTTCGGCGGTATTCATGTGGTCTTTGCCAACGCCGGTATCAGTGCGGGAGAATCCGGTCCGATGTGGGAATACTCGCAAAAGGACTGGCAGTGGTGTATGAGCGTGAATCTCTGGGGGGTGGTCAATACCATCAACGCCTTCATGCCCAGGCTGGTAGCGGCGAACCAGGAAGCCCATTTCGTGGTAACCGGTTCGGGCAACGGCGCGCTGCTGGTATACCCCGACCAGCCCATTTACACCGCCAGCAAGGCAGCGGTACACGCCATCACTGAAAACCTTCACTACCAGGTCACGGCAGCCGCCAGCCCGGTGAAGGTCAGCGCCCTGTTCCCGGGCCCGCATGTCGTCGATACAGGTTTGTTCAATTCCGGTCGGGTGCGCCCGCAGGAACTCAGGAAAGAGGTTGAGGGCAATGCCTCCGGTATCAGCTCGGTGGATGACATGAAAAAAATGGCCGCCGAATGGGGTATCGAACTGCAGACAACCCACCCTGACGAGGTCGCGCAAATGGCGGTGGAAGGTTTGCGCAACAACGCTTTCTGGCTGCTTGCCACCACCCCTGAGACCGATGAGAAAATCCGTGCCAGGGCCGAGATGATTCTCAGCCGCCAGACTCCCGTGGCCAACATGGTAGGCGCCTGACGCGCTTTCCGGCCGACAACTATCAACCCATAAGGAAAAGACATGACCAATCCATCAGGTGCACCCCAGGGCAATCCCGGCGATATCGTCAATTGGCCCATGCTCAAGATCGTCTACCGGACCGACCCGGACAAGATAGCGGCGCTGCTGCCACCGGGTATCGAGCCCGGCGCAAACCCCCACGTGACGCTGACTATCTACAACTACCCGGTGCCGGATGAGCCCGAGTACGGCATCGTCACCACGATCGACGCCAACTATAACGGTATCGAGGGCGAGTATACCCTGGGCTATGGCATCGACCAGGAGTCCGCCATCTTCATCAGCCAGCAGACCAATGGCCAGCCCAAGTATCCCTGTACCACGGAATTTTACCGCCTGGGGCCCCAGGTGACGGCTCGCTGTATCCACCACGGGTACACGTTCGTGGAGTTCAAGGGCGCGTCCGTCGGCCCGGTGGATCCACTCCCGGAATTCGACCAGCACGAGTGGTGGATCAAGGTCTCCCAGGCGGTGAGTGTCGGCGGACCGGCAACCGGGTATGACTTCCCGCCGCACGTGGTGCATGTGCGCAGCCGCTATGGCACAGCCTGGCGTGAGGAGGTCAAGGGCGAACTGATATTGCGGGACAGCCCCTGGGATCCGCTGACCACCCTGTTGCCCATGCGCGAACAGCTGTCAGCGCACCTGTGGTGGCCCATCTTCCTCGACCGTGAAGTGAAGCTGGCGGGCAAGCTTGACCCCGAGGGCTTCCTGCCCTTTGTCGATACCATTTCCGGTTCACGCTGGCCCGGCAGCAACGGCGGACCCAGGAAAGGTTAAACTGGCTTGCGGGGCCCCGCGCTGACAGTGGGGCTGCAAAATGCATTAGACTGGCGCGTCTGACAGCTGTCAGACGCTCCCGGTTCGCGGCCAAATACGGAGTCAGTCATGTCAATGTTCCTGCGCAAGACCAAACACGCCCTTTACCTCCGCATTATGAAGTTGTTGGCGGGGCTTGGTCCCGGCGCGAGCCACCGGGCCTTTGTTGGCAGTGGCAGCAGCGGTGAGCTCAGTAAACATATTCTGCGTACCGGTGTGAAAAAAGTACTTATTGTTACTGACAAACCCCTGCGGGAACTGGGCGTCGTGGACACAGCCATTGCTCCCCTGCTCGAGTCGGATATCGATATCGTTTTTTACGATGGCGTACTTCCCGATCCCACCTATGACCAGGTCGCGGCCGGTGCAGCGGTGGCCAGAAAGCAGGGCAGCCAGGCTATTCTGGCCATAGGCGGCGGATCGTCAATCGACGCCGCCAAGATTATCGCGGCGTCCGCCACCAGTGACGAGTCACCCAAGGATTGGGTCGGTTTCGGCAAGGTCAAACACGAAGTGTTGAAGCTCTATGTGATACCGACCACCTCCGGTACCGGCTCCGAGGCCACCATGGGAGCGGTTATCTCCGATTCCGAGACCCACCTCAAGGGCGTTATTTCAGGCGGCACGCTGCTGCCGGCCGCCACCGCGCTGGACCCGGCCCTGATTGTCGGCCTGCCGCCCCATATTACCGCTGCCACCGGCATGGACGCCCTTACCCATGGGATTGAGGCCTATATCGGCGTGTGGGAACGCGGTAGCCGGCTGGAAGATGCCCGCCTCGGTATAAAGCTGGTATTCGATAACCTGGCCGCGGCCTATCGCGACGGCAGCAACCTCGAAGCGAGGGCCGGGATGGCCATGGGCGCCTACTACGCGGGCCTCGCGATCAACCAGGTGAATGTCGGCAACGTGCACGCGATAGCACACCAGCTGGGTGGCAAGTACGGGATTCCCCACGGCCTGGCCAATGCGCTGGTGCTGCCACACGTGCTGGAGTTCTGCCAACTCGAGTCCACCCGGCCTCTCGCCGAGCTGGCGGTGCTGGTGGGGGCGGGCAAAGCCGGAGAGCCGGAAAGCCAGCTCGCCCAGAAGTTTATCCGGGCGGTGCGGGACCTGCGCGCCGAAGTGGGCATACCGGATCACTCGGACAAACTGCGGCGGGAGGATTTTGAGGCTATTGCCGAACTGGCGATGGCGGAGGGCGACGGCTATCCCGTGCCGCGGCTGCTGGATCGGGGCAGCGTGTTGTCGATCCTCGGCAAGATAGCCGGCTGAGCAAGGGCCTATAGGTCCCGCCTGACGATTACCACCTCCGGTTCGCCGCTGTCGTGTACGATGTGAAACCCCAGGCTGGCGCACAGGCGCAGCATCTTTGAATTCTGCGCCAGTACGTCACCTTCCATGACCTGCAAACCCCGGTCCCTGGCGATGGCCATCAGGCGTTCCATCAGCTGGCGCCCCAGCCCCCGCTTTTGCCAGTCATCCGCGACGGTCAGTGCAAACTCGCAGGACAGTTCATCCGGGTTGGAAATGTAGCGGGCCACCCCGATCATCCTGGCCTCTTGCGTGTGTTCTCCCAGAATCGCCACCAGCGCCATCTCGCGGTCGTAGTCGATCTGGGTGAAGCGGGCCAGCATAAGCGGGCTGATCTTGTTCATGTGGTTCATGAAGCGGAAGTACTTGCTCTCGCTGGACAGGTTGTCAACGAAGTCGCGCTCTGTGTTGGCATCTTCCGGTCGGATCGGGCGTATCAGGACTGTCGTATCCTCATCCAGTTGCCAGTTTGTCTCCAGACCCGGAGGATAGGGGTGTATGGCCATATGGCAATAGCGGCTGGTCGCGCTACGCGGCGCAGCTACCGTGATCCTTACGTCCACAGCGGTCGCACCCCGTTCGTCTACCAGCAGGGGGTCGATATCGAGCGTCTGTATTTCCGGCAGCTCACAGGCCATTTCCGAAACGCGTCGCAGACTCTCGACGAGCTTTTCGATATCCCCCTCGGGAAGAGTTTTGAAATGACTTCCCGGCGCGAACGCCCGGGTGCCCTCGATGAGTTCCCTGGCCAGGTAGTCGTTGAGGGGAGGCAGGGCGAGCTGTACGTCTGCACAAATCTCTGCCGCCATTCCGCCTGCACCGACGCTGATGACCGGGCCAAAAATCGGGTCCCGGGAGATGCCCATCATCACCTGGCGGGCGTGGGGCCTGTCTTCCATCAGCCCTGCGACACCGCCGGAATCGCTTGTTGCCGATACCGCGAGATGGAAGGCCCGCAGTACGTCCTTTGCTTCACTGCTGCTGAGTATGTAGCGGCCTTCGGCCAGCGCCTGCTCGATAACCAGCCGTGCCCCTGCTATATCGGGTGCCCTTTTTTTGGATAGCGGTGGCGGGGCCTGCAACAGTGCGTTCTGGTTGCGCCGGTAAGCGGCGAGGTAACCAAAGGCGTCAACGCCTGCCTCGGGGTTGGTAAACGACGGTATGCCTGCAAGCATGAGTCGCTGGCGCGCGCCCTGTACCCTTTTTTCGCCCAGCCAGCAGGTCAGTATCGGTTTGCGGGAGGATTCAGCTGCCTCGATAACCGCTTCGGCACAGGCCAGAGGATCGGTCATGCCCTGTGGCGACAGCAGGACCAGGATGCCGTCGACATTTTCATCGGCAAGAAGTATCCGGGTGGCCAGGCTGTATCGTTCGCTGGAGGCATCGCCCAGGATGTCCACGGGGTTGGCGTGGGACCAGTGGGTGGGCAATACCGCACCCAGTTTTTCCATCGAAGATTCCGACAGGTCCGCCAGGGGTACGTGTACATCTGCTGCCCGGTCGGCGGCCATCACACCCGGTCCGCCGCCATTTGTGAGGATGGCAAGGCGGGAACCTTCCACCCGGATGCCCGAGGCGAGTGTCTGGGCAGTGGCAAACCATTGGCTCACGGTGATCACCCGCACCGCGCCCGCCCGCTTGATAGCCGCGTCGAAAACGAGGTCTCCGACCACCCTGGCGCCGGTATGGGATGCCGCTGCGCGGGTTCCACGTTCACTGCGCCCCGACTTGACTACGATGACGGGCTTGAGTCGCGCCGCGCCGCGCAATCCGCTGATGAAGGCCCGCGCATCTGACACGCCCTCGATGTAGAGCAGGATACTCTTGGTGTATTGGTCCAGGGCGAGGTAGTCGAGTACCTCGCCGAAATCCACGTCCGCCGTCGCCCCCAGGGACGCAACTGCCGAGAACCCGAAGTCCCTGGCGTCCGCCCAGTCGAGCAAGGCGCTGCAGAAGGAGCCGGACTGGGCGACCATGGCGACATGGCCATTGCTTACCCTGCTCCTGGCGAAGCTGGCATTGAGGCCTACCCTGGGCCTCACGACGCCCAGGCAGTTCGGGCCCACCAGCGCGATGTTGTGGCTGCGCGCTATCTCCACGATCTCGTCCTGCAGGACCTGCCCCTGTGGACCGGCCTCGCCAAAGCCGGCGGAGATGATTATCGCGGCCCCGACACCCTGGTTGCCGCATTCGCGCATAATCCCCGCCACGGCTTCTGCGGGCACGGCTATGACCACCAGGTCGAGGGCCTTTCCGATGGCGCTGACGGACGGATAGCACGGCAGCCCGCGGATGGCCTCGTGCTTCGGGTTGACCAGGTACAGCTCGCCCTGGAAGTCACTTTCTATGAGCATGCCCAGCACCTGCCCGCCGACCGACAGGGGGCGGGATGATGCACCAATCACGGCGACAGATTTCGGCTCGAAAACTTTGTCTAAACGGTGTTTTCTCATTACTGTTGGTCGTGGTGCCGTAAGGAATGCACAGCACTCGCCCGCGGGTGCATATGCGTCAAGGCAATGCCGCCGGGTTCAGTCGAAGATGCTGGCAATGGATTCGTAGAGAGGATGTTCATGTCGCTTGCCTATATTTCACACCCCGACTGCCAGTTGCACGATACGGGACCACATCACCCGGAGCGGCCCGCGCGCCTGAGTGCCATAAATGATCGCCTGATTGCCACCGGCCTGGACATGGCACTGCATCACTATAACGCACCGCTGGTGCCTCGGGAATTGCTGGAAGAGGTGCACGACCCGGCCTATGTCGCGCGCCTGTACGAAATGTCGCCGCAGGAGGGCATCGTCTGGGTCGAAGGTGATACCGCCATGGGCAAACACACGCTTGCGGCCGCGTTGCGAGCCGCCGGAGCGGCGGTATTGGGCGTCGACCTGTTGATGTCCGGCAAGGCCGGCAAGGTGTTTTGTGGTGTGCGGCCCCCCGGGCATCACGCCGAGCGCGGCAGGGCCATGGGCTTCTGTTTTTTCAATAATGTGGCGATTGGCGCCCATCATGCACTGACCAACCATGGGCTGGAGCGGGTTGCCATCATCGATTTTGATGTGCACCACGGCAACGGCACTGAGGATATATATGCCGGGGATGATCGCGTGTTGATTTGCTCGACCTTCCAGCACCCGTTTTATCCCCACAGCGGCCACGACTGCGAGGCTGCAAATGTGGTGAACGTACCGCTGCCGGCAGGGGCGGATGGCGCGGCTTTCCGGCAGGCGGTGGAGCAGTACTGGTTGCCCCGGCTGGCGGAATTTGCGCCCCAGATGATTCTGATATCGGCTGGATTTGATGCCCACCAGGCGGATTATATGGCGCAACTGAACCTGGTCGACAGCGACTATGTCTGGGTGACCCGGCGTCTTTGTGAACAGGCGGATGTCAGCGCCGGGGGAAGAATCCTCTCATCCCTGGAAGGAGGCTATGAGCTGCACGCGCTTGCCCGCAGCGTGGAAGCGCACATCAAGGCTTTCTTTGGCGAGCTGTAAGCCCGGCCCGCCCAGCCGGCTAGTCCTGCCAGCTGTTGGCCTCATGGTCGAAGCGCGCTGAGGCCCTGTTGATCACACAGAAGCGCTGACCGGTGGGTGCCTGCATTACGCACCAGCTCTGGACGTGCTCCACGACCTTCGCGCCAAGCGCCTGCAGTCGTTCGACTTCCGCCGGGATATTGTCGGTTTCTATATCGAGGTGCACACGGCTGGCATGATCTACTGACTGCACCTCGATCTGCAGTTGTTCTGTCGGGTCTTTGAGCTTCACATACCTCTCGCCTTCTGCTCCGGGCAGTTCTTCCACTGCCATCCCCAGCGCATCGCTCCAGAATCGGGCGGCGCCTGCCAGGTCGCTGGTTTGGCAGTCGATGATGAATCCGGCCAGTTTGCTTTTGTGCATGTTATCGGGCTCCTGTATAAAGCCTGAACGTTACACCTGTACCCGGGAGAAGACAAAATAGATAGTCAGGGGAATTCCGCCACGCCAGGTGGCAGTTTGTGACAGTGCAGACTCCGCGTGTCACTGACTGGGTCATGCTGGGTTGTCTCTGCATGGCCTGGGGTTTTGCGTTCCTGTTGATCGCCATTGGCTTGAAGTCCTTCCCCCCGCTCACGCTTGTCACCCTGCGGCTTGCGGTCGGCGCCTTCGTGCTCTACCTGATCATGCGCTGGCAGGGGTTGAAACTGCCCGCCGACCGACACTGGTGGATGCGCTTCACCCTGCTCACCCTGCTGGGCAACCTGATTCCCTTCACCCTCATTTCCTGGGGTCAGTTGCACATCGCCAGCAGCCAGGCGGGCCTGTTGATGGCGCTGGTGCCGATCAGCACCATGGTGCTCGCCCATTTTTTTGTGGCCTATGAACGGCTGACGGCCCAGCGAATTCTCGGCGTGCTGGCGGGCTTTGCCGGGGTGACGGCCCTGGTTGGCGGCGAGGCCCTGAGTGGACTTGGCGGTGCGAGCTTGCCGGCGCAACTGGCGATCATCGCGGCCACTTTTTCCTACGCGGTCAACAATGTCTACAGCAAGCGCCTGCCGACTCACAACGGGCTGGTGACCGCCACCGGTTCACTCATTGCGGGCGCCCTGGTGATCCTGCCATTCTGCCTGGTGCTGGAGCGGCCCTGGGAGTTGCAGGTCGATGCGGGTCCCCTGCTGGCGACCATCGCCCTGGGAGTGTTTTCCACCGGGCTGGCCACCTGGGTTTACTTTGTGGTGGTCTCCAACTGCGGTCCTAATTTCCTGTCCCTGATCAATTATATAATTCCCGCCCTCTCGTTTGCCGCGGGCGCCCTGTTACTGGGCGAACCGGTCAACAGCTGGCAGTTCGTCGGCCTGGCGGCGATTTGCAGCGGTATTGCCATCAGCCAGCACCGGCGGCGCCCGGGAGAATAAGAGTTATTTTTTTTGCGCCTGGCTGCAGGTCGCAATGCCTAGAAAATCGACGCCCCCGATTCCGGCTCGGTGACCGCGCCGCGCATATGGGCGAACAATTCCCGCCCCATGCCGTAGTCTCTGTGTTCTGAGCTCCGTTGCGCCTGCCGGCGTTTCTGCCATTCATCGGCGGGTACCAGTACCGACAGTTCACCGCGATCGGCATCGACCCGGATGATATCGCCGTCGCGGATCTTGCCGATGGGGCCCCCCGTCAGCGCTTCGGGCGTGAGGTGAATCGCCGCCGGCACCTTGCCGGAAGCGCCCGACATACGTCCATCCGTAACCAGCGCAACCCGGTGACCACGATCCTGCAGCAAGCCGAGGTAGGGTGTGAGTTTGTGCAGCTCCGGCATGCCGTTGGCCCTGGGTCCCTGAAATCTCACCACGGCAACCATGTCCCCGTTCAGCTCTCCCGCCTCGAAAGCCCGCTCCAGTTCGTGCTGGTCCTCGAACACCCGGGCTGGCGCCTCGACCACGCGGTGCTCCGGCGCCACCGCCGAGACCTTGATGACGCTGCGGCCCAGGTTGCCGGTGAGCAGGCGCAGGCCGCCTTCGCTATCGAAGGGGTCAGCGGCGGGGCGAAGCACACTGGTGTCTGCGCTGGACTCGACGGCGGGTACATGCCGGATGCCGGTATCCGCCAGGCGTGGTTCCTGTGCATAGTGGTGCAGGCCTGGTCCCCATACGGTCCGCACATCCTCGTGCAGCAGGCCGGCCTCCAGCAGGGTGCGAATGACAAACGCAGTGCCGCCGGCGGCGTGGAAATGGTTCACATCGGCACTGCCGTTGGGATAGATGCGCGCCACCAGCGGGGTGATGGCGGACAGGTCGCTGAAATCCTGCCAGTCGATCACCACCCCCGCGGCGCGGGCAATGGCGATCCAGTGAATGCTGTGGTTGGTGGACCCGCCAGTGGCGAGCAGGGTGACGATGGCGTTGACGATACACTTCTCGTTTACCACGTCCGCCAGGGGCGTGTAATGCTGCCCCAGTGCGGTAATCCTGCACAGGCGCTCGGTGGCTGCAATGGTGAGTTGATCGCGCAGTGGCGTACCGGGGGGCTCGAATGCGGCGCCGGGAACGTGTAGCCCCATCGCCTCCAGCAACATCTGGTTGCTGTTGGCGGTGCCGTAGAACGTGCAGGTACCCTTGCCGTGATAGGCCGCCGACTCGGCCTCGAGCAACGTGTCCCGCCCCACCTTGCCCTCTGCGAACTGCTGCCTGACCGCGGCCTTCTCCTTGTTGCTGATCCCGCTGGTCATCGGGCCGGCGGGGGCAAATACCACCGGCAGGTGGCCGAAACTGAGGGCGCCGATCAGCATGCCCGGTACGATCTTGTCGCAAACGCCGAGCATCAGGGCACCGTCGAACATATTGTGGGACAGGGCGATGGCGGTGGAGGCAGCAATTATGTCGCGGCTGAACAGGCTCAGCTCCATCCCCGGCGCACCCTGGGTGACACCGTCGCACATGGCGGGCACGCCGCCGGCGACCTGCGCGCTGCAGCCCACCGCGTGGGCGGCACGCTTGATGATGTCGGGGTACTCTCCCAGGGGCTGGTGCGCGGACAGCATGTCGTTGTAGGCGTTGACGATGCCGATATTGGCCGCCTCTGCCAGTTTCAGTCGCTGCTTGGCGCTATCGTCGCAGGCGGCGTAGCCGTGGGCCAGGTTGCTGCACGACAGCATGCCGCGCTGTGGACCCTCCGCGCGCATCTCGCCGATGCGCTGCAGGTAAGCGCGCCTGGAATCGCCGCTGCGCTCTATAATGCGTTCGGTAATGTCTGCCAGTGCCGGATGTGTCATTGGGGTGCCCACCAGATGCTTGCAGGGGTTACTGTTTGTTGCAGGATCGCCGCCACAGGGTGTTGTTCGGCCCGGGCGCTCTCCAGCAGCGTCTTTTTGTCCTCGCCGGTAATATGAATCAGGATCTCCCGGCTCTTGAGTACCGCCGCAAGGGTTAGCGTGAGGCGCTCATGGGGAGCCGTGACCGGCATGGTTTCTGCCACGTCTGCGGGGTTGGCAGGATCGAGCAGGGCGGGCAGGTTGGCCGCCCCCGGGAACCAGGATGCGGTGTGTCCGTCCCCGCCCATGCCCAGCACAACCGCCGAGAATGGTCGCGGAATGGCGTCGAGGGCGCGGCCCAGGGCCGCGACACCGTCTGCGCCATTATCGGCCAGGCTGATGAAGCGGGCGGCGGCGGCGCGGTTTTGCAACAGGTTCTCCCGCAGCATGCGCTCATTCGAGGCGGGGCTGTCGGTGGCGACACGCCGCTCGTCTACCAGAGTCAGCCAGACCCGGCTCCAGTCCAGCTCGCAGCTGGACAGCTTGCGGAACATACCAATGGGCGTACTGCCGCCCGAGACTGCGAGGCTGGCATGGCCGTGGCGTTCCATGTCGGTCTGCAGCCGTTTGCCCAGGTGCTCCGCCAGGGCGCGGTCCAGCTCCCCGCTGCCGGCAAAGATGTGCCACTCATTCATACCAGCTGCGTCCGTCCACTGCGGTAAGTGCCGTGGCAGAATTGGGCCCCATGGTACCCGCGTTGTAATTCTTGATGGGGGTGCCGTTCTGGTCCCAGGCCTCGATAACCGTATCTATCCAGCGCCAGGCTGTTTCCACCTCGTCCCGGCGCATGAACAGGGTCTGGTCGCCATTGATGGCATCGAGCAGCAGGCGCTCATAGGCATCGTAGCTGTCGGCCTTGCTGCGCGACTCGTCGGTCAGGTGCAACTCCACCGGCTGCAGGCTCAGCTTGTTGGTCAGCCCCGGTTTCTTGTTGAGGGTGTGCAGGCTGATGCTTTCCTCCGGCTGCAGCCGGATAACGAGTTTGTTGGTCAGCTCATTGGCGTCGTTGGCAAACAGGGAGAAAGGCTGGCGCTTGTACTCGATGACTATTTCCGAGTAGCGCCTGCTCAGGCGTTTACCGGTGCGCAGATAAAATGGTACCCCGGCCCAGCGCCAGTTGTTGATGGCGGCCTTTATCGCGACAAAGGTTTCGGTGTCATCGGCGTTGCCGAATTCCGCTTCATCGAGAAAGCCCCGCACTGCTTCGCCGTTGACCGCGCCGGCGGCGTAGCGACCGCGCACTGTACACTCCCTGGCGTTGTCTGCCGTGATCGGCATCAGCGCCCTCAATGCCTTCATTTTCTCGTCGCGTATATCCGCGGCCCGCAGGCTGACGGGTGGCTCCATGGCAACGATCGACAGTAACTGCAGCAGGTGGTTTTGCACCATGTCCCGCAGGGCGCCGGTTTTTGCGTAATAATCGGCACGGCCCTCAACGCCGATATCCTCGGCCACCGTGATCTGCACGTTGTCGACAAAGGTGTTGCGCCACATGGGGCTGAACAGCGGGTTGCCGAAACGCACCGCCAGCAGGTTCTGTACGGTCTCCTTGCCCAGGTAGTGATCGATGCGGTAGGTCTCCTCTTCCCGGAAGACCTGCGCCACCTGTTCATTGATCTGCTGGCAGGAGGCCAGGTCGTGTCCCAGTGGCTTCTCCAGCACCACGCCGCTGTGCTCGTCGACCAGGTTCGCCGCCTGTACTTGCTGGCAGATCTGGCCATAGAGTGAGGGCAGGGTGGCCAGGTAGTAAAGCCTGCCGGGTGCTTCGCCAAGATCCAGCAATTTTCCCAGCGCCTCGTAGTCAGAGGCCTTACCCGCGTCGATAGTGCTGTAGAACAGGCGATCGTGGAAGGTGCTCCAAACCTCTTCGCTCCAGTCACCTTCCGGCAGGAATTTTTGCAGGTTGGATTTTACGGTGGTGCGAAAATCCTCATCGGGGATGCGGGCCCTGCCAGTAGCGACAATGCGGTGCAGTCGATCCGCCAGTTGGTGACGGTGTAACTGGAACAGCGCGGGCAGCAGCTTGCGGGTGGACAGATCCCCCGTGCCGCCGAAAATGACCAGGTCCAGTTTCGGTTTCATGGTTGTCGCTCCTCGAATCGTTCAGTCCAGTTTCGCCAGCCAGGTCGTGAGCCGTTGCATGAAGTCGCGAAAATCCGCATGGGGACCTTCGGAGCAGGCGAAGCCGTGTTCCGCCGTGCGAAAATGAGCGCAGGCAATGGCAACGCCGGCCTGCTCGAGCGCCTCGGCGTAGGCCTTGCCCTCGTCCCGCAGCGGGTCCTTTTCCGCCGTTACCAGCAGGGCTGGTGGCAGGGAGGCAAGTCCGGATGCGCGCAGCGGGAAGGCGCGCTGCACGCTGGCGTCGGTCGGTGACAGGCCACCGAGGTAAGTATCCCAGAACCAGTGCATGACACCGGCGGTGAGTGTCTGCCCCCTGGCTCTCTCCACGTAGGAGGCAAAGCCCGCAGTGTAGTGCTCGGTGACCGGATAGATCAGCACCTGGCCGCAGATGCTTTTTCTGGTATCGGGGTCGATCTCAAGACAGGTACAGGTGGCCAGGTGACCGCCTGCGCTGTCGCCGGCAATCACCAGGCGGCCGTTGCAGGTGCCGAGTTGCTTCGCGTGCCGCGCAATCCATTGTGTCGCCGCCAGGCAATCATCCTGCGCCGCAGGAAAGACATGTTCGGGCGCCAGGCGGTAATCCAGCGCGATAACGCTACAGTCGGTGGCGGCGCTCAGGGCCTGGCAGAACGGGTGATGGGTTTTAATATCACCGATCACCCAGCCGCCGCCGTGAAGATAGACAATCAGCGGCTTGTTGGCGCCCAGGGCGTTGTTATAGAGCCGTGCCTTGATGGTGGCCGCCTCCGTCACGGGAATGCGCAGGTCGACAAAAGGCCCCGGCGGCACATGGCCGCGCCAGGTCAGGGCGCTGATGATCCGGTAATAGGCGCGAAAGCCCGCGACTTTGAGGGCCTGCAGCCACTTGCCCGGGAGCTGAAGCATGTTATCGGTTCTCCTGCCGGTACTGGCGGGGCGGGCTGCCATGCCAGCGCTTGAATGCATGAGTGAAATTGCCTGGACTACTGTAACCCAGCATCGCCGCTATTTCCTCTATCGACAGTTTGCTGGTGGCCAGGTACTCCCGCGCCAGCTCATAGCGCACGTCCGCCAGGATCTGCTGGTAGCTGCTGCCCTCTGCTGACAGCTTGCGGCGCAGGGTCCGGCCGGTTATATGAAGCTTGTCGGCAACCTGGTCTATGTCCGGGAAATAACCGGGGCGGGCGACTATGCACTGGCGCACCCGCTCGACGAAGCCACCGCTTTTGCTCATGCGCGTTAACAGCAGCTGGCATTGTTGCTGGCAGATAGCCGAGGTCTCCGCGTCCTGCAGCGGCATGGGCGTATCCAGAGCGGCCGCATCAAAGCGCACTTCCGAGCGCGGGCCATTGAAACTGACCGGGCAGCCGAAAAAGTCACGGTACGCGGCTTCCCGGCCCTGGCCGTTGTGCATCAGGGTGATCCCGGTGGGTTTCACCGGAGATTGCAGGCCGGGCTCCCCGGCGGCCAGCGCCGCTGCCACGTCGCGATCCACATAATAGGCGAACAGGTCGGCAGGGATCTCCAGGTGCCGGGAAAACTGCAGAACCCCCTCCGCCGCGGTTTCCCTGAATTCGACCCGGAACAGGGTGAAGGTCAGCGGCCCGTAGCTGCTGACAATCGCCATGGCCTGGCGCAGGGTGGGGGCGCTCAGGAAGGCGTAACCGAACAGGCCGTAGCTCTGCGCGTTATAGGCCCTGCCCAGTTTGAGGCCGAGCAGGGGGTCGGCGGTGAGATGCAGGAGGTTGCGGTGGAAGCGGAATTCCTGGGCCAGGGTGAAATCCGGCGGCGGGTTGGGGCCCAGCAGGTCCCCGGGCTCGACACCGGTGCCCGCCAGGCATTGTTCCGCCGCAAAGCCCATGGCCTGCATGGCCTTCAGGGCGGGCGGCAGGGCCTTGATATGGTGGGACACATGGGTGCTGAAAGCCATGTGCCTATATTAGCGACTCCTGTCCGGAATTCATAAGTTTTTGTCCTGCTCAAATATTCGCCAGTCGGTTATTTTTATTTACAGTAGGTTCACGCTGGAAACCTGAACGGGAGGCGACATAGCAGCATGACAGACGAGAGCGACAGAAACCCATCGGTGATCGTTATCGGCGCCGGCATGACCGGCATACTCATGGCCATAAAACTGCGTGAGGCCGGCATCAGTGATGTCACGATCCTGGAAAAAGCCGACAAGGTCGGCGGTACCTGGCGGGAGAACACCTACCCGGGTGTTGCCTGTGACATCCCCGCCCATATGTATACCTATTCTTTCCAGGGCAATCCGGAATGGCAGCATCGATTTGCCCACGGTGACGAAATCCAGGCCTATTTCGAGAAGATCTCTGCTGATTACGGTGTCACCGACCAGGTGCGGTTCAACGAGTCCGTCGAGGCCTGCCACTATCGGGACGGCAAGTGGTACCTGCATACCAGCCAGGGCAATGACCTGGTGGCTGATTTCGTGATTGCCGCGACCGGCATCCTGCACCACCCGGCCTATCCTGATATCGAGGGCCTGGATAGCTATCAGGGCGCCATGTTCCATACCGCGCGCTGGGACCACAGTGTCGACCTCACGGGCAAGCGCGTGGGAATCATCGGCACCGGTTCGACGGCGGCGCAGGTGATTTCCGAGATATCCAAAACGGCGGGCACCCTGACCATATTCCAGCGCACCCCCCAGTGGATACTCAATACCCCGGACAAAAATTACACGGAGCGCGACAAGACCAGGTTGCGCGGCAATCAGGGCAGGATGGATAAACTGCGCCAGCGCTACGCCTGGCTGATTCGCAACACCTTCACTGAAGCGGTCAGTTCCGGTGGCTGGCGTCATGCCCTGCTGAGCTGGCAGGTGAAGCGCAACCTGCGCAACAGTGTTCGCGATCCTGAACTGCGGGCAAAACTGACCCCGGATTACAAGGTGGGATGCAAGCGGCTGATTGTCAGCTCCACCTTCTACGAGGCGGTGCAGCGGCCGAATGTAACGCTGGAAACCACGGGCATCGAGCGGATCTGCGAGCGGGGGGTAGTCACCCGGGACGCTGAACTGCACGGCCTGGATGTGTTGATCCTGGCGACCGGCTTCCACCCCTTCAACTTTATGCGCCCCATGGACCTGACCGGCCGCGACGGGTTGTCTATCGAAAAGGCCTGGGAAAGGAAGGTGCAGGCCTATCGGTCGGTCTGCCTGCCCGGCTTTCCCAACTTCTTCCTGATGCTGGGCCCGAACTCGCCGGTGGGCAACTACTCGGTTATCGCCATGAGCGAGGTGCAGGGCAGCTATGTCCTGAAACTGATCGACCAGTGGCGCAAGGGCCGCTTGCAGGCAGTGGAGGCTACTGAGGACGCGAAGCTGCGTTTCAACAACTACATGAAGCAGGGGATGGGAACCACCGCCTGGGTGGGCGGCTGCCAGAGCTGGTACCTGGATGCCGATGGCGAGCCTGCCCTGTGGCCCTACTCCTGGAACCAGTGGGTGAAGGAAATGGCAGAGCCGGACCTCGCCGACTTCCATCGCGGCAAACCTGCCGAGATCCTGCCGCTCGAGCCCGCGGAAAAGGCCGCCTGAGAGCCGGCGTCAGCTTGCCCGGGGCGACCTCGCGGCCGCCTCGGGTTCATCCTCAAAACCCGCGGTTTCCGGACGCTGTTGATACCAGTTCACCCCGTGCTCGTCACGGCGGCGGCTGATCCTGCGCCGTCCCAGCAGGCAGTTCAGGTGGGCGAGAGTCTCTCCGGTGGCAAGGCCCAGTGAATTAGGCCCGATCTCCCGGCTGAACAGCGGCGGGAAACAGTCCACCGCGCGCCGCGGCTGGTCGAGGTAATCAAACAGGCTTCTGAGGTCGCGGTTATGTGACTCTATAAGCTGGCTCAGGCGCACATGCAGCCCATAGAAAGGCGCCTCATGCGCGGGCAACACCAGCACGTCGTCAGGCAGCATCTCGCGTATGCGCGCGCTGGAACTCAGCCACTCTTGCAGGGGATCGCCGTCGGGCTCGGTGGGAAACACGCTGACGTTCGGGGTTATCCGCGGCAGGACCTGGTCACCGGAGATCAGCAGTTTCAGTGCCGGACAGTACAGCGCGGCGTGTTCGGGTGAGTGACCGCTGCCGACGATCACCTGCCAGTAACGGTCGCCGATGGTGATCGTCTCCAGGTCCACCAGCCGGCGGAAACTCTCCGGCAGCGGTGATACGGCGCGGCCAAAATTGCCGAACCTGCCCTTGTAAGCCGTCAGTTGTTCCTCGTTGTAGCCCGCCGCCCGGTAGAAGCGCAACGCCACCTCCGGGGCTTCGCGACCGGTGTCCCCGACCATCGCCCGGCACATCAGGAATTCCTCCCTGGACATCCACAGGTCGGCGTTGAAGCGCTCCGTCAGCCAGCCTGCCAGGCCCACATGGTCGGGATGCATATGGGTACAGATAACCCGCGTGATCGGTCTGCCGCCCATCACCGAGCCGAACAGCTGCTCCCAGATCTCCCGGGCGCTGCCGAGGTTGAGGCAGGTATCCACCACGGTCCAGCCGTCGCCGTCTTGCAGCAGCCACAGGTTGATATGGTCAAGGGACATCGGCATGGGGAAGCGAACCCAGTACACCCCCTCGGCGATCTGCTCGGGCTCGCCGGGTGCCGGATTGACGGCGCGCCCCCAGGGGTAGGTCAGGCCCTTGTAGAGTTCGGGCTTGTCATGCAGCATCAAGAAGGCCTTATGGCTGGAGTAAAAAGGCCCACAATGGTCTGCCTTCGGGGGCTGGATGTCCAGTGCCCCCGGCAGCGCAAGTCAGTCATTAGCAGGAGAACAACTGGTGGCGCTCATAGGTGGGGATATTGCGATAGGCCAGGGTGAAGTTTGCCGCCACCGACAGGCGCGGCTCCTGGGCCTGGTGCGGGGTGACCTCGTGCCAGAGGAAGGACGGGAAGAAAATCATCACGCCGGGCCGGGGGAAGACTTTGGCGTGGTATTGCCAGCCGCCCTGCAAGGAGGCATTGAAGCGCGGGTCGTGCAGGATCAGCGCGCCCTCATCGGGCCGCCAGTAGTCGCGCACGGACTCATCGCTAACCAGCAGCGGCTTGTCCGAGGGCCGGGTGTGCACGTAATACACGGCCGATATGTGCGAGACGTGGTTGTGGGAGGGCACATAGTGCCCTTTTGGCGCGACGTTGGGGAACATCTGCATGGCCAGATCAAACTCGCCCTGCCAGCCGATCTCCCGGCAATAGTTTTTCAGGCACGCCAGGAACAGGCTTTCCAGGCGGTGCAGGGCCGGCACCTCGTCGGCATATTCCATCAGGGTGGTGACGTCTGACTGCTCCGCCTGGTCCCGGCTGTGGAAGCGCGGATTGCCGGTAAAGAACGCGGCCAGATCGGTGTTCATCTGCGGCTCTTCCAGCTCGAACAGCTTTACCGGGGTCGGAAACAGCAGGTGTGTCGTTCCCTCCGGTACGTTGACGCTCTGGTGGCTAAAAGATTGTTCTTCCACGTTTGGCTTCATGATATAAGGGCCCCCGATAACGGGCGCGAATATACCAGATCAAGCTCTCTTCATCGCAAGTTGCTAGCGTAAATTTTCCGGAGGAAATACAGTCGATGCTGAAAATGGTGCGGGTCATGGCGGGCATGGATGCCCAGTACGAGCGCCATCTTGACGGCCTGAAGGCCGTCTTCAACAAGGCGTTCGCCTTCAACGCCCCTTATATCGAAAAAATCGAAGCCTTCGCGCGCGGCGAGCATCCGCCGGGTTCGGAGTGCATCATCCTGGCCGCCACCGGTGCGCGGGAGGAGGTGCTGGGCTTCACGGTGGCGTTTTATTTCAGCGACCTCAAGGCGGCTTACCTGGATTATATCGCCAGCGACCCCGACAAGGCGTCCCGGGGCATCGGCGCCGCGCTGTATGAAGCCATGCGCAATGACATGAAGAAACGCGGTGCCCGTCGGCTTTTCTTTGATTCGTTGCCGGACGAGCCCGGCGCTAATGTCGACCCGACGCTGTTGCCCAATAACAAGAAGCGCATGGCGTTCTATGAGCGCCTTGGGGCCAGGCCCATCCAGGGCACCCAGTATGAACATCTCGTCACGCCAGCGAACCTTGGCGATCCCAACTGCCTGTTGCACGACGGCCTGGGTCAGACCGCGCCGCTGTCCCGAGCCAAGCTGAAGGCGGTAATCGCGCGCATCATGCTGGCCAAGTCGTCGCTCACGCCGGAGCAGGAGCCACTGAAGACCCTGTTGGCTTCGGTGAAGGATGACCCGGTACTGATCCGGGCGCCGCGTTACCCGGCACCCTCCCCGGGTCCCTTGCCTAAACTCCGACACCCTATAGACCTGATCGAAACCGGCACCAGCAACGATATCAGCCACTCTCCTTTCAAGGGCTATTACGAGCGCCCGGCCCGTGTCGCGGCCATCGCCAAGGCGCTGGACGACCTGCCGATTATCCGCCACGACATCCAGGATTTCGGTCTCAAGCCCATTCTGGAAATTCACGACAAGCGCATGGTCAACTTCCTTAAGGAAAGCCAGACCAGGGTGCCCCCGGGACAGATTGTCTACCCGGAGATATTTCCGATCCGCTATGCGGATCGTCTGCCGCACAACTGGCCGATGCGCGCTGGCTATTTCTGTATCGACACCTCAACCCCGATTACCAGCAATGTATTTGCTGCCGCCACCCGCTCTGCCAATGCCGCCCTGACGGCGGCAAAGCTGGTCGCAGACGGAAAATCAGAAATGACCTACGTTGCGGGGCGCCCGCCCGGGCACCATGCCGAACGCAAGGTCTTTGGCGGTTTCTGTTACTTCAACAACGCGGCGCTGGCGGCAAATGCCCTGTCCCGCAAGGGTCGGGTGGCGGTGCTGGATGTGGACCACCACCATGGCAATGGCACCCAGGATATTTTCTACAGTCGCAAGGATGTCCTGACGGTTTCGATTCACGGCCACCCGGAATCTTCCTACCCGTTTTATGCCGGCTTCGAGGACGAGCGGGGAGAAGGGGATGGGGAGGGCTTCAATGTCAATTTTCCCCTGCGGCCGGGAGTGGATGACGCGGCCTATCTCACCGCCCTGGACAAGGCCCTGAAGGTGATCAGGAAGTTTGCCCCTGATTACCTGGTCGTTTCCCTCGGGGTGGATATCATGCGCGGCGACCCCACCGGCGCGTTTTACGTGTCGGCGGAAGGCATGCGCAACATCGGCCGCAGGATCGGGGCCCTGCGCCTGCCCTCGGTCATTATCCAGGAAGGTGGCTACCACCTGCAGAACCTGCGCCGTGGCGTCCGGGGATTCCTGGTGGGCTACGGTGTCGGTATGACGCCGGGCGACTAGCGCCCTGTCGACCAGGCCCTAGCCGACGCCCCTTTCGCTGCCTTCCCAGTAGCGCGCCCGCAGGGCTTTCTTGTCGGGTTTGCCCACCGGGGTGGTGGGAATGGCATCGACGAAATCGACGGACTTGGGTGCCTGCACCGAACCCTTCGCCTGCTTCACCAGAGCCTGCAACTGTTGCACCAGGTCCGGCGCCGGTGCGATTCCCGGGCGCAATACCACGACCGCCTTGACCGCCTCACCCCACTGTTCGTCCGGCACCCCGATTACCGCAACCTGCCCCACCGCCTCGTGAGTGGCGAGCACGTCCTCGACTTCCCGCGGGAACACATTGAAGCCACCTGTGACGATCATGTCCTTGGTGCGATCGACGATATAGAGAAAACCCTCCTCATCCAGTTTGCCCACATCACCGGTGTGCAACCAGTCGCCGGCAAAAGCCTCCGCGGTCTGTTCGGGCATGTCCTTGTAGCCCTTCATGACAAGCGGGCCGCGCACACAGATCTCGCCCGGTTCACCTCTGGCCACTGGTCTGCCGTCCGGGTCGAGCAGGGCGATATGCACCCAGGGGGTGGGCCGGCCGCAGGATGAGAGGCGCTGTGGCTTTGCCAGGTCATGGTCGGCCCTGCGCAAATTGGCGATGACCATCGGTGCCTCGGACTGGCCGAAAAACTGGTAGAAAACCTGTCCCCACTTTTCGATGCCCTGGCGCAGCCGGGCCGGGCTCATGGCGGAGGCGCCGTAGAAGATCGTCTCCATGCTGGACATGTCGGCCGTGGCGGCCCGGGGAGAGTCCATCAGGTAATAGAGCATCACCGGGACCAGCATGGTGCAGGTGATGCGATGCTGTTCCACCATGTCGAAGAACTCGTCCGGGCTGAACCCCTGCATCACGTAGAAAGCGCCGCCTTTTTGCAGCACGGGGATAAAAAATGCCGCCGCGGCATGGGACAGCGGCGTGGCCATCAGCATGCGCACCTCCGCGGGGAACTCCCACTCCGCCATCTGGATCTGGGTCATATAGGCGGTAACCCGGTGGGTACTCATGACTCCCTTGGGCTTGCCGGTGGTGCCGCCGGTGAAATTGACCGAGGACACATCGTCGGGTAACACGTCGGGCGCGACCAGTGGCTGCGGCTCGAAGGTGGCGGCCAGGGCCAGGTAATCCTCGCCTGTTTTGGTCGGGCCGAACCCCAGCAGGTGCTTGAGTTCGGGCACCTTCTCCTTCAGCTTTGCCGCGTGCTCATCGAACAGGCTGGCGTCGTAGACCAGCGCATCGATCTCTGCGGCTGCCAGCACATAGGCGTGATCGTCCAGCGAGCCCAGCGGGTGCAGGGGAGTGCCGATGCAGCCGGCCAGCTGCATGGCGGCGATGTTGGACAGCACCTCCGGCCGGTTGGCGGAAATCACCGCGATGCGGCTGCCCTTGCCCAGTCCCCTCGCCTGCAGTGCCTGGACCATCTGGCTGGTGCTCTCGCGCACCTCCCGGTAGCTGGCTACCTTGTCCCCGAGGAACAGGCAGGGCTCGTCGTCAAAGCGGTTAAGGCCCTCCACCAGCAGGTGGGGCATCAGGGGTGGGTGGTGGAGTGGGGAATTGGTCATTGTTTTCGTGTCTCTTGCGGCTGGCATGTGGCCGTTTACTGTACACCTTATTTGCACGGTGAGTTGCCCGGCCGGTGTTCCCGGTCGCCACCGGTTCAAAATATTGCCTGCCGCGCGCGATGGGCGGTGGCGGGTCGTTATGGTGGCCACTGTGGGTTACTATTCCTGACACCCTGGGCGTTACCCGACCGTGAACCGATGATATCGAAATGCAAAACTGTTCTGATCTTTCTGGCCTGTATCACCTGCCTGCAGGGCTGCAGCACAAACACTACCCACACCAGCGCCAGTCCCGGCAAAGCAGAGGCCAGTATGCCCGCGCCAGTTGAACTCGGTGGCGGCGGGCGCCCCGTCGGCCCGGCATACACCCGCAGTGTCGTCTACGGCAAAAACGGAATGGCGGCCACGGCGCAACCCCTGGCTTCCCAGGTGGCGCTGGATATCCTCCAGGCAGGGGGCAGCGCCGTGGATGCGGCGATAGCCGCCAACGCCGCGCTGGGGCTGATGGAGCCTACCGGTTGCGGTATCGGCGGGGATATTTTTGTCATTGTCTGGGACCCGAAAAGTCGACAGCTGTATGGTTACAACGGCTCTGGCCGATCTCCCGCAGGGCGCAGCCTGGAACAGCTGCAGGCGCAAATCACCGCGCTGAAAGAGGAGGGCCTGCTGCCGCCGGATTTTGCCGGCATCCCGCCCATGGGCCACCTGCCGGTGACGGTACCGGGTACCGTCGACGGCTGGTTCGCCATACACGATCGCTTCGGCAAGTTGCCCATGGCCGAGGTGCTGGCTCCCACCGTCAACTATGCCCGGCAGGGTTTCCCGCTCTCCCCGGTGATCGCCTACTATCTCGAGCGCAATCGCCTGGCCTTCGACCGCCGTCTCGCGGGCAGCGAGCTGCTGGAAAACATCTACAGTACCTGGTATCCCGATGGCCGCGCCCCGGTGGCGGGAGAGATGTTCCGCAACCCGGACCTTGGCAACACCCTCGAGGCGATAGGCCGGGACGGGCGCAACGCTTTCTATCGCGGTGGTGTAGCCAGGGATATGGCCGCCTATTTCCAGCGTATCGGCGCGGACCTCAGCTACGAGGACCTGGCCGCCCACACCGGCGACTGGGTGGAGCCTGTCAGCGTGAACTACCGCGGCTATGACCTTTATGAACTGCCGCCCAATGGCCAGGGCGTCGCCGCCCTGCAGATGCTCAATATGCTCAAGCAGGTGGACCTCGCGCAGTGGCCCCGGGGCTCGGCGGAGGTGTTGCACTACATGGTGGAGGCCAAGCGCCTGGCGTTTGAGGATGTCGCGCGCTATTACGCCGACCCCGACTTCAGCGATGTCCCCCTGAGTGGGCTGCTGGCGGAAGCGTACGGCCGCGAGCGCTTCGCCCTTATCGACCCCGATCGCGCGGCCACGAGTTCGAGCCCCGGTGAGCCCCTGCTGGAAGGCGATGGCGATACCACGTATCTGACCGTGGCCGACGGGGATGGCATGATGGTGTCGCTGATCCAGTCCAACTACCGGGGCATGGGCTCTGGCGTGGTGCCGGACGGCCTGGGTTTCATGTTGCAGAACCGGGGCGAGCTGTTTTCCCTGGACCCCAACCACCCGAATGCCTACGCCCCACGCAAGCGCCCCTTTCACACCATCATCCCGGCCTTCCTGATGAAAGACGGAGCGCCGCTGATGAGTTTCGGCCTGATGGGCGGTTCCATGCAGCCCCAGGGGCATGTGCAGATCGTGGTGAACATCGTCGACTACGGCATGGATATCCAGCAGGCCGGGGATGCCGCCCGCTTTCTGCATGAAGGCGGGCGCGAGCCCACCGGCGTGCACAAGGATGGCCTGGGAACCCTGTATGTGGAGCCCGGTGTCAGTGAACAGACCGTCGAGCAGTTGCGGGCCATGGGGCACCGGGTGGAGATCGATGCCACGGGTGTGCGCTTTGGCGGCTACCAGGCGATTGCGGTTGACCCGGACACCGGTGTGTATGCCGGCGCCACGGAAATGCGCAAGGACGGAACCGTTACCGCCTGGTGAGCCATGGTGGCGGTGATGATTGCCCTGGGGGGTCGAGTAACCAGGGCAACAAGGTGTCTGTCATGGGCCAAAAAAAGCCCTGCACTGGTTCCAGTGCAGGGTTGTGTCTATCCCGAGGAACGCGGATCAGAATCCCGGTTGCAATACCGAGTCGATAATCCAGACCAGGCCGTTGTCGGCTTTCACGCCCTGGCACTGGACGATGGCAGTATTGACGCGCGGTTCGCCAGCATTGCGACTGAGGTAGACATAGTTGTCACCGGCCAGGGTCTTGCGCTGGACCGGGGAGGCGAATTTGCGGGGGTCGTTGGCGCCCGGGGAAACGTGGTAGGTCAGCACCGTGGTGAGCAGATCCACGTCGGCCAGGATGGCGCCAGTGACGTCAGCGGGCATGGCGGCAAAAGCATCGTTGGTCGGTGCGTAGACGGTGATGTCTTCGGCGTTGGCCAGGTCATCGTCCAGGCCCGCCGCGAGCACCGCATCCACCAGGGTGGACAGCTCGGGTGTGGCCAGGGCGGCTTCGACGATATTGCCGTCAAAGCGGACAATGGGGGTCGACACACAGTCGGCAAAGTTGGTCATGGCGTTTGCGGTAGCGCCGAGCGTACAGGCCAGCGCGGTGGTGGTTGCAAGGATGGTTTTCTTCAGTGTCATGTCAGTACTCCGTTGTTGTTGGCTCGATTCGAGTTGATCGCTGAGCATCACTGCCAAGGCCTGGCGGTTGCATTGCGTCAAAGGACTCATGAGACGTACGGCTGGCGTGCGCGAACTGGATCGCTTGCGTGTTGCTCCGCGAGGACGGTGTATTAATTCATTAAAATCAATTGGTTAGAGGGGTGAGTGACGCCCCTGTGCGCAGCCTGTCGGAGTTTTGTCGGGATAAACAACGCGGGGCAGACCAGTTCCTCGGGCACGCCCCCATTGCATATAGCGGCACAGCCGACAGGCCGGCGGGCTGGAGAGGGGGAGGTCGCTGCCGTGAGGCAGCGCTGCTTTCAGGCGCTCAGATCCAGCGGCGGAAATCGATCTTGAGTTTGCGGCGTTCATGCCCTGAGCGCCGGTTATCCTGCCACAGCGAGTTGTTGGCGCGCCCGCTTGTGGGCCCGTGGGAGCGGCGATTGGTGAGCAGGCTGCGTCTGTCCCCGTACCTGAAAAAGCGGCAGTTGCAGACGTCGGCGGCACATTGTGCCAACGGAAGCGCGGGCGCCTCGTCGAGCAGGTGGCGCTTTCCCGCTATCGCCCTGGCGGCAGCACAGCCGTCTTCGCCGCAATGAACAGCGACTGAGGCGAAGGGATTGCTGTCGGTTTCTGGCGAAACCATCTCTGCCGCAGGAACGATAATCTCAGTCACAGTTTTCTCCGAAGCATGGGCGGATGGGTTTCAGTCTGGGCCGGCGACCTGGTGATCGCCCTCTGGCTTATGCCGTTCAGGCGTGAACGGTTATTGGACGTCATCGCCTTTTAGCATATGAAGCAAATACCGTGCCACCCTTTAAAATCAATGACTTAAGGTTGAAAGTGAGGGCGGAAAGCCTGGTTGCGTAAAATTTACTGACGAAATTTGAGCGTATTTACGGCGAGAGTCGTGCCGGGCGCCCCGCTTAGTCCAGGATATCCAGTACCGGGGTGTGGCCTTCGCAGGCGGGACGGCTGAGAAAGGTCTCCGAGGGGTCTATGACCGCGACCTTTGCCAGGAAGGACCTGCCCAGCAGTATCGCGTAATTGAATTTACCCCGGTCCGTAAGGCTGAATTCGGTCCTGTATATCTGGTTGTACAGGCAGAACTCCTGGGTCACTACCGGGCGGGTGGTATTGGCAGCGCCGTGACGCTTGATGACCACATCCCGTACCAGTGGCCCCTCCAGGCGCAGGGTGTGCTCCTTCTCGGTATCCACGTCCTCGTCGGTGAAATCAAACCGGATCCAGGGTTCGCCGTCCCGTTCGAAGCGCTCGATGTTGGTCGCCTGCATGGAAGAGGTCTTGGCGCCCACGTCCAGCTTGGTCTTGATGCGCATATCCGAGCCCACCAGCTGGGTGGTCTCAAGCCAGCCGAGGATCATTTTAGGGCTGCGCATCTGGGCCTGGGCGGTTGTCGCCAGGGTGAGCAGTAACAGGCTTGCAAGACAATGGTTTTTCAATTTCGGCTCCAGCAATTATGCCAACAGGGAACGCCCGGGAATGGATGTGAGCAGTTGCCGGGTATAGGGCTGCTGGGGGCGCTCGAACAGGTCGTCCCCGCTGCCCTGCTCAACCACCTCCCCCTTGTACAGCACCAGGATGCGGTCGGCGAGGTGGCGCACCACTGCCAGGTCGTGGGATACGAAGAGCATGGTCAGGCCGTACTCCCGGCCCAGCTCCTGCATCAGGTCGAGAATCTGCGCCTGGATGGTGACATCCAGCGCCGAGACCGGCTCGTCGGCGACGATAAACTCGGGCCGGGTTGCCAGGGCGCGGCCAATGGCGATGCGCTGGCGTTGGCCACCGGAAAATTCGTGGGGATATTTCCGGACAAACGCCCTGGCCAGGCCCACGTCATCCATGAGCTTGAGTACTCCCTGGGCTACTGTCCCACGGCTCTCTATGCCGTGCAGCAGCAGGGGTTCCGCCAGCGTGTCGTACACGGTCATGCGCGGGTTGAGGGAGGCGAAGGGGTCCTGGAAGATCATCTGCATGCGCCGGCGCATGGTTTTCAGCTCGCGTCCCTCCAGCGCGGTGAGGTCAGTGCCATCGAAACGCACCTCGCCGGAGGTAACCGGTACCAGCCGGAGTATCGAGCGGCCGATGGTGGACTTGCCGCTACCCGATTCGCCAACCAGTCCAAGCACTTCGCCCCGGTTGATGTCGAAGCTGACCTTGTTGACTGCCTTGACCGGCTCCTTGCCCTTGCCCTGGCTGAACCAGGTGCACAGGTCCCTGACCTGGATGAGCGGCTCCACCGCTCCCGGTCGCGCCTGTTTGGAGTCGGTGGGAATCGCCGCCAGCAGTTTCTTCGTGTAGGGGTGCTGGGCGTTGTGGAAAATACTTTCGCGGTTGCCCGTTTCCACGATCTGGCCCTGCTTCATCACCACGATCTGGTCGGCGATATCGGCTACCACGGCCAGGTCGTGGCTGATGAAGATCACGCCGATATCGCGCTTTTCCTGTAACTCGGCGATCAGCTTCAGTATCTGGGCCTGGATGGTCACGTCCAGCGCGGTGGTCGGCTCGTCCGCGATCAGTAGTTTCGGTTCGTTGATCAGCGCCATCGCAATCATGACCCGCTGGCGCATGCCGCCGGAAAACTGGTGCGGGAAGTTGTCGATGGTGGATTCGGGGTCGCGAATGCCGACCTCCCCCAGCAATTCCAGTGCCCGGGTGCGGGCTTCTTCGCCACTCACCTGGTGGTGGTAGCGCAGCGGTTCCATCAGCTGTTTGCCGATGGTCATGTAGGGGTTGAGGCAGGTCATCGGGTCCTGGAAAATCATGGCGATGTCGCGCCCGCGAATTTTACGCAGCTCGGACTCCTCCATCTGCAGCAGGTCGCGGTCTTCGAACAGGGCGCGCCCGCCGTCGATGCGTCCGGGCGGCATCGGCACGAGGCCGAGCAGGCTGTAACAGGCCACCGACTTGCCCGACCCGGACTCGCCGATAATCGCGGTGATCTTGCCCAGCTCCACACTGAAGCTGACACCATCGACCGCCTTGTTGGTGCCATTGCGGGTGACAAAACTGACGGCGAGATCCTGTACGTCCAAGAGGGCCATGGGCTAGTCCTTCGCGCCGCGCACGTCCAGCGCATCGCGCAGGCCGTCACCGAGGAAATTGAGGGAGAAAAGGGTCAGGGTCAGGGCCAGTCCCGGGAAAATCAGCAGCCAGGGATACTCTTCCATGGTTTCGGCGCCGTAGGAGATCAGCAGTCCCCAGGAGGTCTGGGGAGGCTGGATGCCCAGGCCCAGGAAGCTGAGGAAGGCCTCCAGCAGCATGACGTTGGGAATGGTCAGGGTGGTGTAGACGATGATCGGTCCCAGGGCGTTGGGCACCAGGTGGCGGCGGATCAGCGTGGCCGGGGACAGGCCGAGGGAAATGGCGGCCTCGACGAACTCCTGCTGGCGCAGTGACTGCACCTGGCCGCGCATGATGCGCGCCATCGTCAGCCATTCCACCGCCCCGATCGCCAGGAACAGCAGCAACATGTTGCGCCCGAACACCACGGTCAGCAGTACGATGAAAATCATGAAGGGCAGGGCGTAGAGGATGTCTACCAGGCGCATCATCACCGCGTCGGTGCGACCGCCCACATAACCTGCAATAGCGCCCCAGGTGACCCCGATCAACAGGGCGACGGTCGTGGCGACAAAGCCCACCGCGAGGGAGATACGCCCGCCATACATGATCTGGGTCATCAGGTCGCGACCGAATATATCCGTGCCCAGCCAGTGGGCGGCGGAAGGCGGGCTGGCCCCCAGTTCCAGGTTCTGGGCCTGGTAGCTGTAGGGTGCGATCCAGGGGGTGAGGAGGGCGATCACGATGAACAGCACCAGCGTGACCAGGCCGAATACCGCCAGGTGGTTCTTGCGCAAGCGAAGCCAGGCGTCCTTCCACAGGGACGTACCCTGTTCCGCCTGGGCGATATCGTTAATCGTTTGCGTGTTCATATGTTAGTGGGTTCCCGGTTCTGGGTTAGTGGCCAAACTGGGCCCGCAACCTGGGGTTCATCCAGGCGGCGAGAATGTCTGACAGCAGGTTGAACAGGACGATAAGCACCGACAGGAACACGGTGGTGCCGAGAATCATGGTGTAGTCCCGGTTGAACGCGGCCTGCACATAAAAGCGGCCCAGTCCCGGTATCTGGAAAATGGTCTCTACCACGAAGGACCCTGCCAGCAGGCCGGCAAAGGCCGGGCCGAGAAACGCCACCACCGGGATCAGCCCGCCGCGCAGGCTGTGCTTTAGCACCACCTGCCATTCGGGCAGGCCCTTGGCCCGGGCCGTGCGGATGTAGTCCTGGGACAGTACCTCCAGCATGCCGGCCCGCCCCAGCCGGGCAATGTAGGCCGCGTAGCCCGCCCCCAGGGTGATAGCCGGCAATATCTTGTCGCCCGGAATGTCGCCCCAGCCGGACACCGGCAACCAGTCGAGGTGGATCCCGAAAACCAGCACCAGCAGTGGCCCGAGCAGGAAAGAGGGCATGCAGATGCCGATCATGGCAAGCGACATGGGTATATAGTCCTGGGCGGTATTGGGTTTGAGTGCGGCGATCACCCCCGCCAGGCCCCCGATGCCCACGGCGACCAGCAGGGCGTAAAAACCCAGCTCCGCGGTCACCGGGAAGCCCGCGGCGATGAGCTCGTTGACGCTGCGCCCCGGGTACTTGAAAGACGGGCCCAGGTCGCCGTGGGCCAGGTCTCCGAGATAGGAGGTGTATTGCTGGAACAGGGGCAGGTCGAGTTTGTACTGGGCCTCGAGTGCGGCTTTCACCTCTCGGGTGACGGGTTTTTCGCTGTCAAACGGCCCCCCGGGGGCAATCCTCACCAGGAAAAATGTAACGGTGATCACAACAAGAATTACCGGTATCGCCTGCAGCAACCGCAGCATAATGAATCGCAACATGGTCAGTCGTCCGCCTCGGTGGTCTGCACGTTATCTTCCAGCCACACGTACTTCAGGTTCAGTGAGTCCATCAGGTTGGGTGGCAGGCCCTGTACGCTGGGATGGATCAGGTGTTTGCTGGTGTAGGTATAAACGGGAATGATGGGCATCTGTTCCATCAGCAGCGTCTCCGCCTCGTAGAATATCGCAAAGCGCTCCTCCCTGGTCGCTGCCTGCGGTGCCTTCTTCAGGATCATCTCGTCGTAGCGGGGGTCCGCAAAACCGGTGTTGTTGTTGCCGCCGCCGGTGAGGAACAGGTCGAGGAAATTATTCGGGTCGACATAGTCGCCGATCCAGCCGCGTCGCGCGATCTGGAAGTGCATGTTGGTGACCGAATCCAGGTAGACTTTCCACTCCTGGTTGGTGAGAGCCACGTCGATATTGAGGACGTCTTTCCACATCTGTTGCAGCGCCACCGCGATTTTGCGGTGATCCTCGCTGGTGTTGTAGGTCAGTTCCAGTCCCGGCCAGCCCTCGCCGTTGGGATAACCCGCCTCGGCCAGCAGTTCCCTCGCCCGGTCCGGGTCATAGCTGAACAGCTTTGGGGGGTAGTAGCCCAGGGTGTCGGGTGGGGTGATGCTGTAGGCGGAAATATTGGTGCCCTTCAGCACGGTTGCATTGAGCTTGTCGCGATCCACTGCCATCGACAACGCCTTGCGCACATTCAGGTTATCGGTGGGTGGGACCAGGGTATTGAGAAGGTAGTAATAAGTGCCGAGGTAGGGCTCCTGCATGTAGGGGCTGTCCGGCATTTCCTTGTACACCGGGATTTTTCCCAGCGGGACGCTGTTGGTGTAGTGCAACTGGCCCACCCGGAACATGCGCTCCTCGCTGACCACGTTCTCGGTGGGGTAATAGACAACCCCGTTGAGCCGGACCTTGTCCCGGTCCCAGTAGGTGTCACTTTTTTCCAGCTCGATACGGCGGTTCAACTCCCATTTTTTCAGGCGGAAGGCGCCGTTGCTGACGATGTTTTCCACCCGGGTCCAGGGTGTGTAACGATCGGTGGCTTTGCCGAATTTCTCGATGGTGGGCGGGTGTACGGCGAAGGTGCTGTAGTGATCCATCAGCTGGAGAAAGTAGGGAGTGCGTTCTTCCAGTGTCACCTGCAGGGTGAGATCGTCCAGGGCCTTTACCCCCACCTCGTTGAAGTCGGTGATTTCACCCTTGTGGAAGGCCTGGGCGTTGGCCACAGGGTACAGCATATAGGCGTATTCGCCGCCCAGGGCGGGACTCAGCAGCCGCTGCCAGGACCAGACGTAGTCGGCGGCCCTCATGGGATCGCCGTTCGACCACCTGGCCTCGGGATTGATATGGAAGGTGATGACGCGCCCGTCTTCGCTGATGTCCCAGCTTTGCGCCACGCCTGGCTCCGGTTCCAGGGTGTACGGGTTCTTGACCGCCAGGCCCTCGAACAGCGCCCGTATGATCTTGTTTTCCGGCACCCCCGTGACCACGTGGGGGTCGAGGCCCTGGGGTTCGGAACCATTGCCGAAGTGGAGGATTCCCAGGCGGTTGCCGCTCGCGACATTGGACTCTCCGCCACTGCAGGCCGCAAGCAGGGTGACCGCGGCGACCAGCAGCAGGAAACGGGGAAACTTCGGCAGCATTAAATCAGGGGCCTGTGGCGGTTTGGCGAGGGGTTAACTGTAATGCAAGCGCCGGCCTTTGTCACAGCAAGGGCGCCCCGGGCGGCAGGCCTGCCGCCCGGAAGGCGTCACCGGGGCGAATCAGGCGGCGGACTTGTCCCGCTGCCCCACCGGGGGCCCGACGTAGCGCGCGCGGGGGCGGATCAGTCGGCTGTTTTTACTGAACTCCAGATAGTGGGCCACGTAACCGTAAACCCTGGACATGGCGAACATGGCGGTGAAGAAATGGGTGGGAATGCCCAGGCTGTGGAACACCGCGCCCTTGTAGAACTCCACGTTGGCCCAGATTTCCTTGTCCTGTTCGGCAAATGCCCGCTGGCAGGCCTCCTCCACCGCTACCAGGGTCAGTAACAGGTTCCTGCTCTCGCCTTCCTGGCACAATTCCATGGCCATGGGTTTGAGAATTTTCGCCCGGGGATCAACGGTGCGGTATTCCCGGTGCCCCATTCCCATGATTTTCTCCTTGCGGGCAAGACAGTCCTGCACGTAGGCCTCGGCCTTGTCCGGGCTGCCGATTGCCATGGCCATCTCCAGCGCCGCCTGGTCGGCTCCGCCGTGCAGTTTGCCGAACAGGGTGCCGATCGAAGCCGAGACGACAGACTGGATCGGCGCCAGGGTGCTGGCGCAAACCCGCCCGGCGAAAGTGCCGCAGTTGAAGCTGTGTTCCATCTGCAGGATCTGGGCGGCGTTGAGCATCCGCACCTGCTCTGGGGTGGGCGCGGTGCCCAGGAACATGGTGAGGAAGTTTTCGTGGAACAGCCGGCCCGGTGTCGGGGCCAGCACCACCTTGCTCTGGCTGAGCCGGTAGTGGGCGGCGATGAGGGCGGTGATTTTCGCAGCGAGGAACAGGCCGTGTTCCGCGTCCGGCTCCATATCCATGGTCTGTTCCCGGGGTAGCTGGAGCAGGGGCACCATTCCCTGGAGCATCAGCATGGGGTGCAGATCCCGGGGTACGTGGCGCAGCAGTTCGATTTCGGCGTGGGACAGGCGTGAATGCCGGCACATGAAAGTCTTCAGTCGGCTCTTCTCCTGCTCCTCGGGCCAGTCGCCAAACAGGACCTTCCACACCACGTGCAGGAAGGGCACTGCCACCAGGTCGTTGATGTCGATGCCGCGGTAACTGAGCAGCCCCAGCTCCCCCTGTACGTCGGAGATGGCGGTGTCGCCGACGACTACGCCGGCGAGGTCGTTTGAATAAATGATCTCTTCTGAGCTCATGGCTGCGGCTCCGCTTTTGGTAATTTTTCACAGTATACGGAGAGCGGGGCGATTAGTAGAATTAATTATACTTATCGTGTCATTAGGTAAACTAATATGCGCTTGGAAAACAGTGAGTTACGTGCATTTCGTGCCGTCGTCGAGGAGGGGGGCTTCAAACGCGCCGCGCAGTCCCTGCATATCAGCCAATCCGCCGTGAGCCAGGCCGTGGCGGGACTGGAATCCAAACTGGAGGCCCCGCTCATCCAGCGCGGCAAGGAGTTGCGCCTTAGCGATATCGGCAAGCGCCTGTTCGAGCATGCCGTGGACGTGCTGCGGGAGGAGCAGCAGGTGCTGGAAGACATTGCCCATCTCAAGCAGGGCAATGCAGAAACCCTGAGCCTGGCCCTGAGCGCCTCGATCAACCGTTTTCATGCACCCCAATTAATAAGCGCTTACTATCGCGAAAACCCCCAGGCCAGAATGAAAATCTCCGAGCTGCCGGGCCGCAGCATCATTTCGGAGGTACTGTCGGGCAATGTCGAACTGGGCCTGGGGCCGTTCCAGAAACAGATGTCTGCCTTTACCACCATTCCCCTGTACAGCGACTCGCGTCACCTCGTGGTGAGCCCCAGGCACGCCCACTACCCCCAGATGGTCCAGGGCGATGCCAGGGCCCTGAAGCTCACACCCCTGATCACGTCCGCCCTGGACAACCCCGATATGCGCCCCTCCATCGCGCGTCTGCGCGACCAGTTCAGTACCGTATGGGAAGTGAACAGCCTGTCCCTGCGGATCCACATGGTGGAACAGGGGATGGGAGTGACGTTCATCGACCGTAAGTTGCTGCAGGAGCACCCCTCCTGCGCCGATTTTCATATCATGGATGATATTTCCTTCGGCAGCATCGCAAAGCAGGTCGGCCTGTATTACCGCGCCGGCAGACACCTCAGCATCAGCGCGAAGAATTTCATTGCCCTGTGCGAACGGTTCTGGAGCCTGTAGAGTAATTTCCCCGGGGCGGGAACAGTCGACAGAGGGACGGTTGGTATGGCGGTATCGTTGCGCGACAGCAATGTGCAGAAGCTGCGTGAGCATGATTATGATGTGCTGATTGTCGGCGGGGGTATCAATGGCGCGGTGGCGGCGGCCTCCCTGGCCGGGTGCGGGGTGCGGGTAGCCCTGATCGACCGGGGCGATTTTGCCGGCGGTGTCAGCTCCAACTCCTCCAACCTGGCCTGGGGGGGTATCAAGTACCTGGAGACCCACGAATACCTGCTGGTCAACAAACTGTGCAGATCCCGCAACCGCCTGATGCGGGCCTACCCCTCCACCGTCAAGGAGATCCGCTTCTTCACCACCATCGCCAGGGGTTTTCGCTTCCCGCCGTGGTTTATTTTCCTGGGCAGTATCGTGTACTGGGTGATGGGGCGTTTCGTCACCCGGGCCCCGCGTTACGTCAGCCGCTCCGCACTCGAGCAGGCGGAACCCGTCATCAATACCACTAATGCCGCCGGCGGACTGGAATACTCGGACTGCTACCTCTACGACAACGATGCCCGGTTTGTCTTCAACTTTATCCGCAAGAGCCTCAACTATGGCTGCATTGCTGCGAATTACGTGGAGTCGCTGGGGGCTCGGCGCGAAGGCGAAGACTGGCTGACCAGCGCCCGGGATGTGGTGAGCGGTGACAGCTTCGATATCCGCTCGAAGGTGCTGATCAACGCCTGCGGACCCTACGTGGACGCGCAGAATGCCCGTTCGGGAGAGACGACCGACTACCGCCACCTGTTCTCCAAGGGAGTCCACCTCATCGTTGACAGGATTACCGACAACAAGCGGGTGCTCACGTTTTTTGCCAGCGACGGCCGCCTGTTCTTCCTGATCCCCATGGGTCCCAAGACCTGTATCGGTACCACCGATACCCAGGTGGACAGCCCCGAAGTGGCGGTGACCGATGAAGACCGGGATTTCATCCTGGCCAATGCCAACGCCCTGCTGGACCTCGACCCGCCCCTGACGCGGGCCAGCATCATCGCCGAGCGCGTGGGTGTGCGGCCGCTTGCCGTGGCGGGGCAGGGCGTGGCCGCAGACTGGGTCGCGCTGTCGCGCAAGCACGTCATCGAAGTGGATGAGGCGAGCCGGCACCTGAGTATATTTGGCGGCAAGCTCACGGATTGCCTCAATGTGGGCGATGAGGTCGCCGCCCACGTCAGGGAGCTGGGTATCGAGCTGCCGGCCCCCAACCACCGCTGGTACGGCGAGCCAGGCCCGGACCTGCGCGCCGAATTCATGCTGCAGGCCCGCCTGATGGACCTGGACAGCCTCACGGCAGCAAGTTCCTCTGAGCCCCTCTCGGAGCGCTTCTGGCGGCGCTACGGCGAGAGCGCTTTCGGCCTGCTCGAGCGTATCCGGGAGGACGAGAGCTGCGCCGAATTGCTGATCGAGAATGCCGAGTACACCCGCTGCGAAATCGAGCTCGCAGCGCGTCGGGAGATGATCGTCAAGCTGGAGGACTTTATGCGCCGCCGTTCCAAGATAGAGCTGGTGGTGCGCCGGGATGAATACAGGCACGCCCCGGGCCTGCGCGAGGCCTGCGAGATCCTGTTCGGGGAGGAGGCCGAGGCGCGGTTGCGGGAGTACCTCGAGTCCTGACTGCCCGCGAGCCCGCTGCCTGATCAGTTGTTGGTGAGATTCGTCGGTTTTTCTATCTCGTAAAAGGCGTCGGTAATATCTTCGATTTTGCCGAGCACGATCGCCTGCGCGTCGCTCAGCCCCTTGTTGTAATAGAAGGCGCCGATCTCTTCGGATATGAAGTCCAGCAAAAACTGGCACTCGAACTGGCCTACCTCCTGGTCCAGCTCAGTCTCGAAATAGGCCTTCAATTTTCGCACCAGGATTTCTTTTTCTTCTTTTGAAAAAGTTATCTCGGACATTGCGGCTGCTCTTTGGATTCGGTCAACAGTTAATCCACGTCGATGATTATCTTGCCGCGGGCGCGCCCCTCTTCCGAATAGCGGATGGCGTCGGGCACCTGCGCCAGCGGGTAGCGCCGGTCGATGACGGACGTAACCTGGCCGGATGCCATCAGCTCGCCCAGGTAAGCCAGGTCCTGCTGTTTCAGTTGACCCAGGAACAGGATGAATTCCTCGTCGACGAAGGGTGACAGAACGAGTGCCTGCAGCGGGTTCTTCAGGGGGCCTATCCAGTTGCCACTGGGTCCGCCGACCATGACGAGTTTGCCCCCGGGGACCAGCGCTCGCCGGTTCTGTCCCGGTGAATGATTGCCGACATTATCGATTATCACGTCGTAGCGTTTGTCGCCGGTGGTGTAGTCCTGGCTGCGGTAGTCGATGACATGATCCGCCCCCAGCGAGCGCACCAGCGCGGTATTGCGCTCACTGGAGACGCCGGTCACCTCGGCGCCCAGGCTTTTCGCTATCTGCACCGCGAAAGTCCCCACGCCACCGGAGGCGCCGTTGACCAGGACCTTCATGCCGGAAGTCACCTTGCCTTTATCCCGCAGGGCCTGCAGGGCCGATATACCCGCTATTGGCGCCGCTGCCGCCTGTTCAAAGCCCAGGCCGGACGGTTTGAGTGTGATGGCGCCGGTCTCGCGTACCACGACGTATTCGCCGAATGCGCCGCTCGCGCCGCCGAATACCTCGTCGCCCGGTTTGAATTGCGTGACCTCCTCGCCGACCGCGGCGACCTTGCCTGCAAAGTCCACCCCGAAGCGCTGGTCCGAGGGGGCGCCGATGCCTGAGCCCAGGCGCATGAAATAGGGGGAACCGCGCATGTAGTGCCAGTCGAGTGGGTTGACGGAGGCCGTCTGGACTTTCACCAGTACCTGGTCGGGTCCCGGGACCGGTTTCTCGATCTGTTCAAGACTTAGAACCTCGGGTGAACCATAGCAGCGGTAGACGATCGCCTGCATGAGCGCAGTTTTTCCGCTGACCTGGGGCGCCTGCTCGCAGGCGGAGTTGTGGCTCAGCACCAGCGCGAGGGACACAAAGGCTACGCCGATAATTGCGAGGACAGTATTGAGTATTTTGTAGCGAAGTTTCATGAATCTGTCCTCGTATCACGGCGCTGCATGCCCGTTAGAACTGCGGTTCACCCCCGTGGGCGCCCAGGTAGTGGGAACTCAGGTTGGGGCGCGCCTCCAGCTGGTCGTTGATCTCGTAGATGCGCTCGTAGTTGGTGTCCTTGATCAGCCACTTGCCGTCCACCTTGAGATAGCGGTCCCAGTACAGGGCAGTGCCGCGGGTTCGCGCGTTGTGGTTGAGGATCCACATATTGTCTTCAAGATACCAGATAGCCGTGGCCTCGGTCTCGCTCAACATCTGTATCTCCGGGTGGTGGGCGTTGTGCTGGCCGACCGCCTCCCGGCTGAAGGCCGCGCCGATGTTGTTGACGTAGTCCTGTTTGCCCTGCACGTTCCACTCGTAGCTGCCGCCGACAAAGTGCACTGTCACGTCATCGTGGAACAGGGTCGCCAGCTCTTCCAGGTTGGCGGTGTCCACGCAGCGGAAGTAGGCGTACTTGAGTTGCCGGATCGCCTCCATATCCATCAGGCGCTGGATGTCGCGGCGCAGCTCCTCTATGCCGCCTTGCGAGGCTTGCAGGGGAAGGCCGGGGGTGATGCCGAGGTTTTGCTTGCTAAGTACCTGTCGTTCTTTACTCATGACGGTCGCTCTTTCGGTGAGTTTGCATATTGAGGATCCAGGCCGCCAACGGCTGTTTCACTGTGACATCTTCACAGTTGGTGGCCATCGGATTGTACCCACTGGTGCCATCCACTAGAATGCGCGGCCTTTCCTCTCGTCGCATAACAACAAGCTCCTCGCCGATTGGTCCATCTATTTGAGCCGGCTCTTTTCCCGACAGGCGAAGAATGCTGGTCGCAGCCCGTTGAGAGCACGCTATGTTTGAGATTCACCCGAGTAACGTCGCGACGGTAAAGAACGACGTTTTATCCGGCCTCACTGTCGCCCTGGCGCTGGTGCCCGAGGCCGTTGCATTTGCCTTTGTTGCCGGTGTGGAGCCGCTGGTCGGCCTTTACGCGGCTTTCATGGTGGGCCTGATAACCGCCTGCATCGGCGGTCGCCCGGGCATGATTTCCGGAGCGACCGGCGCCCTGGCGGTGGTGATGGTAACGCTGGTTGCCGACCACGGTGTCGAATACCTGTTTGCTACCGTGGTACTGATGGGTATTTTACAGATAGCCGCCGGTATCACCAGGCTGGGCAAGTTTATCCGCATGGTGCCACATCCCGTCATGCTGGGATTCGTCAACGGCCTGGCCATCGTCATTTTCCTGGCCCAGCTCAACCAGTTTGGGGTGGACGGCCAGCCGGGATGGCTGGATGGCACGTTCATGGAGGGCACGATTCTCGACGTGGCCTGGCTGGAAGGCATGCAACTCTACATGCTGTTGGGCCTGGTGGCCGTGACCATGCTGATCATCTACTTCCTGCCGCGCTTCACTAACGCCCTGCCGTCTTCGCTGGTGGCTATCGTGGTGGTGAGCCTGCTGGTATTCGGCCTCGACCTGGATACCCGGGTGGTGGGTGATATCGCCTCGATCAAGGGCGGGCTGCCGTCATTCCACATACCCTCGGTCCCGTTCAATCTCGATACCCTTATCATTATCTTTCCCTATGCCATCGTGCTCGCCGCCATCGGCCTGATCGAGTCGCTGCTCACCCTGCGCCTGGTGGACGAGATCACCGAAAGCCGTGGTCACGGCAACCGGGAGTGCGTGGCACAGGGCATCGCCAACACCACTACCGGGCTGTTCGGGGGCATGGGTGGCTGCGCGATGATCGGCCAGAGCATGATCAATGTGAATTCCGGCGGCCGTGGGCGCCTGTCCGGCATTACCGCCGCCCTGTGCCTGCTGTTGTTTATCCTGGTGGCGTCACCGTTGATCGAGCAGATTCCCCTGGCCGCGCTGATCGGTGTCATGTTCATCGTGGTGATCGGCACATTCGAGTGGAGCAGCTTCCGGGTGATCCGCAAGGTTCCCCGCACTGACGCCCTGGTGCTGGTGCTGGTATCCGCGGTAACCGTGGCCACCGACCTGGCGATGGCAGTGGTGGTAGGCGTTATCGTGTCCGCCCTGGTGTTTGCCTGGGAACACGCCAAGTATATTCGCATCGAGGCGCGTGAAGATCACAAGGGATCAACCGTCTACGCGGTAACCGGCCCGCTGTTTTTCGGCTCGGTATCGTCTTTCCTCGACCGCTTCGACCCGCAAACCGACAACGATGATGTGGTGATTGATTTCGCCCGCTCCCGGGTGGCCGACCATTCCGGCCTGGAAGCTATCGACACCCTGGCTGACCGCTATCTTAGTGCGGGTAAAACCCTGCACCTGGTGCATTTGAGCGATGAATGCCGGCGCCTGCTGCGCAGGGCCGGCAGCCTCGTCGAGGTGAACGTGATCGAGGACCCGAGGTACTTCGTCGCCGACGACGCGCTGGGCTGAAGCTTTTCGTTTTCCGCGGGGCGCTTATCGCCCCGCCTTGAGATCCAGGTTGCGCTCCACCGCGTCCAGGAAGCCATACATATCGACCACGGTTTCCGCATCGGGGTCGACGGTCTTGCCTTTGAGGTCCCCGGTGATAATGCCCTGGTCTACCGTGTCGATCAGCGCCTCTTTCAGCTGCCGTGAATACTCCGCCAGGGCTTCGTTGTCCTCGCGTAAGGCAAGTGTTTCCAGGGCGTTGGCAACCGCGTAGATCAATGCCGAGGAGTTGAAGTGCGCTTCCTTGCCCTCACTCTGCACATACTTCAGGTACAGGTCGTGGGCGGTACCGTGGGGTGCCTCGTAGAGCATGGTGCCGTCCTTGCTCTCGATAATCGAGCTGGCGGTCGCCAGGCTGCCTCCGAGGGCTGCGGAAATATCGGAAAAAATATCGCCATCGAGATTCTGGGCCGGGTAAAGCGCATTTCTGGGCGGGTCGGTGATCATTTTCTTCAGTTGGCTGGAGGGCCGCATGATCATGAAGGACGGCGGCTGGGTGCCCGCTTTTGCCAGCATGTGGCGCACGTCTGTTATTGCCGTGCTGAACACCTCGTCGTACTCCATGTACTCGCGCTTCAGGCCAAAATAGACTTCCTTGCCCTTGTGCGAGGCATCGCGAAAAACCTGGCTGACCCAGTCGGTGATCGCCTGCAGGTCATTTGACATCAGCAGCACCGGGTCATTTTTCTTGACCCTGCGGGCGTGCTTCTCCTCGCCATCGACGATCACCTTGAGGATACCGTCCTCTGCCATCGGCATATTGAAACTGCCGTACTGGTCGCCACCGCCGGCGCTCATGCGTGACAGCGATACGTGGTGCTTGCGGTTGGGGATACCGTAGCGTTTAAGTTCTTTCACCAGCTTGTACAGCTTCCTGCCCGTGGTGTTATCGGGCACCCCCCAAAGGGCCCTTTCCGGCGGGTTGGCGACGATGCGCGCCGCCTGGGCATCGATCAGTTCATAGTGGTAGTTGAGCCCGGCCTGCTGGAAGCGCTCGCGGTAGTCCGAGGCATACACGTCTTCTATGGCGGTGCGCATCACGCCGTCGTAACCCGGGATCACCGTATCCTTGAGACCCAGGTAGACATCCCGCTTCTCCTGTAGTGCGCGCTGGAAGAATTCGTGGGCCCAGGCTTTCACGTCGTCTATGTCATTGCTGGCCAGCAGCCAGGGATCTCCCTTGTTGATGGTCCTGCGGTGCAGTTCCACCGGGTCCCCGCTGGCGCCGACGAAGATCAGCTTGACCACGCCGGTGGCCTTCGACAGCTCGTTGTGACTGTGTTTGATGCCACCGCTGTCCATCGTCATGACTTCAATGTCACGGCCGATCCAGTCGGGGGGGTTGATCTGCAGGTTGCGGAACTGGATATCCTCGCGGGTGATATTGCCGCCTATGCCCTTGCGAATGGCCCCGTTCGGCGACTTTGTCGCCAGCTTGTCGAGATCTGCTTCCTTTATGTCCGGGTGCCTGGCCAGCAGTTCATCCAGCTGCTGGCGATTCACTGTCATACCCGCGTTCTTGACGCCCACACCGTAGGTTTTCAGCGCGCTGATGGCGTCGCGCACGGCCTCGCCGTTGGTGCGCAGGCGATTTTCGGCGGTGAGGTCGATCTCTACCAGTTCCAGGTCCAGGCGTGCGGTGACGAACTGCTCGAGGATTTTTTCAAAGGCGATTTGCGCCATCTCATCGCCGTGTAGAACGACCAGTGGCTTCGCTACCTGAATTTTGCTGTTCATTCCATCTCCTGGAGTCGTGGCAGGTTCCGGCAACGCGCCGGCCGGACGGGATCCGCTGAAAATACCAGAAGATAGGCGTTATAGAGCGATTTTGAAAGTCCGACTTTGGTCCCGGTACGGCCAGGCGCCGCCCTGGTGGCCGAATGAATTCGACCCCCGACCCGCCGCAAGGGCGCTATCCGGCCGCTCAGGCAACGCCGTAGTGTGCGGCTGTCTGGTCCAGTGCCCCGGCCAGTTTCTCCACCAGGATGTCTATCTCGGCAGTGCTGGAAATCAATGGCGGCGCCGTGATCATGGCATCCCCGGTCTGGCGTACCATCAGCCCGTCCGCGTTGGCGGTATCGCGACAGAATACAGCGCCCGCGGAATTGGGTGCCAGCCGTTCCCTGGAGCCCTTGTCCCGCACCAGTTCCACCGCGGCGAACATGCCCAGGCCGCGAACCTCACCGACGATGGGGTGACCCTCAAGTTCCCGCAGGCGCGCCTGGAAATGCGGTGCAACCTGCTTCGAAGCGTGCTCGATGACATTGCTTTCGCGCAGAACAGCCAGGGTCGCCAGGCCGGCGGCACACGCGACCGGATGGCCCGAGTAGGTCAGGCCGTGGGCGAACTCACCACCGTGGGACAGCAGCACGTCCGCGACCTTGTCCCCGACCATGACGCCGCCCAGCGGGATGTAGCCATTGGTGACCGCCTTGGCGAATGTCATCAGGTCCGGCTTGAGGTCATAGGTTTCACAGCCGAACCAGTTGCCGGTGCGACCGAAGCCACAGATAACCTCGTCCATGATCAGCAGGATATCGCGCTCGTCGCAGATGCGGCGAATCTCAGGCCAGTAGCTGGCAGGGGGTACGATTACGCCACCGGCGCCCTGCACTGGCTCGGCGATAAAGGCGGCGACCTTGTCCTCGCCCAGTTCGTCGATCTTCGCCTCGAGTTCCCGGGCCACCCGGATACCGAAGTCCTCGGGGCTGTCATCGCCACCCTCTGCGAACCAGTGGGGCTGGTTGATGTGGTGGATGTAATTCAGGCCGCGGGTCTGGGCGTGCATGGCGCTCATGCCGCCCAGGGATCCCGCCGCGATCGTGGAGCCGTGATAGGCGTTCTTGCGGCTGATGATATGGATCTTTTCCGGTTTGCCCAGCAGGTCGTAGTAGCGCTGGACGAGGCGCAGGTTGGTATCGTTGGCTTCGGAACCCGAGTTGGTGAAAAAAGCGTGGTTGAACTGCGCCGGCGTGACTTCTACCAGCGCTCGGGCCAGCTCAACGGCCGGTTGGTTCGAGCATTTGAAGAAGTTGTTGTAAAAGGGCAGATCGTCCAGCTGGGCGGTAATCGCATCCTTGATCGCCTGTTGGCTGTAGCCCAGATTGCAGCACCACAGTCCGGACATGCCGTCGAGCATTTTGTTGCCGTCGCTGTCGTAGATGTAGATATGCTCGGCACGGGAAACGATCCGCCCACCTTGCTGGCTGTAATCATGCAGGTCGGTAAAGGGGTGCAGGTGGTGAGCCTGGTCCAGCGCCTGAAGCTGGCGGGTGCTTGCTTGCTTGCTCATTGAATCTGTCCTGTGATTCTTGCGGGGTGTCCTTGCGGGAGATCTTACCCTCAGGTGTTATAGCCTTTTCAGTGGCCGGCATTGTTAAATAGTGTGGCATAGTCGATACCTGAGGGGATTACCCCTAAAGTGGTGTTTTGGCACGATTCTCGCGGGAAACAAGGCAATGAGCAATAACAATAGGCTGCAGGAATTTCTGCAAAAGCACCCGGACACCGAGCTGGTGGAAATGATTTTGCCGGACATTTGCGGCGGCTTGCGCGGCAAGTGGGTTACCCGGGAGAAGTTCGACAAGCTGATGGCCGGCCAGCTCAAGCTGCCGCTCAGTTCGCTGGTGTGTGATGTGTTCGGCCGCGATGGCGAGGCCTGGGTTTTCGGCACCGGCGATGGCGACGGTTACTGTCAGCCGGACAGCCGCACACTGGTTGCCGTGCCCTGGCAGGATCGCGCTATGGCCCAGGTGCTGGTGTCGATGGAAGAGATCGATGGTGCACCCTGTGCCTATGACAGCCGCCATATACTCGCCGGGCTGATGGCGCGTTTTGCTGCCATGGGGCTCACCCCGGTGGTGGCCACCGAGATGGAGTTCTACCTGCTGCGCGAGGGGGATGATGCGCTCGGCAGGCCCCTGCATACCCAGACCGACCGGGTTGGCGGCACACTCGCGGCGGGCCAGACCTACAGCGTCGAGACCATGGCGGGCATGGCAGAGCTGATGCATGATATTCGCGATGCCTGCGTGGTGCAGAACCTGCCCGTGGATACCCTTATCAAGGAATCAGCGCCCTCGCAGTATGAAATCAACCTGTACCACAGCCCCGATGCCCTCGCGGCTGCGGACCAGGCCGTGATGCTCAGGCGGGCAATAAAGGCGTTGGCCCGTAAGCATGGCTTGCGCGCAACCTTCATGGCCAAGCCCTTCGGCGACCTGGCGGGCAACGGCATGCATGTGCACTGCAGCCTGCTGGACCAGCAGGGCAACAATGCCTTTGCCGGTGCCGATGCGCAGGGCAACATGCTGCTGCGCGAAGCGGTGGCCGGTTGCCTTGCGACGATGAACGAGGCCATGCTGCTGTTTGCTCCCAACCTGAATTCCTACCGGCGTTTCCAGCGCGGTACCCATGCGCCGATGGCACCCTGCTGGGGCTATGAGAACCGCACCGTGTCGGTCCGGATTCCCGCGGATGCCGCCGCCGCCACTCGCATCGAACACCGGGTGGCGGGGGCGGATGCCAACCCCTACCTCGTGATAGCGGCGATACTCGCCGGCATGCTGCACGGTATCGAGGGCAAGCTGCAGCCGCCCCCGCCGGTGGAGGGCAACGCCTACGAGCACGTGCCGCCCAGCCTGCCCCGCTACTGGCCCGAGGCACTGGCGCGGTTTTCCGACTCCGATTTCGTGCGGGACAATCTCGGGGCCGAGTTCCGCCATGTCTACGAGGTACTCAAGCAACAGGAGCTGGACGACTTCGACCGGCAGGTTACGCCCATGGAGTACGACGCCTGCCTGTAGCCGGCTAACTACACTTTAGTGTTATAGGCCGGGCGGCGAATATCAGCTACGGTCAGTTGTAGAGTTTTCTTATAACGCCCACACGGGCGAACTTAACTGGGGATGGGGATCTGTATTTATGGTGGCATGCTCGCAGTCTGTTCAAAAAAAGTTTGTTCCCAAGCGCCGGCTGGCTGTCGCTGTCTCGGCAGCGGTGATGGCTTCAACACTGCCAGGCGGGGCCATGGGGCAGGTGCTTGAGGAAGTGATCGTCACCGCCACCAAGCGCGCGGAATCAGTGATGGATGTCCCGCTGGCAATCTCCGCGGTCTCCGGCAAGCTGATTCGCGAGGCCAACCTCGACGATGTGAAGGATCTCATCAGTTACACCCCAGGCGTGACCGGCAACTCCCAGGACAGTTTCATCGACTTTGTCAGTGTCCGGGGCATTCTCACCAATGACTTCGGCATCGGCGGCGATCCCTCCATCGGCCTTTATAAAAACGGTCTGTACCAGGGCCGTAACGGCTCCGCCGTGACCAGTCTTTACGACATCGAAAGGGCGGAAGTGCTGCGCGGGCCCCAGGGTTTCCTGTTTGGTCGCGGCGCGATCTCCGGCGCCATGAACATCCAGACCACCAGGCCCGATCTGGAGGGTATAAGCGGCTATGCCGAGGTGGACGTGGGCGAGCGCGACCGCCTGATCGGCGAGGGCGCCATCAATGTGCCGGTCAGCGACAACCTGGCATTCCGCCTGGCGGCATACCACTCGGAGCAGGACGGCTACGTCAGGAATGCCTTCCCCGGCCTCACCGACGACAAGTACATCGAGCACAACAAGGACGGCGTCCGCCTCTCCACGCTGTTCGAAACCGACCGCCTCTCGGTGAACCTGATGCTGGAATACGAAAGTCGCAACCTGTCTGGCAGCATCTATGTGCCCACTGGCAAGGGTGAGGGCTACGCTAACCTGAGCGAGATATACGGGGACCTGGGATACCCGGCCGGTGACTACGATATCAACGCCGATATGAGCCTGGGCAATCGCGACGATGGGGAAATCTACAGCACCGGCCTGCAGATCGACTACGACCTGGGCTTTGCCACACTGACCTCGCTGACCGGCTACAAGGACCATACCTTCGACTACGCCGAGGACTTCGACGGCCTGCCGATCGTCCTCAACAGCTACGCCCAGGACCAGGAGGGCGATTACTTCGAGCAGGAGCTGCGCCTCGTTTCCGACAGTGACGGCCCGCTGAACTGGTATGCGGGTGTGTCCTACTACAAGGAAGACGTCAAGGCGACGTTCCAGCAGGAGATGGCGGAGGATGTCTGGTGCTCGGTTTACTGGACCGGCTACGACAGCACCTGTGAAGACCTGTTCGCCTATTACAAGGATTACGCCGAGTACGCACCCGATGGCGAGTACGTACAATACTTCCTGGATTATTGGGGCACCGTCGACTGGCAGGGCAGCCCCAACGGTATCTTGAACGACAGCAACCGGGCTCACGGCAAGTACCACGGCTACGCCGCCTATCTGGACCTGGGTTACGAATTCAACGAGCGCTGGGATGTCAGCGCAGGTGTGCGCTATACCTACGATGAGAAGGAGTTTTCCAACCTGGTATATCCCAGCCAGAGCCCGGTCATGGGCAATCGTGCCGCCCTGGGCTTTGATACGCCCGAGGGTGCGCTGAGTGATACCCAGGATTGGGACAAGTTCACCCCCAGGGTCATCGTTAACTACCATCCCAACGTGGATACGCTGTTGTTTGCCAGTGTGACCGCGGGCTACAAGTCCGGTGGCTTCAACAGCTTCGGCGTGACGCCTCCAGCCGTTTACGGCTTTACCCAGGCGACCCCTGACGAGTACAAGCCGGCTTCATTCGACCCGGAAACCTCCACCTCCTATGAATTGGGCTACAAGGGCACCCTGTTTGACGGCAGCACCCAGGTGACCGCGAATGCTTTCTACTACCAGTACAAGGACCTGCAGGCCACCTACTATGATGGCGCCCTGTTCTATGCCGACAACGTGGGCAAGGTGGACGGCTGGGGTTTCGAGGGTTCCGTGGTGCAGGCCATCGGCCCCTACCTGAGCCTGAACGTCGGCCTCGCCTGGTTCGACAGCGAGGCCAATGAACTGGAAAAACTGTGCGGCGGCACCACGGACTGCGAGGGCCAGGAAATTCCCTGGGCCCCCGAATACTCCGGCCATGTGGTACTCACCGGCGACTACCCGATCGCCGAGGGCGAGCTGTTCGGCCTGGCGGGTTATCACTTCCAGACCGAGCAATACGGCGGCTGGGAGCCGAACAGCAGCAAAATCGACGGATGGGGCGAGCTCAACATGAGCATCGGTTACCGCCTGGATAACTGGTCGATTTCCGCCTACGTTGAAAACGCCACTGATGAGTACTACTTCGATGGCGGCGGCAACGGCGACTCGGTGTATCCGGAGTACCAGTTCGGCCCCAACCAGCCGCGTACCTACGGCATCAAGCTGGGTATGAACTTCGACTGACCCGCCGGTCAAGGCGACTACAAAAAACCCCGCTGCGTGAGCAGCGGGGTTTTTTATTGTCCCAATGGATCTGCGCGCTGGGCTAGGGTTTGCTGTAAACCACCTGGCCGTCGAACCATGTTTCCAGCACGCTGGTGTCGGACACCTTGTCGATGTCGCCGCTGTTGGCCAGGGCGATGATGTCCTGGTCCAGAATAATGAAGTCGGCTTTCTTGCCGGCCTCCAGTGAACCGGTGACCTCTTCCTGCTGCATCAGCCTGGCGCCGTTGACCGTGTAGGCGTCGATGGCGTCGAGGATGTCCAGTCCCTCGGCGGCATTCATGGGGCCCTCGCCCTCGTCGCGCGTAACGGCTTTTTCGATATTGTGGAAGGGCCGGGGGTCCGCGGTATCCACCGGAGCATCCGAGCCGCCCGCCGGCACGCCCCCCGCGTCCAGGATGGACCGAGCCGGGTAGGCCTGCTGTATGTAGTAGTTTGCGGGATTGTACATATCCTCCAGTGAACCGATCTGGTCCACGAAGGGGATGACCGTGGCGTCGTACCAGAAGTCGCGAACCGCCCAGGCATAGGTGAAGGCCACTGGAATGCGCAGCGCGGCGATGCGCGCGATGTCGTCCGGATGAATCAGCTGGGCGTGGGCGATACTGTGACGGTTGGTCGCGGGCTTACCGGTCGTCACCGCGGCGATGGCGTCGACGGCGGTGCGAACGGCGCGGTCGCCGATGGCGTGCAGGTGTACGCCGAAATCATTAGCAACGGCCGCCGCGACAAAGCGGTTTACAGTGTCCGCGGGCTGCATCAAAACCCCGTTGGAGCGCTGGCACTGGGCGGGGTGAAAACCGTTGGCGGCGATAAAGCTGTCGATCTGCTCCCGGTTCAGGCTGCTGATGCCGAGCTCGATGGCTGGCTTGCAGGCGTCTCCTGCCGGGTCCACGTAACCGGCGAAAGTGACATCGCCGCTGGTCTCATCGAGTCCGAAGCGCGGCTGGTAGTAGTCCTTCAGCTGGGCGGCATTGGGCAGGGTGGGCGGGGTCGACAGCGGGTTGCCCTCGATCACACCATCGACGAAAAACTTGAGCTTGTCCGCCTTGATGTTGGGCTTGTCGCGGTATTTTTCGCGAGTCGCCGCGGCCTGCTTCATGATGGCGTCCAGGTCGACCACTCCCCCGGACTTGAACTCATTTGGATCGAAATGCTGGGCCAGGGCGACCCGCAGGGTAAGAGCATCCTGCGCCAGCAGGGCGTCATACAGGGGGGCGATTTCCGGGTTGTAAGCAGCGTCCAGGATGGAAGTGACGCCAAGGCTGTTGAAGCGGGCGGGAATCTGCCCGGCCTCCTCTACCAGCCCCTCCACATTACCGAGTATGGCGTGGCCTGCGCCAAGCAGTTTGGGGGTATCCTCGTGCACCTCGCCATTGGGTTCGCCGTTGGCATCCAGGCCAACGAAGGGCGCGAAGTCCTTGAACTCGCCCCCCAGGGTTGCGGCAGTCAGGCCGACCTGCTCACCTGCGGCATTGGTGGCCAGTGCCAGGCCGGCGCTGTTGGTGGCATTGTGGTGGCCGTCGCTGCCGCCCAGCAGTATGGGGTGCTCGGTGGAGGCGGCGTCCAGGGCCTGGCGCAGGGTGGTCAGCTCACCCGCCGGTTTGTTGTTCTGGGCGAAGTTCCACTGCTTGACCAGCAGCCACTCGCCGGGGGGGACCTGCAGTCGTTCCAGGCAAGCGGCGGTGAAGGTCGCCAGTTCGGCCAGGTCTACGGGCTCATTGTCCAGGTTGCAGTCCTCCACTTCTATAACGCCGACCGGGTGGACATGCGCATCGTGCAGGCCGGGCAGCACCCTCTTCCCCTGCAGGTCGGTGACGATGGTGTCCTCGCCGAGCCAGCTTCGGGCCGCAGCGTCATCGCCCACAAATACGATCCGGTCACCGTTGACTGCCATGGCGGAAACCGACCGCTGCTGCGCATCCGCGGTGTAGATGACCCCGTTGAGGAAAACCCGCTCCGCCACCGGCGTTTTGGTGGTAGGTTGCGCTGTGGATGGTGCGGCGGTCCCGGCCTCGTCCTGGCAGCCCGACAGGGCGCAGGCGAGGGCCAGGGGGGCGATCAGTCGGGCATAGGGAATTGTCATGCACTGGGTTCCTTGGCTGGCTTTGTGATATCGAAGGGCACTATCCTTCCATCATGTCCGCTTTCTTTATATACCCCTAAGGGGATAGCAGTGCCGCCCGCTCGTTGAGCGCCTTGCGCCGTAGTGATAGGGTGGCCTGCGTTCAGGCGGCTTGCGCCCAGTGCATGTCCCGCGCCTGGCTGCACCGACCGGACCGCCGCATCAAAATTTACAGGGTTTCACTTCACAGATGAGCAGCCAAAGGCCCAAGGGCCCTCCGCCAAGTACCCGAGAACTGATGGCCCGGGGTTTCCGTGCTCTCTCAACGGGTAAGTTCAACGAAGCATCCACCTGCTGCAAACTGGTGCTGGAGCGCGAGCCGCAACTGGCCCCCGCGCATTTCCTGGTGGGACTGATCGGCCTGGCCACCGACGATCGCCGCACCGCACAGGCGGCTTTCACGGCGGTTACCCGGATCGACTCAAAGCATGCGGCCGCCTGGGCCCACCTGGCCAAGCTGCTGGCGGAAGGTGGGCAGGTAAATCGCGCCGACGTCGCCCTGGACAATGCGGTAAAGTACGAGTCGAACGATATTCCCCAGGTGCTGGACGTCATCGGCACCACATACACCCTGCTGGGCGAACACCGCACCGCCGATGACTGGTACCGGCGCGCGGCCGAGGGCCAGCCGGATAACCCCGCCCTTCGCATCAACTATGCCAACAACCTTATTTACCTGGGCGAGACCGCGCTGGCGGAGCGGGAGCTGGCGGCGGCGCTCGAGCTGGGCCGCGGTCAGGCCCAGGCCCACTGGCTGGTGTCCAGCCTGGAAAAGGCGCCCGACCACCGACACCTGGAAGAAATGCAGGCCCTGCTCGACGGTCGGCCCCTGCCGCCCCGGGCCCAGTCTTTCCTGCACTATGCCATGGGCAAGGAATACGAGGACCTGCAGGAGTGGGAGGCCGCATTCGAGTCTTTCGCCCGGGGGGCCCGGTCGCGCCGCGCCACTGTGGAGTTCGACGAACAACTGGAGAAGGACACTTTCGACACCCTGGGCCGGCTTTACACCGCACAGTGGTTGGCCAGCCGTGGCCCGGGCAACGCCGACCCCTCGCCCATTTTCATCATCGGCCAGCCACGCACGGGCACTACCCTGGTGGAGCGCATCGTCACCGCCCACTCTGCAGTCCACTCCGCTGGCGAGTTGCAGCAGTTCGGCAACTGTATCCGGCGCCTGACCCGCTATGACCGCCAGGAGCGCTTCTCTCCCGAGCTGTTCACCCGGGCGCAGGAGCTAGACCCGCGGGTGCTGGGGGACGAGTACCTGCTGCGCACCACCAGGCTGCGCGGCACCCTCCCGCGCTTTGTCGACAAGCTGCCCTACAATTACCTGTTCCTGCCGCACATCCTGGCGGCCCTGCCCGAGGCGAAAGTCATCCACCTGGTGCGCGATCCACGCGATGCCTGTTTTTCTGTATTCAAGCAGTTGTTTGCCGACGCCTATCCCCACTCCTACGACCTGGAAGAAATGGCCCGGCACTTCGTGCGTTATCATCGGCTGATGGCGCTGTGGCGGGCGCGCTTCCCCGGACGCTTCCTCGACGTTCATTACGAGGAGGTGGCGGCGAACCTGGAAGACAACGCCCGGCGTATCATGGCCTACCTGGAGCTGCCCTGGGAGCAAGCCTGCGTGGAATTCCACCGGCAGGCCACGGCGGTCAGCACCGCCAGCGCGGTGCAGGTGCGGGAGCCGGCCCACACCCGCTCGGTGGGGCGCTGGCAGCGCTACCAGCGGCAGCTGGCGCCGGCGCTGGAAATATTGCGGAACGAGGGAGTGATCCCGGCCCGGGAAGAGTAAACCGGGCCCGGCGCACAGGAGCGAGACGATATGAGTGACCAACAGTTTACCTTTGCCCAGACGTCGATTTACATCGACGTGTTCAGTTACCTCGGCCTGCCCCTGAGTCGCGACTTCACCAGCGAGGACGTGGACGCCGTGGTAATGGGCATTCCCTACGACCTGGGAACCACCGGTCGCCCGGGGGCCCGCAGCGGTCCCAACGCGGTGCGCCAGGCCAGCGCCAACCTGCGCTGGGAAGAGCAGCGCTGGCCCTGGACTTTCCCGCTGGGGAGCCGCCTCAAGGCCATTGATTACGGGGATCTCCACTACAGCTATGGCGACAGTGAGGACATGCTGGCGAAGGTAGAGGCGAAGGCCGCCGAGATTACCGGCGCCGGCAAAACTTTGGTCAGCATCGGTGGCGACCATTTCGTCACCCTGCCTCTGCTGCGCGGTCACGCCAGGGTTCACGGCAAGCTGGCCCTGATCCACTTTGACGCCCACACCGATACCTATGAGGACGAGGAAAAGTACAGCCACGGCTGCATGTTCCATCGCGCGCCGCTCGAGGGCCTGATCGATCCTGCACATTCGGTCCAGATCGGTATTCGCACGGAGTACGACCGCGCCGCCCACGCGTTCCAGGTGATCGACGCGCAGCAGGCCAACGAGCAGTCGATTGCCGATACGGTCGCCGCCGTGCGCGCCCGGGTGGGTGACAGGCCCGCCTACCTGACATTCGATATCGACTGCCTGGACCCGGCCTTCGCACCGGGCACGGGCACGCCGGTGGTGGGGGGGCTCAGCACATCCAGGGCCATCCATATCCTGCAGGGGCTGGCGGACCTGAATATTGTCGGATTCGATGTGGTGGAGGTCGCGCCCGCCTACGATCACGCCGACCTGACGGCGCTGGCGGGGGCGTCGCTTGCGCTGGAGTTTCTGTATATGCGCGCCAGCCGGGGCTAGCGCTTTCCCGGCACCGGCTTCAGGTAGGGCAATAGCGGGTCGCCGCCGGCGTAATCCCCGGCGCTCATCACCGAATCGAGAAACAGGTAGAACAATTCGGCCTGGGAACTGACCTCCAGTTTGGCATAGGCGTGCTTGCGGTGCAGTTTGACTGTCTCCATGGAGATGGACAGTTTCTCCGCGAGTGTCTTGGTGCTGTGCCCGTGCAGCACCAGCTTGATGACCTGTGCCTCCCGTTCGGTCAGCAGACTGCTGCCGAAGGAATTGAGTGCGGCGTGCAATTGTCCCCTCAGGTTGACCTCGGGTGACTTGCTGCGGGCGTTAGCCCAGTGTTGTTGGCAGAGCGTATCGACCGTGGGCCGGATATCCTCCAGCACCGCCAGTTCCGACTTGGTGAAGTTGGCCCGCGGCTCGTTTTTGCCCAGGGCGATATTGACGAAACCTTCTGTACCGACCGGGATCAGGTAGCCGCACTCGTCCTGGTAGCCGCAATTGAGATACCAGGTCTTGTAGTAATCGCTGCTCTTGAAGTCCTTGGGTGCCAGTTCCGCCAGGCGAAATACCCCGAAGGAGCGATCCCGTGTCGCCGCGAGGTAGAACGGGTCCAGCAGGAAGGCGCCTTTCACGTAGACGTCGAGGGTCGATCTCGTTGCCCCCACGGGCATCTCGGAATATTCGATGACCGGCAGGTCAGTACCCGGGTAGACAAGCACTGTGGCGTCATCGCAGTGAACCAGCTGGCGCAGCATTGCCACCAGCATCGCGGGAAACTCGCGCGTGCCGGTGGCGGGAATCAGTTCGGCAAGATGTTCACTGAAATGGGCGAGGGCGTGCATACGCTGGGATGGTCACTGTGTCCGCTGGGGTCAGAAACGCATCATAGCCTGAATCGGGCATAAAAAAAGGCCTCCGGAGAGGCCTTTGGGTTTGCGTGCGTGATGCCCTTACTGAGCCCCACCCGGTTCGGACAGTTGCTCCATCACCTGGTCCAGGGAGAAGCTGGCCGCTTTCTGCCGCGGCGGGAACTCCTTGAAGGTTGCCAGGAACTGGCCCACGTAGTCCTGGGCGGGAACCAGCAGGAAGGCGTGGTCGATCAGCCAGTCATAGTAGGTGTTGGAGGTCTCCTCGGCGCGCTCGTAGGGATCCCGGCGCAGGTTGAACATCAGCGGCACGCGCAGGGGTACGAACGGCTCCATCCACACACGGAACGTGCCCTGGGTCTTCTGCTCCATGAAGATCAGCTTCCAGTCGTTGTAGCGCAGGGCGGTCAGGTCGCCGTCGTCGGAGAAATAGAAGATCTCGCGCCGGGGCCCTTCCTTTTCCTTGCCTGTCAGGAAGGGCAGGAAGTTGTAGCCGTCCAGGTGTACCTTGTACTGGCGGCCGATGGCGCTGTAACCCTTGAGCAGTTTCTCCTTGATCTGCGGCTCACCGGCGGCAGCCAGGAACGTGGGCAGCCAGTCCATGTGGTGCATGATCTCGTTGGAGACCGATCCCGCCTCGATCTTGCCGGGCCAGCGCACCATGGAAGGCACGCGCCAGCCGCCTTCCCAGTTGGTGTTCTTCTCGCCGCGGAACGGGGTGGAGGCCGCGTCCGGCCAGGTGTTGTAGTGGGGGCCGTTGTCGGTGGAGTAGAACACGATGGTGTTGTCGGCTATGCCCAGGTCGTCCAGCTGCTTGAGAAACTGGCCGATGTGCCCGTCGTGCTCCAGCATCCCGCAGGTGTATTCGTCAGCGCGCGGGTACTGTTTTAAACACTGCGCCATCTTGGCGTCGCTGACGTGGGTGCGAAAATGCATGCGGGTGCCGCTCCACCAGACGAAGAAGGGCTTTTTCTCCTTGACCGCCTTATCGATGAATTTCATCGCCGCGGCGGAGGTCTCGTCGTCCACCACTTCCATGCGCGCCTTGGTCAGCGGGCCGGTGTCCTCTATCTTGCCGTCCGCGCTGGAGCGGATCACGCCGCGAGGGCCATACTTCTTGCGAAACGCCGGGTCCTTGGGATAGTCGGGGTTTTCCGGCTCTTCCTCGGCATTCAGGTGATAGAGGTTGCCGAAGAACTCGTCGAAGCCGTGGTTGGTGGGCAGCATCTCATCCCGGTCGCCCAGGTGGTTCTTGCCGAATTGCCCTGTCACATAACCCTGGGCCTTGAGCATGCCGGCGATGGTGGGATCCTCCTTTTGCATGCCCAGCTCGGCACCTGGCAGGCCGACCTTGCTCAGGCCAGTGCGAAATACCGATTGCCCCATGATGAACGAGGAGCGACCCGCGGTGCAGCTCTGCTCGCCGTAGTAATCGGTGAACAGCATGCCCTCGTTGGCGATGCGGTCGATGTTGGGCGTGCGATAGCCCATCATGCCCATGGTGTAGGCGCTGATATTGGAGCGGCCGACATCGTCGCCCCAGATCACCAGGATGTTGGGTTTGTCCGCGGCACTGGCGAAGGCTGACGCCAGTGCCATGGCGGCCGAGACAAGCAGCGCCGCAAGGCCGCGAGAGCCGGGCGCTGCCGACGCGGCATGCCGCGTAATAAAAGTAGTCGTCATTTCTTTTTTTCCTCGGATTGTGAGTCTTTGCGAGTTGCAGGCCCTGGTTACGGGTAAGCGAAAACCGGCGTGTAAACTTAGGATGATCCCGGGCATAATACAAATGCAATCTAGGTCATCAAGCGATAACATTAAGTTATGAAGATGAGTTTTCGCCAATTGTTGCATGCTGAGACGCTTGCTCGCCATCGTAATTTCAGGCTTGCCGCGGCGGAGTTGCATATCAGCCAGCCGGCTCTGACCCGCAGCATCAAGTCGCTGGAGGAAGGGCTGGGCTTGCGACTGTTCGATCGCCTGTCCTCGGGGGTCGAGCCAACGCCGGCGGGGGAGGTGGTTCTGGCGCGGGGACAAAGTGTGCTCCGGGAAAGTGAGGATCTGGACCGGGCGGTGGCAGACCTGCTCGGCCTGGCCAGTGGGTCCCTCGTGGTCTCGACCGGCCCTTACCCCGGGGATGCCCTCGTGCCCGACGCGCTGGCGGCCTTCATGCGCGGGGCACCGGATATCCGCTGCCGGGTGCGCGAGGCGGACTGGACAGATATCCCCGGCCATTTGCTCGGTCGGGAATCCGATCTCGCGGTGGCTGATATCAGCGGGGTGGAGGACGATGAGCGCTTTACCACCGAGTTGCTGCTCACCGAGCCTTTCTTCTTGGTCTGTCGCAGCGGGCACCCATTGGCAGGCAGACACCGGGTTAGTGCTGCGGATTTCGCCCACTATCCGCTTGTGGGTAACCGGGTGCCGGGGCGGATCGAAAAGTTCCTTGCAAAACAACGGCCAGATAGGGCGGATGATGCCGGGCAGGCGGGTCCGTTCCGGGTCAAGATAGATGTGGCCACCTTCGCCGCCACCCGGCGTATCCTGCTGGCGAGCGACGGTATTACGCTTGCACCGCTGGCCCAGGTCGCGAGTGAGCTGCAGGATGGCAGCATGACCCTGCTCCACTCGCAAGAGGGTGCTCCCCGCATGCACTCCGGCCTGATCTATCTGAAGGGCCGTAGCCTGAGTCCGGCTGCGGTGCGGTTCGTGGCGGAACTGCGCCGGAAGAAGGAAGAAATGGACCGGCAATCGGCCGAACTCGGGAATCGCTTCGGGGTCGGCTCAATGTAGCGCGCTCGTATTCCTGGTCAATGGCCAGTCGAGAAGTTGCCATGGCTGCGCTCCGCCATTTCACTTGCATAAAAGGACCTACGCTTTATACTTTCCGGGGTTGGGCAGTTTTGTCTATTGACCGGGAGATGAGCATGGCGCTTGCTAAAACACTTCGTGAATACCCCACTGTCGAGCGCTGTGTCGATGGTGTCACCCACTTCAGCGATGCGCCCCAGTGGATTTATGATCTGGACAACCCCTACCTGCACGGTGTCTACGCCCCCACCCTGGATGAGTTGAGCGTGGATGGCCTTCCCGTCGAGGGGGAGCTGCCGCCGGACCTGGTGGGCGGTTATTTCCGCAACGGACCCAACCCGGTGTACCAGCCGAAAAACCGGTACCACCCGTTCGACGGGGACGGCATGGTTCACGGTGTGTATTTTCAGGATGGCAAGGCCGCCTATCGCAATCGCTATGTCGAGACACAGGCCCGGCAGCAGGAGCGGGCTGACGGCAGGTCGGTCTCCCCCGGGGTGATGGGGCCGTTTGATTACAGCGTATCCCCCTTCGGCATCAAGGATACTTCCAACACGGACGTCTTCTGTTACAACGGCGACCTGATGACCCTGTGGTACAACGCCGGCCACCCCTACCGCCTGGACAGCCGGACCCTGGAGACCAGGGGTTACTTCGACCTGCAGGGCAGGCAGCAGCGGCGTATGTCGGCCCATTCCAAGGTGGATTGGAGCACGGGAGAGCTGCTGTTTTTCGACTACGGCGACGAGCCGCCATTTATGACCTATGGGGTGGCGGACCCCGCAGGCAAGTTGCTGCATGAGGTGGCCATCGACCTGCCCGGTCCGCGCCTGCCCCACGATATCGGCTTCACCACCAACTATGCCATCCTCCATGACCTGCCGTTTTTCCACGACATGGATGTGCTGCGCCAGCACAAATTCCGGGTGCTGACGTTTCATCGCGACATTCCCACCCGCTTTGGCATCATCCCGCGCCGGGGTCAGGGCAGTGAGGTGCGCTGGTTCGAGTGTGAGCCCTGTTACATCCTGCATGTGACCAACTGCTGGGAAGAGGGTGACTGGGTGGTGATGGATGGCTGTCGCTCACTCAACCCGATGCCGGACTCGCAGCCCGGGGAGGGGGAGCTGGCGTCCATGCTGGCCTACATGCGGCTGGAGGCGAATGCCTATCGCTGGCGTTTCAACCTGAAAACCGGCGAGGTGCGCGAAGGCGACATCGACGACCTCAACACGGAATTCAACAAATCCAACCCGGTTTTCCACGGCGTGAAAAGCAAATATTCCTACCACCAGCGCATCCCCCTGCTGCATGAGGGCGGCCATACCCTGCGCTTTACCGGCCTGGTGAAATACAACAACGACACCGGCCAGCACAGCCAGTGGGACTACGGCCCGGGCGTATTCGGCAGCGAGGCGGTGTTCGCACCCAAACCCGGGGCCGACCGCAACTCCGGCGAGGATGACGGCTACGTGATCACCATGGCGACCGACAGCCGCAACTGGAAATCCGAGTGCCTGGTGTTCGATGCCACCGATATCACCCCCGGCCCCATCTGCCGGGTACAATTACCCCACAGGGTGCCCTTCGGCTTCCACGCCACCTGGGCGCGTGGCGAGGACCTCTACAGCTAGAACAGGCCCTGGTATGACCGATTATTTAGCACGTCACCGGGCGACGCTGGACAAGGCGCTGGACGCCTGCGCCCGTCGTCACTCCTGGACCGCCTACCCCGAGAGCCCCAGCAGCAAGATTCACGGTGAGGAAAAACCCGCGGCCGGCCGGGCCCGCTTCGAGGCCATGCTGGGCACCGATTATCCCCTGCAGCAACCGGGCGAGACTGGTCGCACCGGGGTGGAGCTGTCCCCCTACACCGGGGAGCCCCTGGGGATCAGCTACCCGAAAATGGATGTGGGCGTTCTCTATGACGCGATCGCGCAGGCCATGCCCGCCTGGCGCGCCGCGCCAGCGGATACCCGTATCGGGATCTGCCTGGAAATCCTGGACCGCTGCGCGGGCCAGTTGTTCGAAAACGCCCACGCCACCATGCACACCAGCGGCCAGAGCTACATCATGGCCTTCGCCGGCAGTGGCGCCAACGCCCTGGACCGGGGCCTGGAGGCACTGGCCTACGCCCACAAGGCAATGGCCGATGTGCCCGCCTCGGCCCTGTGGGAGCGCCAGTTCGGCAAGGGTGGTGCCGCCAGGCTGGAGAAACAGTATCAACTGGTTCCGCGGGGTATCGGGGTGGTTATATGCTGCGCTACGTTCCCCCTGTGGAACGGCTATCCCGCCCTCTGCGCCAGCCTTGCCACCGGCAACCCGGTGGTGTTCAAGCCCCATCCCAGCGCCATCCTGCCGGTGGCGATGGTGACCAGCGTCTGCCGCGAAGTGCTGGCAGAGGCGGGCTTCGATGCCAACCTCGTCAGCATGGTGGCCGATACCCGCGAGGAGCCCGCTACCATGGGCCTGCTGGAGCACCCGGCAACGGCCATCGTCGATTTCACCGGCAGCCCGTCTTTCGGCCGGTGGATAGAGCAGCACTGCAGTGACAAACTGGTGTACACGGAGACTGCCGGTTGCAATTCGGTGGTGATCGAATCCACCGACGATCTGCAGGCGATGGCCGCCGCCATCGCCCATTCGCTGTGCCAGGCCTCGGCCCAGATGTGCACCAGCGTGCAGAATATCCATATCCCCGCGGGCGGCATTCTCGCCTCCGGCAAGCCGGTCAGTTTTGACGAGGTGGCCGCGGCGATCGTCGCGGCTGTGGAGAAACACCTGGAAAATCCGCAGGTGTTGTGCGGCACCCTGGTGGATGAGGCGATCCTGAAAACTATCGAGCGCTACCGGCACCTGGCCGGGCAGCACGGGCGCCTGCTGCGGGATTCAGCCCCGCTGGATTACCCGGACTTTCCCCGTGCGCGCACCGCGTCGCCGTTGATACTGGAGGTGACGGAGGCGGCGCGGGACATCTACCGCGACGAGATATTCGGCCCGGTGTCATTCCTGGTCAGGGGTGACACCGTTGAAGACTGCCTGCGGGACGCCACCACCAATGCCCGGGAGCGGGGTGCGATCACTTCCCACGTGTACTCGGTGAACGAGGCGTTCCTGGACAGGGCAGTGACTGCCTACCACGACGCGGGCGCTTCAGTGGCCTGCAACCTGGTGGGCATGCCGATCAATTTCGCGGCAGCCTACTCGGATTATCACGTGACCGGCCTCAACCCCGCCGGCAACGCCTGCCTGACCGACCTGGCTTTCGTCGCCGGCCGGTTTCGCATCGTGCAGAGCAAGCGAATGGTGTGATTCCGGTCGGATGGGTTGGGCCACTGCGACCGGCCGCCGATGTCAGGGGGTCACGTCCCGAATTATCTCGATGGCGGTCGGCCGTGCGAGCTTGCCCGTGGGGTTGAGTTTGCGCATCTCGGGGATCATCGCCGCCAGCTCCGCCTCGCGGTTGCCGGGGGAGGGGTGGGTGCTGAGGAACTGGGGCGGGGTGGAACCACCCAGGGCACCCATCTTCTGCCACAGGGTCACGGCCGCATCCGGGTCATAGCCCGCGCGCACTGCCAGTTCCATGCCGATGCGGTCCGCCTCTGACTCCGCGGTGCGGCTGTTGGGCAGCTCGAGTGCCAGCTTGGCCGCCATGGCACCGCCGGCCATGGTGGCCATCGGCTTGTCCGATGCTATCCCGACCGCTAGAACCCCGATCGAGGTGGCCATGGAGCGGGACATGCGCTCCGCGGTGTGGTTTGCCAGTGCGTGGGAAATCTCATGGCCCATGATCTGGGCAAATTCCGCGTCGGTGAGCTTGAGTTTATCGAACAGGCCCGTATATACCGCCATACGTCCGCCGGCCATACACCAGGCGTTGACGGTTTCCGGGTCATCGATGATTGCCACGCTCCACTCCCAGTTGGCCGTATTGGGATACATGGCGATGGCCTCGGTGACCAGCCGACCGGTGATGGTGGCGACCCTGTCTGCCACTTTGGGGTCATCGAGTAGTTTGTTCTCTTTGTCCAGGTCGCTGACCGTGCTGAGATAGGCCTGCTTTGACTGGACGATTGCCGCGTCCGGGGAAATCAGCATGAGCTGGCGGCGCCCGGTCGGGCTGGTGGCGCAGGCGGTCAGGAGGCCGAGGGCCAGCGCGAGGATAAAGACTTTTTTCATAATATACCTGGTGCAATCCTGGTGAAGTTCAAGCAGTTGGACAGCCTATCTTACTGAAGATTTCTTTTGCGTGCCCAGCTCCTGTGTGGTCGTTTCAAAAACCCGGGATACGCCCCGTCCGCGCGGGTCCGATGCGGCCTGCACCCCCGAACCGGTGCGCTGTATGGCCTGCACGTCCCCCAGGTCGCCCCAGCTGTTGGCCTCGACCGTGTAACCCATGGCCCGCAGCCCCGCGGCGGTTGCCTCCGGAATCGCGCGCTGGTCGTGACGGATCAGGGTGGCATCCGGGAGCTGATGGTGAAACCGGGTGGTATCCACCGCCTGCTGCAGCGGCATCCGGTATTCATACAGGTTCAGAATCACCTGGAAAATAGACGTGAATATGGTACTGCCCCCGGGAGTGCCTATGACCAGCGCGGTATCGCCATTTTCCAGGAATATGGTCGGCGTCATCGATGACAGCATCCGTTTGCCGGGTTCGATGGCATTCCTGTCGCTGCCGACCACACCGAACTTGTTGGGCGCGCCGGCCTTGGCGCTGAAGTCGTCCATCTCGTTATTCAGCAGGAAGCCGGCGCCGCTCACCACCACGCCGGAGCCAAACTCCCAGTTGAGCGTATAGGTCAGTGCGACCGCGTTTCCCGCCGGGTCGAGGATCGAGAAATGGGTGGTCTGGTGCGATTCCAGTCCGGGCGCTGTATCTGTGGCGCCCGAGATGGCCGCGGGGTTGAGCGACTGCGAACGCCCCAGCAGGTACAGGGGGTCCAGCAATTTCCCGACCGGGACATCGACGTAATCCGCATCGCCCAGGTATTCCGCCCGGTCCGCGAAGACCCGTTTTTCGATCTCTGCCAGGAGGTGAATATATCCTGGGGAGTTGTGGGGTACATTCCGGAACAGCGCTCCGGCAAAGTCCGTGATCCCCAGCAGTTGTAGCAGCGCGACACCGCCCGAGCTCGGTGGCGGCGCCGTCAGCACCTGGTAGCCCCGCCAGTAGTATTGCAGCGGCGTGCGCCATACCGGGCGGTACTCCGCCAGGTCCCGGGCGCTGATGATGCCGCCGCTGGCCTGCATCTGGGCCACGATCTGGCGGGCGATCTCGCCTGTGTAAAAGTCCTCCGGTTCCGCCGCTATGCGCCGCAGGGTGCGCGCCAGCGCGGGCTGGGCAAAGGAGCGGCTGTCAACCAGGCCGGCGAAGTGCTCGGCGAAATTGGTCTGGCCGGCGGTCTCCGCGATTTTTTCCCGGGCCATCTCCGCCAGGGCGCTGTCCACCAGAAATCCCTCTTCGGCCAGTGCAATGGCCGGTTGTATCAGCTGTGACCAGGGCAGGGTGCCGTAGCGCTTGTGGGCTTCCCACAGGCCGGCCACGGAGCCCGGCACGCCGGAGGCGAGGCCGCCGGTGAGCGCCTTGTCCTGGATGAAGTTGCCCGCCTCGTCGAGGTACATGTCGCGGGTGGCGGCGAGCGGGGCGCGCTCGCGGAAGTCGAGAAAGGCGGCCTCGCCCCCCATATAGCTGAGCATGAACCCGCCGCCGCCGATATTGCCCGCCTCGGGGTAGGTCACGGCCAGCACGAAGGCGGCCGCAACGGCGGCATCGACCGCGTTACCGCCGGCATCGATCACATCCTGCGCCACCTCGGTGCTGTAACTGTCGGGCATGGCGACGGCAGCGGTCCCGGCGCGGGCGCCGGGAAAGCAGCAGATCAGCAGCAGGAGTACCAGGCCGCGAAGGCGAGGGGAGGTCTCGAGGGGTTTGCGCGATAGCATGGGATAATCCGGGGCCTGGCCCTGTTGCGGCCCGCGGGATTATCCTACAAACCGGTTGCCCGTTCTAGAACGGCAGACCCGCGTCGATATTGTGATTGGCCTCGGCGGGCGTCGCCATTTCCTGGGTGTGGTGAATGCCATTGACCTCGGCCTGGATAGCCCTGGCGGCCTCGGGAGTCTGGTAGAACTGGGAATACCACTTCCGGCCGAGACGGAACGGGCCATCGGTTTTCAGCTGCATGATCTTGAGCGCGGGCCGCTTGTATTTCCAGACATTGAAGTCTGCACCAAAGGCGACCAGGGCGCCTGCCTGGGCCTCCTTCGCCGCCGCCCGGTCCGCGTCGGTGGCCGCGCTGGCGCTGCCGCGAAACAGGCAGCCATGCCAGCACTTCACCACGCCGTCATCCACCGGCGTGTTGGCGATCAGCTCGTAGATCTCGTTGCCGCCAAACACCTGCTTGGACAGGAGGATACCGGGCCCGGTGTACCAGGTGGAGGTGTACAGGTAGGTGTTGTACAGCTGCATCGGCCCGCCCTGGCGCTGGATGCAGACATGGTCCTTGTATTCGTTCTCGAAGTACTCGCTGGGGGCACCGTGGGTGGGTCCCAGGTGGCGAACATCGGCCATGTTGTCGAGGATCTCCTGGGGGTGGATGTTCAGCTCCCCGAGGTGGTCCAGTTTCCAGTTTACCCACTGGGGGTCATCCCACTGGGGCAGGAAGGGCGGGTCGTAGTCGGGCGCGCGCCCGTCCGGGTCGAACCAGGCCATGACGCAACCCATGTTGTCGACGACCGGGTAGGAGCCGATGGAGGCGGATTTGGGGCAGGGCCCGTCCGAATAGGGGATGTCATCGACATCCCCCTCGGCGTTGTAACGCCAGCCGTGGTAGGGGCAGCGGATGGAGTCGCCCTCGATCTGCTGGCCGTTCTTGACGATCATCGCGCTGGTGCTGGCGGTCAGGTGGGTGCCCATGTGAGCGCAGTAGGCGTCCAGCATGACGGGCTTGCCGCTTTCACCCCGGTACAGCGCCAGGTCCCGGCCGAAGAAGCGGACGGCCATGGGGCCCTCGTCCAGCTCGCTGCTCTCGGCCACGATAAACCAGCCCCGTGGGAATGTGTTGGGCCCTAGCCCGTAATCAGCAGCCTTTGCCATGGTGGGATACCTCCGAGATTTGCCGGAGGGCCAGTATAGTCCTCTGGCGGGCCGGGGGTATTGTCAGCCGGGTCGCAGCGGGCAAGGAGTGCCGGGCGGCTTAACTATTTAACTTCCGGCAGGGAATTTACCGGGCTTTCATCGTCCCGCATCGCGTTGAACTGGCGGCCGAGGTACACGCCGGTGAGCGCCCAGAGCGCGGCCACCCCCGCGCCGACCATCGCGACCGCCGCGAGCCCCAGGCCGAGGCCCTGGGTGAGCGCGGTGAAAGCCCAGGCGTTAAGCATATCCCCCCCCCGGTAAATCACGATATCGATGACCGGTTTGGCCTTGAACCGGGTCTCCCGGTCGACGGCGGTGAAGAGAATCTCCCGGGCCGGGCGGGATATGGCGTAATTGCCGATGCGGCGGACTATCTGCACCCCGACTGCTACCGCGACTACCGGGGTCGCCGCCAGCAACAGCATGCCCCCGACCATCAGCACCGGTATGCTGGCCAGGGTGAAGGGCAGTCCCAGGTGTTTGGCGATGCGGCCAGTGGCGAAGGCACCCACCATCACCGTGAAGATATTGACCACCAGGTCCATGCTGGCCCAGATCCTGGCGCGCGCCTCCTCATCGTAATCGACCAGCAGGTTCTTCAGCTCGAAATAGACGAATGAGCCGATAAACGTGTAGAAAAAGATGAACAGACCGATAAACAGCAGGTAGCGGCTGTTGAGGAATTCACTGAAGCCCGCCAGTGCCCCGCCACCGATGTTGTCGAAGGCTCTGGGATCTGCGCTGACTTTTTCGTTGTGCAGGTCGCTATCCTTGAGGCGCTGCAACCAGATGATGAGGAATGGTGCGCAGGCGATCAGCGCGGCCGCCACCAGCAACAGCGGGTCCGTGCCGATGTCTCCCACCAGCAGTGTGGCCAGGGCCGGTCCGCCGATGCCGCCAATGCTGGCTCCCGCGCCGATAAAACCGAACAGCCTTGTAGCCTGGGGCTTGGAGAAGGTATCCGCCATAAAACTCCAGAACACGGAGAGATGGAACAGGCTGAACAGGCTGACCCAGACGTAAAAACACTTGTCCAGCAGCACCGGATGATCCAGGGTCTGGGTGCCCAGGTAGAACAGTGCGAAACTGGCGGCGAACAGGCAGTAAACCGACGGCACCAGCCGGCGGATGCTGACGCGTGCCACCGCCGCACCGTAGACCGATACTGCAACCGCACTGAGGATGAAGGTGAGGGTCCACAGCCAGCTGACCTCGGCGTCGGTCCAGTTGCTCGCCATGGCGTCCCGCACGGGGCGCAGGATGTAGTAGGAGCCCATGAGTATCAGCACCAGGGAGAACGACGCCAGGGTCGCCCGTACCTCGTTTGCCTCTATATCGCAGGCCCGGGACAGAATGCGTTGCAGTGAATGTGACATGCGCGCTACAACTGTTCGAACAGGCGCAGCATCTCGGCGCGCTGTTGTTCATCGGGCACGGGGCCGAAATTGGCGCGCATATTATCCACCATGTGATTCAGGCTGGCGGTGGCGGGGATGATGCTGGTGACGGCCGGGTGGCCGAGGATGAATTTGAGGTAAAACTGGCCCCAGCTGCTGCAATCGAGTTCACCTGCCAGGGCCGGAAGGTCCTTGCCGCGGGATTTGCTGAACAGAGCGCCGCGCTGGTAGGGGCGGTTTATCATGGTGGCGATACCGCGCTCCGCCGCCACCGGCAGCAACTCGCGCTCCGCGGTGCGATCCTCGATGTTATAGCTGAACTGGGCAAAATCCAGGGGCTCGCTGCGCATGACCTTCAGAAACTCCTCGTGGTCGCGACCGTGGGAGGTGGTGATGCCGATGTAGCGCACCTTGCCCTCGGCTTTCCATGTCTTGAGTGTGTCCAGGTGCGTTTTCCAGTCCTGCAGGTTGTGCACCGCGATCAGGTCAAAGCGCTCCACGTTCATCCGGCGGGCGGACTCCTCCATCTGGGCGATGCCCTGCTGCCGCCCGGTCGTCCATACCTTGGTGGCGGCAAACACTTTGGGCTGCGCGGGCATGGCGCGCAGCACATCGCCAACCCGGGACTCCGCGTTGCCGTACATGGGGGAAGAGTCGATGACCGTCCCACCCCCACTGAAAAACGCCTGCATGACCTGTGTCAGGTTGGTCAGCGATTCCGCATCTGCGGCGGTGTCGAAGGTGCGGGAGGTGCCCATGCCCATGACGGGCAGCATTTCGCCGCTACTGGGTATGGGGCGCTGGATCGGGGACGGGTCTGCGGTATCGGCGGGCTTATCCTGCGCGTGCAAGCCCAGGGAGTGGCCGGCCAGCAGGCCGGCGCTTATCTGCAGAATATGTCGGCGCTTGATCATGGTCTGGTACCCGCGGTGAATTGGTCGCCAGTGTTTCAGGCCCGTGAACAGCGGTCAAGCGGCCGGAGTTACAGGCGCTCGATCAGCAGGGCGCTGCCGGCGCCGGCGGCGCCGCTGGCTGCGACGATCCCCCTGTGTTGTCCGCGCCGCTCCAGTTCATCCAGGAGCGTGCCGGCCATTATTGCGCCCGTTGCGCCCATCGGGTGCCCCAGGGCGATCACCCCGCCGTTCACATTCAGCTTGTCGTTGGGAATATCCAGGTCCTGCTGGCATTTCACCACCGTGGCCGCGAAAGCCTCGTGTAACTCGAACAGGTCCAGGTCTGCAGCTGTCAGTGCCTGCTTCTGCATCAGCTTGCCGGTGGCCGCCACGCACCCGGACAGGACCTGGAGCGGGTCGCTGCTGGCCGTTGCCGCGTCGAGGATGCGCGCGCGGGGTTTGATACCCAGCGTGCTGCCCAGCTGCTCATCGCCCAGTAACAACAACGCGGCACCATCGGCCATCGCCGGCGAGTTGCCCGCGGTGTGGATGTGATTGATAGACTGCAGCCGGCTATGTGCCTTCAGTTGCATGGCATCCACGCCCTTGCTGCCGATGGCGGCAAAGGCCGCTGGCAGGCTGGCCAGCGATTCGAGGCTGGTATCTGCCCTGATACACTCGTCCTGCGCTACCGTGAGTCCCCTGGCCTGGTTTTGTACCGGAACAATGGAGGTGAAATAACCCGCGCGGCGTGCGTGATCGGCGCGCTGTTGCGACAGCAGCGCGACCGCATCGGCCTGTTCGCGGGAGACGCCGCAAAGGGTTGCGATCAGGTCGGCGCCGCTACCCATCATCAGCATCTGACACCGGGCGGCAAATGCCGGATCGACGAAAGCAGCGGCCTCGTCAGAGAGCATCGGCACCCGTGACATCATTTCAACCCCGCCGGCGACCACTGCCTGCTCCTGCCCGGCTGCGATTTTGAGGGCGGCGATACTGATGGCGTCGATACCGGAGGAACAGAAACGGTTGACGGTAAGCCCGCCGACACTGGTCGGCCAGCCCGAGTAGAGGGTCGAAGTCTTGGCGATATTGCCCGCCTGTTCCGCGTGTTGGGTAACGCAGCCCAGTATGACTTCGCCGACCAGTGCCGGATCCAGGCCTGTACGTTGTTCAAGTGCGCGATAAAGGCATTTCAGCAGGTCATGGGGGCGCAGGTCGCGCAGGCCGCCGTCTGCCCTGGCCCGGCCCCGGGGTGTGCGAATTGCGTCGTAAATATACGCCACCCGCATCAGCCGACCCCGACCACAAAGCTGGCGCAGGTGGTAGTGCTGCCGCCGACATTGAAGGTGAGCATGTTTTGGGCATTGGCCAGCTGGTAGCCGCCGGCGCGACCCGTTACCTGGCGGGCGCAGTCCAGGACCATTCGCACGCCGGTTGCGCCCACCGGGTGTCCCAGGCCGATCAGCCCGCCGCTGGGATTGATGGGGAAGTCGCCATCCCGGGTAATGCGGCCCTCCTCGATCGCCTTCCAGCTCTCGCCCGGAGCGGTCAGGCCGCTGTGGTCTATCGCCATGTATTCCGTCACGGAAAAACAGTCGTGGGTTTCCAGTCCGTCCAGGTCGCTGACCCGGCTGAACCCGGCGCGCTGGATCGCATCCACCATGGTGGCATTGGCGTGGGGAAAAATCAGCGGTTGGCCGGCGCTCAGTTCCAGTTTTCGCTCCAGCAGCAGGGGCGCCGAGCGGTGGCCCCAGCCCTTGATGCGCGGAACATCCGCCAGCCGAATACCCTGTGCTGCAGCGTACTCCCGCGCGGCGTTCTCACTGGCAAGGATAATGCAGGCCGCGCCATCGGTGATCTGGCCGCAGTCCTGCTTGCGCACACAGCCCTCGATCACCGGGTTGAGTTCGTCATCGCAGCTGAAGGCACCCTCCTGAAACTGCCAGCTTCGGGTTTGGGCGCGCGGATTTTCCCTGGCGTTGCCAAAGTTGACGCGGGCGATCGTGTTGAGGTGCGCACTGTCGATACCGTAGCGGCTGTCGTACTCCCGGGTAATGCGGTCGAACAGGAAGGGCCAGGGGAAATCGCAGTCGGTGGCTTCCTTGCCCTGCCAGGCAGCGGCACCGAGATACTCCGCGCCGGTCTTGCCGTCCACGTTGCGCATCAGCTCGAGGCCCAGCACACAGGCGATGTCGTAATGCCCGGCCTCGATGTCGCGCATGGCCGACAGGATGGCGATGGAGCCGGAGGCGCAGGCTGCCTCGTGCCGCGAGGTCGGTATGGTTGCCAATTCCGGGAACACGTGGCCGAAAAAGCCGCCGATCAGGCCCTGTCCGGCAAACAGGTCGCCGACAAAATTCCCCACGTGGCCTACCTGTATCCGGCCCGGGTCAATGTCGGCATTGGTCACCGCTTCCCGCAGCGTCTCGGCAAACATGTCGAACAGATCGTGACCCTCGCGGGCCCAGTTGCGGGCGAAGTCGGTCTGGCTACCGCCCAGGATATAGACGTCGGCTGATGCTTTCATTTTGTTGCTTCCTCTGTTCTGGCGGCGACAGTGTCCTGCAGCATAAACCGCTGCACCTTGTTCAGGGCATTGCGGGGCAATTGCGCAAAGACCTCGATTCGCTCCGGTAATTTGAATCTGGCGAAGCCGTTGTCCAGCAACCAGGCCTGCAGGGATTCCAGGGAGGGCACCGGGACGCCTTCGGCGGGAACCAGGCAGGCACAGATTTTTTCACCGAGGCGCTCATCCGGGTAGGCGCATACTGCGGCCTCCGTGACCCCGGGGTGCTGCTCCAGTGCCACATCCAGCTCCGCCGGGGAGATTTTCATACCGCCGCGGTTGATGATGTCCTTGCAGCGGCCGACGATACGGTAGTAATTTCCCTGCTCTCCGCAGATTTCCACCAGGTCCCCGGTGCAAAAATAACCGTCCCGCGTGAACACGTCGCTGTTGTCGTGATCGAGGTAACCGTCGAACACCGTGGCGCCGCTGATCAACAGTTCTCCGCGCGCACCGGCGGCGCCTGTTGCTTCACCGGTGTCCTGGTCTGCCACCCGGGTGGCAATGCTGGCGCCGGCGGGCGGTTTGCGGAACATGGCGGCGCGCACCTCGGGTTCCGGTGCCGTGGCCGGGGTGGCGAACAGGCTGATGCCCTCATTGGAGCCATAAAAATTGACTATTTCGACGCCGTATTCCCTGCCGAAGGTGTCTATCATCCAGGGTGCCAGCGGGGCCGAGCCAGAACCGACACTGCGCAGGGCCGAAAAATTGAACTGGCGCCACATCTCCGGCGACTTCGCCAGCTGGTTCAGCAGGGCCGGCGGGGCGATGGTGAAGGTCACTCTCTCTTCCTGCATCTGGCGCAGGAACAGGGGCGGGTCCAGGGGGTGGTGCAATACGATGGCGCTGCCCAGGATGGCGGCGGGAAACAGGAAACCGCCCAGGGCCGCCATATTGACCAGGGGAAAGGGGTTGAGCAGCACGTCCTCGGGTGTGTAGCTGCCTGCCTCCACGGTCTGGCGGCCGGTGGCCAGCCACATATTGTGTGAGCGCGGCACACCCTTCGGGGTGCCGGTGGTACCCGAGGTCCAGCAGATGGTCAAAATGGCGTTCGCACCCTCAGTGCCCCGGCTGCAGCGTCGGTTGCCGGGCCGGGTATCGAGGCGCAGGTCCGAGCCAAAGACCAGCGTCCGCAGGCCGGGCAGGGCTTCGCGTGCCTGTTGGGCGAGCTTTACGTCCCGCAGGCGCTCGATCGTAATCATCGCTGTGGCGTCGAGGGTGGCGGCTATCTTGCGGAGCTCGTGGCTGCTGTACTGTACTGGCACTGGCGATACGATGGCACCCAGCTTGCTCGCCGCGTAGTAAACCACCGCCAGCTCAACCACATTGGGCAGCTGGACGATCAGGCGGTCGTCGGCCCGTACCCCGATATCCTGCAACGCGACTGCCAGGTTCTCGCTGGCCTGGTCCAGTTCCGCCCACCGCAGGCTCAGCGGAGCGTCGCCGGTGAGTTCCTCGCGATTGGGTTGGTCTTTGAGCGCCAGCGCTGATGGGCGGTCGCGCGCGTGTCGCTCCAGCAGGCTGTGCAGGGTGTCTGATCCCCAACTGCCTGCACTGGTCAGTGCCTCGATCCGCTGCTGGCTGGATGTCATCATTTGCTTACCGGCCTCTTCCAGGGGCAGCCCGGGGGGCGCCCTCCGATATGCTTTTATAAAAAGACCTTGAATGGTAGGCCCACAGTGGTGACCTTACAAGTACCCGGGCCGGGTAATGCGCCGCGGGCCGTGCTCTTTTTCTGGGTGCGGCAAAAGTCAGTTTTGTAAAAAGACCGTTGAGATTATAATGAACCATCACCGGAAAAGGAAATGGCGATGCAGCTGAGCGTTGTAACCCCACTGTGGCAGGATCGTCCCGCCGCCGAAAACCTGGAGGTAGCAAAGAGCGCTGACCGGCTGGGTTTTACCGAGTTGTGGATTGGCGAGATGGCCACCTTCGACGCCTTTGCATTCGCTACTGCCGCCGGTCTGGCGACCGGGAATATAGCCTGCAATATCGGTCCGCTTGCGGTGTCCGTGCGCACTCCCATGACCATGGCGATGGGTGTTGCGTCCGTGGCTGCCCTCACGGGTCGGCCCGTGGGGCTAGCGCTTGGGGCCTCCAGCAACGTGGTGGTGGAGGAGTGGCATGGCCGGTCCCGGCAGCGTACCGCCAAACACCTGGATGAAACGGCGCAGATCGTGCGCGCACTGCTGGCCGGAGAGAAAGTGGATTTCAGCGGCGAGCTGGCCAGTTGCAGGGGTTATCGCCTGCGCCTGGATGCGGTCCCCGGCCCGCTCACCGTGGCGGCCTTTGGCCCCGCTGCGGTGCGGGTGGCGGCGCGCCGGGCGGATCGTATGCTGTTGAATATGGTAGCCCCGGGCAGCCTGGGTCGATTGCGTGAGCAATTGGTCGCCGGTGCCGCTGAGGCGGGCAGGCCGGTACCGAAAGTCGCTGTCTGGCTGAGCTGCGCAGTCGACCCGGGGCCCGAGGCGGTGCAGCAGTTGCTGCGTGCCATCGTCGGTTATCTCGCCGCACCCGGCTATGCCGAGATGTTCATCGAAGCAGGCTTTGCCCAACTGGTCGAGTTTGCCCGCACGCGCCCGCACCCGAAGAAGCTGCTGGCGGCGATGCCGGACGAGCTGGTCGCCGCTATCGGGCTCGTGGGCAGCAGGGCCGCGATCCTGGAGCGCCTTGCCGCCTATCGCGAAGCGGGAGCGGATGAGGTCTGCCTGGTGCCGGCGACCGCCGGTGATCCGGCGGGTCAGCGCACCCTGGAGGTGATGAGCGGGCTTTAGTGCAGACGCGGCACTCCATGGGAGCTGCGGGGCTGAATGCGGAAGCCGGGCGCGTTTGCTCATGCTACTTGCATAACAATACCTGAGGTTATATTCTGCGAGCCATAATAAGCAGAACAATCAAGAGGAGGTTCACCATGACGCGACTTGCCGCCTTCCGCCGCGCTTTCAGCTTCGCGGCATATTGCCTCGAACTTCACCCGTGAGCAGGCGGGTCGAAAGCGGTAAGCGGTGAGTTGCAGAATCGCTCGGTGACAGCATGATGATTTCCCTGTTCAGGTCTCTGGTGTTATGCGTGGCCGCGTTCCTTGCGACGCCAGCGATAGCCTCGGGGGATCCCTGCCTGGCACTTCCGGCGCCAGCCGGCGTCGTCTTCGACAATCCGCCCGAGTGGGTAGACGCCGAAGGCCTGCCAAGGTACTGCCGCGTCAGCGGCACTATCGACAAGCGGGTGAAATTCGAGATGCGCCTGCCGGAAAAGTGGAGCGGCCGTTTCCTGATGGCGGGCTGTGGTGGATTCTGCGGGTCCCTGCTGCCCGACAAGCCCGGGCACTCCAATGCAATAAACGAGGCTTTGAAACGGGGTTACGCCGGCATCAGCCACGATAGTGGTCACCAGGCAGAGAGCTGGGAAACCCATTGGGCGGACGATCGCGAAGCGCTTGAGCTCTGGGCTTACAAATCCTTGCCTGTGGTGACGGAACTCGGCACCCAACTGGCTACCGCCATGTATCAGCAACCGCCACGCTACAAGTATTTTTCCGGGTGTTCCAACGGCGGGCGTCTGGGACTGCAGGCGGCCCAGCGCTATCCGGAGCTTTTCGACGGTATTGCAGCCGGCTCGAGTATTTTCGAACTGAGCGGCATTGCCGGGCTCTGGGGTAACTGGTTGATTGCGAACAACCAGACGCAGCAGGCTTCCCGATTCCCACAGACAAAAGTGCCCCTGCTCGAGCGCTTCGTAATGGAGCGATGCGATGCCCTGGATGGCCTGAGCGATGGCGTTATCGATGATCCACGGGCCTGTAAACCCGATCTGGACAAAGCTGTTTGCGACGCGAGTTCGTCGGATCACGACGCCTGCCTGACAGCGGAGGAGGCTGGCGTACTGAAAGCGCTTTACGGTGGTGTTCGCGATAGCGCGGGTGAGCTTGTCTATCCATCTATGGTCTATGGCTCTGAGCATTACAGCAATATATGGCTGTTCGGTACAGCTGGAAACCCGGCCTGGGGTATCCGGGCATCAGCCGGATATCGGCAGATGCTCGCCGCTGACCTTGCCGAGGACGATGAACCCGCTGGCCTGTCCACTGAACAGATGCAGGATTGGCTGCGCCGGTCGTCTATTCCCGCGCTGGCGGATGCCACCAACCCTGATCTGTCAGGATTGGCCAAGGCAGGTACAAAACTGATTGTTTACCAGGGCTGGTCTGACCCGCTGATCATTCCGGAGCCGATCACTCATTATTACGAGCGGGCGGCGGAACTGGCGGGCGGGCTGCAGCAGCTCCAGCAAAACGCCCGCCTGTTCATGGTCCCTGGCTGGGGGCATTGCTGGGAAAAGCCCGCGGCCGCGCCGGACGACTTCGATCCCCTGTTTGAACTTGAGCAATGGGTGGAAAAAGATCAGGCGCCGGATTTCATAGTGGCGCGACAGTTGGATGCGGCCGGCGTGGAGCAGCGATCCCGGCCAATCTGCAGTTACCCCTCTGTCGCTCGCCTGCGAGCGGGGAAGAACCCGGATAACTTCGACAGCTATCAATGTATCAACAACGCACCCGCCGCTGTAAGCGATGTATCGGGCGGGTAAACCATAAGAAGAGGAAACAGTCATGAGCAAAACCCGCAATCACAAGTTAGTCCAGGCAATGTTGGTGGCACCATTTTTTTGCTCGGGGGTAGCGCTTGCGCAGGAACTGGAGGAGGTGCTGGTCACCGCTGAAAAGCGCTCCCAGAGTATCCAGGACGTGCCGCTTTCGGTGGCCGCGATAGGGGGTAACGATATCAGGGTGGGCAAGGTAACCGGCCTCAACGACATTGCAATGAGGGTTCCCGGGGTAGCCTTTAACGAATTTAACGTGGGGGAACCGCGCATTTACATTCGCGGTATCGGCAACAGCTCGGACTCGGCAGCCAGTGACCAGGCGGTAGGCGTTTTCCTGGACGAGGTGTATATAGGCCGGACCGGTGGTGTCGGCTTCGATCTGTTTGACCTGGAGCGGATCGAGATCCTGCGTGGCCCACAGGGTACCCTGTATGGAAAAAACACCAGCGGGGGCGCGATCAATATTGTGACCAGCAGGCCTTCCCAGGAAAACGAAGTCAGGCTTAGCGCCTCGGCAGGCAACTACGCTATGACCAATTTCCAGGGCATGGTCAATGGCGGTATCACCGACACCATTTCCGGAAAACTCGTAGCGCAATACCAGCAGCGCGATGGTTATGGCAAGAACGTCATCACCGAAGACCAGATCGCAACGCTGGGTGATCTTTCCAATAGCCGCTATATCGGCAAATCCATCGGTGCCTCCGGCAACGGCGATGAGCTTGATGATGCAGACAAGCGCGCTGTGCGTGGACAGCTGTTATTTGACTTGTCCGATACCATGAGCCTGCTGGTTGGCGGGGATTATTCGAAGGATAAAAGCAACGGTACATGCCGCCATTTGCAAAATCTGGATGATGCCGTGGCCGGCCTGGGCCCATTCTGGGCTCTCGGCATGTCGCAAAAGTACATGAATGACGACCGCAATTGTTCCACCCAGTTCAATGTCGATCAGGAGCGTGAGATAAGCGGGGTGATGGCGCGCTTCGAGTGGGATCTGGGTTGGTCCGATTTCCTGTCGATCAGCGCCTGGCGGGAGAGTGATTACAATTTCGTCGATGATTTAACCGGTATTCCCCTGCTTGATCTCACAGCGCCTTCGCCCCCCGGCGTGCCACTGCCTCCCGGCTCATGGACTCCCCCGGAAAATGTTATCGATGGTGTGGATGAGAACGCTTCACAGTTTTCGCAGGAATTTCGCCTGACTGGCTCCCAGGGCTCGCTGGACTGGGTGTCGGGTGTCTTCTACATGGAAGAAGATGTCGATCGCAAAGAAGAGTACTACACGCAATACAACACCCTCCTGCAAGGCGGCTTCGGGCTGGCCGGGATTGGTGATGTGCTGTTCACCCAGAAGAATACAACCACCAGTATGGCGGCTTACGCACAGGTCGACTGGCATTTTACCGAGCAATGGACGTTGACGTATGGCGGCCGCTACAGCTATGACAAAAAGAAGATTACCCAGGACGCGATCGACTTGCTGGGTGGTGGTGTGCCAACCGGAGTGCCACTGATACTGCCCGAATTTCCCGCACCGGTTAAGGCCGATGATGACTGGTCGGACTATACAAACAAGGTCTCGGTCAGTTTTCAACCCAGCGACGATATGATGCTTTATGCCACTTTTTCACAAGGCTACAAGAGCGGCGCCTTCCCGTCTCAAGCGAACCTGCCCTCGGTAGCGGCCACGCCGGTGGACCCGGAAACAGTGGATAACTATGAGTTGGGAATGAAGTCCACCTGGTGGGATAACCGTATCCAGTTCAATGTCACCTTGTACGATATGGATTACAGTGATCTCCAGGTGTTCGAGCTCAATAATCGTCTGTTACTGGTTCTAAGCAGCGCGCAGGCGGAATCCAAGGGCGTGGATGTCGACTTCAACATACTGCTCATGGATAACCTCACGCTGTCGACCAGCTATAACTATAGCGATGCGACCTACACTGATTTTACCAGTTCAGGTGGCGCCAACTATGACGGGAATGACATGGTCTATGCGCCCAATTCCGCATTCGCCATTGATGTCGATTATCGTTATGGCCTCGGTTCGGCAGGAGCACTGGATTTCAACGTGACCTACAACTGGAAAGATGACTACTATACGAGTCCGTCGAATGCGGACAAAACCAAGCAGGATAATATTGGCATGTTGGGCGCCAGCGTGGCCTGGTCCAGCAATGACGAATCCTGGCTGGTGTCGATCTGGGGTAAAAACCTTGACGACGAGCAGCAGTTAGCCAGTCTTATCGTTGATCCGACCCAAATCACGTCCGAGTCCTATATGGCGCCTCGCACCTATGGCGTAACCGTTACCAAGACTTTCTAGATCTGTTGCTGAAACACAATCCCCGGCTCGACCGGGGATTTTTTATATGGGTTTGCGTTCCCGCCAGCCGCGCGCTTACCATCGCCACTGACTACCCGGCTTTGATCGGACATACTGAATGACCAAGTTGCTTACACGGGCCAGTTCCATAAATCGTGCGCTCGACGAGATCGGGGACAAGTGGTGCCTGTTGATTCTGCAGGAAGTTTTCTGGGGCATTAATTCTTTCAATGAAATGCTCGCCGCCACCGGTGTTTCCAAGGGGGTGCTGTCTGAACGGCTGAAATGGCTGCAGTCGATTGACTGTCTCCATAAAAAGGCAGATGGCGAAGGCGGCAAGCGCATGCGCTACCACCTCACCCGGAAATCGATTGATCTGTACGATAGTGCCCTGATGGCCGTAGCCTGGGAGCGCCGCTTCTACAATACCCCGGAACTCGACGCGGTAACCCTGCGGCATCTCAAGTGCGGCCAGCTGTTCGAGCCGCAGATGCACTGTCGCGCCTGCAAGGGAGATATAAACCTGAGAGAGGTGACCTATAAGCCCGGTCCGGGCGCTACCCATGATGAGCGCCAGAAGAAAGTGCGGCGACGGTCTTCCCTGTCCGTTCTTGACGCGCCCAGCAACCGCAGTCTCTACAAGAATCTGGTCAACCTGGTGGGGGACCGCTGGACGGCTAATGTTATCGCCCTGTCATTTCACGGACTTACCCGGTTCGACCAGTTCCACCAGGAACTGCCGGTAGCCACCAACATACTGGCCGACCGACTGAAGTTTCTGGTGGATGAGGGCGTATTTCGGCAGTCGGTTTACCTGCAGCGACCGCTGCGCCACGAGTACTGCCTGACAGAGAAAGGTGAGGCGCTGTACCCCTGGTTTCTGGCTTTGCTGCAGTGGGGTGACAAGTGGTGCAATTTGGCTGGCGGCGGCAAGCCCATGCGGCTCACGCACGAACCCTGTGGGCGCGGCTTGCACGGACAGGTTGAGTGCAGTGCCTGCGGCGGCGTGTTGAAAGCTCACGAGGTGCAATTCGACCTCGGGCAATAGTTATCGAAGGTAGCCTGCGTCTGCTCCTTGCTCGCGGCGGGCGCCGGGGTTTGCAGCCCGCGCAAACTGCCTGGGAACAGGCTCTATTCCCGGCGAGGTGGCCCCGGTATCAGGCCATTGGTAGTGCGCATGTAGTGGGCGTACTCCGGTTTTTCCCGCGCCAGTTTTTTGTCCAGGGTACGCTGCCCGGTGACGTTGATTACCAGCCAGCTGTAAACCAGGGGACCGACAATGCCGCACCAGGCCCATGGCGCTTCCGCGGCAATCAGGAATAAACCCCACCACTGGCAAAGTTCGCCGAAGTAATTGGGATGGCGGGTATAACGCCACAGGCCGGTATCGAGGACCTGCCCCTGACGGGTCGGATCAGCCCGGAACCGGCTGAGCTGGTAATCACCGACGGTTTCGAAGAAAAAACCCAGGCACCAGAGGCCCAGGCCCGTGACGGCCAGCACGCCAAAGCCGGCACTACTGCCGGTGACCATGGCGATCTGCTGTGGCAGGGTCAGCACCCAGATAACGGTACCCTGCAGCAGGAACACCTGTCGCAGACTGAGCCAGTGGAAAGGCCAGCCGGGCGCGACCCACTGCCGCAGGCGGGTGTAGCGCGGGTCCTCGCCATGCCCCCAGTTGCGGTGTATGAGATAGACACTCATACGACAGGCCCAGATGAGCACCAGTGCGATAATGAGGCCCGGGATAGGGCCGTGGGACCCCGCCAAACCATAGGCTACAAGCAGCACGACCGCGATAAGCCCGGCGAAGGCCATGTCGATGATGCTGATATCCCGCAGGGGGATGCTGAGCAGCCACAGTGACAGAACCAGCACCAGTATGGTGATACCTGTTGCCCCCAGTACTTCACCGATGACGATCAGGGGCATGGCTGGTCTCCCGCTATGCCCGACCACGATGACAGGCAGGCTTTGCAATCGAAAATGAATGCCCCGGGAACATCCCCCGTGGATCGCAGTGGCTCCATGACCGGCAGCGTGCTCAGCTGCTGGCGAGCATCCACTGCCGCAGGCGGTTGGAGTCACCGAAGGGCGTCAGCTTGCCGTAGGAGTTTAGCAGCACGATAGATACTTCCTCGCCTTCGATGTTGGCCAGCATGACCAGGCAGCGGCCGGCGTCACGGATAAAGCCGGTCTTGCTGAGTTCGATATTCCAGTTGGCGTTCTTCAGCAGGCGATTGGTATTGCCGTAGCTCAGCGGACCGCGCCGGGTGTAGGGCTGGACTTCCTCCCGCACCGTGGTCGTGGACTGGGTGATCAGCGGGTAGGTTCTGGCCGCGGCTATCATCCTGGCCAGGTCTCGCGCGGTGGACAGGTTTTCCGTGCGCAGGCCCGCGGGATCGGAGAACCGGCTGTTGTTCATGCCCAGCGACTTGGCTTTTCTGTTCATCTGCGCAACGAACGCCTCCATGCCGCCCGGGTAGGTGCGGCCCAGGGCTGTCGCGGCCCGGTTTTCCGAGGACATGAGGGCCAGCAGGATCAGTTCGCGCCGGGTCAGGCTGGCGCCCACATCCAGCCGGGAGCCGGTCATGCGAATGAGGTCGCGATCCGCGTTGGTAATGGTCAGCTTTTCATCCAGGTCGAGTCCCGCATCCAGTACCACCATGGCGGTCATCAGCTTGGTGATGGATGCGATCGAGCGCACCGTATCGACATCCTTGCCGAAGATGACGTTACCGTCGCTGTCCAGCACGATGGCAGAGGCTGACCGAAGATCCGGATGACCCGACAGCCCGGCGAATTTTGAATTGGCGGCGAGTGCCCCGGCCGGAATAGCGACCGCAAGCACCAGCACTAATGAAAGTACTCGAGTGGTGCGCATGCCCGTAAAGTCCCCTGTTCTTATGCTGCAATTCTTATGCGACGGCCACTGCCCCGAGCCTTTTCGCTTACAGCTAGTGTGCACCAGCGGGTAACATTGTTCCAGAGTTGAGAATGTAAATATCCGGTTTTACGCTAGCCGGGTTCGCACTCGGCGCCGGCGGAGACTCTCAGCAGGCCCCGGAAGGCCCTGCTCGCGTTGGAGTCGCCCGACAGGACCCGGTAGACGTCGCTGGCTATCGGCATTTCCACGCCGTATTTCTGCGCCAGTGCCATCACCGCCGGCGCGCTCTTGGCACCCTCGGCTACCATTACCATCTCGTCGACGATCTCCTGCATGTTGCGCCCCTTGCCGAGCTCCACGCCCACGTGGCGGTTGCGGCTCTGGGGGCTGGTGCAGGTGGCGATCATGTCGCCCATACCCGCGAGGCCGGCGAAAGTTTCCGCCCGCCCGCCCATTGCCACCCCGAGACGGGTCACCTCCGCCAGACCCCGGGTGATCAGCGCGGAGCGGGTGTTGTCTCCCGCCCCCTGGCCGTCGCCCATGCCGACGGCGATCGCAATGATATTTTTCAGTACTCCCCCCAGCTCACAGCCGATCACGTCGTTGTTGGTGTAGACCCGGAACAGGCCACTTTTAAAGATCGACTGCAACTCGCGCACGATGATGTCGTCTTCCATGGCAATCACGCTGGCCGCCGCCTGCCCCGCCATGATCTCCCGCGCCAGGTTGGGCCCGGTAAGCACCCCCACCGGGTGGCCCGGCATGACCTGGGTGATGATTTCGGTCATGCGCATGTGCGTGTCCAGCTCCAGCCCCTTGGTGAGACTGATCACCGGAACCCATGCCCTTATATGCTGCCTGACTTCCGTCAGCACCTGGCGGAAATTCTGTGAGGGAATGCCCATCACCACGACATCGGCGCCGCTTACCGCCTCGCCGATATCATTGGTCGCCACCAGCTTTTCGGGTATTGCGGCCCCCGGCAGGTAGGTGGAATTGGTATGCAGTGTGTTGATTTCCTTTACCGTTTCCGGGTTGCGGGCCCAGAGTGTTACCGGTGCGTTGCGCGTGACGAGGGAGGCCACGGTGGTTCCCCAGGACCCGCCCCCGAGAACACCGACCTTGAGATTTGTCATTATTGTTTCTCCATTAAAGTGCCGCGGATGGCCACGTTAAGCGCCCGGATCAGTTCCAGGCGGCGCAGCACATCACGTATCTCCATGGCGAGCGCCTTGCGTCCGCTGGCCACCTCTTTGCCGCCCCCGGCAGTCAGTTTCCTGTGTTCCGCTACTTTGAAGCCGTTCTTGAACAGCAGCTTGCCGATCGAGGCGGGGCTGCTGATACGCCGCTGTAAATATGCCTGGTGCCCGAGTTTGAGCGCCTTTGTGACGCATTGCTCCTCGCTCAGTGACTCGGAAGCCTCCATTCGCGCGAGCAGTTCAGCTACCACCGAGTAGGCCTCGGCAAAGGTGAGCAGGGTCGCGTGGGATGCCAGCAGCAGCATATTGTTCTGCAGCTGCAGGAAGCCGGGTGCGCCCTGCTGCAACAACTCTTCCCAGTTACCGGCGTAGCGGGCCAGCTCTTCGCGAATTTGCTGGTGAAACTGTTCGGTGGGCGCGTAGAAGAACTCGAACTTGAACAGGTCGCGCAGCTTGTCCACCTCACTCCAGAATACCTCCAGGGCTGCGGCGCCCTCGGTTTCACTGGTCTTGAGCAGGGCCAGTTCGATGATGGCCTTGTTGACGAAAAAGTGGATGATCGTATTGCGGTAGTAACTGGCGACCGCGTGCTGTTCCTGCTCGATCGCGTATACCACATCGGGGCCCTCGTCGTAGCGGGTGACCATGCCCTCGTCGATCATGATGCCCAGCAAGCCCGCCACCTGGTCCGCATAGGCCCGGTCGAAGTCGGCGGAAATACGCAGCTGGCGGGCTTCCGCCCAGGCGAGCAACACGTCCAGGTCCCGCACCACCTCGGCCTCGGTAAGGGCCCCCGGGGATGCTCCCAGCAGACTCATGGTGACCAGTGACGGGAAGGTGATGGGGGTGACATGGTTGGCTTCCACGGCGACTTCGAAGGCGATCTTCGACAGGGCGAGCTTGTCGTCGGGGTGCGGGGCCTGCGCCAGTACCACGGGCTCCCCGATGTCCATATACACCTTGCCCATGGGCCTGGCGAGGCTGCGGATATAGCCGATAAACCAACGCAGCGACTCGGCCCCTTTGCCACGGCCGGTCTGCTCTGTGGCGTACTCCTCGACATCCCGGATCAGGTCGTAACTGATCGAAATGGGAATGATGTGGATATTGGTCGCATCGGTGGCGTGGCAGGCCTCCAGCACATATTTCAGCAGTCCGTAGCGCGGTGGCATCAGCTTGCCCATGCGTGAGCGTGTGCCCTCGAAGGCCCAGTTCATGGGGAAGCGCTTTTCCATCAGGTAGCCGATGTAGTGGCGCAGGGTGATTTTATACAGTTCGTTGTCCTGGAAGCTGCGCTTGATAAAGATGGCGCCGGCCCGGTGCAGCAGGAAGCCCAGCCCGGGGAAATTCATATTGGCGCCGCCGAACATATGCGGCATGGGGAAATCGTTGTCGTACAGGACCTTGGGCACCACCATGCCGTCGAGATAGGTCTTGTGGGTCCACAGCAGCATGGCGGGATTGTCCCTCACCACCTGGCGCATTCTTTCCACCGCCGCCTGGTCGTAGACGATTTTCTCCTCGTAGCCCAGGCCCAGGCAGAACTTGTTGAAGCGGGCGTAGAAGTCCAGCCAGAAAGTGCTGGGGCGGGAGACCATTTCCGCCATGTAGCCCGAGGCTTCCTCCATCAGTTCGGCTTTGGGTTTGCCGCACTTCCCGGCGAGCGCCTCCACCGCCTCGTTGAAGGCGGGGCTTGATTTCAGGCTGGCGGCAACGTGGCGCGGCACCTTGTAGCGACCGCCCTGCAGTCGCCGTTCGGCGATGTCCAGTACCAGTGCGGCCTGGCGGCTGACGAACTCGGCGAAATCCCGCTGGGCGTCGCCCCCATCGATATTGTGGTGCTGTTCAAAGCGCTGGCGCAGGTTGGCTACCGAATCAGGTTCGCCGGCGATAAGGCGCATTCGCTCGGGCGCTTCTCTGAATATCCGTCGCCCGCGGCGGGCACTGGGGTGGCGAGGGTCACCGAAAAACAGGTCGCGCAGGCGCGGACCTGAATCGATGTCCTCCTGGGACGGCAGCCAGGCGACACGCAGCGGCGCGACCAGGGTGTCGGCCGGCAGGGCCAGGGCCACGACCAGCTGGGCGCTGTCGATCGACTTGCGGTCGTCGCCGAGTTCGAGGATTACCTGGGGAGCGTCGAACTCCTCGCTGCCGCTGGCGCAGTGATGACGTATCCACTGCTTGAGCAGGTCAGTCTCGAAGCTGTTGCGACTGTCCAGGATAAACAGGACCCGCTGCCCGTCCCTTGCCGGCCAGGGGTTGCTCTGCTGGTATTTGCTTGTGAGGTCCACCCGGATCAGGCCCCGGTTCTTCCGCTACCGGCTTTTGGTCTGGCCCTGGTGGCCGGCTTTTTTGGGGGAGTAGCCCGCGTCTTTGTTTTGGCGATCTTTTGCCCTGTTGCCGGTCGTTTGGCGGCGGCTTTTTTCGCTGGCGCTTTTTTGGTTTTCGCTTTTGCCCTTGTCTTCGCCCCGGTTGTTGTCTTCTTTTCGCCTTCGCCTTCGCCTTCGCCTTCGCCTTCGCCTTCGCCTTCGCCTTCGCACTGCTTGTGGTCTTTGCTTTCGCTTTTGGTTCCGCCAGTTTCGCGCGGGGACCGGCGCCAGTTGCCGTTTCTTCGGGCTGACCGAGGGTGCGGGCAAACATATTGCGCACCTCGCGCACATGCTCTTCTATGGTATCCACGCGCCACGCGCTGGTATCCACCGGCGGCAGTACCTGTACCTCGACGGTGGCGGCGCGGAACACGAAATCGCCTTTGGGGGCGACATCCCCCGCATTGCGGATAACGATGGGCACTATCGGGACCCCCGCCTGCATTGCCAGGTGGAAGGCGCCCTTCTTGAACGGTGCCAGCCGGGGTGAAACGGTGCGGGTGCCCTCGGGTGCGAGCACCACGGACTTGCCGTCGTTTTTCATGGCGTCCACCAGTGGCGTCATCGAATCAATGGCGCTTTTCGCGTTCGCCCGGTCGATGAAGACCACGCCGCCCAGTTCCAGCACCTTGCCGAGAATGGGCGTCTCTTTCTTGATTTCCTGTTTGCCGACTCCGGCTATGTCGCGACGCAGAAGTTTCGCGAGTATGATCACGTCCGCCTTGCTCTGGTGATTGAAGATAAATACCGCCGGGCGGTGCGACCACAGGTGTTTCTCACCGCTTACCTTCAGGTCCATACCTATCAGCGCGCTGGCGGTGTCCGCGAACAATGAGAATGAAAAGTTCTGGGACTCCCGCCGGGAGCCCGTCAGGGCGAGTATCGGCAGGCCCGCCACAAACGAGGCCACCAGGCTGCTGGTTGCGGCCACGGAGCGAACGTACTGGCTGACGCGGGGGCGGCCCCGGCTGCCGAAGCCTACCACCGGCCAGCCGCGCTCGTTGGCGATCTTTTCCAGTTTGCCGTTCGGGTTGAGTGCGCGCGGCTGGCCGACGCGTTCCAGCAGCAGCAGGTCGTCGGTGCTGTCGGAGTAAAAAAAGCTGCGATCCAGGTTGGCGCGGGTACCTTTCGCCAGTTTTTCGGCGGCGTCAACCTTACCCTGGCCGAAGCAGAGGGGCGTTACCGCTTTGCCCGTGAATTTCCCCTTGCTCACCTCCAGGTGACTGCACAGTACGTGCTCGATGCCGAGGTCTGCGGCCGCCGGCTCCACCTGGTAGGGCGTGGCAGAAGAAATGATCGCCACTGTATGCCCCTTTGCGATGTGGGCTTCTACCAGCGCGCGCGATTCGGGGTAGATCAGGCGTGCAATCTGTTTGGTATAGAGCTTTTCGCCAACGTCCCTGTAGGTATCCTCCTCGATACCCCGCATGAACTGGGCATTGACGGCCATCATGCCGGAAAAACCGAGGTTGCCCAGGCCGAAACTGGTCATCGCCGCCACGATTTCCGCCAGCTGGCGGGGTGACAGGTCGCCGCGCCTGACCTGTTCCCGGATGAAAGAGGTGGCGGAATAGCCCGCGATGATGGTGCCGTCGAAATCGAAGATTGCTGCGATTTGCGGGCCGCCGGGTGACGCCTCGATGTCTTGCAGGAGTTTCTGTAGTGTGGTCATGGCCGCTTCCTGGAGTGTCCCAAGAGCATAGCGCAATACCGGTTTGGAGGGGACAGACTTCGGCCGGTTCTCGTTCCCGCTTTTTCCGGCCATAAAAAAACCGCCGGGTCATAGACCGCGACGGCGTTTCAGGGGTAAAGCATTTTTTTCTTTTCTACCCAGGTATTTTTCCGGCCCGCTACCGGAACACGTCCCCTGGCCCCCAAACATCTCTGACAAATGTTTGTTTGCTTCCCCTAAGCAATGTGGCGATGCTTGGTGCCGACTCTCCATTCCGAGGATGGTGAGTCATCCATCGCCACACCCTCAGTATAGGGAGCAGGCGGCGATGTTCAAGAAATTACTCCATGATATTTTATTATATCTTTACATAACCATAAGTTATTTCATTGTGCGCACGTCTCCACGGACTCGCCCTCGGGTTACACTGCCCCATCGGATCAACAGAAACAGGAAATATCGAATGACTATCGGACGCAGGCAATTCCTTGGACTGGCCGGTGCAAGCGCGGCGGCTCCGCTACTGCAAGGCTGTAGCGGCGACAAGCCAGAGGTATCTCTGGACCGGCGCTTTCCCATCGGCCCGTTTGGTGCGGATTCCACCGCTGAAGAGGTCACCGCAGGCCTGGACCTGAGCGGCAGTACCGCGCTGGTCACCGGCTGTAACTCCGGCCTGGGCTACGAGACCATGCGGGTGCTCGCCCTGCGCGGGGCCCATGTCATCGGTACCGGCCGCACCCTGGAAAAAGCCGCCACGGCGTGCGCCTCTGTCGCGGGTAAAACCACACCCGTCGCGCTGGAGTTGTCCGACTTCGATTCGGTGGTGGCCTGCTCCCAATCCGTGCGTGATATGGGGGTCAGGCTGGATATGCTGATCTGCAATGCGGGCATCAATACCTTCGGGGAGCTGGAGCTCGTCAACGGGATCGAGAAGATTTTCGTAGTCAACTACCTGGGGCATTTCGTCCTGGTCAACCAGCTGTTGCCGATGATGCTCAGCGCCGGTTCTGGGCGGATAGTCCATGTTGGAAGCCGCTCCGGTTACACCCAGGCACCCGCGGTGGGAATCGATTTCGACAATTTGCGCGGAGAAAAGGAATTTGACTCCGGCGAGGCCTACGGCCGTTCCAAACTGGCCAACGCGCTGTTCTCCCTGGCCCTGGCCGAGCGGCTGGAAGGTACCGGGGTGACCTCCAATGTGGTTCACCCGGGCCTGGTCGTGACCGATATCGCCCGCACCGCGCCGGCTTTCCTGCGGCTCGCTTTCGAATGGCTGGGTCCGCTGTTCGCCAAGACACCTGCCGAGGGCGCCGCCACCCAGGTGTATGTGGCAACGAACCCCCTGCTGGACGGGGTAAACGGGGCCTATTTCGAGGACTGCAACCCGGTGACAGTCAGCGGCGACCACCATATGTTCGATGGCGCCATGGCCCAGCGCCTCTGGTCGGAGGCGCAGGCAATGACCTCAGGTTACCTGGCTTGAGCTGATCGACCGACGCTGTTTGCAGTGCTCGTCAGGGCGCCTTGCGAAACAGCAGTGTCATCCGGTCGGCCTCACCGATAGCCTGCATCCGGGCGCGCAGTTCCGGGTCGTCCGCGCTGGTCCTGAGTGAGGGGGACAGGCGCCACACGTTATCCTCCGGTCCCGGTTGGTCCAGCGGGTTGGCGTTGATGTCGCTGCTGGCCACCAGCTCGAAACCGGCGTCCTCGAACATCTCTATGACCTCGGCTTCGACCAGGTAGCCCCGGCTGCCGTCAGTGCCGGACCCCGACTGGTTGGCGGGGGCCCGTTGTTGTACCACACCCACCAGTCCGTCGTCCTTGAGAATGCTCCTGACTGCAGCGAGCGCCTGGCTGCGCGTGCCCGCCTGCTCTTCAAAGCGAGTCAGGTTGTGCAGGGCGCGGATCAGCAGGACCCTGTCCACGGTGCCTGCGACCTTCGCCGGTACGGTGCTGAAGGTGAACCCCTCCGCCTTGATGCCATTATCGGTGAAGCCTTTGACCATGTCGGGGAAATTGCCGGTAGCCTTGACTCGCCCCGCAATCCATTCGTCGGTGGCGTTGGGAAACAGCGACCACATGCGATCGGCATAATTTATGCCGTACAGGGTACCTTCAGGACCGAGATAATTGGCGAGGATGTTGGTGTACCAACCGCCACCCGGAAGCGCCTCGGCAACTGTCATCCCCGGTGCCACCTGGAAAAACGCCAGGGTTTCGGCAGGGTGACGGGCGCTGTCCCGGGCCCGGTCCTCTGCCGAGCGCGATTCAATCGCCTGGCGCAGGGCGGCCTCGTTGTCGGCGCTGTCCGCCGCCTGTAGCCAACCTGCCGCCAGCAGACCGAGCAGCAGTACCCATGTACTTTTCTTCACCATGCCAAACTCCTCAAAATAATAGTTGATTCAGATGCTTAACCCGCCGCGCTGTCAGCCTCGTCGCTGCTGACCTCCACCATCTGGTTGCGGGGATCCGCTGTCTCCCAGTAACCGCGCAAAGCCAGCAGCTTGCCCTGGTCGTCCACCTCGTAGGTGAACACACCGTGAACCTTCTGCTGCATGGCCTTGCCCTCACCGAGCTCGATGGTCACTGTCAGCACCACATGGTTCGCCACCTCGTTGCCCGCGGCGTAGGAGTCCAGGATGTCGATGTGGATGTTCGCCGGCGCGATAAAATTATCCCAGAACGCCTCCCTCGCGGCCGGGCCGCGATGGCCCTTGCCTTCAGGGTCGATAACCGACACCCCGATGGGGTCTTCGATTATCGCGTTTTCCGCGTAGAGTCCCAGCCAGCCCTCTCTATTCTTGCTGTGCACGTACTCCCTTGAGAGCAATGCCGCGCGGCGCGCGGGGTGTTCATCTTCAAACATGGCGATAGTCTCCCGACTGGGGCGGATGCCCGGGTTGGGCCGATTGTACAAGTTTTTGCCGGAGGTGGCATAAGCGCAGGGTTGATATGTTGCACCGGCGCTCGCGGTACAGTGCGGGCGCTGTATCGCGGATGACAGCGCATCTGCTTGTCCGCTGCCGGGCTGCTGCCGGTCGGGCAGCTTGCCAGCCCCTGAAAAAACCTTATGCTTGTTGCTTATACCTCTGCGGTAGCGAATTTTTTTCATGAAAGCCCTGGCCACGGTCACGTCACTGCTCCTGTCGACAGCCCTGCTGCTCATCGGCCACGGCATGCAGCTCACTCTGCTGCCGCTGCGGGCCAGTGCCAACGGTCTGTCGGATTTCATGATAGGACTGAGCGCGTCCTGCTACTTTCTCGGGTTTATCGTCGGTTGTATCGCGGTATCCGCCACTATCGCCAGGGCCGGGCATATCCGCAGCTTTGCCGTATTGACGGCGATAATGACCAGCGCCATTCTCTGCGCGGAGATGCTTGATGGCTGGCAGTTCCTGCTGGTGCTGCGTTTCCTGACCGGGGTGGCTATCTCCAGCCTTTATACGGTTATCGAAAGCTGGCTCAACAGCCAGGCCACGACGGAATCCCGGGGACGGATTCTTTCGGTGTATACCTTTATCCTGCTGCTTTCGATGGCGCTCGGTCAGGCCCTGATCAATGTCGGGCCGGTTGAGTCGGCAACCCCTTTCACCCTGGCGGCGGTTTTCCTGGTGCTTGCGATTGTGCCGGTGGGCATGACCAGGCGCCTCGCCCCGGCGCCGCTGGAGAGCACCCGCATTCGTTTCGGACTGTTATACCGGCGCTCCAGATCGGCTTTCGCCGGGGCCCTGTTGTCCGGACTGGTGGTGGGCAGTTTCTGGTCCCTGGGGGCAGTATTTGCCCGCGGCTACAGCCAATCCCAGGCCGACATCAGCTGGTTTATCAGCGCCGCCATTCTAGGTGGAGCACTGCTCCAATACCCCATCGGGCTGCTCTCTGACCGCATGGACCGGCGCAAGGTGATGCTGCTGTTGTGCCTGGGCGGCGCAATTGCCTCCGTCGCCGTTGCCATGAGCACCGGTGAATCCTGGCACCTGCCGATGGTTTTCCTGTTTGGCGCGATGGTCATGCCGATCTACGCTATCTCGCTGGCAACCGCCGCGGATGTATCGCAGGGCTCGGAGTTTGTCGAAATAGGTACATCGGTGCTGCTGTTGAATGCGGTCGGTGCGGTATCCGCTCCCCTGGTCCTGGGCCAGCTGATGAGTGTCCTGGGCGCGCCGGTACTGTTCTGGTCGTTCGCAGTTCTGTGCCTGCTGTTTATGGCTTATATTGCACTGCAGCTGCGGGACGCGCGGGCGATTCCCGTCTCGGAGCAAGTGCCGTTCTCCGCCGCGGCATCGGAAGTCGCCCCCGCCAGCTTTGACCTCGACCCTCGCGGGCCGGAGCAGGTCCCGGTGGAGAAAAATCCAGAGACGTCACCGAAGTAACTTCCCGGCAGAGGTTCCAGTCAGGGCGCCAGCTCCAGGAACCGGGACCACTTCTGCTGGGCTCCGATTACCCAGCCGGGTGTCGCCTCGCCCACTCCGGCCGCTTCCAGCCCCGGATGGGCCACGGCGATGTGGCGCAACGCCTGGGTCTGGTGGTCGTCTACATCCACCAGCAGGATGTGTTTACCGGCCTGCAACTCTTCCTCAAAGCGCCGGAAGTTGACATTCGGTTCCTGAATGCCGATCAGGCCTCCCTCCCAGGTGCAGAAGCCCAGCACGACTATCGCCAGGAATATGGGTGGCACCCAGGTATAGCTGTCAGCCAGGCCCGAAATCCAGAACAGCAACAGGATGGCCGCCGCGCAGGCGATGCCCACCACGGCGCCCCGCTCGGTTCCGTGGACCACGTCCTTGCGCAACACGGCCTCCACCTGGTGCAATTGTTTCAGGGTGAGGCCGGCGTCGTCGTTGCTCAGCACGTGGACCTGTGGTGGCGTGATGCCGGCCGCGTCCAGACCGCGCTCGATCTCGGTCAGTTCGTCGAGGTCATCACTGATAAAATAATGGCGTTTCATGTCCGGGTCTCCTTATTTGCAGCCCCATGGTCTGGCCGGAGTTGCAGCTTTTCAGGGCTCTTCACGCTTAGTGTAGGACGTTGGACAGCAGCATCGGGCAGTGATTGGCGGGGTTACCTAGATCTTTTGGCATCTAAACGGGAACCCGTTAGATGCGGGGGATTTATCGAACCGGGTTGGTTCGGGCGTGGTTCAAGGCTGGAGGGTGTGCCAGAACGGTAGCCTGAAAACCCACCTGCCGATTTATTTCTGCGGCGCGGCAGGCAATACTGGCCACCATGTCGTCAGCAGCCATCACACCACCAAACCGGGCAGCCCCCCTTCTGAGCGGGCGGCGTCTGCTGTACCTCGGCTTGCTGTTTCTGCTGGCGCTTGCGCCGCGTCTTTACAGTGTGCAGTCGCTTGGCTGGCACTGGGATTATCCGGGCAGCTTTACCCTGGTTAACTTTGACGAGGGAGGCTCCTGCAGGGCCGCCCTGGAGGGGTTTGGCTACTCGACGTTCATCGGCCGCCAGACCATAGGGCTGGCCAGCCTGGTGGACGCCGCGCCGCCCCCGGGGACTGCGGGCGACCCGCGGGCGGCAAAGGCCTACTGCCACAGTGCCGACCATATTCGGGTGGCCCGCAACTACTCCGCGGTCGCCGGGGCGCTGACTGCCACGGTAATAGCGCTGATTGGCCTGCTGCTGGTGCCTGCCCGGCCCGGCGTGGGATGGAGTGCGGGCGCGCTGTTGGCCCTGTCGGGCTTCCATATCAGTGAATCCCACAGCGGGACCGTGGACGCGCCCTCGGTGTTGTTTATCTACCTGTTTCTCGCGCTGATGGTGTATTGCCTCAGCCGCGGCAAGCGCGGCCTGCTGCTTGCCACACCCCTGCTGCTGGTGCCTGCCATCTGGACCAAGTACTGGGTCTTTGCCCTGTTTGCTTACGTCGCCTTGACGCCGCTGCGGGCCTGGCAGTACCTCAGTCACGGCATGAGCCCGCGTCGCGTCGCGCTGGTGATCGTTGCTACCGCAGTCCTGTTCGGCCTGCTCAGCAATGCGGACTTCCAGCGGGCGCGGCTCTACCCGCTGTTGGCCCTGTGGTATCTGGCGATTCCCTGGCGCGCTATCCATCGCCCCATGGCAGTGTTCTGGCTATTCGTGCCGCCGCTCGCCTATCTGCTGTGCCGGGTGGATCTTATCGCCAGCTATACCACCGGTGGCCTCACGGGCAGCTTCGGCACGGGCTACGCAGCCATCGGCTGGCACAAGTGGCTGCGCAACCTGCTCAACCTGCCCCTCGTCCTGTTGGTGGGCCTGGGTCTCCCTGCCTGCTTGTTTCTCCCCGCCGGCGTGCGCGCCCTGTCCGGGGAGCGCAGCGCGCTGCGGGCGTGGCTGTGCCTCGCGCCGGTGCTCGTGTTCGCGCTTTATATGGCATTTGTTGCCCCCGTGACCTATTACCGCCACTACCTGCCGTTGCTGCCGGCCGCCGCGCTGCTGGCCGCCCTCGGCCTGTTCGCCACGCCCTGGGCGCAGCGGCGCTGGTTTATGCTGCTGTTCTTCAGCTGGCCGGCGCTGCTGGCGGTGGATCTGGTGGCTGACTACCACCGGGATCCGCGCCTGGAGCTGCGCCAGTGGTACCGGGAACACCCGGATGCCCGGGTGTTTTACAGCTTCTATGTCAATCCCCCGGCCGGAGCCGGTGCCGGCAGCCGCCTGTTCCACCCCGAGTATGCCGCCGGTGACGCCGCCGCGCTGCGCCAGGCTAATTATCTGATTCTCAGTGAAAACTGGTACGACACGGCCTTTGCCAATGAGCTGAACGGCCCCCTGGTGGACGACCCCGCGCGGTTGGTTAAAACCAGGCCCGAATACGTGCGCTTTTACCGGGATGCGCTGGCGGGGCGCCACCCGCACCTGGTACAGGAACAGCATATCGCGGTGACAAACTTCATGCCGGAGCTACTGCTGCACCGGCAGCTTTACGGCACCTTCCAGCTGTTCGTCGGTGACCTGCGGATCTTTCGCGTGGTTGATTGAGCCGGGCAGGCCTTGCCATTACAGGGCTCAGGTCTGGAGGCAGCCTTGATCGCCAAATGTCAGTGCCCCATAGCGATGCAGTTGCAAGGAGGGAGACCAGTGGTCAGCCGGCAGGCCGGCCTTGGCCAGCAGCTGGGCAAGGAAGTCCCGTGGATCCGGTAATTGCTCCCAGACTTTGGGCAGAAAGGTCGAGCGATGCCGCCCGTCCTGCAACACCAGGCCGTCGACGCCCGGTCGCAGCCGGTCGAGCAATATCTCCCGGCTCGCAGCAGCCAGCGGCCGGGTCGGCGTCAGAACCGAGATTTCGATAGTGATTTTTTCCAGTTCCTCCAGCCGCATCGGTGGGAAACGCGGATCGCGGAAAGCTGCACTGTGTGCCGAATCGGCTACCGCCCTTGCCAGCGGTGCAACCGGCTCGAGAGTGCCGATGCAACCGCGCAGCCTGGCGTTCCGGGTCAGGGTGACAAATACACCCCGTCTTTCCTGCAAGGCCGGTGTCAAACCGTCATGCAGAGGTGCCTCATCACTGTCGCGCGAACCGGCCCGCATGCTGCTGCGGGCGATGACCAGCAGCCGCTGCCGTTCGGCCGCGGTCAGCTCAATGCAGTACGAAGGCGCCATAACCTACCACCCTGGATTTGTCGCCGGCGGTATCGCCTGAGTTGCACAGATCCAGCAAGTCCAGCGCAAGCTGGCGGCTGTGTCGGCTGCGCATCAGGCCGTTGAGGGCATAGGCACCGCAGGCGTCCTCACCGGTCAGTGTGCTGTCCCTGGCCAGCAGGCGTTCACAGGTCCGCGAGTCCAGCTTGCGGGCCTCCTCGTAACTGTGGAAGTGGGACAGGTCCGTACTGACCACCAGCAGCGTCTCCGGCCCGCCCCACAGGGCGTCCACGACCGCCGCCACCTTGTCGGGATCGCAGTCACCGACTACTACCGGCACCAGGGAAAAATGCCCGAGCACGCGTTGCAGGAACGGCAACTGGACCTCCAGGCTGTGCTCTGCCTGGTGGGCCTCGTCGGACACGCACATTCCCGGCATAGCCACAATCTGCTCGATGCTGGCCCGGTCCAGGGGTATATCCCCGAACGGCGTGGCGAATGCGTCCACTGACGGTACGGCCATGCCCCGCAGGTAGACCCGGTGAGCTGGTCCCAACAGTATTACCCGCTCGATCCTATCCCTGTGCGGCAGCAGGCAACTGTAGGCCCGGGCAGCGGTTTGTCCCGAGTAGACGTATCCCGCGTGCGGCACGATCAGGCCCTTGGGCGGGCTCGCGGCGGGTGCGGTAACCGCCCCCATCAGGGCGTCGATATGCCGGTCAAGGCGATCAGAATCTGCCTCATAGAACAGATCCGCCACAGCGGGTTTTCGGACAGTCATCAAATTTGCAGGCCCCCCTGGGCGATGATTTCTATATCCATACTTGTAATATGGGTATATTGCCCTTAAATACAAGGTTATGAATGAAACAATAGTCTCAACCCGGTACTGGCACCAGCTGGCCAATGGCCAGCTCCAGTGCGACCTGTGCCCGCGCCACTGTCATTTGCAGGAGGGGCAGCGGGGTCTGTGCTATGTGCGCCAGCGTCTCGATGGTGAGGTAAAGCTCGTCAGCTACGGTCGCTCCAGCGGCTTCTGCGTCGATCCTATCGAGAAGAAACCACTGAACCATTTCTATCCCGGCAGCGGCGTGTTGTCCTTCGGCACGGCGGGTTGCAACCTGGCCTGCAAGTTTTGCCAGAACTGGGATATGACCAAGTCCCGGGAGATGGACACCCTTGCAGATAAAGCCAGCCCGGAAGAGCTGGCCCGGGCGGCGCAGGAACTGGGCTGCCGCAGTGTGGCGTTCACCTACAATGACCCGATCATTTTCCTCGAGTACGCGCTGGATGTCGCCGCCGCCTGTCGCGAGCGCGATATCAGGACCGTCGCCGTCACCGCGGGCTATATCGATCCGGAACCGAGAGTGGAGTTCTTTCAGGGGATCGATGCGGCGAATGTCGACCTGAAGGCTTTTACCGACCGCTTCTACTACAAAATCTGCGGCGGACATCTCGCGCCCGTGCTGGAGACACTGGAGTATATAAAGCATGAGACCGACTGCTGGCTGGAGCTGACCACCCTGCTCATCCCCGGCGAAAACGATTCCGAGGGTGAACTCAACGAGATGACCCGCTGGGTGGTGGAGCACCTGGGACCGGATGTGCCTATGCATTTCACCGCATTCCACCCCGACTGGAAAATGCGCGACATCGAGCGAACTCCCGCGGCCACCCTGGGCATGGCCCGGGATATCGCGCGCGCCAACGGCGTCAGGTATGCCTATACCGGCAACGTGCACGACCCGGCCGGTGGCAGCACCTGGTGCCATAGCTGTGGCGAGCTGTTGATCGAGCGGGACTGGCACAGGCTGGGGCGCTGGGGGCTTGATTCACGCGGTTGCTGCACTGCCTGTGGCTGCGCGCTCCCGGGCCACTTTGATGGCAAACCGGAGCAACGGGAACTGCGGCCGATGCGGGTGCGATTGCGCCAGGTCAGTTAACTTTTTTCGCACTGGTCTATTCTACATGTATGGACCGAGACCTGTGTGATTGGACATGCTGGAAATAATACTGGAAGTCCTGGTGATGCTGCTGGCAACCAATGGCGCGCCGGTACTCGCTACCCGTTTTTTTCAATCTTTTGGCGACATCCCCCTGGACCGGGGGAAGCGGCTGGCAGATGGTCACCCACTGTTCGGTTCATCCAAGACCTGGCGTGGATTCCTTGCAGCCCTTGCCAGCTCCTGTGCGCTATCCGCGCTGTTCGGCTATGGCGTGGGGTTCGGTCTGGTGTTCGGGATGCTGGTCATGGCGGGTGACCTGTGTTCCAGTTTCGTCAAGCGCAGGAAAGCCCTCAAACCCGGTGCCCGCTGCGTGGGCTGGGATCAGGTCCCCGAATCGCTTCTCCCGTCGATTTTTGCGGTTGTCGTTCTGGGAGGGCAGTGGTGGTGGGCACTACTGCTGACCCTGATTTTTACGCTGATCCAGATGCTCGTCTCCAGGCCGCTCTACTCGCTGCACATCCGCAAAAAACCTTATTAGGGACCCATCACACCGGGTCATGGTGCGCCCAGGTGATGCAGGGTAATCTCCGGCGGACAGTTAAAACGCGCCGGAACCACGGAGCTGCCGGTACCCACCGAGGTATAGCCCTGCATCAGGTCGTACGACCAGGCCCCTGCGCCGGTGTACCGGGGTGCGGAGGAGTTGTAGGCGAGCGCCATGCCACCAGGCAGGCAAATCTGGCCGCCATGGGTATGGCCACACATCATGAAGTCGAATCCGACGTAGGCGGCGTGACGATAGATCTCCGGTGAGTGGGCAAGCAACAGTGATATGGCGTTATCAGGGATTCCCTCGTAGGCCTTCTCCAGGTTGTCGGCGGAAAAATAGTGCGGGTCATCGATTCCGGCCAGATAAATCGAGTCGCCCTCGCGCTCAATCCTGGTATTTTCATTCAGTAACAGCTGGATCCCGAGGGACTCAATCGGCTTTGTCATAAGGATACTGTCATGATTGCCAAGGACGGCATAAATGTCCCTGTCGATCTCCCGGCAGAGGCGCTCCAGCCCCTTCATCGCAGCGTCATGAGACCCGTGGGTACGAAAAAGGTAGTCACCGGTAAGCACGCACAGGTCGTAGTCCAGGTCGCGGACTTTTTGCGCGAGGCGATCGGGGAACACCGCCACTGAGTCCAGGTGCAAATCGCTCAATTGCAGTATCGTCAAGCCGGCAAACGGTTGCGGCAGGCGGGGCAATGCCACGTGGTTGTGGCGCACCTGGAAATTCAGCATGTTGGCCACGCCGCGTCGTGACAGGTTGGTTATCTTCAACACAAACCGGATAAGGGCGGCAGCCGCATTCCAGTTTTCAATGTGAATAAAGGTTCGACCCTGGCCAAAGCGGTCCGCGGCATGTTCTGTCTCAACACCGATACGCTGCCGCAGGTGCGCCTTTCCAACCCGTCGAACCAGGTAGTCATGCAGCTCCGCGTTTTCTTTCAGCTGGTCGGCGGCGGGGATATCAACTGACGTGGTCATAAACTGGCTGCCCCGTCAGTCAGGGTTTGCGGAACTGCCGGGACTCCGGCAATGCCTGCAGGTATTTGGGTTGAAGGTTTGCACCCTGGCAGTCTAGCGCGTGTGGTTTGCTTCCGGCTCGGCTGTGCATGCAGTGGCGGCTTTATTTGCGAGGGATTTGATTTCGGTCAAGTGAGCACGTTAGCACACCCGTTCCCGGCTGCCGACTATCCGCATGGTGTGCGAAAGGAACTATTTGTTCCGGCTGTACACGTTGCGGCAAAGTGTATATTTTCAGCGCAACGGTAAGCATCGGGATAGTTTGAAATGGGCGGGTTTTTGATGGGACGACCCTGTGGTTGAAGCTGCCGGCTTGTCCCGTGAGCAACTGCTGCAGGCCCTCGACAGCAGTGAGCAGGGCCTGGGCCAGGCCGAGGCGGTACACAGGCAGGGGCAGTATGGCCTGAACCAGATCCGCTTCCACCGCAGCCGCTCACCCTGGCGGATGCTGCTGCAGGAATTCCTCGCCCTGTTCCCCCTGCTGCTGCTCGCGGCAGCGGGCCTCGCGTTTTTTGCCGACCACCTCAGTCCCGGTGAGGGCTATGAACTGATCGGCGCCGCCCTGCTCGGGGTGGTAGTGCTCAATGCCCTGGTGTCATTCCTGCAAAACTACAAGGTTGAGAAGTTGATGCTCTCCTTTCTCGACTACATTCCCCGGGAGGTAGTGCTGCTGCGGGACGGCACGGAGCAGGCACTGGACGCGAAGGAGGTGGTGCCGGGCGATATCCTGTTTGTGCAGGAAGGTGACAAGATTCCGGTGGACGGGGTGCTGCTGCAGGGTGATCAGCTGGTGCTCGATGAGTCCATCCTCACGGGCGAGTCTGAGCCTGTAATCAAGACCGTGCTGGAGCAGCAGGTCGGGCCCCAAAGCATGGTCAGTTCAGGCGCCACCGTACTCAAGGGCGGCGGGCGCATCATCACCACCCGCACCGGCCGCTCCACTACCATCGGCTCTATCTCGGAGCTGTCCCAGGGGGTAACCCAGGACCTCACGCCGATGCAGCTGGAGCTGAGCTACTTCGTGCGCCGCATAACCTGGCTGGCGCTGGGTATAGGTCTGTCATTTTTTGCCATAGGCTTCTTCATCGGCAACCCCTTCTGGACCAACCTGATCTTCGCCATCGGCATTATTGTGGCCAACGTGCCGGAAGGCCTGCTGCCCACGGTCACCCTGGCGCTCACCCAGTCCTCGGTGCGGATGGGCCGGCGCAACGCGCTGGTCAAGCATATCCTGTCGGTGGAGACCCTGGGGTCCACCACTGTGATCTGCACGGACAAGACAGGCACTCTCACCTGCAACAAGCTGCACGTGGAAACCCTGTACCTGGACTTCAGCGAAGTAGGGCGGGAGGATGCCGCCGGCTACGAGCAACTGGCGGCGGCCCGGCCCGCGACGGAAATCATGGCGCTGTGCAACGAAGTCATCGCCACCGGTAACGGCGCCGGCGAGCATGATGGTTTTCACGGCGATCCCACCGAACTGGCGCTGGCGGAATTCGCCGATGACCGGGGCGGTTACGAGGAGATCCGCCAGCGCTTCGAGCCGGTGGGCAGTCGCCCTTTCGACGCCGAGCTGAAATACATGAGCGCGACCCACCGCACCTCTGACGGCGCGCTGTACATGACGGTGAAAGGCGCGCCGGACGTGATTATCGATCGCTGCAGCCAGGTGCACAGCCAGGGAGAGGCCCGTGACCTTGGTGACGATGAGCGCAGCGGGCTTAAAGAGCAGGCCGATCACTACGCCGCCCAGGGGTTGCGGGTGCTGGCACTGGCCTATCGCGTGGCGGACGCCCCGGAAGCCCCGGAGGAGCAACTGGTCTTCGTCGCCCTGGTGGCAATGGTCGACCCGCCCCGTCCGGAGGTGGCTGCGGCGGTGGCGGCCTGTCACAGCGCCGGCATCCGGGTTGTCGTCATGAGTGGCGACAAGGCTGAAACCGTTGACTACATCGCCCGCAAGCTGGGCATCGTGCAGCAATCGAGGGTCATCGAGGGTGAGCAACTGGACGCGATGAGCCGCCCCGAGTTGCTGCAAATATTGCGTGACGACCAGGTGCTGTTCGCCCGTATCGCCCCGGAGCAGAAGCTCACCATTGTGGAGGCTTTCAAGGAACTGGGTGAGGTGGTGGCGGTGACCGGTGACGGGGTCAACGATGCACCGGCACTGAAGCGGGCGGATATCGGCGTCGCCATGGGCCGGCGTGGCACCGATGTGGCCAAGGAGGCTTCGGATATCATCCTGCTGGACGACAACTTCGCCACCATTGTGAAAGCGGTGGAGGAGGGGCGGGCGGTCTACGACAACATCAAGAAGTTCATTACCTATATACTGACCAGCAATATTCCGGAGATCCTGCCCTTTGTCGCCTACGTGCTGTTCCCGATCCCGCTTCCCATTACCGTGGTCCAGATTCTGGCTATCGACCTGATCACCGATATCCTGCCTGCTATCGGCCTGGGCAACGAGCCGCCGGAGAAGGATGTGATGCAGCGGCCGCCGCGGCGCCGGGATGAGCGGCTGGTGAGCTACCGCACCTTCGTCCGCAGCTACGGCATCATCGGCCCCGCGGAGGCGGCCCTGTCCTTCCTGGTTTTCTTCCTGCTGCTGGATGCCGGGGGCTGGCAGTGGGCCCAGCCCCTGGCCAGTGATACGCTGCTGTACGGGCAGGCAACAGGGGCCTTCCTGGCGACCATCATTTTCTGCCAGATCGGCAATGTGCTGGCCTGCCGCAGCAATCGCCTGAGCGCCTTGCCCTATCTGCTGCGCCCTAACCTGTGGATCTGGGCAGGCCTGCTGGTGGAGGTCCTGTTCATTCTGGCGATCCTGTATATCCCGCTGTTTCACCGGTTCTTTTCCACCGGTCCGCTGCCCCTGTGGGTCTGGGGCATCATTGCGCTGGCGCCCTGGCTGATCTTTGGCATCGAGGAGCTGCGTAAATGGCTGGTCAGGCGGGGTGTGCAGTGGCTGGCGGTATAGCGACAGAGGCCCGGGGTGTCCGCGCCGGCAACCTGCTGGTGCTGCTGGCGGCAGGTGTATTGTTCCTGTCCTATGGCTATACCGAAATGGCGGGCTCGGATATGTGGTGGCATATCGCCGCCGGCCGCGAACTTTTGCAGACCGGCAGCCTGTGGATGGTCGATGACTGGTCCTTTACCGCCCATGGCGTGGACTGGCTGAATCACGAGTGGCTGGCGGACCTGATCTACTACGGCTGGGTGAGCGCCTGGGGTGTGCAGAGCCTGGTCTACTGGAAATGGCTGCTGGTTATCGCCACGTTCGGCACCCTGCTGGTCGCGTTGACCCGCTCCAGCGGCAGCCCCCTGGCGGCGCTGGTTTGCACCGGCCTTGCCCTTGCCAATGCGGCGCCCTTCCTGGACGTGCGTCCCCATTTGTATTCCCTGCTGGGGTTCAGCCTGTTGCTGTTGCTGCGCCTGCAGCGCGAGGCCAGAACCTGGTTGCTGGCGCTGCTTTTCCTGTTCTGGGTGAACCTGCACGGTGGTTTCTTCTTCGGCCTGATGGCACTGGGCATCCTGCTGTTTCCCTGGCGCCAGCCCGGTGTCGCCGGCTTGCGCGCGGCGGCGCAGGTGGGGGCGATCTGCCTGTTGGCCTGCATGCTCAACCCCTCGGGGTTCAAGGTGTTCCTGTATCCCCTGACTTACGCCTTTGACGAGGCCTCGCCCTTCAGGCAACTCGGCGAATGGCTGTCACCCTTCAAGCCCGGGGGTATCACTTCACCGCTGTTTTTCTCGCTGATGTGGTTACCGCTGCTTGCCCCCGTATACCTGGTGCCCGCAGTGCGGCGTCGCCTCGAAGTGCCCTGGGAGGGCATGGCGCTCACCGCCCTGACCCTGGCCATGGCCCTGACCAGTCGCCGCTTCATCCCCCTGTTCGGCATCTCCCTGGCGGTGATGCTGGCGCCTCTGCTGGCCCTGTGCCTGCAAAAGTCACGGGTGGAAAAGTTCACCCCGCTGTTGGCGGGGCTGGCACTGGTCTATGCGCTTTACCGCATCCTGCCCTATCCGGTGCAGTCGGGCCCTGCGTTTCATTACCTGACCGCGGAGTACAGTTACCCGGTTGAGATGCTGAATTTCATCGAGGCAAATGACATTTCCGGCAACGCCTTCGCCCTGTGGAACTGGGGCGGCTATATTCACTGGCGCACCGACGGCAAGCTGAAAGTCTATGTGGACGGCCGCGCCGATACCGTTTACGACGACGAAACCTACCTGCGTTACGTCACCGTGCTGGGCTCCAGCCCCGGCTGGCTGCAACTGGTGGAGAGCAGTGGCGCCGACTATGTGCTTTGGCCCCACGCCCGCGGGCAGGGCCAGCAGAAGTTGCGGGAGCTGGTTGCCACCGGCCGCTGGCAGCCGGTTTACAGTGACGCGGTCTCCTGGTTGCTGGCCCGCACGGCCACAGTCCCCCAAAGCGAATGGCTGCCATCCTCCCCCGGCCCCTGGCGCGATCTGGCGGTTGCCGCCAATAGCAACCGGGCAGGCGACACTGCCAATGCCTTACGTTACGCCCGGGCGGTGCGCGAAATCATGCCCTGGCACAAGGGCGCCTGTGACCTGCTCGTTGGCAGCTATCGCAGGCTGGGCGATGCGCGCAAGGCCGAAGAGGTGCTGACCGACTGTCGCAGCTACTTCCCGTCCGCCTATCTGCGCTGAGCAGCAATGCCCGGTGGGCTGTCCCGGTGGAATTTTCTGGCCCCGCACAGTTGAGCCCGGGCGGGTAGCCGCATATAATGCGCTCCCCCACAGGACCATAGCTCAGTTGGTTAGAGCGCTACCTTGACATGGTAGAGGTCGGCGGTTCGAATCCGCCTGGTCCTACCAAACGTGAAACCCTCGCCAGCGGCGGGGGTTTTTCGTTTGGGGGGTGTAGCTGGCCCAAAACGTCGAAGGCGGTCGACAAATCACGACCCGAGGAGTGATTTGGACGGAGGAGCCAGCGACGACGCCCCGAAGGGGTCAAAACGCGAGAGGCAATCGCGTTTTGATCAATCCGCCTGGTCCTACCAAATCGCAAAAAAGGCCGCCTTCCGTGTGGCCTTTTTTTATTCAATAATGGGAACTTGCTTTTGACGGCGGGGGGTATAACCCCTGGCTTCAGTTACCTCACCCGTGGAGAATTGAAGATGAGAGTGTTTTCCCTGCTGCTGTTTGTTCTGCTTTTGAGCGCCTGCGGCAATAACAACAATAACAACAATGTCGATAAAGAGGTCAATGATCCAAATCCATATGAGGGCTATACCAGCGAGCTATATGGTGGCCAGCAGAACTGGTTGTGCCGGCCGGACATCGAGGATGAATTCAATGTCTGCCATTGGGATCTCTCGACGACGCTTGTCTTTGCTGATGGGACTACACAGCTCGAAGAGTCGCCCGCTGTGGACGATTCGCAGGTGGATTGTTTCTATGTTTACCCGACGGTCAGCAGGGACGTCACCGATAACTCCGACCTTGTCGCGGACGCCGAGATAGGCGTTACATATATTCAGGCGGCACGTTACCGGACCGTCTGCAGGATGTTTGCGCCGCTGTACAGGCAGATCACGGTTTCTGCCTTGTTTTCCGGGAAGTACAATGACCCTGAAATTTCGGGGGTGGCCTATGCCGATGTACTCGATGCCTTCAAATACTACGTTGCCAATGCAGAGGGGCGTGGTTTTATACTTATCGGCCACTCACAGGGCAGCACCCACTTGATCCGGCTTATTCAGGAAGAGATCGAGGGTGACCCCTACCTTTCGAGCAGGATGATAGCTTCGCATCTGATCGGTATGGGTGTGGCTTTACCAAATGATGCAGAAGTAGGCGCCTCATTCGAAGTCACGCCGCCGTGTACCTTCGACAATGATACGAACTGTTTCGTCAATTACACCAGTTTCCGGGAGACTGCACCGCCGGTACCCGGGGAAGCTGTTTTTGGTGTTACCGACAGTCCGGAGACTCGTGCTGCCTGCACCCATCCGGTAGACCTGGGTGCGGGACGACTGGAACTGGATGCTATCTTCTCCCTGACCCAGTTGCAGCCATACACCGACCCGGCGCTGAACCAGACCATAACTACCCCATTTGTGAAGCTGCCCGGGTTGTTCGAGGGTGAGTGTATTGAGGAGGATGGTAAGGGCTATCTCGCTATCACCATAAACGGAGACCCCGACGATCCCCGGGTGGATGACGTCGAGGATTTCCTTCCGGGCTGGGGGTTGCACCTGATTGACGTGGGTTTGGCTCAGGGTGACCTGGTTCGGTTAGCGCAGAAGCAGGCCGGCGTCTGGTTGGAAAAGCAGTGAATCCAAGATCGATCTGGCTGGACCTGGTTGGACTGCTTTTCGCTGGATCGCGGAAAAAATCCGCGTTTTCAGGGAAAGACTTCTCTTTAACATACAGGCAGGTGATCTAATGGATGCGCTTACACTTGCTGAAGCTCTTGAGCTGATAAGGATGAATGAAGAGGCGATGTCTACGCAGTTCGAGACCTGGTTGACGATTACGTTCGCAAGTATCGTTTCCGTGTTCGCCGGAAAGCACTTGCTCAATAGAATGATGAGGTGGCTGGTTACCCTGTTGTACTTGCTTGCATCTCTCATGGTGATTGCCATGTCCCTCTATCTTGCCGAGAGTAACGCCCAGATTGTTGCGATGTTGGCGACTCGAGGCGTCACGGTCGCAGGACCTATATTCGCGGGCACCGTTGCCTTGTGCCTGTTTCTTGCCGGAGTGGGAACAACCGTCTATTTCATACACATGGATACCGAGGCGGAGCCCACCTGAGATGCCGCAGCAGCAGGTCGGGTAATCCGTCACGTGAGCAGGAATTTCCCGCGATGTGTGCTCTCCGGGAACTTCAGCGGTTTTGCCGCTGATCATACGCCTTGCTGTATTGCACGATAGCGGATGTGCTGATTTTCGTTCCATTTTTGAAAGTCGATCCGCGGGCAGTCAGTTCAAGCATCGCCTTGCCGATTTCAGTTGCACGCACCGCAGCACCAACCGGACGGAAGAACCAGTAAAGCAGCTCCTGGCTTAAATCCGCTTGCTCTGTGGTGGGCCCGATGTAGTCAGGCCGATACGATATGACGCGCAGGTTTGTTCCCTCAGCAAACCCGAACAGGGATTTTTCTGCACGAATTTTCTCGCGGACCCACATCGTGCTTGAGTCCTCCGAAATGTCGCTGGAACTGATGAAATGAAAGGACAGATCCTGCTTGTTACTGACGGATGTCCACTCCCTGACGAACTGCAAAGGAAACTCCACATGAATCCTGCCATAGGTGTCCTCTTCGGCGCCCACCGAACTGATGCCGATTGCCCAGTAGACCGTGTCAAGTTCGGAAGTCGGCGCTGTTCACCTCAACCAAGGCCTCCGTCAGGCGATCATCGACACCAAACGGCGTGACGGTACGGTGCAGATGAGCCCCGTCTGGTACCTCTGGGAGGGTCGCCAGTTGATCTTTGCGACCTCAACGGAAGCCGTCAAATACAGTAATCTGCAACGGATTCCCGCATAAGCGCTTGAGCGCATGCCGAGTCAACCTGTGACGGCGAGGTGGCAGGCGCCCAGGTGTGCCGCACCCAGATCGCGCAGTGCGGGTTCCTGCTGCTGGCACCGCGCTTCAGCGATGGGGCAACGGGGGTGGAAATGGCAACCCGCCGGCGGGTTGATCGGCGAGGGTACATCACCCTGCAGAATCTGCCTGGACGGCTGGTGGTGAGGATCGGGGACGGGGATGGCCGAGATGAGGCTCTGGGTGTACGGATGCCTCGCGTCGCGATAGATCGTCTCGCTGTCGGCGGTTTCGATAATTTTGCCCAGGTACATGATGGCAACGCGGTCCGACACATGCTTTACCACCGCCAGGTCGTGAGCAATAAAGAGATAGGACAAATTGAATTCCCGCTGCAGGTCCACCAGCAGGTTGAGAATCTGGCTCTGGATCGATACGTCCAGGGCCGATACCGGTTCATCACATATCACCAGTTTGGGGTTGAGCGCGATGGCGCGGGCGATACCGATGCGCTGGCGCTGGCCGCCGGAGAATTCGAAGGGGTAGCGCGTTACTGATCGCGCCGGCAGACCGACGATGTTGAGCAGCTCGGTGACCCGCTTGCTGCGCCAGGCCCGGTCGCCCATACGCTGCACGACAAACGGCTCCTCCAGGATATCGCCCACCGTATGCCTGGCATTCAGTGATTCCATGGGGTCCTGAAAAATCATCTGGATATTCTGGCGCATGGGCCGCAGCGACCTGCCCCCCATGGCGGTTATGTCCTGCCCCTGGAAACGGATCATACCTGCGGTGGGCCGGTACAGCCGGGCGATGCAACGGCCCAGCGTTGATTTCCCACAGCCGGATTCACCAACCAGCCCCAGCGTCTCTCCCGGGCCTATCCGCAGTGACACGCCATCGACCGCGCGATTGAATTTGTGCGAACGCAGCAACAGCCCTTCCCGCACCGGGAAGTGCATTTTCAGGTCATCCACTTCGAGCAATGCCCGGGTCACAGCTCAGCCCACCGCGCGCAGCTGACCATGTGGTTTTCGCGCACCGCCTGCAGTGGCGGCACGGCTTCGGTACAGACGCTCGCGGCGTGGGTACAGCGGTTGGCGAAGCGGCAACCCGCTGGCAGGTCGCGCAACCCCGGCACCATGCCCTCGATGACCGCAAGCCGCGATTTCGGGATAGTATCCAGCCGCGGAATGGAGGCCAGCAATCCACGCGTGTAGGGGTGGGCGGGCCGATCGAACAGGTCGATTACCGGCGCCTTCTCCGCGACCTTGCCCGCGTACATAACCACCACCTTGTCACAGGTTTGGGCAATGACCCCCATGTCATGGGTAATCAGGATGACCGACATGCCCATCTCCCCCTGCAGCTCCTTTATCAACTCCAGGATCTGTGCCTGGATCGTCACGTCCAGGGCGGTGGTGGGTTCGTCGGCGATCAGCAGCGCCGGCTTGCAGGCGAGGGCAATGGCAATGACCACCCGCTGGCGCATGCCGCCCGACAGCTGGTGCGGGTACTCGCCCATGCGAATATCGGGCGCGGGGATGCCCACCCGGGCCAGGATATCCGCGGCCTCTTGCGTCGCCTGGCGGGCTTCCAGCCCCTTGTGCAGGACCAGCCCTTCAGTCAGCTGTCGGCCGATAGTATGCACCGGGTTCAATGCCGTCATCGGCTCCTGGAAAACCATGCCGATGTCATTGCCACGGATCTTCTCCATCTGTGGTATGGGTTCGCGCACCAGGTCGCGCCCCCTGAACAGGATCCGGCCATCGGTGATGCGCCCCATGGGCTGGGGCAGGAGGCGCATGATGGACAGCGCGGTCACGCTCTTGCCGCAGCCCGACTCGCCGACAATGCCCAGGGTCTCGCCCGGCTCGACACTGAAGCCGACCCCGTCGACGGCGCGCACCACGCCTTCGTCGGTATCAAATTCAGTGGTCAGTGCATCGACTTCAAGTAGCGGCATGGTCGTTTGCCCCTTACTCCGCCCACTGGTCGTAGACGGTAATCGAAGGCTCGAAGCGAATACCTGCCTTGCGTGCGGCCAGTGTTTCCTCCTTGGCCGCGGTATCGATCCAGAGTACGAACAGCTCGTTGGGTCCGTCGGAGTATTTGTAGGAAAAACCCTCCGGGTAGCGCACCCAGCGCCAGTAGCCCAGCCGGAAGAAACCCTGGTAAAAGCCCGGCACGAAAGAGGCGTAATCGTGATGCAGTTCCAGCATGCGGTGTGAGACGTCGATCATTTCCTCGCGGTCTTCCGAGCCGCGATACTGATCGATGAGTTGATCCATCTCGAATACGGCGAACGCTTCCAGGTTATTGGTCTGGGTTTTGAGCTTGCGCTCGGGATTGATGCTGCCGTCCTCGAGGAAGGCGTCATCGTAGGCGTTGTCCGAGTGGTAGTGTTCCCAGTAGCGGGGATACATCTCGAGAAAGCGCCCGAAACCCGTGAAGGCTATATCGTGTTTCTTCTCCTGTACTTTCTTCCAGCCGGCAGTAGCGTCGAGCAGTTCTATGCGAAAATCCAGACCTGCCTTGGCGGCTTCCTGTTTGAGGATAGTCAGCACGTCTTTCATGCTCTCGAAGCCGGAAGTCAGGGTGAAAGACAGCCGCTGGCCGGCCTCATTGACCAGTATCCCGTCCGGACCGCGCTGCGTGAAGCCGGCCGCGGCGAAGTACTTCTGAGCCTGTTCGATATCGAATTGCCTGGCCTTGAGAGTGGGGTGGGAAAACTCCCCAAAGCCGTCATTACCGGTATTGAGCCGGGAGCTGTCGCCGCGAAAAAATCGCTCTATCACCAGTTCCCAGTTGGTGGCATAGGCGATGCCCAGGCGCACATCCCGGTTGTCCAGCAGCGGCTGGGAGGTGTTGATCCAGAGCCCGATAGGCGGCCGCGGCCGCTCGTTGTAGAACACCGCCTTTTTGATGTAGCCGGCCTGCACATCGGGGTCGTCGTCGGGCAGTTTCTGGTACCAGTACTCCGCCAGGTCCAGTGAGAACTGGTCGATGTCGCCACGCTTGAAGGCCTCGAAAACCTTGGGTGTGTCGCGGATGACATTCAGCTGGATGCGGTCGGGGTTGAAGCGGTAGCGATAGAATTTCTTGTCCTTTGCCCACCAGTTGTCCAGCCGGGTCAGCGCAATCGAGCGGCCCTTGCGGATGTCCTCCTCCCTGACCACATAGGCTCCCGGCGTCGGTTCGAACTTCCACTGGTAGCGTTCGGTGAAGTCATCGCCCGTTTCCCGGTAGAAGTGCCGGGGAATAGGCCGGATATTCAGTGCCCGGTTGGGCATGTCCGGTTTGGCCTCGGGCATACTGATGGAAATGAGGTGATCGTCGTAGCGTGTGATGTTGGTGTACTGGGAGCTGTAAAAATTGTTATACCAGGGCGCGTTGATATAGGGCGACCGGTGGAACCAGAACATGAACAGGTAGTCGTCCGCGGTGATCGGCACGCCGTCGGAGTAGGTGGCGCGCGGGTCCAATTTGACGTAGACCGTTTTGTTTTCCCAGTCCACCGCCCAGGCCTCGGCCAGGCCCGGGTAGAGTTCGAGGTTTTCCGGGTGCACCTTTGCCAGCGTCATGCCCACGTCATCCAGCAGCAGTGCCCTGAAACTGCCATTCGAGTCCGGTCCGATAGTGCGCAGGGTGCGTGGAAAATCCTGCAGGCGACCGTACAGGGTGCCGCCCTTGGTGGCCTGGGGTGAACCGATTTCCGGCAGGTGGTCGCCGTTCTCCCAGACCAGGTCCGCCGGCACATCGGCTGGCGTCCTGAAGCCGAAAAACTCCGGGTTCGCCGCATAGTAGTCGGCAACCTCCTGGGAATTGTCCCGCTGGGGCTCTGCGGCCTGGCTGGTATCTTGCTCGTCCGTGTCGCCGCAGCCTGCCAGCAATAGTGCCAGCAGCGCGCCCATCACAAGCCTGTATACCGATATCTGCATCAAAGTCGCCTCCTGGTGGCGATTTATTGGTAAATGGAAAACGTCTTTGGGTCGAAGGATTCACGCACTGCCTCGCCAATGAAGGTCACCAGCGTCAGCAGCGCGACCAGTGTGCCGAAAGCCGATATCACTATCCAGGGGGCGGTTCTGAGGTTGGCAGTGCCCTGCTTCAGAAGCTCACCCAGGCTCGGCGTTGGCGGCGGCAGGCCAAAGCCCAGGAAGTCCAGTGCGGTGATGGCGGAAATGGCGCTGACGATAGTGAAGGGCATGAACGTCACCAGCGTGGACAGTACATTGGGCAGTATATGGCGAAAGATAATCCGGGTATTGGAGGCGCCGATAATGCGGGCCGCGGAGGTGTAGTCCCTGGACTTTTCCTTGTAGGTCTCCGTTCTCATGTAGTAGGTCATCCCGGTCCAGGAAAACAGCACCATGACAGTCAGCAGGATGCCGATGCGGCTCGCCAAGGACACACTGGTGGGGATCACTGAAAACACGATGATCACCATGTACAGGAACGGGATATTGGACCAGATCTCGATCACCCGCTGGAAAACCAGGTCGAACACGCCGCCAAAATAGCCCATGGCACAACCGACGGAGATGCCCACCAGGTAAACGCAGATGGTGAAGGCCATGGCAAACAGCAGGGCGATGCGGGTGCCATAGAACAACCGCGCCAGGATATCCCGACTGGTGGTATCGGTGCCGAGGTAGTGCTGGCTATCTGCCGAGGGGGGCAGCGGTGTGAATATGCCCCCAGGGGCGTGGTTCTCGTAGGGGTTGTAGGGCACCAGGGGCATCAAAACCCAGTTGTCGCCACCCTCTGCCGCGAACTTGCGCTGCAACTCGCGATAGTTGGTCTCGTAGGAGTAGTCCAGGCCAAAGTCAGTACCTGGATGGAAGGCGCTATAGGTTGGAAAGAAGAGCTGCCCCTCGTACTTGACCAGCAGCGCCCGGCTGTTGATCAGTAACTCCCCCAGGCCCAGCAGCACCAGCAGGCCTGCCAGGACGAGGAAGCTGTAGTAGCCACGCTTGATCTGGCGAAAACGCCTGAGCTTTTTCAGGGTTTGTGGGTTGAGTCGAAACACGCGTTACTGGAACCTGATCCGTGGGTCGATAAACGCCACCAGTATGTCGGAAATGATGTTGCCTATCAGCAGCAGCAGGCTGGACAGTAACACCACGCCCATGACCACCGGGTAGTCGCGATCGAGAATGGCGGAGAGGCCCAACAAACCAAAGCCGTCGATGTCGAAAATGGATTCGATCAGGAATGAACCGGAGACCAGCAGGGTGATGTTCTGGCCGAAGGTGGTGGCGATGGGTATCAGCGAGTTGCGCATTGCGTGCCCTGTCACCGCGCGGCGGAATGACACGCCTTTGGCGACGGCGGTGCGAATGTAATCGGCGCAGAGATTGTCCATCAGGTGATTTTTAAGCAACAGGGTGACCAGGGCAAAGCTGCCCACCAGGTAGCAGGTGAGGGGCAGGACGGAGTGTTGCAGCAGGTCCAGCGTCTTGCCCGCCAGGTCTTTTTCCGCGAACGAATAGCTGACGAATCCCCCCATGGGGAACCACTCGAGCCGCACCGAGAACGCCAGGATCAACAGCGAGCCCAGGGCGTAACCTGGAATGGCGTACCCGATAAAGATCAGCACGGAAGTCACGTTATCGACAACCGTGCGGTGCCGTATGGCCTTGAGTATGCCCAGTGGTATACACACCGCGTAGGTGATCACCAGGGTCATCAGTCCGTAGTACAGTGACACGGGAAAGCGCTCCTTGATTACGTCCCACACCGGCTCGTTATAGCGGTACGAATCCCCCAGGTCCCCCGTTACCACCTTGCCCAGCCAGTCCACGTAGCTTTGCAGAACGGGTTTGTCGAAGCCGTAATAGGCCCGCAGTCGTTGCAGTTGCTCGTCGGAGATGGCCATACCCTGTCCGGCCACCTGCGAGCTGCCCCCGCCGCTGGCATCCACTTGCTGGGCTTCCATGATGGCGCGCTCCAGCGGGCCGCCCGGCACCAGGCGGGTGATGGCGAACACAATGATGGTGACGCCGAGAAGGGTCGGAGGTATGAGTAGCAGGCGTCTGATGAAATAATCGCGCATCGAAGGGAGTATACGGTCAAATCCCGTATTGGCTAAGAAGCTTTATCGTCGAGGTGGAATTCTCCCGGCAGGTAAAGAGACATTGAGCACCATGGTCAGTAATCACGGACTTTGTTTGCGGTAGGCGCTCGGCGCTGCGCCCGTCCAACGCCTGAACGCCTTGCGGAAGTTCGATGGGTCCGCTATGCCTACACGGGCGGCTATTTCCTCCACCGGCAGGCGGGTGGAGGACAGGAACTGGATTGCCACGGAAGCGCGTACGTCATCCAGTAGCCCCTGGAATGTGGCCTGTTCCTCTGACAGCCGCCGATAGAGTGAGCGCCTGGACAATCCCAGTTCCCGCGCAATCTCGGAGGCGACCGGCTGCTCGCGGATCCTGCCCAGGAGAATCAGGCGTATTTCACGTTGCAGTCGTGTCTGACCCTTGCCTGATGTGAGCACACGCTCGCAGAAATCGCTGCACAAGGTGGCGAGAAAGCGGCTGGCATTGGGGCAGGGCAGGCCCAGGCAGGCGGCATCAAAATGCCACTCCATCACGCCGGCATCAAAATGCAGATCGCACTGGAATTTCTCGCGCAGCGCGTCGGCGTGTGGTGGCTCAGGGTAGGGAAAGAACATTGCCGTGCTGGGAAAGCGCTGGCCCATGATGAGATCGAGCAGGCTGGTCATGGAACTGCGCCAGAATTCTGCGGCAAAGGGCAGGATGGGGCCGAGCGCGAGCGGGTTCTGTGAGACGAAAACTGCAGTGTCGCCGCGGATTTCACGGGTAATATTGAGTACCGGTCCGGCGAATTCGATCTGCGAATACCCGAAATGCAGGCAGTCGCTCAAGGTGTCACTGCTGGCCATGCCGTAGCCGTAAAGTCCGAAATCGCCGATGGTCTGGCGGCTGCCTGCGCGCAGGGCGGTATCGCTGCGACGCGCCAGCCGCCAGGCATTGCGAATGATCATGACGCGCTGGGCCTGGCCGGGCGGGAAGTCTGGCCGGTCAAACCAGGCTTCGCTCATACCGGTGTCCTGCAGCAGGTCAGCGGTACTGACGCCCTGGTCAAGCAATTCGTCGCGCAGCGCGCGCAGCCCCATGGTCGATCCGGACGCATTGAGGACAGGTACCGGCAGAACCGGCGACAAGTAGTCAGATGGCACAATACAACCCCATAAATGGCACGATATCACCTTTATAGCGGACCTGGATTAACTATGATAGTCCAGTCCGCGCTGTCGATCCGGCGTAGCTGTTCACTCGTTCATTTAATGTCGATCTGAGGAGGTCTCGTGTCCACATCTGATCCCTGTTCCTGGGTAGTTGATTCCGGTCTGGCCGTGGTCACCCTGCATCACGCCCCCCATAACCTGCTGGGCCCCGTACTCATGCAGTCGCTGCTTGATGCGCTGGACCAGGCAAAGGCCGCCGGCGCGCGCGCAGTGCTGCTCAAAAGCGGCCTCCGGCACTTTTCCGGTGGAGCCGACCTGTCCCTGTTCGAGGCCGCGACCGGAGGCGATGAAGGGCTTGCCGTGTCGCCGGTACAATTTCTCTCCGCGCTCGAGGCATTTCCCCTGCCGATCGTCGCCAGCGTGCACGGCGTGTGCGTCGGCGGCGGCTTCGAGCTGGCACTGGCATGCGATTTCATCATCGCCGGGCGCAGCGCCAAGTTGGGCTCGGTCGAGGTGACACTGGGTATCAATCCGCTGATGGGCGCGGTTCAGCGCCAGGTGGCGCGCTGCGGGGCTATGCGCGCGAAAGAGATATCCATGCTGGGGCGCCGTTACGACGCCGAGACCCTCGAGCGCTGGAACCTGATCAACCGGGTGGTCGATGATGAGCATCTCGAGGAAGCGGCGCTGGCGGTAGCGACTGAACTGGCCAACGGTCCGACCCTTGCACACCACATCACCAAGCAACTTGCCCGTCTTGCCGAGGACGAGGGAGTCGCCGCGGCGGACCGGGAAATGGAGCGGCTGCAGCAGGCGCTGTGGAGCTCCGAAGACCTGAACATAGGCCTGGAGTCACTGCAGAAAAACGGCCCCGGCCACGCGAAATTCGTGGGGCGCTGAGCTGTGTCTGCGCCGCTGGAGGGAATCAGGGTCGTCGATTTTTCACGGGTGCTTGCCGGCCCGCTGTGCGGGCGAACGCTGCAGGACCTGGGCGCGCAGGTGGTCAAGATCGAGCCGCCCGGTGCGGATGTCTCCCGCTTCGCCGCACCGGTCAATCCGAACGGCGTATCGGGATATTACGCCCAGCAGAATGCCGGCAAGCGCAACATCTGCATCAATCTGCATCTGCCCGAGGCCCGGGAGATCGCGTTCGAACTGTGCGACCAGGCGGATATCCTTGTGGAGAATTTCCGCCCCGGCACGCTTGCCAGTTTCGGTCTCGATTACGACACACTGGCGCGCCGCAATCCCGGGCTGATCTACGTCGCAATTTCCGGCTACGGGCAAGCGTGGCCGTGGCGTGGCCGCATGGCATACGCACCGACCGTGCAGGCGGAAGCGGGCTTTACGCATCATTCACTGCGCCATTTTGGCAGACAATCTGAAGTCCGATCAGACTGACGCACTATCACACGCTGATGTTTACGCCGGCCTGCAGGCAACGATTGCTGTTCTGGCTGCGTTGAATCAACGCCAGCAAACCGGTCTCGGGGACAATTCATCGATGTCGCGATGGCGGCAACGATCATGTCGATTAACGAGCGTGCACACGTCGATCTCAATGCGCTGGATCTGAAGGATGAACCGGCAATCCTCGGCGCTACTGATGGATCGTTTTTTGTCGGTCCGGGCGGCGAAAAACTGGTCACTGCAATCAGTCTGGTGGGAAGCATTACCTTCCGGTTCTTTCGTCGCCGCGATGCGCCGCCCGGATCTGGCAGCGGATCCGCGCTTCAGCACGCCGGCTGCCCGCCGGACCAATCTGGAGGCACTCAAAGCCGTCGTTCAGGCCTGGATCTACTCGTTTTCCACGCTGGAGGGCCTGGATGCACAGTTTGACGAAGGCAAGATTGCCATCGGCGAAGTGCGTCCGCTGGAAGTCGATCGCAGACAGCGAGTGGGCCGACTACTGGGGCGCGACGCTGAGCGTCGACGACCGCAACGGCGGTGACTTCCGGCTTCCCGGCAGGCCCTGGAAATTTTCCGACGCCGGTTTGCCCCTGCCCTGCAGAGCCGGCGGTACAGGGAGAGCACAACCGCAGATTTGTGAGGAGCTCGGCATGGACTCCGCGCAGATCGATGCTCTTGAATCGAGTGGAGCGCTGGTGGGAAATAACGCGGCGAAAGTGATCGCCAATGTGCTCGGGGCCGCTCCGCCATAATCAGCGCCCTGCTTCCCGTCCTGGAAAATTTACGCTTTAAGCCAAGGAGTTTTCGATGTCGATTAAGAACAAATTATGGTTGTGTATCACTGCCGCAATTACGCTGGCCAGTTTACTGTCTATCCCGGCAAAGGCCGATGACTGGCAACACCAGGTCGGCATGACGGCTTTTGCCTTCGGTATGGAAGGTAATGCCGGCGTCAAGGGCATAGAAGCCCAGATGGATTACAGTATCAAGGATGTGCTTGAGGATCTTGACGCTGCGTTAACGCTGCTTGTCCAGGGAACCAATAATTCCTGGGGTTACTGGGCGAGTTACGAGTACGTGAAGTATGAGCGACAACACCACATTTCGCACTCCCGGGAGATCTCAGCGAACGCCAAGATCAACGGCAAGGCGATCTTCGGAACCGAAATCATCGATGCTGGGCTTGTCCTGGAACGTTCCGGGTGTGCAGTGGCTGGAACTCATCGGCGGCGTGCGCGGCTGGATTGTGGAAGAGCGATTCCGCGCCGAGCGCAGCTCTGATTTTGGCAGCAATGTGCGCAGCGTCTCGGTACAGAAAGAATGGATGGATGGTTTGTTGGTGTTCGCGCAAATTTCCCCCTGTCAGAACACTGGGGTGTCATGTTGCGCGCCGATGCCGGCGCGGGTGATTCCGATTCCGACTACCAGGCGCTTGCCATGCTGAATTACGAGATAAGTGATCGCTGGACCACCGCTTTCGGCTATCGCTACCTGTCGGTGGATTACTCTCGACGGCGGCTTCCTTTTCGATATGGATATGAGCGGCGTCGAAATTGCCGTGCTTTACTCGTTTTGAGTATCTAAAGATCGCGCCGGAGGCGTGCAGGGCGATTCCACTGCTGGATTGCGCCTCGCTCCGGCCACAACCCTCGCAAACGGTATGGACTATGAACTACAAACGACTTTTGCTGAACTGCCTGGGTATGGTGCTGTTTATAGCTACGATATCTGGACAGACGGCTGCTGCCGCGGATGCTTCCACAGCAGAAGTCGACCCAATATCCTGTTGCTGGTGGGCGATGACATTTCCTTCGGTGACCTGGGAATCAGCGGCGGTGTTACGCAGACCCCCGTACTGGACCGGCTGGCAAATGAGGGTGTGATGTTTACCCGCTTTCACGCTTCACCGGTATGTTCGGTTTCCAGGGGCATGCTCCTGACCGGCAATGACCCGGTGGATATCGGGCTGGCGGCCTTTGACTACGCTGTCTATCCGCCCGCAGCGGGCAAGCCGGGGTATGAGTCCTACCTGACACGAGCCACTACAGTGACCATTGCCGAATTGCTGCGCGATGCCGGGTACCGGACCTACATGACCGGAAAATGGCACCTGGGCGGTGCGCACGGCGGTGAGGGTCCGCAAGACTGGGGCTTCGATCACAGCTACTCGATTTATACCGGGGGCGCCAATCATTGGAACTCCGGCGTATTTCATGTCGATACGCATAACCCGGAAGTGATGGCGCAGGTGAAGGCCGGGAAGATTCCGCAGGAGCCTTACTTCGAGGACGGCAAGCGCGTCGAGCGGCCGCAGGGCATCTACTCTGACGACCTGTGGACGGGCAAGCTGTTGCAGTATCTCGAACAGGAGCGCGAGTCCGGCAAGCCGTTCTTTGCTTACGTGGCTTACACCACCGCACATGCGCCATTGCAGGCCCCTGATTTTCTCATTGATAAGTACGTCGATCACTACCTCAAGCTGGGCTACGCGGGTCTCAAGCAGGCGCGATTTGAGGCACAGAAACGCCTCGGCCTGATTCCACCGGATGCAGCTTTCCCGGACACGACAAAAAACCAGCTTTTGCGGTCCTGGGAGGAGCTTAGCGATCAGGAGAAGTATGTCGAGGCGCGCAGTATGGCCACCTACTCGGCGATGATGGAATCGCAGGATTACCACATTGGTATGTTGCTGAATTACCTCAGGGAGACCGGTGAACTGGACAACACGCTGATCGTTTACCTTGCGGACAATGGCCCCGAGGGCCTTGGTCTTACGGGCGAGCTAAGCAACGCCGGCGCCACGCGTTGGGTGCTGTCCAACTTCAGCCAGGACCCCGCCGATATCGGCCGTGGCAATGCCTTCGCGTTTATCGGCGCCGACATGGCAAATGCCTCCACCGGTGGTTTGCAGTGGTGGAAATGGTTTATTGGCGAGGGTGGTGTGCGCGTGCCGCTGGTTATCGTGCCACCGAAGAATTCACGCGCTGCGCTTGCCGGGGAAAAAACCGGCGCTTACGCCAATATACGCGATATCCCCCTGACGATTCTCGATTATGCCGGTGTCACACATCCCGGCACGCAATACGGCGATCGGGCGCTGCGCAGTCCGACTGGAATTTCCATACGGCCCTTCCTGCAAGGTGATTCACGGGTCAGCTCGCACCGAAGAGCAGTGGATGGCCTTTGAGCTGTTCGGTAACGGCTATATCGTCAGTGGCGATTACAAGGCCATGCGAGTCAGGCCGGGCATGTACGGGGACGGACAGTGGCACCTGTACAACATCAGAATGATCCAGGCGAGACTCGTCCACTGGACAAGGAGCAACCTGAGCGCCTCGCGTCCATGGTTGCAAACTACCAGAAGTGGGCGGCAGACAAGGGCATTGTCGAAGTTCGCGATGACTGGAGCCCCTGGCATGGATTCCCCGAAGACCGTGCGAAGCAGCAGGCTGCAATAGATACAGGACCACTCCGCAGGCTGAAGCCTCTTCAAGGAAATGAACACTATGTCGTATCCAGTAAATTGGTTTGAACGTTTTAACGCAGCTTTTGTCCTTGCGATTACTCCCGAGATGCGCAAAGTGAAGGCCGCACAGGGTGCGCGTCCGAAGCGCCTTCCGGAAGGGAAAATCGATATGCCTCTGGAGCGTCGCAAAATCGCCGGTGTGGATGTGCGTATTGCCCTTGGTGGTAACTCCGATGGGCCGACTCTGCTGATGCTTTGCCCGCTGCCCCAGAGCATCGTGGCGTTCGAACCCATCTGGCAACTGCTCAAGGACCGCTACAATCTCGTGGCGCTCGATCTGCCCGGCTTCGGGGGTAGCGCTGGCGGCGAGGAGTTCATGACTTTCGAGGCGCAGGGCAAGTTCCTGAACAGCTTTGTTACTGAGATGGGACTATCCGGGTTTCACATCATCGGGCCTGACGTTGGCATGAGCGCCGCTCTGCACTACGTGACCCATTTCGACCATACCGTAGCAAGCCTGATTATTGGCGACGGTCCCGGTGTTGCGCCGTCCCTCAACGGCAGTGTGATCGACAAGCTGGTCAACTCGTCCTTCTGGCGGACCGTGTTCACGATCGCCGGCTCAGGTCCGTTTGTTGAGGCCGGCAACCACTTGGGGTACGTCAACTATGTGCCGCACCAGGCCGAAGTGCGCGACTACGTCGAATCCTACAAGGGGCGGATCGGGCCCATTACCCAATGGTTCAAGGGGTATCCCCAGAGCCTGGAGACGGTAGATCCGTTGTTGGAGAAAATTGAATCTGCCGGTGCAGATTTTCTGGGGAGACCTGGACCAACTGCTGTACGTCGAGAATGCCAAAGTGCTCGAGCGACGCCTGCCCAGGAGTCGGCTACGGGTGTTTGAAAAGTGCGGGCACTACTCGTACCAGGATCGGGCCGACCAATTTGCGCAAATGGTTTCCATATGGGTAGACGGGGAGTATCAAACTGTATGAACAAGTATTACCGGGACAATACAGCGTGGGTCGAGGTACAGCAGTTTCTTCCCGTAGAATACCGTTGGCAGGACGGCTATGGCCCCGAGGAGGAATTTCGGCCCTGGAAGCAGCAGCACCCTCCACGTGGAGCGGTTTGCGAACCCTGACGCTACACATAAAATTATTCTGCTTCATGGTGTCGGCACGAATAGTCGCCTGCTCAACCTGGTTGCCGGGGCACCGCTGGCCCGAGCCGGATATGAAGTCGTCGCTGCCGACATGCCGTATTACGGTATGACCGACAATCGAGAGACACGGATTACCTACGAAGACTGGGTGGAGATCGGAGCGGAGCTGGTTCGATCCGAAATCGCGAAGGACGGCAAGCCGGTGGTGCTGTACGGGCTGAGCGCTGGTGGCATGCTGGCCTACGATATAGCGGCCCTGACCCGCCAGGTCAGCGGCATCATGGGCATGTGCTTCATCGACTCAGGGTCGCCCCTGGCGCGCCGTCGTATGTCTGACCGCCCTGACATGGATGAGATTTCCTTCAAGATGCTGCCGCTGTTACCGGGGGCGCTCACCGGTCGCATTCATGTACCCATGAAGTACCTGGTCAAGATGAAGGCCCTGGTTAACGATGCCCAGGCACTGAAACTGCTGTTGCGCGACAGGTGTTCCGCCGGTGCCAGCGTGAGCCTGGAATTTGTCAACAGTGTAATTCAGCACCAACCGGCTATCGCATTTGAGGACTTCGACCTGTGCCCCATCATCCTGCTGCAACCCGGCGATGATCGCTGGACCCCGTTTGCCGTTACGGAGCCATTCTGGGAGCGGGTCGGCGCGCCGAAGCAGATGGTTACCCTGGACAACGCGAGCCACTATCCTATCGAACAGCCGGGGTTGGACCAGATGCGTGATGCCATGGTGACATTTATCCGGTCGATCTGAGGCCCTGTTAATGTTTTAGTGAGGCCCTACCGGCTTGCTGGTATGGGCCAGTAACCAGAAAAACCCGCCGAAGCCGGCAATAGCGGACGCGAGCAGGATGCCGGTCTTGGCCATCAACAGATCCTGTGGGCTGTTCACGAAACCCAGGTCTGCGATAAAGATGGACATGGTGAAGCCTATGCCTCCCAACATTCCCACACCGAAAATATGTCGCATATTGAGGCCAGGGGGCATGCTGGCCCAGCCCAGTTTGAGGGTGAGCCAGGTAAAACCGACGATGCCCAGGGGTTTGCCGAGCAACAGGCCAGCCAGCACCCCGAGTGTAATCGGGCTGTTCAGGTAGTTGCCGAACCCGGCGAAATCCACGGGGATGCCGGCGTTGGCCAGGGCGAATATCGGGATGACCAGATAGGCCACCGGCAGGTGCAGGGTGTGCTCCACGCGCTGGGCCGGTGCCTGTACCAGCTGTACGCCACTGCCCAGGGATGACACCAGGGTGCGGAAGTGGTGGTTGTGGACGATGTCCGCGCCTGCGGCCAGGGACTTTTCCATTTTTCTGGTCTTGTCCTTCACACGGTCGATGAAGTGTGCCGGCTCAAACTTGGGCCGTATGGGAATGAAGAAGGCCACCACGATGCCGGCGATGGTGGCGTGAATGCCGCAGGCCAGCATGGCAGCCCAAAGCAGCACGCCGACCATGGCGTAGGGCAGGGACTGGCGCACCCCGCCCAGGTTCAGGAACGCCAGCACCGCGGTGAAAACCCCGGCCCAGGCCAGGGCGGTGAGGTTCAGGGACTCGGTATAGAACAGCGCAATCACCGCAACCGCGCCCAGGTCGTCGACGATCGCCAGGGCGATCAGGAAGGTGATCAGGTTCTTGGGCACGCGCGGGCCGAGCAGGCTTAGCGCACCGATCGCGAAGGCGATGTCGGTGGCCATGGGTATACCCCAGCCCTTGGCACCCGGGCCGGACATATTCAGCGCCACATAACAAAGGGCGGGGATCACCATGCCGCCGATCGCGGCCATGATGGGCAGCAGGGCCTGGCGCGGGGAGGACAGCTCCCCCACCAGCAGTTCCCGCTTCAGTTCCAGCCCCATCACCAGGAAGAAAAGCGCCATCAGCGCTTCGTTGATCCAGTGGTGAATGGAGAGCGAGAATCCGCTGTCGCCGAACGACAGGCCGATCTCCGTATGGAGAAAGTGCTGATATTCCTCGTGCAGGGGGCCGTTGGCGATTACCAGGGCGATCACCGCGCAGATCATCAGCAGCACGCCGCTGGTGGTCTGGCGGTGGATGAACTCTTCCAGCGGGGTCAGCAGGCGGTCGAAGGCCTTTTCCCAGGGAGCGTGGTAGATTCCTGTGGCCATCTCGGAGTGACTCTCCTGGTGGGAGGGATAGGGCGCGGTCTTGGCGGACTATGCCGGGCTCGACAGCTTTAGCTGCTGTCAGTGCGGCTTTATACCGCCTTGAGAAACGGGCCGTCCACGCACAGGCGTCGGCCGTCGGGGGTGGCGCAGGCACCGCAGATGCCCACGCCGCATTTGGTCAGGTAATCGATGGCGGAGTAGATCTGTTCGTCGCGACAGAACTCCCGCTGCACCGCGATGGCGGCGTGCACCATCGGTTGCGGACCACAATTATAGAAAACCAGCTGATCCCGCTCGGCGGGGGTCATGCCCTGCAGGCGCTCGCGCAACAGCTCGGTCACCACGCCGTGGTAGCCCGCGCTGCCGTCGTCGGTGGCCACATGCACCTCGGCAATCTGTCGGCACTCGTCAAGGAAGTACAGGCGCTCGGCCGTGCGCGCCCCGGTAAACACCTCCGCGTTGCCGAAGTCCCGGGCCACCTGGTAGACCGCCGCGAGGCCGGTACCGCCGGCCACTGCCATGATTTTCGCGTCTTCGGGCGGGTCTACCGGAATCCCGTGCGGCCCCCGGACATAGGCCGCCGTGCCGGGCGCCAGGTCCATCAGGCCGTGGGTGAAGATGCCCACGTCGATCACCACCAGCGAGAACGGATCGTCCGTCAGGGCCGAGAAGGGCTTCTCACCCAGGCCGGGAATCCACAGAAAAATGAACTCCCCCGCCTGCACGTTGATCTTGCGATCGAAGACAAGAATGGTGATGTCGTCGCAGACGCGCCGGTTTTCCACCAGAGTGACCGGCTGGAAGCTCATGTCGATGTCGTAGCGGATATGGCTTTCCGCCCGGTTGCGATCCCGGGCCAGGTCGCTGGCCAGGGTGCTGAAATAGGCCGCGGTCTCGTCGGTAGTGAGCCCGATCAGGGCGGACCCGACCCCCACGATTGCTGCCCCGGCGTCGAAGTAAGCCCTCACATCATCGGCACTGCTGACACCGCCGCAGCCGATAATCGGTACATCGGTGACAGCGGCGATTTCGCGCACACACTTCAGGCCGATCGGCAGAATACCCTTGCCGGACATACCGCCATTGCCGTTGCTGAGAACCGCATGGCCGTGGGCGGAGGTATAGCCGGGCCCCACCGTATTGATGGCGCACAGGCCGTCGGCGCCGCCGGCAATCGCCGCCGCCGCAATCTCGCCGATATTGGGCGTGTTGGGGGTGAGCTTGGGAATGACGGGTATGTCCACCACCGCCTTCACGGCGGCGGTAATCTGGCGTACCAGCTCAGGGTCCTGCCCCATCGCCATACCGTAACCGCTGGCGTGGGGGCAGGACAGGTTCAGTTCCAGGCCGTCCGATACCGGCGCCAGCAATTTCGCCACCGCCACGAATTCCTCGATGCTGCCACCGAAAATCGAGGTCAGCAGAAACCGGTCCGCGGGAATCTCCAGGGCGGCCATCAACTCTGCCGATTTCTCTGCCCCGGGGTTGGTAAGGCCCACCGCGTTGACGAAGCAGCCGTGTGCGTACTGGCTCAGCACCGGCTCGCGGTTTCCCAGCCGGGGCTCCAGTCCGATGCTCTTGGTGGTGACCACTCCCACCTCGGGCATGTGGTCGAAGATGTACTGAATGATCGGGGTGGCGGTGGTAACGATTCCGGAGGGTATGGTGAAGGGGCCGGAGAGGGTTTTGCCGAAAAAGTCTGTGTTCAAGGTCGCGGGCTCGGGCTGGGGTTGTCGGGCCGCGCAAGTATACTGGTTTGGCCCTGTTTAGACGACCTCGCTCCAGTAACGGTCCACCCTGGCCTGGATTTCGGCGATCAAATCAGTGTTTGTGTGGGGGCTGAACAGGTGGGCGAAGCGCCCCTGCAGGCGCAGATACTCCTCCACGGGCGCCCGCTCACGGGGAATGCGGGTGTGCACCAGCTGGCCGTCGATATATTCCTTCAATGGCCATATGCCGGTTTTGACAGCCAGGCGGCCGACCTCGACGGAGTCTTTCGGGTCGTAATCCCAGCCGGTGGGACACGGTGCCAGCGCAATGATCATGCGCGAGCCCTTCAGCTCGCGGGCTTTTTCTATTTTGCGTGCCAGGTCCAGTGGTTCGCTGCCGATGACGGTGGCCACATAGGCCGGCCGGTGGGCGGCCCAGATGGAGAAAAGGTCCTTTTTATAACCCGGGTAGCCGCGACTGCCGCCACTGGTGGAGGTGATGGCGGCGTGGGGCGTCGCGCTGGAAGACTGTTGCCCGGTATTACCGTAGCCCTCGTTGTCGTAGCAGATGTAGATGAAGTCAAGGTCCCGATCCATCGCCGCGGAGGTGGCGGACAGGCCCATGCCGTAGGCCGAGCCGTCGCCGGTGAGTACGACCACGTCGAGGTCGTCCTGCGGTTTTACGCGACCCTGCTGCAGCAGGATATCCAGCGCATCGCGCACACCCTGGGCGCCGGCGGGTGCCGAGGCCATGGCGGTATACAGCCAGGAGCCGCGAAACGGTGTGAAAGGGTAGACCGACAGCAGGGTCATGCAGCCGGCGGCATTTACGAACACGGTCTTTTCACCCAGCACATCGTAAATCTGGTGCAGTGCCTCGAGTCCGCCACAGCCCGAGCACATCGGTGTGCCGGTGCCCAGCAGGTGGGTCGAGGGCAGGTCTTTCATCCGGTTTATCCGCTGCTCACTCATGACTTGTCTCCTGCGCCGCGCTCTTGCCACCCCCGGGTTCCCCGCCGGGAGCGGTTTCCTCTCTTTCCACCCTGGCGATTGCCTGCAGCTTGCGAATCTCGCGCATTTCACCGGCGGTGTACAGCAGTCGCGGTGGGGGCACTGTTCCGGTGGCAATAGCTTCCCGGGTGACCGTTACCATGTGGTAGAACTCCTGCGGGCTGATATCGCGGCCGCCCAGGCCACCGATAAAGCTGGTAACGACGGGGGGTGCGCCGGGCTTGCCGTACAGGGAGGCGAGCAGTTCGGTATGCAGGACGCCGCCCTGGCCGACGGACAGGTTCTGGTCGATCACGATGACCCCCTGCTTGCCGCTGAGCGCCGTTGTGACGAGGGCGGCGGGGAATGGGCGCAACAGCCGCGGTCGCAGCAATCCCACTTTCTCCCCGGCCTCGCGCAGTCTGTCCACCGCCTCCCGCGCCTTGGTGGCGAAAGAGCCGATCATGTAGAACACGAGCTCGGCATCCTCGGTCCGGTAGCTCTCCACGGCATCCCGCTGGCGGCCGAACAGGGCGGTGAACTCGCCGGCGATCCGCTGGTAGACATCCACCGCGTTGAGCGCGGCGAGGTGGGTTTCATAGCGAAAATAGGAGTAGGGACCGCCCCCCAGCACAGCTACGGCCTGGCTTTCCGGGGCGCTGGCGGTAAAGCGGATATCCCTGGGATCGAACGGCGGCAGGAATGTGCGAACTTCCTCGATCTCCGGCAGGGATACAGGCTCCCGGGTAAACGACAGGTAGAAGCCGTCGAGGTTGACCAGCACCGGCAGGCGAACCTGCGGGTCCTCCGCCAACCGGTAGGCGAGCAGGATGCTGTCCAGCACCTCCTGGCAGTCGGCACAGTGCAGTTGCAGGAAGCCGCAATCCCGCGCAGCCAGGATGTCGTTGTGGTCGGCCTCCAGGGTGATGGGTGCGGACAGGCCGCGAGAGACGTTCACCAGGACGAAGGGTGCCCGCCACCCCGCCACGGTATACAGCATTTCCATGGCGTACAGCAGGCCCTGGCTGGAGGTGGCGCTGAACACCCGCACCCCGGTTGCCGCCGCTGCGCCGGCCGCGGTCAGCATCGAGTGCTCCGACTCCAGGGTGACCATGCGACCCGGCATGACACCGCCATCCACCCAGCCCCCCAGTGTCTCGATGATCTCGGTCTGGGGGGTAATGGGAAAGGCGGGAATATAGTCCACCCCGGCCAGGCGCGCGCCCCAGGCGGCTGCGGCATTACCGGTCAGTAGTTTCGGCGGCATCGGCGCTCTCCCTGGCCAGCTGTTCGGTTTCCTGCTGTTGCGCCTGGTACTCGGGTACACCCGCGATCGCGTGGGGTGGGCATACTCCCGCACAGACCATGCAGCCCTTGCAGTGGTCGTAATCGATGACAGGGGTGTTGTCGGTCACGGTGATTGCGCTGTCGGGGCAGAAGGTGCTGCAAACCCACCAGCAGTTTTTACAATGGTCGTAGTCGATCACCGGCCTCATGGTGCGCCACAGGCCGGTGCGAACCTCCACGCTATTGCCGGAGGCGCGGATGATCGGTGCCGACACGCGGGCATCGTCAAAGGGCAGTTCAACCCACTCGGGTATGGCGTAGTCAGCAGCGGCAATGGCAACCCCCTCTTCGACGATTCCCCGCTGATCCGCCATCGCATCAAAGGCAGCCAGGGCACTTGCCTGGTTTTTTGCGACTATGTCGGGCCCAAGTTCGGCCAGTTCCTCGGCAATGACCTGTGCCAGCACGTCGCGTTCGATCACGCCCAGCAGGCAGGCCGCGGCGCCGGCGCAGGTTGCCCCGATGTGGGGCAGGGCCGCTCGGTCTTCCGCTTCGATGCCTGCCGGCAGGATCAGTAAGCTGCCATCGATGTTCAGGCGGTCGCGCCAGGTCTCCGCGCTCTGGTGGGAATTCACCAGAACCACGGTGTGAGAGTCCAGGCCCAGCAGCGTGCCGGCCGCAGGCACCGCCAGCAGGGTATCGTCGGCGACGACCACGAGATCGGGACGATAGATCGTGCCGCGTTCGTTGATGGGCTCCCTGGCGGCGCGGACATAGGAGAAAATCGGGGCGCCGCGACGTTCCGCACCGTACTTGGGAGCATCCTGCACGGTAAAGCCCGCCTGGAACAAGGCCGAGCCCAGCACCCGGCTCGCCATCTTGATGCCCTGGCCGCCGCGGCCATGGATTCGTATCCGGTACATCTCAGGGTCCCGCCGCCCGGGCGGTCTCCTGCAGCCGGGCATGCATCAGAAAATGCTCCAGCGCCGCAATCCCATGGCCCGGCGCACCCGGCGCACCGCCATTTCCTCTGCGGCTTGCCGCGGCAGGCACTTATCCTTGCGCACGATATCGAGTACCCGGTGCACGTTATAGGTGACCTTTTCCTCGATGATCTCCATGACAGCGCCCTCGCTGGCGCCCTGGTATTCCATGGCTGCGCAGATCACCCCGCCGGCATTGGCGATGAAGTCCGGAATACAGAGCACACCCCGTTCGTGCAGGCTCTTTTCCGCCCCCAGGGTCATGGGGATGTTGGCACCCGAGACCACCAGGCTCGTCTGCAGGCGATCCACGTTGTCCTCGCGGATAACGTCCGGCCGGGCGGCGGGAATCCAGATGTCGCAGGGTATGTCGATGATGGACTCGGCAGTGCCGGTCACGATACCGGGGCCGGCGGGGTATTCGATGACATTGCGATTGTCTGCTTTCAGTGCCAGCAGCTTTGCCATGTCCAGACCATCGGCACAGGCCACGGTGCCGGCAATATCGGCGACCGCGACTATCACTGCACCCTCCGCCGCCAGGAAGCGCCCGGCGTGCTTGCCGACCGCACCGAAACCCTGCAGGGCAACCCTGGCGCCGGCCAACTTGCGCCCCTGGAACTCACAGGCCACCCTGGTGGCGTGCAACAGCCCCCAGCCGGTGGCGCCGATCTCGTCCAGCGGAATGCCGCCCAGTTCCCGGGGCAGGCCGACGGCGCGGCCGATCTCATCCCGCACCCAGGCCATGCACTGCTCGTCGGTGCCCATGTCGGGCCCGAAGATATACTGGTCCATCTCCCGCAGGGAGCAGGCGAATGCGCGCACCAGCTCCTGCTTCTGCTTGGCGGGCATCCCGGGATCCCCGTACAGTACCGACTTTCCCCCGCCGTGGGGCAGGTCGGCGGCCGCGTTTTTGAGGGTCATTGCCCGGGCCAGTCGCAGGCACTCCGCGGTAGTCACATCGGGCGCCATCCTGACCCCGCCGATGGAGGGTCCCCTGGCCACGTTGTCGATGACCAGGGTGCCGCGCAGGGAGACAGAGGGCTCGTAGACCTCGATGATTTTGAATGGACCCAATTCGTCGTAGTTGACTGTCGCCATTGATTACCTGCCTTCGCTCCCGGGAAAATGGCTGCTGGCGAGCCCGCCAGTTGCAGCACTGCTCCCAACTCTAGTCGTTCTGGCCCCGTTAGGGCGCGGTGCGCGGCTGCCTGAACCGTTTTATTCGGAATCGAGTTGACCTGGGTCAAGCCTTGCCGGCTGTACCCGGCCTTATTTCGCCTCAAGATAGCCTCGATGCCGGCCTTTCGAAGTCGACTTTTCTGCATTACAGATGCCCCTGATTCTGCTATAACAAGGCCAAACCACAGAACAAACTGACCATGTTGAGAGTCGTTCTCGCCATCGCATTGCTCCTGTCGAGCCTGCATGCCGGCGCCGGGGGTTTCCCCAGGCCGGCCTCGCTGGAGCCGGCCGTGCAGTTCTGGATCAGGGCCTACACTGAAATCACGACAAACCAGGGCTACATCCACGATGCGGTGGATATGGGCGTGATCTACGAAACGCTCGAACTGCCGAAATACGCCAGTAACAGGCAGCGCGACCAGCTGGTAAAGGACGCCAAGGCCAGGGTGGCCCGGGCCCTGACCAGTATCGCCAAGGGCAAGCGCAGCAAGTTGACTGATATCGAGGCGCGGGTGCTGGCTGCCTGGCCGGAGGGCACATCTGCCACTGCCTTCACGCTGGCTGCGGATAATGTCCGCTTCCAGCTGGGCCAGTCCGACCGCTTCAAGGAAGGGATGGTGCGCTCAGGGCAGTGGAAACCGCATATTCGCCAGGTTCTCGCCGCCCATAAGCTGCCCCCTGAGCTCGATGTGCTGCCCCATGTCGAGTCCTCCTTCAACCCCTCGGTCTACTCCAAGGTGGCGGCAGCCGGTATGTGGCAATTCATGCCGGCCACCGCGCGCAACTACATGCGTGTGGATCACGTGGTGGATGCCCGGCTGGACCCTTTCATCGCCACTGAGGGTGCTGCCAAGCTGCTCCAGCGCAATTACGACGTCACTGGCACCTGGCCCCTGGCCCTCACTGCCTACAACCACGGGACCACGGGTGTGATGAGGGCGGCGAATTCGGTCGGCAGCAGGGACATCGGCACCATAGTGCAGCAGTACAGGGGTCCCTACTTCGGTTTTGCCTCGCGCAATTTCTACGCCTCGTTCCTGGCCGCCCTCGAAGTGGACCGCAATGCGGAGCGTTATTTCGGGCCGCTGCAGCTCGAGGCCCCCACCGCCTATGACACGGTGGTTCTCGGGGACTACATTCCCGCGAGGACGCTGGCGCAATCTGCCGGCATCAGCCTCGACCAGCTGCGCCAGCACAATCCCGCCCTGCGCGACCCGGTCTGGACCGGCGAAAAGTACATTCCCGTGGGCCAGGTCGTCCGGGTGCCCCGGGCGCAACTGAACCAGCCGCTTGACACGCTGCTGGCATCGCTGCCCGCGAACGCCCGTTTCGGTAACCAGAAGCCGGACGTGCTGCACAGGATTGCGTCGGGGGATTCACTGTCCACTATCGCAGCGCGTTACGGCACGACCGTGTCGAAGCTCATGAGCCTCAACGGTATGCGCAACCACAAGATCCGCGCCGGCAAGACCCTGATACTGCCCGGCAACGTCGTGCCCGAGCCGAGCCTGGCCGGCAGGTCGAGCGGGGCGACCCCTGCGGGCAAGGGCCACGTGGAATATGTTATCCGCCGGGGGGATTCCCTGTGGAGCATCGCCCGGCGCTTCAATGTTTCCCAGCAACAGCTGGTTGCCTGGAACGACATATCGCCCAAGGCCTATATCCAGCCGGGGCAGAAGCTCAGGGTGCCGAGCTCAATCTGAGCGCCCCGCATCCCGCACCCCGCTCAGGTGCCGCAAAAGGTCTGCCTGACCACCTGCTCCGGGCGCGGTGGGGTGGCATAGCGCGCCAGGGTCTTGTCGTAGGCAAAAGGCCGTGCCAGCACGTCCACCAGGGTATTGAAGGGAGCGAAATCCCCCCCTTCCGTCGCTGCCTGCAGCGCCTCTTCCACCAGGTGGTTGCGGGGAATGAGGACCGGGCTGGCGGCATACATCTGCGCCTGGCGCTCTGTCGCGGTGGTGGGTTCCCCGGCCAGCCGTTCGCGCCAGCGCGCCAGCCAGGGCAGCAGGGCATCCGGTATCTCGAACAAATCCTCCACAGTCGTCCCGCTGCCGGCCTCGGCCGGCCCTGCCAGGTCGGCCAGTCGGCGGAAGGTGAGGGTGAAATCCAGCTGGTACTGGGCCATCAACTGCAACAACTCCTCCGCCAGCGCCTGGTCGCTCTCCCTGAACCGGGCCAGGCCCAGCTTGCGGGCCAGCCCCGCGCGATGGGCCCGGGTAAAGCGCTCCGGAAAAGTATCGACGGCCTCCTGGGCGAGGGCAACGGCCTGTTCCTGGTCTTCGTGCAGTACCGGCAGCAGCGCCTGGGCGAGGGCCGCCAGGTTCCAGTGGGCGATACCCGGCTGGTTGTTGTAGGCGTAGCGCCCGGCGTGGTCGATCGAGCTGTACACCTTGTCAGGCTGAAAGTCGTCCATGAAGGCGCAGGGGCCGTAATCGATGGTCTCCCCCGACAGCAGCATATTGTCGGTATTCATGACGCCGTGAATAAAGCCCAGCAACTGCCATTGGGCGATCAGCGCGGCCTGGGCGCCGATCATCTGCTGCAGCAGTGAGAGGGCGGGATTATCCCCGCCCGGGGCGTCCGGATAGTGGCGTGCCAGGACGTGTTCGACCAGCAGATTGAGCGCTTCCACATCCTGGCGGGCGGCAAAAAACTGGAAGGTGCCGATGCGGATGTGGCTGCGGGCCACCCGGGTCAGCACGGCCCCCGGCAGGAAAGACTCCCGTACCACCTGTTCTCCGGTGGTGACCGCGGCGAGTGCGCGGGTAGTGGGCAGCCCCAGGGTGTGCATGGCCTCGCTCACGATATATTCGCGCAGCACCGCAGCCAGGGGGGCCCGCCCATCGCCGCCGCGGGAGTAAGGAGTCGGGCCGGAGCCCTTGAGCTGGATATCGTAGCGAATGCCGTCTGCGCCGATCACCTCTCCCAGCAGGATCGCCCGGCCGTCCCCCAGTTGCGGGTTGTAGCTGCCGAACTGGTGGCCGGCATAGACCGTGGCGATCGGGTCGCTGCCGGCGGCGATGGCATTGCCCGCCAGCACCGCCGTGCCCTCGTCGGACTCAAGCCACAGCGGGTCTATACCCAGCAGGGTCGCCAGCGCATGATTGACCCGGATGGGGCCCGGTTGCGCCACGGCAGTCGGCGCGCGACGGGTATAAAAGCGCTCCGGCAGGCGCGCGTAACTGTTGTCGAAGGCTATCGCCGCCATCAGCTCAATAGCCCGCCTTCATGTCGACCACATTGAGCAGGTAGCCGCCGTCCACGTAGCGGCGCAGGTTTTCCGCGGCGATGATCGCTGTGCGCTCCATGCTGTCGGGGCTGGCGGCCGAGACGTGGGGTGTGATGATGACGTTGCTCATTTTCCACAGTGGGTTGTCCGCCGGCAGGGGCTCGGGGTCGGTGACGTCCAGCCCCGCGCCATAGAGTTTGCCCGACTGCAGTGCGCTCACCAGCGCCTCGGTGACCGTGCTGGCGCCCCGGCCCACGCTGATAAAGATCGAGCCGGCCTTCATATTGTCGAAAAACGCCTGGTTGAACAGTCCCACGGTGCTGCTGGTCAGGGGCAGGGCGTTCACGACCACGTCCGCCTGGCTGGCCAGAGTCGGCAATTCCTCCGGGAGTCCCACGTACTCGAGGAAATCGGGTCCCTCGCGGGAGGAGTTGCGGGTGGCGGTCACCTGCATGCCAAGGCTGTTGGCGCGCCATGCGATCTCCGTGCCGATACCCCCCAGGCCCACCACCAACAGGGTCTTGCCGCGCAATTCACCGAATTTGGCGCCCGCCGCCCGGGACCGGTCCCAGCGGCTGTCCACCTGGGCCCGCATGTAGGTGGGCAGACCTGTTGTCAGTGACAGCAACATGGCCATTGCATGCTCGGCGATGGCCGGGCCCGCCAGGCGCTTGCTGTTGGTGAAAATCCGGCCCTCGATCAGCTCGGGCGGCAGGCCGGTGCAGCCTTCCATGCCGGCCATGTAACTGTGGACCCAAAGCAGCTGTGGTGAGGCCTCCGCCAGGGTCGTGGGAGTGCACACCCCGATAAAGGCATCGGCACCTGCCAGGGCTTCGGCACTGGGCACCATGTTGTTGGAGGTATCGACTACCAGTTCCGCCGGGCTGGCTGCCCGGCGCAGCATCGCCTCCAGCCCCGGCATGCGTTGTGCCAGGCCCGCGGGCAGGTTGGCGACAATGCGCTTCGGAGCCCAGGCGGGATTGGTGCGCAGGGCGGTTTCCGAGCGTTGCAGTCCCAGTTCCTCGATGATCAGCTTCACGCGGGGGTCTGGCGGCACGGTATCGGCGCTGGTGCCGGCCGCGCACACCAGGGTGGCGATCAGGAAAAACAGGTTGCCGAGGTATTTCATTGCGTGCTCCGGGTGCGATTTGCGCCAGCATAGGCAGATTTGTCAGTGATTACGAGTCGGCAAGGCAGCTGGACCATAATTAGACGACCCGGTTCCGACCGCAACGGACCACGGCGAGGTAAAGCGCTGTATTTTTGCCTCCAGTGCGCTACGCTTCGGCAAAGTTCGCAATGAGGAGACGCAACATGCCCAAGCCCGCCTGGGACACACTGATTCGCAACGCGCTGGTTTTCGACGGCAGTGGCGGGCCGCCGAGCCAGCAGGATGTCGCCATCAGCGATGGTCAGGTGGCCGCCCGTGGGCGCAGGCTGCCCCCGTCCCAGGCGGGGCAGGTCATCGAGGGCGAAGGCCGGTGGTTGATGCCGGGCCTGCTGGATATCCACACCCACCTGGACCTGGAAGTGGACCTGGAGCCGGGCCTGCCGGAGGTGGTTCGCCACGGCACCACGACCGTACTGGTGGGGAACTGCAGCCTGGGTACCTGTTTCGGGCAGCAGGTGGAGGGAGAGCAGAACCCTATCGTCGATTGCTTCACCCGGGTGGAGAATATCCCCAAGTCCGTATTGCAAAAATGCGTGGATGCGGTGAGCTGGAGCGATACCGGCGCCTATATGGATCATTTCGCGGATATTCCCCTGGGTCCCAACGTCGGCGTTTTTGTACCGCATTCGATGCTGCGGGTGGAGGTCATGGGCCTGCAGGAGAGCATCAGCCGCGACCCCACCGAGGGCGAGCTGGCCATGATGGAAACCCTGCTGGAGCAGGCCATGGACCAGGGTTACCTGGGCATGAGCACCGACGGCCTGCCGTTTCACTACCTGGCCAACGAACCCCACACCGACCAGCGCATCCCGACCCAGTTCGCCAGCTTCGGCGAGCTGAAGCGGCTGCTCAAGGTGGTGCGCAACCGCGACAGGGTATGGCAGACCACGCCGATCCTGGAGAACCGCGCCAAGGCCTTTCTTTATTTTCTGTTCACCAGCGGTCGCCTGTTCGGCAAGACCCTGAAAACCTCCGCCCTGTCGGCCGTGCGCTTTGTCCTGGCGCCGAAGGCTTCCAGGGCTTTCCTGGGCTTTGCCGCCCTGGCGAACAGCCGCCTGCTCAAGGGCAATCTCCATTTCCAGGCACTGGGTACCAATTTCCGTATCTGGTCGGACGGAATCGTCAGCCCCCTGTTCGAGGAGCTGGAATCCACCAGCAAACTGATAGCCAAAGAGTACGATGACGTGGAGGGACGCAAGGCCCTGCTCAATGACCCGCAGTTTATCGCCGGGTTCAGGCGCGACTGGCACCACGGCCGGCGCGGCCGTAATCTCGCCCACCTCAAGGCCCGCCTGGGCCTGCCGGACATCCTGGTGGTGCGGGAACTCGAGCGCATGATCTTCGACGGCGCGCCGGTTCCGGAGTGGGAGGGCGAGAGTATGCAGGCGGTCTACGACCGGCTGGATCGCTACCAGCGCGGCTTCAGCGACAATGCCCGCTCCGATGCCGAGCGCGCGGCCTTCGATGCCTTTCCCCGCCCCATCGTGGACGATGCCGAATTCATGCTCCATATGATGCGCGCCTACGACAAGGGCTTCCGCTTCTGGGTGGACGTGGCCAACAAGGACCGGGAGGGCGTGCTGCCCCTGTTGCTGGATCGCAACACCCTGCCGGGCTTCAACGATTCCGGCGCCCATATCACCAACATGGCATTCTTCGACGGCAACCTGATGTCCCTGAAGCTGGCCCAGCAGGAGTCACTGGACACGGTCAGCGCCATGGTCAGGCGCCTCACCCGGGAGCCGGCGGAGTTTTTCGGAGTGGACGTCGGCAGCCTGGAGATCGGTGCCCAGGCGGACATTGTCCTGATCGACCCCGAGGCCCTGAGCCAGTGGGACGACAACAGCTCGCGGCAGTTCATCTACCGGGAGCTGTTTGATCACAAGCAACTGGTCAGCCGCTCCGACGGGGTGGTCACCCAGGTACTGATTCGCGGGCAAACCGTGTGGCAGGACGGGGCGTTCACCCCCGCGCTGGGGCGCGAGACCCTGGGTCGCGCGCTGCGGGCCGCCTGATCTTCTCGCGGGGCCGCTTTTGCTTGAGTTGGCGCAACTAACCGGGAGAAATTACGCCCGGCCCGGTTTCGTAAATCTGCGCTGGCGTTATGCTGTGGGACCACGGATTCAGTACAGGCGATCATGAGTAAACGTCATCTTTCCATAGCCATCACCGGCGCCGGTGGCGCCGGCGTTATTTCCTGCGGCGAACTGTTGCTGCAGGCCTGGGCCCGGCAGGGCGGGCGCGGCCTGCTGCGCAAGGCCTATGGGCCGCAAATTCGCGGTGGCGAGTCTGCCGCGCTGTTAAAACTGACCGATGACGAGTGCTATACGGCCGCCAGCCATTACGACCTGGTGGTGGCCCTGGACTGGGATAATTTCGCCCGCTTCGAAGACGAGATCCGGCTGGGACCGCACAGCCGGGTACTCTGCGACGGCTCTGAGGAAATACCCGCAAGCGTGCTCGCCGCGCAGCCCGGTATCGTAGAACTGCCCTTTGCCGAGCTGGCGTCGGCCTGTCACCCGGAAGGTCGGGTGAACATGCTGGTCCTGGGAGTGCTGGGCCGGCTGCTGGGTCTGCCCAGTGCCGGATTGGTGGAACTGGCGGCCCGTAAGCTGGCGGGCAAGCCCCAGGCCTACAGGGATGCGGCCGCGGCCTGCATCGAACAGGGGGCCGCGCGCCAACTGGACTGGAAACTGCAGGTGCCTCCCACCGTGGCAACGGGTGCCTGCTACATGAGTGGCAACCAGGCCGCGGGCCTGGGTGCGCTGGAGGCAGGTATCCGTTTTGTCGCGGCCTACCCGATCACGCCGGCATCCGATGTGCTGGAGTGGATGGCCGGTGGCCTCGAGCAGGTGGGTGGGCAGCTGCTGCAGGCCGAAGACGAGCTGGCCGCCATCAATATGACCATTGGCGCCGCCTTCGGTGGCGTGCCGGCATTTACCGCCACTTCCGGCCCCGGGCTGGCGCTGATGACCGAGAGTATCGGCCTGGCGGTGGCCAGCGAGACCCCGGTGACCATCCTCAATGTCATGCGCGGGGGCCCCTCTACCGGTATTCCCACCAAGTCGGAGCAGAGCGACCTGAATATCGCCCTCCACGGCCTGCACGGCGACGCACCTCACCTGGTGCTGGCGCCGCTGGACATCGCCGACTGCGTCTTTACCACCGGCTGGGCGGTGCAACTGGCACAGCAGCTGCAAACCGCGGCGATTGTGCTCTCCGACCAGTTTATCGGCCAGTCCACAGCTATTGTCTCCGAGCCGCGGCGCTGTCCCTCGAGCGCAGCGGCGACAGCAGTACCGACGGAAGGCGACTATTTGCGCTACAAGCTGACCAGCTCCGGCGTGTCCACGCTCGCCTCGCCGGGGGATGCCGGTCAGCGCTTCACCGCAGATGGTCTCGAGCACAATGAAAAAGGCACGCCCTCGGCGCGGCAGTCCGATCACCAGCGGCAACTCGCCAAGCGCCAGGACAAGCTGTCCGCGTTCGGGTTTGGCGATGACTGGGCGCAGATCAGCGGCAGCGGCCCTATCGCCCTGGTCTGTTTTGGATCGAGTTCGGCCGCGGTGACCGAAGCCGCGGATCTGCTGGCGGAGCGCGGCAGCCCCGCCAGGGTCATCAGCCTGCGCCTGCTTGCGCCGTTGCAAACAGACGCGCTCAGGGCCGCAGTGGAGGGGTGCACCAGCGTTGTGGTGGTGGAACAAAATCACAGTGCACAGTTATTGCATTACCTGAAGGGTTACCTCGATTTCCCGCAGGCGGTGCACAGTTACGCGATGGCGGGGCCGGTGCCGCTGGCGCCGGAAGCTATTGCCCAGGCGGTCACGGAGGTGATCAACCCATGACAGAAGCGATCAAGTTAAAGGCAAAGGACTACAAGTCCGAGGTCAAGCCCATCTGGTGCCCCGGCTGCGGCCACTTTTCGGTGCTGAATGCCATCACCAAGGCCATGGCGGGCCTGGGCATAGACAAGGACAACACGGTACTGGTGTCTGGCATCGGCTGTTCCTCGCGCCTGCCCGCCTACGTTGACAGCTACGGTTTCCACGGGGTGCACGGGCGCGGCCTGGCGATCGCCCAGGGCCTGAAGGTGGCCCGGCCCGACCTGACGGTGTTGGCCCTGGGGGGCGATGGTGACGGCTTCTCCATCGGCGGCAATCATTTTATCCACGCCTGCCGACGCAATGTGAACATCACCTATATCGCGATGGACAATGAAGTGTACGGCATGACCAAGGGTCAGGCGTCCCCCACCACACCGATGGACTGGGATCACAGCAAGCTCACCCCCCATGGCCCCGGTGTGCGCCCGTTCAAGCCCGCGGCCCTGGCGCTGGCCTCGGGGGCACCCTGGATCGCCCGGGGCTACTCGGGCAACCCGAACCAGATTGCGAAGCTCATCGCGGAGGCGGTGGCACACCCCGGCTTCAGCTTTCTGCACGTGATGTCACAGTGCATCACCTTCTGCCCGGAGCAGACTGACTGGAAGGCCATCGTCACCGAGCGGGAGGAGCCCGCCCTGACCAGCGCCGACGAGGCGGCAAAACTCTTCCTGCATGAGGACGGGTTCCAGACCGGGCTGCTCTACCGTGAGCAGCGCACCAGCTGGCCGCCCGAGCGCGACAGGGCAGCTGACCAAAATGCGCTGGCCGGACTGGCCGCGTCTTTCAGGGTATGAGCATGGACGACAAGGACCCCAATACCGAACTGGCGAACTTTCTCGCCCACTCGCTGGAGCTGGAGTCGGAGGCGCAGCAGCGCTACGGTGAGCTGGCAGAATCGATGGCGAGCCATCGCAACCAGCCGGTGGCGGACTTTTTCCGGCGCATGGCTACGGAGGCCGAACACCACCAGCAGGAGGTGTCGGAGCTGGCCGCAGGCATGACATTGCCCGGTTTGAAGGCCTGGGAGTTCGAGTGGCCGGAGGCGGAAGCGCCGGAGACATCCAGTTATGAGGCGCTGCATTACCGTATGAGCCTGGTGGAGGCCATGCAGCTGGCACTGGCCAATGAGCGGGCTGCCGAGCAGTATTACCGCGGTTTTGCCACAGCGACTGACGATGTCCCGACCATCGCGGCAGCGACCCGCTTTGCCGACGAGGAGCGGGGTCACGCGGCGGAGCTGGAACGGCTCATTGCAGCCCTGCCTGAACAGGGGACGCACCACCGGGAAGAGGACGACGAGCCGCATATGCCGGAGTAGGCGCTGTAGTGCGTACCGCTCGATTACCGCGGCGCACCGCCGCACCGGCTCGCCAGATTAAAACGCCGCCAAACCCGGCGCACTTCACCAAAGCACTCTATACTGTCCCGAACGTTTACCGATGCTCAAGGAGACAGGAATGAAACTGGTCCAGGAATGCGAATTCAGAGGCTTCCTCAAGCCGCCCGTGCCCGTAGGGGCGGGTCCGATCGGTACCCGCATGTTCTACGAAATAACTGGCGGGGAAGTCACTGGCGACCGCCTGCGCGGCAAAGTGTCAGGCGGAGGAGATTGGGGTCTTGTCGGCCCGGACGGATTCCTGCGGCTGGACGTCAGAACTCAGATTGAGACCCACGATGGCGCTCACATCTATGTTCAGTACCTGGGCCTGCTCGAGGTGAATGAAAAAGTCCAGAGTGCGATGGCCAACGGCACCGGTACGGAATTCGGAGACCAGTACTTCTATACCAATCCGCGCATGGAAACCGGCGATGAGCGCTACGCCTGGGTCAACACCACGTTTTTTGTCGGCGAGGGCCGCGTTCTGCCCGATCTCTCGGTAGGCTATCGCATCTGGCGGCCAGCCTAGGCCGATGGATGGCACACAGCCTGACGTGGCCGGGCGGGGTGGGCCGCGCAGAGTCCTGTCGACGGAATCCTCGGCGCAAATCGCAGGAAATGGCTGCTTACGGGTTTGATGTCCGCTGTCACTGGTTTGTCGATGGCCGCCAGTCCAACGCCATTCGGACGATAGTCAGCGGATTGTGTTGGATACTGGATTCGGTACTCGACTGCTGCCGGTACGGGGATCGTATCGCGTCATTTGCGCGATGCCATTCCGGCGGGCAGCTCACTGTTGGCAAGCGATCTGAATCCTCCCATGCTGGAGTTGGCAGGAAACAAGTTCGACGCCGGCGAGGACATTCGCTTTGAAGCGCTGGATGCCACCGCCTGCCATTTGCGGATGCCAGCTTCGACGCGGTAGCCTGTCAGTTCGGTGTCATGTTTTTTCCTGACAAACAGCGTTCCTACGAAGAAGTGCTGCGGGTATTGAAGCCGGGTGGCCGCTACATTTTCAATGTCTGGGGTTCCTGGGAGCGGAATGCCTTCGCGCGGATTGCTCACGAGGCGGTGGCGCGGTTCTTTCCGGACGACCCGCCCGGGTTCTACCGGCTGCCGTTCGGCTACCACGACCCGGTTGTTATCGAACAGGCGCTGTTACAGGCGGGCTTTGCTCAGGTTACCGTGCATGCGGTAGGCTTTCACTCGGATGATTCCATCTGCGCAGGAATTTGCCACCGGCCTGGTCTACGGTAATCCGCTGCTCGATGAGATTGTCTCCAGGGGCGGAGACCCGGAAGGGACACGGCAGGCCGTTGCCGCTGCAATCGGTGACAGGCTGGGCCAGAGTATGTCACGCGAAGCCATTGTCATCGAGGCGTCGAAGTCCTAGTGTTCCGGACACTTGCAAGTTGAACCCCCTGTTTCTCTGTGGAGCGATTGGTATGAATTGGCTGCTCTGTGTTGCTCTCGTTTTTTCAGTTACGGCGCTGCCGGTGGCCGCTAGCGGACAGCTGCCTGCGCCGGTTGACCAGGAGTAGATGCAAGCTGTGGCCACAGGGGGCTGGAAATAACAAATGGCTGTTACGATCCGGGATATTTTTTCGCAGGCACGGTGGGAGTCAGCTACCCGTGGGTGATGATCCGGCGATTATTGTTATCGACTACTACAGCGATGTGCTGTGTGTCTGGGCCTGGATCGCACAACCCAGGCTTGAGGAATTACACTGTCAGTGGGGCAACCGGGTTGCTATACGCCATCGCTATCTCGATGTCTTCGGCGATAGCCATGGCAAGATACAGAGGCAATGGGGGCAGAGCGATGGCTTTGAAAAGTTTGCTGCGCACGTCGCGAAGTCGATAGCCCCATTTGAGCAGATTGCGGTGCACCCCGATATCTGGGCCGCTACCCGGCCGCGCTCATCGTTGCAGGCTCACATGGTGCTCAAGGCCGTCGAGCAGGTTGCCGGCGCAACATTCGTGGCACCCACGGCCCAGCGTATCCGCCAGGCATTTTTTACCGAGGCAAGGGATATCGGCGATCTGCCACTATTGCTGGAACTTGCGGCCATGGAGGGTATCGATGTGCAACTACTGCAGACAGCCTTGAGCAATGGCAGCGCCCTGGCCGCATTGAGCGAGGACCAGCACAGCGCCAGCGCCCTGGGTATCAGGGGAAGTCCCACCTGGGTTCTCAATGAAGGCCGGCAGGTTCTCTATGGCAACGTGGGATACCGCATTCTCCATGCCAATATTGAGGAGTTGGCCAGACACCCCGCGGCCGGGGCTAGTTGGTGTTGACGGGATAGATATCTGTCGCACTGTGTTGCAGCAATAATTCAGGAGTATGCCCGCTGTGATGAAAAGGGATCAGCTGCGCCAGTTTATTGCCGAGTCCAGCTGGTTTGCCGGAGCCCCTGCTGACGAGCTCGATCACCTCACCGATGCCGCGGCTGTCAGGCACTACGCGGGCGGCAGCTTTATCTGGACCACGGGGCAGAAAACCAGCGAGGTGTTCGGCCTGGTGTCGGGCCGGCTCAGGATTTCCATGGCCAGCGCGATGGGCCAGGAGTTCGCGCTTATCGACTGGGAGCCGGGTGCCTGGCTGGGTGAGCAGGTATTGGCTACCGATGCACCCAACATGCTGGAGGTGCGCGTGCTGGCACCGTCCGACCTGCTGGTGCTGCCCGCGCAGGTAGTGATCGAGGTGGGAGACCGCTGGCCCGTCTTGTACCGCAACCTGTACCGGGCCGCCTGGGTGAATACCCGGGGTCTTTACGAAATTCTGGAAGCCATGCTGTTCTACCCCCTCAAGGCCCGGGTTGCGGGCAGGGTGTTGGTGCTGATAGCAGATCACGGTCACCGGGTAGAGGATGGTGTACTGCTGGATATCAAACTGAGCCAGAACGATTTTGCCCGGTTGGCCATGGGCTCGCGCCAGCGCGTCAACGGTATTTTCCGCGACTGGGACAAACAGGGCCTGGTGGAAAGCCGGGGCGAGTATCTGCTCATCAAGGATATCGAGGGGCTGCAGCGGGAAATGATGCCCTTCGAGTAGGTATCACTGCCAGTTCGGTAAAGGTCGCACGGCCGACGAGTCACCTGAGTGACAGGTGTCGCCGCAAGCAGCTTGTTATTCTGGCTCCTCACTAAGGAGTCCGCGTAATGTTCAGGATCGACCCCCACCAAAGCTATATGATGCCGGCCCACTTCGGCCCACGGCATTTCTCGCCCAAAGCCAGCGGCTGGTATCGGGACGTTACCTCGATGACAGTCCCGTTCCTGACCGACAGGGAAAAATTGGCGGCCTACCTGCCCGCACCCTTTGAGGTGGCGGATGAGGCGGTGGTGACCGTCACCTACGCCTGTAACAGGCAGGTGGACTGGCTGGCGGGTCACGGCTACAACCTGGTGGCCGTCAGCGCGGCGGCCGTTTTCCGGGGCGAGGAGGAAACCCTGGCGGGCAATTACAGCCTGGTGATGTGGGAGAATCTCGCCGACCCCATCCTGACCGGCCGGGAGCTGCAGGGCATCCCGAAGATCTACGCCGATATCAAGGACCACAGCGTCATAGACGGCCAGTGGCATACCAGCGCCAGCCACTTCGGCCACAAGATTATGGATATCTTCGCCAGCGATCTGCGGGAGCCTACGCAGGAGGAAGTGGCGGCCTATACCCTGGCGAGCGAAGGCAAGGACAACCCCATGGCGTGGCGGTATTTCCCCGGCATCAGCGGCTTCGGCCAGAGTGTCTCGGAGCCCACCACCTTCCCCTCGGAGACCACCCTGGCAGAAACATGGGTGGGACAGGGCCGTGTTGACTGGCAGCAGCTCAGCTGGGAGCAGAACCCCACCCAATTCCATATCGTCAATGCCCTGGCCGATCTGCCGGTACTGGCCTGGCTGCCAGCCATCGTGGCCAGAGGCAGTACCAACCTGATTTTGCCGGAGCGACTGCCCCGGCTAATTCGCTAAGCGTCTCCCGGTCAGCCACCGGACCGAGGGTATAACCCGTATGACTATCGAAGAAATACAGACGGTTTGCTACGTGGGAGCCGGTACCATGGGCTGTTACAACTCCATTGCCGCAGCCATTTCCGGCTACGACGTGGTGCTGTGCGATGTGGATGAAGCGACCCTGCAGCAGGTGCCTGCGCGACATGCGGAAATGGCGGAGTTCCTGGTTGGCGGTGGCTATTGCACCCGGGATGCCGTGCCCGGCGCGCTACAACGTGTCTCGCTGGTGCCAGACCTTCACCAGGCCACGGCCAATGCCGACCTGGTCAGTGAGTCGGTATTCGAGCGGCTGGATATCAAGCGGGAAACCCACCGGTTGCTGGATGAAATCTGCCCGACGCGCACGATTCTCACCACCAACTCATCGGCCCTGCTGGTCTCGGAGATCGAAACCGCCGTCCAGCGGGGTGACCGCTTCGCGGCCCTGCACTCTCACCTGGGGGCGCCGCTGGTAGATATCGTGGGTGGCCGGCGTACCTCTGCCGCAACCATCGAAACCCTGCAGCGGTATGTACTGAGCACCGGGGGGGTGCCGCTGGTACTGAAGAAGGAATATCCGGGCTACGTGCTGAACGCCATGCTCGGCCCACTGCTGACCAGTGCCATGTTGCTGGTGGCCGAGGGTGTGGCATCGGTCGACGACGTGGATCGCGCCTGGATGGCTGCGCGCGGCGCGACCATGGGGCCCTTCGGCATGATCGACCTGTTCGGCGTCAATGTCATTCATGACAGTTGGCAGTATCGCAAGGAAGATGCTTTCACCGCGCGGCAGCGCCCGAAAATCCTCGCGTTGCTGCAGCCGATGATCGATGCCGGCGAACTGGGCATGAAATCGGGAAGGGGTTTCTACAACTACCCCGGGCCGAGCTACCAGCAGCCCGATTTTCTGGCGGCCGGGTCCTGTCCCGAGTTGGTCTACAATGCGCTGCAGGCCGCGTTGATTGGCAACGCGGCCCTGATTGCGGCTGCCGATGTGGCCGCGCCGGCAGATATCGACCGGGCCTGGAAGACCGGAACCTTCCTGGACACCGGCCCGTTCGCCATGCTGGCGCAGCTCGGTGTCGCAGAATTTGTGCAGATCCTGGAAGGCGAGGTTAGGGCGGGTCGCTTCATCGGCGACAGGGCCGACCGCGCGATCCGCTACCTGCGCAGCCACCCGGACCAACTTGAGAGGATATAAATACCATGTCAGCCAACAGCCTTGATATTCAGCGACTGTTCAATCTTGAGGGCAAGGTCGCCCTGGTGACCGGTGGTTCCAGGGGAATCGGTTACATGATCAGCCAGGGCCTGCTGCAGGCGGGCGCCCGGGTCTATATCAGCGCGCGCAAGGCCGAGGCCTGCCAGGCGGCCGCTGCTGACCTGAGCCAGTATGGCGAGTGCATCGCGCTACCTGCGGATGTCGCCAGCCAGGAAGGCAGGCAGGCGCTGTGCGCGGCGCTTGGCAAGGCCGAATCGCACCTGCACATCCTGGTCAACAACGCGGGTGCGGCCTGGGGTGAAACCTACGAAGCCTACCCGGAATCCGCATTTGATAAATTGATGAGCGTGAACGTGACCGCAGTGTTCAGCCTTACCAGGGCACTGACACCAATGCTGGAAGCGGCCGCGACGCCAAAGGATGATCCCGCCAGGGTCATCAACATCGGCTCGATGGATGGCCTGCATATCCCCACGGTGACCGGTGTCGGCACCTATGCCTACACGGCCAGCAAGGCGGCGGTGCACCACCTGACCCGGCACCTGGCAGTGGAGCTCGGCCCGCGGCAGATCACGGTCAATGCGGTGGCGCCCGGTTTCTTCCCGAGCAAAATGACCGATCACCTGTTCGACATCCGGCTCAAGGAGATCGAGCGGAACGCGCTGCTCGGACGCGTGGGCAAGGACGAGGAGATGGCGGGTATCGCCATCTACCTGTGTTCCCGGGCCGGGGCCTATACCCATGGCACGGTAATCCCGGTCGATGGCGGCACATCCATCAACCCGCGGCACGTTGTGGTAAGCAATGACTGATCTCACCGTCACTGCCGGATGCGGCCGCTATCCGGCGTGAAACTGGTCACCAAATTATGCTACGGCGTCGGTCAGCTGTCCGATGGGGTAAAGCAGGCGTCCTTCAGCACCTTCCTGTTCTTTTACTACAACCAGGTGCTGGGCCTGTCCGGCAGCCTGGCGGGGCTCGCCGCCCTGCTGGCGCTGATGGTGGACGCCGTTACCGACCCCATGGTGGGCCAGTGGTCTGACCGGTTTCACTCGCGCTGGGGCCGGCGCCATCCCTTCATGCTGGCGGGGGCTGTACCTTTCGGGATGGCCATTGTAGCCCTGTTCAGCCCGCCGGCCGGTCTGGGTGAGATCGGTTTGTTCTGCTGGATGCTGGGGGGCGCGATCACCGTGCGCCTGATGCTGACCCTGTTCTTTGTGCCGCACCTGTCACTGGGGGCGGAACTGGCCACCGACTATCACGGCCGCACTTCGCTGATCGGTTACCGCGTCTTCTTCACCTATGCCGGAGTTTTACTGACCAGTGTGGCGGGCTTTGCCCTGTTCTTCCCGTCCTCGGAGGCGGGCGGTAACGGCATGCTGGTGCGCTCGAGTTACCCGAACTTCGGACTGTTCTGTGGTGTCCTGGGTACCCTGGCCATGCTGATCTCTGTATTTGGCACCTGGAGCGCGATCCCGAACCTGCGCAAGCCCGGCGACGGTGCCCGCGGCAATGTGTTACTGGCGTTCGTGGAAGTGTTCAGAACCCTGAAGCAGAACTCTTTTCGCATCCTGTTCATATCGGTCCTGGTTTTCAATACGCTGGCAGGCGTGATTGCCACCTTGCTGGTTTATGTCGCCACCTACGTGTTCGAGTTCCGGCCCGAGCACCTGGCGGGGCTGGCCAGTTCAGTGGTCATCGGGATCATGTTTGCATCCCCTGTCGCGCAGGGCCTGGCGCGTCGCTTTGACAAGAAGAATGCGCTGGCGTTGTGTGTCATCACTGGCGGGCTGTTCGCGTTCTCCCCCCAGCTGCTGTATTTCACCGGCCTGCTCGAGCAGATGCCGACCAGTAGCAGGTTTGCCTACGTGTTCGCGGTAAACGGCCTCTCCCAGGTGTTCTTCATTGCCTACATCATCCTGCTGGATTCCATGTTGTCGGATGTCATCGATGAGCGCGAGCTGCTGTCCGGGCAGCGTGAGGAGGGGCTGTTCTTCGCGGCGCGCTCCTTTGCCACCAAGGCGAGTTACGGCCTGGGCAGTTTTTTCGCCGGGGTGGGGCTGGACCTCATCCACTTTCCCCGGGCGGCCACGCCCGACAGCGTGCCGCCCGAGGCGGTGCTGAGCCTGGCGATCCTGTCGGGACCGGTGCTGTTTGTGCTCTTTGTCGCCACCGTGGTGATTTCGAGCAGATTTCCCCTCACGGCTGCGAAGCACGGGCAGATCATGCGGGAAATCGAGTTGCGGGCTTCTCCCTCGGCAGGCTGATCAACAAAACCGGTTTCGCCAGCAATTGCCGACAAGTGAGCCGATGGACGGTCGACCATGGCGGACCACTGTCACCTTTTCCCCAGTCAGTGGCACCAAAGCCGGTGTCCCTGGCCCCCCATGGCTTTACAATCGTGGGTCATTTTCGTTAGAGCTGACAGGAAAACGCCATGTCACTGGATTTTGACAGTGCCCGCCTACCCAACCCCAATTTGCGGCCCGAGCACGAGGAGTGGCGCACCCAGCTGCGCCGCTTTATCGATACGGAAATCATGCCTTATGCCGAAGACTGGGATGAGCAGGGGCATATTCCCATCGAGCTGTGGCCCAAAGCGGCGGCGGTGGGCCTGCTGGGGCTCGGTTATCCAGAGGAATACGGCGGCACCCGCGAGGGCATCGACGTCTGGCACAGCTGGATCGTCAACGAGGAACTGGCTCGCATCGGCGTGGGCGGCATACCCGCCAGCCTGATGGTGCACGGCATCGGCCTGCCGCCGGTGATCAACTGGGGCAGCCAGGCCCTGAAGGAGCTGGTCGCACCGCCGGTGCTGGCGGGGGAGAAGCACATTTCCCTTGGCATTACCGAGCCCGGTGGCGGATCCGACGTGGCCCAGCTGGCAACTACCGCCGTGCGCGATGGTGATCATTTCGTGGTCAATGGCTCCAAGACCTATATTACCGGTGGCATGCGCGCCAACTGGGTGTCCACTGCGGTGCGCACCGGCGGTGCCGGCGCGGGTGGGGTCTCGATGTTGTTGATTCCCACCGATGCCGAGGGTTTCAGCCGCACCCGGCTGGACAAGAAACAGGGCTGGTGGGCCTCCGACACCGCCACGCTCTATTTTGATAATGTGCGGGTGCCGGTGAGCAACCTGATCGGCGAGGAAAACAAGGGCTTCCTGGTCATCATGACCAACTTCAACGCCGAGCGCATGGCCATGGCGGCGGGTATGGAAGCCCTGGGCCGGGTGTGCCTTGAGGAGGCCGTGGCCTGGGCCAGGGAGCGCAAGACCTTCGGCAAGCGACTGGCGGACCACCAGGTGATCCGCCACAAAATTGCCCAGATGAAGCAAAAACTGAACGCCACCCAGGCCTATATCCGGATCTGTTATGAATCCATCGAGGCAGGCAACGCCAATCCCGGCGACATCGCCCTGCTCAAGGTTCAGGCCAGCGAGACCATGGAGTTCTGCGCCCGGGAGGCCATGCAGATACTCGGCGGCATCGGTTACATGCGCGGCAACCGGGTGGAGCGGATCTACCGGGAGGTGCGGGTCAACGCCATCGGCGGCGGCTCGGAGGAGATCATGCGCGACCTCGCGGCGCGGCAGTACGGGCTCTGAGCATTTTCTTTGATAACTATGTTGATAGAGAACTGACAGCAGGATGACAAAAGCATGAGTATCAGCGAACAGGAACTGAACGATTTCCGCAGCCAGGTATCCGCCTGGATGAAAGACAACCAGCCCGCCGATCCCGGCTTCCTGCTGCCCCAGACTTTTATGGAGGTCGGCGACGAGCGCCAGCTCGAGTTTTTGCGGGAGTGGCAGCACAAGGTCTGGTCCGCGGGCTATCTCGGCATGGCCTGGCCGAAGGAGTACGGCGGCGGCGGCATGGAGCGGGTGTTCCAGGCCATCGCCGACCAGGAGATGCGTCGCCATGCGGTGCCCATCTGCTTCAATGTCATCGGCCTTGGCTGGGCCGGCCCGCTGATCATCGATATCGGCACGGAAGAGGAAAAAGCCCGCTACCTCAAGGGCATACTCAGTGCCGAAGATATCTGGTGCCAGGGTTTCTCGGAGCCCGACCACGGCTCCGACCTGGGCAACGCCCAGACCCGGGCGGTGCGCGATGGCGACGAGTATGTGATCAACGGCCAGAAGATCTGGACCACCATGGGCAACTTCGCCAAATACATGATCCTGCTGGCCCGCACCAACCCAGACGCGGCGCGCAAGTACGACGGCCTGTCCTATTTCCTCTCGCCCATGGATGTGCCTGGAATTGAAACGCGGCCGATTCGCAAGATCACCGGCGAATACGGGTTTACCGAGACGTTCTTCACCGACGCGCGCATCCCGGCCGACTGCCTGATGGGCGAAGAGGGGCAGGGCTGGAAAATAGCCATGCAGACCCTGCAGTATGAGCGCGGCGCCGAGGCGGGCGCTGCCGGCGGACTGATGATGGTGCGGGTCACCGTCGACGATATGATCGAGCAGATACGCGATGTGCAGCGAGACGGTGAACCGGTATTGCAGGATCCGGTCATGCGCGACCAGTTGGTGAAAATGATCATGGAAGAGAAAGCGCTCGCCCTCGGTGACAAGCGCGCGCACATAGCGCCGCTGACCACCGACTATCCGCACTCCCTGCCGCTCTCCCACAAGTTGCGTGGTACCGAGATGGCCCGGCGTATGCGCCAGTTCGCCATCAACCTGCAGGGTGCCGCCGGTGGCCTCTACGTGGGTGACGACGCGGCGCGCCAGGGCGGTTTCTGGCAGCGCGCCTATTTCAACAGTTTTTCGGCGACCATCGGCGGCGGCACCAGCCAGGTGCAGGCGAATATCGTCGCTGAACATATTCTCGGTCTGCCGAAGTAAGGAGCTCAGTCATGTCGGTTATAGGAAATACCACGCTGAGCTTCAGCGAAGAACAGGCCATGCTGCTGGATGTGGCCCGGGAGTTCTGCCGGAACAAGTCGCCGATCGCATCGGTGAGGGCTCAATTGGAAACCGAAAGCGGCTACGACGCCGCCCTCTGGGACGAGATGGTCGGTCTGGGTTGGGCCGGCATCTCCCTGCCGGAATCCTGTGGCGGCTCCGGCATGGGGGTGGCCACGGTGGTACCAGTGGTCGAGGCGATGGGTCGCGCCATGCTGGGCACACCCCTGGTCAGCACCACCCTGGCGGCCCAGTTGCTGTTGCGCGCCGCCGGTGAGGGCCCGATGGAAGGGCTGCTGTCGGAGATAGCCGCCGGTGCTCCCGCGACTGTCGCTTTGCTGGAAAATGCCGATTGGGGAGATACGAGGATCAGCTGTACCCTCGACGCCGATGGTGTGTTGCAAGGCAGCAAGTACTTTGTTGCCGATGCCACGGCAGCGCGCTTGTTCGTGGTAGCGATTGAACACGGGGGCGCTCCCGCCCTCGCTCTGGTGAAGGCGGAAGAGTTGAAGGCCGGTGCCATTGTGACCAACACCCTCATCGACCAGACCAAGCGCAGTGCCACCGTTGATTTTACCGGTGTGGCCGTTGCGCAGGACATGCTGGTGACCGGCAGTGCCGTGGTCGCCGCTCTGCGTGACCTTTACCTGCTGGGAGCATTGCTGGTTGCGGCGGAAGCCACGGGCAGCGCTGCGAGCTGTCTGGACACGGTGGTCGATTACCTGAAAACCCGCAAACAGTTTGGCAAGCTGATTGGATCCTACCAGGCGCTCAAGCACCCCACGGTGGATATTCTCACTGCGGTGGATTCAGGTCGCTCATTCATTTACCACGCGGCGACCCTGGTGAGCGATGCCACATTGGACCGGGACGCGGAAATTGCCTGCCGCATGGCCAAGGCGCACGCCACGGATACCCTTCTCTACGCGGGGGACCGCGCCGTGCAGTTTCACGGCGGCATGGGCTTCACCTACGAGTGTGATGCCCAGCTCTATATCCGCCGCGCCCAGTGGAGTCAGCAACAGTTCGGCGATGCCCAGCATCATCGCAAGCGACTGGCTGCGCTGCTGCTCGATTAAAAGCGGTCTGTAAGCCTGTCCCGGGTCGCTCCCGGGCTTGATCCACATCATTGCTTATGGCCATGCAAAGCATATGGTTGGCAAAGGCTAGTGGTGTCGGGACTTGAGCTGTCGTCCTGGGTTTTTTATGAGTTCAAAGTCTGGGGTGATAGTGCAGGGACGAACAACTCTTTCCGCGCTCTGGTGCTGCCTGGTTCTGGCCCTGCTGACGGGGTGTACCAATCCGGAACCTGAACCACCTATCGACGAATCAATTCCGTCCGATCCTGTTCTTCGTGTTGCTCGATGCCTATAAAGGCAATGAGCAATATTTTCTGCGTTATCGCCGGGGCGAGACCGTTTACTACGCAGTGGGCGATTTTCCTTTTGCGGTGCTCAGCAACCAGCCGGAGGAGAATCGAAACTACGACGTTCCGCTGGTGGGTTCCATGGAGAGTGGCCCGGTTGAGTCCTGGGAGGAACTGACCAGAAATCTGACACCGGTTCCGGTTCTGGATATTCAGGAGTGGGCGTCGCTGCGTCACGCTTTGCTTGGCGAACTGCTACCGACAGATGAAAACAAGGGTATTGCGGTCAGTTTTGACCGGGTCGATTACTTCCTGTTTTACGACAAAGCCGGGAATTTCAGGGCCAGGCGGTTGATAGATATGCCGCCATGGTACTCGGTCGAGCGCCACGTCGACCTGCGCCTGTATTTTGATCAGTGGCAACCTGTCCTGCATGATTTCCTGCTCAAGGCAGGTATAGAAACCGAAGATGTGATTTTCAGTACCGGCGACCTCGACCGGGGGTCGGTACCCTTTTTGTACATCAATACCCGCACCAAGACGATCGTGCTGGTGCAGTATGACGACCTCTCTGAAACGATGGTCGGCAGTGTCCCCGGACTTCATGTATTGCAGTCCTTCTGGCACGTATTCCAGAGCCAGACCTATACCATACTGATGAGGCCTTATACCTCTATCCAGAGCCTGCTTTCGGTGGTCTCCGACACCGCAGTGGCAACCGGGAAGGCACTGATTCCGCCCTTGAATTTTGATGGCCCCGTTCCGCCGTTGACGGACCACCCGGCCATGGATCTCGCCGACTGGGAGGCCTATCTCGACAAGGTGCTGAAACGGCCGTCGAGTCGGGGCGAGTTGAAGTTCCTGGTTGACGGGGAGGCATTTTTTACCCGCTTTGTCGACATGCTCGCCTCGGCCCGGGAATCAATCGATATACGCGCTTACATCTTTGACAATGATGACGTTGCACTCAATGTCGGGGAGCTGCTCAAACGGCGGTCCCGGGAGGGCGTAAGCGTGCGCGTGCTGTTTGACGGCCTGGGTACCTTAGGCGCGTCCGGGGAGCAATCCAACAGCCTGCCGCCGGATTACCGGCAGCCGCTGTCGATAGAGAATTACCTTACCAGTCAATCAAATGTCGAGGTGCGCAAATCCAAGAACCCGTGGCTCACGGGTGACCACGTCAAGACAATGGTTATCGACGGCAAGCTGGCCTACATCGGCGGTATGAATATCGGTCGCGAGTATCGCTATGACTGGCATGACATGATGGTGGAGATCCAGGGGCCGGTGGTGGACAAGATCAACCGTGATTTCCAGATCGCCTGGGGCAGGGCGGGAATGTGGGGTGACTTCAGCTACCTGTTCAACTGGCGGGAAAAAACGCTTAACCGCGACCTCGGCGGTTACCCTGTCAGGCTGCTCTATACCAAGCCGGGCCAGGATGAGATATATCAGATGCAGCGAGAGGCAATCCTCCGTTCAAAGCGCTACATCTATATTGAAAACGCGTACTTTACCGATGACTCGCTGCTGCGCGCCCTGATAGTCGCACGCCGCAGGGGCGTGGACGTGAGGGTGATTATTCCGTTGGAAACGGACAGGGGCCTGATTACCCGGAACATCACCCTGGCGGCCAATATCATGTTGGACAATGGCATTCGAGTCTACATTTACCCGGGTTTTTCCCACGCCAAGGCAGCGATCTTTGACGGCTGGGCTTCCATGGGGTCGGCCAACCTCGACCGGCTCAGTTTGCATATCAACAGGGAAATCAACATAGCCACCTCGGAACCCGTCGCGGTGCAGGCCCTGACAGAGACACTGTTCCAGCCGGATTTCGAAAAATCCAGGGAGCTCACCGAACCCTTTCCGCTGCGCTGGACGGACCACATAATCGAGATGTTCGGGGATTATGTCTTTTAGCGAAAGCGACCGGCGCGGAGTCCTCTTCGGTGTGAGCCTATCGCCGCCGCACATCACCGGCGTAACCGGAGGACAGGCCTGTTATGTCAGACAACCCGGCTGAGCGATCGACCTTGCCCGTGTCGCGGATGCCCGATACCTATCTCGTGATAGGTGCCGTGGCACTCTTCGCCTACGCTCTCAGCTTTGTGCTGACACCCGGGTTGTTTTCGGTGCAGGAGCAGTTGCGTGACGGCGCACTGGTACCGGTAATCGATCCGGACAGTTTCCGTTTTGTCGAAACAGCTCATGGACTGCCACTGTTCTCCAGTGACGGTTCGCCCGCACTGTTCAACGCCGTATTCGAGGGGCTGGTCTCGGGCGGTCGAAGTGGGGGCGCGGTCGGCATCATGGCCTTCATCCTGCTGACCGGGGGCGCGTTTGGCGTTGTGCTCGCCACCGGCGCGGTTAACCGTGGCCTTGGCCGACTGATTTCCCGCGGCAGTCCCGATGGTTTTGTCATGCTGGCAAGCCTGTTCGCGGTATTTTCACTCGGCGGCGCGGTATTTGGTATGAGCGAGGAGACCATCCCGTTCGTGTTGATGCTGGTCCCGGTGATGAAAAGGCTTGGCTATAACAATGTAACGACCCTGCTGGTGACCTTCATCGCCACCCAGATCGGTTTCGCCACCTCCTGGATGAACCCCTTCAGTGTAGCGATCGCCCAGGGGATAGCGCAGCTGCCCCTGTTGAGTGGTTTACCCCTGCGCATGTCCATGTGGTGCGTATTCACGCTCTTCGGTATCGCGTTCACGCTGCGTTATTCCAGGCGCACCAGGGTCCAGCCGGCGCAAGACGAGCCGCTGCCCGAGGCTCATCATATAGATCTGCAGGCGGGCGACATCCTGATCCTGCTTGCCCTGGCGGCCACGATTATCTGGATAGTGTGGGGGGTGGTTTTCGGTGGTTACTATCTGCCGGAGCTGGCTACCCAGTTTGTCATACTTGGCATCGCCGCGGGCATTGTCGGCTGCCTGTTCCGCCTCGATGGCATGCATGCGAACACGGCGGTACAGGCTTTTCGCCAGGGCGCCATGGACCTGCTGCCTGCGGCGCTGGTGGTGGGTTTCGCCCGGGGTATCGTGTTCCTGCTGGGAGGGGATGATCCAACCCAGCCGAGCTTGCTGAACACGCTGTTGTTCTACGGCAGCGAAATGCTTGCGGGCCTGCCCGCCTGGTTCGCCGCCTGGGGCATGCTTTGCTTCCAGTCCGTTTTCAATTTCTTCGTAACCTCCGGCTCCGGTCAGGCCGCGCTGACCATGCCGTTGATGGCGCCGCTGTCCGACCTTATCGGTGTAAGCCGGCAGGTGGCTGTGCTAGCCTTCCAGCTCGGTGACGGCTTGACCAATATCGTGGTACCCACCTCGGCCTCGCTGATGGGTTGCCTTGGGGCCGCACGCCTGGACTGGCTGGAGTGGATGCGCGTTGCCCTCCGGTTTTTTCTCGGGCTTTTTGCCCTGGCGAGCCTGTTTGTCATCCTTGCGAGCCTCTGCGGATACGCCTGAGCGCGGGGGGGTCGAGCGGGACCGCGTGAATACCATCCGCACCATTCATTAACTCCGGCGCAGACACACAACATCAGGGAACACAGACATGACCAAAATTAAACAGGACCGCCGCATAGACCCCAGGATAAAGGCGCTGCTTGGCGTTCTTCCGGCGGCAGTCTTCGACAATGTCGAATCGCGTGAACAGGCGCTTAATCAGGCGGGGATGCCTGAGGCTATAGCGCAGCGCAAACAGATGGAGGCGATGTTCGACCTTATCGATAACGAGCAGGTGGCGCCATCAAACGGTCTGGAGATTTCCACCCACGAGTTCACATCGCAACCCGACGGCAACACGATCAAGGTCCAGTTCATCCGGCCCGCCCACGCCGAAACCCTGCCCTGCGTGTACTACATCCACGGTGGCGGCATGCAATCGATGAGCTGCTTCCTGGGGATGTACCGCGCCTGGGGCAAGATCATCGCGGCCCAGGGAGTCGCGGTGGCAATGGTGGATTTTCGCAACTGCCTGACACCCTCCTCGGCGCCGGAAGTGGCGCCGTTCCCCGCGGGCCTGAACGACTGCGTATCGGGCGTAAAGTGGCTGGCGGGCCAGGCGGCCCAGCTGAATATCGACCCGGACCATATTATCGTTGCCGGTGAAAGTGGTGGTGGCAACCTTACCCTGGCCACTGGCCTGAAGCTGAAACGCGACGGCGACCTGAAGCTCATTCGCGGCCTGTATGCCCTGTGTCCCTATATCGCCGGCGCCTGGCCCCAGGAAAAATACCCGTCGTCCATCGAGAATAACGGCCTGCTGCTGGACCTGCACAATAATCGTGGCGCCATGGCTTACGGTATCGAGCATTACGAAAATGGCAATCCCCTGGCCTGGCCGAGCTTTGCCACCGAAGAGGACCTGCGGGGCCTGGTGCCCACAGTGATCAGTGTCAACGAGTGCGACCCCCTGCGCGATGAGGGCATAGAGTTCTATCGAAATTTGTTGAAGGCCGGCGTGCCGGCGCGCTGCCGGCAGGTGATGGGAACCACCCACGGGATAGAGATCTTTGCCAGCGCCTGCCCCGATATCAGTCGCGAAACCGCGGCCAGTATCGCCATGTTCTGCCGCGACGCATAGACGGCGCCTGCCAGCCCAGAGATTGGGGTCAGAGTGAGATTGGGGTCAGAGTAAAGTCAGAGAAAGGAGATTGGGGTCAGTGGAGATTGGGGTCAGAGTAAAAATTGGCCTCCTCGTTCCCCTGATTTCTCCCTGCCTCCCAATTTTTACTCTGACCCCAATCTTCTGACCCCAATCATCGACCCCTGCCCGGATTGTTTCAGCTGGCGATTCTATGCCAGGATGAGGGAACACGGTCCCCATACTTTTGATAAACATAATCGTATATGGGAGAAAAATGCGGACCTTATTTCGCGCCTCCTTCGTCGAAGAGCATTTTATCGCTGGCGTTTACCTTCGTATCGATTTGAGCCGGTTTGAACTCAATACACAAGAAATCACAAAGCCTGCGCAACTCCAGATGACTTTGCGTTTTGTGAAAAAGGTGTTCATAGAACAGAATACACAGTTGGTTTTCACTGGTGGTACTCAGCGAAGTCTCGATAGTGCCTTGATAGTCGGCGCGCTTTGCAAAGCCGGGATTTGAGAGCTTTGCCAGCGCCTCACTATTGGCATCAAGATCTTCATCGGGGTCTTTGGCCCCTGATTTCTGGACGAACGCACTGGTCTCTCATCAAAAAAATAAACTTTACTTTGGATAGAGCTCTGGATCGAGAAACTCAGCGGTTGCGTAGTAGGAAGCGCGGGATTGCGCCAGTCTTGCGCGGTGTAGGCATCGTCTATGGTCAGGCGGTTGCCGAACAGCACGGTCTGTCGAACGACTGCTCGGAGTCTGATCAGGTGCAGTCCTCAGGCCGAAATACAGGCATAGCGGCGTGTGTTTGGTAGTGGCGCCTATCGGAAAGCCGTGCAGCTACTGGGCCGGCACCTGCATGACGCTGTCGCTCTGTTTTGCCGGTCGCGCTCCAGGGCGGCGCTGCACTAGGCGTCCGCCGTCACCTCGATCTCGATGAGTATGTCCTCCGCGGCCACCTGTTTGCCGGCCTCCGCCATGACCTCCCGTACCGTGCCGTTCGCTTCCGCGACGATTTCATAATGCATTTTCATCGCCTCCAGCACTGCCAGGGTCTGGCCTGACTCCACCACATCGCCGGGCGCCACCCGCACCTCCAGTAACAGGCCGTGCATCGGTGCGCTTACCCGGCCGCTGCCGCCGCTGTGCTCCAGGGCGCCGTCGAGACGAATCATATCCAGGTATTGCGCGGCGCGGCCGTCGATGGACAGGTACAGCTTGCCGCTGCGGGGCGTGTGGAAGCGCGCCACGTGGCGGGCGCCGTCGATACCGACATGGGCACTGCTGCCTTCCAGCGACAGCAGTTCGACCAGGCAGGATTGGCTGGCGTCGAACACCTGGTAGCTGCCGCTGCCCAGGGCCATTACCGCCAGGTCGTGTAACACCTCACCATGCTGGTAGCGCTTGCGCGACAACAGGGCGCTGGCACTGGACCAGTCCCGCAGTTGCGGGGCGACGATAACGCTGTCGGCGTAAAGGGCCTGGTGCTCCAGGGCCAGTTCGATTACCGCCGCCACCGCGCTGTCGCTGAAGCCGGGTGTGACGCCGGCCATCTCGAGCGCCGTGAATTCCTCCGCGATAAACGCGGTGGTGGCACGGCCCGCCGCAAAACATTCCTTCTGCAGGCAGGCCACCAGAAAATCCCGGTTGTGGCAGGGGCCGAACAGCACGGTCTCCTGCAGTGCCTCGATCAGGCGCAGGCGGGCGATATCTCGGGTGGGGCCGCTGGCGATGATTTTGGCGACCATGGGGTCATAGAACGGCGATATCTGCTGGCCGGTAGCGATCCCGCCGTCCACCCGGATACCCACGCCCTGCGGCGGTGACCACAGGTCGACGGGGCCGGAGGTGGGGAGGAAGTCCTGGGAGGGGTCCTCCGTGTAGAGGCGCACCTCGATGGCGTGGCCGGTCAGGGTGATCTCGTCCTGGGTCAGTCCCAGGGGTTCGCCCTGGGCGACCTGCAGCTGCAGGGCGACCAGGTCCAGGCCGGTGACCAGCTCCGTTACCGGGTGCTCTACCTGCAGCCGGGTGTTCATCTCCAGAAAGTAGAACCGGCCGCTCTCGTCCAGCAGGAATTCCACGGTGCCGGCGCCGCGGTAGCGGATACTCGCTGCCGCCGCTACGGCGGCGGCACCCATCTCGGCGCGCAGGGCCTCTGTCATGACCGGACAGGGTGCTTCCTCTACCACTTTCTGGTGGCGCCGCTGCACCGAGCAGTCCCGCTCGCCCAGGTGAATGGTGTTGCCCTGGCTGTCGGCGAATACCTGTACTTCCACATGGCGTGGCCGGATGATGGCTTTTTCCAGGATCAGTTCCCCGGAACCGAAGGCGGACTCCGCCTCCGCCCGTGCCAGCTTGATCGCATTGGCAAGTTCTTTCAGGTCGTGGACCAGGCGCATGCCGCGGCCCCCGCCGCCGGCGGCGGCCTTTACCATCAGGGGCGGCCCGATCCTGGCGCCCTCCTCGAGCAGTACAGCGTCACTCTGGTCCGTGCCCTCGTAGCCGGGGACGCAGGGCACCCCGGCCTCTATCATGCGGCGCTTGGCCTCGGCCTTGTTGCCCATCAGGTGAATGGCGTCCGGGCCCGGGCCGATGAAAACCAGGCCGGCTTCCTCGCAGGCCCGGGCAAAATCCGCATTTTCGCTGAGAAAGCCATAACCCGGGTGTACCGCGCCGGCGCCGCTGGTCGCGGCCGCCCGCAGAATATTTTCCTGCACGAGGTAGGATTCGTTGACGGGGCTGGGGCCGATACAGACAGCCTCGTCCGCCATCTGCACATGGGGAGCCCCGGCGTCCGCCTCGGAGTAAACCGCCACCGTGCGGTAACCCTGTGCCCTGGCGGTGCGAATGACGCGGCAGGCAATCTCGCCGCGGTTGGCCACCAGTATGCTGGTAAATCGTGTCATCAGGCTCTCCGGGTATCAGTCAGTTGCCCACCTGGGCTTGCGCTTTTCCACGAAGGCGGCAACACCCTCGCGGCCCTCGTCGCTGAGCATGCAGTCGGCGAATCCGCGGGAGGCGAAATCCAGCGCCTCGGCGCGTGGTCGGCGTGTGGTCTCGAAAACGATGCTTTTGGTGACAGCGTTGGCGCCGGGGGCACACAGGGCAATCTGCTCCAGCACCTGCGTGCACTTGGCCTGCAGGTCGGCGGCGTCCTGTGCCAGGATATGGCCGATACCGTACTGCACTGCTTCCTCGCCCTGGAAACGCGCGCCTGTCAGCATCAGGCGCCGCGCCTGGGTGAGGCCCACCCGCTCGGTGACAAAGGGCGCGATCTGGGCCGGCGGAATCCCCAGGCTGGTTTCGCTGAGGCGGAAGCGGGCGTCCCTGGTGACGATAGTGACATCGCCCACGCAGGCCAGCCCCAGGCCGCCGCCTATGGCGGCGCCTTCCACCAGGATGATGACCGTCTGGGGCTGCTCGTTCAGCTTGATCATCAGGTCGCCGAAGCTGCGATTGCCGCGGGCGACCTCGTCCCTGTCGGGTGCGCCGCCCTGCAGGTCGGACTTGAATCCCTTGATATCCCCGCCGGCGCAGAAGAACCCCCCCTTGCCCCGCAGGATGATCGTGCGCAGGCTGCGGTCGGCGCGGATGGCATCCAGCACGGCCCCCAGTTCATCCACCATCTCGGCCGACAGGGCGTTCCTGGCCTCGGGCCGGTTGAGCCAGATGGTCAGCACGCTGCCCCGGGGCTCCAGGATCAGTGTTTTGGTGGCGGGTAATGTCGTCATCTTTTATCTCCGGTGTTCCAGTGTCTGTCGCCGCGTCTGCATGTTTACATCCGCGCAATGCCGAAGCTGTTCGGGCGCACGCTGCGGTGGCGGGTTTCCCACACTGTTTCCAGCAGGAAGCCCAGGGTCTTGCGGCTGTCCCTGGGGTCGATCATGCCGTCGTCCAGCAGGTGGCCGGAGGTGTAAAAGGCACCGGACTGGCTGTCGAATATATTCGCCAGGTAGGCCTCCTGCTGTGCCAGGGCCTTTTCGTCAGGCTCCTTGCCGCTGGCTGCCGCCTTGCCGCGGGCCACCATGGACATGGTTTTGGCTGCCTGTTCGCCGCCCATCACCCCGGTGCGCGCGTTCGGGAAGGTGTACAGGAAGTCGGGTTCGTAGGCGCGGCCGCACATGCCGTAGTTACCCGCTCCGAAACTGGCGCCGGTCATCAGGGTGATGCGCGGTACCTCGAGGTTGCGCACCGCCTGGATCATTTTCGAGCCGTGCTTGATCATGCCCGCCTGCTCTGACTTCGTGCCGACGATGTAGCCGGTGGTGTTCTGCATGAACAGCACGGGAATATTGGCCTGGTCACACAGCTGCAGGAACTGGGTCGCCTTGGTGGCCCCGGCCGGGTCGATGGGGCCGTTGTTGCCGATGATGCCGCAGGGCAGACCGAATATGTCCGCCTGGATGCAGACCGTGGCGGCGCCGTAGCGCGGCTTGAAGTCCATGAAGTCGGAGCCGTCCACCACCCGCGCTACCAGCTCCCGCATGTCGTAGGGGTTGCGGTAGTCGCAGGGAATGACGCCGGCCAACTCATCCGGGTCGTAAATCGGCTCACTGTACGCGCGCCGCCTGGGTGTCTCGCAGTCCTTGTTCCACTGCAGGCGGTGGAGCAGCTCGCGGCACATCTGCACGGCCTGGCCGTCGTTCTCCGCGAGGTATTCCGCCAGGCCGGAAATCGAGGCGTGCATTTCCGCACCCCCCAGCTCCTCCTCCGTGGCGATCTCGCCGGTGGCGGCCTTGAGCAGGGGCGGCCCCGCCAGGAAGGCGCGGCCATTGCCCTTGACCGCAATCACGTAGTCACTCAGGCCCGGCATGTAGGCGCCGCCGGCGGTGGATGAGCCGTGGAGGATGGATATCACCGGGATTCCCGCCTTGCTGAGTTTGGCCAGATTGCCGAACAGCGCGCCGCCGTTGGAGAAACCCTCGACCGTGTAGTTGAGCAGGTCTCCGCCGGCGCTTTCCACCAGGTGGACGAAGGGCAGCTTCTGCTCCAGGGCGATAACCTCCGCCCGGGTGATGCGGTAGCCGCCGGCGGTGGTGAGGGAGCCCGCCTGGATGCCGCTGTCGTCCACCACCACGACACAGCGCACACCGCTGATAAAACCGATGCCGGCGATGATCGTGCCGCCCGGAATGGATTTCTCCGGGTCCGGGTTGTCCAGCAGGTAGCCGGCGATATTGCCGATGGCCAGGAAGGGCATGCCGGGGTCCAGCAGTCGCGCCAGGCGCTCCCGGGGGGTGAGCTGGCCGCGGGCATCGAAGCGCGGCCTGCGCTGCTCAGAGATCATGGCGCCACGGGCATTCAGGCGCTGCAGGTGCTCTATATGCGCCAGCATCTCCTCGCGGTTGTTGCGAAACGCCTCGGATTTCGGATTGATTTTTGAGTTGAACACGGTCATGACAGAGTCTCCGCGATGGCTGCCGGCACCGGCACCGGGCAGGACAACAGCAACTGGGCATAGCCCTTGGCCTGTGGATCGTTGCGTATGCTGGCAACGCCGCCGCCGCCCAGGACCTCGTGGAGCAGGAAGTTGATGGCGTTGGAGCCGGGCAGCAGGAAGCGCTCGACCTTGCCCGGGTCCGTGTCCTCCAGGAAGTGGGCAAAGCGCTCGCTCACCACGTCCTCGGTGAGCGCCCGGCAGATATAGGGCAGGTAGGCGGGGTCCCGGGCGATAATGCCGATGTTCGCCTTGTTGCCCTTGTCGCCGCTGCGGCCCCAGGCCAGCGCCACCAGCGGCACCGATGCACTGGTATCCCCTGGCGGTTTGGCGGGTGCGGGCGGACGGCTGATACTCGCCGGATCCAGGGGCTGGCCGTGCGCCTCGTCACAGACGATTTCCTCGCCGTTCATCAGGATGCGCACCTTCACCGCGTCCCTGGGAAGGGTAAAGGAAAACAGCCTGACGACGGGGGAGGGTTTGGGACGCCCGCCGGCAAAGCCCGACAGGCCCGGTGGTGTCGCCAGGCCCAGGCCCACCGCTTCCTTGAGCAGGATGCCGATGCCCGCGGCGTCCGGATGCTTGGCGGCGATCTTCATGGCTACTTCGCGACTGCCGTGAATCTCGGCAAACTTGCCGTACTGGCTCTCCGCGCCTATCAACTCGATGCTGGTCTCGCTGAAATCCGCCAGGCCAAAAGCCCTGAACACATTGCGGGAGGCCTCGAATACCGCCTCACCCAGGGCGCGGGCCTTGCGGTCGGCGTCGATGCCATAGAAGGTCATGTAGGTGCCGCCGCGGAACTGGTCGCTGTAGGTGGCGCTCACCTTGTAGGTGTCCGGAGCCGGGCGGCCGGTGGCCCCGGTAACCTTTACCCGGTTTTCTCCCGCAGCTGTTATGGCGGCGGTGGAGAAATCACAGATCACATCCGGCAGCATGTACGCCTGGGGGTCGCCTATCTCGTAGAGCATCTGCTCGCTGACGGTGCCCACGTTGACCAGGCCACCGGTGCCCCCGGGTTTGGTGCAGATAAAACTGCCGTCGGGCGAGATCTCCGCTATGGGGTAGCCTATGTTCGCGATGTCGGGCACCTGGTCCCAGTCGGTGAAATTGCCGCCGGTGGCCTGGGGACCGCACTCCAGGATATGGCCTGCCAGGGAGCCCATGGCCAGCTGGTCGAGGTCGTCCCTGCCCCAGCCGAAAGCATGGATACAGGCCCCCAGGGTGACCGCGCTGTCGACACAGCGCCCGGTAACGACGATATCGGCTCCCAGCTCCAGGGCCCTGGCGATGGGAAAGGCCCCCAGGTAGGCATTGATACTTTGCAGCCTGGACGCAGCGGGAAAAGCCTCGCCGGAAAACATCTCGGTGATACCCGCTGCCTCGAGCCGCCCGGCATCGGCCATCAGGTCGTCACCGACGACGCAGGCGACGCTAAGATCGAGTCCCTGCTCGGCGATCAGTGCGCGCAGCGCCTCGGCACAGGCAAGGGGATTCACCCCGCCGGCATTGGATATCACCCTGATGCCCCGTGCGGCAATCGTCGCCAGGTTGGGTTTCATTGCGGCGGTGACGAAATCCACGGCATAACCCCTGGTTTCATCCTGGGCCCGGGCCCGGGCCATGATCGACATGGTGATCTCGGCGAGGTAGTCGTAGACGATGTAATCCAGTCCGTCCGAGTTCAGCAACTGGGGAGTGGCCCGGGCCGCATCTCCCCAGAATCCGCTGGCGCCGCCGATTCGCAATACTTTTTCGGTCATTCCTGGTTTCCTGCCTGGCCCACGTCGAGACAGGCAATGGTACTGAGTCGAACCGGGCTCCACACGGGAAATGGCGCCACTGAAGACAGAGTTGGCGCCAACTGTGACCCGATCCGCCCGACGCGGGCTTCCGCCCCTTGAACCCGTTTCGCGAAGCGGGCCCGGGGGCAAGTTCTGTGGGTGACAGCCAGGGCTTGACGGGCCGTGCTACGCTATCGGTTCAAGGGACATGAACGGGAGTGATCTGGTTTGGTGGCGCGGGATATTCCAGCGGGAGGTACGGTCTACGCGAGGGCGCTCAAGGGCTTGATGGACCTGGCGGTCGCCCTCGGTGCGAAGCCGGAACTGATTGCCCGCAACGCCGGCCTGGACCTTGCCCTGTTGACGGTGCCCGACGCGCTGCTTCCGGTGGCCACCTATTACCAGTTGCAGGAGCAATTCCGGCTGCAGACAGGCAATCCGGATTTTGGCCTGCTGAGCGGACGGGTGTCCTACATGGAGAACACGCACCTGCTGCTGTACCTGGCATCCGCCAGCCAGACCCTGCGTGACTGGATGAACATGCTGCCCAGCGTGGCCAGCCTGCTGGGTGATGTGGGGTCGATCAAGGTAGCCCGGCATCGCGATCATTTCGCGCTGGAGTGGCATCCGCTGCGACCGCCGGACCCGCTGCGCTGCGTGGTCACCGACAGCCTGCTGTCCGCCACCGCCCTGCAAATGGACGGCTACTGCCTGCTGCCGGTCAGGCCGCATCGGGTCGACCTGAGTTACCCGCGGCCGGACAACCTGGAGGTGCTGCGCGCGACCTTCGGCGCCCCCCTGTATTTCGACCAACCCGTGAGTGCCCTGCACTACGAGTGGGCCATGCTGGACAACCCCCAGCTGCACGTCAGCACCCGCTTTTATGATGCGGTAGCCCAGGAGTTCTCTGCGTTTTTCAGTGACGATGCCTCCGTTGCCGATCCCTTTTCCCTGAGCCTGCATACCGCCATCCGGCGACTGTTACCCACGGGCAGCTGCTCTATCGACAGCATTGCCAGCGATATGAGCATCTCTCGTCGCACCCTGCAGCGGCGCCTGAAAGAGCGGGATACCAACTTCCAGCAGCTGTTGCAGCGGGTAAAATCCAACCTCGCCAGGAAATACCTGGAAGACAAGAGCCTGAGCATCATCGAGATTGCCCTGTTGCTGGGCTATGGCGACCCCTCGTCATTTTCCGCCGCCTTCAAGTCCTGGAGCGGCCTGACGCCCACCGAGTTCCGGCGCCAGTAACGAATGGCCGGGTGATTTCGCCAGTACCTTTTCCCGTAAACCCTGACAAGGAAGGCATTTATGAAGCCCGCAGAATTCAAGGATATCGCCTACGACAAGGATGAGCAGACCGGCATTGTCACGGTGGTTCTCAATACTCCCGCCCGCAAAAATGCCCTGAGCGCATACTCGTTCCTGGAGCTTTGGTGGGCGGCGGACAATTTCCAGAAGGATGAGGGTGCCCACGTCATGATCATCACGGGCGCCCGGGACCCGAACAACAGCGACCCGAGCAGGGAGGCGTTTTCCAGCGGGGGCTATTTCAATCCCGATGCGACAGACGGTGTCAGCCCCCAGCTGCTCGAGCAGCTGGACCCGTCGGACATCGCCCAGAAACGCCTGGTGGAGAAAATGTGCTACCTGGACAAGCCCGTTATAGCGGCCGTCAACGGGCTGGCGATCGGCGGCGCGTTCACGCTGGTGCTGAGCTGTTGCGACCTGGTCTATATGTCTGAACACGCCTGGATCAGGCTGCCGTTCGTGCGACTGGGCCTGGTGCCCGAACTGGCCAGCAGCTTCCTGCTGCCGCGGCTGATCGGCATGCAAAAGACCAAGGAACTGATGTTCTTTGGGGAGGATATATCCGCCGAGGAAGCCCTCGGGCTGGGCCTGGTCAACAAGGTGGTGTCGCATGACGAGCTGATGTCATGCGTTGTAGAGGCGGCCGGGAAATTGATTCCACCCAATGGCCCGGCAATGGCAGTGCGCCTGACCAAGCGGCTGCTGAATCGCCAGCTGCTGCAGGATATCCAGCGAGCGCTGGACGACGAGAACACGGCGCTCAACCAGGCCATGAAAAGCGAGGATTTCGTCGAGGCAGTCACCGCCCGCATCGAGAAAAGAAATCCCGTCTACAGGGGCAGGTAGATCCCGGCGGGTGTAGTGCAGTAAATTGGTGCGCGCGACCGGCTGTCCCGCTCGCCCGGGGATATACCCGGGGTTGGGGATTGGACCGGGATAGCGTTGAATAGTCTCGTTATAATAAGCCCTTCGCGGGGTATTCGCAGCGAACAGTATCGGTAGAGCGGCGTCGCCAATGGATGGAACCGGAAGAAGACAGAAATGGTCTGCCAGAGAAGGCAGCGCATTTCCCCTGGGCGCTACATGGATTGCCGCGGAGGATGCCTACAACTTCGCACTCTATTCAAAACACGCGACCCGGGTCACCCTGCTGTTGTTTCGCGAGGGCGACCCGGGCAAGCCTGCCGTTGAGGTCGAACTGGACTACCGGTTCAATAAATCCGGGCGAATCTGGCATTGCCGCCTGCCCCTGGCCAGGATGGCAGGCTGTTGCCACTACGCCTATCTGATCGATGGGCCGAGCGGCCCCAGCGCACACGGCATGCACGCCTTCGATGCCGACAAGATCCTGCTCGATCCCTATGCAAAGCAGGTGTATTTCCCGGATACGTTCGATCGCGAGGCCGCCAAGCGACCCGGTTCGAATATGGGCAAGGCTCCCCTGGGTGTGCTGTTCGAAGAGCATGCGCAATTCGATTGGGGCAATGACCGGGTACCGTTTCACGAACACGACCTGGTGATCTATGAGATGCACGTCGGCGGCTTTACCCGCAATCCCAACAGCGGTGTGGCGGCGGATCGTCGCGGTACCTTCCTCGGGGTCATCGACAAGATACCCTACCTGCAGGCGCTGGGCATAACAGCGGTGGAGTTGTTGCCGGTGCACCAGTTCGATCCCCAGGAGGGTAATTACTGGGGCTACATGACCCTGAATTTCTTCGCGCCGCATGCCCAGTATGCAAGCCATCCTGACAGGGCCTTCGAGGAATTCAGGATGATGGTCAGGGCGCTGCACGCGGTCGGCATCGAGGTGCTGCTGGATGTGGTATTCAACCACACCGCCGAGGGCGATGAGACCGGGCCGTGTTACAGCTACAAGGGTATCGACAACAGTACCTACTACATCACCAGCGGTGACCCCGCCCGCCCCTACAGTAACTTTTCCGGCACCGGCAACACCCTGCACTGCAACAACCGTTATGTGAGTCGCATGGTCCTCGACAGCCTTCGTTCCTGGGTGCAACTGGGACACGTCAACGGCTTCAGGTTTGATCTGGCATCGGTGTTCAATCGGCACGAGGATGGGTCGGTCGGTCTGGAGGATTCGCCGCTGGTCTCCGCAATCCGTGCCGATCCGCTGCTGGGCGGCGTCCGCCTGATCGCCGAACCCTGGGACGCCGCCGGCCTGTACCAGCTGGGCTCTGCCTTTCCCGGCAAGCGCTGGTTCCAGTGGAACGGCAAGTTTCGCGATGACATCCGCCGCTTTGTCAAAGGTGACCAGGGTATGGTGGCCGCAGTGATGTGCCGGTTGTACGGCAGTGACGATGCCTTTCCCGACGACCTGTTCAACGCCTGTCACCCCTACCAGAGTGTCAATTACGTCAATTCGCACGACGGCTACACCCTGTACGACCAGGTGGCCTACAACGAGCGGCACAACTGGGCCAACGGCGAGGAAAATCGCGACGGCCACCGGGACAATTTCAGCTGGAACTGCGGTTGGGAGGGCGACGATGACGCCCCCGCCGAGGTTCTGCGGCTGCGCAAGCAGCAGGCGAAAAATTTCTGTTGCCTGGTGATGCTGGCTAACGGTACGCCGATGTTCTGCGCCGGCGACGAATTCCTGAACACCCAGTTTGGCAATAACAATCCCTACTGCCAGGACAACGAAATATCCTGGCTGGACTGGCAGCGGCTGGAAGACAACCGCGATTTCCACCGTTTTTTCAGCAAAATGATCGCCTTTCGCAAGAGCCACCCGACTCTCGCACGCAGTCGATTCTGGCGAGAGGATGTGCGCTGGCACGGTACGGGGGCCGACATCGATATGTCTTTCGAGTCGCATCAGCTGGCGTTTTACCTGGACGGTGCAGCGGAAAATGATGCCGACCTCTACGTGATGATCAATGGCGGCTGGCGGGAGCAGAAGTTCACCCTGCAGCAGCCCCTTGCCGGCTGGCAGCGCGTGGTCGACACCGGTCGCGACAGCCCCGGGGATATTCTCGAGCTGGCAGACGCGCCGCCGCTGGCGTCGAAAGAGCTGTCGCTCAAAGGTCGTTCCATCGTCGTCCTGGTGCGCCCGCGGTGACGCCCCTGGTGCCCCTGTGACGGCCGCTGGTTCGGCGCCTGCCCCGGGGAGATCCGGCAAACCCCGCCAGCCGTAGAACCTTTACAGTTCTTCACACTCAAAAGACAGAAAATGGGCTGGTGATGGGTTACCATGCTGGCCTTTTATGGTTCCGCTGGCAACGGCGCCTTGCTGGCGCGACCCGGCGACAGTCTCTATACGCAGCCCTGGATTTCTATCAATGCAAAACAAATGGGTGCGCCGCCTTCTGCCGTTGCTGATCCTGGCCGCGGCAGCGCTGGTTGCACTGCTGATGATCAAAAGCCGGCCGGAGCTGCCGCGCCGTGAGGCCGCGGTGTCAATTCCGCTGGTCGAGGTGATGACGGCGGAACCCGGCCCGGTAGAGACCACCGTGCACTCCCGCGGCATTGTTGCGCCGCGGACGGATATCGAACTGGTCTCCGAGGTGTCGGGGCGGGTCGTGTGGGTAGCGCCGGAATTCCTGGAGGGTGGCGCCGTCAGGCAGGGTACTACCCTGCTGCGAATCGATCCTATCGACTACGAGGTGGCAGTGTCGACGGCGCGGGCCGCGGTCGCCAGCGCGGAATTGTCCCTGGCCGAAGTACAGGTGGTGGTGAAGCGGGCTGCGATCGGCGAAGCCGAAGCCCAGGTGCGCGCAGCGAAAGACCGACTGCGCCAGGCGGAAGCGGACCTTGCCAACACGGAAATCGTGGCACCGTTCGACGCCGTTATCGATATCAAGCGGGTCGACCTGGGGCAGTATGTCCAGGCGGGTTCCCAGCTGATGCGGCTGCTGGGCACCGACAGTGTCGAGGTGAGGCTGCCCCTGCTGGCCTCGGACATTCCCTATGTTCGTTATGGCCAGTCGGCCGACGGCAGCTGGCCCATGGCCACCCTCTCCTCCAGGTTTGGCAATGTCGAATACAGCTGGCAGGCGCGCCTGGTGCGGCTGGAGCAGCGTGTCGATGAGCAGACCCGCGTATTCTTCCTGGTGGCCGATGTGGAGGCCCCCTACGATGAGGCGAGACACTCGCGGCCCCTGTCGGTGGGGCTGTTTGTGGAAGCCGAAATACCCGGACTGGAGTTGCCCCGGGCGACCCGCCTGCCACGCTCCGCGTTGCACGAGGGTGATTCGGTGTTCGTGCTCAGGGAGGGGAGCATGCGCAAGCGCACCGTCACCGTGCTGCGCCGGGAACAGGATAGCGTGATCGTTGGCGAGGGATTGATCAGCGGTGACCAGGTGATTCTGTCGCGCCTGGACCTCATGGTGGATGGTATGCCAGTCGCGGTGGAGTCCTAGCGTGGTTCCCGTACAGGAGCGCGGTATCATCGCCTGGATGGCCGGCAACCCGGTTGCCGCCAACCTGCTGATGCTGGTCATCATGGTCGGTGGCGTGGCTTCACTGGGGGGTATCACCAAGGAAGTGTTTCCCACCTATCCCTCCGAGACCCTGACCATCACCGTACCCTACCCGGGCAGTTCGCCGGAGGAGGTGGAAGAGGGCATCGTGCTGCGGATCGAGGACGCGATCCAGGATATCGTCGGGGTGGACGAAATCCGCTCGGTTGCACGCGAGGGTGTCGGCGTGGTGACCGTGCAGCTCGAGCCGGGTACTCCCATGGCCAAGGCGCTCGGCCAGGTGAAGTCCCGGGTTGACGGTATTACTGCATTTCCGCTGAATGCGGAGGAACCCGTCATCGACGAGGTGCTGTCGCGCACCCGGGCAATGCGGCTGACGCTCTATGGGTCACTGGAGGAGCGCCAGCTCAAGGATTATGCGCAGCAATTGCGCGATGAAGTGCTGACAATCCCGGGAATCACCCAGGTATCGATCAGTGGTGAGCGGGATTACGAGGTTTCCATCGAGGTGTCGGACACATCCCTGCGCCGCTACGGCCTGGGATTCACCGACGTGGTCAGGGCGGTGCAGGCGCGCTCGCGGGACCTGCCGGGGGGTAAGCTGCGCACTGACGACGGCTCTATAACCCTGCGCTCGGTGGGACAGGCCTACACCGGCCAGGAGTTTGCCGACCTGACACTGATCACCAGGGACGATGGCACCAGGATAGCCCTGGGGGATGTGGCTACAGTCCGGGATACCTTCGCCGACCAGCCCGTGCTGAGCCGCCTCAATGGCAAGGCCAGCCTTACCCTTGAAGTCGACCGGGTCGGTGACCAGGACGTGCTGGCGATCACCCGCCAGCTGCGCGAGTTCGTCGAACGCAAACAGGCTGAGTTGCCCCACGGGGTCGAGCTGACGGCCTGGTCGGATCGCAGCGTCATACTCAAGGGTCGTATCGAACTCATGCTGTCCAGTGCCGTCCAGGGTGCCTTGCTGGTATTGATTACCCTGGCCCTGTTCCTGGACCTGCGGCTGGCATTCTGGGTCATGCTCGGCGTACCTTTCTCGATCCTCGGCTCGCTGCTGGCGATCAACCTGCTGGGGTTACCGGTGTCGATCAATGTCATCTCGGTGTTCGGCTTCATCCTGGTGCTGGGGATGCTGGTGGATGACGGGATTGTCACCGCCGAGAGCGCGTACACCCGACTCGAACAGGAAGGGCAGGGGGTGGACAGTGTCGTCAGGGGTGTGAGGCAGGTCGCCGTGGCGACCATATTCGGCGCGATGACCACCATGATTGCCTTTGTCCCGGCCCTGTTCCTGGAGGACGGCCTGGCCCGCTTCTTTTCCCACATCGCCGTGGTCGTGATTTTCTGCCTGGCGTTTTCCCTGCTGGAGACCAAGCTGATCCTGCCGGCTCACCTGCGGCACATCCGCATTGGCCAGCAGCAGTATAAGCCCGGCTCATTGCGGGGACGGCTGGCCACCCTCCAGCAGTCCTGCGCCCGGGGCTTGCAGCGCTTTGCCGATACCCATTACCGTCGCCTGCTGGAGCTGGCGGTGGACATGCGCTACACCACGCTCGCCATTTTCCTGGGGGGACTGCTGGTCTGCCTGGCGCTGATACCGGCGGGTATCGTTCGCTTTGTGTTCTTCCCCAGTGTTCCCTCGGACCAGATCTTTGTCAGTCTGAAAATGCCCCAGGGCACGCCGTGGCAACTGACTCATGCCCACACGCTGCGGATTGAAGAGGCTGCAAGGGCCATGGATGAACGCTACCGGCAGGAAACGGGTTCCGCCCAAAGTGTGATCGACGAACTGATGTCCATCTCCACTGAGGATACCGAGTCACAGGTCACCGTGGAGTTACTGCCCAGCACAGAGCGCGATATCACTTCCGTTGAGCTGGCGAAGTGGATGCGCGAAAGCCTCGGTGAGCTCAGCGGTGTGCAGTCGCTTATTTTCAACGCGAATGCCGGGCCCTCGGGCTCCCCGGTCGATATTGAACTTGCGGGGCGGAACCTGGAGTCACTGCGCGCGGCCGCAGCCGAGTTGAAGGTCGCCCTGAAGGCATACGAAGGCGTGTTCGATATCCGGGACAGTTTTGATGCCGGGGCATCAGAGCTCGATATCAGGCTCACTCCTGAGGGCGATGCCCTGGGCCTCGGCCAAGTGGAGCTTGCCACCCAGGTCCGCCAGGCCTTTTTTGGTGCGGAAATACAGCGCGTGCAGCGCGGCCGCAACGAGGTCCGGGTCTATGTGCGTTTTCCCGCCGAGGAGCGGGCCACGCTGGAGTCCTTGCGCTCGATGTGGATAGACGTGCCCGGGCGCGGCAAGGTGCCCTTCGAGGTGGTGGGTGAAGCGCGGGAGCGCACCGGGGTGAGTGCGATCAAGCGTTTCAACCGCCAGCGGGTGGTCAACGTGGAGGCGGATGTCGATAAAGCCAGGGTGGAGCCCGGCGTGGTCAACCGGGAGATCCTGGAAAAAGTGCTGCCGCAGATCCTGTCCCGGTATCCCGGAGTCTCGTCCCGTCTGAGCGGCGAGGCGGAGGAAGAGGCCGAGACCACCGACTCGCTGGGTCTTGGCGCCGTCGCTATCCTGATCATGATCTACGCCGCGCTGGCGATCCCATTGCGCAGCTACGGCCAGCCATTGCTTATCATGTCGGTCATTCCCTTCGGTATCACCGGGGCCATTCTCGGGCATTTTATCCTGGGTAACAGCGTCAGCATTCTCTCCGCGATCGGCATGATCGGCCTGTCCGGCATCGTCGTCAATGACAGCCTGGTGCTGGTAGACCACATCAATGAGCGCCTGCGCAATGGCACCGAACACTGGCGGCAGGCGGTCATCGAGGGCGGTGTGCGGCGTTTCCGGCCGGTGTTGCTCACCTCGATCACCACCTTTATGGGGTTGCTGCCGATTCAGCTGGAAGCGTCTATCCAGGCGCAGTTTGTCAAACCGATGGCAATCTCCATCGCCTTCGGCGTGCTGTTCGCAACGGCGGTCACCCTGTTCCTGGTGCCGGTGCTCTACTATGTCGGTCGGGATATCAGGCAGCTGCTGGGCAGGAGTGTGGGTCCGGGTGGGGAGCCGGGAGGCGAGGGCGCGGTCACCTGGTAGCGCGGAATTTTCACGAGTCGGTTGGCAGACCGGCAACTCTTCTGCGCAGGTTCAGTACCACTACGGTGAGCGCCGGCAGCATCGTCAGCGTCACCAGCGCTGCGCCGATAATCCCGAACATCACGATAGCACCCACCCCACGGTACAGCTCCGTACCCGCACCGGGGATGAGCACCAGCGGGGACAGGCCGCAAAGGGTAGTGATGGTGGACATCGCAATCGGGCGCAGGCGCGCTTCCACTGCCTCGGTGACGGCGGCCAGGGGCGCCATCTGCTGCAGGTCAAAATTCTGCACCGCCCGGTGCACGATGAGGATGGGGTTGTTGACCACCGTGCCCATCAAAATCAGGAAGCCCAGCATGGAGATCATGTCAAAGGATTGCACGATGGCAGTCAGGCCAACCAGTGGCAGCAGGCCCCCGACAGCGTTCAGCAACCAGAGGCCGACGATGCCACCGGCAATTCCCAGCGGAATCGACGTCATGATCAGCAGCGGATACCCCCAGTGGTTGAAGATGGCGACCATCAGCAGGTAGATGATCATCAGGGCGACGAGGTAGTTGCCCAGCAGGGCCTCGCGGGTGGCGTCGAGCTGGTCGGCCGCGCCGGAGATTGCCACATTCACATCCGCCGGGATTTCGCCGCGCCCGCGCATATAATCCACGACTTCGGTGCGCACCTTGGCAACCCCGGTCTCCAGCGGGATCGCGCGCGGTGGAATGATATTGAGGGTGACGGTGCGGCGGCCGTTAACCCTGCGCACCACGCTGCTGCTGACGGTTTCCGTGATGTCTGCCACCGCCCCCAGGGGCAGCACTTTACCGGCCCCTGCATATAACGGCAGGCGCGCCAGGGTGTCGAGGTTGGCGTCCTGTCCCACATCGCTGTACAGGTAGATATCGATCTTGTCGTCCTCGAGGAAAAACTCATCCACGTAGCTGCCGTCAGTCAGGGCCGCCACGGTAAATCCCAGTGAGTCCGCCGTCATGTCCAGCTCGGCGGCGCGCTCCCAGCGCGGCCGCACTTCCACCATGGGCTGGGCCAGTGTGAGGGAACCGGGCTGGCTCTGGATGCGCGGATCCTCGAACACTTCCCCCGCCCGACGGTAGGCCGCCAGCGCCACGTCATAAATGGTGGCGAGGTTGGGGCCGGAGATATCCAGGTTGATACTGCGGGTGCCGCCGTCGTTGCTGCTGATGATAGAACCCCTGGCCGCGAAAGCACGCATGCCCGGATACTCCCCGTACTTGCGGGTGATCGCGTCCATCAGGGGCTCGATATCGGCAGTTCTTACCGGCTCGGCGATAATCCGGACCTGGTTACTGGCGATGCGCAGCGTCATGTACGCGACAGCGGGGACCTCGGTTTCACCCCGGTCAAACAATGCGGGATCCGCGTTCACATGGGGCAGGAGCCACTGTTCCACTTCGTAGCCGACCTTTTCCATGGCTGCCAGGTTATAACCCGGGGGCGCGTTCATCGAGGCAAAGACTTTCGGCTCCTCCCCTTCGGGCAGGTATTCCGCCGCCGGCGTCAACAGCCAGATCACCGCCAGGCTGAGAAACGAGGTAATGGCGATGCAGGCCACGCGCCGGCTTGGGGTGGCGATGGTGCTGTGCACCAGCTTGAGAGTGATGTCCCTGCTGCGATGAAATTCTACCTGGCCCGCGCGGCTGCTATGCTCCTTGCCGAAATTCAGCCGCGCGGCCGCCGCCGGCAGCACCGTCACCGCCACCAGCATGGAGGCGAGGATGGCGGCGGAGATTGCGATTGCCACATCGGAGTAGAGCTGCCCCGCCTCCTGCTCGACAAATGCCACGGGTATAAATACCAGTACTGTCGTCATCGTCGAGGCTAACACCGCCGGCCATACCTGCCTGACGCCATTCAGGGCGGCCTCGAAGCGACCGGCGCCGCGCCGCCGTTCCAGCTCGATGCTCTCCAGCACCACGATGCTGTTGTCCAGGGTCATGCCGATGGCAAAGGCGATGCCCGCCAGCGAGATGACGTTGACGGTGCGGCCCGCCAGCAACAGGCCGAGGAAAGCAACGATGATACAAATGGGAATGCCCATCACGCCCACCAGGGTTGCCCGGAAAGAGCGCAGGAACAGGTACATTACCGCGGTGGCCAGGAGGGCACCGAGAATCAGGTTCTGCCAGACGTTTTGTACCGACTCCTCGACGTAGCGCACGTCATCCGCGATCGGTTTTATCTGCATACCGGCCGGCTCCAGCAGCTCCCGGTTGATGGCGGCGATTTCAGCGGTCATCAGCCGCTTGATGTCGATGACATTGGAGCCGGGTTCGCGACGCAGCGCGATGAAGATATGCGGGGCGCCGTTGTAACGGGTGATGGTGCGTTTTTCGAACTGGCCCAGCTTGACCTGGGCCACATCGGACAGGCGAATCACCTGGTCGCCGCGGCGGGCCAGTATCAGCTGGGACACCTCGTCGATATTCTCGAACCGACCGATCGTGCGCAGCAGGTATTCGCGCTTGCCGGACTCGATCGTACCGCCGGAGCGGTCGAGGTTGCGACTGCGGATCGCGGCCCGCAGGTCCGGCAGCGACAGGCCGCGCTGGGCCAGCCGGGCGGGATCTACCAGTATCTGGACCTGGCGCTCCTCGCCGCCCCAGACGGCCACCTCGGACACGCCCGCCACCGAAGCGATACGCGGCTTGACGTTGTCTTCCATGAAATCCAGGGTCATGTCCATGTCCAGCTGGCGGGGATTGCCCGGCAGTGCCTCGGCGCTGAAGAACATGAAGTAATTGCCCGAGAAGGAATTGGCGTAGATAGTCGGTTCGTCGACGTTCTCGGGATAGGAGGGCACCTGGCTGAGGGCGTTATTGACCCTGATCATCATTTCGGTGACGTCGGTGCCGAAGGGAAACTCCAGCTCGATTTCCGCCGAGCCATTGCGGGCGGTGGCCGTGATGCGGGACAGGGTGGGCAGGTTGCGCAGGTAGTCTTCCTGCTCGACCAGTATTTCCTTTTCCACGTCCTGGGGAGTGGCCCCGGGCCAGCTGGTGCGTATTCCGATGGTGCGCACATCGAGGTCGGGAATCATCTGCACGGGAATGCGCAGGGCCGCGAAGATCCCCAAAATGCAGATGATCAGCACACTGACTGTCAGCAGGGTACCGTGCCTCATGATCTGCTCGAACATGGGTCTATTGGCCTGTCGGTGTGCGGCGGCTGGAGACAGGCTGGCCGTTTTGCAGGGCCTCGTTACCCTCCACCACTACCTCGGCCCCGGCCTGCAGCCCCTCGCGAATTTCCACCAGCGAGTCGAAAGCCAGCCCGGGAGTGACCAGGTTCTCCCGTGCGACGCCGGCGTCCACCGTCCATACCACCACCCTGCCGTCGGGGAAGCGCAGGATGGCGTCCCGTGGGACTACCAGCCCGCTGCGCCCGGTAGCCAGATGCAGTCTGGCCCGTACCGACATCCCCGGTAGCAGGCGCTGGTCCGGGTTCTGGGCCAGGACCCGCAGCAGGAAGGTGCGGGCACCCGGGTCGGTGATGGGCACCACGGTGTAGACGCTGCCCTTGAATAACTGGTCCGGGTCGGCGCTGAGGCTGAAGGTCAGGGGTGTATCGGGGCGAATATCCGCCAGGTAGTCCTCGGACACAGGGAAGTCCAGGCGCACGTCATCCAGGGCGACCAGTTCCAGCACAGGCTGGCCCGGGTCTATCCACTCGCCCAGCTCGGTCAGCTTGGCGCTGACGACCCCGTCGAAGGGCGCGCGGAGCTGGTGTCGTTTGAGTATTCCCCGGCGATAGCCCGCCTCGGCCTGGGCCTGGTGCAGGGCCGCCTCGTCACCGGCGACTTCCGCCTCGATGTCACGTACCACGCTCTCGGCGATACTGCGTTGGGGCACCAGGGTGCGGGCCTCTGCCAGCCGCCGCTGCGCATCCCTCAAAACCGTTTCCGCCTGCTCCACCTGTGCCTCGGCGCTGTCGAGTTGCAGCTGCGCGAGTTCCGGGTCCAGTTCCAGTAACAGCTGCCCCGCCTTTACCCGGCTGCCCGTATCCACCTGCAGCGCTGCCACCAGGCCACTGGTGGCAGCTGACAGGCGAGCGGATCGCATGGCCGTGACGGTACCGGTCAGATCCAGTACCCGGTCGATGGCGCGCTCCTGGACTGTTGCCACAGCGACCGGAACGGCCCTTTCGCCGGTGTCCGCCAGCGCTGTCGGCAAATGGCAGCACAGCAGGGCCAGCAGCAGTCGTCGGCAGTCGGGTAGCGCGATGGGCATGGTGGGGTGTCACCGATATCAGGGATGCATGCAAGAATACCGGGTATCCGTACTGCAGTGCCAGCTGGATGTGACGGGTAGCCGCAGTCTGTTCCGGCCAACGCTCACCTGCCGCGTTCTGCGACACCGGTGCCCGTTAGCCGTTACACTGGAGCCTCTGATCCACACAGGCTGAGTAATTATGTTGCGTGCTTACCTCGCTACCCGGGCCGTGTCCCTGGTCCGAATTCTTGTCGCCTGGCTCGCTGGCTGCCTCGTGGCGGCCCTGGCTATCTTCGTGTACCTGCTGGACAGCCGTCCGGACCTGTCGGTGTGGCACCTGGCAGATCTCGATGAGGAGTTCACGGCAGCATCAGGCATCACGGATTTTGGACAGTACCTGGCACTGGAAGATCGACTGTTTGCGCAGCTCGACGAGCTGGTTTACGCCGAGGTGCCGGCCGCCCCGGAAAACGCAATCAACCGGTACAGCCGGGGCAGCCTTTCCGATCCCTTACGCTGGCCCGTCAACTGGAACCGCAGTTTCGAGCTGGGCCGGGAACAGCCGGTGGCAGGGGTTGTGCTGTTGCACGGCCTGTCGGACTCCCCTTACAGCATGCGTGCGCTGGCCCAGGCCATGCACGGGCGCGGCGCCACCGTGCTGGGCCTGCGCATTCCCGGACACGGCACGGCGCCCTCGGGCCTGGTGGAAACCCGCTGGCAGGACATGGCCGCGGCGGTCAGGCTCGCGGTGCGACATATGCACGAGGTGGTAGGCGACAGGCCGGTCTACCTGGTGGGATATTCCAACGGGGGAGCACTGGCAGTGGAGTACACGCTCGCCGCGCTGGAGGACACCTCCCTCCCCGGGGTAGCCGGGGTGATCCTGCTGTCACCGGAAATCGGCGTATCGCGGGTGGCGGCACTGGCGGTGTGGCAGGCGCGGCTGGGACACCTGCTGGGGCTGGAAAAACTGGCCTGGAATGTCCTGTTACCTGAATACGACCCTTACAAGTACGGCTCATTCGCGGTGAACGCGGGTGACCTGGCCTACCGGATCACGGCACATATCCAGGAACAACTGGGCGCGCTGCAGGGCACCGGAAAACTCGATAGCATGCCGCCGATTCTCGCGTTCCAGTCGAGTGTCGATGCAACGGTCGAGGCAGCGGCCCTGGTTGCCAACCTGTTCGACCGCCTGCCGGCGGCGGCAGACCACGAACTGGTACTGTTCGACCTCAATCGGCGCTCCGAGGTCGAGACCCTGCTGCGGCAGGATCCACGGGTGGTGTTTGAGCCACTACTGGCAAGCAGTGATCGCAGTTTTGATCTCACGATTGTGACCAATGAATCCGCTGACAGTAATCGCGCTGTGGCCCGCACTTTCGGGATCGGCGAACAGGATCCCTCCCTGACAACACCGCTCAACGCCTGGCCCGCGGGAGTCTATTCGCTGTCGCATGTCGCGCTGCCATTCGCGCCCACAGATGCCCTTTACGGCGGCCCGGACGCTGCCCCGAGCCCCGGCATACAGCTTGGCAATCTGGCGCCCCGGGGCGAGCGGGGCGTACTGCAGGTGTCTGGCACCGATGCCCTGCGGCTGCGCTGGAACCCGTTTTATGATTATGTTCAGTCCCGCGCGCTTGAATTCGCGGGCCTGGGAGGGCAGTGACCCAGGCTGCCGCCCCTTACCACCAGGGGTAGAAGGGAGGCATGTCGGTGGAAACCTTGTCGGTAAAGACCGGGGCGCGCTTTTCCAGGAAAGAGGCCACGCCTTCCTTGCCGCTTTTCTGGCTGGCGTAGAAAATCGCCAGGGAGTCCACCCGGTGGGCCTCGATCGGGTGGGGCTGGGCGGCATTGCGATACATCATCTGGCGGGTCAGTGCGATGGCCACCGGGCTGTGCTGGGCGATGCGCCCGGCGATCCGGTAGGCCTCCTCCAGTAACTTGTCAGCGGGCAGTACGGCTTTGACAAAACCCCCGGCCAGCGCCTCGTCCGCTTTCAGGATGTCCCCGGTGTAGCACCACTCGAGTGCCTGGGACAGGCCGACGATTCGCGGCAGGAACCAGCTGGAGCAGGCCTCCGGGGTGATCCCGATCTTGTTGAAGACGAAGCCGATCCGGGCGTGCTCCGATGCCAGGCGAATATCCATGGCGCAGGTCATGGTGGCGCCAATGCCCACGGCGGCGCCGTTGATGGCGGCGATGACCGGTTTCTTGCAGTCGTAGATGGCAAGGGTTACCCGGCCGCCGGTATCGCGCACGCTGGCGATCATCTGGGGATCGTCCAGGCGATTGTGCATGTCGTCCATGGTCGGGTGCAGGTCTTCATCGAGGCCGAACACATTTCCCGCCGCCGTCAGGTCCATGCCTGCGCAGAACGCCCTGCCTTCCCCCGTGACCACAATCGCGCGGACCTCGTCATCGTCACTGGCGCGGTTGAAGGCGTCGATCAGCTCGTTTGCCATTTCAACGGTGAATGAGTTGAGATGATCGGGACGGTTGAGGGTCAGGGTGAGGATGTTGTCGGCTACTTCGTAGCGCAGGGTGTTATAGGTCATAGCGGATTCCGGTCGGTTTGTTAAAGGACGTTGATGAACGCAGGTCGGGGCTGCGAGCCGGGTACTATAGCCCGTTCGCGCCTGATATTAAATTTGTGCGAGTTTCCTGGCCACCCAGTACCACACCGCGGCGTTCATGTTGAGGCCGATGTGGCTGCCCAGCACCTCGATATTATGGACATGGGCATGGTTACCTTCCTGTAACGAGGTGCGCCAGTTCACCACGCCATCGCCCCTGGTGTAGATGGCGGTGGTGGGTACCGGCGGGGGCATCCAGAGAGTGTCGTCGTGATCCCCGGGGGCTTCAACGGGGTTCAGGCGCCGATACAGGCGGGCGGGATGCGAGGCATTGCGGTGCCCCCTGCCGAAAGGGCTGCCCAGGGTGATGACCTGGCGCACGATATGCGGGTCCATGCGCGCGATTTCCCTGGCGTAGATGCCGCCCAGGGAGTGGCCTACCAGGGAGACCCTGCCGTCTCCCTTTACCAGCAGTTCTTCGAGTTTTGCCCGCAGGGACTCCGGGTCAAAACTCGCTGTACCCAGGTTTCGACCCTGCCCCCAACCGGTGGCGAAGTAACCCAGGTCACGGAGGTAGCGAATGAGCGGGCCGTTGCCCGCATCGCCCCCGAGGAAGCCGGGAATCACCATGACGCTGTGATTGCCCCGGGATTTTGGCATCCTGCGCAATAGTGGTGCTGCGACACCCAGGCAGGCCATATCTGCCAGCGCCCGGGGACCATCGGTCAGGGCGAGCAGCGCATTTGGCGGCTTCATACTCACCGACGCTTACCGGGGCTGGTCTGCCGGATGGATCGAACCGGGGTTGATTGGGTCATGGCCGCGCACCATTAGTCGGGTTGGCTTGGCCGTATTCTGAACCTGCCGGTGTGCAGCGCGCAAGGCCCGCAGGCTTTGCGGGCCCGGCCGGACCTAGAATGTGTACTGTACCTCCAGGCTGTAGGTCATCGGCTCGTTGGCATAGCCGCTGATCGCGCCGAATTGATTGAGACGGGTCAGGCTGACCCAGGTCTCCTCCTCGGTCAGGTTCTTGCCGGCCATTATGACGCGAATATCCTGTGACGGGCTGAACCAGCTGAGGCTGGCATCGACTCGAAAGTATGAGTCCGCCTGGGTGGCGTTGGTGTTGAAGACATCGTACTGGCGGCTGTCCACCCAGGAGTAGCTGCCCGAGAGCACGAATTCACCCATGGATGCCGTATTCCAGGAATAACTGGCGTTGGTGAAAATCTTGTTCCTGGGCGCCTGGGTCAGCGGGTTGCCGGACAGGTCCTGCTCGCCGCCGTCCGGATCACCGATGGTGTCGACCGAGCAGCAGAAGTTGGTGTATTCGCCGTCGATATAGCTGTAATTGGCCATCAGCGTGAGGGCATCGGTGGCCAGCCAGGTGGCCTCTACTTCGAAACCCTTCACTTCCGCCTTGTCGGCGTTGACGATCTCCGGCACGGGCAGGTTCACATCGTTAAGCGAATCCACCAGTACCTGCATATCCTGGTAGTCGTAGAAGTAGGCGGCGGCATTGACCCGCAGCACATCGGCATAGGTGCCCTTGTAGCCGATCTCGTAGGAGATAACCTCCTCCGGGTCGAAGCTGGGGTTTTCCTGCAATGAACCAAGCCGGAAGCCACCTGCCTTGTAGCCGCTGGAGATGCTGGCGTACACCATCTGCTCGTCGCTGTACATGTAGTCGATGACCGCGCGCCCGGAGACATTGTTCCAGTCGTCATCAACCTTGCGATTGGCCACCTCGGGATCGGTTATCAACAGGCCACAGCAATTGGCGGGAAAACCCAGGGCGCTCCAGATGGGGGGCAGCACATCGGCACCCGGGGCCGCGTAGGGGTCTGCCACCACATACTGTGCCTCGTTGCCTTCCTTTTCGTCGTAGGAGTAGCGGATACCCAGGGTAAGTTTCCACTGCTCGTTGAAACTGTAGTTGCCATCCGCGTAGGCCGCGTAGGAGTCGACATCCAGGTCGCCGTTCTGCCAGTATTGCTCGGGTGCAGCGGGGTTGCGGTTGGGCTGTATTGCAGCCTGGTTGAACAGGTCACTCTCCGGCACGGTATTTTGCAGGTAGTCGGCGTCCAGGCTGGAGATGGTGTAGGGCTGCTGGGTTTCCGCGTGGTAGTAATATATCCCGGTAACCCATTGCAGCGGGCCGTCCGTCGCGGAGATCAACTGCAGCTCATGGCTGTAGCTCTCGGAGTTCTGTGCCGCGCTTTCCACCACCCTGACGTCGGGGTTGGAGGTCGCCCCGAGGTCACCGTTCTTCGCGCTGTAGTCGCCCTCGAAGTAGCCGCCGATATATTTTACCGTGACGTCTTCCAGGTCCCAGCTGATATGGGTGATGTACTTGTTGTTGTTGTAGTTCTTGGTCCGCAGCTCGTCGTTCTGGTCCACCTTGTAGCGGTCACGCACCGCGGGGTTTTCCCTGTCCCACTGGTATTGCTCGGAGAAGAGGAAGCCGTCCTGGGTTTTCAGGGTCGGCTGGTAGGGCGTGATCAGGTAGCCGCCGAAATTGACGCCGCTGCTCAGGTCATCGGTGCGGTCGGTTGCCCAGCTCAGCCAGATATTGAGGTTGTCTGTGGCGTCCCAGCTCAGCTGGGCACCAAAGCCCGTATGGTCCTCGTCGAAGATATCCTTGCCGCCCCTGTTCTTGACGTAGCCGTCGTGGCTGTCGCCATAGCCGTACACGCGATAGCCCAGGTCCTCGGTAATCGGGCCGGAGGAGGACGCGCCCCAGTTGAATTCACTGTAATTGCCCGCGGTTGCCCGCAGTTCGTGTTCAAACTCCTCGGTGGGCCGCTTCGAGGTGACGCTGACCGCGCCGCCGGTGGCGTTGCGACCGAACAGGGTGCCCTGGGGGCCGCGCAACACATCGACCTGCTGGGTGGTAAGTGAGTTGGCCCTGCCAAGTACGGTGATCTCCGAGGTGTAGATCTGGTCGAGATAAACGGCGACGCCAGGCTCCGTGCCCAGGGAGTTGGTCACCCGGCCGATACCGCGCAGGAACAGGCGATTGGGCGAGGTCCGCACTGACAGCGACGGCACGATAGCCTCGTAGTCCTCGCTGTTGCTGATATTCAGGTCATCCATGGTGGAACCGCTGATCGCGGTTATAGCGATGGCGGTATCCTGGAGGTCTTCGGCCCGCTTCTGGGCGGTCACGACCACTTCTTCCAGCATTCCGGCCTCCTGGGCAACGGTGGGCAGACTGACGATAGCGGCCAGCGTGGCGCTGTAGAGTGTGGTAAGCCTGGCTCGGGATACGGGTGTCATGGGTTATACCTCGTTATTGCGTTTGCGGTGGATAGAACTTCACAGTCGCAAAAGGTAACCCGAAAGTCCGCCAGGGACTTGTCGCACAGGTGACAACCCGGTGTGATTAATCGGTGGTAATTTCCTCGTGATTTCAAGCCGGCGAAGAGCCGCCACGCCCACCAGTTGGAAGGAACCCGGCTTATTGCCCGGTGGGCAGGCTACCCTGCGGGACCTGCGCCGGGGTCGAGCGGCTCAGTTCAGCATGCCCAGCTGCCACATCATGAATATGCGCTGGTCCGCCACGTCGCGAATCTGCAGGTCCAGGGGTTTGCCCGCCCCGTGCCCCGCGTCCCGGTCCACCCACAGCAATATGGGTGCGCGCTGTGGGTCGGAGGCCGAACTGGCCTGCAGCAGCGCCGCCATTTTGCGTGCGTGCAATGGGTGAACGCGCTTGTCGTTCTCTCCCGCGGTAAACAGGATGGCCGGGTATTTCGTCCCCGGCCGGACGTTGTGGTAGGGGGAGTAGGCCCGCAGGAATTCAAATTGCTGTGCATCCTCGGCAGAGCCGTATTCCGGCACCCAGTAGCGCGCCATCAGGAACTCCTGGTAGCGCAGCATGTCCAGCAGGGGTACCGCGGATATCGCCGCCGCGAACAGCTCGGGGCGCTGCATGGCTACCGCCCCGGTCAGTAATCCGCCATTGGATCCGCCGGCAATACCCAGTTGCCCGGCATTGGTGTAGCCCTGCCCGATCAGCCACTCGGCCGCTGCAATGAAGTCGTCAAAGACGTTCTGTTTGCGCTCGAGCATTCCCGCCTGATGCCAGGCGCTGCCGTACTCGCCGCCGCCGCGCAGGTTGGCCACGGCATAGACACCGCCGCCCTCGTACCAGGGAAACAGGGTGGCGGAAAAACCTGGTGTCATCGATACATTGAAGCCTCCATATCCGTAGAGAATGGTGGGGTTTTTGCCGTCCAGCTTCAGGCCCTTGCGGTGTACGATAAACATGGAGACAGGCGTGCCGTCCCGGGATTTGTACCAGACCTGCTTTACCTCGATTGCACCGGGGTCTACCGGTACCTCCGGTTTGGCCCACAGCGTACGGCCGGCGCGCTTCAGGTCCAGGTGATAGATACTGCGGGGCATGTTGTAACTGGAAAATGCCAGGAAGGCCTCGTTGCGGTCTTCCGCGGTACTCAGGCCGGCGCTGCCGATTCCCGGCAGCTCCAGGTCACCGCGGGGCTTCCCGTCGAGGTCGAACAGGCTGATTCTGCTGTGGGCGTCTGCCAGGTAACTGACCGCCACCACGTCCCGGGCAAAGGCGGTGCTGCGGATCACCATATCCTCCTGTTCCGGCACCAGGTCACGCCACTTGTCGTAGCCCGGCTTTGACAGGTCTATGACCGACACCCGGCCGTTGGGCGCATCAAAGGAGTGCTGCAGGTAAAGTTTGTCGCCCCTGAAAAGGCTGCCCCCGAGTCGCCCCTGCATGCCAATGGCCGCGGGTTGGAGCCTGAGCTCGCCACCGCGCTGCCACTGTGCCAGGTTGGCTACCCACAGGTCCAGGCTCGCGGTCCCGGTCCAGTAATACACCGCCATCCACCTGCCGTCGCGGGAGACCATGGCGCCCGGCCCCCAGGTGGTTTTCAGCAGTTCGAGCTCCTCTTCGGACTTGTCCGTACCGCCGTAGAAAAAATCCAGGTCGCGCTGGCGAAACAACAGCCTGTCCTGGCGGTGGTGAGTCCCCAGCCGGTGCAGCCTGACTGTGTAGGAGTAGGGGTCGTCCAGGTCTTCCAGGGATCTGTAGTAGAAGCCGCTGTTGTCCTCCAGCCAGCGGAGGAGCCCTACCTTTCCGGGTATCTCTTCGGCCAGCCAGTCCCCGCTGTCGACGTCCATGACATAGAGTACGCTGTTCTCGTCCCCCGAGCGGTATATCCCGAAAGCCATCAGCTTCCCGTCATTACTCGGGGCCGTCCAGGCCACCGTGGTCAGTCCTGTCGGGTCGATAGCCTGGGGGTCCAGCAACACCCGGTCCCTGCCGTCGAGGCTGTCGCGTACATAATGCACCGCCTGGGGCTGTCCGCCTTCCCGGCGGCTGTAAAAATAGCGCCCCCCGTACATCCCGGGTGCTGAAATAGTCGGCACTTCCATCAACTGCCGCAGACGTTTTTCCAGGGCCTCGCGTCCCGGCAGCCTATCCAGCACGTCGCGGGTGTGCGCGTTCTGCAGCTCCGTCCAGGCGGCGACCTCCTCGGTGATCTCACCCTGATCGTTCCCCTCCAGCCAGCGGTAGGGATCGACCATCCTGACACCGTGCAGGGTTTCAGCAACCGGCTGTTGCGCGGTCTGCGGAACCCCCGGCAGTGCGGGGGCAGGCAGCAGGGTCAGCAGGGCGACCAGCCCGCACAGCCTTACGCGGAGTGGGGTGGTCATTGCGGGTAAACCGGCTTGTCCAGTTCGTCAGCCAGGCGGAAAGCCATCCAGTACTTCATGATGTTGCGCACGTAGTCCACATTCTGCCGGCCGATCTCCCGGGCGGAAACCAGCTCCACATTGTTGAACCAGGCATTCGGGTCCAGTCCCTGGGCTTCCGCCTTGCGCCGCAGGGCCTGGACCCGTGTCGGGCCGGCGTTATAGGCGGCAATGGCCAACAGGTGCTGATTCAGTGGGGTGATGTCCGGGTCTCCGAAATAATCGTCGGCCAGATGCCGCAGGTATTTCACTCCGGCGTGGATGTTTTTCTCCATGTTTGTCTTTACGTCGACGATGTTGACCGGATCACCCTTTGCCGTGGAGGGTTTGATCTGCATGATCCCGACGGCGCCGCTGCGGTTGCGGGTAGACTGGTCGAGCTTTGACTCCTGGTAACCCTGGGCCACCAGCAGGAGCGCATCGAAGTCGTACTGTTTGCCGTACTTGCGGAAGAGCGGCAAGGCTTTTTCGAAGCGCTGGCGATCGACGCTCGCATTCGGGTTCTGCACCCAGGGGTTATCCTTGAAATAGCGTTTGAACACGACATTGCCGAACAGGGTTCCGAGTCCGTGGGTTTTCTGGAATGCAGTGAGGGCGGCAACCAGCTGCGGACTTTTCTTGCGAACAACAGGTCCCAGCAGGCGACCTTCACTCAGAGCGATATCATCGTGTACGGTAAGCCCATCCATGGTTTCCGACCAGAACTGTGCCAGGTAGTCGTCTGCCACCGTGATCTGTTCCACACCGTTTGCGACCAGCTCCAGGATGTCCTCAACCTCGAGGTTCTCATCGGCCTCGACAATTTTCACGGGCGGCTTGCCGGCTGATCTCAGGCGCTCGTTGAGCGTCTGGAGGGTCTCGTGGTAGCTGCTGGACAGGCGGATGAAAACGCGCTGCCCGGACAGGTCCTCGATGGAGTCCAGCCGGGGGCCCTTGGGACCGGTTACCACTACTTCCGCCACCGGGAATGACGAGTGAGTGACAAATTCCACCTCGGATTTTCTTGCCTGCGTGGCGGTCAGGCCCGCGATGGCGATATCACCCAGGCCCTCGACGATGCCGGGGATCAATCGGTCACGGGCTGTCGGCAGGTAGACCACCGTCAACTGGAAGGGCTTGCCGCCGCCGGGCCTTTTTCTCAGCTCCTTGGCAAAGGATTCCATGAACTCGTATGCCAGGCCCCGCGGTCTTGCCCCCTCATAGAAAAAGTAGGTTTTGCTGTAGGGAACCAGCACCCGGATGTAGCCCCGCTTGCGTATGGCGTCGAGATCGCCGGTGAGGCGCGCGGTGCGGAAGTTGCGCTCCAGCGCCTCAAGGCCCTTCTCCTCCGTCGGTTCTGCCGTTTCCCGGGCCACGCCGCTATCGTCGGCGACCCGAGGCGACTCGGCGCCGTCGCAGGCCGCCAGCGCCAGTAGTGACATGACAGCGGCGAAAAGCATACAGACTCGAAGTGGCATGTTATCTCCCGATTTGTCCGGTCATTGCATGATAAAGCAACAGCGGCGTATGCCAAGGCCGCGCTGTCCCGGGGGCTTCGGCTTCTCCGGAAGCAGCTGCCGGCGCCCGGGGCGGCCTGGCCAAGGGGTTTGACGTGGATCATGGCTTACGTCATTTTGCAATTTGCCGTCTCGACAGTGTCGTTGGGAACGGGGATGATTCGTGAGTTCATTCTTTCTTCAGGAATAGATCATGGATCTGACCAATACGCCCGATCGCTATGGCAAGCTGTCGGTCGCGATGCACTGGCTGATGTTTTTGCTGCTGGTCGCGGTGTATGCCTGTATAGAGCTGAGGGAGCTCTACCCCAAGGGCAGCGACATGCGCAATGACCTCAAAACCTGGCACTTCATGCTTGGCCTGACTGTGTTCGCCCTGGTCTGGCTGCGCCTTGCTCTGCGTCTGTTCCAGCTGACCCCGGCCATCACCCCGCAGCCGGCTCCCTGGCAGAATGTACTGGCGAAACTGGTACATCTTGCCCTGTACGTCTTCATGATCGGTATGCCGGTGCTGGGCTGGCTGATTCTCAGCGGAGAGGGCAAGACAATTCCCTTCTACGGTATGGAATTGCCGGCCCTGATCGCGAAAAACAAGGAACTGGCGGAGAATATCGAGGATATCCACAAGACGATTGCCGAAGTGGGGTATTACCTCGTTGGCCTGCACACCCTGGCGGCGCTGTACCACCACTACCTGGTAAAGGACAACACGCTCCGGCGCATGCTCCCCTGGGGTTGATCTTCCAGCCTCTCAGGTCAGCCTATATCAAGGCTGGTACCAGATAGGCGATGACCAGGCGCGCTCCTGTACGATGCTGGGCACACTATCCAGCATGGGCAAGCCGGCCCGCACCGCGTCAAAGGTTGTCCAGCGCGGGGTGGGGATCTCCAGTACCCGGGTGTAGTACAGGGCGCGCTGGTTCGGGTCGAACTCCGGGTCTTCCCACACGACCGCCAGCTCGCCGCTGCCGATCGTGTTGCGATAGGTGGCGGTGGTCAGGTCAACTGTGTTGCCTACCCGCGGCAACTTGCCGTCAGCACCGGGCTGGCGTTCGCCCGCCCAGGCCACGTCGAATACCTTGTCGTGGGTGGTGCCATCACTGTCCACCCAGCCCTTGATAACCTGGATGCGATCCAGGTTGGCCCCCAGGGCATCCTTGTTGGCAATGATCAGGAACTTGGGCGTCTTTTTCCCCGCCTTGCTCAATTCACCACCCATGGGTACGCCACCGGCGTAGGACTTCGCGATGACATCGGCACGTTCCAGCAGGGCGGGCTGGTAATCCCAGCCGCCAAAGAAGCGCACCGCCATGCGGGGTCCGCTGGTGGCATAGACCTCGCGGTCGTGGATCGCGTCCCAGATTGCCTCCCGGGTATTGCTGGGGGCCCACACGCCGGTGATCGAGCCAACTGATTGCTCCCTGGCGGCGATCCAGCCACCCACTTCGGCGGTCTGGCGACGCTCGGGAGTGGCGTCCTCCTCGCCGTGGCCGCCGACGAAGTTATCCTCATCCACGTCTGCCATCAGGCCATTGTGGCTGTCCGTACCACCGACAAAGCCCAGCTTGAAGGGGTTGGCGCCGACTTCCTGTTCCACCGCCATGCCCTGCACCACGCCATAGCGGACATAGTTCTCTTTCATCGGCACGCGACCGCTGAATTTGCCGATTGAGGGGGCATTCTCAAAGTCAGAGAACTCGTCCGCCGCCCAGAACTTTTTGCTCACTTCAGAGTTGCCCTTTACCTGCATCATCTCGATGGCGCGCTCGAAGTGACCTCGCAATTTGGCGTATTCCGCATCCAGCGGGTCGCCGCTGTGGTCCTTCGCAGGGAACATGTTGCCCTTGCTGGCATTGGAGTTGTGGGGCAGGGCGATTGAACGCGCGCCCTGCTGTTCCTGGGCCATCAGCCATTCCCACAGACCCTCTTCATACATGATGTCGGAAGCGCCCATGGGAATGTCCGGCACCGCGGTGCCGCGGAATATCACGTTGCGGTGCAGGTTGCCGCCCCCCGGGGCGCTGCTCCACTCAAATGCGTTGAACGTGGTGAATACACCTGGCTCATTGTGCTCAGCGGCCGCATCGGTGACCACCTTCCAGCCGCTCTTGACCGATTCGGGGCCAGGGTAGAAGGACGTATGCTGTGGTTTGGCACCGCGGTTGTTCTTTACCACGTATTCGATAAACCACTTGCGGCGCTCGTCGAAGTCCGTGAGGCCGATAAGTTCCTGTATTTGCGGGATGTCGTGGCCTGGCGCACCCGGGTTCAGGGCCGCGTACATTTCACCGAGGTACTCCGCGTGGTCGGTGACCGCGGCAAAATCCAGCGGGCGGCGCATCTTGTGGGGCTGGCCGTTCACCACCACGGTCTCGCCCCTGGCGAAGCGGTAGGCGTCGCCAGGGGTCTGCCGGGTGCCGCCGAGAAATGCATCCAGGGAGTAGGCGGTATGCATGTGGGTTTCACCGAAATACAGGTTTTTTTCAGGGTTCTGCGGGATTTCGGTCGCTGCCAGCGGCTGGCCGGCAGTGCTGGCCAGCAGTGCTGCGGCGACAGCCTTCAACACAATACTCGGTTTATACATGGGTATTGTTTTCCTGTTATTCGGGGTTGTACCAGATGGGCGAGGTGTAGGCCCGCTCCTGGGTCTTCAGAGGAATATCCGCCGGCAGGTCGAGTTTGAATTTCACCCGGTCGTAGGCGGTCCAGCGCGGGGTGGGAATCTCGATTACCCGGGCATAGTAAAAGGCACGCAAACCCGGGTCGAAGTCCGGATCGGTCCAGACCGCGCCCAGTTCGGCGGCGCCGATGGTGTTGGTCCAGCTGGGGATGGACAGGTCGACGGTGTCACCCACGGCGGGGAGCTTGCCATTGGCGCCGGGCTTGCGCTCGCCAGACCAGGCCACGTCATAGACCTTCTCCCGGGGTTCGCCAGCGGCGTCCAGCCAGCCCTTTATCACCTGGACCCGGTCAAGGTTAGCCCCCATCGGGTCGCGCTGGGCATAGACCAGGAATTGCGGTGCGCCCTCACCCGGCGCTTTCAGGTCCGAACCCATCGGCACGCCCTTGCCGTAACCGATGCGCGCCAGGTCCCGGTGCAGCAGGTCCTGCTGCTCGAAACCCCAGCCGCCGAAAAACCGTACCCGTATGCGCGGCCCGGTGGTCGCATAGGCCTCCCGGCGCTCCATCGCATCGAACAGGGCCTCGCGGGTATTGTCGGTGGCCCAGACCGCCGTCATGCCCGCAGAAGAGTAGCGCCAGCCTTTGTAGCCCAGGCCGAGCTTGTTCGTTTCCTTTCGCCTCGTGGATTGCGCGCCCGGGGTTGGGCTCGTATATGGGGAACTTCCCGAAAAAGTTGTCATCGTCCACCGTGCTGAGGCCGACGTGGTTGTCGGTCGCCCCTACCAGGCCGAATTTGAACGGGTTGGTCCCCAGCTTCGCCTCCAGCTGAAGGCCGCGCAATAGTCCGGAACGGGCGTATTCCGCTGGCAGCATTGCCGGGGTTTTGGCCTCGGTCAGGTCGAGGTTGCCCCAGTCCCAGTTCTCGTAGTCGGCGAATTCGTCCTCGTTGGACAACAGGGGGTGGGTTTCCCCATCGCCCTTGAGTTGGGTGACTTCGTAGAGGCGTTCCCATTTCTGCCGGGCTTGCGCATAGGCCGTATCGAGCGCCGCACCGTCGTTGAAATCGTCCTGCAGGGCGAACATCATGCCGTTGGACAGGTTGCCGTTGTGGGGGATGGCGGTGACATTGCCGCCGGTCTTGCTTTCATAGTCCTGCATCCAGGCCCACAGGTCCCGGGGATTAGGGCTGCCCATGGGGCGGGTGGTGGTGTAGGGAACCACCTGGCTGGCCCGGTCGGGGCCGTCGCGAAAAATCACATTGCGATGCAGGTTGTTGCCCCTGACCAGCGAGGTCCACTCGTAGGCGATGAACGTGGTGAACTGGTGGGGCTTGTTGAAGTCCTCCGCGGCCTGGATCAAGTCTCCCCACACCTTGGTGTAGGCGGGGTTTCCCGGCTGGTAGTTCAGGGCCGGGGAAAGTGTGCCCTGGGCGAACTGGCTGATCAGTTCCTGGGTGGCCTGCATCGCTACCTTGCCGCCCTGCTTGAAGGCTTCGTGCATCTTTTTCCCGTCCGGGTCCGCCATGATATTGGGGGCGCCGGCAATGAGGTCGGTGATCATACCCATGCCGTCGGAGTGGTCGGTGATCATGTAAAAATCGTAGGGTCGATCCAGTTTAACCGGCAAGCCGGTATTTGACGTGACCTGCTCGCCCCGGGCGAAGCGGTAGGCATCAGCGGGCATGAGGGTGGTGCCCGCACCACCCGCGTCACCGGACAGCGCCGTGTGGACGTGGGTATCGCCGAAGAACACGTCGGTGGGATAGTCGACATCGGCGTAGGGGGAGTAGGGCCGGGTGGTTTGACCGTCCTCCGCTGTCGCTACAGTGACCGGCAGGGCGAACAAAAGGCAGAGAGCGGTCTGCTTGACTGAATGCATTTGGGTACCTCATCGTTTTGCATCGAAGGCGCTGGAGTCTGGTCAGGACAATTATAGGTACCGACTGAGGTGGTCGCTTGGGAAATGGCGACAAATTGTCAGTCGATCAGCTCGCACAGCCCTTTGAACACCAGCTCACTGTATGTGACGATCCCCAGCACCTTGCCGTTTTCGATGACGGGCACGCTCGACAGGCCGAACTGGTCAAACATGCGCGCGCAGTGGCGTACGTCCATATCGGGATCCAGTGAAACGACCGGTTTGGACATGATCTCGTAGACGTTCACCCGATCGGGAGCGCGGTCCCTGGCCAGCACCTTTTTAGCGATATCCGACAGCAGCAGGATGCCGTGGGCATCGTGCTCATGGCGCTTCTTCACCATGATCACACTGGCGTCTGCCGCCCTCATGGCGTCCAGTGCCTCCCTGACGGTGGCCAGCCCGTCCATTTCCAGGTGTTCGGTGTGCATCACGTCCCTGGCTTTGATGATTTTCTTCCTGTTCACAGTAATTCCCCTACGTCGTCGGTGATTTTCCGGGCCTGCGCGATGACACCTACCGCGTCCTCCACGTCCAGCTGGAACGCGATACCGGTGCCGGGTTCATCGTCGAAGCGGCCGGCGCGGCTGATTTCCTCGAGTATCGTACGGCTCAGGTGTTCCTCCACCAGCATCAACAGCACGTCCCGCTGGGTTTCCAGGGACAAGCCGAAGAAGGTTTTGGACACCTTCAGGCCCTCGCCGCGGGCATTGTGGATAATGGTCGCACCGGTAGCGCCACTCTCCCGGGCCACGTCCAGAACGGCGTCAGTCTTCTTGTCTTCCACGAATACGATAATCATTTTGAAATGCATGCTGGTCTCCTCATGTCATCTTTCAGTGTGTACTGTCCTTGCTCTTGCGTCGGGCGACCCGGGCGCGGAATTCGGCGAGCTGGGCATAGGTCATGACCGACAGAATCGGGAACAGGCTGGCAAAGGCGATAAGGCCGAAGCCATCGATCAGCGGATTCCTGCCAGGTACTGTCTCTGACAGGCCGAGGCCCAGGGCAGCCACCAGCGGCACCGTGACGGTGGAGGTGGTGACCCCCCCTGAATCGTAAGCCAGCGGAATGATCAGCTTCGGGGCCACCATGGTCTGCAGTACCACCAGGATGTACCCTCCTATGATGTACCAGTGGATAGGGTCTCCCACCACGATACGGTAGCAGCCCAGGGAAATTCCAACCGCCACGCCCAGCGCTACGGATATACGCAAGCCCCCGATGCCGATGGCGCCGCCGGACACCTCGTTGGCCTTGATGGCAACTGCTATCAGCGACGGCTCGGCGATGGTGGTGCTGAAGCCGATGGCGAACGCGAAAATATACACCCAATAGTAGTCTCTCCAGTCGATGGCGCCGCCCAGTGCCGCCGCGTGATGGTGGGCCTGGATAAACACCGGGTCAGTGAGTTGCCCCGCCATCAACCGGCCCAGGGGGAACAGGCACAGCTCCAGTCCCAGCAGGAACAGGGACAAGCCCACCAGTACCCAGAGGAAGCCCCACAGGATCTCGTTAAAATGCGCGGGTTTGCGGCGCAGTACCAGGAACTGGAAACCGAAGATAATCGCGGCGATGGGTAACACGTCACTGACGGTGTTTAGCGTGACCTCCGCCAGCGCGTCCAGAATGTTCATGCGATCCACATCCCGTAGATCATGACAAAAATCATCGGGCTGAGGGAGGCGAGGGCGATCAGGCCGAAGCCGTCGATCATCGGGTTGCGGCCCCTGATCGAGGATGCGAGGCCCACGCCCAGTGCTGTTACCAGTGGCACGGTAATGGTCGAGGTGGTGACCCCGCCGGAGTCGTAGGCGATACCGATAATCTCTTCGGGGGCGAAGATGGTCATAATCACCACCAGGATGTACCCGCCGATGATCAGCCTTTGCAGCGGCCAGCCCTTGAGTATGCGCAACACGCCCAGGACAATGGCCAGTCCGACGGACAGGGCTACCGTATAGCGCAGGCCGTCGGCGTATTGCTCCCTCGAGTCATCATCGGCCTCGATCATCGCGCCGGCCGCGGCGATATCGGCGGCCTCGGCCGCGACCGCTATCAGCGCCGGTTCCGCGACAGTGGTGCCAAAGCCGAGGCAGAAGGCGAATGCGATCAGCCAGAACAGGCTGCCCTTGCGGGCGAAGGCCGTGGCCATCGACTCGCCTATGGGAAACAGGCCCTGCTCCAGGCCGTGGATGAAAAAAGTCAGGCCCAGCACCACGAACACCACCCCCATCAGCAGTTCGCCCGTATTGGGCAGGGGTTGTTGCAGCACCGCGAACTGGAAGAAAGCGATGACCAGGAAAATCGGCAGCAGGTCGCGCAGACTGCCGAGCATCGCTTTGAATAGTTTTACCAGGGTTGCTTTCACGCAGGTCTCATCGTTATCAGCCCTTAAGCATAACAATTACGGATCACCTGAATATTGACCTGCTTCGATAAATCGTCGCTTATACCCGTTTATTTCGCACCCGGATATAGAAGTGCCGATCGGGGCTTTCGAGTGTTTTGTAATCTGCAGCTGACCTATAATGACGCTCCTGACATTGTTCTGGCCGTTGCGGACGCGATCGGACTGGCTTTTCCCCTCGTGCGCCAGTCGTATGGGGCGGGCGAACCATCATCCAGCAGGCGGCTTGGAGAGGTTTTATGAGGCTATACACGAGATCATTAGCATTGGTTGCAGCGCTGTCGGCCTGCACCACTACCGACGAAATCATTATCGACAAAAAGGGCGTGGACATGGCGCGCTATGAGCAGGACCTGGCGGAGTGCCGCAGTTATTCCGACGAGGTCAGGACCGGGGAGAAGGTCGCCAAGGGCGCGGCTTCCGGCGCCGTGGTGGGTGGCCTCATCGGTGCGATCACCGGCGACGCCGGCAAGGCGGCCGGGGTTGGCGCCGTGGGTGGCGGTGCCAGGGGAGCGAATGAGGGCACCCAGGACGAGGTCAGGGTGGTCAAGAATTGCCTGCGGGGTCGGGGTTACAAGGTGCTTAACTGAGTAGCGCCGCTTACCTGAACAGTTTGTCCAGCAGCTTGCCCGCCTCCTTCTGAAGCTTGTCCTTGGCCTCGTTTTTGGTCAGGTCCTGGATGATTTCCTTGGTATCCACCCTGCACCACTTGTCCGGTTCGCCATCGGCATTACCCTTGCATTTCACCGGCCAGTCGATAGCGGTGAGCCTTTTGCTTACCCGGCAGGCCCGGTCCAGGCTTTCCAGTTCCGGCGACAGCCTGGCCTTGAATGTCGCCCTGAAGTCCTTGCTCAGCAGATCGAAGTTTCCCTTACCGGTCAGTGAGACCTGGGCCAGCTCGGCCCGCAGCGGGACCAGTCGCGCTTTACCATCAGCCAGCTGGATGTCGGCGCCCAGGGCTTTGAAAGCTGTGCTTTTCGGGAAGCTGGCCGTCAGCTGCTCCTGATTGGTCAGCGCCACTGCCTGGCACAACATGTGCTCGACACTGATGTCATTCAGGACCACCTTGTCCGTGGTCAGCTTGATCGGGCCGGTCAGTGCCGCTACCAGCTCGTCAGGGGTACGCCCCCTTCCGGCCAGGGCCCAGTCCAGGCTGGCACTGCCAGTGAGCAGCGGCTTCGCCCCGGTTGCCGCCAGGGCGGCTGCGATATCCAGTTGGGCCAGCTGTCCCGCGGCGTCGAGGGTGGCGGTATTGTGCTTGCCATCGAAGGTCGCTCTCATGTCGAGTTTGCCCCCGTGCAGGATGCCTGTCAGTGAGTTCAGCTCGACGACGCCATCGACGATGCGCAGTTTGGTTCGCAGGTCGCTGATGGTGTGTGCGTCAAACACCGCCTTGTCGATGGCGAGTTCGGCCCGGGTGTCGATAGCGCGAATCGCGTCCAGCGGCAGGGGCTCATCGCCACCGGCCGGCGCCTCGTCACCACCGGACCGGGCGGCCACTTCGGGGCCCGCCAGCGCAAGCAGGGCCGGGCTGAACAGGTTGAGCTTCAGGCTGGTGTCTATTTGCGGGCTCTCGAAGCGGGCGTAGCGCAGGGTGCCATCGCCGCGCATCTCGCCCGTGGCCAGGTTCAGCTGGAGGTCGGCCACCTGCCGGGAGAGATCCACATCGCCCTGGATTTGCAGCCCGATGGGCTCGGCGGTAGCGCCGGAGATCAGCGCGTCGATCTTGTCCAGAATTACCATCTGGTTTTGCTGGTCCGCCCGTATCGAGCCGCCAATGGACAGATTCACCGGGTTCTCACCCGCCAGCTTCACTTTCACATCCAGTGCAATCGGGTTCCCGTCCAGGTTCAGCCCGGTCGCCTCCAGGCGGGTCAGTTCGATGACCGTGGTCTTCTGCGTCTCGGTGTCCAGCTGCTCGATGCGGGAATCGCTGACGGTCAGGCGCTGCACATTCAGTGCCAGCGGCAGGGCCAGTAGGGTCTCTGCACCTGCAGCCTCGCCGGCCGCTGCAGCCGCCTTGCGCCGGCTGGCGTAAAGCGCGTCCAGTTCCTCGTCGCTGAGCCCGCTGGTATCGATGGTGGGCGCTTTTTGGCCGGACGCTATTTTGACCGTCAGTCCGTCCAGGGCTATCGAGTCGATGTCGGCGCGGCCGGACAGCAGGGGCAACAGCCTCACCCCGATGTCCAGGGAGCGAACCTGCAGGCCGGGTTGCGCTTCCCCGGGCATCGCAAGGCTCGCATCACCCAGAGTGACGCCAAGCATGGGGAAGACTGACAGCCTGGATTCCCCGGCCACGGTCAGGGTGGCACCGGTCTCTTCATGCAGAGCACCGGCAGCCAGTTCGAGTATCTTGTCCTTGTCGAGAAACAGTGGCAGTAACAGCAGCAGCCCCACACCCAGGGCGAAGGGGATAACGAACCACAAAGCTTTGCTACGGGTCATCTGAGTTCCTTACGTTGCCTGGTAAGCGAGCGCGACTTCCTCCGCAATGATCCCAACCCCGCGCCTGACAGTATCCGCATCGCTGGCATAGGATACGCGAAGACACTGGTGCTTGTGGGGCCAGTCATCGTCGAGGCCCACGAAAAAATTGTGGCCCGGCACGACCAGCACACCGCGCCGCTTCAGGCGCTGGTAGAGCTGCTGGCTGGTGATCGGCAGGTCCTCGAACCACAACCACAGGAAGATAGCGCCCTCGGGTTTGTGGATGTGGTAGGGCAGCTCCCCCAGCTGTTCGCGAAACCAGGTGACGGTCTGCTGTGAGCGCTCGCGGTAATAGGGCTCGATGTGATCCCGGCTGAGACTGAGAATCTCGCCGCTGTCGAACAGGGCGCTGGCCAGGGCCGGACCCAGGTTGCCGCAGGCCAGGCTGACGATGGTATTGGCGTTGGTAAAAGCCCGGACGATGTCTTCCCTGGCAACCAATATGCCCGTGCGTGCCCCGGGCAGGCCCAGCTTGGACAGGCTCAGGCTGAGTATGGTGTTGTCGTTCCAGTGGGGAGTGGCATCGGTGAACACGATACTGGGAAAGGGCAGGCCGTAGGCGCCGTCGACTATCAGGGGAATGTCCCGGTCCCTGGCGATGGCGTCGAGGTGGGTCATTTCCTCATCGGTGAGGACATTGCCGGTGGGGTTGGTGGGGCGCGATACGCAAAGGGCCCCGATATTTTCGGCCGACTCCAGGTGGGAAAAGTCCACGTGGTACTTGAACAGGTGGTCACCCAGCAGTTCGATGCCCGGGCGGGTTGCGGTGAAGAACTGGTCGCACAGGCCGACGTCGCCGTAGCCGATATACTCCGGCGCCAGCGGCAGGTGAATGGAGCGCCGGCTGCCGTCGGGCATGACCCCGGCGAACATGTTGTACAGCACGAAGAAGGCCGACTGGCTGCCGTTGCTGATGGTGATGTTGTCGGCGTGCAGCCCCCAGCCGAACTGGCGGTTCAGGAAGTCGGCGACCTGGCGGCGGAAGCCGCGGTCCCCCTGGGGCGACTGGTAGACGCCGAACAGGTTGTGGCGCTGGGTCGGGTCCGCGAGGATGGCTTCCAGCCGCTGCCGGAAGGCGTCCTCTACCGCCGGGACCCGGCCGGGGTTGCCGCCACCCATGAATATCATGTCAGGGTTGTCATCGAGGGCGCTGCTGAGATCGTCCATCAGCTCGACGATGCCGGATTCGCCGGCGAATTTGTTGCCGAAAGCCGATAGTTTCACGGGATCGGTTCCTGAAGAAGCGAGGGTAAAGTCTAGCTTATGCCGCTGCTGAACGCATCGCACCGGGTTGGTGCATTTTGCCTCGCCATGCCGTACAGGCTGACGCCTGGTCTGACCCGGGGGCTGGCAGGAGTAACAAAAATGCCACTGTCCATACTCCGGGTCCGCCCGTATACTTTTGTCTTTATTTCATCTGGTGGAAGATGAGTTCTATGGACCTGCAGTATTTGAACCCTGCGGTGCTGGACGGTATCGATTCGACGGCCTTTCGCACGCGTGAGCCCTTTCCCTGGGTCAACCCGCAGTACTTTATCCGGGACGAACGCTATCCCGAGCTGCTGGCCAGCCTGCCCGACATATCGCGGTTTCGCGCGTTTTTCGGCAAGCAGCGCAAGCACGGCCAGGCCAGCCATGACCGCTACGTCCTCGATTTTGAGGAGGGTATGGAGCTTGCCCCGCCCTGGGCGCGGCTTATCGAGGAACTGCGCGGCGACGAATACCGTAAATTTGTCTGCAAGATGCTGGATGTGAGCCATGTGCGGTTTCGCTTTCACTGGCATTTCACCCCGAACGGGGGTGAGGTCTCTCCGCACTGCGATTCCAAGGGCAAAATCGGCTCCCAGATCTTCTATCTCAACACGGCGGATGACTGGCAGTGGGACTGGGGCGGCGAGACGGTTATTCTCGATGATGGCGGCAAGATCGGCGCGGACAACGCACCGGGCTTCGATGACTTTATCGCGGAATACCCGGCCGAGACCCGGGACAATCGCAGTCTTATTTTCGGGCGCCGGGGTAATTCCTGGCACGGGGTGCGGCGCATCAACTGTCCGGACAACTATTTTCGCAAGGTGTTCATCGTGGTGTTCGAGGAGTACCGGCCAATGCGCATGGCGGCAAAAAAACTACGTCGACTCGTGACCGGTGCCGAACTGGTGACGGAAAAAGAACGCCTGATGTACTGACCCCCCATGCAGCCCGCCAGCAAACCGCCGTTGTTGATCCTCGGGGCGCCTCCCCGGGGAGGCAACCACCTGTTGCGGGGGCTGCTGGACCACCATCCCCAGTTGCTGCTGCCGCCGGACGAGGATTACTTCGTCCGGCACCTGTCCCGCCACCCCCTGCTGCGCTGGCGCGGCATGCTAAAGTCCCGTAATGGGGCCCCCGGTTTTTTTCGCCAGCTACAGAAAGACGGCCACCTGGAGCGCATCAACGCCGGCCATGGCACCGAGGTGTTCGGTACAGAGGATTCCCTGGACCTGGAGGCCTACTACCGCTATATCAGCGAGCATCACGAACGGGCCAGCCTCGACAACCTGGTGCGCAACCATGTCGAGGCACTCGCCGTGGCCCTTGGTCATATGGAGGGCGACGGCCGTCTGCGGGTAATCTTCTGTGCCCTGCAGCCCAGCAACAACGACCTCATCCGGGTTGGCCGGCTGCTGGCTCGCAGCTACGATGTGCGCGGTATTTTCCTGGTCCGGGACCCCAGGGCTCACCTGAGTTCGAAACTGGTACGCAACCCCACCCTGAGCCTCGGCCGGTTCTGCCGGCGGCAGAACCGTTACTGGGAGGAAATCGACGAGTTTGCCGCCAATTTCGGGCCGGCCCTGCGCCTGCGCTTTGAAGAGCTGGTCACCAATACGGAAACCTGCATGCGCCAGGTTTGCGAGTTTGCCGGGATCGATTTCACGCCTGCAGTCCTCGAGTACACCCAGGGCGGGGAGGCCAGTCGCAGCAATTCTTCTTTCGGCGCCAGCCCCGGCATCGACCACGGGGTATTGACGCGCTACCGCGATACCCTGCCGGCGGAAACCGTGGCCTATCTCGAAAAGCACTGCCTGCCCGAACTGTTCTGGCCCGGGGTGTCCGGAAACTAGAGTTTGTGGGCCTTCGGCCAGCGCCGCTTGAGGCAGATCCACTGCTCCGGGTCCTCCCTGATCCAGTCCTCGAAGTAGCGGTTGATCTGCAGTGTCAGGTCAATGGCCTGGTCGTCCAGCGACGCGTCCGGCTGCTCGCTGATGATGGGATCGTACACGCTGATGCGAAAGCGGCTGCCGGGCAGGCGTTCGGCCCGGATGGGCAACAGCGCCGCCTTCGAGCGCAGGGCCAGCCGCGCGGCGGTAGTGTTGGTCAATGCGTCGCGGCCGAAAAAAGGCAACAGTTTGCCGGTATCCAGGCGCGTGTCCATGGCCATGCCAATGCTGTGGCCGGCGGCGAGTTCTTTCAACAAGGGTCGCACGCCCGCGTCCTTGGAGATCAACTTCACGCCGAAGGATTCGCGCAGCTTGAGCATCATATCCCGCAGTGTGTCATTGGACTCGGGGGCGTAGATTGTGCTGATGGTGAGGCCGTACTCGAGGGAGAGCAGATTGGTCACCTGCCAGGCGCCGATATGGGCGCTGACAAACACGGCCGGGTCCTTGCGACTGATGACCTCGGCCGCACCCGGTGCGATGTCCCACTCCAGGCGCTGCTGACGCTGGTCCCAGATATCCTCCAGCTTGATCAGTTCGGCAGCGGAAATACCCAGGTAGCGGAATATCTGCCGGGTGGTCCCTTCCCGCCACTGTTCGCTCCTATCGGGAAAGGCTATGGCCAGATTGGTCCTGGCCTTGCCGGCCTTGTCGCCGTAGGGCCCAACCAGGCCGAAAGAAAAGGCGGCAAGACGGCTGGCCTGCTCCAGTGAAAGCCAGCGCATGAACCAGAATATAAAGGCGAACGTGCGGGCTTCCAGCCACTGGGCGATCGTCGCCAGAAACGGCGCTTTGCGCGCCAGTTTCTTGGGTATGAGATAAAACTGCGGCACAGCGCTTCAGCTGGGCTGTGTGCCGAATACCTTGTCCCAGAAGGGAGAGCTGACGCCGTAGCGACCACCCTCGCCGGAATAGTGATGCTTGAGGTGGTAGTGCTTGAGGTACTTGGCCACCGGGTTGCGCATGGGGAAGTGGTGCGTCGAGTAGTGGATATAGTCGTAGATCAGGTAGCCGATGATAAAAAACGCGCAAAAGGGCTGTATCCATGGCTGGGGGATGAACAGTCCGAACAACAGGTAGAGCACCAGCATGATGGGGATGGCGCCGGCCGGGGGCATGACCAGCCGGGTCTTGTCCTTGGGGTCCTCGTGGTGATTGCCGTGAAACAGGAATACCAGCCACTTGCCGAGCCTGCTTTTGGCGGGAAAGTGGAAGAGGAAGCGGTGCAGGCAGTACTCCGTCAGGGACCAGGTCAGGACACCTGCCACACCGATGGCCAGCACCGGCAACACGGGCAGGTTATAGAGCGCGAAACTGCGCCAGATCAGGTAGCCCGCGATCGGGCCCCACATCAGCAGCGGGGTGATGGGGTGGACGTGGGACAGACGTTCGAGCAGGTCGTTCTCGAACAGGCGGATGGACTGGTGTTGTTTTTCAGGCTGCATAGGAATCGATGTCGGCGTCACTGCCGTCTACCTCTGATTGATGGGGTACAGGGTTCTTGGACCACAGGCGTTTTGAACAGAACCAGTCCGCCGGGTTCTGGCGAATCCAGTCCTCGAAATGTTCATGAACCTGCTGGATCATATCGATGGCCTGGGCGGTTTCGTCGGCCTCCGGATTGCGCGGGCGCACCGGCGGGTGAAAAATTACGTGATAGCGGGCGTCTTCCCGGCGCACGATCTGGATTGGCACAAGGTCGCACTGGTGTTTCAAAGCGAGCCTGGCGGGCATTATGGTGGAGATCTTGTCGTAGCCGAAAAACCGGATCGGCTTGCCGTCGTCGACCCTCCGGTCCATGACCGCACCCACCGTGCGCCCTTCCTTCAGGGCCCGCATCAGCAGCCGGGCGCTGTTATCCCTGGGCAGCAACTGGCAGTTCAGTGCCTGGCGCGATTCCAGCAGCATGCGATCCAGCAGGGGGTTGGTGGGCGGCGAATACAGGCTGGCGTTGGGCATGCCCATTTTGGCCATGGCGGAGCAGGCCACTTCCCAGTTGCTCTGGTGGGCCGAGACCATGATGCAGGGCTTGCTGGGGTCAGAGTAGGTCACAATCGGTTCGCGTATCTCGATAGTGATGCGATCGCTGTCGGTGAGCAGGGTCTCGAGATGGGGATATTCCGCCAGCACGCGGCCCGCCCGGCCCCAGGCCTTCTTTACCAGTTGGTCCAGTTGCCGGTCATCCAGATCCGGGAATGCCAGCGCCAGGTTGGCGCGGAAAATAGCGGTTTTTTTCTTCAGCATCGGGCCTATCCAGGAACCGACCCTCTCGCCGTAGCGGGAGGCGGCATCGATGGGCAGTCGTCGCGCCAGCCAGGTCACCAGCCAGACCAGGACATAGTCCACGCGCCACAGCGCGCGCTGCAGGAGCGGGTAATCCCGCGCCAGTTTGCGCAGGGAATTGCCAACAATAAACTCAGCCAAGGACCTTATCTACCCTGTAAGAATCATGTGTCATTTGGCCCACTATTATAGCTTAGAGGGGTCTCTTTTCCGGCCCGGAAATAGCGGTCATAGTTCCGCTTTGTGCAACTGTTCCAGGCCCTGTCGCAGGCCGATCGAAGGTTCCCAGCCGGTGGTTGCGGTGATGAGCCCGTTGTCCGCCACCCAGTCCCGGTGGCGCAGCTCCCGCAGTTTGGGCGGGGTGAGCATGGGGGATCGCCCGGTCAGCCTGGCGCTGTGGACATTGGCCCAGGCGAGGCCGTCCAGCAGCCAGCGGGGTACCTGCCACAGGCGGACCCTGCGGCCCCACACCGCTGCCACCAGGTCGGCCATTTCGCGCCAGTCATAGCCATTGACCTTGCCGTCGCACAGGGTCAGGGTCTGGTGCCGGGCCGCCTCACTGCGCAGGCAGGCAATCACTGCGGCGACCAGGTCGCGTACATGTATGAGGGAGATCCTGGCTGCCGTGTCCCCGGGCACCGGGGCAACCCCCGGGCCATGGCCTGGAATACCGGCAGCATCTCCTTGTCGCCCGGTCCGTAGACCGCTGGCGGGCGCAGGATCAGCCAGTCCAGGTCCGGGTGTGAGTCCAGCAGGGACTCGCCGGCCCGCTTGCTGGCGGCATACCAGGACAGCCCGGGTTCCCGGGCCGCCAGGGACGAAAGCAACAGCAGGCGTGGTGGTGTGTTTTGGGCAGTGACGGCGGCCAGCAGGTGGTCCGTACCGGTGACATTGATGTGGTCGAAGTCCTGCTGTGAGCTGCCGCGGACGGCACCTGCCGCATGGACCACGGCGGCAGCGCCCGTGACAAGCCGCTGCAGTGCCGCACGGTCGTCCAGGTCACCTTCAACCAGAGTGACGCCCTGGCTGGCCAGGTGGTGTGCCCGCCCGGGTGTTCTGGCCAAAGCCCGTACGAGATAGCCCTGCTGCTGCAGCCCGGCACACAGTGTCGTGCCGATAAACCCTGTGGCGCCGGTGACGGCGATCAGGCTGCCGCGGGGGATCAGGCTGATGCGACCCTCAGGCGGAACTCTTCGGTGACCGCGTTCAGGTTGTCAGCCTCGTGCGTGCTGATAAAGTCCAGGCGCGCCTTGGCGCGGGACAGTTTGCCGGAGGAGGTTTTGGGCAGCGCGTGGGGCGACACCAGCTCGACGTAGCAGTCGAGGCTCATTTCCAGGCGCAGCAGGGCGCTCAGGCGCCGGACCAGGTTGTTGCGCTTCTTGCTGTCGGTTTCCCGGCACTGTACCAGCAACACGCACATTTCCTCGCCCTCATGATCGGGTACCGAGAACGCTACCGCGTCGCCGGAACGCACTTCCGGCTCGGCTTCGGCAATATGCTCAAGATCCTGTGGCCAGATGTTGCGGCCGTGGATAATGATGAGGTCTTTCTTGCGGCCGGTGATGGTGAGTACGCCGTCTACCAGGTAGCCGATGTCACCGGTATTGAGCCAGCCGTCCTCGTCGAGGGCGTGGCTGGATTCCTCCGGCAGGTTGAAATAGCCGGACATGACGCTGGGTCCGCGCAGGTAGATCACGCCGCTGTGCCAGTCGTCCAGCACGGTCTCCTCGCCATCGCGAATCTGTACTTCGAAGTTCGGCAGCGGCACACCACAGTTGACGAAGTGGCGGCCGCGACCGCGCGGGTCGTTTTCGTCCAGCAGGACGGCGCGGTGATGATCGGAGAGGTGGTCGCTGTCGATATGGTGGGTGGTAAAACCGGTCCACAGGGGTGAAAAACTGACCCCCAGGGTACATTCGGCCATGCCGTAGCAGGCCAGGAAGGCGCGGCGATCAAAGCCACAGGGCTGCAACAGGTCGGCGAAGTAATCCAGGGTGTCAGGACGGATCATTTCCGCACCGATACCGGCCACCCGCCAGTTGCTCAGGTCGTAATTGTCCAGATCGTTGGGTCGCACCCGGCGGGCGCACAGGTCGTAACCGAAGGACGGAGCGAAGGAAATGGTGGCGCGTGACTTGGTCATCAGCTCCAGCCACTGGCGCGGGCGCATGGCAAATTCGCGGGTGTCGAGGTAATCGATGGAAACCTGGGCCGCCATTGGTACCAGCATGAAACCCACCAGGCCCATGTCGTGGTAGAAGGGCAGCCAGGACATCATACGGTCGTCACCGTTCATCATCAGGCCATGGGCGATGATGCCCTGCAGGTTTGCCATCGCGGTCTCGTGCTTGATGACCACGCCGCGGGGAAAACGCGTGCTGCCGGACGTGTACTGGATGTAGGAAATATCGCCGGGATTGATGTGTGGCAGTGCCTGCTGGCCGGCAGGGAGGGCGTGAAAAGCGTCCGGCTTGTCCACCATGCGCAGGGCCAGGCCTTCGCTGGCCTCGAGCAGGAATGACAGGTAACCCTCCGAGGCAACCGCGATAGCCGCGTCGCTGGCTTCCAGCAGTCGCTGCAATTGCGCAACGTAGGCGTGGTGGGCTCCCACCTTGACCGACGCCGGCAGGGCGACGGGAATCAGGCCGGCGTACTGGCAGGCGTAGAAAAAGCTGACAAACTCGGGGTCGGTTTCGGCCACAAGGGCAACCCGGCTGCCCGCTTCCAGGCCCAGCCCCAGCAATTTGTGCGCGAGCTCCATCGATTTCAGGCGCAGCTCGCGATAGGGCAGGGCGCTGTAGATGGCGCCGCGGCCGGTGTAGAAGTTGGCACCGGTCTCGCCCTGTGCTGCATAGTCGAGGGCTTCAGTCAGCGTTGCAAAATCGGCAGCGCGGAACTGCAGTGAATGATTCGTCGGCGTGGGGTTGAGTTCAGAAGATGACAATGGATGTTCCTCAATTTGTGGCAGCCTGTCCGACGCTGCGTGTCCCAAATAGTTCAAACGCTTCACCCTCCGAATGGCCGAGGATTGAAGCCCAGATCAATAAAATCAGTAGGTATCGTGGGGTGGCGTGGTGTTTTGCTCGTCACGTTGCGCCCTCACTTGCCGGTAACCTGGACTGGTTACCAGACACGGCGCAACTTTAGCATTTTCGAGCCTGCCGCTCATGGGTAATAATACCAATGAACAGTGCGTATTAGTGCATTATCCGGCTTGTGTCGCCCCGGCTTTGCCGGCGCAAGTCTATGTTTTTTTTGGCATTTTTCCTCATCTCATTTCTCTGTTTCGCTTTGGGCTGTATACTGCGTGGCTTCGCCTTCGAGGGCGTCCAGCAGGGAAAGTCATGGCCAATTCCGGGGATTCACCGATAACCCTTGAGGTGGTGACAGAGCGCGCCCAATGGCGCCAGTTTCTGGCACTGCCACACCGGCTTTACGCGACTGACCCGGCCTGGGTAGCCCCCCTGGATTTCGAGCAGCGCCAGCGATTTTCGCCCGCCAATCACTTCTTCGACCACGCTCGCTGGCGGGCCTGGCTGGCTCTTCGGGGCGGCGTGGTGGTGGGCCGTATCACCGCCCAGATCGATGAAATGCACCTGCTCCAGCACGCCGACGGGGCCGGCTATTTTGGTATGCTCGAGGCCGAGGATGACCCCGCCGTGTTCGCCGCCCTGCTCGAGGCAGCCGCCCAGTGGCTGCGCAGTGAGGGTATGCAGCGGGTACGCGGGCCCTTGAATCTGCATATCAACGAAGAGGTGGGCCTGCTGGTCGAGGGGTTTTCGACCCCGCCTTTCGTGCTGATGGGACATGCGCGCCCCTACTACGGCGCCGGCATCGAGGGGCAGGGCTATCGCGGGGTAAAGGATCTGCTGGCCTACCATATCCGCCCCGACTTCGAGCCGCCGCGGGTGATGACCAAACTGGCCGAGCGTGTGTCTGACCGGGTAAAAGTCAGGGCTGTGCGCCGCAAGCAGTTGGGGGAGGACGCGCAGATAATGCTCGGTATTTTTAATGATGCCTGGGAGAAAAACTGGGGTTTCGTGCCGCTGGTGGCTGCCGAGTGGGAGGAGACGGTGCGCACCCTGGCCAAACTGATGCCGGACGACTATATCCAGATCGCCGAGTACGACGGTGAACCGGTGGCGTTTATCGTGGCGCTGCCCAATCTCAACGAGGCGATAGCCGACCTGAAGGGCAAATTGCTCCCCTTCGGCTGGGCCAAACTGCTGTGGCGCCTCAAGGTGCGCCACCCGCAGACTGCCCGCATACCCCTGATGGGGGTGCGCCAGAGTTTTCAGCACTCGCGCCTGGGGCCTACCCTTGCGTTCATGGTGATAGATGCCGTACGCAAAGCGATGCATGCCCGCGGCGTGAAAAACGTCGAGATGGGCTGGATCCTCGAGGATAACGACGGCATGCGCAATATCATTGAAACTATCGGTGGGCAGGCGTATAAGCGCTACCGAGTCTACGAAAAAGAGTTATAAGAAGGGACATCATGCATCTCAATCCCGAACAGCACCAACTCACGGCGATCGTCCTGGCGGGCGACCGCACCAAGGCCGATTCGCTGATCAACCACTCCAATGTCGGCAGCAAGGCCATGATCGATATCGATGGCCTGCCGATGGTGCGAAGAGTACTGAACGCGCTGCGCCTGTCGCGGGTGGTCAACAAGATTGCCCTGTCCGGGCCCGAGGCCAGCGAGGTGTCCAAGGACGAGCAGCTGGCGCAGTGGGTCGAGGCGGGCGAAGTGAGCTGGAGCGAGCCGGGTGTCAGTCCCAGCACCAGTGCCTACCAGGCCATGCAGGCGCTGGGCCCGGAAGAGGCGGTGTTGCTGACTACTGCGGATCACCCCCTGCTCACGGCCGAGATTGTCGACGCCTTCGGCCGCCAGAGCCTCGCCGATGATGTCGATGTCGTGGTGGGCCTGGCACCACACGCCCTGGTGCTGGAGGCATATCCCGGAATCAGGAAGACCGTACTGCGCTTCAGTGACGGCGACTTTTGCGGCTGTAACCTGTTTGCCTTCATAACCCCCGAGGGTCGCCGGGCGGCCCGCTTCTGGCGCCGCATCGAGCAGCAGCGGAAAAAACCCCTGGTGGTGATAGGCCTGCTGGGCTGGTGGACGGTCATCCGCTACCGCCTGGGACTGCTGTCGCTGGAAGAAGCCCTGGCCAAGCTGAGCAAGCGCCTGGGCCTGCGGATCCGCGCGGTGATCCTGCCCTACGCCAACGCCGCCATCGACGTGGATTCGGTGGCGGACCTCATGCTGGTCAAGGGCTCGCTGGCCAAGGCCGCCGCAGACAACGCCTGAAAGCGCCTTCGACCCTGCAAATCAGCTCCCCCGCGGATACTCCCGTGCCAGCTGGACCTGTCTCGACTCACCGGCACTGAATTGTCCGCTTCCCGGCTGGTAGTCGCGCGAGTGGATTGCCAACTGCCAGCCCCCGCCATTGCGCTCCACACAATAGCAGTTGTAGCTCGCCGGAGTACCGCGGTGCAGTCCCAGCGCCGAGGCGGAGGGCACGGCGATGACCGGCACGCTGCCGTGGGTGGTGGCCAGCTCGTCGTAATGGGCCCGGTGGCCGTGGCCGTTGAGGACCAGCTCGGCGCCGTGGCGGCTGATAATGGCCTGCACCTCGGCCGCATCAGTCAGGCGTTTGCGCCACTTGTCCTTACCCGGCAGGGGCGAGTGGTGCAGGTAGACAACCCGGAACTGGCCCCTGGCGTGGGCGGCGTCAAGCAGTGCCGGCAGGTGAGCCAGCTGTTCGGCGCCCGCCGTCCCGGTGGCCATAAAAGGGGGCTTGGGGCAGGCAGTGCTGAGGCCGATAAAGGCGATGTCGCCGCGGTTGCGCAGGCTGGGGTACAGTGCCGCGAGGCTGTCCTGGGGGCCGGCTGGCACATCCGATGCCATGTAGTCCAGCCAGAGGGCGAAGGTATCGCGCCAGGGGGTCGGCACGGAGGCGTCGTGATTGCCGGGAATCACGGCCACGTGGTCGGGCGCGCCGAGGTTCTCCAGCCAGGCCAGGGCCTGGCGGAACTCCTGGGGCAGGCCGACGTGGGTCAGATCGCCGGTGACCAGTACCTGGTCGAGCTCAAACTGCTCCAGGTCACGCTGCAGTGCCGCCAGCACCTCGGGGCGGTGTTCAAAGCGCCGCCGCCGGCTCCAGGACAGGTAGCCCAGGGCCCGCTTGGACAGCAGCTCACTGAGGTGCACGCCTTCCAGCGAACTCAGGTGGGGATCGGAAATCTGTGCAAAGTGCTGCATTGGGCTCCTTCGGGCGGTATTCAGATGCGCTGGATAATTGCCCCCATTTCAGCCAGCTTCCTGTCGATATTGGCGTAGCCCCGGTCCAGGTGGTAGACCCGGTCGATAGTGGTATCCCCATCGGCGGCAAGTGCCGCGATGATCAGGCAGGCCGAGGCGCGCAGGTCGGTGGCCATCACGGGCGCGCCCTGCAGTCGCTCGCGTCCGCGCACAATCGCCGTGTGGCCCTGCAGCTCGATATCAGCGCCCATCCGCTGCAACTCCGCAACGTGCATGAAGCGGTTTTCGAAGATGTTTTCCACCACGGTGGCCGAACCCTCGGACAGGGCGTTCAGGGCCATGAACTGGGCCTGCATATCGGTGGGAAATGCCGGGAAGGGAGCGGTGTTGATATGGACTGCCTGGCAGCGCTTGCCGCCCGTGTCCAGGTGAATCCAGTCGGGCCCCAGCTCGATGTTGGCTCCGGCCTGTTCCAGTTTGCCCAGCACGTGGTGGAGGAAGTCCGGATTGGTGTCCAGCACCCGGATGCTGCCGCGGGTAGCGGCGGCGGCTGTCAGGAAAGTGCCGGTTTCGATCCTGTCCGGTGGTACCCGGTGGCTGGCGCCGCGCAGGCTTTCTACCCCTTCTATGGTGAGGGTACTCGACCCCACGCCCTGGATGCCGGCCCCCATGGCGGTCAATAACCGCGCCAGGTCGCCGACTTCCGGCTCCAGCGCACAGTTTTCCAGCACGGTCGTTCCCTCGGCCAGGCAGGCCGCCATCAGCAGGTTTTCGGTGGCGGTCACCGACGGAATATCGAAGGTGTAATGGGCGCCGCGCAAGCGCTTTGCCTTGGCCTTGATGTAGCCGGCCTCGATCAGGATCTCGGCGCCCAGCGCCTGCAGTCCCTTGATGTGCTCATTGACCGGGCGTGAGCCGATTGCACAGCCGCCGGGCAGTGACACATCGGCCTCGCCGAAGCGGGCCAGTAATGGTCCCAGCAGCAGGATGGCGCCACGCATGGTCTTGACCAGTTCGTAGGGGGCGTACACCGAATGTACCTTGCTGGTATCGATGCTCAGGTCGGTGCCGGAACGCTCCGTGGTGCTGCCGAGCAGGGTCAGCAGTTTCAGCGCCGTGTCGATGTCGCGCACCCCGGGAATGTTGCTGATGTGCAGTGGCTCGGCGCTCAAAAGCGACGCTGCGATAATCGGCAGTGCCGCGTTTTTTGCACCCGCTATCCTGACTTCACCGTGCAATGGGCCATTGCCGGTGATGACGATTTTTTCCATCAGGCGGCCTGGGCCGGCTCGAACAGGCCCGCCTCCTTGAGGCCTGCATAGGCGCTGATGATCTTGTCGATCTGCTCACTGCTGTGGGCCGCGCTGACGCTGTTGCGCAGCAGGAAGTTGGTTGAGGGCGAGGCCGGTGGAATCACAAGGTTGACGTAGACCCCGGCCTCCATCAACGCCTTCCAGCAGTCGATGGTGCGGGAGCGATCCACCATTTCCACTGCCACCACCGGGCTGGCGGTGGGACCCACCGGCAGCTCCAGCGCCTTGAGCCCCTCGTAAAGCCTGTTGGCATTGTCCCAGACCCGCTGGCGACGCTCGGGCTCGGCGCGAATGATGCGCAGGGCCTCGCGGGTGGAGGCAATGACTGATGGCGACGAGGATGCGGTGAAAATATAGGCCTTGATGCAGAAGCGGATGGCCTCCAGTTCGCTGTGGGGGCTGACGCAGAAGCCCCCTATGGAGCCCAGGCTCTTGCTGAAGGTGCCGACGGTGAAATCCACGTCCGCCTCAACCCCCGCGGCCTGCGCGGCGCCGCGGCCCGAGTCGCCCAGCACACCCATGGAGTGGGCCTCGTCCACCAGCAGGTAGCCGCCGTACTCGCGTTTGACCGCGGCGATTTCCTGCAGCGGTGCGACGTCTCCCAGCATGGAGTAAATGCCCTCCGCGATGATCAGTGCCTGGCCGGCACGGTCCCCGAGGCGGCGCATGCGCTTGGCAAGATCGTCCGGGTCGTTGTGCTTGTAGCGGATGATGTCGGCCTCGCTGAGCTTGACCCCGGAGTAGATGCTGGCGTGGCTGTCTGCGTCCAGCAGGATGACGTCGCCCGGCCCCGCCAGGGTGGCGCACATGCCCATGGTTGCCGCATAGCCGGTGGAGAAAACGATGGCGTTGCTCACACCGTAAAAGTCAGCTATTTCCCGCTCCAGGGCCTGGTGTTCCGCGAAAGAGCCGTTGGCGAGGCGCGAACCGGTGGTGCCGGTGCCCCATTTTGCTGCGGCTTCCTGGGAGGCGGCGATACAGCGGGGGTCGAATGACAAGCCCATGTAGTTGTTGGTGCCGGCGAGGATGACCTTGTGCCCCTCGACCACGCCCTCTGTAGCGGACAGCAGTTGCTCGGTGACGGCGCCGAAGGGAACCACCCCGCGTTCGGTGAGTTCGGCCTGAAAGGCGGCCATAGTCTTGAATTTGTCAAACAGCATGGGGAAGCCCTGTTGTACTGATGAAATTGGCCGGTAAGCCTAGTCCACAAACGCCGCAATCGCAGTGCCGGATTACCCGTTTGGGATGGTACTTTTACGCACTGGAAATCCCGCGAAGCGGACACCTGGACCCTGTGTCAGGGGTTGAGTTCCTGGACCTTTACCGCCAGTTCACCGATAGTGTTTACGTCGGGCAGGATGTTGAGGGGAATCGAGATATCGAAGTGATCCTCTATCTTCTCGATGAACTCCATGACCTCCAGGGAACTGAGGCCGATATCGGCCACGAGATGGGTTGATTCCGTCAGTTCAACATTTTTTTTATTTTGTGTTGCGAGAGCGCTGTACAGGAAACCCAGGTATTCTTGGTAATCGGTCATTTCGTCTCTACCCTTGCGCCACCCAAGGTAAGTCGCTAGATTTCGAAGGCTGGAACTATACCCATGGAAGAATGGTAATGCCAGTCATTTGGTTGATCGACGCCTACCGGGCGGGGGAGCAGGGGCAGGTCCGGGCCCTGGTGGATGCCCTCGGCTGGACGTGCGAAACCAAGCGACTCACGTACCGCAAACATATCGTCCTGCCCCATGTGCTGGGGCTTACCAGCCTGCGTGGTATCACCGCCGAATCGGCGGCCATGCTGGAGCCGCCATGGCCTGACCTGGTCATCTCCAGCGGGGTTCGCAACGAGCCGGTGTGCCGCTGGGTTCGGGCGCGCTCCGGCGGCCGTACCCGCTATGTACACGTGGGCCGGCCCTGGGGACCCCTGGCATCTTTCGACCTGGTCATCACCACCCCCCAGTACCGGGTGCCCCGCCACCCCAATGTGCTTAATAACCTGTTGACGCTGCACAGCGTGACCCCGCAGCGCCTCACCGCTGCCCGGGACCAGTGGGCTCCCACCTTCGCCCACCTGCCGCGGCCCTATATCACCGTCGTCGCCGGTGGCGACAGCGGTCCCTTTTACGCTTGGCCCGCTGGCCGCGACCCGGCTCGCGAAGCAGGCCTCGGTCCTCGCCCGCCAGACCGGCGGTTCGCTGCTGGTTTCCACCAGTTCGCGCACCAGCGATGAGGCCATTGCCGCCCTGCAGGCCGGCATCGATGTACCCAACTACTTTTACCGGTGGCAGCCCTCCGACCCGGTCAATCCCTATTTCGGCATGCTGGCGCTGGCCGACCGGCTGGTGGTCACCGGCGACAGTATCGCCATGTTGTCCGAAGCCTGTGCCACTGGCCGGCCGGTACAGATCTTCGACCTGGGGGGAATGCGCGGCGAGAGCACTGCTGCCATCGATTTTCGCATGACGGCCACCCTGTATGCCGGCCTGATGCGCTGGTGCTGGCAGCGCCTGAGTCGCGACATCACCCTGGTACACCGGGAACTGCGCGCGTCCGGCAGGGCATTCTGGATGGGTGAGGAGTCCGGCGCGGCAGTGCTGCCGGGAGAGTCGGATATGGACCGGGCCGTGGCCGCGGTGCGGGCGTTGTTGCCGCCTGACTGACAGCCGCGCCGGCAATTTCTGCGATATTTCGCCCGCGTGGGTTCGAAGGGCCTGTTCCGCTTTATCGGGTTGTCATTCGACCCCCCGACCATCTACCCGAACTACTTCGCCAGCCCCGCCCTGGCGGTGTCATCGAGCAGGCGGGCTGTGCCCGCCGACATCTGGTAGACGTAGTCCGCTGCCTGCACCAGTGCCCTGTTGTGGGAAATCGCCAGAATCGTCAGCCGCCCCTTGAGGTCTTCCATGGTCTGCCGCACCACTTCCTCGCTCTCCGGGTCGAGGGCGCTGGTGGCCTCGTCGAGGATCAGCAGTCGAGGCTTGTTGATCAGCGCGCGGGCGATCACGATGCGCTGGCGCTGGCCGCCGGACAGTTTGCCCCCCCGTTCACCAACGATGGTGTCCAGCCCGGCCGGCAGGCGATTGACAAAGTCCCAGGCACCGGCGGCGCGCAGGGCTTCCTCGGCGGCGGCCAGGTCCAGGTTCGGGTCTCCCAGGGTCACATTGTGCAGAATGCTGTCGTGCAGCAGCAGCGTGTCCTGGGGCACGTAGCCGATCATGCCGCGCCACTGCTTGATGTTGATCTGGGGCAGTGGCACACCATCGAGCAACACGACGCCCTCCTGGGGCTGCAGCAGCGCAATCGCCAGATCGATAATGGTGGTCTTGCCGGAACCGGATGGCCCCACCAGGGTGGTCAGTGCGCCCGCCTTGATATCCAGGCACAGGCCGTTGAACACCGGGTGATTGGGATCGTAGGCGAAGACCACATCCCTGAACTGCAGGCCCTGCTCGAAGTGCGGCTCGACGCCACCATCGACATGTTCCTCCGCCTGAGCTGCGGCATCGATGGAGGCCATCAGTGACCAGTAGGCGCTCTCGCCCTGGGCCAGCTTCTGGTGCTGCTTCTGGACTTTGCCGAAGAAGGAGAAGGCCCGGCCGAGGGCCACTACCAGGACCATCACCATGGCCAGGTCGATGTTGAACTTCTCAATCGCCACCCAGACTCCGAGGCAGATGAAGCCGGTAAACATGAGCTCCTGGGCGGAGTCCAGCACCGCGCCGTAGAGCACCTGGCGGCGCAATGCCCGGTTCAGCTGGTTGGTGTCATGGGCCAGTACCTGGTCCGCCAGGTGTTCCCGGGACATCGCCTTGAGCGGCTTCACCGACTGCAGGGTGTCCGTCAGGTTCGCCATCAGCGAGGACATCAGGCGGGTCTGGCGTTTGCCGGCCTTGCGGGTGAGTCGCACCAGGAAGTGGGACAGGCCTATCACCACAACGCCGGCGCCGATGGCAGCCAGTGAGGCCCGCCACGAGATGGCGAATGCCACCGCTCCGTAGACCAGGGCCTGGATGAGGAAGGTGATCGCGGTGGCGCCGTTGACGAAAGCCGCCGATGAGCGCTGTGCCTCGGTGGCCAGGGCGTTGGTGAGCTTGCCGACGGGCTGGTGCAGGAAATACTCCCACTTGCTGCGCAGCACCGCCCGGAGCATCTGCAGGCGCAGGTCGGTGCCGACCTGGGCCGCGGTATAGCCCACCTGGCGCTGGGCCAGCAGGAGGAAGACGCTTTTCAGGGTAACGCCGAACAGCATGATGCCCAGCATGTTGCCGAGTGTTGGTGCGATGCCCACGAATGCCAGTGCATCGAGTACCGATTGCTCAAACGCGTTGTCGCTGGTGGGGGCGACGCCGGACAGCATGGCGGTGGCCTCGGATCCCAGGGCGATATTGACCATGGGCAGCAGTGCGGACAGGCCGATGCCCTCGGCCGCGCCGGACAGCAGCAGCGCCAGCAGCATCAGCGTCGTTTGCGACGGGTATGCGCGAAAGAAGTTGAGCATCAGGCCCATGTCAGGTGACTCCTGCCGCGGTGTCGGCTGCCCGACAGGTGGTGCAAGGATGGGTTCGGGGCGTCACGCAATCACCAGCGCATCCGGCGCAGCAGAATTGCCGCGCAGATGACGATGACCAGCGTGGGCGCCAGCGCGACCGACGGGATATTGAGTTTCAGCAGTTGCCCCAGGGCGAACACGATTTGTGCACCCAGGTAGAACAGGATCCCCACCAGCGCGCCCAGGGCGATATCCAGGCCGAAGCTTCTGTCGCGCCGGGCGCCCAGGTTGGCGCTGATGGGAGTGGCCAGCAGCACCATGGCGCCTACTGTCAGCGGCATCAGCAGCTTCTGCCAGAACGCACTGAGGTACTTTTCATTGGGCTGGCCGTTCTGGGCACGGTACTGGCTGTAACTGTACAGTACCGACAGCCTCATGCTGTCGCTGTCGAGGGTCAGGGTGGGCAACTCGTCCGGGGACCACAGGTTGGTGATTTGCAGTTCGCGATGACGGCGGTTGACCAGGGTTCCGTCCACCAGCAGTTTCTCCCTGACCTTCTGGAACAACCAGGTGCGATCCTCGCTGACCTTCGCGGTCTGGGCGTGCAGGGCGCGCGTGAGTTGCCCGGAATCATCGAATTCGAACAGGTCGATATCACCGGGAACTCCGTCCTGGAACATCTTGTCGAGGTGAATGTAGCGGTTGCCATTTTTCGACCAGACGCCGCCATCGGGAATCCTGACCTGGTTGCGGTAGCGCAGGGCGTGCCGCTCGGCTTCCGCAGACTGCTGCAGGGGAGGCGTGACATATTCCATGCACAGCCACAGCAGCGCCATCAGCAGGGCGGTGGGCAGGGCGATGGCGCGCAGCAACCGGGCCCGGGAGAAACCGCTGCAACTCATGATGGTGAGCTCGTTGGAGCGGTCGAGGCTGGCCAGCGCCACGATGCTCCCCAGCAGGGCAATGACCGGTGACAGGCTCACCAGCTGTTGGGGCAGGATGAACAGGGTATAGCGCCCTACCGCCAGGGCATTGTAGTCGAACCGGGTATGGTCGAGCTCCTGGACAAAGCCGATCAGGCCGAACACCGCGCCCAGCACCAGCAGCACCAGCAGCCAGCCCTTGACCAGGTTCCCCGCAATGTAGCGCTCCAGTATCATCGCCGTTTCATCCATGGCTGGCTGACCAGTACCACCAGCAAAATGGCCTGGAAGACATAGGCGCCCCAGAGTCCGGGCAGCTCCCCGATCCGGCCCTGCTCGATACCCGTGCGCACCACGCTGGTCATGGTGAACAGGGCGATGTAAATGCCCACGGCTATCAACACGTTGCGCATGCGGGATTCCCTGGGCGCGGACCGGGCCAGGGGCACCGCCATCAGCGCCAGCAGTACCGTGGCAATGGGCGTGGTGACGCGCCATTGGAACTCGGCGATATCCTTGGGCTGGTCTGACTGGGACAGGTTGACCGTGGTCTCCGCCTTGCGCCGGTACTGCTCCTGGGCTTCCTGGTTGTCGAGCCGGACGATCAGGTTTTGGAACTTCAGGGTCACGTCCTGGCGGTTTTCCAGGTCGAGCAGGTAGTTATAGCCATTGAAGAATTCGGCCTGCATAGCGTGGCCGGGGTTGAGTACCGGCAGCTCCGCCGCCTCCGCAATGATGATCTCCGCGCGCTTTTGTTTTTCATAATCTTTTTGCAGGAACACGCCCATGTGGCGGCCGCGATCGAGGTCGAGGTCGTTGGCGATGAAAATGTAGTCGCTGCCGCTCATGTTGACGAATTCGCCGGTTGCCATTTTCTTGAGGTCGAACTTGGCCGCGGCCTTGGATTCCAGGTCATAGCTGGTGCGGAAGGCCCAGGGTCGCCCGAGGATTGATATGGCGCCGGTGATCAGCGCTACGACCAGGGCCAGCTTGAGCACCGCCTCGATAATTCGCGCCCGGCTGACACCCGCCGCATACAGCGCGCTCATCTCCGAATCGCGATACAGGCGACCGATGGCCGCCAGCACTGAAAAGAAGAAGGCCGATGGCATGAGGATTTCCAGCGTGACCAGCGTATTCAGGCCGACCAGCTTGAAGGCCGTGGTCATTTCGAGCTGGCCTGCGGCGGCAGCCGACAGCTGCTTCGCGGCGGAGAAACCGATGAATACGAGAATCAGCAGGCCGAGTCCCATCACGAAAGGGCGCAGGATTTCCAGGCTGATGTGGCGGTCGATGATCAAGCGGGTTGAGGTCCTTTGAAAGCTGCGGCCATTGTACCCCAAGCGGCGGCCGTCTGGTCATTTTGGCTGCCTTGCCCCATAATTGCACGCTTTGTGCAGGCCTCCCCTAATTGCCCGTGAGTATCCCCGCATGTTCAACCTGAGTGACGGAGTCAAGAAGGCGTTAATTCTCATTCCGACGGAGCCCCTGCCCGCCAGGACCCGGGTGTCCCTGCGCCGCAAATACCTTGCGGAGCTGGAGCTGGCCAAGGCACACGCCGCCAATTTCCTGATTATCGGCCACCCCAAGAGCGGCAATACCTGGCTCAAGGTCATGATTTCCAGGCTTTACCAGCTGCGCTATAACCTGCCGGAATCAAAGCTGATCAATACCGATGAATTCGCCCGCAAGATCCCGGAGATTCCCCGGCTGGCGGCCACCAACGGCTACTACAGCTACGAGGGTGAAGTGGGCAAATTGCTGGCGGTGGATGCGCCGGACAATCCCCTGCGGCACAAGCCCGTACTGTTCCTGGCCCGCAACCCCATCGATATCGCCGTGTCCTGGTATCACCAGTTCACCAAGCGGCAGTCCCGGGCCAAGCAGGAACTGATCAACCACTTTATCGACCACCCGATCGACCGGCGCCAGATCGATATGTGGAATTTCGTGCGTCACTCGGATATCGGCCTGCCCTTTCTCATCGAGTACCAGAATACCTGGGCGCGCAATGTGGAGCAGCTCGAAAAGGGCCTGCTGGTCAAATACGAGGAGCTGCGCGCGGAACCCGTGCCGACCCTGCAAAAGATCATCCAGCTGATGGGTGAGAATTTCAGTGAGGAGGAGATCCGGGCGGCGGTGGAGTGGGGCTCCTTTGACAATCTGCAGAAACTGGAAACCAGCGGTACCTTCAGCCAGGGCGGCATGAAACTGGTCAACGCCGACGACCCCAGCACTTTCAAGGTGCGCAGGGGCAAGGTCGGGGGTTACCGCGAGGATTTCCCGCCGGAGCAGGTGGCCGAGCTGGAAGCCCTGGTTCGCGCCAACATCCTGCCCCAGCTGGGCTATTGCCAGGATGGCGCGGAGTCCTGATTTGGCTGCCCCCCGGACCTGGGTCATCCTCAGTGACAAGCAGGGCGACAACGGACAGGTAGAAACCATCGTCGACGCCCTGCCGTGGCCGGTGGAACACAAGTATGTCCACATGCTGCCCCAGTGGGTACTGGGCAAGCCGCGCTACCGCCCCTCGCTGGATCATATCGACCCCGAACAGTCGGACCCCATCGAGGCGCCCTGGCCCGACCTCATCCTGACCGTGGGGCGGCGCCCGTCCATGGTAGCCCTGTGGATCCGCCAGCAATCCGGCAACAGGACGAAGATCGTGCTGGTGGGCAAGCCCTCCGGCCATATGCTGGATTTCTCCCTGGTGATTGCCAGCGCCGAGAACCAGATGCCCCCGATGGACAACTTCCTGCCCACCACCCTGCCGCTGATGCGGATCAGCGAGGCCGACGTGGCGGCCGAGGCCGAGGCCTGGCGGGACCGCTTCGCCTCCCTCGACAAGCCCCTGATTGCCATCCTGATCGGTGGCGAGACCAATCCTTTCATCATGAACCACAAGGTGGCGCGGGATCTCGTGGCGACCGCCCACTGGGTCGTGAACGAACTCGGGGGGACACCCTATGTCACCACCAGCCGGCGCACCACGCCCGAGGTGGTTGAGGTACTGCGGCGGGACCTGCCGCCCCAGGCGCAGTTTTTTGAGTGGGCGGCCGGCTCCCCGGACAATCCCTATCGCGCCCTGCTCGGCAGCGCCGATGGCTTTATCGTTACCGGTGACAGCATCTCCATGATGGTCGAGGTCATCTACCTGCATAAGCCCCTTGCCATATTCCCCCTGCCAGTGGGCGCCCTGGGCGGCATCGACCAGTTGCGCCGTTCCCTGGCGCACTGGCTGTTCAACCCGAGGCTGGAATCATTCGGCGACCGCCTGCGCCGCCGCCTGGCCAGGGGTGTCTATTACGTGGATGTGTTCAAGATTCTGTGTGCTACCCGGGACTTCCGGGCCTTTCACCGGATGCTGGTGGAACAGGGGCTGGCGGTCTGGGCGGGGCAGCCTTTTCGCCGCACGGCCGCCGAGCTGCCGGACGATGTCGGCAGGGTGGTCAGGCGTATAGAGGCGTTGTTCCCGGGCTGATGCCCGCGGGCGGTGGTGTGCGCAAACGCACACCAGATGATGGTCTCAGCGTATCCGCAAAACGTTCTTCATGAAGTGGGTGCCGAAGCGGCTGAGGCGCTGGGCGGCTACCGCCAGCGGGCTTTCGTCCAGGTAGTTGAGCTGGACCATGCGCCGCTCCCCGACAAAGCGGGTGTGGCCGTGCCAGGAGTGGTCCGTACGCCGGAAGGCCAGCAACGTGCCTCCCAGCGGTGGCACCTGGGCGGCATAATCCTCGATATCATCCTTTGAGCGCAGCATGCGCAGCTGGCCGTCCTCGTGGTCCCAGCCCTCGTTGAAATAGACCAGCACGGTGATGACCTTGCTCTTGTGATCGGTGTGGATATTGCCGTCGGTCCGTTCGCAGAATTTGCGCACGGTGACCGTGGTGGGCAGGGAGGCCAGCTCCATGTCGAAGCGCTCACCGAGGGCCGTGGCGAAGGCCGGGGCGCGCAGCTCTTCCATCAGGGCCTCAAAGGCCGGGCCATACTGCAGGTTTTCCAGTGCGTGGTTGGCTGCGGTTTCGATGGCGGGGTAGTCCGCGTTGACCCGGGCCAGAACCCCGGGGCTGATAAAGCCCGGCACCACCATGTAATCGAAGGGGTCGGTGTGCAGCTCGGCGTGCTGCAGGGCCTGTAAGTTGATCATAGACATCGGCGCATTCTAGTTGCCGCCCGTATTGCGGGCAAGGCGGATGGGGGCTGTGATCCTGTTAATAGTGCCTCTAATCGATGTTAATAGTGCGGTAAATCGTCGTTTGTCCCGTGGTGCGGGAGCAGGCGTTTTCCTGTAATATGCGCGGCCTTTGCAGTTTCCAAATCACGTCACGCCAGCGAGGACATCCCGCATATGGCCGATACCGCACGGGCTGTAGTCCGCCACCTCATAATGCTTCTCTGCTTCTGGCTGCCCTCGTCGCGGCGCAAGAAGATAGAGCGCTGGCTGCGTGGCCGCGAGGAGTTCAAGAAGCTCGAACAAAGCGACTGGGTGCTGATGAGCTGGGGCAAGTCCGGCCGTACCTGGCTGCGGGTGATGCTGTCCCGCGCCTACCAGCTCAAGGGTGGCCTGGACGCTCGCGAACTGCTCGATTTCGACAACCTGAAGAAGCTCGATCCCCGGCTGCCGGCGGTGTTTTTCACCCACAACAATTACCTGCGGGACTACACCGGCAACTTTGAATCCAAGGCCCACTTCCTGGGCAAGCGCATTGTGCTGCTGGTGCGCGACCCCCGCGACGTTGCCGTGTCCCAGTTTTTCCAGTGGCAGTTCCGGATGCGTCCCAACAAGAAGTTCATCAATGACTACCCTCCCCACGGCGCGGATATCGGGGTTTGGGAGTTCGTGCTGGACGAGGACGCGGGGGTGCCGCGTATCGTCGACTATTTCAACGGCTGGGCGCGGGCGATTCCCCAGTTGAAAGACGTGCTGATCGTGCGCTACGAGGATATGCGCGCCGACCCCGCCGCCGTGCTGGCCAGCATCCTGGAATTTACCGGCACCGAGGTAACCCCGCAGCAGGTGCAGGAAGCGGTGGACTTCGCAGCCTACGACAACATGAAGAAAATGGAGCAGGAAAAGTTCTTCAAGGGCAGCGGCGCCAGGGTCAAGCCCGGCGACAAGGACAATCCCCAGTCCTTCAAGGTACGCAAGGCCAAGGTCGGCGGCTACCGCGATTATTTCACCGACGAGCAGTGTGAGCAGCTCGACCGCATGGTGGAGCAACTGGACCCGGTGTTTGGCTATGGGGTGGAACAGGTATGAATCTCGCTTTCCAGAACCTGCGGCAGGGGCTGCAGACCGCCCGCAAGAAACTCTCCCGCAAGTGGCTGCACTGGCGCATGCGCGGCCAGCCCGAGGCGGAAATACTCAAGGCCGAGCGCAAGCTGCGGGGCGTCGAGCAGTTCGACAAGCTGCAGCGCGCCGATATCGTCGTGGTGTCATTTGGCAAGAGCGGCCGCACCTGGCTGCGGGTGATGATCTCCCACCTGTTCCGGGTGATGTACAGGCTGCCGGAAAACGCCATCCTGGGCTTTGACAACTTCCACAATCTCAACAAGTCAGTGCCGAAGATATTCTTCACCCACGACAACTACATCAAGGACTTCACCGGGGACTTGAGCAGCAAGCAGCCCTTCTACGACAAGCGTGTGGTATTGCTCGCCCGGGATCCGCGGGATGTGGCGGTGTCCCAGTTTTTCCAGTGGAAATTCCGGATCAAGCCCTCCAAGGTCGCCATCAATAATTACCCGCCCCAGGGCAGCGATATCAGCCTGTTTGATTTTGTCATGGGTGACAACGGCGGCAGTATGCGGGCTGTCACCGAGTACCTGAACCTGTGGGCCGCCGAGGCCGGCAAGGTCAACGCTTTTCACCTGTTGCGCTACGAGGATTTGCGCACCAATACCCGGGAAGAACTGCGCAAGCTGCTGGACTTCATGCAGGTGGATGCTACCGATGCGGACGTTGAGGCGGCGGTGGAGTATTCGTCCTACGAGAATATGAAGAAGATGGAGAGCAAGGAGCAGTTCCGCTTCGCCGGCGGCCGCATGATGCCCCGGGACAAGGACAACCCCGACAGCTACAAGGTGCGTCGCGCCAAGGTCGGCGGTTACCGCGACTATTTCACCGACGAGGAAGTCGCGGCCATCGATGCCCGTTTGGCTGCCGAGCTGGATCCGCTGTTTCGCTACAGCTGATTTTGGTTTGCCTTCGTTCTGTTTTTTTAGCGTCTATCTGACTGGCGTCTGGGTCGTTCTGGCAAACCGGGCGCGGCTGGGGTGAGCCCCCTCGAAAAGGCCGCGGCTCCGCAAACAAAAGTGGCTGCTGCGCAACTCGACCATTTTTGCTGCGCAAAAATTGGGACTCGAACAGTGCTCGCAGAAAGCCCCACTTTTGTTTGCTCCGCCAAGCGCGGCCTGATTTTTTCGAGGGGGCTCACCCCAGCCGCACCCTCTGATTTGGTTACATTCTATTTTCCTTACTTGCTTACGATTGTGTCTAGTAATTAGGGGTCAGACCCCATTTATGAAAAGCGTCGTCTCTATCCTGTTTGCGAGGATAAAGCTCGATCTTAGGGCCCAACCGGGGATAGACGCTTCGAAAAAATCAGGCCGCGCTTAGCGTAGTCAACAAACTCGGGGCTTTCTGCGAGCACTGTCCGAGTCCCAATTTTTTGCGCAGCAAAAAATGGTCGAGTTGCGCAGCAGCCGAGTTTGTTGACGGAGCTGCGGCCTTTTCGAAGCGTCTATCCCCGGTTGGGACCGGCTAGATACGCCTGGACCAAAAAAATGATTAGGGGTCAGACCCCATTTATGGAAAACGCGGCCTTTTCGAAGCGTCTCTCCCCGGTTGGGACCGGCTAGATACGCCTGGACCAGAAATATGTCAGGCCGCCCGCACCAACTCCAACGCGTCAGCCCGCAAATGCCCCTGCTCCATTTCTTCGAGCAGCTGCGCTTCAGTGATCACGCCGTCTTCCAGGCAACCTTTCACCAGGCCGAAGAAGAACTTTTCCTGGTTGGGATCCGGGTGGGCGTCGTAGGTGCCGGCGAACTTGTACTCGCCGAACAGGGCGCGACGGGCGCGGCGCAGCCAGTGGCGGGGAGGGAACAGCTGGAAGGTGTCGGCGGGGCGGTAGTCTACCTTCAGGCCGGTCTTCCAGGGCTGGGTTTTGCGCTTGGTGTTGTGCAGCAGCTTGGTCTGCTCGGTGAGGTTGTCGAAGTCGTTCCACTCGCTCTCGAGCAGGCCGATAGTGGCGGCATCCTCCAGCTTGAGTGAGACCCAGTCCATGTAGTCGCGCTTCGAAGGTTTGAACATCTCGGCGAAGTTCTCCTCGAAGCGCCAGTGCCGGAGCTTTGCGCAGTCCAGCAGCATCACGCTGCTGGCGAAGGCACCCTTGCGCCCCTTGCGGCCCGACTTGGGGCGACACATGATGGCCTTGCCGCCCATGTCCCGGTTGAGCAGTTCCCAGACATCGCCCAGGGCGAAGACATCGGGGTCGATAACTACCGCGCGGCCCTCGTAGTTCATCAGCTGCGGCGGCGCGAAGCGCAGGGGGGTGAAGGACTGCAGGTCGTTGTTGAGCCAGGGGCGCATTTCACCGTCGCGCAGGTACAGCTGTCCCTCCCGCTCGGCCATGCAGGGGAAATCTTTCACCTCGATGAATTTGACATCGAACTGCGCGGCATGGGCGGAGTTTTTTTGCAGGGAGTAGCGACTCACCACCGCACCCAGCTTCTGCTTGTGGTTGGTGTGAATGAAAACGGTCGGTTTCAAACTCTGGCTTCCCTCGGCTGATTAGTGTGGTAGTTTACCGCTGGCGCAGTACCAGATAAACGGCAGGGTTTGGCAATATTTTGGAGAGAAATCAAGAGGTCTCGGTCTGGTGCCTGCTGGGCGCGAAGGCCGGTGACAACACCCAGGTGCTCGCCCTGGCGGATGAGCTGGGCTACGGCTACGAGGAAAAACACATCCGGGCCCGCCCCTGGGAGCTGCTCGTCCATCTGGGTGCGGGTCCGACCCTGGCGGGCATCGACAGGGACGCATCCAGTGAGCTCCTGCCACCCTGGCCCGACCTGGTGATCAGTGCCGGCCGCCGCAACGAAGCGGTGGCTCGCTGGATCAGGCAACAATCCGGGGGCAGGGCCGCCCTGGTCCACATGGGACGACCCTGGGCCGCCCTCGACGAATGGGACCTGCTGGTGACCACGCCCCAGTATTTTCTTCCCCGCCAGCACAATATCCTGCACAACAGCCTGCCGCTGCACCGTCTTTCCCGCGCCGAGTTGCAGGCCGATGGCGAGAGTCTGCGGCCGCGGTTGGCCGGACTGCCCCGGCCCTGGATCGCGCTGCTGGTGGGGGGTGACAGCGGGCGTTTCGTGCTGACCACCGCCAAGGGTGAGCGTCTGGGAAGCCTGGCGAACCAGCTTGCCGCGGCCTGTGGCGGCTCCCTGCTGGTGACGGACAGCCCGCGCACTCCGGTGCCGGCGGCAGATGCCCTGCAGGCACAGCTCACGGTGCCCAACTTCTGTTATCGCTGGGGCAGCGGCGACGGCAATCCCTATCGCGGCCTGCTGGCCCTTGCGGATGCCTTTGTGGTTACCGGTGAATCCATGTCCATGCTGGGGGAGGCGGCGGCCATGGGCCGGCCGCTGTATATCTTCGATGTCGGCGACGGCTCACAGCCCTGGTGGCGGCTGGCCCACAGCTACCGTTACAAGCCCCTGAGCCACCGTCTGGCAATGCGCCTGGGTCCCCGGCGCATGCGGCGGGAAATCGGCAATATTCAGTCGGAGCTGGTGGACAGCGGCCGGGCCCGGTGGCTGGAGCAGGGGACTATAGAGGCCGCAGCCGCTGACATACGTGAACCGGCGGGCGGCAGCAGTGCCGTCGCTTCCCTGGCGGCGCAGGAACTGGCGCGGACGGCGGCTGCCGTCAGGCGGCTTTTGCCAGGGCGCTGAGGGGGTGCAGGGGCGCCGGCGGCAGGTCCGGGGTTCTTGCCAGCACTTCCAGCGCGTCGTGGCGCACGTGGTTCAGCGCCATCTCGTTGCGCAGGAATTCCTCGGTGACCTTGCCGCTGGCCACGCACTCCTTGAGCAGGCCGAAGAAGAAGTCTTCCTGGTTCTGGTCGGGGTGCTGCTTGTAGTTGCCAAGGAAGGCGTACTCGCCGAACAGTTTGCGGCGCGCGCGCATTACCCAGGCTACCGGTGGAAACAGGCGGAAACGCTCTGCGGGGCGCCAGTCGGTGGGCAGGCCGGTTTTCCAGGGCTGGGTCTTGCGCCGGGTGGTATGGAGCATTTTGGTGGCCGGGGTGAACTTGTCGAAGTCGTTCCACTCGGGCTCGAAGAAGTCGATGGTGCTGCGGTCTTCCTCGCGCAGGCAGATCCAGGGCTGGTAGTCCTGGGTGAAATCAAACATCGCCTCGAAGCTGCGCTCGGCGTCCCAGTGTTTCAGCCTGGCGCAGTCCAGCAACATCACGCTGCTGGCCATGCAGCGGTCCACCAGTCCCTTGGGGCCGGAGCGCATGCGACACATGATGGCCTTGCCCTTCATGTCGCGGCTGAGCAGTTCCCAGATGTCCGCGGCGGCAAAAATATCCGGGTCGATGACCACGGCCCGCCCCTCGTAGCCCATCAGTTTGGGAGGCATGAAGCGGGTCGGCGTGAAGGATTGCAGGTCGTCGTTCAGCCAGGTGCGCTTGACACCGTCGCGCAGGTATTCCTGCCCCTCGTGGGCGGCGAACATGGGGTAATCCCGGCTGTCCATGATCTGCACGTCGAACTTGTCATTGTTGGCCGAATAGCGGCGCAGCGCGTGTTCGGCCACGATGGCGCCGGTGATTTGCTTCTGGTTGGTCTGGATGAATACGCAGGCTTTCATAATGTTGCAGGGTCCGTTTTACACCGTGCAACTATACTGGAACAGGCCTTTTTTTTCCATTTTGAGCGGGGTACTTTCAGCGTGAATAGTACTTGATACTGCGCCCGGTGATGGTGGTGTAGAGCACGCCGCCGGCCTTGGCCATACGGTACAGGCTGTGCATGAATGTACTTTTAGAAAAGATCGAAAAAGGCAATACAATCAGTGAGATAAGCATTTTTGCCAGGGCGGTGGACAGCAGCTTCAGCATGCGGTTTCCGTCCCCGTGGTAGCGCGCCATGTTGACCTGGGAACAGCCGTTCTTGAAGCCCCGCTTGATCAGTCCGCGGGCCGTGTAGCGTTCGGGTCCGTGAATGCGGTGAATGATGGAGTTTTCCGCTGACGCCAGGCTTGCACCCATGTGATGGGCGCGGATGAAGAAGTCCTTGTCCTCGCCGCCGCTGTTGCAGAAGGCGTGGGAGAACACGGGTCCCACCTCGCCCACGCGCAGCAGGATATTTTTACTGACCAGCAGGTTGCAGGTGGAGGCGCAGTCGGGCAGACCGTAGCGGCCGCCCTTCTTGTCCTGCTTGGTCTTGGTAGGGGAGCGGAAAATGCCTGATTCCCTGGCCCAGTCCGGCATCTGCTCGTCCAGCACCCAGCTGCCGAAAACCAGGTCGGCGCCGGTCTCCTGTTGGCGCTTCAGCAGCTGTTGCAACCAGTCTGCCTGGGGTACGTCGTCATCGTCGATAAACGCCAGGAATTCGGCCCCCCGCTCCAGCGCCACCGCCACTGCACGATTGCGGGCGTGGGTGATGCCCGCCTCCGGCTCGGTGGTGTAGTGAACTTTGATGGGCAGGCTGGAACCCGTCTGCTCGCAGATGTCGCGGGTAGCGGAATTGGGGTTGTTGTCGATAACGATCAGTTCGACACCGGCCGGGTCGTAGTCGCCCAGCTCGATATCCATAAGCGTCAGCAGCAGCCGCTTGAGAACTTCGGCGCGGTTATGTGTGCAGATGCAAATGGCTACCCGTCGGCCGGGGGTGGGGTTGATGGTCATGTGTTACTTGAATATACCGCGGCGGTAGAGGCCCCAGAAGAATCCCCAAAGGTAGATGAGCGGGGCTCGCCTGACCCTGTCGGGAATGACGATGCTCTCCCCGGAATGCCGTTCCAGTTTCCACGCGATATAATCCAGTCCCCCCTCGAACGTAAACAACGCTTTTACCAGCCTCATCACAGACAGCAGCTTGCCCTGGGCCCGGCGCAATGACCACGCAATCCTGGTAGACAGCTGGCTGGTCCGCGCAGTTTCAGTGCGGTAGCTCATCTGGCCGCCGTCATCATACACCGTAAAGCCAAAGCCAAGCGAGGGGGACAATTGCCGGGTGACCTCGGCATAGAAGTCGGCTGCGGCGAGGGCCAGTTCAGTAGCCCTGCCCGGGCGCTCGGTGCGCAACTCGGTCGAATAGCTCAGGGCCAGGGCCTGCTCCCACAGGTCGGTTACAGTACCCTGGGGCGGCAGCAACGGCAGGGTGTTGTGCAGCAGGGTGCGGGCGGCCTGCAGCAGGCAGTGCTCCAGCGCCTGGCGGGTTTGTGCGTCCCGGCTGTAAACGATCCTGGTGGGCTGGGCGAAACGACCCCAGATATAGGACTCAAACCAGGCCCGGGAGCAGCCGCGGCGGAAATCCCGCAGGGAAATAACGGTCACCTTGCTGCGCAGGGTTTTTTCCGCCTGCTTCTGCTCCGCATAGAACACGTTGGGCGGCAGCAACCAGTTGGCGCCCGCCGGCAGCGGGTTGCGGTAGGCTGCGCGGTAGCCGTCGCAGATCAGGTAGAGATCCAGGAGGCCGTCGTAGATGTCGCCGCTGCGCAGGCAGGAGCCGTAGAGCAGGATGCCGCAGATGGCGTCGTGGTGGCGCGCTCGCAATTGGCCCAGCAGCGCCGCCAGGGCTGGATCGTCGGCGGCGTCGGGGCCGGCCACATGCGGGTAGCCGCTCACAGGGTGAGAAACTCCAGGGGTCTGCTGGCGCTGATATCGACCGGCCCGTTTGCCACCAGTATCTCCCCGTCCAGGTTCAGTTTGCCATCGAGTTGCAGGCGGATGCGGTCGGCATTGTGACTGGTGTAGCCGGATTCGGGAACTGCGTTGCGGTTTGGCTTCCCCCTCACAATCGAGAGGAAGGTGCGGGCGAAGCGGCTGCAACCTTGCTCGAACAGCGTGAGGCGGATCGCGCCGGGACCGGCGCCCCAGAACGGGCGCATGCCGAATGCCAGCCGCTCCAGCGTGCTGATCGCGAGAATCAGGGTGTCGTAGCTGGCGACCCCGGTGTCGTCGAGGGTCAGTTCAATGCTGACATGGCGGTTGAAGGCAGGGTCGTTGCGCAGTACGCCCCATACCGTGCGCAGGGTCGTGAGGGCGAGGCTGAAATCATCCCGGAGGCCCCGGGCGTGCACTTCCCGGTGGGCGTATTCCGTGCCCTGGATAATGGCTCCGCCGCCCAGGAACATACCGTAGCGGGCCGGTTGTTCAGTATCTGCCATCACCCGCATCAGGGCCCGTCGGGCAATCAGGCCCGCGGTTGCGCGCTCGCCCTCGCACCAGTTGCAGAAGCGTTCGGTGGCTTTCCACAGGGAGCCACTGACACCGATATCGCCGGCGTTCATGTTGGCGGTGCCGCCGGGTAACAGCACGATGACGGGCGGTGTTTCGAACAGGCCGCTTTCCAGCAGTTCGCCCAGTATGTTGGAGGCGGTGCCATCTCCCCCGTTGATCGCCAGGACCCCTATCTTCTGTCGGGCCAGCTCCGCCAGGGCCGGGCGCACATCGTCCAGGCCGTGGGTAACGATATGGTGGATGGAATGGCAGCGGCCGATACGCTCGTGGATGCGCTCGAACTGGTCCCGGTTGTGGCCGCTGGCCGGGTTGCTGATCAGCCCTACCGGGCCGGCGGCCCTGCTCACTCAGTGGCGTCCCGCAGGGTCACCGCCTTGAGATTGATCTCGGTACTGCCGATCCGCGGCGCGGTGCCGCGCAACTGCACCGGCAGGCTGTTGGTCGTGTCGAACAGCACGGCAATGTCGCCGGCGCCGTCCAGGCCCAGCAGGCTGAAATCGGGCTTTTCCGCCAGTTCACCCAGCGGGCTCACCTGCAGTGTCACGCCGCGCGTCTGGCGAGTGCCCGACGTCTCTGCAGACTCACCCTGAACCTGGTAATTCACCTCGACCGCAGGGCCGTCACCGTGACGCATTTGCACCCGGTAAAAGTTGAATTCGGTATTGACCACCACCTCAGCCGAGGTCTCGGCCGAGTCCAGGAAGCGCCCGGCGAGGTCGAGCAGGGCGTAGGCATCGGTTACCACCATGCCCCGGGCTCCTTCGGGATAGGGTATCTTGTGGCGGCTGCTCACCGGCCATTCGGCGGGTGGCAGGGTCGTTTTTGGCGGCGGGTCGTGGCGCACCCGCAGAATGTGTTCGGGCAGGAAATCGAAGGTCTTGTAGCGCTGCTGCTTGCCCTTGCTGAAGCGCGACCGGTGCAGTGCGCGACCATCCGCCGCCAGCTCCAGCACCACCACCTCGGAGTTGTTCGCCACCGAACTGTCCGCCTTCAGCTGCCGGCGCCCGGCCTCTTCACTGTCCGGGTTGAGCTCCACCCGCGACCTGGCCGTGACCAGGAACGCCTTCTGTTCGTATTCCAGGACCTGCCAGGCCGGCAGTGGCGGCGCCACTGTCTTCGTATCGTCCGCCGCCGCGGGCAGTCCGGCGAGGGCTACCGCCGACAGCAGACAGGAGCGTATGAGGAAGTTGTATTGCATTATTGTCATTGATTATGTCCAGGGTAGCGAACGGTTGCCGGCTCGTGGCTGGCCGGATAAGTGGCCATGATAAGCGCCACCGGCAGCCAGAAAAACAGCCATAGTTCCTTGGGCTCAATCAGCAGGCGATCGTAGTCCATGGCGACAGATGTCATACCGTATAGGAGTAACGCCAGGTAAATTCGTTCCCCGCGCTGGCGATATACCTGCCAGGCCTGGTAGGCGGCCACCGCGAGCAGGGCCAGCAGCAGCGCCAGCCCCACCAGGCCGCCATCGCGCAGAGTGGCCAGGTAACTGTTGTGGGCGTGGTCGAACAGCTTGCCGTAGGCCGGGACCCTGGGATTGACCAGGTAGCCATGACCAAACCACCAGTAGCCCTGCATGTCGGTCAGTACCTGCTGCCAGATGCCGGGCCGGAAGGAAAAATTGCCGACCCGGTGCTGCCAGTCGCTGGAGTTGGTGGCCATCACGGCCCACATCGTGGCGACACCGACCGCAGCTACTCCCAGCGCACGGTAACCGAGCAACACCAGCAGGCCGACGCAGGCCCCCGCCATTGCCGTGCGCGACTGGGTGAACACAATGAGGCACAGGATCGCCAGGGACAGGGAAGCGTAAACCCAGCGGTTTTCCCGGCCTCTTTCGGTAAAGACGTAGTGCATGCACAGGACCAGGAAAATGCCGTAGGCGGAGGCGGCCTTGTTCTGGTGGTGCATCACGCCAAGGGGTTCCAGCCGGGATGCGGGAAAGGGATTGTCCAGGTACCAGGCCGCGATCGACACCACGGCCGCCGCCGCCGCGAGCCAGGTGGCGCGATGGGCCAGCAGGTCCATCCAGCTGGCCTGGCGCACCCACAGGTAACCGGTGATGAAGCAGAAGCTCAGGACGCAGAGCGCGTAGCCAATCGCCTGCAGTGCCGGCAGGGGTTCAAAGTCGGCTGTCCACACAAGGCTGCTCACCATGTAGCCGCAGTAGAGCAGCAGCAGTAGCGCGAGTGTGTTGCGGCGGTAAAAGTGTGCGAGTTCGCGCCACAGGACCAGGACGGCGGGAAGCACCAGGATGTAGTAGACCTTGCGGTGTCCGGAGGCCATGGGCAGCAGGAAGTAGCCGGCGATGTAAACGGCGTAGAAGTACACCATTCCGCGGTCCAGCAGGAATCGCTGAAATGCCTTGAAATCCATAAATTTCAGATACTTGCGAGGGCTGATCGAAAGCCGTTAAAAATACCACATAATCTTGAGAATGGCCCGATCATCCTATAACCTTCGCCACTTCGTTTGCCCTGATCAGGGGAATGTACTCTTATCATGCACATGATTATCAAGCGACTGACCAAGTGGCTGGTTCGCGCGATTTCCATATTCCTGCCCGAAGCCAAGGCGCACGAACTGGAGCGCTGGCGCCGCGGCCGCGAGGAGTTCTGGAAGTATAACCGTTGCCAGTACATCTTTGCATCCTATGGCAAGAGCGGGCGTACCTGGGTGCGGGTGATGATCTCCCGTTACTACCAGCTGGTTTACAAGCTGCCGGACAACATCCTGATGGGTTTTGACAATTACACCCGCCTCAACAAGGATATCCCCAGAATATTCTTTACCCACGACAATTACCTGCGCGGTTACACCGGCAACGTCGATTCCAAAAAAGATTTCTACGACAAGAAAACCGTGCTGCTGGTGCGCAATCCCATCGACGTGGCGGTGTCGCAGTTTTTCCAGTGGAAGTACCGCATGCGCCCGGAAAAGAAGGCGATGAACAAGTACCCCGCCCACGAGGCGGATATCTCGGTGTACGACTTTGTCAAGGACGAGAACCAGGGTCTGTCCCACATTATCGAGTTCATGAACAACTGGGCCCGGGAGCTGCCGAAGATCAAGAACCTGCTGGTGGTGCGTTACGAGGACCTGCGCGCCAGTCCCGAGCGGGAGATGGGTCGCATCGTCGAATTCCTGGGTCTGGAAGTCAATGAGGAGTACCTGCGGGATACCGCGGAGTTCGCCTCGGTGGAAAACCTGCGCAAGAAGGAGCAGGAAAACTATTTCTGGCGCAGCGGCAGCCGGGTGCAGGCCAAGGATGTCAACGACCCCAACACCTTCAAGGTGCGCAAGGCCAAGGTCGGCGGCTACCGCGACTACTTTGACGACGATCAAGTGGCCGAGCTCGATGCCATGGTAGATTCTCGCCTGTTACCGGTTTTCGGTTATACCGCGCGGAGAACACAGGGGGCTGAGCGATGGACAAGTGTGTATTCATCCACACCAATGAGCGCCAGTGGCTGGGCGCGCTGGTGGCCGAGTACTCTTTCCGCCGCAACTCCCCCCACGCCGACAAGTTTGACGTGCGGTTTATCCATACCCGCGATTACCCTTTCCTGGCTGCCCGGGAGGGCCAGAGCTTTCTGCGTGGCGGTACCACCCGGGTCTGGCACATGGACGATCTGCAGTCCTTTACCCCGCTGCGTTTCCTGCCGCCAAAACTGATGAACTGGCAGGGCAGGGCGGTGGTTACCGACCCGGATGTGTTTGCGGTCGGCGACATCTATGAGCTGCTGGAGCGGGATATGGGCGGCGCCGCCGTTATGGGTCGGCACCGCTCCGGCAAGTCCGAAAAGGGCTACCAGGTGGCCACCAGCGTGATGCTGCTGGATTGCGCAAGGCTGCGCCACTGGGACGCCGAGGAGACTTCGGCCAGTTGTTTCGCTTCGAAAAGGATTACAAGGAGTGGATGGTGCTGGCCTACGAGGACCCGGCCACCATCGGCTACCTCGAGGACTACTGGAACGATTTCGACCACCTCGACGCCAACACCCGGCTGTTGCACAACACCAAGCGCCGCACCCAGCCCTGGAAAACCGGCCTGCCGGTGGATTTCACCCCGGCGGACAAGTTCAAGGACAAGCCCCTGCTGGCATCCCTGAATCGGCTGCGCGCCAATGTGTTCGGTGAGTATGGCCTGCTGGGGCGCTACCACGAGCACCCGGACAAGCAGCAGGAAGCGTTTTTCTTCGGCCTGTTGCAGGAGTGCCTGGATTGCGGGCATGTCAGCGAGCAACTGGTGCGGGATGAAATCAGCAAGAACCACGTGCGCCACGACGCCTTCGAGGTGCTGGCGCGGACACCGCCACTGGCAAGCAGGGCCGCATGAAATACATCGATATTGAACAACTGCGCAGTCTGGACCGGGCGGACTTTCTGACGATAAAGCCCTATCCCTATTACAACAATGAAGGTGTGCTGACAGAGAGCGGGCTTCCAGGAACTGCTGGCGAACATGCCGCCGCTGGACATGTTCAAGCACAACTTCGGCTACGAGCGCCGGGCGGGCCAGGCTCCCCACGATCGCTACTCACTGGAGTACGAGCCGGGTATGCCGGTGCCGCAGCCCTGGCAGGAGTTTATCGGCGAGTTGCGCAGCGACGCCTACCGCAATGAGGTGGCGCGCCTGCTGGGGGCAAAAAAGATCGAGTTCCGGTTTCACTGGCACTACACCCCTTCGGGCTGCGACGTCTCTCCCCACTGTGACGCCAGGCGCGAACACGGCTCACACCTGTTTTACTTCAACTCGAAGGACGACTGGGATCCGGCCTGGGGTGGCTCCACCCTGGTGCTCGATGACGGCGGTCGCCTCGATTACAACTCGGCGCCGGACTTTGACGAATTCGACGCGGCCTACGAGTGCGAGTCGATCGGCAACTACAGTTCGCTGATGTTGCGCACCGACCACGCCTGGCATGCGGTGCGCGCCATCGACTGTCCCGAAGGGCGCCTGCGCCGGGTATTTATCGTGGTGGTGAATCCCGTGAGCCTGTTCTGGAAGCTGCGTGACCGCGTCATCGGCAAGCAAATCCAGCGTCTCTGATGCACTTGCCCCGCCCGGTCCGGCTGAGCTTCACCTCTGGCTGGGCCGGCGCGAGGGGGTAGAGAACTCCGACGCATTTCTGCGGCGGGTACTGGCAAACTACGCGGATACAGCACCCGCGCAATTAAGTATCACCCGTGGCCCCCGGGGCAAGCCGGCGCTGTCCTGGCCGACGCTGCCGCTCGATTTCAACCTCAGCGGCAGCGGTGACTGGCTGGCCATGGTCGTCAGCGATGGTGCGGCCGTTGGTATCGATATCCAGTACTGCGATCCCGGGCGCGAGGTGATGACCCTGGCCCGTCGCTTTTTCCGTGACGAGGAGGTGGCGCAGCTGCAGGCCTGCGCGCCCACTCAGCGCAGCGATCGATTCTACGATTACTGGACCCTCAAGGAAGCCCACATCAAGGCTGCCGGCGGCTCCCTCGGGCTTCAGCTCGAGTCGACCGGGTTTGTCCTGCGCTATCCGCAGGCCACGGCCTCCGACCGGTCAACCGGCAGCATCGCCCCGCTGGTATCGGATCCGGCCACGGCCGCGTGGTACGGCCTGCTGCAGCCCTGTGCCAACTATCGGCTGGCCCTCTGTTGTCACTCCCCGCGAGACTTCAGCGCCGGCATCCGCTTGTGCGATTTGCCGGGCAGCGGTTATTCTGTCGAGCAACCGTTCGAGCTGCGAGCGGTTTCCTGACCCCCTCACGCAACCCCGGAGTGCCGGTGACTGTCCAGCCCTATCCTGATTCCTACTATGCGGCCACCCGCAATCCCGACCCCGGTTATCCCGCGCTCACGGAGCAGATCGAGGCGGATGTCTGCATCTGCGGTGGCGGTTTCACCGGGGTGGCCACTGCCCTGAGTCTCGCCGAGCGCGGCTACTCGGTCGTTGTGCTGGAGCAGCACCGCATAGGCTGGGGCGCCTCGGGTCGTAACGGCGGCCAGGTGATTGGTGGCTTCAGCGGTGAGGAACTCATGGCTAAGCGACTCGGGCCCGAGGTGAAGGACCTGATCTGGGACATCGGCTGGCGCGGCAACTCGATCATCGACGAGCGGGTAAAGAAATACGCCATCGACTGCGATTTGAAGTACGGCTATATGGACGTCGCCCTGAAACCCCGCCATATGCGCGCCTTCGAGGACTATTACGCCGAGCTGTCGCGACGGGGCTTCGGCGACGCGATTCGCTTGGTGGGATCGGAGGAGATGCGCTCGGTGATTGGCAGTGACACCTATATCGGTGGCCTGATCAATCGGCGCAGCGGCCACCTCCACCCCCTGAACCTGTGCCTGGGCGAGGCCCGGGCGGCGGCGGGCCTCGGGGTACGCCTGTTTGAGGGCAGCGAGGTGCTGGCCATTGAACACGGCGCGCAGCCCGTGGTTACCACCGCCGGCGGTCGGGTGAAAGCCGCCACCGTGGTGCTGGCGGGCAACGCCTACCAGCAGATAGAGACCCGGCAACTGTCCGGACAGGTGTTTCCGGCGGGCAGTTTCATCATTGCCACCGAGCCGCTGAGTGAAGCAATGGCCCGGGAGATAAACCCTCTGGACATGGCGTTCTGCGACCCCAACTATGTGCTGGATTACTTTCGCCTGTCGGCGGACCGACGCCTGCTGTTCGGGGGTCGCTGCAATTATTCCGGCCGGGTTCCTGCCAGTATCCGGCGCAGTATCGAGCCGCGTATGCACAAGGTATTCCCGCAATTGCGCAATATCCGCATCGATTACGAATGGGGCGGCAATATAGGCATCGTGGTGAACAGGGTGCCCGTGATCGGACGCCTGCGCGACAATGTCTACTACTCTTTGGGTTATTCCGGCCACGGCGTCAACATGACCCACGCCGCCGGCGAAATCGTGGCTGAGGCCATCGGCGGCACTATGGAGAAACTGGACCTGTTCGAGCGCGTCGGGCACTGGCGTATTCCCTTTGGCCAGGTGCTGAGCGGGCAGATGGTGGCGCTGGGCATGCTGTACTACCGCCTGCGGGACAAGCTTTAGTCCGGGCGCTGACATAGGATATGGGGCCTGTTCCTGCTAGACTGGCGCCCGTTCACCAGCCGCCAGCGTAGCCGACGCCATTATGCTTATTGACCAGTATTACACTTTCGAAAACGGCAAAATCAGCTTTACCCGCGAGCAGGGCAGCAATTTTGCCAAGCAGGTAGCGGACGACTTCAACCCCATTCACGACGTCGATGCCAGGCGCTTCTGCATCCCCGGCGATCTGCTTTTTGCCATTATTCTTGCGCGCTATGGCCTCAACCGGCACATGGAATTCGGGTTCACCGGGATGGTGGTTGATGGTACCGAGCTGCTGCTGCCGGAGCCGGCACAGGAACTGTCGCTGAATGACGCCGCCGGCAGACAGTACCTTACCATCCAGCGCACGGGTGAGAACACCCGTGATCCCGCGCTTATCGACAGGCTCACGCGCAACTATGTCGAATTTTCCGGGCATACTTTCCCGCACCTGCTGGTGCCGTTGCTGGCTGAACAAAACGTGATGATCAATCCCGAGCGGCCTGTGGTCATGTACGAAAGTATGAATATCGACCTGGACAGGCTGGATATCCAGGCGCTCGCGCTGGAAATGGATCACACGGAACTGGTCATCAATGGCAAGCGCGGCGAGGTTGAACTGGCATTCAATCTGGTAGATGACGGCAAGCTTGCCGGGCGCGGCAGGAAGCGCATGATTCTCAGTGGTCTGCGCGAATACGACAAGCAGGCCATGGACGAGGTCGCGGTCAGCCTGAACCGGCGCAAACTGGATTTCACGCCGCACTGAGGACGCTGCGCAGCCAACTCGCTCATATGTCATGAATCGACCGGCGGGCGCTATCCCTTTGTTACCAGGATATCCTCCATCACCAGGTATTCCAGGTCGCAACCGAAGAACATGTTCAGCGCATCAAGGGGCGAGCAGACCATTGCCTCGCCCCGGCGATTGAGCGAGGTATTGAGTACCACTGCGTTACCGGTCAGCCTTTCCATCTCTTCCAGCAGCGCGTAGTACGAATCGTTGAGCCCCGGCTCCAGCGCCTGGGCGCGGGCGGTCCCGTCCTCGTGCACTACCTCGGGCACACGGGTTTTCCAGGCTTCGTTCACCTCGAAGGTAAAAGTCATGAAAGGGGCGGGATGGTCCACCGCAAACATTTGCGGCGCCACGCGGCTGAGCATGCTCGGGCAGAAGGGGCGCCAGCGCTCGCGGAATTTGATCTGGGCGTTGATGCGGTCGGCCACGCCGGAACTGCTGGGGCAGCCCAGGATCGAGCGGCCGCCCAGGGCGCGCGGCCCGAATTCCATCCTGCCCTGGAACCATGCCACCGGGTTGCCTGCCACCAGCAGGCCGGCAGTTTCCGCCGCCACATCGTCCAGTTTGCGCCAGTGGGGTTTGCCCGGGTGCTGCGCACAGGCGGCAACCACCTGCTCGCTGCTATAGGCCGGCCCCAGGTAGACATGCTCCATCTTCTGTACCGCGACACCGCGTCGCTCGGAGGCATAGGCGGCCGCGCCGATGGCCGTGCCCGAGTCGCCCGATGCGGGCTGGACAAACAACTCCTTCACCTCCGTCCCGGGCGATGATCTTCTGGTTGAGCTTGACGTTGAGCGCACCGCCGCCGGCGAAGGCCAGCCTGCCGGTCTCGCGCGATGATGTCCCCCAGGTAGTAGTCCATCATCTGCAGGGCGAGTTTCTCGAACAGGGCCTGCATGCTGGCGGCGTAGTGGATGTAGGGTTCGTCGGCGACGTCGCCCTCGCGCATCGGGCCCAGCCAGTCGACCAGCCTGTCGCTGAAGTAGTAACCCTGGCCCTTGTCCTTGTGGCGCCGCAGGCCGATGACATTGGCGTAGCGGGTGTCGATGTGCAGTTCGCCCCGCTCGAAGCTGGCCAGGCGGGAGAAATCGTATCGTTGCGGATCGCCGTAGGGCGCCATGCCCATCACCTTGTACTCGCCGTCGAGCATGTCAAAGCCCAGGAACTCGGTGATGGCGCCGTACAGCCCCCCCAGCGAGTCCGGGTCGATGAACTCCTTGATCGTGTGAATCCTGCGGTGCTCGCCGTAGCCGAAGAACGTGGTGGCGTACTCGCCCTTGCCGTCGATACCCATGATCGCGGTTTTTTCGCTGAAGCCACTGCAGTGGTAGGCGCTGGAGGCGTGAGCCAGATGGTGTTCGACCGGGTCCAGGGCTACCCGGGCCGGGTCGATACCCAGCTGCTGCAGCAGGCCGACGATCCGGTCCCGGTAGCGGCGGTAGCGGCGATTGCCGTTGAGCAGCGCGTCCAGGCCGCGGTCCGGCGCGTACCAGTAGCGCCTGGCGTAATGCCAGCGGTGCGGCCTGGTGATCGCGATAGGGGCAAAGGGTATGGCCACCACGTCGACGGCACCCGGGTCGATGCCCGCCTGTTCCAGGCAGAACCTGGCCGATGCCAGTGGCAGCCGTTTTTTGGCGTGCTTGTCCCGCACAAAACGCTCTTCCTCCGCCGCCGCCACCAGGATGCCGTCGATATAGAGCGCGGCGGAAGGGTCGTGGTCAAGCGCGCCGGACAGGCCCAGTACGGTCAGTGACAAGGGTTCACCAGGGCCGGCTCAGGGCACATACCAGATGGGGGAGGTGTAGGCGCGCTCCTGGATGGCGGCCGGGTAAGGCTCCGGCGGCGGTATTTTCAGCGCTGCGGCATCGTAGGTGGAATGCCGCGGGGTCGGTATCTGCAGTACGCGCACATAGTAGAACGCGCTCTGGTCCGGCTCGAACTCCGGATCCTCCCAGACGGTGGCCAGTTGCGCCGCGCCGATGGAGTTGGCATAGCTGGCGCCAGGCTCGTCCACGGTATTGCCGACCGGTGGCAGTGAGCCGTCGGCCAGTGGCAGGCGCTCGCCGGACCAGGCCACATCGAAAACTTTCTCCCTGCTGTTGCCGGCGGCATCCAGCCAGCCCTTGATGACCTGGACCCTGTCCAGGTTGGCGCCCTTCGGATCCTTCTGGGCGCTGATCAGCAAGCGGATGCCGCCCGGGGCCCCGGCGGCGCCCGTGAGCTCACCGCCCATGGGAACACCGCCGGCATAGCCCAGGCTTGCAAGGTCCGGAGATTCCGCGTCCTGCGGGGTGAAGTTCCAGCCGGCGAACAGCCGCAGCCCGATCCTGGGCCCGGTGGTGGCGTATACTTCCCGCCGCTGCATGGCCTCGAAAATACCCTGGCGGGTATTTTCCGTGGCCCACACCGCAGCCATTCCCGCTGCCGCCATGTCCCAGCCGGTGGCCTTCACCCCGCCCAGGGAGTCACCGGTCTTGTTTTCCGGAATGGAGTCGTAGGCCATCTTGCCCCAGAAGTTCTCCTCCTCGGCGCTGGACAGGCCGGTATGGGCGTCGGTGGAGCCGATAAGGCCGAACTGGAAGGGATTGGCGCCGGCTTTACTTCCGATCTGCAGTCCCCGGCCCAGGGCGGGCCTGATGAAATCACCCACTGCGGCCCGGTAGCCCTGCCACTCCTGCTGAAGGTAAAACTCGAAGGGCTCAAAGCCGGCGAAGGGATCTTCCGGAGACAGGCTGGGGTGAGTTTCGGAGTCACCCTTGATCTGGGTCATCTCCACCACCGGCTCCCAGCGCCGCCGGGTTTTTATATAGTCGGCGCTCATCGGCTCGCCGCGCAGGGTGGTCTCGTCGAACATGTAGCCTTTGGAGATGTTGGAATTGTGCGGGATGGCTATGAACTGGCTGCCCGTGCGTGAGGATGTTGCCTCCAGCCAGGCCCAGAGGTCTTGCGGGTACTGGCTCTGGTCGGAGCCGTAGGGCATGTATTGCGCAGCCTGGTCGCGGCCGTTGGGCGTGACCACCACCCGGTGCAGGTTGGCCCCGGCGGGAATCGAGCTCCACTCCCAGCCCAGCAGGGCGGTGAAGCGCCCCGGTTCATTATTGGCCTCCGCCGCGTCGATGGTTTCGTTCCAGCTGGTCACTACTGTCGGTGTTATATCCCCCAGCGAGTCATTCAGGGGAGTATTGCCCGGGTCCAGGACCGGGTCGTCGCCCCAATGGTCCAGCCTCTGCGGCAGCAGGTCCCTGAAAACCACGGAGCCGTAGCCGGTCCACATACCCAGCCGGACCGCCGCCACCGACAACCAGCGTTCCACCGCCGCCCAGCCGGACAGTTCGCCAAACTCCTCCTGGTGGTTGACGATTGCCCGCAGCACCCCCATGCCCTCCGCGTGATCGGACACCACCAGAAAGTCCAGCGGCGTGTCGATACGCACCCGTGCGCGATGGTAGGGGTGAACGACCGGCAGGCCCCGGGCCCAGCGGTAGGCGGTGTCCGGGTCGACGGATTCGTTCTGGTTGAGAAATGCATCGAACGAGTAGGAGGTGTGCAGGTGAGTGTCGCCCCAGTACAGGCGGGTCGGCTCCGCAGCGCCAGGGCTGGCGGCCCAGACCAGGGACGCCAGCCCTGCCAGCCCGGCGATGAAACGCGTGTTCATGGCGTTGCCCCTCTATCAGCCGCCGGTTATCAGCCCGCCTTGCGTTGGCGTGAGGCGGACTTTGGTTTAACTGCGGGCCTGGCCGCGCGTGTGGTTTTTTTGGCTGCCGGGGCGGCCCGTTTTTTGGCCCCTGGCGCCGCCTTGGCCTTTTTGCCCGGCGTCTTTTTGGCCCTGGCCTTCCCGGCGGGGGCTTTTTTCGCCGCGGTCTTGCCCCGGGCCGCTTTGCGCGGGGCCGGGGCACTCCCAACGGTAGCGGCCAGCAGTGCGTCGAAGCTGTCCTGCAGGCACTGGCGGTAAAAATCCGGATCCGGCATCAGGTCCCGGCAGGAGGTGATGGATATGCTGAACTCGCCACAGTAACTGCTGATGACGTGGAACAGCCCCACGCTGTCCAGCACAGGCCCGGTGCCCAGGTTTGACAGCATCTTCGCGCCGGTGTTGTACAGCGGCACCTGGGGCCCCGGTACATTGGTGATTACGCAGTTGTACATCGGCTTGATCTGGTTCATCAGATTCCAGCGGCTGGCCAGGCGCGCGGCCTGGGCGGTGAGGGTGCTGGGAATGAACTGGGTGTAGTCGGTCATGGCCTTGGCGCCGATAGCGTTGGCCAGTTCCTTGGCTTCCACCGCGTGCTGGTGCACGGCCGCGAGCCGCTGGGCGGGGTTCTCGATGTCGCTGCGCAGCAGTACGGCCATGGCCGATACCACATTGCCCGCAGTGCCTTTTTCGGAGGGATCGCGCACATTGATAGGCGCCATGGCGACCAGGCTGGCTTCCGGCAGTTCGCCCTTGGCCTCCAGGTAGCGGCGCAGGCCGCCCCCACACAGGGTGATTGCCACATCGTTCACCGTGGCCCCGGGCACCGCATTCTTGATGGCCTTGATATCGCTGAGGGGGAACCTGGCGGCATCGAACACCCGGTGGGCGGACACGGCGGCGTTGAAACGGATGCGGGGCACATCGGGGATCCTGTGCAGCTCTCCCTTGCGCAGGCGGGCATAGGCCCTGGCGAAGCCCGGAACCGTGTTGCGGGCGACTGAAATCATGCGGAAAGGTTGCCTGATATTGTTGAGCTGGGAGCGCAGCACCAGTTCCAGCGGCCCGGGCGTTCTGTCGGATTCAACCTCATAGGGTTCGCTATTCTGGTGGGCGTCGGGGCTCAGGTCATGCAACGCGGCGGTGATTTCCATCCCGGATGCGCCGTCAACGGCGGCGTGATGCATCTTGGTAAAGATGGCGAAGCAGCCCGGCGGGTAGCCTTTGACGTTGTCCAGGCCCTCGATGACATACATTTCCCACAGGGGGCGGCTGCGGTCCAGCGGGCGGGCGTGCAGGCGCGCTATCTGGATACACAACTGGCGCCAGTCTCCCGGGGCAGGCAGGGCGATATGGCGGATATGAAACTCCGGATCAAAGCTGCCATCCGACACCCAATAGGGGTGATCGAGTCCCAGTGGTACGGTCAACAGGTGCCGGGACAGTATGGGCAGGCGCTTGATCCGGTTGGTGGTGTTTTCAATGATGTCCTTGAAGCGCACCTTGCCGCCAGGCGCCGTTGACTGGTCGTAAATGGCCAGGCTGGAGATGTGCATCGGGGCGTTGGCTGTCTCGAGGTAAAGGAACGAGGCGTCGAGTCCTGAAAGTTGTCGCATTGGCTTGGATCCTGTCGATTGTTATCTGCGGCCGCTGAGGATAACAGGAAATGCACCCTTAATGGGGTACGCCCTTACCCTGGCAGGCGTGGAAATTTCGGCCTCCTGCAACTATGCTCTGCGTTGGTATTGAATTCGCAGGGGAACGACAGCCGGTTATGGAATTCAGGGATTACTACAAGATACTGGGTGTGGACCCTGATGCCGATGACAAGGCGATCAAGGCGGCCTACCGCCGCCTGGCCCGCAAGTATCACCCTGATGTCAGTGCGGAAGAGGGTGCCGAGGAGAAATTCAAGGAATTGGCCGAGGCCTATGAGGTACTCAAGGATACGGAGAAGCGCGCCCAGTACGACATGCTCCGCCAGCAGGGCGGGGCGGGGCCTTTCCAGCCCCCGCCGGGCTGGCAGGCGGGTGGCTTCGACTCTGCCGGGGGCGACTTCGAGGGGGGCTTCTCGGACTTTTTCGAGCAGATTTTCGGGCAGGCCCGACACGGCTCGAGGCAGGGCTATTCGCGGGAACACTATGCCCGGCGCGGTGAGGATGTCGAACTGACCCTGGCGATTTTCCTGGAGGATGCCTTCAGGGGTGAGTCCCGCGCCATCAGCTATGAAGTTCCCGGCTTTGACCAGCAGGGCCGCCTCGCCAGGCAGCAACGCAACCTCAAGGTGAAGATTCCCGCAGGGGTTACCGAGGGTGAGCGTATCCGCCTCAAGGGGCAGGGCGCACCCGGCATCGGCGATGCTCCCGCCGGCGACCTCTACCTGCAGATCAGGTTTGCGCCGCATCCCCTTTACCTTGTGGAGGGGGATACCCTGACCATCACGGTGCCGCTGGCACCCTGGGAGGCGGCACTGGGTTGCAAGTTGCGGGTGCCCACCCTGGAGGGTTTGATCAACCTGACCGTACCGCCCAACAGCCAGAATGGGAAACGCATGCGCATCAAGGGCAAGGGGCTTGGCAAGGGCGACAAGCGTGGCGACCTCTATGTCGTGCTCCGCCTGACCATGCCCGCAACCGCGAGTGCCAAAGAGCAAGAGCTCTGGCGACAATTATCCGAGGAATCCAACTTTGACCCACGCCAAAACTGGGGGAAATCAGGATGAGTGAAAGCAGCTATTACCTGACCCTTACCGAACTGACGCAGAGTGTTCGACTCAGTACTGATACGGTCATCACCATCGTCGACTGCGGAATCGTCGAGCCCCGGGGTGAGCAGCCCCAGCAGTGGTTGTTCGAGCCGCAAATGGTGAGGCTGATCCAGCGCGCCTGTCGCCTGCAGCGCGACCTCGAACTGGACTGGCCCGCGGTCGCCCTGGCCATGGACCTGATCGGGGACCTGCAGCAGTTGCGCGAGGAAAACCAGCGGCTGCGGCGGCAACTTTCGATTTTGATGGACCTGGATACAGCCTCCTGAACCGTCATCGCGGTGTCAAGGGCGCCTTTTGCCTGCTTTCGGGGCGGCTTGTCAAAGTGGGGTTCCAGGAAAATTCGGGAGGGGTGGGCCAGCCGAATCGACGGCTGGCCCGGGGGGGAGTTACTCGGCCGGGACCTGTTTTTCCAAAGTCAGGGCAAAGGCTTCGGTGTAGGTGACGATGATCGTATCACCCAGCGATACGCCTGCCATTTTGGCCGGATCGACATCATCGATAATATGGAAGTCGCCATCGGGGTCCTTCAACATCACTGTGCGGGTGATGCGGTTCATGCCCTCGATGGTGCAAACAGCGCGTATGCTGCGCCCTACCGCGGCACCCGGTTCCATGTCTGCATCGGCGACAGCGGCCGCGTCGAGTTCAACGATGGGTTCGGCGAGCTCGGCTTCTGTGGGTGCCCGCAGCTCGCCGCTGATGGACGATACATAGGTGGCAACCACCAGGTCGCCGACCTTGAACTCATCAAAGCGTTTGACCTCAGGTCCAACAGCCAGCGTGATGGAATTGCCCAGCCCGCCTTCCAGGGTGACTTCCCGGGACTCGCGGTCGATATCGGTAATAATCGCGCTGATACGCTTGGCCATTGTCCGTTCGTTTTCGCCGCGCTCACTCACTTCCAGTTCCGCCAGGCTGAGGGCGGGGATTGTGCCCAGCAGAACGGCCGAGAACAGGGCCAGGGCCGACAAGATTTTATGGTGGATCATGCTGTGTTGCTCCTTGGTTGGTTTACAGATGTGCAGCTCATTCTAGTTTATGAAGAAGCAAGTGGCCAATCCTGTTGTCTCCTGCAGACGCGCCGCGCTTGCGTACAGGCCCCGGGTTGTCTAGTTTGTATTTGCTGGACCCTCAACACTTACCCCGACACGGCGTCAGAACTTCGATGAAGCAAGAGTCACTGTGCACACGCAGGGATCACCCGGAATTGGCCGAGATTGTCAGGGCCGTTGGTACGGGCAGGTATTTCAATCGCTTGTCCAGTGATATCCTGGCAAACATTCTCAGGCAGGGATATTTACTGACCGTCGAGAAAGACCAGTACCTGATTCGCGAAGGTGACGAGTCGCCGCCTGAAATGTATGTGCTGGTGGAAGGTTCACTCGCCATTTTATCCAATGGCAAATTTATCCTGCGGCTCGATTCCCCCGGTGATGTCGTGGGTGAAATGGCGGTTATCCAGTCCGCGCCCAGGTCCGCGGACGTCGTTACTGAAAGCCGCTGTCGCCTTATCGGATTCCCCGCGGAGCTTTTCAGGGTCGACGGCCACTCCTCCCAGGCGTCCGTGCTGTACGTATTGTTTTCACATATGATGGCGGCCAAGCTGCGCATTACCACTGCGCAATCCCTGATACATAAAAACCAGCGCGTCACCGCACACGGCGATATCAACGTCGGCATCATCAATGCGGGATCGCCCGACAGTTCAATTATCAGGCAGGCGCTGCACGAGAGCTGGCCCGAGACCAGCGTAATCGAATTCAGGGATCCGCCTGAGTTTCTCGAGTACCCGGGGGTGCACCGGTTCGACCTGATTATCGCCGACATGGATTACTACGACGATTTCCAGCGGGACTGGAACTCGATTTCCACCCTGGTCAAGACCATGCACCTGCGCGGGGCGAGCGTGATTACTCTGGGCGCGTCCTGTCATGATGCTGCCAATCGTGAGTTTCTGATCGGCAACGGCGCCGATGAGGTCATAGTAAAACCCTGCACGGCCTTCGACCTCGCCCACACCATCGCCAGGGTCCGGGTGTGGTATTACAAGGACCTGGAGCTGGACAAGGCGGAAAACGCTGCTGAGACCGACCGGCTCACGGGTCTGGCAAACCGGCGCCGCCTGGACCAGTTCCTGGACGCGCTGGTCACCGTATACCCGGATAATATGCAGCCGTTTTCCCTGGTGATTGCCGATGTCGACAATTTCAAGCACTACAATGATTCGCAGGGTCACCAGATGGGCGATGTGGTGCTCGAGGGGGTCGCCACGCTGCTGGAAAAAAACGTGCGACGGGGCGATCTGGCGGCTCGCTTTGGCGGCGAGGAATTCGTAATCGTTTTGCCGAACTGCGAAAAGTCTCGCGCGATCGAGCTGGCCGAGGACCTGAGGAAGTCGGTGGAGTCCGCAGTTTTTCCCCATCAGGACCTGCAACCCACCGGCAATATTACAGTGACGATGGGTGTGGCGACGTTTCCCGATGATGGGCTAGACCTGGCGTCCCTGCTCAAGCAGGCGGACGATTGTTTGTACGAGGGAAAGAGGGCCGGGAAAAACGTGGTGATTGCCGCCGGCGGCAAATAGGGCTTTGGCCTGCCCGGGCGGGCACACTGTCACTTTACTTTTCGATCGCGGCCAGGCGGCGCCCTATGCCCGACAGGAACGGGGCCGAATGGCGCTCGTCCTGCTGATCCATCAGCTTCAGCGCGGTCGCCAGTTCCCTCCGCGCTCGGCGGGGTTGGCCGGCCAGGAGGCAGCCATCTGCCAGTAGGCCCCGCAGCAGTGGCCGCCCTGCGCCAAAGCCGGTTTCTTCCCACTCTTCCACACCCTCCTGGATCAGCTGCAGGCTGCCTTCGCTCATTCCTCTTTTGAGGCGGGCGTAGCCCTTGCACGCTTTGGCCATTGCCGCGAACTCGGGGAAGCTGTGGCTGGTAGCGAAGCTGACGCATTCGTCGGCGAAGCGGATACACCTGTCAAACTCGCCGGAAAAAAGCGCCACCATGAAGTTGGCCATATAACCAAAGCCAACCGAGTAGGGGTTGTCCAGTTCCCTGGCGAGCTCCAGGGAGGCTTTCGCCGCGCTTCTGGCTTCCTCGCCGCGTCCTGCGGACAGCAGGGCCAGCGCCTCATAAAAACGGCCCACCACGCCAAAGTCCATCATATAGGTAAAAAACAGCTGGGCGTCCCGTTCCGAGCGGTAACAGGAGGCGACTTCCTGCAGGTACTGCAGGGCACGTTGGTTCTCGCCCCGGTGCCACAGGCTGAGGCCCAGCAGCACGTGTACCGCCATGTACTGGCCCGGATCCCGCTGCCTGTCCACCAGTGCAAGCAGGGATTCCGCCTCTTTCACCGCTTCGCGAATTCGCCCGGTTGCCCATTTGTAGCGACACAGGCCGAACTTCACGGGGAAGCTGTCCTGCAGGCTCTCCCGCTCGCGGCAGAAATCGTAGGCCTGCTGGAAGGCCGCACCCACGTCCTGGTGTCCCGGCCCGTTCAGGACCGTGAGGCTCGCACCCAGCATGGTGCGCATGTCGAACTCCATGGCAATGAGTTCGACGTCTTCCGGCAATTTTGTGGTGAGCGCGAGACCCCGGTTCAAGTGCAGCACCACTTCCCTGGGCGCGAACTGGGTAAGGGCCTTCTGGCTCGCGATATACCAGTAGCGAAAGGCCGGTTCGTGTAACCGGGCCTCCGTATAGTGGTGCGCCAGCAGATCCGGCCTGCCCTGGACCTGGCCGCGAAAGCGCTGTGCCAGTGTCCTGGCGATGTGCGCGTGCAGGCGCCGCCGCGTGCTGTGCAGCAGGGATCCGTAGGCGGTTTCCTGCATCAGTGCATGTTTGAAAACATACACCCTGTGTGGCGCAACACCCCGGCTGCTTAAAAGTTGTGCTGACACCAGCTTTTGCAGCGCGGCTTCGACAAGCTCCGGCGGCTTGTCCACCACTGCCAGCAGCAGGTCCAGGCGAAACTCGCGGCCTATGGCCGCCCCCACCTGGGCGATCTCCTTGGCGCTGCCCAGGTGATCTAGCCGGGCATTCAGGGAATCCTGCAAGGTGCCGGGAATGGCCGGGTGGACATCGCCATCGTCGATATTCTCCCAGTTCGAAAACGCCGTATTTTCCAGCATCGCCCTGGTGAACTCCTCGACAAACAGCGGGATCCCGTCGGTTTTCTCGATAATATCCGCGACAACTTTTTCCGGCAGGCCCCTGCCTTCGGACACCCGGTTGATCAGTTCGCGGGTGGCCTGCTGGTTGAGATAACCCAACTCAACGACCTTGCTTATGGCGTCTTCCGGCCAGCCGGGATTGAACTGGGGTCGGTGCGTGCCAATGATCAGCATGGGAAGTTGTCGCGACTCCTCTATCAGCAGGTTCAGAAACTCCAGTGAGCTGGCGTCCAGCCAGTGCAGATCTTCAATGACCAGCACAACCGGCAGATCGAGACAGCGCCGGGTAAACTGGGAGACAAGTAAATTCAGGGTCCGGGTCTTCTGGGCAGCGGGGCTCAGGCTCGTGCCCGCGAAATGCTCGCCCGCGGGAATTGAAAGCAGGGCCGCGATGAGTGCAAGGTCATCCGGCTCGGATGGCCCCAGCTGTGCCAGCCGTTTCTGCAGTTTGTCAATTTTGACGCGGGTGGAGTCGGAGATTTCGATACCGGACTGGCGTTGCCAGTGTGAAATGATCGGGTGCAGTACATTGCCTCGTGCGTGTGGCGCGCCGTACAGACGCATGACTTCTACCGGGGTAGGCGGCAGGGAGTCCAGGAAGTTCTCCAGCAGGTGGGACTTGCCAATACCTTCCTCGCCGCAAATCATCACCACCTGGCGCTGGCCGGTGCGGGCCTGTAACCAACTTTCCTGCAGCGTCTGTTGTTCCTGCTCGCGTCCCAGCAATGGCCCCGGCAAGCGGATGCGGGCGGCCTCGAAACGGCTCTCCACGGTCGACTCGCCAATCACCGCATAGGCATGAACCGGCTTGTCAAAGCCCTTCAGGTGGCTGTAGCCAAGATCCGAATAATCGAAGAGACCGCGGACGAGATCGTGGGTATGGCCGGAAATAACCACCGTATCGGGAGCGCAGATTTCCTGCAGGCGGGCAGCCAGGTTGGGCGTGACGCCGACCACCGTCGTTTCCCGTGAAGGACCGTCTCCCACCACATCGCCCACCACGACCTCGCCACTGGCAATACCGATCCTGGTATGCAGGGCGTACTGAGGACCGAGGCGAAGCCTGCGCACAGTGTCGACGATCTCCAGGCCGGCACGGACGGCCGACTCGGCGCCATGCTCGGTGGCCTTGGGGTAGCCGAAATAAACCAGCAGGCCGTCGCCGGAGTAGCGGGCGACATAGCCGTTATACCTGCCAACAACCTGTTCACAGGCCAGTTGATATTGTCGGAATATGTCATTGAGGTATTCCGGGTCGATCCGGACTGACATATCGGTTGAGCCAACCAGGTCGCAGAACATGACAGTGAGGTGGCGTCGTTCCGCGGCGCCGGCAAGCTGTGCGATGGTCGTATCGGTGGGCGAATTGTGATTCTCAGTCGGCGGCTTCAGGGAGGTGCCGCAGCCGCCACAGAACCTGGCGCCGGGGTCACAGACAAACCCGCAAAAATTACATTCCTGCGGTAGCGGCGATGCGCATTGCTGACACACCCTCTGCCCCTGCAGGTTTACCGCGCTGCAGTTGGGACACTTCATACTGACTTAATAGCGTACCCGTCCGGCGAACAATCCGTCCATGCTTTCTCCACGTCCCTGTCTGTTCTTCCATAACAAGGATAGCCCGGTTTGGCGTGAATGCCAGCACAGCGCATCTGCCCCGGACGGGTCAATCCGTGGTCTGGCGCAGCCCTCGGAGATATTGAGCAGGGTCGGCAGAAGCGGCTCTTCGCCAATACTCTCCTGCCGGTCCGTCGGGGGTCGAGCTACAGTTTGATAGCCGCGAGAATATCGCAGACCTGCTCGATCTCCTCCATGCACACGTCGAGGTGAGTCACCATCCGCAATTTTCCCTGGCCAAGCTTGATCGCGAGTACGCCCTTATCCTGTAGCGCACTGACGAACGCGGTCTCTAGGTTCGGGTCCGCGAGCGTGAATACCACGATATTGGTCTGCACGGGCAACACGTTCGCCACCCAGGCCTGCTCAGTGAGGCAGTGGCCGAGCAGCCTGGCCTTCGCATGGTCCTCGGGCAGGCGCTCCACGTGGTGGTCCAGGGCGTAGCTGCCGGCGGCTGCCAGAAAGCCGGCCTGGCGCCAGCCGCCGCCGAAGCGCTTGCGCACCCGCCTGGCCTCGTCAATGAAATCCCGGCTACCCAGCAGCAGGGACCCCACCGGGCAGCCCAGGCCCTTGCTCAGGCAGATCGAAATAGAGTCGAAGACGGCGCCGTAATCCCGGGGGGTCTGACCGGTTTCGGCAAGGGCGTTGAACAGGCGCGCGCCATCGAGGTGAAAAGACAGTCCACGTCGCTTTGCGACCTCGCCGATGGCCTCGATCGAGGAGAACTCCAGGCAGGTGCCGCCACATCGGTTGCTGGTGTTCTCCAGGGCTACCAGGCGGGTGCGGGCCGCGTGAATGTCATCGGGGCCGATCGCGGCCTCCACCTCGCGGGCATCCATCAGTCCGTCCGGGGTTCCCAGCAGCCGCACTGAAGCCCCCGAATTGGCCATGATGCCGCCTCCTTCGTACACATAGATATGCGCCTGGGAATGGCAGATCACCTCGTCGCCCGGCCTCGTATGGACATTGATGGCAATCTGGTTGGTCATGGTCCCGCTGGGGCAGAACAGGGCCGCTTCCACGCCGAACAGATCGGCCGCCTTTTCCTGCAAGCGGTTGACGGTGGGGTCGTCCCCCAGGACATCGTCCCCGACTGCTGCGGTCATCATGGCGTTGAGCATGCCGGGCGTCGGTCGGGTGACCGTGTCGCTTCTGAGATCGATCATGGCGCTTCATCGCTCCAGGGTAATTTGTGGTTGCAGGGACGCGGAGCGTGGTGACACTCGCTTTTGGTGCGCTTTCCATTACTATCCATACCAGATTGTAAACTTGATGACAGTTGCATTGCATGCCGGCTGCGACAATTGCCTAATGCCTGCTAACAGGAGAACACAGATGAACGGAGCACAATCACTTTTCAAGGCCCTGACCGATGCCGGTCTGGACACCTGTTTTGCCAACCCGGGCACCTCGGAGATGCAGCTGGTATACGAGATCGGCAGGTCCGACACGGTACGCCCGGTGCTGTGCCTGCAGGAGAACGTGGTCACCGGTGCCGCCGACGGTTACGCCCGGATGGCTGGCAAGCCGGCGTTTACCCTGCTGCATGTCGGTTCCGGTTTTGCCAACAGCATCGCCAACCTGCACAACGCCGGCCGCGCCAATACCGCCATGGTCAACATCGTCGGCGCGAACGCCAGCTACCACCAGCCCAACTTCCCGGAGCACGAAATGATCGGCGGCAAGATCACCGACCTGGCCCGGGTGGTGTCCCACTGGACCAGAGAGGCGAAGTCTGCCGGTGAACTGGCGCTGCTTGGTGCAGAGGCCGCCCAGGTGGCCCAGATGGGGTCCGGCCGCATCGCCACCCTGGTGGCACCCACCAACTGCCACTGGGACCCGGCGCCCCATGCGCCGGCCATCCGTGCTCCGCTACCGACTCCCGGGGTGGCCCCGGAGACGGTCGCGGAGGTCGCCCAGCTACTTTGCAACGGCAAGAAGACTGCGATACTGCTGGGCGCCCAGGCCCTGCGCAACGAGGGCCTGGAACTGGCGGGCCGCATTGCCGCCCGCACCGGGGCACAGCTTATGGGTGAGACTTTTCCCTCGCGCCTGGCCCGGGGCGAGGGCAGGGTGCAGGTGCAGCTGGTGCCTTACTTCCTGGAAATGGCACAGCCGTTCTTTGCCCAGTACGAGCAGATTGTCCTGGTGGGCGCTCTGCCGCCTGTGTCCACCTTCGCCTACCAGGGTGCGTCCACGCAGAAGATTCCCCCGGGCTGCGAGGTATCGGCCTTCGCCGCGCCGGACCAGGACGTACTGGCCGCCCTGGCGGATCTGGCCAAAGCCGTGAAGGCGAAGCGCAAGGTCACGCCGCGCCAGCAGCGCATCGAACCGAAACGTCCCAAAGGCGCATTGACCCCGGGTGCAATTGGCCAGAGTGTAAACCTGCTGATGCCGGAAAATGCCATCCTGGTTGATGAGGGGGCGACCGCCGGGCTCGAGCTGTATATGGAAACGTCAGGCGCGAGAGCGCACGACTATCTCTATGCCATTCCGGGCGCCGCCATCGGTGGCGGCCTGCCGGTGGCGCTGGGCGCCGCGATTGCCGCGCCCGATCGCAAGGTCCTGGCCCTGCAGGCGGATGGCAGCGCCATGTACACCAACCAGGCTCTGTGGACCATGGCGCACGAGAACTGCGATATCACTATCGTGATCCTGAAGAACGATGAATACGCGATTCTCAATGTCGAACTGGCCAGGGTGCGCGAAGGCGCTGCCACGGCAAAAATGCAGAAGATGCTCGAGCTCAATAAACCTTCGATCAACTGGGTGCAGATTGCCGAGGGAATGGGTGTGCCGGCGGTAGCCGTGTCGACAGCCGAGGACTTCCATACCGCTTTCAGGAAGGCGATGTCGAAGAAAGGCCCCCGACTGATCGAGGCGACCATGGCCCAGAACCTGCAGCCCTTCGTCGACCTGATCATGCAGATGCGACAGGCAAAGGCATAAGTTGAAACCGGCCCGGCCAGGCCCGGGCCCGCCGGGAAACCCGCGAGAGTTTCTTTTCGCAGCGTTTATACAGGGCTCGGGCGCCGGGCGAGGGAAGTGAGCAATGACGGGATTAAGTGAAGAAGTACTGCGTGCGACAGCCGACAAGCTGATTGCAGCCCACCAGGCGGCGTCACGCAGCAACGACTGGCTGTTCTTTGTGGACGAGCTGTATGCCCGCGACTGTATCTATACCTGTGAATATGCGGGCGTGATGAACGTAACGGCCAACGGCATCGATGAGATAAAGGCCACCCATTACGGGCGCGACATGCAAGTCGGTTGGGAGGGCTGGACCTTTCCCTATGAGGGGGTCTATGTCGGCAGCGACAACAGGCTGATCACCCACTGGTTTAATCGGGGACCCGGCCTCAGGGCTGATGGCGGCCACTACCAGACGCCGGGTGTTTCGTTTATCACCGTGAATGATCAGGCCAAAATCTGCCGTCAGTTCGACATGTTCGATCTCGCCCACCAGATGAAACTCTGCGATGAGCTGGAGGATGCGGGTTTGCTCTCGCCCCGCCTGAAGGAACTGTGGGTCATACCCATGAAGGAAAAACTGGAACGCCAGTTGGCCAATAATCGATAAACCCCAGGGACGAAGTGCTATGAATACTCCCGAGCACAACAAGCGGCTGACCCTCGCATTCTTCGACGCCATGCAGCGGGGCGACGCGGAGGCCATCGCCAGCACCTACGCGGACGAGGGCCGGGTGGTCACCATGGGAAATACCCTCATATCGGGCACCAGGGGCAAGGAGGAAATACGCCAGTTTGCCGGTGGCGTGCTGGAAGCCTTTCCCGCGGGCCTCGCGTTCACAATCCTCAACATGACAGCCGAGGAGGACCGGGTCGCCGTGGAGGCCAGCTCAGCTGGTGTTCATGTGTCTGGCCAGCCTTACAGCAATCACTACCACTTCCTGCTGACATGGCAGGATGGCCAGTTGCTGGAAATGAAAGAGTACATGGATACAGAGCTGGTGACGGCCGTGCTGTGCGGCGGTGCGCGTCCCTGAGCGGGCCGGGTGTACTCCCGGCCGATGACCGCCGCGGGCAACCCCTGCGCTTACTTCCACACCTGATTGGGTGAGCCGCTGCAATTGGCCGTTACCACATTGCCGCTGGGTGCGTCGGCTTTGCCGGCTGCCTGCAGGCAGTTGTCGAGCCCGTTGACCAGGCGCTGCTTTCCATCAAGCTTCCAGATCTGGAACTTCGCCCCGCTGCAGGCCTGCATGACCGCGTTGGCGCCGGGCTTGTTGGCGTCTCCCGCAGCGCCGACGCAGGTGCCGCCGAAACTGGTCAGGCGGCCCTGCTCATCGAATTGCCATTTCTGGCTGTTCGCCTTGGGATTGCAGTCGCGGATGACCAGGTTGGCCCCCACCTTGTCCGGAGGCCCGCCAACCTGCAGGCACTGCCCGTTATGCAGGGAGAATGAGCGCCACTCTTTTGACTCCTCGACGATCTTGTGGCCCTGCTGCTGCATCGTCTTCAGGGCATCAGTGTTAAGGTCCACGGCGCCGGCGTTCGGCAGGTAGGCGGCCAGCAAGCCGGCGCAAATGTAAGCATATTTCATTGTTTTTGACCTTTCTCTAGTATGATCGGGGCAGGATGCAATCGGATTTCTGCCCGCTCGAATATCAACTTTCGGCCGGGGCCTGCCAGTTGTCAATAGACCATGGATCCCTGAATAAGTGCACCGAGCGCTGAAAATAAGCCTGTCCCTGCTGCTGATCCTGCCCCTGCTGGCCTGCGGCCTGCTGCTGGCGCTTGCCGCTTCAGAAGGCGGCTCGCGGTTGCTGGCCGAGCAGGCGCGGCGCTGGTCTGCGGGTGCGCTAGAGTGGGGCGACATGCAGGGTCGGTTGCTTGGCCCCCTGCGCCTCGAGAACCTGAACATCCGGTCCCCCGGTCTGGAGCTCGAGGTGCGGGCGCTGTCACTGGACTGGTCGCCGGGCGCACTGCTGGTCGGCCGGCTGGATGTGGCGAGCCTGGAGGCAACGGGTATCCGCGCCCGCCTGGAGGCGTCGGGGACGGAGCCTGCCGAGGCTCCGGCGTGGCGCCCCCAGGACCTGCCCCTGCCTGTCGATATCCGGCTGGGCAGGCTCGAGCTCAGCGACCTCCAGTGGCGCAGTGGCGATAATCCCCCCCAATCCATCGAGCGCGTCAGTCTGGCGGCCAGCCTGGAGAACCGGCAGCTGGGCCTGACGACCCTGGACGTGCGCGCGCCCCAGGGCTTTATCGAGGCCAGCGGTGAGGTCGGCTTCGACGAGCAGTTGCCACTGCGGCTGAACCTGCGCTGGCAGTGGCGGCTCCCGGACCAGCGTCTCGCGGGGGGCGTGCTTGAGGCTGAGGGCGACGCAGCCAGGCTCGAGCTCCGCCACACCGGCAGTGGCGAGCTGCCGGTGAACCTGCGTGGCACTGTGCGGGACGTGCTGGCTACACCCGGCTGGGAGTTGCAACTGGACTGGCCGGAGTTGCCGCTGGACACGAGCGAGGCCCCGTTGCTGGTGGGCCCGGGGTGGCTGCGCAGCGACGGAACGCTCGCGGCTTACCGCCTGGACAGCGAGGGAAGGCTGCAGGGCGTGGGTCCCGATCCCCTGTTTTGGTCGCTGCAGGCACAGGGCGACCGGTCCGGCCTGCAGCTGGCGCCCCTGGGCCTGCGCACTGCGCCGGGGGAGCTCGAGTTGCGGGGCACGGTTGGCTGGAGCGGGCCACTCACCGCCGCCCTGGCGTACCGCGCCGTGGGGGAACAACTGACGCGCTACAACCCCGACCTGCCGCCGCAACTCGCCGCCCACGGCCACCTGGAGGGCCGCTACGAGAACGACGTCGTGACCCTGCAACGCTTCGACCTGGCTCTGGACCAGGCTTCGCTGCAGCTCTCTTTCGAGGGGAGGGTGGCGTTGCCCGCCACGGGTGGCCCGGACTTCGAGGGCGAACTGGCCTGGCGCCAGTTGGGCTGGCCCCTGACGGCCGCAGCGCCGGCATTCGCCAGCGCGGAGGGGCGGCTGCAGCTGGCGGGAACCGCTGACGACTACCGGCTGGACCTTGCGGCGGAGCTGGCCGGCAGCCAGCTACCGCCGGGACACTGGGAAGCCATGGCGACCGGAGACCGCAGCAAGCTGCTGTTGCAGCAGCTGACGGGGCAGGTGCTGGACGGCGAGGTGACCCTGGCGGGCGAGCTGGGCTGGGACCCGGAACCGCGCTGGGATCTCAAGCTCAATGGCAGCGGGCTGGACCCGGGTCAATGGCAGCCCGACCTGCCGGGCCGGCTGGCCCTTGCCCTGGGCAGCGCCGGGCGCGTCGATCCGGATGCGGGGTTGCAGGGCAGGGTTGGGCTGGAACAGTTGTCCGGGGTGGTCGCGGGCCGGGATGTCCGGCTGGTTGCAAACGCGCTGCTGGCAGGTGAGGCCCTGGACCTGCAGAGCCTGCAGCTGGACAGCGGCGGCAACCGCCTCAGCGCAAGTGGGCGCCTGGCCCCGGCCGCACTCGGGCTGGGTTGGGATCTGCAGGTACCCAACCCCGGAGCCCTGTTGCCCGGGCTGCAGGGCCAGCTGATGGGCAGCGGCCGCCTCGAGGGCACGGCTGACGCGCCGCGCGTGCGCGTCAGCCTGTCGGGGCGGGAACTCGAACTGGATGCGCGCCGGCTGTCCTCCCTGAGCGTCGAACTGGAGGCCGGGCTGGCGGCACAGGCGCCCCTGCGCCTGGACCTGGCGGTGGGCGAAATCGCGCAGGGCGGCGAAACGCAGCTGCAGTCAGCCCGGCTGCAGGCCCGGGGCAGCACCTCGGCGCACTGGCTGGAGCTGGATCTCGCCGCCCCCGCGCAGCAGTTGCGGGCGCGCCTGGAGGGCGGCCTGCACGCCGACACCGGCCAGTGGCGCGGCAGCCTGGCCGAACTGGTTGCGGATGCGGCGGATTACGGCAGCTGGAGCCTGGCCCAGCCGGCCCCCCTGATGCTGAGCGGCGCGGCACTGCGCCTGGGCGACACCTGCCTGCGCGCCGGGACGGATTCGTCCCGGGTCTGTGTCCAGGGCGACTGGAGCGGCAGCACCGGGGGGGAGCTTGCGGCGCGTATACAGGCGCTGCCCCTGCAGCGGCTGGTCGCCGATCTCGACGGACAACTGGATGGCGAGGTGCGCGGAACGCTCGCCGCCGATGGCGCCCTGCGGGGACAGGGGGAGCTCGAGCTCAGCGCGGGGCAGCTGCGGGTCGCGGGCGGGGAGGGCACCCGGAACATAAACTTTCGCGGCGGCAAGCTCGATTTCGCAGTCGCGGAGGGCGGACTCGACGCCGCCCTGGTGGTGGAGGGCGAGCAGCGGCGCCTGCTGCGGGCAGAGCTGCAGTTGCCGGCGCTGAACAGACTGCCGTTACCTGAGCCGCAACCCTTGCGCGGACGTATCGAGGCCGATCTGGATGACCTCAGCGGCCTGCAGGCACTTGTTCCCGCGCTGGAGAACACCGCGGGCAGCCTGCGTGCGGACCTGCAGCTGGCGGGCACCCTGCAGCAGCCCCTGCTGCTCGGGGAGCTGGTGCTGGCGGATGGGGCTGCGGATGTGCCGTCAGCTGGCCTGGAGCTGCGCCAGATCGAATTGCGGATAGACGGCGACCCCGCGCAACCCGGGCAGCTGGCCATTGCCGGCGGCCTCGTCTCCGGCCCGGGCAGGGTCGACCTCAGCGGTCGCGTCGACCTTGCCGGCGGTGGCGTGGCGTTGGCCGTCACCGGGGACCGCCTGCTGGCCTACAACACGCCGGATGCCCGTGCACTCGTTTCCCCGGACCTGCAACTGGGATGGGACAGTGATGTTCTCAACTTGCGCGGCCGCATCGAAGTGCCGGAGGCGGATGTCACGCCCCAGTTGGGGCTGAGCCCTGCGCTGCTCACGGAGGACTCAGCTGCCGCTCCCCAGCCCGGCCGGGTGATCGCCCCCTCAACGGACGTGGTTGTGATCGACGCCGCGGGCGAGGTGGAGGAGCCGCCTGTAAGCGCACCACCGTTGCGTCTCGACAGCCGGCTGGAGCTGGTCGTTGGCGACCGGGTCAATGTCCGTGCCCTGGGACTGATCGGGCGCCTCACCGGCAAAGTGATGTTTATCAACCGCCCCGGGGCGGACCTGTTGCCGGTGGCCGATGGTCGCCTGTCCATCGAGGACGGTACCTTCCGCGCCTTCGGCCAGGACCTGGAGATCGAGACCGGGCGGGTGGTGTTCGCCAGCAAGCCCGTCACCGAGCCGGAGTTGAATGTGCGGGCCGTGCGCTGGATCGACAACGACCCGGTCGTCAGCTCGGTCGGGGTGTTGCTTTCCGGCCCCGCCGACCAGCCGCTGCTGGAACTCTTCTCGCGGCCCGAACTGGACCAGACCGAGATCCAGTCCTACCTGCTCACCGGGAGTGGTTCGAGCAATCGCGACAGTGTGCTCAGCATCGGTACCTACCTGTACCCGAAACTGTATGTCAGTTACGGCTACAACCTGCTGGAGGAGACCAACCAGTTCGACACGCTGTACACCATCACCCCGCGCTACGGGGTGGAGGCAAAGGTGGGTGAGGCGGACAACACCCTGAATATGACCATCACCTATGAGCATTGATAGTCGCCTGCGTCGCCTCACCCCTTCGCTGGTGCTGCTGCTGGCACTGGCGGTGCCCGCATTGGGCGCTGAACTGCTGGAGGTGAGCATCAAGGGCGTGCGCGGCGAACAGCTGCAGAACGTGCGCGCCGCGCTGGCCATCGAGCGGCGGCGGCAGGAGCCCGGGCTCAGCGCGGATACCATCCGGGAACTGCACGCGCAGGCGCCGGCGCAGATCGCGCGGGCGCTGCAACCGTTTGGCTACTACCGGCCGGAGATCGACGCCCGCCTGCAGGTTCCGGCCGGGGCGGGGGACAGCTGGCGCGCCAGCTACAGCATCAAGCGCGGCACGGCTGTGCCCGTGACAGCGCTGGCTATCAGCTTTGACGGGCCGGGCGCGGCAGACCAGGCCCTGGCTGCACTGGCGGGCGATTTCGAGCTGCGCCGCGGTGACCCCCTTGATCACCGCCGCTACGAGGCGGCGAAACGACAGCTGCTGAAGCAGGTGCAGGAGCAGGGGTACCGCGATGCCGCGATGGGAACCCACCGGGTCGAGGTGGATCTCGCCAGCTACGCGGCCGCGATCAGGCTGAGTATCGACACTGGACCCCGCTATGTGGTCGGGGATATCACCCTCGACCAGGCCCAGTTCGACCCCGACTACCTGCGCCGCTACCTGGTGCTGCAGCCCGGGGAACCCTATGCGGGCAGCCAGCTTGCCCACCAGCGGCAGGTCCTGAGCAAGACCGGTTTCTTTCGCGAGGTGATTATCGAGCCACAGCCTGCCACTGTCGGTCCGCCGCCGGCGATCCCGCTGGACATCCGCCTCGAGCCCTACAAGCCCAATCGTTACCGGGGGAGCCTTGGCTGGGGCACGGACTCCGGCTTCGGCGGGCAGGTGGACTGGACCCGGCGTTATGTCGGCGGTCGCGGCCAGCGCTTCACCGCGGGCGTGGCAGCGGGGGAAGAGCGCAACAAGCTGGCGGGCAACCTGGCCTACCTCATCCCTGTCGACCCGCTGCGTGGAGATAACGTCGAACTGGTCGCCCGCTACCAGAGTAAGGACCTCAACTACGAAGACGTGGACCTCAATGAGGGCGGCGAGAGCCGCATCACCACCAACCTGCTGTCGGCCTACTGGCACCAGGCTCCCTCCGCCTGGCGGGGGTTCCGGCTGGACTGGTCACCGGGGCTTAGCTATGTCACGGAGAACTACGATGTCTTCGAGGTGCTGTTCGGCAACCTGCCGGGCGATGACAAGCAGTCGATCATCGAGGCCATCGGCCCGCAGGCTTTCGACACCCTGTCGCCCGACTTCAACGCCCTGGTGCCCAGTATCAGCTTCACCGCCCGGCGCAGCAACGACCGCCTCTTCATCCGGGACGGGGACTATTTTTCTCTGGAGCTATTGGGTTCCCACGAGAAACTGGCTTCCAACATCACTTTCTGGCAGGCCCGCCTCGACACCTGGCACATCCGCCCGGTGTTCGTTAAGGACCGTTTGTTGCTGCGCAGTAACTTCGGTTATTCCCACGCCGAAAACAGCAAGGTGCTGGATGTAAACTTCAACCGCATGCCGGAATACTATGAGTTTCGTGCCGGCGGCGTTCGCAGCGTGCGGGGCTACGGATGGGAGAGCCTGTTCCCCAAGAACACCATCACCGGTGGCAAGAACGAGGTCACCGCCAGCATTGAGTATGAGCATGAGTTGATTCCGGACTGGAGTGTGGCGGCGTTCTTTGATGCCGGCAACGCCTTTAACGATTTTGACGACATCCGCCCCAGGTACGGCACAGGACTAGGCCTGCGCTGGCGTTCGCCGGTCGGTATGGCGCGCATCGACGTCGGTGTGCCGGTGGCCGACAGCAAGAGAGGGATTGAAGTCTATATCACCGTGGGGCCGGAATTCTGAACCGGTTGCGTCAGCCCGGCTATAGCGGTAACGCCGTCGTGCGCTTGATCTCTTCCATGACGAAACTGGACGTCACATCGAACAGGTCAGCTTTTATCAGTTGCTGGTAAAGCTTGTCGTATCCCGGCATGTCCCTGACCACGGCCTTGATCAGGTAATCGATTTCCCCGCCCATTCGATGCACCTCCAGAATTCCCGGGATGTCGGCCACCACGGCCTTGAAGTTCCTCGCCCACTTTTCGTTATGCTGGTTGGTTTTTATCGTTATGAAGACGGTAAGCGGCAGGTCCAGCGCGGCGGCGTTGAGAAGCGTAACCCGTCCCTGGATGACGCCGTCCTCTTCCAGCTTCTGGATGCGCCGCCAGCAGGCGGATTTGGAGATGCCCACCCTGTCGGCCACTTCACCGATAGACAGGGAGGCATCCGCCTGTATCAGGGCCAGTATCGATCGTTCCGTCTTGTCCACGGGGCCTTGCCTCCTCGATTGTTCGGATCTTCGTGAGCGAAGAATTATATACCGTATTATTGCCATAGTATGGGACAACGTTCGAATATATTGATTTAGTGCGCTCTTAATAGAAACAATGTTCCGTCAAATACGGGATAATATGCCGTTTTATTCCTGACGGAAGGGACCGGCAACTGTGACCACACTTATCGAGCGCATTCGCCAATCAGTCATCGGCAGCCGGACACCGATCTCTACGCCGTTCGGGGAAAAGCCGCTGATCTACGCGGATTACACGGCCTCCGGCCGCAGTCTCGGGTTTATCGAGGACATTATTCGCGAGCAGGTGCTTCCCTTCTACGCCAACACCCATACCGAGACGTCCTTCACCGGCGCCCAGACCACTGCCCTGCGGGAACAGGCTCGCCGGATCATCCGCCGAGCGGTGAACGGGAGCAGTGAGGACCAGGTGATTTTTTGCGGCGCGGGTGCCACCGCCGCAATCAATAAACTCATCGACATCCTGAACCTGCGCCTGCCAGACGACTTGTCGAGACGCTACGACCTGACGGCCGGTATCCCGCCACAGGATCGACCCGTAGTATTTATCGGACCCTATGAGCACCACTCCAATGAACTGCCCTGGCGGGAGAGTATCGCCGAACTGGTTGTGACACCCTTGGACGGGCAGGGACAGATCGATAGCCGGGCACTGGAGGCTCGATTGCATGCCTACGCGGACCGCCCCCTGAAAATTGGCAGCTTCTCGGCGGCATCCAACGTTACCGGTGTGAAAAGTGACGTGGCGGGCATCAGCGCGCTGCTGAAAAAGCACGGCGCGCTGGCATTCTGGGACTATGCGGCGGCGGCGCCCTATGTGGCCATCGACATGAATGGTGACACCCCGCTGGACGCGGTATTCATCTCACCCCACAAGTTCATCGGCGGCCCCGGTACGCCGGGTTTGCTCGTCGCCAAGAAGTCGATCATGCAGAACAGGGTTCCCGCCGTGGTCGGCGGCGGCACGGTGAAATATGTCACTCCCGTCGATCATCGCTATATCGAAGACCATGAACGCCGGGAAGAAGGCGGTACGCCCGGCATCGTCGAGTCAATTCGCGCCGGGCTGGTTTTCAGGCTGCAGCAGGAAGTGGGCACCCGCGAAATCAGCCGACTGGAGGGGGAGTTTGTCGAGCGCGCACTGGCGCGGTTCAGCGCTTGTCCGGGGCTGACCGTACTCGGAGAGCGAAATGCGCCGCGCTTGTCCATCGTGTCGCTGCGCTTTCGCCACGGGGAACGGGACCTGCACTACGGCTTCGTCGTTGCGCTGCTCAACGATCTGTTCGGAATCCAGATGCGCGGGGGCTGCTCCTGCGCAGGCCCCTATGGCCACAACCTGCTTGGTATGGATATGGCCTACAGCAAGGCTATCGAAACCGAGTTGGATAAAGGCAATATGTTGTTTCGGCCGGGTTGGGTGCGCCTGAATTTCAACTACTTCATTGACGAGGACGAGTTCGAGTACCTGGTTCGCGCCGTGGAACTCGTTGCCACCCACGGCTGGCGGCTGCTGCCCTATTACCACGCCGACACCGCCGCCGGCGTCTGGCGCTACCAGGGCCAGCCCCGGGATTTGCCGGTGAGCCTTGAAACACTGGATTTCGCTGCCGACCCGCAGCTTGGCGCCGGGCGCATCACCGTCACCACCGACCTTGCAGATCTGTGCGCCGCTGCCGAGCAGGAGTTGCTGCAAGAGGACCGTGCGGGAACCCGGGGCACACTGGAGCTCAGCGCAGAGGCGGAGCGGTTGCGCTGGTTTGTGCTGCCCCAGGAGGTGGCTGCTGAGTTGGATGGTTGAATCGGCGCGGTTTGCGCCCTGAGGTACTGATATTGGGGAGATGGCCCGCCCGGCAGAATTCGAATCTGCGACCTCTGCCTCCGGAGGGCAGCGCTCTATCCAGCTGAGCTACGGGCGGTTAAAGCATCCCACCCGCATCGGCAGCGGGTGTTCAGGGAGCGGAATAATACCCGTCTTGCCCGGATGAGTCCACGCCTCCGGGGCTGATGAATTGCGTGAAACCCTGATCCCCGGCGCCGGGTTTTTTTGCCGGTACAGGGTCGCTACCCCGGCAATGATCTGTGGCAAACTGGCGCCCTTCTGCAATCGTGGTGAGGAGCGGGGCGTTAAATGGAGGGACTGGAGAACTGGCAGCTCATAGCCATTGGCCTGCTCTTCGTCTGGGGCGGTTTTGTCCGGTCTAGCCTCGGCTTCGGCGGGGCGGTGCTGACCCTGCCGTTTCTGCTGATGGTCTACAACGCCCCGCTTGTTTTCCTGCCCATTATTGCGATTCACCTGCTGTTCTTTTCGTTCATAACGGTGCTGCAGTCTCACCTCAAGTCCCGTCGCTCCGGGCCGGAGACAGGAGGCAACACGGTTAACTGGCGTTTCCTGCGTTATGCCCTGCTGCTGATGATTATCCCGAAGCTGGTCGGGGTCGCCGGGGTGATTACCCTGCCCGCCAATATCGTCAGCAGCTTTATTTTCATCGTGGTATCCGTCTACGCGGTGAGTTATATCCTCGACCGGCCTTTCAAAAGCAATAACAAGTGGCTCGATGCCCTGTTTATGATCCTGGGTGGTTATGTCAGTGGTACTTCCCTGGTGGCCGCGCCCCTGGTGGTGCCGGTGGCCGCCAGCCGGGTGCAGCACTACCAGTTGCGCGACACGCTGTTCGTGTTGTGGTTCGTGCTGGTGGCGGTGAAGCTGGCCGCTTTCATGTGGTCGGGGATCGACCTGCAGTGGCGCCAGCAGCTGTGGTTGCTGCCCTGCGCGACGGTGGGGCACCTGCTGGGCCTGCGCTTTCACGCCTATACCTTAAAAGCCGATACCAGGATCTTTTTCAGGGTGCTGGGATGGGGGCTGTTGAGCGTGAGCCTGGTTGGCCTGGCGCGGTTGCTGTAGGCCGCCTCTCAGGGAGGCGGGAAGGACGCGAAAATGCTGTCAGCGACCGCATTGTACTTGTCCTGGTCGTTTTCCAGCCCGCCCTTCAGCCGCGACTGGATCAGCCCGCGCCAGACCGATTTCTTCAGCTTCGGGTCGATCATGTCGACGATGAACGTGCCCTCGGTATAGTTCTGCACCGACACCTCGGTCTGGGTGCAGCCCCAGCAGTTGTACATGCTGTAGCGGTTGTAACCGCCGTAGCGGCCGTAGCCGGCGGACATGCCCATGGCCGGCGTCTCGTAGGTGCGCACATCGGTTTTGGCGTTGGTGATCAGGGTCCAGCTGATCAGCAGGTCCGCCTGGTCGGCGTCTTTCTCGTCCAGCAGTTCATAACCCTTGGCGCGCAGTGCCTGCTCCAGGGCGGCGTCGATGCGATCGCGCTCCATATCACTCAGGGGGATGGGGTTGTTGCCGGAAATCAGGCCCGAGTCGTCATAGAAGGCGATCTTGCGCACCTGGCTGAAGTTGTAGTCGGACTTGTAATCGACCTCGGGTTTGGGCGGACCGCTGGCGCAGGCCGCCAGCAAGACGGCGCCGGCAAGGGCGAGGATGGTGCGTTGAACGGTGATCATTCTGTGGCTCATGGAACTCTCCGCATGGGAATGGGTGTCGGCCTTTTTGCGGCCGCCATCGGGTCGTGATCAGGTACTGGTCGTGCGTGTCCAGCTTCCAGGTGTTGTTATCGCTGATCCCTATTGTAGCCCCATGTGTTCGCCCCAGGCCAACCGAATCATCTGATCTGCCCGGCTCGCGGTGCTGTTGAGCCTGATCCGTGCCCATGCTGGGTTATACTCGGACCGCCGTAGACCAGGAGAGAGCGTAATGTGCGAACTGTTCGGCCTGTCCAGTTCAGCGCCCGTTGGGATGACGTATGCCCTGCACGAATTTGCGCGCCATGGCGGCCTGCTGCACCGGAACAAATCTGGCTGGGGCATCGCCTATCGCCGGGACAGGGACGCCATCCTGATCAAGGAACCCAGCCCCGCCAGCGACAGTGTCTGGGTCAAATTTATCGAATCGCACCCCATCAGTACCAGCACAGCCATTGCACACGTGCGCTATGCCACCTCGGGGAGGGCCAACTACGCCAACACGCACCCCTTTATCCGTGAGCTCGGGGGTTGCAACCACGTGTTCGCGCACAACGGTGGCCTTCTCAATATCTGGGAGCGAATGCCGCTGGCGGCCGGAGGTTACCAGACCATAGGCGAGACCGATTCGGAGCACGCTTTTTGCGTGTTGCTCGACAGTTTGAAACCCCTGTGGCGGACCCCGGGAAAGTCGCCCTCGCTGGACGACAAGCTGGGGATAATCGCCGGGTTTGCCGCCGCGATACGCGAGCTTGGACCGGCAAACTTCCTGTATTCCGATGGCGATACCCTGATAGCGCATGCGCATAAACGCGCCTGGGAAGAGGGCAGCGGGTTCAGCGATCCGCGGCCTCCCGGCCTCAGCGTGCTGAGGATGTCGGGATCAGATCTTTCCGCTCGCGGCCTCCAGGTGAGCAGCGCTGAGGAAAATATTTCCTTCACGGCAGTTGCCAGTGTTCCCCTCACGGGCGATAGCTGGGAGCCGCTGCCGGAGGGCACCATAGTCGCCCTCAGCGAAGGTAGCGAGGTGGCACGCATCAGTATTTAGTGCCTGTTGGTCCTGGCCTGATCCTCCTGGCCGGGATTTGTGCCGCAGGGTCGCTGGATGTCCTGCAGCAGCTCCACATGGCGGCGGGGTGCGGTTGCCAGCCGGGCCAGCTCGACGTCCCGCTGGTCACGCCACAGACGGTATGACTGCGGCAACACGCCCCCCAGCAGTTCTTCCAGTGCGCCGACTGGAGGCAACAGCTCCTGCAGGCGCCGGTTCAGTGCGGCGGAGTGGGGCTGGATACCCTCGATAAAGTACTTGCGGATGACGTTGGGCAGGATGTCGGCCGCGGCGGGGCGGATGTCGGGTGAGCACAGGGGGCCGCGCTCCATACGGGAGTCCACAATGCGGTTGGCGGCGGCCAGGGCGGCGTCCTGTGCAGCCAGCGCCTGCAGCAGTGCGCCGCCGTCGCCGGTGGCCACCTCTCCCAGCAGTATCTCGAACTCCCGGTTGTCCGCGCTGAAGTCACCCGCCAGCCAGCGCCGGGCGTGGCCGTTGATAGCCTCCAGGCTGGCGATCACGGCGCTACTGGTGTTGGCCGGGTAGTCGGCGGCCGCGCGCGGCGGCTTTTTCCAGAACTGCCGGTACTCACTGCTGCCCAGGGTAGCGTTGTAGATCGACGCGGGGAGTTGGCGGCGCTTCAGTTGCCAGGCTTGCTCCAGGGTATCGGCCAGCTCGCCTTTCCCCTCTTTGCGCTGGTAGTCGATGCAGGCGGGGGCCAGCTGCAGGTATTCCAGTTCCAGTAACAGCCGCTGGGAGTCACGCGCCAGCCTGCCCAGGCTGCTGTTGCGTTTGCCGATGGTGATTTGCACGGCGCAACCGCTGAGGGCAAGAAAATCCAGCGCATCCAGGTTGCCGGGCTGGATCTCCAGGTGCAGCTCCCTGGGTGCCGGCAGGGCCGCCACCGCCGGGGCTGCCGGCTGGTCGGGCGCCGCCACCGACAGGGTGCGCGCCAGCCTGCCCAGGTACTCTTCATAGGCAGCCTCGGGCCCGCTCCTGCTGCAGCCGCCCATGACAAGGGCAAGCAGCGCAAGGCAAAGCGCTCCGGCCCGGGCAGGGGCGTACAGGCAGGGGTCGATTCGCGCGCTGTTGGTGTCGTGCAATGGCATTGCCCCTTTATATCGCAACCGGCCCGGCGTTGGTCCGTCAAAGTGATCCCTGCCAGGCAATCATTTCATGACATGGGTCCATGCATTGCTGCGACAATAGTGTTTACACTCAGTCATGTACCCTTATTGGAGTTGATACGATGCGCGCACGTTTAGTGGTTTGCCTGCTCGCCTGCTGGACCGGCGCGGCGCTGGCGCAGGAAATGACGGCGGCGGAGATTATCCGCAAGGCCATGGATCACTACCGTGGTCTCACCTCCTACTCGGAAATGACCATGACCATCCATCGCCCCGACTGGGAGCGCACCATGACCATGCGCGCCTGGACCGAAGGCGACAAGCGCACCCTGGTGCGAGTGATAGAGCCAAAAAAGGATGCGGGCAACGGCACCCTCTCGGTGGACGGGAATATGTGGACCTACACCCCAAAGATCAACCGGGTGATCAAGATCCCGTCCTCAATGATGAGCCAGAGCTGGATGGGGAGCGACTTCTCCAACAAGGATGTCAGCAAGGATACCAACATCATCGACCAGTACGACCACAGCCTGCTGGAGCAGTACGAGCAGGACGGCCACACCGTGTACGTCATACAGTCCATCCCCCACGAGGAAGCGGCGGTGGTCTGGGGCAAGGAAATCCTCTGGGTGCGCGACGACTGGGTGTTGCTGGAACAACAGTTCTGGGACCAGGACGGTGCCCTGGTCAAGACGCTGAAGTCGCTGGAAATCGCGGAGATGGGTGGTCGTAACGTCGCCGCCATCATGCGCATGAGCAACCAGGACAAGCCGGATGACTGGACGGAACTGCGCACCCTGGCGGTGGAGTTCGACCAGGAGTTACCCGCCAACCAGTTCACCCTGTCGAACCTGAGAAACCCGCGGGAGTGAATGTCACCTGGGTACTGGCCTGGCGCAACCTGTGGCGCCACCGCCGTCGCACCTGGCTCACGGTCGCTGCCATGGTGTTTTCCAACGTATTGCTGATCTTCCTGGTGACGCTGCAGTTGGGATCCTACCAGATGATGATCGACGGCAGCCTGGCGAGTTTCACCGGACATATCCAGATCCAGCACCGGGATTACCTCGAGCAACAACATATGTACCAGGACGTACCCGCGGTCGGTGAGCTGGCCCGGCAGCTGCGGGGGATGCCGGGTGTCGCGGCCGCGTCGGCCCGGGCCGAGGCCTTCGCCCTCGCCTCCAGTGCCGAGCGCTCCTTCGGCATCCTGTTGACAGGCGTGCAGCCCGATTCGGAGCCGGGGGTGTCGACATTCCCGGGCAAACTGCGCGAAGGGCGCTACCTGGGCAGCGGCGACGAGGAGGCAATCGTCATCGGCAGTGTGCTGGCCCGGAACCTGAAAGTGACCGTGGGTGACGAGCTGACGTTCCTGGGCAGTGGCCGCGACGGGTCCTTTGCCGCCGGGGTGGCCACTGTCGTGGGCGTCATCGACTCCGGTCTGGAGGAGGTCGACCGCAGCATGGCGCAGGTACCGCTGGGCTGGTTCCAGCAGGTCTTCGCCATGGGCGACGCGGGCCACGCGGTGGTGGTGCGGGTGCCCTCCCTGGAACAGGTGCAGTCCACGGCTGACGACTTGCGTTCGCTGCCCGACCTGGGGGGAGAACTGGTGGTGCTCGACTGGGAGACCCTGGTGCCCGGGCTGCGCCAGGCTATCCAGTCCGATATGACCAGCGCCTGGTTTACCTACAGTGTGCTGGTGGTGCTGGTGGCCTTTGGTGTACTCAACACCCAGTTGATGTCGGTGCTGGAGCGCACCCGGGAATTCGGCGTGATGCTGGCCCTGGGCATGAGCCCGGGGCGGCTGGCCCGGCTGGTGGGCATCGAGACCCTGCTGCTGGCGGCGCTGGGGTTTGGGCTGGGGCTGCTCGGCGGGAGCCTGCTCACCTGGTACCTGAGTGTGGCCGGCTTCATCTACCCGGGGGTTGAGGAGATGATGGAGCGGTTCATGCTGGGCGGGCGCATCTATCCCGAGGTGAGTCCCGTGTCCATGCTGATCGGGCCGCTGGCGGTTTTTGTCGGGGCGATGCTGGCCGCCCTGTACCCGGCGTTGCGCCTGTTCCGCCTGCGCCCCGTGGCCGCCATGCAGGCGAGCTGATGTCCCAGCCACTGACCGCCCTGTCCACCCTTGCCTGGCGCAATCTCTGGCGCAATCACCGACGCACCCTGATCATGCTGGCCGCTATTGCGATCGGCGTGTGGGCCATGATCTTCATGGCGGCGCTGATGCGCGGCATGACTGACCAGATGGTGCGCAATGGCCTGCAAACCCTGCCCGGGGAGGTGCAGCTGCACCAGCGCGATTATCGCCGGGACCCCAGCGTGGTGAATTCGATGGCGCCGCCCTCGGGTGAATTGTTAGCGGTGTTGCAATCCGCGCCCGTGACCGCCTGGGCGGGTCGGGTGCGGGTGCCCGCGGTAATAAGCAGCGAGCGGGGCAGCCGCAGTGTCACCCTGCTGGGCGTTGATCCGGCGGCTGAGCAGGCCCTCGGATCACTGCCCCGGGACCTGCTGCAGGGGCGCGGCCTGGAGGGTGAGGACGACCGGGGACTGGTGATCGGCGCCAGCCTGGCCCGGCGTCTGGAAACGGGGCTGGGCAAACGGGTGGTAGTGATGTCCCAGGACCCGGACAACGACGTGGTCGAGCGTGGCGCCCGCATAGTCGGAATCTACCGCGGCCGACTGCAGGGGGACGAGGACCGTTTTGTCTACGCTGGTCGCGCGGTGGTACAGGAATTGCTGGGTATCGGGCAGCAGATATCGGAAATCGCCGCTACCGGCGCTGACTACCGCCGGGTTGGTGACTGGTACCCGGCAGTGGCCGCCGCCGCAGGCAGCGGTCTCGAAGCCCTGACCTGGACCGAGCTCGATCCTTTCCTGGGCAGCATGCTGGCAGTGCAGGATGGCTTTACCCTGGTATTTATGGTGGTGGTGTTTCTCGCCCTGTCATTCGGCCTGGTGAATACCCTGGTGATGGCGATCTTCGAGCGGGTGCGGGAGATCGGCCTGATGCAGGCCCTGGGGATGCGCCCCGGCCTGATTCTCGGACAGATCATGCTGGAGAGCCTGTTCCTGTTGTGCCTGGGCCTGGTGCTGGGCAATCTGCTGGCGGTGCTCAGCATCGCGCCGCTGGCTGACGGCATCGATATTTCCAGCGTCGCCCAGGGGATGGAAATGATGGGCATGAGCGCTACCCTATACCCCGTGCTGCACATCCAGGACATGCTGATGTCGACCGCCGTGGTGATCACCCTGGGGCTGCTCGCCAGCCTTGCACCGGCGTGGCGGGCTTCCCGGCTCGATCCGGTGACGGCGCTCACCCGGGATTGAGAGGACACGTTTGATGAGCGATATAGCCTGCCGCGCGCTGTGCAAGACTTTTCACCAGGGCGAGGAAACCATCACCGCGCTGGATCACGTCAGCCTGGATATCGAGGAGGGGTCCTTCGTCTGCCTGTTTGGGCCCTCCGGCTCCGGCAAGACCACGCTGCTCAATGCCCTGGGCGGGCTCGATACCCCGGACAGCGGCGAAATCACCGTCGGTGGCCAGCGCCTGGACGGCCTCTCCCGGGGCGAGCTGGCTGACCTGCGCCTGCACAAAATGGGCTTCGTGTTCCAGGCCTACAACCTGATCAGTGTGCTGACCGCCCGGGAAAATGTCGAGTTCATCATGCAGGTTCAGGGCGTGCCGGCGGCGCGGCGGCGCGAGGTGGCGACCCGGGTGCTCGCGGAGGTGGGGTTGGCGGGCCTCGAGGGGAGGCGCCCGGCTGAGCTGTCCGGTGGCCAGCAGCAGCGGGTAGCGGTCGCCCGGGCCATTGCCAACAAGCCGGCGCTGGTGCTGGCGGATGAGCCCACGGCCAACCTGGACAGCCACAGCGCGGCGCAGCTGATGGACCTTTTCGTCACCCTCAACAAGGACCGGGGCGTGACCTTTGTCATCTCCACCCACGATGCGCGCGTGATGGGCTATGCCCGGCGCCTGATCGGCCTGCGCGACGGTCTGGTTGTCAGCGATGAGCAACAGCAACCCCACGCCATGGATGTGTGAGTGACGCGGGCGCCGCGCTTTCTGGCGCTATTGGCCCTGCTGCCGGTTGCGGCATCCGGTGCCATTCCCGGCCTGGATGGCGGCCACATCAAGCTGCGCTGGCTGGGCAGCAGTTACCCGGATGACAGTGCCTACCGGGAGCTGTTCGGCGAGCAGGCCAGCGACGAATACGCGGACCTGCGCCTCAAATTCAGCGGCTCGCGGGAGCGCTTCGGCTTTCAGGCGGATTACCAGATGATCGGCCAGTGGGGCGACAGCCTGGACCTGCCCGTGGACGCAAACGGCCTGCTACTGCTGCCTCCCTCGCTACCCAACGACGACCGGCGCTGGTGGGACCTCACCGATACTATCAGCGATAACTCGTCGCAGGGTCTGGTGCAGCGGCTGGACCGTCTCAACGTCGGCTATAGCGGTGAATCCACAGTCCTGCGGTTCGGCCGCCAGGCGGTGAGCTGGGGCAACGGGCTGATCTTCAACCCGATGGATTTTTTCAACCCGTTCAACCCGGCGGCAGTCGATACCGAATACAAACTGGGAGAGGACATGTTCTATGGCCAGTACCTGCTGGGTAGCGGCAGTGACTGGCAGGGTGTGTTCGTGCAGCGCCGGGACGAGGAGGGCCACGCCACCAGCGAACAGCGCACCACCGCGCTGAAGTTCCACGGCTTCGGCCTGGAGGCCGAGTACGACCTGTTGCTGGCGGAAAATTTCAATGAACTCATCTTCGGGGTGGGCGGCCTCGCCAATCTGGGGGAGGCGGTACTGCGTGGCGATTTTACCCTGACCGATGCCCGGGACGGCTGGGTTACCAGCGCGGTGGTCAACTGGTCCTGGTCCTGGGAGCCGGCCGGCTATAACGCGACGGTAGTCCTGGAGTATTACTACAACGGCTTCGGCCTGGCGGAGGATGACTACACCCCGGAAAAAATACTGGCGGACAAGGACCTGGCCGAGCGCCTGCAGCGGGGCGAGCTGTACACCATCGGTCGCCACCACCTGGCGGGCTCGCTGCTGGTCGAGCTGGCGCCACTGGTCAACGTCACCACCAACCTGTTCGCCAACCTGGAGGACGGTTCCGCCCTGGCCCAGCTGGTGCTGCAGTGGGACCTGGCCCAGGACTGGCAACTGCTGGCGGCCACCACTGCGCCGCTGGGTTCAAAGGGTACGGAGTACGGTGGTATCGAAACGGGTATCGACGACCTCACCCTGGCGGTGGGGCCGTCGCTGCTGGTGCAATTGGCCTGGTATTTCTAGGTGAGGCAGGTTGGGTTCAGGGCACCTGGGTGTTCAGGCGATTTCGACCCTACTCACCCAGCTCCGCTTTGGCGCGCGCGTACCACGCTTTCAGGTGGGTGCAGTCTTCCGGTATCGACTGTTTTACCCAGGCCATAAAGTCCACGCAAACCAGCAGGTCGATGTCGGCAACGCTGAAGTGCTCGCCGGCCACCCAGGTGCTGTTCGCAAGGTGGGCATTCATCTGCGGCACGGCATATTCCAGCTGCAGCCTGCCGCGCTCCACCAGCTCGGGTATCTGGGGCAAATCCAGCGGCCCCGGCAGGCCCCGGTTGCGAAAGCCGTCACCCCGGTTGCGCAGCATACTGGCGACAGCCATCATCATGGTCAGGAACACGTTGTGGTCCCAGCCGATGACCTGTGCTTTCTCCAGTGGCGTGGTGCCCAGCAGCGGCTTGTCGGGGTAGAGTCCCTCCAGGTAAACGCAGATGCCGATCACCTCCGTCAGCACGGTGCCGTCGTCCAGTTGCAGGGCGGGCACGGTGCATTGCGGGTTGACCTTCCGGTACTCTTCGGTCAGCTGTTCCGCCTTCATCATGTCGACCTGCACGGTCTCGATCTGGATACCCTTGTACCGCATGAACAGTGCCAGCCGACGTGGGTTGGGTGCGGGGTCGTAGGTGTACAATTTCATGCGAATGGCTCCTGCCAGGTGTCAGATGGGCCTTGCATGGTAGGCATAATCCGCCGCAAGCGCCAGATCAAGCGCCGTATCTGGCCGTTATTTGCCCAGGTAAGCACTTTTGTCGAGTTCCCGCCGCCGGGATAACTGGCTATAATGCGCGCCTGTTCAAGAGAGGACCGTATCGTGATGACCCGTATTGTATTCAGTTTCCTGGCCCTGGGCCTGGCCTTCAGCGCCTGGGCAGTAGATCTCACCGAAGCCCAGCGCGCCGAGATCGAGCAGCGGATCAAGCCTGTGGGCGAAAGTTGCATGGTGGGTGACAGCAGTTGCGCCGCCGCGGCCGTCGCCAGCAGCGGGCCCCGCTCCGGCGAGGCGGTCTATAACGCCGCGTGTATGGCCTGTCACAGCACCGGTGCGGCCGGCGCGCCGAAGTACGGTGATGCCACTGCCTGGGCCGAGCGTATTGCCAAGGGTACCGACGTGCTGCACGACAGTGGTGTGAACGGCCTCGCCGGCACCGGGATGATCGCCAAGGGCGGTTGCATGAACTGTTCCGATGAGGAAGTCATTGCTGCGGTTGACTACATGATCGCCGGCAGCCAGTAACACCTCTGGTCTGTAAAGGGGCGCCATGGCGCCCGCTCTCTCCGCTATTCCCAATGTCTCCTGTAAACCCTTTCCGGTGCGCCCCGCAGGCTGCGCTCCGGACAGGTATGCGCCCCTTTGGCCTTTACCGTCCGGGCCGTATCGAATCTAATACACTCCCTATACCTCCGGCAGGTGGCTCACAGGCCGCCGCCGCACAGGTCTGCCAGGGGAATCTTGCGAGGACAGCACTGTGGCGTTTGACAAAACCTACCCGGAAATTCGCGCGGCGGTCTCGAAATTGTGCGCGCAATACCCCGGTGAATACTGGCGCAAACTGGACCGGGACAGCGAATATCCCACCGCGTTTGTCCAGGCCCTGACCGCTGCGGGCTACCTGTCCGTGCTGATTCCCGAGGCTTACGGCGGCAGTGGCCTGCCCCTGGGGGCCGCCTGCGCGGTGCTGGAGGAAATCCAGCGCAGCGGCGGCAACGGGGGCGCCTGTCACGCCCAGATGTACACCATGGGTACCCTGTTGCGCCACGGCAGCCCGGAGCAGAAGCAGGAGTACCTGCCGGCCATTGCCGACGGTTCCCTGCGCCTGCAGGCATTCGGCGTGACCGAACCCGGCAGCGGTACGGATACCTCCCGCATTCGCACCACCGCGGTGCGTGACGGGGATGACTATGTCGTCAACGGCCAGAAGGTTTATATCTCCCGCACCGAGCACTCCGACCTGATGATTCTGCTGGTGCGGACCACGCCGAGGGAGCAGTGCGCGAAGCACACCGACGGTATGTCGGTGCTGCTGGTGGACCTGCGCGAGGCAGTGGGCCAGGGGCTGACTATCAACCCCCTCGAAACAATGATGAATCATGCGAGCACGGAGTTGTTTTTCGACAACCTGCGGGTCCCGGCGAAGAACCTGATCGGTGCAGAGGGCGAGGGGTTCCGCTGCATTCTCGACGGCATGAACGCGGAGCGGATCCTGATTGCCGCGGAGTGTATCGGCGATGCCCGCTGGTTTACCGAAAAGTCCGCCGCCTACGCCCGTGAGCGGGTGGTATTTGATCGCCCCATCGGGCAGAACCAGGGCGTGCAGTTTCCCATCGCCCGCGCCCATATCCAGACCGAGGCCGCGGCGCTGATGGTGCAGCAGGCGGCGGACCTTTACGACGCGGGCAAGCCGGCGGGCGCAGAGGCCAACATGGCAAAACTGCTGGCGTCCGAGGCCGCCTGGGCCGCCGCGGATACCTGCATCCAGACCCACGGGGGCTACGGCTTCTCGGTGGAGTACGATGTGGAGCGCAAGTTCCGCGAGACCCGGCTCTACCAGGTCGCCCCCATTTCCACCAACCTTATCCTGTCATTCATCGCCACCCGGGAACTCGACTTGCCGAGGTCGTTCTGATGCAGCCGCTGGATGACCTGCTGGTGATCGCGCTGGAACAGGCGGTGGCGGCGCCCTATTGCAGCTCCCGGCTCGCTGACGCGGGGGCCCGGGTGATCAAGATCGAGCGGGCCGAGGGTGACTTCGCCCGGGAGTACGACCACGTGGCGGGTGGCGAAAGCGCGTATTTCACCTGGCTGAATCGCGGCAAGGAATCCATCTGCCTGGATATCAAGAGTCCCGGCGACGCCGACCTGCTGCAGCGCATGCTGCGGGATGCGGACGTGTTCATCCAGAACCTTGCCCCCGGTGCCGCCGCCCGGGCCGGCTTCGATTCTGCCGCGCTGCGCGCAGGCAACCCCCGCCTGATCACCGTCGATATTTCCGGTTATGGCGAGTCCGGTCCCTATCGCGAGATGAAAGCCTATGACCTGCTGGTGCAGTGCGAAACCGGCCTGGCATCCATCACCGGTGCGCCCGAACAACCGGGCAGGGTGGGGGTGTCGGTGTGTGATATCGCCTGTGGCATGTATGCCCATGCGGGGGTGCTGGAAGCCCTGGTCGAGCGCCAGCGAACGGGGCGTGGCAAGGGCCTGGCAGTGTCGCTGTTCGATGCCATGGCGGACTGGATGACGGTCCCGCTGTTGCACCAGGTTTACACCGGCCAGGCCCCGCAGCGGGTAGGGCTGAACCACCCCTCTATCGCGCCCTATGGCGCTTACGCCTGCGAGAGCGGCGACCAGGTGGTGATTTCGATCCAGAACAACCGCGAGTGGCAGAATTTCTGCGAACAGGTGCTGGGGCGGCCCGAGCTGGTGGATGACCCCCACTACCGTAACAACGTGGACCGCTGCACCAATCGCCCGGCGCTCGACCGGCAGATCAACGCGGTATTCTCCCGGATGTCCCGGTCCGCGCTGGTAGAGCGCCTGCTCGACGCGCGCATTGCCTTTGGCTCGGTCAACTCGGTTGCGGACCTGTCGCAGCACCAGCAGCTGCGCCGCAGCGAGGTCGCTACACCTTCCGGCGCGGTTGCCCTGGTAGCGCCCCCGGTCATCTCCTCTGCGGGTAACACCGCCCTGCGGCCCGTTCCCGCTTTGGACGAACAGGGCGATGCAATCCGCCGGGAGTTCGGCGGCCGTGGCTGAGAGTGTGGGCAGTGGCCCCGCTGCTATCGACCTGGCCGGACTGCGCGGATGGATTGGCCGGCAGCAGACCTGCAGCGATGTCATCTCGCCGGTGCCGCTGCGCGCACTGGCGGCGACACTGGATTACCCGGCGCCCGTGGCCGGCCCGGGAGAGCGCCTGCCGGAACCCTGGCACTGGCTATTTTTTTTGCCGGCGCCGGCGGCCTCCACCCTCGACAGTGACGGCCACCCCAGGCGCGGTGATTTCCTGCCACCGGTGCCGCTGCCACGGCGGATGTGGGCGGGCAGCAGTCTCCGGTTCCTCGAACAACTGTGTGTCGGGGACGAGGTGCAGCGGGTGTCGACCATTGGTGATGTCAGCCTGAAGCAGGGCAGCAGCGGTGCACTGGTGTTTGTCAGCGTGCAACACGCGATTTATCGCGACGGCGAGCTGGTGCTGGAGGAAGACCAGCAGCTGGTGTATCGGGAGCCGGGCGGCAGTGGCCCCGCACCTGTTCAGCCCGCGCCGGCGCCGGCCCAGTGGTCGCGGGAGATAGTGCCGGACCCGGTGCTGCTGTTTCGCTATTCGGCGCTGACCTTCAACAGCCACCGTATTCACTACGATCGCGACTACGCGGTCCAGCAGGAGGGCTACGCCGGCCTGGTTGTGCAGGGCCCCCTGACGGCCACGCTGTTGCTGGACCTGCTGCGCCGGGAGCTGCCCGATGCGCGGCTGGCCGCGTTCCGGTTCCGGGGTATCCGACCCCTGCTGGACGGTGCGCCACTGCGTCTGCAGGGGCGGCGGGACGACAACTCGGTGAGATTGTGGGCGCTGGACGCAAGCGGCGCCCTGGCCATGGACGCACAGGCGGAACTGGTGGCTGTCGGAGCGTGAAACCGGCCACGGCCGGGAACGAAGAGAGAGTGACATGATGGATCAACACCTGCCCCTGTGGCGCTCGATGCTGTTTGTGCCGGCCAATGTGCCGAAGTTCGTGGACAAGGCCCACCAGCGGGGGGCGGATGCGATCATCCTGGACCTGGAGGACAGTGTACCGCTGGCGGAAAAAGCGCCGGCGCGGCGCCAGTTGGCCGCCGCGACCAGCCGGGTGTCCGCCGGCGGCGCCGATGTGGTGGTGCGGATCAACGCGTCCCTGCGGCTGGCCGCGGCTGACCTGGAAGCCGCCGTCAACGCCGCTGTTCGCGCGATCTGCGTCCCCAAGGTCAGCGGCGCGTCCCAGTTGCAGTGGATCAGCGAGTGCATTGCGGAGCTGGAACTGGAGCGTGGCCTGCCCACTGGCCATACCCGGCTGATCGCGCTGATAGAGTCCACCGCCGCATTGGCCCGGGTCAATGAGATAGCCAACAGCACGCCGAGACTGGTGGCCATGACCCTGGGGCCGGAGGATTTTTCGGCCAGTGCGGGTATGGTGCCCGATGCCGACGGCCTGCTGTTCCCTAACCAGCAGATCGTCTTTGCCGCCCGCTCTGCCGGCATCCTGCCCCTGGGATTTGTCGGCTCCATCGGCCAGTACGGTGACCTGGCGGCGTTTCGGGAAACGATCCGCCGCTCCCGTCGCCTGGGCCTGCGGGGTGGTTTCTGTATCCACCCGAACCAGGTACAGCTGATGAATGAGGAGTTCGCGCCCTCCCCGGAGGAGGTGTCTGAGGCCAGGGGGCTGGTGGAGGCCTACGAGCAGGCCCTGCGGACAAATCGCGGCGCGGCCGAATACGGTGGCAGGATGATCGACGCGCCGGTGGTGGCGCGGGCCCGGGAAGTTCTGGCCAGTCACGAGAAGATTTGCGCGCGCAGCGCCTGAGCGCAGAATAAACCGGCGCTCCCCTGTTACCAGGGTAGCTGGTCGATATCGACGTTGCCGCCGCTGAACACGATGGCCACCCGTTTACCGGCAAAGCGGTGCGGGTGGGCGAGCACCACCGCGAGCCCCACTGCCGCAGAGGGTTCGATGACCAGTTTCATGCGGGTCCAGACCAGGCGGGTGGCGCGGATGATGGTGGCGTCGTCCGCGCTGAGTATGTCGTCGACGTTTTCCCGTATCAGCTGGAAGTTGAGCTGGCCCAGGGCGGTGCGCAGACCGTCGGCCACGGTGTGGGGAGCCGGCTGGGGCTGCCACTGCCCGCTGTGAAAACTGCGCAGCGCGTCGTCCGCCCCGGCCGGTTCCGCCCCGATGACCGCGGTGCCCGGCCACAGCGCCTTGCTGGCGACGGCGCAGCCGGCGAGCAGTCCACCGCCGCCCACGGGGGTGAGCAGGACGTCCGGTGGCGGCGTCAGTTGCTCGGCCAGTTCGAGGGCGGCTGTACCCTGGCCGGCAATCACGTCCGGGTGATCATAGGGCGGGATAAAGCTGGCGCCGGTGCTCGCGCACACCTCCTGCAAGGTGCTCTCACGGGCCGCCTGGGTGGATTCGCAGAAGGTAATCTGACCCCCGTAGGCGCGCACCGCGGCCACCTTGGTGGCGGGCGCATTTTCGGGCATGACGATATACGCGGGCACATCGAAGTGGCTGGCTGCCAGGGCGAGGGCGGCCGCGTGGTTTCCCGATGAATGGGTTGCGACCCCCCTGGCGAGCTGATCCGGCGTCAGGCACAGCACCGCGTTGTGCGCTCCCCGGGCCTTGAACGCACCCACTTTCTGCAGGTTTTCGCATTTGAAGAAAATCTCGCAGCCGGCCTCGGTATCGATGAGCCGGCTGGACATGACCGGGGTGCGGTGCACGTAGGCCTTGATCCGTTGGGCTGCTGCCCTGATGTCATCGATGGTGACACGATTCACTGGTATCTTGCTCCTGAGGGGTTCTTCAGTCATGCAGGCGTGTTGGAGCGCGTGGCGGGAGGGTCGTCAATTAAACGCCGGGGGCTCAATGTCTTCAATAAGAAACGGCAGATTTTGTCCACACGTTCAATTTTCCCGGTCCCCATCGCCGCCGGCTGGAAGCCTCTATTGCCGGATGCAGTGCGCCGCGACTTTGCGAAAATAGTGATTGTGGTTGCAACAACTCCAATTAAACTAGGTGTCTGCCCCCGGCTGGCCATCCTTTCGGCGCTGGCCATCCGGCTAATCAATCGGAGCCCCTATGTCTGCAGTGATTTATCCCACCACCAACCTGATGGCCACCGAACAACTGGTCGTAGACCGGGGTGAGGGTGTCTACATCTACGACAACCACGGGAAACAGTACCTGGAAGGCATGTCCGGTCTCTGGTGCACCGGCCTGGGCTATGGCAACAGGGAGTTGATCGACGCCATCAGCGAACAACTGGCAAAGCTGTCCTTTACCCATATGTTCGGTGGCAAGACCCACCAGCCCGGCATGGACCTGGCGGACAAACTGGCCGCCATGGTGCCGGTGAAGGATGCGAAGGTATTTTTCGGCAACTCGGGGTCCGACGCCAACGACACCCATATCAAGTTACTGCGCTACTATTTCGACGTCATCGGCAAGCCGGAAAAACACAAGATCATCACCCGCGAGCGCGCTTACCACGGGGTGACCGTCGCGGCGGGCTCGCTCACCAGCCTGCCCGCCAACCTGGCCCATTTCGATGCGCCGCTCCAGGCCCTGGGTATCCTGCGCACCGACCACCCGCATTACTACAGGGGCGCACAGGGCGATGAAACCGAGGCCGCGTTCGTGGAGCGCATTACCGCGAATCTCGAGCAACTTATCCTGCGCGAGGGGCCCGGGACTATTGCCGCGTTCATTGCGGAACCTATCACCGGGGCCAGCGGAGTCATCGTGCCGCCCGCCGGGTACTATGAGAAGGTTCAGGCCATCCTGGCCAGGTACGACATCCTGTTCTGGGCCGACGAGGTGATCACCGGGTTCGGCCGCACCGGTAAAGTGTTCGGTTGTGAAACGGTGAATATCCAGGAGCCGGACCAGATGACCTTTGCCAAGCAGCTGTCATCCGCCTACTACCCGATCAGCGCCGCGGTGATTCGCGGCGATATCTATGAAGCCATGAGGCAGCCCAGCGCCGAGGTGGGCGTCTTCGGTCACGGTTACACCTACTCGGGCCACCCGGTAGCCTGCGCGGCCGCATTGAAAACCCTGGAGATCTACGAGCGGGACGGGCTGTACGATCATGCGGCGCAGATGGGGCAGTACCTGCAGGAGCGGCTGGCCCCGCTGCGTGAGCACGAGCGGGTGGGAGAAGTCCGCGGCGCGGGCCTCATTGCGGCGCTGGAACTGGTACAGGACAGGACCAGCAGGGAGCCCGCCACGGAACTGGCCAAAAAGGTCACCCAGCGCTGCCAGGACAATGGCCTGATCGTGCGCAACGTGGCCGGCTGTGCGGTGGCACTGTGTCCGCCGCTGGTGATCACCCGGGCCCAGGTGGACGAGATCATCGACAAGCTCACGCTGTCGCTGGGACAGGCGGTGTGAGCTGACCGGATAATTTACGCCACGGATGTACAATGCCCGTAAGGCTTTGTGCCTGCGGTCGCTCCTCAGCCGAACAGGCTTTTCAGCCCGGCCAGGGTTTCCTGGCCCCGCTCCTCATTGGCCTGCGCCGTATCGGCGTCGCCGCCCTGCCACTGCAGGTCGTCCTGGGGTAGCTCCGCGATGAAACGACTGGCCTCGCAGTTGATGGTTTCCCCGAACTGGCGCCGTTTCAGGGCCAGGGTCATGGCCAGGGTCTGCTGGGCGCGGGTGATACCCACGTAGGCCAGGCGGCGCTCCTCGGCGATATTGTCCTCGTCGATACTCACCCGGTGGGGCAGCAGCTTTTCCTCCATGCCAATGATAAAGACATGGGGAAACTCCAGGCCCTTGGCGGCGTGCAGGGTCATCAGTTGCACACTGTCCGGGCCTGTTTCCTCTTCGTCCTGCTGTTCGAGCAGGTCCCGCAGCACCATGCGTGAAATAGCTTCATCCAGCGCCACCTTGTCGTCGCCCATGATGCGCTGCAGTCCGTCGACCAGGAAGTGGACATTGCCCATGCGGCGTTCGGCGACGTCCTCGCTGGAACTCAGCTGGTTCAGCCACTCCTCGTAATCCATGTCGCGGATCATCTGGCGGATGCCGGAGACACCCGAATCCCCCGCGCACTGCCGGCGCACACCGTCCATCCAGTGGCGAAATTCCCGCAACCTTTTCAGCCCGGCCGCCGGTATGTGCTCGGTTCCCACCAGGTTGCAGGCCTGGCTCAGGCTGCAGTGCCGGGCATTGGCGAAATTGCCCAGCGCCTCGAGGGTGGATGCGCCCAGCTTGCGCCGGGGCACGTTGGCGATTCGCAGGAAGGCGTTGTCGTCGTTCTCGTTCAGCACCAGCCGCAGGTAGGCCATGATGTCCTTCACCTCGTTGCGCGCGAAGAACGAGGTGCCGCCGCTGAGGTGGTAGGGCACCTGCTGCTGTTGCAGCGCCAGCTCGATCAGGCGGGACTGGTGGTTACCCCGGTAAAGGATGGCGTAGTCGCCAAAGCGGGTGCGCTTGCGCAGTTTGTGGTCGAGAATTTCCGCCACGACCTGGTCGGCCTCTTGCTGTTCATCGGCGCAGCGGATCACCCGCAGGGGTTCGCCGTAGCCGAGTTCACTCCACAGCTGCTTATCGAACACGTGCTGGTTATTGGCAATCAGGGTGTTGGCCGCTTTGAGGATGCGCGCGGTGGAGCGGTAGTTCTGTTCCAGCATGACGATTTTCAGTCGGGGAAAGTCCTGCTGCAGCTGGGCCAGGTTTTCCGGCCTGGCGCCGCGCCAGGCGTAGATGGACTGGTCGTCGTCTCCCACCACCGTCAGCTCGCCGCGCAGGCCGACCAGCTGTTTCACCAGCAGGTACTGGCTGGTATTGGTGTCCTGGTACTCATCGACCAGCAGGTAGTGCATCTGGTTCTGCCACTTCTCGAGAATGTCCGGGTGGTGCTCGAACAGGATCGTGGGCAGCAGGATCAGGTCGTCGAAGTCCAGCGCGTTGTAGGCCTTCAGGGCCCGCTTGTAGCGCAGGTAGGCCTGGGCGCAGAGCATGTCCGCCGGGCTGGTGGCGGCAGCCAGCGCCTGTTCGGGCAGCACCCGGTCGTTCTTCCAGTTGGAGATACGCTGGGCGATGGTATTTGCCTGGTCCCCGTCGGAGCCGTGCTCCTGGATCAGCAGGTCGCGGATCAGGGTGCGGGTATCCTCCCCGTCAAAGATGGAAAAGCCGGACTTCAGCCCCAGCTCCTTGCGCTCGCTGCGGATGATCTTCAGACCGAGCTGGTGAAAGGTGCTGACCGTCAGGCCTTCGGCGACAGCGCTGCCCAGCAGCTTGCCCACCCGCTCCTTCATCTCCCGGGCCGCCTTGTTGGTAAATGTCACTGCCGCGATGCGGCTGGCGCTGATGCCACAGGATTCCACCAGGTAGGCGATCTTGCGGGTAATCACGCTGGTTTTGCCGCTGCCCGCGCCTGCCAGCACCAGCAGGGGACCGTCGATATAGCGCACCGCTTCCCGCTGGCGGGGGTTCAGTTGGGTCACGACGCTGTCTTTGCCCGGATCAGCTTGGCTACGGTGCTGCTGGTGGCCGTGAGCACGCCTTGCGCATCGTAGAGGCGACCCTCCAGGAAGGCCAATTTGTAGCCGCTCTTGATCACCACCCCCTCGGCCCGCAACAGGCCCGCCCGGGTGGTTTCCAGGTAGTTGGTCTTGATCTCCAGTGATGACAGGTTGACCACGCCGTCCTCGGCGGCGAATACCGCATGGGTCATTGCGGCATCCAGCATCGCGGTGATAAACCCGCCCTGGACCACGTCGCCCGAGTGGCAAAAGTCCCGGCTGATATCGAATTCCATGGTGCAGGTCTTCGCGGGCCGATCGACGGCGACAAAGCGCCCGCCCAGCATGGTGATAAAGCCGGGGGCGTGGCTCCTGAAGCGCTCCAGTATCAGGGATTCATCCAATGATCTGCTCTCCTTTCGATTGGGGTTTTGATAGATCCGGCGACGCCCGATGGGCTCAGCCGTAGGTGCACAGATACGCGGTCTCGACGGCAACCTTCAGCTGGAATGTTTGTCCGGCGGCGACCACAAAGTGTTCACCTTCCCCGAACTCCTGCCAGTCGTCACTGCCCGGCAGGCGCACGGTGAGGGCACCGCTGACCACGGTCATGGTCTCCCTCTGGCTGGTTCCGAACTCGAATTCGCCCACGGCCATAACCCCGACCGTGGCCGGCAGGCCGGCGCCCTGGAAGGCGATGGAAGCGACCTTGCCATCGAAATACTGATTTATCCTGAACATCTGGACTCCTGTTGCGGGGGCTGATGCGGTAATTGTGGGGGGTCGCATTTTCCTATGTTTCGGGCGGGCAGGGCAAAAGAAAAAACACGGACGACAGGGCGAAGGGTCGAATAAATATCCGATAGAGAGGGTATTCATCCGGCCATAAAAAAAGGCCAACAGCGATACTGTTGGCCTCTTTGACTAAACCACCCCGGAAGCGCTGCCTGGCAGCGCCGCCGGTCGGCAAGGGTTTAACGCACGCCGCTGCGAGCCATACCCTTGGGTGTGAAGTACTTGTCGTCAGATACGCCGCTGCCGCTCTTGAACTTGCCCGGGATCGGCTTGCCGTTGATGTTGTAGATGTTCTGCAACAGATCGTAGGCGCCATAGGACGAGACGAAGTCATTGTTGTTGCCGTACTGTACAGCGGGGTAGATGTACTGCAGGCGCCACAGGTTGCCCCGGCCATCATACATCTCGCCCGACACGGCTACCCAGCTGTCCTCGTCGAGGTAGAAGGTGCGGCGGCTATACAGGTGACGCTGGCCTTCTTTCAGGGTGGAGTCCACTATCCATACGCGGCGCTTTTCCCAGCGAATCGCCTCGGGGTCGAAAAACTTCGGTCCCAGCGCCTTCTCCACATCCATTTCGAACACGAACTTGTTGTTGTTTGCCGGAACAATAATTTCCTTCTTGCCCACCAGCTTCCAGTTGAAGCGCTCGGGTGAACCGTTGTAAACGAAGGAGTCATCGTAAGTGGTGGTGCCCGCTACGCCCGGGTTGGGCGTGTCGAAGGATACCGCTGGCGCCAGCCGAACCCTGCGCTGGCCGACCAGGTACTGCCAGGCCTTACGGCCTTTACCGGCGGTGTAGTCCGCACCGGGCTCGTGTACCAGCAGGATCTCACCGGCGCGACGCGCGGGCGCGTTGTAGTCGATGCGGAGCATGGTCCAGATCTTTTCGCCCACCGGCTCATCGGGCTCCTTAAACATGGGGTACACGGATACCGAGTGTGCGCTGGTAGCCAGAACGGCCTTGCCGCTGGAGTCCACATAGTAGGTATCGTAGTCCTGGTTGGAATCGGTACCGTAGCGAATCATGTGGTTCCAGATTGCTTCCAGGCCGGACTGGGGCATGGGGAAGGGCAGGCCGGGGTAATTACCCTCGATTTTCTGTCCGTCGGCCACCAGGTTGGCTCCGGTCGCATTCTTGGCGGTATTGGCGTAGTACCAGTCCGGACGCGTACTGGTTCTGTGGGTGGGATAGACGTGCAGCTTCCAGCCGTCAGCGCCATATTTCTCGAACATGCCCTTGGTGCCCACGGTGAGCTGTTCTTCGTACTGCTTCCAGTTGCTCGCGTCGATGGTATATAGCGGTTTTTCATCGGGATAGGCGTTGGGGAAATGACCCGAACCCGCCACGAAGCCCGCGGGAACGGGGCCGCCGGTCGGATCCCAGGCCGGGATACTGCCGTCGGCGTTGCCGGCCATTTCGGCGCCCATGGGGGTCAAGGTTTTGCCCAGCTCTGCGGCCTGCTCCGGAGAGACAGCGGCAAACGCGCTCCCCGCTGCTAATGAGCCCACAAGAAGGGCGGCTTTTATACGGTTCTGCATGGTGATTGATACTCCTTGGCTGATTATTTTAGTCACCTGCGTATAGGGTAGTGCAACAGGATTCGGAAAGCCATATCTAATAACAGGCCTTTGTGATACCTGGCGTCGGTGCCGAGGGCTCAGCGCACGCCGCTGCGGGCTATCCCTTTCGGCGTAAAGTACTTGTCGCCCTGGTCCACACCGCTGGAATACCGCCCTGGAATGAGCTTGCCGTTAAGGTTGTAGATATTCTGTAGCAGGTCGTAGGCGCCATAGGCGGAGCCGTACCCTGACTTGCGGTCATACAGGTTTGCTCCGTACAGGTACTGGAGACGCCACAGCTGGCCCCGGCCGTCGTACATTTCTCCGGCTACCGCCACCCAGGTGTCTTCATCGATGTAGAAGGTGCGGCGGCTGTAGAGATGGCGCTGGCCCTCCTTGAGGGTGGAGTCCACCACCCAGACACGGTGTTTCTCCCAGCGAATATACTCCGGCTTGAGGAACTTGGGACCCAGTGCGTCCTCGAGCTTGGTTTCGAAGACGAATTTGTAACTGGACGCGGGAATGATCATTTCCTGCTTGCCGACCAGGCGCCAGTTGAAGCGCTCGGGCGACCCGTTATAAATGAAAGAGTCGTCGTAGGTGGAGGTTCCCGCCACGCCCGGGTTGGGGGTGTCAAAGGACACCGCCGGCGCCAGCCGAACCCGGCGCTGGCCGGTCAGGTACTGCCAGGCGGAGCGGCCCTTGCCGGCGGTGTAGTCGGCCCCCGGCTCGTGTACCAGCAGGATCTCTCCCGCCCGGCGGGCCGGCGCCTCGTAGTTGATTCGCAGCTTGGTCCAGGCCTTGTCGCCCACCGGCTCATCGGGTGTCTCGAACATGGGGAAGATCGAGGTCGAGTAGGCGGTCGTGGCGAGAACCGGCGTGCCGCTGGAGTCCACGTAGTAGGTATCGTAGGTCTGGGAAGCCGGTTCGCCGTAGCGGACCATGTGGTTCCACATCACCTCCAGCCCGGACTGGGGAATGGGGAAGGGCACACCGGGGTAGTTGCCCTCTATTTTCTGGCCGTCTGCCACCAGCGAGGCGCCGGTGGCGTTCTTCAGGGTGTTGGCGTAGAACCAGTCCGGCCGGATGGCACCCCGGTGGCTGGGATACACGTGCATCTCCCACCCGTCCGCGCCGTACTTTTCAAACATCGCCCGGGTGCCGATGGTCAGGTTGTCGGCGTATTGCTGCCAGTTATCCGCGGTGATGGTGTAGAGCGGTTTTTCGTCCGGGTAGGGGTCGACATAGTTGTCCGATCCGGGCACAAAATTGGCGGCTACCGGAGTGCCTTTGGGGTCCCAGGCGGGGATGCTGCCGTCGGCGTTACCCGCCATTTCGGCACCCATCGGTGTCAGGGTTTTGCCCAGCTGGGCTGCCTGCTCCGGGGACACGGCTGCAACAGCGCCGGCGCTGGCAAGCGCCAGGGAGATAAGTGTCAGTGTGACTGGTTTATTCATGGCGGGCGCTACTCCTTTTGGATTTATAGTTATGAACAGCAGGCAGACTAGAACATCGTTCCGGGTAACGCCAGCCTCCGTGGGAGGATATAGCCTGCCCGCGCAGCGGGTTGCGCGGGCCGACAGGCGGGCCTGCGTCTACGGCAGCTCAGCGCTGCGGTAGGCCAGCGCCTCGCTGATATGGTCAATGCAGACTTGCGGGCTGCCCGCCAGGTCCGCGACCGTGCGGGCGACACGCAGTGTCCGGTGCAATGCCCTTCCCGACAGGGTCATTCGCAGGGCGGCCGATTCCAGATAGTGCTTTTCCCGGTCCCCCAACCGGCACAGCCGGAGCAGCCTGTCTGGCGGGATTTGCGCGTTGCTGCAGCCCTGGCGCTGCAGCTGTGAATCGCGACTGCGACAGACCCGGGTGCGGACCTCAATCGAACTCTCGGCGCCACCCCGGGGGTTGAGCAGTTCACCCGGCGGCAGCCGCTGTACCGGCACATGCAGGTCGATTCGGTCCAGCAGCGGCCCGGAGATCCGGGCCCGGTAGCGCTGGATCTGCTCCGGCGTACAACGACAGGGCCGGTCCGGGTCGCCCAGGAAGCCGCAGGGGCAGGGGTTCATCGCCGCGATCAGCTGAAAGCGGGCGGGATAGCGGATGCGGTGAAGAGCTCGCGAGAGAGTGATCTCTCCGGACTCCAGGGGTTCCCTGAGCACCTCGAGGCTCAGGCGGCTGAACTCCGCCAGCTCGTCCAGGAACAATACCCCGCCGTGAGCCAGGGAGATTTCTCCCGGACGCGGCTTGCTTCCGCCCCCGGCAAGGGCCGCGGCACTGGCCGTGTGGTGCGGGGCGCGAAAGGGGCGGCGAAAGTCCCCGGCGCTGGCTCCGGGCTCAAAAAAACTGCGCAGTGCCAGTAGGGTGAGCAGGTCTTCCGGCCGCGGAGGCGGCAGGATTCCGGGCAGGCGGCTGGCGAGCAGGGTTTTACCGGTACCCGGCGGGCCGAACAGCAACAGGTTGTGGTTGCCGCTGGCGGCGATTTCCAGTGCGCGACGGGCCCCCTGCTGGCCCACGATATCCGCCAGGTCCGGATACGCATCCTCGCGGTCGATGGGTTGCGCCACGCAGGGATCGATGCGGCAACTGCCATTCAGGTGGGCGCACAGCGTGAGCAGGTCGTTGGCCGGGAGAACCCTGCTGTGGGGCGTCAGGGCGGCCAGTGGGGCGCTGTCGGCCGGCACGACCAGCTGGCGGCCGCTGTTGCTGGCGGCCCCGGCTGCCTGGATGGCACCGGGCACTGCCCGCAGGCAGCCGTCCAGGGCCAGCTCGCCGAGAAACTCGTGGTGAACAAGTCCCGCTCCCGGCAGCTGGCCGGATGCGGCCAGTATTCCCAGTGCTATTGGCAGGTCAAACCGGCCGCCCTCCTTGGGCAGGTCGGCCGGGGCCAGGTTGATGGTGATGCGCCGGTCAGGAAAGGCGAAATGTGAATTGAGTAGCGCGCTGCGGACGCGGTCCTTGCTCTCGCGCACCGCAGTCTCCGGCAAGCCCACGATATGAAAGGCAGGGAGCCCATTGGAGAGATGGGTTTCCACCCGCACCAGTGGCGCGTCCATTCCAGCCACCGCCCTGCTGTAAACCACAGACAGTTCCATCGCTCATCCTTGAGCTGTGTACCTTTTTAACAGCGCCGGACCCGGGTTACCCGGCCCCGCCGAGGGTATTTCGGCCTAGCTTTCGCCGGCAGCCAGCGCTTCCAGCTCCCGGGTCATTTCCTCCAGCTCCGTTTCCAGGGCCGCTACCCTGGCGCGGGTGCGCTTGAGGATTTCCGCCTGGGCGTCGAACTCCTCCCGGCTGACCACGTCCAGCCTGGACAGTGCGGTCTGGGCCAGGGCGCGGACGCTTTTATCGACCTCGCCCTTGATGCCGCTGGCATTCACCAGCTCGCTTACCTGTTGGATCAGTTCCCAGGGAGGTGGGGGTTTAAGGGCCATTTCTACCGCCGTTTCGCCGTCGAATCGATTGGGGCTGAGTTTAGAGGAAATCCGGGGCGGGGCACAGCTCGCCGCTGTGCACTATTTTGGAGCAACGCCCGGTTGTGGTGCGAAGCCCCTGTGCGATTGCGGGGCTCCAGGGAGCGCTTTTGCCCCATCGATATCACCTAACGTTATGTTTAATAAACAAATTTTATGGTTTGGCACACGCTGTGCAATCTCAGCGTACCAGAATGAGTATCGCGCAGAATGTGCCCGTAACAGTTTGTAGCCATGCGTATTCTGAAATTGTGAGACCAACCATGGAGATAGGAAACATGTTGAACAAAAAACTACTGACCGCCGCTGTGGCCACTGCCCTCTTCAGCGGGGCGGGTCTGATCCAGGCCCAGGAAAGAGATGACGTCGATGTAGCCTCTGACGACGGCTTCCAGATCAGCGGCAACGTAGCCCTCACCAGTGATTACCGTTTCCGCGGTATTTCCCAGTCAGATACCTCCGGCGCAATCCAGGGTGGCTTCGACGCCGAATTCTCCCCCGGCTTCTACATTGGCACCTGGGGATCCAGCGTCGATTTCGACAGCAACGATGGCTATGACGGCAGTCTTGAGCTGGACTACTACGCCGGCTGGTCCAGCGCCATCGGCGACACCGATTTCGGTATCGACGTGGGCTACATCTACTACGACTACCCCGGCGACAATGGTGACGAAGGGGACTATGGCGAAGTCTACGTTTCTGGTTCCTGGAAGGATCTGTCCGCCAGCGTGAACTACTCCGACGATTACTACGGGGGTACTGGCAAGTTCTTCTACTACGCGGCGGACTACAGCCTGACCCTGTTCGACAGCCTCGGTGTTGGTTTCCACGTGGGTTACAACGACTTCGACGAAACCGGCTTCTTCGCCACCAACACTGACTCCTATACCGACTGGTCGGTGACGCTGTCCTACAGCTGGGCCGGTGTTGACCTCTCTGTGGCCTACGTGGATACAGACCTTGACGATGATGACGTGTTCGGCACCGACTGGGCTGATAGCACCGCGGTTTTCACCATCAGCAAGAGCATGTAATCGCAGTCTAGCGTAGCGAGCCGGCCGGGGGACCGGTCGGCTCCACTTCAGGAGAAAAGTATGAAACTCATCACGGCTATTGTTAAGCCATTCAAACTGGACGACGTGCGTGAAGCGCTGTCGGAAATCGGGGTGCAGGGCATCACGGTCACCGAGGTCAAGGGCTTCGGTCGCCAGAAAGGCCACACCGAGTTGTATCGTGGCGCGGAATATGTTGTCGACTTCCTGCCCAAGGTGAAGATCGAAGTGGCGGTTGCCGACCCGGTGGTCGAGCAGACCATCGAAGCGATCACCAAGGCGGCCAACACCGGGAAAATCGGCGATGGCAAGGTTTTCGTATCCGCGCTGGAGCAGGTGATTCGCATTCGCACCGGCGAGACCGGCGAAGACGCCATCTAACCCCACGACACTGTTATTAGAGAGTATTCCCATGGAAAACAGCATCTTTGAATTACAGTACGCCCTGGACACCTTTTACTTCCTGGTGACAGGCGCACTGGTTATGTGGATGGCGGCAGGCTTCGCAATGCTCGAAGCCGGCCTCGTCCGCTCGAAAAACACGACGGAGATCCTGCTCAAGAACATCTCCCTCTACGCTGTCGCATGTACCATGTACATGGTCTGCGGCTACATGATCATGTACGGCGGCGACTTCCTGCTGTCCGGCATTGCCGGAGACGGTGTGGCGGGCGCAGAAGAGCCCGCCACGTATGCACCCTCGGCCGACTTCTTCTTCCAGGTGGTGTTCGTTGCCACTGCAATGTCCATCGTGTCCGGTGCCGTTGCGGAGCGCATGAAGCTGTGGGCATTCCTGGTGTTCGCCGTATTCATGACCGGCTTCATCTACCCGATGGAAGGTTCCTGGACATGGGGCGGCAACCCGGTATTCGGCATGTACACCCTGGGTGACCTGGGCTTCTCCGACTTCGCGGGCTCCGGCATCGTGCACATGGCCGGCGCTGCTGCTGCCCTTGCCGGCGTGCTGATGCTCGGCGCGCGTAAAGGCAAGTACGGCGCAAACGGCCAGATAAACGCCATTCCCGGCGCCAACCTGCCGTTGGCAACTCTCGGCACCTTTATCCTGTGGATGGGCTGGTTCGGGTTCAACGGTGGTTCGGTACTGGCCACAGCCAGCGTGGAAAGCGCGAATTCCGTCGCGGTCGTGTTCATGAACACCAACGCAGCTGCAGCCGGCGGCCTGATCGCGGCATTGATCGTGGCGCGCATCATGTTCGGCAAGGCCGACCTCACCATGGCGCTCAACGGTGCACTGGCCGGCCTGGTGGCAATCACCGCCGAGCCCTCCACCCCGACCGCCCTGCAGGCGACCCTGTTCGGTGCAATCGGTGGCGTGCTGGTGGTGTTCTCGATCGTAACACTCGACAAGATGAAGATCGACGATCCCGTCGGTGCGATCTCGGTACACGGCGTGGTCGGTTTCCTCGGCCTGATGCTGGTGCCCATCACCAATCCCCTCACGGAGGACGGTGGTTCATCCTTCAGCGGCCAGCTGATCGGCGCTGCCACCATCTTCATCTGGGTATTCGTCGCCAGCCTGGTGGTCTGGGGCATCCTCAAGGCGGTCATCGGTATCCGTGTCAGCGAGGAAGACGAGTACGAGGGCGTGGATCTGTCCGAGTGCGGGATGGAAGCCTACCCGGAGTTCACCAAGGGCTCCTGATACATGTTTGCGGGCGCATTTAACGATGCGTACTTTTGGGGGCCTTCGGGCCCCCTTTTTTTGCTTGTCTGTTTTTTTTGGTCGTGAGCTTTTCCATTCACGGTGAAGCGCGGGGGTTGCCTCGCTCCACGGCTGCGGCCCTCCGGGCTTCCCTCAGTCGGTCGCGAGCCTTAAAGCGCTTCGCTGTCTCGCTCCACTCCCTCGGCGTGCGCCTTTAATGTTCCGCGAGGCAACCCCCGCTCTCCACCGCAGTAAGTTCAGTTTATAAAGATTCGATGGCATCGCTATTGCCTCGGCAGTCTTGGTTACATGCCCGATATCAGGCAGGGGTCCGGGTATGTCCTGGCGGAATATAAAAGGCCAGCGCCGAGGGAGTGGCGGGAGACCAGCGAAGCGCTTTGGGCTCCCAACCGACTGAGGGCACCCCGGAGGGGCGCGGCCATGGAGCCAGGACATACCCGGACTCCTGCCGTCGTCGGGGCAATCACTGTGCTTTATAATGATCCCAAAGATCCATGTCGAGCATGCCAACAGTTGCCGAAGCACCCCAAGGCCTCCGACGACATCCAGCGAGCAAAATGCATCCTATGTTGCCATTTCGCCCCAGCGCACCATAATAGCGGTTGCCAATCAGCCGGAGTTCCAACGGGATGAAACTTGTTACAGCGATTATCAAACCCTTCAGGATGGACGATGTGCGCGCCGCGCTGTCCGAAATCGGGGTGCAGGGAATAACGACCACCGAAGTCAAGGGCTTCGGGCGCCAGAAAGGCCATACCGAGCTGTATCGCGGTGCGGAGTATGTGGTGGATTTCCTGCCGAAACTGAAGCTTGAGATTGCCGTTGCCGAGGACCACGTCGAGGCGACCATCGACGCTATTATCAAGGCGGCCAGCACCGGCAAGATCGGTGACGGCAAGATATTCGTCACCAATTTGGAGCAGGTCATCCGCATCCGCACCGGGGAAACCGGCGAGGACGCCATCTAGCCGGCCGGGGTATGGCGCCCGGTATTATGACTCGGCGGCGATCTCGGCGATTGCCTGGGGCAGCTGGCGCAGGTTGCTGATTTCCCGGCTCGCCCGGGGCCTGTCCGGCCACTCCTTCTGCCGGGAGTTCATCCAGACCGTCTGCATACCCACCGCCTGGGCGCCCGCGATGTCGTGTTCCGGGTCATCTCCCACATGAACCACATTGTGAGCTGCAGCCCCGGTCTGCCCAAGTGCCGCGTGGAACATGTCGGGGTGTGGCTTGCTCGCTCCCACATCCTGTGCCAGGAAGGCAAAGTCGAAATAATCGCCGGCATCGGTCTTGTAGACATCGGCATTACCGTTGGTGAGGGCGCCCAGGGTATAGTCGCGGGCCAGTTCTTCCAGCACTGCCAGGGCCTCTTCGTATAGCTGCACCCGCTGGCGTTGCTCCAGGAACACCGCGAAGGCCTGCTCCGCGCCGCTGCGGGCTTCCTCCTCGGCATACCCCGCCGCTACCTGCAATTCGTAGAGCATCTGGATCCGGATCTGGCTGACATGGTGCAGCAACTGCGGGTGGCGTCGCCATACCGATTTCTTGAATTCCCACAACGCTTCATGATCATAGGTTTCGACTGCGCCCGGGCGGTGCTGGCGCAGCCAGTCCTGTTGCGCCTGCTCGGCCCGCAGCAGGGCGGGCTCGACGTCCCACAGGGTGTTGTCCAGATCGAATGTGATTACCTTGATATCCACTTGGCTGGTGGTCGGGGCGCCGGCGGCTGGCCCCGTCAGTCCTTGTCGCGCCGTTTGGCGCGGGGGTGGGCGGCATCGTAGACCTTGGCCAGGTGCTGGAAGTCCAGGTGGGTGTAGATCTGGGTGGTGGAGATATTGGCATGCCCCAGCAGTTCCTGCACGGCCCGCAGGTCGCCGCTGGATTCCAGCATATGGCTGGCGAAGGAGTGGCGCAACATGTGGGGGTGCACATCCTGGTGCATCCCGGCCTTGCGCCCCTGCAGTTTCAGTCGGGCCTGGATGCTGCGGACGCTGATGCGCTGCCCCTGGTTGCTGGTAAACAGGGCGGCTGCGCTGTCCTCGTCCGCCGCGACCGGTGGCCTGACATCCAGCCAGCGCTGGATGGCATCCAGCGCGACAGAGCCGACCGGAACAGTGCGGGTCTTGTTGCCCTTGCCGGTGACGCTGAGCAGGCGCGAGTGCGGATCGATGTCCGCGGTGTTGATGGCTGCCAGCTCAGCCAGGCGCAGCCCGGAGGAGTAAAACAACTCGGCGATGGCGCGATCGCGCCTGGCGATGAGTGAATCCTCATTGAATGACAGAAACTTGTTTACCTGGTCGGCATCCATGGTCTTTGGCAGTTTGCGCGGCTTGCGTGGGGCCTGAACACTGGCGGCGGGGTTGCGCGGCCGGCCTGCTTCCCTGCCCAGGTAAGCGAAGAAGGAGCGGGCGGCGGAGAGGCTGCGCTGGATGCTGCTGCCGGCGAGCCCGCGCCGGTGAAGTTGGCTGACCCACTGGCGGATGTCTGCTTCCACCAGTTGCCCGGGACTGTCCCGGCCCTGTTCGTGGCAGTGTTTTTGCAGGGAGAGCAGGTCGCGCTGGTAGCCGGCCAGGGTATGGGAGGAAAGGCGGCGCACATCGCGCAGGTAGACCAGGAAGTTGTCGACCGCCGCAGTCAGCTCGCTGACCGGTGCAGCCCTGACCTCCCCTGCCGAAGTGGTCATGGCCGCATCAGGTGTCCTGCCGGGACAGGCGAGGCAACAGGCGTATGATGACCTCGGCGATGTGCGACAGGAACAGGGTGCCGGTGGTGTTGGTGTAGCGGTCGGCGTCCTTGCTGCCGACGGCAATCAGGCCCAGCTGCGCGCCATCGGTCAGCGGCATGATCGCGGCGGAACCGCCCTGGTGGAACTGGTTGGCACCCCCCCTGGGCTTGAACAGATAGTCGAACTCCTCCTTGCGCAGGACGCCGCATACGGGTTTGCGCCCGCTCAGCAGCGCGCCTATATGCGACCTGGCATTCTCCAGGCTGTCCGTGCGGCAACCCTCCACCTTCGGCTCATCGCCAAACAGGATCATGCAGGCGAAATCCGCGTCAAATCCATGCTGCATGGACTCAGTGAAGGCGTTGTACAGGCCCCCGACAGAGTCCGCCTCCAGCAAGTTGATCACCAGCGCGCGGGTCTGCTCGAACAGATGGTCATTCTCCCGGGCATTGGCTGTGAGCGTTTTGAGCCGATGGCGAATATCGACGTTGCGCTCCCGCAGCACACTGACCTGTTTTTCCACCAGGGATACGGCACTGCCGGAAGCGTGTGACACGTGCAAATGATCCAGCAGGTCCGGGTTCCGCTGGAGGAAGTCGCCGTTTTCCTTGAGAAACTCGCGTACCGCCTCGTCGCTCAGGTGAGCGCCGCCCGACAATTCACCGGACTCGCCGGTTGCGTGATTCTTTTTCCCCGCGACGGGTGCTGCACCCGCCTTGTCTTTACTGGCTGACATCGTCTTCCCTGTGTGCCGCGCTGTGATCGGCGCCGCGTTAGATTCTTATACTGCCTTCGAACACCACCTCGGTGGGTCCGGTCATGATAACGGGCTGGCCCGCGCCAGCCCAGGATATGGAAAGCTTACCCCCCGGCAGCTCAACTGTCACTAAATCGCGCAGCCAGCCACGGCTTATACCGTATGCCACGGCTGCGCAGGCGCCGGTTCCGCAGGCCAGGGTCTCCCCTACGCCGCGCTCGAACACCCTCAGCCTGATCAACTGGGCCGAGACCACCTCCATGAAACCCGCATTTGTCCGCCGCGGGAAGTCCGGGTGCGCCTCTATCAGCGGACCCAGTCGTGCCACCGGGGCGTCCGCAACGCTATCCACGCGCAAGACCGCGTGGGGGTTGCCCATCGACAGGGCGCCTATCTCCAGTGCCTGACCATCTACCGCCAGGGAATAGCTCTGCGCCCGGGCGTCCGCCCGAAAGGGAATGGCGGCGGGCTCGAATTCCGGTACGCCCATAGCGACCTCGACATCCTGCCGGTTGCGCACGCGAAGTTCGATAATACCGGCCGCAGTCTCAACGGTGATCACACTCTTGCTGGTCAGGTTCTTCTCGCGCACGAAGCGGGCGAAACAGCGGGCTCCGTTGCCGCACTGTTCCACCTCGTTGCCATCGGCGTTGTAGATCCGGTAGCGGAAATCCACGTCCGGCTTGCTCGGCGCCTCCACCACCAGCACCTGGTCACAGCCGACGCCAAAGTGCCGGTCCGCGAGGAGTTTCACGTCGCGCGGGCGAAGCTTGCAGCGCTGGCTGATAAGGTCGATGACGACAAAGTCATTGCCTGCGCCATGCATTTTGGTGAATTTAAGCAACATTATTCTGGCAGACACCGCTCCGTGCGCATGATGTCGGCAATGGTTTCACGTTCGCGCACCAGGTGCACGCGATCCCCGTCCACCATCAACTCAGGAGCGCGCCCGCGGCTGTTGTAATTCGAGCTCATGCTGAAGCCGTAGGCGCCGGCGCCGAACAGGGCCAGCAGGTCGCCCTGCTCCAGGCTCAGCTCGCGGTCCTTGCCGAGAAAATCGCCCGTTTCGCAGACCGGGCCCACCACGTCCCAGCTCAGTTTCGGAGCGTTGTCACGTCGCTCGACCGGCTGGATGTCAAGCCATGCCTGGTACAGGGCGGGCCTGATCATGTCGTTCATCGCCGCATCCACCAGCGCGAAATTGTGCAGGGGCGTCGGCTTGAGGTATTCGACCCGGGTGACCAGCAGACCCGCGTTGGCGGCAATCGAGCGGCCGGGCTCAAACATGAGCTTCAGTTTGCGGTTGCCGAGCTCCCGCCTGATCGCGGCGATGTAATCGCTTATGGAGGGAGGTGTTTCGTCGCGGTAGCGCACGCCCAGTCCGCCCCCCAGGTCGAGATGGCGGATCTCGATGCCTATTCCCGCCAGCGTATCGATCAGCTGGAGCAGGCGGCGCAGTGCGTCGAGAAAGGGGCTCAGCTGGGTCAGCTGCGAGCCGATATGGCAGTCGAGGCCGATCACTTCGATGTGGCTCAGGGCCGCGGCCCGCTGGTAGACCTGGATGGCTTCTTCCATGGTGACACCGAACTTGTTCTCGCGCAGGCCGGTGGAGATGTAGGGGTGGGTTTTGGCGTCCACGTCGGGATTAACCCGTACGGAGACCGGTGCCACCATGCCCAGTTCCCCCGCGACCCGGTTCAGCACTTCCAGCTCGGCGGCGGATTCCAGGTTGAAACAGTGAATGCCCAGTTGCAGCGCCCGGGCCATCTCCGCGGGCTTTTTTGCCACCCCGGAAAATACGATGTTGCCCGGCTTGCCCCCGGCCGCCACGACCCGCTCCAGCTCGCCCGCCGAGACGATGTCGAAACCGGCGCCCAGACGGGCCAGTACATTCAGCACTGCCAGGTTGGAGTTGGCCTTGACCGCGTAACAGACCAGGTGCTCGCAGTCCGCGAGAGCCTGCCGGTATTCACCGAAGGCCGCCTCCAGAGCGGCCCGTGAATAGATGTAGCAGGGCGTGCCATGGGCGCTGGCGATTTCACTCACCGCCACGTTTTCGGCGTACAGCTTACCGTCCCGGTAGGGGAAATATTCCATGGGGCGCTCTCGTCAGGGAGTAGGTGTTGTGGTGGTAGCCGGGGGGGGAGCCGGCACGGGGCCGCTCGCCTCGGGTTCGTACAGCGGACCCATTTGTCCGCAGCCGCTCATCAGCAGTGCGGCGGCGAGTGCAAGGGTGGCAACTGTGTAGCGCATGAGCCCGGTTCCGGTTGGCAAAGCGGGGGATTATAGCGCTCGCTAGTAAGCGGCGCGAGCAGCCCGTATCATTGAATGTGTTGCGGTGGCGAAATCTGGAGTGATGGTTTGAACAAGTCCTGGCAAGCGGCACCCCTGCTGTTGTTTTCGGTGTCTGCCGCGCTGCCCGTGGTGGCCAGCGAGCCCCTGTATGTCAAAAACCTCAGCCCGGTGGCGGGCTTGCTCGGCCTGCCCTCCCAGCGTTCCGCGGACAGTGAGGCCACGGGCGCCGCTGGGAGTGGCGCTGCACAGCAGTGTGGCCAATACCTATGTGCTGGACGCCAGCAGCCGTGAGTATCTGAACCTGGATGGCGAGACCCTGCGTTTTGCGCTGGATCTGCGCTATGGCCTGGCCCCGGGCTGGGATGTACAGCTGGAGGTTCCCTGGCTGGAGCAGAGCGGTGGCGACCTCGACCGGGTCATCGACGACTGGCACGACCTCTGGGGAATGCCTGATGGCGGGCGCTCCGACGTGCCCAGGGACCTGCTGGATTACCGCTACGCCTCCGTTTCCTCGCCGGGCTTCATGCTGGAGGACAGCAGTTCCGGACTGGGCGATATCACCCTGGCGCTGAACTACGCCTTTTATCAGGACAAGGATGCCACGGCGAGTGTGGCACTGGGTTACAAGTTCGGTGTCGGGGACGATGACGACTTTCTCGGCAGTGGCGGCGATGATGTGTTTGTCGCCTTGCGCTTTTCCGGGGCTCACCTGACGGACCTGCCCCTGCGCTGGCACGGGCAGGTGGGTTACCTGCGCGCCGGCGACAGTGACCTGCTGGATGACATACAGCAACAGGACCTCTGGTTTGCCGGTCTCAGCCTGGACTGGCTGCTCAACGAGCGCTGGTCGCTACTGGCGCAACTCGATGGCAATGCGGCGCCCACCAACAGCGATATCACCGCCATTGGTGACACTGCGGCCACCTTTACCGGCGGGGTGCGCTGGCGCTTCCTGCCGGGCTGGTCGGTGGACTTCAGCCTGGTGGAGGACATCATAGTCGAAACAGCCGCCGACGTTACCTTTCAGGCCAGCCTGCGCTATCGCGGCGGCTGAGCGCTCGCTAGCGAAGCTCCAGTCGCTCGCGGGCGCGCTCCGCTGCAGCCATAACCTGCCGCGGCGCCGTGCCCCCAAGGTGGTCGCGCGCGGCCACGGAGCCTTCCAGGGTTAGCACCTCGAATACGTCCGCCTCGATGTCGGGGCAAAACCCCTGCAGCGTCGCCAGCGGCATTTCGGCCAGGTCCTGGCCAGTCGCCACTCCCTGGGCAACCGCCTTGCCAACCACCTCGTGGGCGTCCCGGAAGGGCAGTCCTTTTCGCACCAGGTAATCCGCCAGGTCTGTGGCGGTGGAGAAGCCGCGCCGTGCGGCCCCCCGCATCTGTTCCTTGTTGGGCCGGATGGCGGGCACCATGTCGGCAAAGGCGCGCAGCGAATCGAGCACCGTATCGACCGTGTCGAACAGGGGCTCCTTGTCCTCCTGGTTGTCCTTGTTGTAGGCCAGGGGCTGGCTCTTCATCAGGGTCAGCAGTGACACCAGGTGGCCGTTGACCCGGCCCACCTTGCCGCGCACCAGTTCGGGCACGTCCGGGTTCTTTTTCTGCGGCATGATCGAGGAGCCGGTACAGAACCGGTCCGGCAGCTCGATGAAATTGAATTGGGCGGAGGTCCACAACACCAGTTCCTCCGACATCCGCGACAGGTGGGTCATCAACAGTGCGGCGAAGGCGCAGAACTCGATGGCGAAGTCCCTGTCGGATACCGAGTCCAGCGAATTCTCCGTGGGCCGGTCGAAACCCAGCGCCGCCGCGGTCATGTTGCGGTCGATCGGGTAGGTGGTGCCCGCCAGCGCCGCGGCGCCCAGGGGTGACTGGTTGAGGCGCGCCCGGCAGTCCCGCAGACGGCCGTAATCCCGCTCCAGCATTTCGTTCCAGGCCAGCAGGTGGTGGCCAAAGGTGACCGGCTGGGCGGTTTGCAGGTGGGTGAAGCCGGGCATGATGGTATCGGCCTGCTGGGCCGCCAGTCCCACGGTGCCCTGTTGCAGCCGGGTCAGCTCGGCGGCGATGGCGTCGATAGCGGAGCGCAGGTAGAGCCTGATATCGGTGGCCACCTGGTCGTTGCGCGAGCGCCCGGTGTGCAGCTTCTTGCCGGTGACGCCTATCAGTTGGGTGAGCCGGGCTTCGATGTTCATGTGGACGTCCTCCAGCTCCACCGACCAGTTGAAGCGCCCCGCGCCGATCTCGTCGCGTATCTGGCCCAGGCCCCGGCGAATGTCCGCCAGTTCCTGCGGGCTGAGTACGCCCGCCGCCGCAAGCATCTGGGCGTGGGCCAGCGACCCCGTGATGTCTTCATCGGCCATGCGCTGGTCAAAATTTACCGACGCGGTGAAACGTTGCACAAAACTGTCGGTGGGCTCATTGAAGCGTCCGCCCCACAGCTTGCTGGTCTCTTGCTGATCGCTCATTTCGTATGGATTCCTGCTGTTAAAACCAGGCGCGGCGCCCGGGTGTGGCCGCATCGGCGTATCGGTATATTTTGACTTGTCGGGGCCGGGTAAGGGTGCAAGTATACCAGTTATCGCAGGGGAGAACCGTTTATGCAGCCATCACCGGGGCAGGTGGCACAGGCAGTGGAGGGCATGGCACCGGGGGAGTTTTTCATTCCGGACCTGTGCGCTCCGCGCTCGGTTTTCTTCATGGTTTTGCTGGTCGAGCTGATGGTGCTGGTATACGTCCTGGGCGCCAGCGGCCTGCCGGCTTTCGACTGGGAAAAACTGGCTCTTTGCTCCCTGTTCGTCCAGTGGGTGGTGTTGTTGAGTGCGGCGCTGATATGTGCCCTGCGCGGCATTATCCGCGGCAGCAGCCTGCCCCTGGCGAGCTTGTGCTGTCTGCTGGTGGTGCTGGCCGTTACCGCCGTCAGCAGTCTGGCCGCCTGGCGCTTGCTGCCACATTTCAACAGTGGGTCCGGCCAGGCCTGGTGGCTCGTGCGCAACCTGCTGGTGGCCGCGGTGCTCAGCGGCATCATGCTGCGTTATTTTTACCTGCAGCAGCAGCTGCTGGTGCAGAAACAGCAGGAGTTGCAGTCCAGGCTGGACTCACTGCGTGCCAAAATTCGGCCACATTTCCTGTTCAATACCCTCAACAGTATTGCCAGCCTGATCATATCCCGCCCTGAGGATGCCGAGCGGGCCGTGGAGGACCTGGCGGAACTGATGCGGGTCAGCCTGCAGGAGCACAACCGTCCCACCACGGTGGCGGACGAGCTGCGCCTTTGCGAGCTGTACCTGGCCATCGAGAAATTGCGCCTCGGGGACCGGCTGCAGGTAGTCTGGGATGTGGCCCAGGATCTGCTGGCGCTGCCGATGCCCAGCCTGATCCTCCAGCCGCTGGTGGAAAATGCCGTGTACCACGGCGTGGCGCAGCTTACTGCGGGTGGCGCCATCCGGGTCAGTGTGCGGGAGGAGGCGGGCACTGTTCAGGCGCTGGTCCAGAACCCGATACCCGAAACAGCGGCGCGCAGCGGTGGACACCAGATGGCGCTGGAAAACATACGCCAGCGCCTGGCGGTGTTGTTCGCAGCCCAGGGCCAGCTGCAGACCTTACAGGCTGACGGGGTGTTCAGTGTCGAGCTCAGTTATCCACTGAGGGACATGGTGTGAAGATTCTTGTTGTCGATGATGAATCGCTGGCGCGGGAACGCCTGCTGCGCCTGTTACAGAAGCTGCAGCCTTCGGCTCACTGCTGGCAGGCGGCCAATGGCGAGCAGGCTCTGGCGCTGATTCGCGAGCACAATCCCGACCTTCTGTTGCTCGACGTTCGCATGCCGGGTATGAGCGGCATCGAACTGGCCGAGCGCCTCGATGAGCAGGCCCAGCCCCCGGCGGTGGTTTTCTGCACCGCCTACGATCAATACGCGCTCGAAGCCCTGCAGCACCAGGCCGTGGCCTATCTGCTCAAGCCTGTGCGCGAGGCAGAACTGGCGCGTGCGCTGGCGGTTGCCGGCAGGGTGAACCGGGTCCAGCTGGCCTCGCTGGCCGCGCTGGATGGTTCGCCCGGGAGCGCGGCGCCAGCCCGCCCCGGGCAGCGCGCGCATCTCGCCAGCCAGAGCCATCGGGGTCTCGAGACCATGCCCGTGGCCGATATCCGGTGCCTGCTGGCCGAGCAGAAATATGTGACCGCCTGCAGTCCGTCGGCACAGTTGCTGATTCCCGACACGCTCAAGGAACTGGAGCGGGAGTTTGGCGACCGCTTCCTGCGGGTGCATCGCAACGCGCTGGTCGCCCGTGCGCACGTCCTTCGCCTGCAGCGCGATGAGGACGGAACCTGGCATGTGGTGCTCGACGGGGTCGAGCACCGGCCGGTGGTCAGTCGCCGCCACCTGGCCCAGGTCAAGCAGCGGCTGGTCGAGAGTTGAACCCTTGCCCTCGCGAGGGCGGGACCCGGCTGTTATCATGCGCGGCTTGCTGACAAGGAACCCGGCACATGCTTTCGACCCTGACGATCGCCACCCGTGAAAGCCCCCTGGCGCTGTGGCAGGCCGAGTACGTTCGGGCCGCCCTGGAGGCGGCTCACCCGGGACTGACCGTAGCGCTGCTGGGCATGACCTCCCGCGGAGACCAGCTGCTGGACGTGCCGCTGGCAAAAGTCGGCGGCAAGGGTCTCTTCGTAAAGGAGCTGGAAACTGCCCTGCTGGATGGCAGCGCCGATATTGCCGTGCATTCGATGAAGGATGTACCCATGGCATTTCCCAAGGGGCTCGGACTGGGTGTCATCTGCGAGCGGGAAGACCCCTCCGACGCGTTTGTCAGCAACCGTTTCAAATCTCTCGAAGAACTGCCCACGGGCAGCGTGGTGGGTACCTCCAGCCTGCGCCGCGAGTGCCAGTTGCGCTCCCGGCGGCCGGACCTGCAGGTGAAATTCCTGCGGGGCAACGTCAACACGCGCCTGCGCAAGCTCGACGAGGGTGACTACGATGCGATCATCCTGGCCAGCGCCGGCCTGATCAGGCTGGGCTTCGGTGAGCGTATAGCGCAGCAGATAGCGGTGACCGACTCCCTGCCGGCGGGAGGACAGGGCGCAGTCGGGATCGAACTGCGCAGCGCCGACAGCGATGTGCTGCAACTGTTGCAGGTGTTGCACCACGAGCCCACCGCCCAGCGGGTGACCGCGGAGCGCGCCATGAACGAGCGCTTGCAGGGTGGATGCCAGGTGCCCATTGCCTGCTATGCGCAGCACCTGGCGAACTCGGGGCGGCTCTGGTTGCGCGGTCTCGTGGGCAAGCCCGATGGTTCACTGATCCTGCGGGCCGAGGGTGAGGCCGACGCGTCGCAGGCGCAGCAGCTGGGCGTTCAGGTCGCGGAACAGCTGCTGGAACAGGGCGCCGCCGCGATTCTCGCAGATGTCCAGCACGGCTAGGTCGCGAGGTTTCTGACTTGCCGGCCACTGCAAAACACGCCACCGCTGTACTGGTGACCCGGCCCCCGGGGCAGGCGCAGGAGTTGTGCGCCGCGGTGGCGGACGCCGGATTCACAGTACACAGTCTTCCCATGTTGCAACTGCTGCCATTAGCTGAACCTGCGCCTTCGCTGCGTCAGCTGGTGCAGGACCTCGACCGGTTCCAGCACATTATCTTCGTCAGCGGTAATGCGGTGCGCTTTGGCATGGCATGGATAGAGTCCTGCTGGCCCCAGTTGCCGGTCGGGATTGAGTGGTATGCGGTGGGCGATGCAACGGCCCGCCTGCTGCTGCCCTTCGGTATCAAGGCACACACCCCTGGAGCCGACATGACCAGCGAGGGCCTGCTGGCACTGCCGCAGTTGCAGGATTTGGCGGGCCAGCGCGTGCTTCTGGTCAAGGGCGAGGGCGGGCGGCAGGCCCTGGGCACCAGGCTGGGTGAGCGCGGCGCCGCGGTTGAGGAGCTGGCCTGCTATCGGCGCGCAGCCCCCTGCCTGGGGTCGGGCGAGCTGGCACAAAAGCTGGGACAGTGGGACATTGGTCTCATTATGATCAGCAGCGGCGAGGGCCTTGCCAATCTGCTGGCATTGCTTAGCCCGGCGGAAACCACTAAGTTTAGCTATATCACCCTGCTCGTACCGTCGGCGCGGGTCGCGGAAATGGCGCTCGCTGCCGGTTTTGGCAGGGTAATCACCGCAGAAAATGCCTCGGACAGCGCGATGTTGCGCGCCCTGGCAGCTTGGCAAACCACTGCTGGAGAAAAAGCTTGTGAGTGATCAGCAAGACAAGAATATCGAACAGCTGGCACAGGAGACTGCCGCCGCGGGGGAAAATATACAGGTCGATGAGGCCCCGGAGGAGGCGCCACGCACTGTTGCAGCTCCCCCCGACAGCAGTGTGTCGGAGCCCGAACCCGCGCGACAGGGCTCCTCTTCCGTCGTTGCCTGGCTGGCGCTGCTGTTGGCACTGGTCGCCGCGGGCGGGCTGGGCTGGTTGGTCCGCGAGCAACTGGTGCGCGGCGATGCCGGTATTGCCGCGCGGCTGGAGGCGATCGAGGCCAGCGCCGGGCGCGCCGCACCGGATCTTGACGGACTCAACCGGCAGTGGCGCGCGGAGCTGGATGCGGCCGTGCAGAAAATGCAGGCCGGTACCGGTGACCTGGACGGCCAGACCAGCCGCCTCGCCCAGAGCATTGAATCCGTGCAGTCGCAGCTGGCAGACCTGGGCGGCAAACTGGCTGAGCAGGGTACGGAACTGGCCCGCTACAGTGCCGATGAGCGCGACGACTGGCTGCTGGCGGAAGCACAGTACCTGACACGTTTGGCGAACCAGCAGCTGTTGATGGCCGGCGATGCTGCCGCGGCCCAGTCCCTGCTGGAGAGTGCCGACGGTATCCTGGCGCAGCTGGACAGTCCGCGGCTGCACGATGTGCGCGCCGCGCTGGCCAGTGACCTGGCGGCAGTAAGGGCGATACCGCGAATCGACGTGGAAGGTATTTACCTGCGCCTGGCGGCGTTGGTGGAACAGGCGGACAAGCTGGTGATCTTTCAATTGCCGGAGCGCGAGGCGAGGCCCGCACCAGAGCCCGCGGATACCTGGCAGGCTCGCCTGCGGCAGGGCTACGAGGCCGCCCTGGCCAAGCTCTCTGACTACATCATTATCCGGCGTCGCGATGAGCCCATGCAGGCCCTGATGGATCCCCAGTGGGAAGGGCTGGTGCGGCAGAATTTGCGTATGCTGCTGGAGCAGGCGCAGATCGCACTGCTGTCAGGCAATCAGCTGCTTTATCGGGACAGCCTCGAGCGGGCGCAGCACTGGGTGCGGGAATTCTTTGAGTCCGACGAGGCTGCGGCCCGCGCCATGTCCGGTGAAATCGCCACGCTGGCTGGGACCAATATCGCGACAGACCTGCCGGATATCACAGGTTCGGTCGAGGCGCTCGACGACGTGATGAAACAGCGTCTGCAGCAGGGAGGCGCGGAGTAGGCCATGCGCAAGTTATTTGCCCTAGTCCTGATCGCCCTGTTGCTCGGCGTCGGGGTGGTAGCACTCATCGAAACCGATCCCGGCTACCTGCTGCTGGCCTATGGGGATTACACCCTGGAATCCAGTCTCTGGGTCGGGCTGGTGCTGCTGGTGTTATTTACGCTCCTGCTGTACGGGCTGATTGCCCTGCTGCGCCGGATTTTTGGCGGGCAGAAGTCACTGTCCGGCTGGCTCGGCTCCCGCCGCAGCCGCCGGGCCACGCGCCTGACTGATCGGGGGCTGGTCAATTTCATCGAGGGCAATTGGTCGAAAGCGCGACGGGAACTGTTGCGGGGCACCCGCAGTAATGATGCCCCCCTGGTCAATTACCTGTTGGCCGCGCGAGCCAGTGCGCAGCTGGGCGAGCCGGAGCAGACCGAGCAGCAGCTGCTCGCAGCCGAGGAAGCCAGTGGCTCGGCGAAGGTGGCAGTGGCGCTGGCCCGGGCCGAGATACAGCTGCAGGCGGGACAGTATCAGCAGGCTATCAATACTCTGCAGGATGCGCGCCGCAGCCCGGGCCGTTACCCGCAGGCACTGGCGCTGCTGCAGCGGGCCTATACGGGTCTCAATGACAGTGCCGGGCTGGCCCAGCTGCTGCCGTTGCTGAAAAAATACCGGATCCTAAACTTCGATGAACTGCAGCGACTCGAACACGATGTCTACGGCCGGCTGCTGCAACAGGCTGGCGACCCTTCTCGCGGCGGCAGCCTCGAGACCCTGGGCGATACCTGGAAGAAACTGCCGGCCGCCGTGCATCACGATAACGATATGGTCCGCCAATTCGCGAGTCAGTTGGTGTCGCTGGGAGACCATGAACTCGCGGAAAAAACGATACTTGGCACCCTCAAACACGGCTGGGATTCCCAGTTGGTCCGCATTTACGGCTACGTGGAGAGTGAGAACGTTCGGCGCCAGCTGGCTCGTGCGGAGGGCTGGCTGGCGGATCATCCCGAGGACGCCCAGCTATTCCTGTGCCTGGGCCGGCTGTCCGCCCGGGACAAGTTGTGGGGCAAGTCGCGGGATTATTTTGAGAAAAGTTACCGCCTGCAGCGCAGCCCCGAGATCTGTGCCGAACTCGGCAGGCTGCTCAGCGCGATGGGCCAGGCCAATGTCGCCGCCGCCTATTTTCGCGAGGGTCTGCTGTTGCAGGAGAACCACCTGCCCAGGCTGCCACGGCCCGACAAAATCGTTCCGGACCAGCGGCTGCTGACTCGGGGCTGAGGAGCGGGCGCAGGCGCGCATTGGTTGGGGTGGTTGCGCAGGTCTACAAGCCGATGCCCAGCTGGTCCCACAAGTCGTCGATGCGCTGTTTCACCGCAGGGTCCATCGCAATGGGCTGGCCCCATTCCCGCTCGGTCTCCCCCGGCCACTTATTGGTGGCGTCAAACCCGACTTTCGAGCCGAGGCCTGCCACCGGGGAGGCAAAATCCAGGTAGTCGATCGGCGTATTATCGATGAATACGCTGTCCCGCCGCGGGTCCATCCTGGTCGTCATCGCCCAGATCACATCCTGCCAGTTGCGGGCGTCGACGTCCTCGTCGGTGACGATAATGAATTTGGTGTACATGAACTGGCGCAGGAAGGACCATATCCCCAGCATCACCCGCTTGGCGTGTCCCGGGTACTCCTTGCGCATTGTCACCACCGCCATACGGTAGGAGCAACCCTCCGGCGGCAGGTAGAAGTCGACGATCTCCGGGAACTGCTTTTTCAGCAGGGGCACGAAGACCTCGTTTAGTGCCACTCCCAGCACGGCCGGTTCGTCCGGCGGCCGCCCGGTATAGGTGCTGTGATAAATCGGTGACTCCCGGTGGGTGATCGCCTCGACGGTAAATACCGGGAATTGCTCTACCTCGTTGTAGTAGCCCGTGTGGTCACCGAACGGTCCCTCTGCGGCCATCTCGCCCGGTTCCAGGTAGCCTTCGAGGATGTACTCTGCGGTGGCCGGCACGGTGAGTCCGTGTTCGCGGCATGTCGCGGTGAAACATTCGGCAACTTCGGTTTTGCTGCCGCGCAACAGGCCGGCGAAAGCATACTCGGATATGCCGTCGGGAACAGGCGTGACTGCCCCGAGCGTGGTGGCGGGATCCGCACCCAGCGCGATAGCGACCGGGTAGCGTTGCCCGGGGTATTGCTGTTGCCAGTCGCGAAAATCCAGGGCTCCACCCCGGTGTGACAGCCATCGCATGATCAGTTTGTTGCGCCCGATCAGCTGCATGCGGTAGATGCCGAGGTTCAGGCGCTCCTTGCTGGGGCCGCGGGTAATGACCAGGGGCCAGGTCACCAGTGGCGCGACATCTCCGGGCCAGCAGGTCTGTATCGGCAACTGGTAGAGGTCGACCTCATCCCCGAGCTGGGCGTGATACTGGCAGGGCGGGTTGCGTACGAGTTTCGGTGCCATATTGAGCACCTGTTTGAGCACCGGGGCCTTGCTCCAGGCGTCGCGCATACCCTTGGGGGGATCGGGTTGCCGCAGGTAAGCCAGCAGTTCGCCGATTTCCCTCAATGCCCCGATGTCTTCCTTGCCCATCCCCAGAGCGACCCGTTGCTCGGTACCGAACAGGTTTACCAGCACCGGTGTGTCAAAGCCTTTGGGGTTTTCGAACAACAGGGCCGGGCCGCCGCGCCTGAGGGTGCGGTCGGCAATCTCGGTCATCTCCAGCACGGGATCTACCTCGGTTCTGATGCGAACCAGCTCACCGCGCTGTTCTAGCGCCGCAATGAAATCCCGTAAATCTGTATATTTCACCTGTTAGCACCGTCCGCTGCCATGACTGCAATGAGTATCGTGAGGGACAGTACACGTTGAATACCGCGCGCGCAATCGCGCGCGCAGTTGGGGACGGAAGCGTGTTACTTGCGCTTCATCGACATAAAGAATTCGTCGTTGGTCTTGGTGTCCTTGAGCTTGTCGGACAGGAATTCGATAGCGGCGAGATCTTCCATGCCGTGCAGCAGCTTGCGCAGAATCCACATCCTTTGCAGTTCGTCTTCCGCGGTGAGCAACTCCTCGCGGCGGGTGCCGGACCGACGGATATTGATGGCGGGGTAGACCCGCTTCTCGGCGACCTTGCGGTCAAGGTGCAGTTCCATGTTGCCCGTGCCCTTGAACTCTTCGTAGATTACCTCATCCATCTTGGAACCGGTGTCGACCAGTGCGGTGGCAATGATCGACAGGCTGCCGCCTTCCTCGATATTTCGCGCCGCGCCGAAGAAGCGCTTGGGGCGCTCCAGGGCGTGAGCGTCGACACCACCGGTAAGTACCTTGCCGGAGCTGGGAATGACGGTGTTGTAGGCGCGGGCCAGGCGGGTAATGGAGTCCAGCAGGATGATCACGTCCTTCTTGTGCTCTACCAGGCGTTTTGCCTTCTCGATCACCATATCGGCAACCTGCACGTGACGGGAGGGCGGCTCGTCGAAGGTGGACGCTACCACCTCGGCGCCCCGTACACCCACCGAGCGCTGCATTTCCGTCACTTCCTCGGGACGCTCATCAATCAACAGTACGATGATGTAGCATTCCGGGTTGTTGGTAATGATGGCCTGGGCGATGTTCTGCATCATGATGGTCTTGCCGGCCTTGGGCGGCGCCACCAGCAGGCCGCGGGCACCCTTGCCGATCGGCGCTACCAGGTCGATGATCCGGCCGGTCAGGTCCTCGGTGCTGCCGTTGCCCGTTTCCAGCGTCAGCCGCTCATTCGGGAACAGGGGAGTGAGGTTCTCAAACAGGATTTTGTGCTTGGAGTTTTCCGGCTTGGTGAAGTTGATCTCGCTGACCTTGAGCAGGGCGAAATAACGCTCGCTGTCCTTCGGTGGCCGGATCTTGCCGGATATGGAGTCGCCGGTGCGCAGGTTGAAGCGGCGAATCTGGCTGGGGGAGACGTAGATATCATCCGGCCCCGCCAGGTAGGAACTGTCTGCAGAGCGCAGGAAGCCGAAGCCGTCCTGCAGGATTTCCAGTACACCATCGCCGGATATGTCTTCTCCACTTTTGGCGTGGCGCTTCAGGATGGCAAAGATGATGTCCTGCTTGCGCGAGCGAGCCATGTTGTCCAGCCCCATCTCTTTAGCAATATCGATGAGGTCCTGGGTGGATTTGGTTTTTAGGTCGGTAAGATTCATAGAGGAAGTAGCTTTGTTGTATTGGAGGGGTCGGAATATGTTGTACGGGTGAAGATATGCTGACGACGCCAGCGAGCGATGTTTTAAAAAAAATATTGGGTGGCGAGTTATTATTGGCGCACGAGGGTGTGCGACGGAACAGAAGGTAGCATGCCCGGCAGGTGTCGTCTACCGCTTTTTTGAACCTGGAAGACTTTCAATAACAGGCACTTGCGATACCGGGCAGTGGCGCCCGGATCGCTCCGGGCCGAGACTGGCTAGACGACTTCCTGGATGAAGGCGGTAAGCTGGGTCTTGGACAGCGCGCCCACCTTGGTCGCCTCGGCGTTCCCGCCCTTGAACATGATCAGCGTCGGAATTCCGCGAATGCCGAACTTGGGCGGTATGTCGGGGTTGGCGTCCACGTCGACCTTGCACACTTTCAGCTTGCCGCTGTACTCGGCGGCGATCTCGTCCAGTACCGGCGCAATCATTTTGCAGGGTCCGCACCACTCGGCCCAGAAATCCACCAGCACGGGGATGTCTGAATTGAGTACTTCTGCGTCAAAGGTGGCATCGCTGACGTGTACGATCTGGTCGCTCATGGTGTTCTCCGGTTGATCGGCGGACGAGTCGTCCGCGGCTTTTGAGGTGGACAATGATACCACCGAAGTTTGGGTGCACAACCGCGTCCGTAGAGTTTTTCGGCATGCTCATATGCTTCGCCGGCATAGCCGTGGTCCGCCAGTTCCGGCTAAGTCGGGGTGTATTTTTGTCTTGTCCACTATGATACGCACAGGAAGCGGAGCCTGTCTTCTCAGGACCCGCCACAAGCACATCCATGTGCGCTCGTGTTCGGCCGTCCCTGGCCTCACACGGTCCTGAGAAGACAGGCTCCACTTCCTGCGCTCGCATCGGCACATGGAGACACTTGCCTCTCGCAGTAAAGCGCTAGTGAGGTGCATGCGAAAAGGTGCGTGTCCGGACCGTTGGAGGCCATGGATGGCCCGGTCCGCGTTCGGGACACGAGCCTACATGGACGTATTTACGGCGGGTCCGGGCATCGCACCTTTTCGCATGCACCGGCTTGGAATCAGGAACAAAACTTGATCGAACCACCCCGAAGTGGTCTTGTCACATAGGTAAGAGTAGTCTCCCATAAGCCGTAGAGGCTCCACAAAAAAACAACAGGTGAACCAACCGTGTCGATCAAGAAAATCGCCGTACTCTCAGTCATTGCCCTGGCCATCACCGCCTGGTTCTACTTCGACCTTGGCAGTTACCTGCAATTCGACACCCTGCAGGAGCGTGTCGGAGAACTGCGCGCCTGGTATGGCGAAAACCCCGCCCTGGCGGGCCTGCTGTATTTTGCGCTGTACGTCGGCGTGACCGCCCTGTCGGTACCGGGGGCGGCGATCATGACCCTGGCAGGAGGTGCGCTGTTCGGCTTCTGGTATGCGCTGCTGCTGGTCTCCTTTGCCAGCAGTATCGGCGCCACGCTGGCGTTCCTGGTGTCGCGCCTGCTGCTGCGCGATTGGGTGCAGGACAGATTCGGCCGGCAACTGCGGGCAGTCAACGCCGGGTTCGAGAAAGACGGCGCCTTCTACCTCTTTTCCCTGAGGCTGGTGCCCATCTTCCCCTTCTTTGTGATCAATCTGCTGATGGGCCTGTTACCGATTCGGACCTGGCGATACTACTGGGTTTCGCAGCTGGGCATGTTGCCCGCGACCGCCGCCTATGTGAACGCGGGTACCCAGCTGGGCGAGCTGGAATCCACCTCCGGGATCATCTCCCCGGCCCTGTTATTGTCCTTCGTCCTGTTGGCTGTTTTCCCCCTGCTGGCGAAGTGGTTGCTGGGCTATATACAGGCGCGTCGGGTGCTCGCGCCCTACCGGCGCCCCGCCCGGTTTGACACCAACGTGATCGTTATCGGCGCCGGCTCGGCGGGTCTGGTGGCCTCCTTGATCGCCGCGACGGTCAGGGCGAAGGTGACACTCATCGAACGTCACAAGATGGGTGGCGACTGCCTCAACACGGGCTGTGTGCCCAGCAAGGCAATTATCCGTTCCGCCCGTATCGCCGAGTATGCCCGGCGGGCCCCGGAGTATGGCCTGGAGCCGATGGCGGTGCAGGTTAACTTCCGCCGGGTGATGGAGCGGGTACAGGCGGTGATCAAGACCATCGAGCCCCATGATTCGGTCGAGCGCTTTACATCCCTGGGGGTGGACTGTCTGCAGGGCAATGCCCGTATCGTCTCGCCCTGGGAGGTCGAGGTAAACGGCCGCACCCTGGCCGCGCGCAATATCATCATCGCCAGCGGCGCCCGCCCCAGGGTGCCCGACATTCCCGGCCTCGAGACCCTGGACTACCTCACCTCGGATACGGTGTGGGAGCTACGGGAGGCCCCGGATCACCTGCTGGTGGTGGGCGCGGGGCCGATCGGCTGTGAACTCGCCCAGGCCCTGGCCCGGCTGGGTACCCGGGTGACCCTGGTCACTCATGCCGACCGGGTGCTGCCCCGGGAGGACCCGGAGGTATCGGCTGCACTGGCGGCGACCCTGGTCGCGCACGGCATGACCGTGCATACCCGCTATGAGCCGCTGGCGTTCAGGCGGGAGGCCGATGGCCAGCGGGCGACATTCAAAACGCCCGATGGCCAGAAAGAGCTGGTCTTCGACCGCGTGTTGCTGGCGGTCGGTCGCCACGCCAACGTCGAGGACATGGGCCTGGAAGCGCTGGGTATCCCCCTGACCGCGGCGGGGACCGTGACGGTCGACGACCACCTGCGCACCCGCATACCGACCATTTTTGCCTGCGGCGACGTGGCTGGCCCCTACCAGTTTACCCATATGGCCAGTCACCAGGCCTGGTATGCCACGGTCAACGCCCTGTTCGGCCGCTTTCGCAAATTCAAGGTGGACTACTCGATTGTGCCCTGGGCAACCTTCACCGATCCGGAGGTGGCGCGGGTGGGCCTCAATGAACAGGATGCCGATGCCCAGGGGATAGCCTATGAGGTCACGCGCTACGATATCGATGACCTGGATCGCGCCATCGCCGACGGGGAAGCCCATGGCTTTATCAAGGTGCTGACGGCGCCGGGTAAAGATCGTATCCTCGGCGCCACGATCGTCGGCTACCATGCGGCGGAATTGCTGGCGGAGTTTGTGCTGGCCATGAAATACGGCATCGGACTTGGCAAGATACTCGGTACCATCCATGTTTACCCCACCCTGGGAGAGAGCAACCGCTTTCTGGCCGGCGAGTGGCGCAAGGCCCGCAAGCCCGAACGCCTGCTGGGCTGGGTGGAGCGCTATCATCGCTGGTGCCGGGGTTAGCGCGGGCTGATCGTGCGCGCCGGGGATGCTAAAATGGAGGCTTTTCCGGCTCGGTGCCGGACTTACGCAGTAACAACGGAGGTGAGGTAATGGCTAAGGTGGCAGTAGTTCTGGCCGGTTGCGGCGTCTACGATGGGGCGGAGATCAACGAGGCGGTTTTGACCCTGCTCAGCCTGGAGCAGCAGGGTGCGAGCTATCAGTGTTACGCGCCCGATATCGAGCAGATGCACGTGGTCAATCACCTGACCGGGGAGCCGGTGGCGGGGGAAACCCGCAACGTGCTGGTTGAGGCTGCGCGGATCGCACGGGGAAATATCCTGGACCTGGCGTCCCTGGACGTTGGTGATTTCGACGCCCTGCTGGTGCCGGGTGGCTTCGGTGCGGCCAAAAATCTCTGCAACTTCGCGGTGGCGGGTGCGGAAATGGCAGTGCATGCGGACTTTTTGCGCATCGCCAGGTCTTTCCACCAGGCCGGCAAGCCCATAGGCCTGATGTGTATCGCACCGGTCATGGCGACGGCTATTTGCGGGGCGGGTAGCCGTTGCACCATCGGCAATGACGCCGAGACCGCCGCGGCTATCGAGGCGATGGGTGGTGAGCACCTGGCCTGCCCGGTGTCCGAGGCCCGGGTGGACAAGGAGCGCAAACTGGTGACTACCCCTGCCTATATGCTGGCCGGCGGTGTGGCCGAGGCCTACAGCGGCATCAGCAAATGCGTGAAAGAGGTGCTGGCGCTGGCCTGAGTGACGCCGACTGTGGCCGGAGACTGGTCGGTCTACATCCTGCAGTGCGCCGATGGCAGCCTCTATACCGGGGTTGCCCGGGACCTGCAGAAGCGACTGTTACAGCACAATGGTCAGCTGGCGGGCGGTCCCCGCTATACCAGTGGACGTCGTCCGGTGCAGCTGTTGTGGTCCGCCGCCGCACCCGATCGCAGTGCCGCCCAGCAGCGGGAGGCCGCCATCAAGAAGCTCGACCGGTCGGCGAAACTGCGCCTGGTGGGGCAATGACGCCAGGCTGAAAACCTTGCGGGCGGAGGCTGTTCAGGGACCCGAGATCTCCTCCAGCGCCTGTTGCTGCTCCAGCCAGGCTTCTTCAAGCTGGGTGGCCCGGGCCTTGAGTTCCCCTTCCCGCCGCAACAGGTCCGCCAGATCCTGCTTGCGCCCTTCCGAGTAAAGCGAGGTATCGCCCAGCCTGGTCTGCAACTCCGCCTGCTCGGCCTCCACTGCGCTCATCTCGCGTTCGGTCTTTTCGATATTTTTCTGCAGCGGGCGCAGTTTTTCGCGCAGGGCGGCTGCACTCTGGCGTTTTTCCTTGCGCGAACTGTCCGCGGCAGCGGGTTCGCTGCGCTCGACCTGGCGATAACTCGAGAGAATCCAGCGCTCATAGCCCTCCAGGTCATCGGCATAGCTCTCCACCCGCCCATCGTGCACCAGCAGCAGTTCATCCACGGTATTGCGCAACAGGTGGCGGTCGTGACTCACCAGGATGAGGGCGCCCTCGTAGGCCTGCAGGGCCACCTCCAGGGCGTGGCGCATATCCAGGTCGAGGTGGTTGGTGGGCTCATCCAGGACCAGCAGGTTGGGGCGTTGCCACACCACCATGGCCAGAGCCAGGCGGGCCTTTTCGCCGCCCGAGAAGGGGGCGATCAGGCTGGTGGCGGCGTCGCCGCGAAAATTGAAGCCTCCCAGAAAGTTGAGGATGTCCTGCTCCCGGGCCTCGGGGCTCAGACGCTGCAGGTGCAGGGCGGCACTGGCCTGTAAATCCAGGGCTTCCAGCTGCTGCTGGTCGAAATAGCCGATCTGGCAGTGCTCTCCGCAGGTCCGCTCACCCGCCAGCAGCGGGAGGTCGCCCACCAGGCTCTTCAGCAGGGTGGACTTGCCGGCGCCATTTTTGCCCAGCAGGCCGTAGCGGCTGCCGGGCCGCAAGTGCAGCTCTACCCCTGACAGTATCGGGGCTGCGCCATACCCGAGGCGGGCGCCATCGAGGCGCAGCAGCGGGTCGCTGCTGCGTGCGGGAGGCGGGAAGCTGAAGTCGAAGGGGGAGTCGATATGAGCCGGGGCCAGCGCCTGCATGCGCTCCAGCTCCTTCAGGCGGCTCTGGGCCTGCCGCGCCTTGGTGGCCTTGTAGCGAAAGCGGCGCACGAAATCATCGATCTCGGCGATACGTCGCTGCTGCTTCTCGTAACTGGCCTGCTGGTTGGCGAGGCGCTCGGCTCGCTGCTGCTCGAAATCGGAATAGTTGCCCTTGTAGGCCTGCAGTTGCTGTTGCTCGATATGCAGGATCCGCTCACAGGTCGCGTCGATAAAATCCCGGTCATGGGAGATCATCAGCAGGGTGCCGGGGTATTGCTGCAGCCACTGTTGCAGCCACAGGGTGGCGTCGAGGTCCAGGTGATTGGTGGGTTCGTCCAGCAGCAGCACATCCGATGGCGTCATCAGGGCCCGGGCCAGGTTGAGACGGATACGCCAGCCACCGGAAAAATCACTGACCGGCCGGGCCGCTGCGCCCTCATCGAAACCCAGGCCCTGCAGCAGGCGCTCGACCCGGCGCTCGGCGCTGTAGCCGTCGATCTCCTCGAGTTTGCCGTGGATCAGCGCCGCCGCGTCGAACTGGCCGGAGTTCTCCAGCTGCGCAAGCTCATCGCGCAGTTGCGCGAGTGTGCTGTCGCCGCGCCAGACGTACTCCCCGGCCGGGATATCTGTGGCGTGTACTTCCTGGGCCATATGGGCAATGCGCAGTTTCGCCATGCCCTCTATGTCGCCGCTGTCCGCCCCCAGCTCCCCCAGCAGCAGGGCGAACAGGCTGGATTTGCCGCAGCCGTTGGCGCCGATCATCGCCAGCCGCTGGCCTGGCTGGATAGTCACGTTGGCGTCGTGGAGCAGCAATTTGCTGCCCCGGCGGAGACTTATGTCGCGCAATATAATCATGAGGACGCGAATTCTACCCGCAGCGGCCGGATGCGGCCAGAAGCCTGTGCCGCTGATGCTTGCGGGGTCAGTTCCCGCCCGCTGGCGAGGTGGGGATTGGGGTGGCGCTGGCAGGGGCTCGATAGTAAGATGTGCGGCCACTGCGAATCGCTTGCTCTGCCCACGCTCTTTAACGGAACTGATTAGCCGCCAGGCTGTCAGTAACGGGGCTCCCGTTATATCCCGGGGGGTGAACACTCGCTTTGACACGCGTATACGCGATACTCCCATTTCTGATGATTGGAAGGAATTTATGAAGAAGTATGCACTTCCGCTTGCCGTGGTCGGCCTGGTCGCACTGCAAGCCTGTAATCAACAAACCGCCGAAACCAGCAAGCCCGTCGAGGCTGCACCTGCTGCGCCGGCCGGTGTCCAGCTGGAAACAACCGAGCAGCGCCTGAGCTACGGCATCGCGCTCACCCTCGGAACCCGCATGAAAGCCGATGAGGTTCCCATGGACGTGGACGCTTTCACCGCAGGTCTGCGCGATGCAATGACCGGCGCAGAGCCTCGCCTGACGCAAGACGAAATCAACGCCGAAATGCAGGCCTACCAGGAAAAGGCCGCTGCCGAGCAACAGGCAGCCCAGGCGGCGTTGGCAGAGGCCAATATGGCTGTCGCCACTGCATTCCTGGCTGAAAATGCCGCTCGTGAAGGTGTGGTGACTACCGACTCGGGTTTGCAATACGAGGTTATCGAAGCCGGAGAAGGCCCCAAGCCGGGTCCGGAAGACACTGTTGAGGTGCACTACCGCGGCACGCTGCCGGACGGCACTGAATTCGATTCCTCCTACACCCGCGGCGAGACTGTCACTTTTGGCGTTGGCCAGGTCATCCCCGGCTGGACCGAGGCTCTGCAGCTGATGCCCGTGGGTTCAAAGTACAAGTTGGTGATTCCGCCCGATCTGGGCTACGGCGCCGGTGGTGCGGGCCAGGCCATTGGGCCTAACTCGGCACTGGTATTCGATGTCGAGCTGATTTCCATCCCCAGCCAGGCAGAGCAAGCCGAAGAAGCGCCTGCCAAAGAAGGCTAGGTCGGCTGAGGTGCCTGGTTTTCCACCAGGTGCCGATGCCTGTTGTGAAGGCCGGCGATAAGCCGGTCTTCCAGCACAAACCTGGTTTCGAGAACCTCCCCCAGGGACGACAGGTCCCGCTGCAGCGTTGTCGGGTGGGCGTCCCCGCTCCCGTATTTTTCCTCGTAGGCCAGAATAACCTCTGTGGTATCCCCGATCGCGGGCATGAGCTGCCTGGCAAGGGCCACGCTGCCGTCGGCAAAGCTCTCGGCTTCATTCAGAAGCTCGTGAAAGACCTCGAAATGCCCCGCAGACACATAGTCCACCAGCACAGCGCACAGGGTTTTCTGCCGCTGGGCCAGTTTCGTGGCTTCGGGGTCGCTGTCCAGGGCCACGGCGATCTCGGTGTACCTGCCCAGTAATTCGCGTCTCTCCTTGAGCCAGCGGGTGAGCAATTCCTCCACTGCGACAAACTGTTGATTCGGGTTGGCGTTTCGGTGTGGCATGGTCTGCTTCCTGCGGATGGACTCCTGGGCTGGTAACTATAGGGTCGCCGGCGGTGACTCGGCAAGGCCGTTATCGCGCTGCAACCGCCGGGAGGTCACTCAGGGGTACTTGCGAAACAGCTGCCACAGGCATACCACGGTCACCGCTGTGGCCAGGATCAGGGTCTGTTCGGGAATGCTGAGGCCCAGGAATGTCCACTGGGTTGCAGCGCAGTTGCCATCGCCCATCAATACCAGGCTGAGGGTCTCGCTGAAGGGCAGTGTGTCCAGCATATACTCGAGGCTGGGGCCACAGGCCGGCACCTGGTCGGCGGGGAGGTGTTGCAACCAGACATGCCGCACCGCCACCGCGCCGCCGGCGATCGCGGCCAGCGAACACAGTGCCGCATAGATCCGCCGCCCCGTGGTGGCCGGATTGTGCAGCGCGGCCAGCAGGGCGATAGCGCCCCACAGGACCACAAAGACCCGCTGGGTCATGCAAAGCGGGCAGGGTGGCAGGCCAAGGATCTCCTCCAGGTAGAAGCGCGCAAACACCATGGCGATCAGGGCTGTGATGGCCAGGCCGAAGAATACCAGTCGCGGTGACAGGGTTTGAAGCATTGTTGCGGTTTTCCTGTGTTGTTCGGGCGTAGCCGGCGTGGCAGGCTACGTTAGGGCCTTTTGCGTCCGAGTGCAATATTGGCCGGGCGACCCCCGTCACTGGTGTCATCCAGTCTCATTTCCGCCTGTGAACTGAAGGCCTGTAACTCCGGATAGAAAGCCAGGAAGGCCTGCTCCAGCAGATCCCTGGCCGGCGTGAGCTGCCGGCCGACGTCACCCAGGGGATTGCCGCGGCGAAAGCGCTCGCCGATACGCCCCGCACTGGCAGGTACCGTCTCCCAGTCCAGGTACAGGCCAAGAATGTCGTGCTCCACCATGCGTGCCAGCATCCGGCGGGAGCCGGTGCTGAGGGCGTATTCCTGGCCCAGCAGGCTGCGATATACCCGGGCATTGAATGTCGCCAGCGGCAGTTCGCTGTAGTTCGCCCAGTATTTGCTGAGAAAGTGGTCGAAACTCAGGTCGATCAGAATACCCGCAAAGCGGCGCAGCTCCGGCGGAAAGTCCCGCCGCAACTGGGTCACCACAGGGTGGCTGTCGGTGTAGGCGTCTATGGCGCGGTGCAGGCGCACGCCGCGCTCGATGGCTACAGGCAGCTCGCCGCGCAGTGGCCCCTTGTAATAGTCACCCTCGAGCCCGCCGGCCAGCAGCCCCTCGTCAGGCCAGGCCAGGTGGAAGTGGGCCAGGAAATTCAATTGCCCCGGCGTCCTGTCCGACCATCGCGCCCGCCGGCCGAAACACGGATGCGCATACTGGTGCGCATACTACAGGGCGCGGTACTGGGCAAAATAGTTGTCCAGATACTGCTCGAAATTGATGCTGTCGCCCTGCTCGATCTCGCGCTGTGCCTCGATCGACCGCCGGGTCTCGCGCTCAAAGGCATCCTGTAGCTCCGGGCTCAGCTTGCGCCCGCGGAAATGGCGCGCCCAGCGCTGGCTGTAGTCCATGGTCAGGCGGAAAAACGGCAGGTCCCTCTCCCGCATTTCCCGCAGTATCCGTGCAGAAGGTGTCAACTCCGGATCGGCCACGGCGGCCGCCTGCTGTTGTGTGGCGGCACTGTAAAGGGTCGAGCCGGTTGCCGCGTCCAGCAGGTGCGCAACCCGGGCAAGACCGGCAAACAGGTCGCCGGCGCACTCGGCCATGGGTTTTTCCCCCTCCGCGGTTTGCAGCAGCAGGCCGGGCATCCGGCCGCGATTGACCACGGCCTCGAGATTGGCAGCCTGGCTGGCCTGTTCGGTATCGTTGCAGGGCGGGCTCTCCTCCAGCAGGCAGTACAGGAGGAAGGTGTCGAGGAAGCGCATCTGCCCGGCGTCAATCCCCACCGGGGAAAACGGGCTGACGTCGACGCAGCGTACCTCGATGTACTCGATGCCGCGCCCATGAAGCGCGGTAAGGGGTGTTTCACCGGGACGGGTCACCCGTTTCGGACGGATGGGGCTGTAAAACTCGTTTTCGATCTGCAGCAGGCTGTCACTCAACTGCTGGTAGTCCCCGTTCTGGCCCCGGGGAATATGGCGGTAGTCCGGGTGCGGGCTCAGGATCGCACAGCGCAGGGTCTCCACGTACGCATCGAGACAGTTGTAGCAGACATTGAGGCTCTTCTGGGCGGCGCTGTTGTAGCCCAGATCGCCCATGCGCAGGGCCGTGCCGTAGGGCAGGTGCAGACTGCGGCCCTGTTCGTCAAAGGGTACCAGTCCTGGGTTTTCGCGGCCTCGCAGAAAGCTGGCGCAGACCGCCGGGGAGGCGCCGAAGAGGTAAATCAGCAGCCAGGAATGGCGGCGGAAGTTGCGGATCAGATCGAGATATCGGCTGCTGATGTAATCGGTAAGCTCGCCCGGGCTACCCGCTCTTTGCCATGCCCGTTCCCAGTAGGTCGTGGGCATGGAAAAGTTGTAATGGATGCCCGCGATCGCCTGCATCAGGCGGCCGTACCTGTGACCCAGCCCCAGCCGGTAGACGGTTTTCATACGCGCCACGTTGGAGCTGCCGTAGTGGGCCACCGGAATGCCCTCGTCGCCAGTCATTATGCAGGGCATGCTTGCGCTCCACAGCATATCGTCGCCCAGTTCCCCGTAGGCAAAGCTGTGAATATTCTCCAGCGTCTGCAGGCTCTCCTCGATATCCGTACTCACCGGCGTGATGAACTCCAGCAGCGCCTCGGAATAGTCGGTGGTGATGGATGCGTGGGTCAGGGCTGAGCCGAGCCCGGCCGGATGCGGAGTCTGGGCCAGTTTGCCCTCGGGCGTGATGCGCAGGCTTTCCTTTTCTATACCCCGGCTGATGGCCCTGAGCATGGCGTGAGAGTCTGCGTCTGCCATTTCCTGCAGTTGGTGGTCTAGGTGGGAGGCCAAGCAAAACTCCTTTACTCATGGGCAGTGGCGTGGCCCGTTGGCGGGCAGGCCCCGGCTGATGTGGGCCGTCCGTATTGGCTGCCCCTGGACAGTGGCGCCAAGTGTATATTTACCCACGGGCAGAGTACAGGCGCGCGCGGCCAGGGCCGGCGCCGCCACTCAGGTGAGTCGCCCCATGTATTTTTGTAACAGTTGGCAGGCAAAGTTTTCCTGTACCTGCTCGTGCTGCCCCGTTGCGAGCATGATGCGGGACAGGAGCAGGGCGTAGCGCATCCCGGCAAAGATGAGGTAGTAGTCGTAGTCGCGGGCCGCAAACCCGGTGGCCTGCTCCCACTGCTGAACGGTTTCCTCGTAGCCGGGCAGGCCGGCCAGCCTGGGGATGCCGAGACCCTCGGAGAACGTGGCGTCGAGGTAGTTGAACCAGGCCAGGTCCTGCACCGGGTTGCCGAGCACCGCCATCTCCCAGTCCAGCACGGCGGCTATCCCGTCGAGGGATTCCCTGAAAATGATATTGCCCAGGCGCGAATCACCCCAGCAAAGGACCGTGGGTTCATCTGCCGGCTGATTGGCTCCCAGCCAGTCCAGGGCCGTTTGGCAGATGGCGTGGCCGTCCCCCTCAAGTGCCCAGTCGAGGTAGGCCTGCCAGTAGGCCAGCTGCTGCTGCAGCGGCGTGGTGCCGGGCAGCTGGAGGTGGCCGAAGCCCAGGGTCCGGTAATCGAGGCCGTGCAGTTGCGCCATTGTCTCCACCGCCGCGCGCCACATGGTTGCTCGCTGGGCCTCGCTGGTGTCGTGCACCATCCAGCCGTCCATGTTGTAGGGGGGCATGTCCGGGGGAATCCTGCCCGGGGTGCGCTTCATGATGTAGAACTGTACGCCCAGCAGTGAGCGGTCCAGTTCCAGCCCGCGCAGCTCCGGCACCGGTATATCGCTGTGGCGACCGATACTGGCCATCACCTCGTACTGCAGGCCCAGGTCATAGGCCGGGAATACCGGGCGCTCCACTTCCGGCTGCAGGCGACCGACGCAGGCTTCGCTGCGGGTGGCGCCATTCTCCTGCCATTGAGCGTCAAACAGCAGGGTAACATTCGACATGCCGCTGGACTCGGGGATGGTCAGCGCGGGAATGTGCACCGGGTGGCCGCGCTGGTCTGACAGCCAGGACTCCAGTTTTCTGCGGGTGGTCTCGGTGTCCTGGATCAGGGGTGTCGGGCGTTCATTTTCCATGGTTTCAATCTGGGTTGGCTATACACCCCCGGAGTATATTGCCGCGCATGACAGCTGGCTACCGGCCAGAGGAATGCTGTTTCCCGGTTGCCTGAAGTGAGGCCTGAGCAGGTAAGTGCACAAGGGCACTTGTCCGCCGGCGACAAGATGCTAAAGTAGCCGGGACGTGGCGGACGGGCTCGCGGGGCAGGCGGCCGTCAGCTGCGGCTGCATCAGCAGAATGACCTGATATCGCCAGAACTGCAGCGCGCTGGAACGCGTTGCGCACACCGGGGGACATGTTTTGAGAATTGCCGAATGGTTGAAAATCCTGGCGTCGGAGGGAGGGTCTGACCTCTACCTGAGCACGGGCGCGCCACCCTGCGCCAAGTTCCAGGGCCAGCTCAAGCCGATTGCCAGCGACATCATGCAACCGGGTGAGATCAAGGAAATAGCCTACGAGATCATGGACGCCACCCAGCAGGCTGAATTCGAACAGGAGCTGGAGATGAACCTGGCCACCTCGATTTCGGGCTACGGCCGCTTTCGCGTCAACATTTTTGTGCAGCGCAACGAGGTGGGCATCGTCGCCCGCAACATCGTCGCCGAGATTCCCAGCTGGCAGTCCCTGCGCCTGCCGCCCATCCTCACGGACGTGATGATGCGCAAGCGCGGCCTGGTGTTGTTTGTGGGCGCGACCGGCTCGGGCAAATCCACCTCCCTGGCGGCGCTGATCGATTACCGCAACAGCAACAGCAGCGGTCATATCGTAACCATCGAGGACCCGGTGGAATACGTGCACAACCACAAGAAGTCCATCGTCAACCAGCGCGAGGTGGGTGTGGATACCCGCAGCTGGCACAACGCGCTGAAGAATACCCTGCGCCAGGCGCCGGACGTGATTCTCATCGGGGAGATTCGCGACCGGGAAACCATGGAGCACGCCATTTCATTTGCCGAGACCGGCCACCTGTGTATCTCCACGCTGCACGCCAACAATGCCAACCAGGCGCTGGACCGGATCATCAACTTCTTTCCCGAGGACCGGCGCCAGCAACTGCTGATGGATCTGTCACTGAATATCCAGGCTTTCGTGTCGCAGCGCCTGATTCCCACCGTCGACGGCAAGCGCTGCGCGGCCATCGAGGTGCTGCTGGGTACGCCGCTGATCGCCGATCTCATCCTGCGGGGTGAAATCGACGGGGTGAAAGAGGTGATGCGCAAATCGGAAAATATCGGCATGAAGACGTTTGATACGGCGCTGTTCGAGCTGTACCAGGAGGGCCTCATATCGGAAGAGGAGGCGGTGCGTAACTCCGACTCCGCCAACAATGTCCGGCTCAAGATCAAGTTTGCCAAGGAGGACGGTGCGGCGCCCGCAGCAGGCGGCGGCGGCGACCTCGGCGGCCTCAGCCTGGCGGAACTGGACGAGGACAAGGGAAGTATTTTTTGAGCGGGTCTAGGGGCGCGCTCAGTGCTCCATGTCCACCAGCAGCGAAGTCCAGCTGTCGATATCCGAGTCGCCGGCATTCAGGAGTGCGAACCCGGCGGACCACCCGGTTTCGGGCGCCTCGTTCGCCAGGCACCACCTGACCTCACCCGCCAGATACAGCGTCTCTTCCCGTTGCGGCAGTTCAATGCCTATTTGCAGTATCGCCCCAACCACCAGTTCATGCTCCAGGCTGACACGGAGGCCGCCCCGGGACACATCCAGGGTTTTGCAGACCGCCACCTTGCCCGCAGTGGCGCTGCCGACCCCGGGTGATACCAGTTCAATAAATACGGTACTTTCTACGGGAAGTCGCAAATGTCTGCGCTGTTCTTCTGGCATGGCTGTCTATCCTCGTCCCCTCAGGCCTAGTCCTGGGATTTCTGTTTCGCCCTGCTGATTTCGTCCCTGAAGCTGGACCTGGTTTCCAGGACGTCAACCATCCCGCTTTCCATCAGTGCCAGCAGTTCCTGGCTGTTGAGCTGGCGCATCTTGATGCCACTGCGATTGACGAAGATATAGTTATTCTGCTCCCGATCGTGCACCGCGAGTTTCGCCAGCAGGGGGGTGTCGCCGTCGTGAAAGCCCAGCCAGGTACCCATGAGCAGATTGAGTTCAGGGGCCGCCGCGGCGCGCCGGTTTGGGATGCCTGGTTCGCTGGCGTCCCGGCACCGCCCGGTCCGCCCTCTGCCAGACCCGCCGCCGGGGCCGACGCCGGTTTGCTTGTTGTGGGTGGCGCTTGCGGAGCCTCCCGCTCTTGCTTCCGGCGCAACGCTTCGTCCCACTCCCGCTGGAGTTCATCCGCCTCCCGCTGTTCGCGCTCCAGCTGTTCCATTTCTTCCAGGGTGAGTTTCTGTTCGGTCTCCCGCCTGGCGGCTTCCTCGGTTTGCAGTCGCAGTTCCTCCGCCTCCCGCTGTTCCCGCTCGAGGCGCTCGGCCTGCTCCCGCTCCTGCCGCAGGCGCTCCTGTTCCCGCTGCTGCCGCTCCTCCTCTGCCTGCCTGGCCTGCACAACCGCTGCGCCAAGCAGGGTGTCGAGTTTGGCGCTGCTGTCTATGCCCGCCGCCGCGGCCAGCGATCGGCTGAAACTGGCACCGCTGTCCAGCTTTGATACCTTGTCGCGCTCAAGCAGCCCGGTGAACTCCTCGAAACTTTGCTGGAACACCCGGATACCTGCCTGGTTGGCAAAGAGTAATCCGCCTGTGCTCTGCGTACGCGCTATCAGCTGTACCCGCAGCGGCTTGCCTTCTTCCCTTTCCACGCAGAACCACTGGCCAGTTTCGATCGAGTCCAGGGCCTGGTGCGCAGTGTCGATCGTCTCCTGTACGGCGAGCGGGATCGGATCCGCCAGTTCCATATCGAGTGGTTGCTTGCGCAGCACCTGCATGTGAGCGAATTCGACCATGCCGGTTGCTTGCTCGACCACCTCGCTCTGGTCCTGCACGCTAAGCAGCCAGCGCTTGAGTTCCCTGGGCAGCCTGCGCACCGTCTCAAACAGTTGCTGGCGTCTTTCGGGTGCATCTCCCTCATCGATGGGTTGGAGTGAGTCCAGCAGGGTTCTGGTTGTCTGACACATTTGCGCCCACTGTTCTGATTCTGCGCCAAACTTCAGCAGGACCAGTTGGGCACTTTCATACCAGGGTCCCTTGAGGAACTCGCCGATGCCCGGTGGAACCCTGAACTGCTCCAGCTCGGCATTGATCATGGCGGCCGCGGCCCACTTCGCCTCGGCGGTCCTGGCTTTGCCCTGTTCGGTTTCGATGGTGCGCTGCGCCATTCGGCTCGCTCGCGCCAGGTCCTTTTGAGTGGCAGCCACCACCCGGGCGCACAGCGCCGCCAGATCGGAACCCTCTGCATCAAAGCAGGCAACGGCCTCCTCGACGGCGCCAGACAACTGCTTGCGCAGGGATTCGCCCACCCTGCCCAGTCGCGCCTGCCAGCCCACGGCTGCGAGTTGCAGCGTATCCAGCATCTGGTGCAAGGGGTGCTGTCCGGCCACGAGAAAGTCCGGGTCTGTGATCGCCAGCTTTGCGGCGAGAGGCTTGAGCCGGCGCAGCTCCGACCGCAATGGCTCTTCCAGAGGGAAAGTTGTCTCCCAGTGATCGAAGGCGTCCCCCAGCCACCTGAGTACCGCCAGGTGTTCTGCGGCGGGCATGGAGGGATCGCCTATGGCCTCGGTCTGGGCCTGGACCGACTCCAGCGGAGCAAGCTCGAGACAGTCGGCGCTGCGCAGGTAGCCCAGCAGTTCCCCCGTGTCCATTGATTGCGTGCCTGACGCGGTCGATGCCTGTTTGGTATAGCGATCTATCACCGACTCGCGCAGTGAACAGGGCAGGGGAAAATGTTCGGCTGTCAGTTTCAGTGGTTCAGTTTCCAGATGATCAGTCCGATCAGGTAAACCCAAAGTCCAACCAGCAGGATCAGCCGCAGCTTGCCTGCCTTTGGTGCAGGGGTCTCCTGGCCGGACTGTCCGCTCAGCTTGAACGACCCGCAGGCCGGGCAGCTGCCGTCCTGACCACTTTTATTTCCGCGGTAGCTGCAGTCCTTGCAGATATAGTTCATGGGAAGGCCTAGCTGGTGCTCTTCAGAAGTTGGTCGACTATGCGCTCGAGTTGCTTAAGGTTATTGCATTCGGCACTAAAATGACAGGTGCTCTGGTAGCGCAACATTTCCGAGTCGCCGCTGCCCCAGGCCCGGCGGGATTCGGGATTCAACCAGATGACCTGTTTTGCGCGCTGGTAGATACCCTGCATGATATCCAGCCTGGGGTCGCCGTTGTTGTTGCGCGCATCTCCCAGGATGATGACGGTGGTATTGCTGTTGATGTCATCCAGTGCGAGCCCGGCGAAATCCTGCAGGCTGCTGCCGTAGTCGGTGGCGCCGCCGTACTTCCGGTTCACCAGCTCTATGGCCTTCTCCACGGGGTAATCGTCAAAATAGGAGCTGACCTCCCCCAGGTGACTGGAGAAGGCGAAACTGCGCACCTTGGGCAGAACATCCTGCAGGCTGTACAGAAACAGCAGGAGGAACTTGGCGTAAGCGGCAACAGAGCCGCTGACATCGCAGACGGCCAGTATCTGTGGCTTTTCCTTGCGAATCTGGCGCCAGTAGGTGTTGAACAGCACGCCATCATTGGCGATGCCCCTGCGGATGGTCTTGCCCATATTCAACTGGCCGCGCTTCAGCTGCCGGCGCTTGCGGGAGTGCCTGCTGGCAAGTTTCTTTGCCATCTTGCGTACCAGTTCGTGCACCTTGTGCAGGTACATGTGCTCGATGTTGTTGAGGCGGGTCTTGCTCAACACCTCGTCCATGAACTGCCGGGTTTTACCGTCGGCATGCAGCAGGTATTCCCGCTCGACGTAGGCACGTACCTCCTCCCGCAGGATATCCCGGTAGCGCTGCAGCTCGATAATGGCCGGGTTCCCCTGTCGTTCCAGCTCTATCACCGCGCCGCGCAGCTGCTCCTCGCCCATCTCATCGAGAATCTTGCGGGTAAACTGGCCCTTCTGGGTGAACAGTTGTATCTGCCGCAGGCCGACCCGGTCTGCGGCGCGGCCGATGGCGACCGTCAGCTCATTGCGGTCATTGCCGGCCAGGCTTTGCATCAGAGGTGACTCCAGCAATGCGCCCAGGCTGGGGTTTTCAGCCGCGGCTGCGGCCAGTGGGGATATTTCGCCCATTTCGGCGCCCGGGTCCTGCGGCCCGGTGGGTGTCTCTCCCGGCGCGCTTGCGCTGTCGGGCTCATCTTCAGCGGCTGCCCCGGGTCGGGAGAAATCCGCCAGGCGCTGGTCAAAGTAGCGGTCGAAGCAGGTGAGGAAAATGGCCTCTTCGTCCGGTGTCTTGGCCAGTGTCATCGCCAGGCCGTCGCGCAGCAGACTGCGATTCGAGTAGCCGAGTGTGGTCGCCACCGCCATCGCATCCAGTGTCTCTGCCGGCGATACCCTGACATCGTGGGTGCGCAGAACCTGGATGAAGCTGACGAGGTTTGACTGCATGCCCGGCTGCCCCGTCAGTTCTGGCTCAGCAGGGTGCGCAGCTCGGCATCCGCCGCTTCGATATCGTCCTCGAATTTGAGCAGGACATTCAGTGTGCTTCTCACCAGGTCCTCATCGAGCTGGCCCGCGTGCAGCAACAGCAGGCTGCGGGCCCAGTCGATGGTCTCGGATATGGCGGGGGATTTTTTCAGGTCAAGCTGGCGCAGGGAGTGCACGAACTCGACCAGCTGGTGGCGCAGTTGCGCGTCCACGTTCGGCACCCGGCTGCGCACGATGCGCTCTTCCAGCTCCACCGAGGGGAAGGGGATATACAGGTGCAGGCAGCGGCGCTTGAGGGCATCGGAGATATCCCGGGTATTGTTGCTGGTCAGAAACACCATGGGCGAGGTGCGGGCCTTGATAGTGCCGATCTCGGGAATGGATATCTGGTAGTCAGACAGGATCTCCAGCAACAGCGACTCGAACTCGTAATCCGATTTGTCGATCTCGTCTATCAGCAGTATGGCGCCGCGCTCCTGCTGCATGGCCTTGAGCAGCGGCCTGGGTTCGAGAAAATCTTCCGAATAGAAAATATCGCCAAACTGGTGCAGCCGCTCGACCGACTCGGCCAGGCCCTTGGCGCCCTTGAGCAGGTCTCCGAGTTTTTCTTTCAACACCTGGGTGTACAGAAGCTGCTTGCCGTACTTCCATTCGTACAGGGCCTTGGCTTCATCCAGCCCCTCGTAACACTGCAGGCGAATGAGGGGGAGGTCCAGCAACAGCGCGGTGGTTTTTGCGAGCTCGGTCTTGCCCACTCCCGGTGGTCCTTCCACCAGAATGGGTTTGCGCAACTGGAATGCCAGGAATACTGCGGTCGCTATCTTGGGACTGCAGATATAGCCGAAAGCTTCAAAGCCCTGCTCGATGGCCTCGACGGAAGCCAGCTGGGGGAAATTGTCTATTTGCACCGGGGCACCTCTTGTAACGCCGCGCCATTGTACACGTTAGTTCGGGTCCGGGTTAGCCGGGGTATCGCGGGCTAGCCGCCGGTGGCATTCATGAAGCGGACGATTTGCGGCTCGCTGCTGTCGTTGAAATGGTGGCGCTCGGGCTTGAGTGCCATGGCGCCGACGATCGCTGCCTTGAGGGCCTGGGGTGTGAACCCGGGGTGGCGCAGTACCGCCCGCAGGTCTACCGAATGTTCATTGCCCAGGCACAGCAGCAGGCGGCCCTCGGCCGTCACCCGGACGCGGTTGCACAGGTGGCAGAAGTTTTCGCTGTGGGGAGAAATGAAGCCCAGGCGAGTGGTGCTGCCGGGAAGGCTGTAATAGCGGGCCGGGCCATCGCTGCCGGCGGGGTCGCCCAGGGCATGCATACTGTAGCGCCGGCCGATGACAGCGCGCAGCTCCGCACTGCTGCAGAAGCTGAGCTGGCCGGTCGTGTTCCACGATATGCCCCAGCGGCATCTCTTCGATAAAGGCGATATCGATACCGCGCCGGTAGGCGTAATCCACCAGGTCCAGTACCTCGTCCTCGTTGCGGCCTTTGAGAATCACCGCGTTGATCTTGATTCGCTCGAAGCCGCAGGCGATGGCGGTTTCTATGCCGGCCAGCACCTGGTCCAGGTTGCCGTGGCGGGTGAGCTGGCGAAACCGCCGGGGTTGCAGGCTGTCCAGGCTGATGTTGATGCGCCTGACCCCGCAGTCCCTCAGCTGCTGCGCCATTCGCTGCAATTGGGAGCCGTTGGTGGTGAGGACCAGCTGGTCCAGCCCCGGCAGCCGGCCCAGGCGTTCTACCAGGGTCAGTATGTCGGTGCGAATGAGCGGCTCCCCGCCAGTCAGGCGGATTTTGCTGACACCGAGCTCGGTGAAGGCCTGGGCTACCTGAAAATGTTCCTCCAGGGTCAGCACCTGTGGTTTGGGCACGAACGTCATTTTCTCGGCCATGCAGTAGACACAGCGGAAATCACAGCGGTCCGTTACCGACAGGCGGACATAGTCCACGCGGCGCGCAAAACGATCAATCAATGTGGATGGGGGATTCTGCATAATGCATCGCAGTGTAATCCTTCCGCCGGGTGGACTCTAGCCCATAGTGGTCGGCCACTGTGCCGGCGGCGAACCAGCCCCCGGGGTTTACTCTGCCCGGTGGCTGGGACAGGATATAGCCACCAAGGACTCGGCCGGTAATTGGTCGGTCGATAACAGAAAGGGAACTCAAAAAAATGCCGGCAGTGCGTGATGTAGCCCTTTGGATAGGGCCAGTGGCGGCCGCTGCGGCCGCGGCCAGCCTGTCTGCCGCAGGTCATGGGAGCGATACCGCCGTGGTGGGGTTTGTCGCCGTTCTGTGCGTGCTGTGGTGGGTGTTTGAGCCTGTTCCCATTCCGGTCACATCGCTGCTGCCCCTGGCGGTGTTGCCCCTGCTGGGTGTACTGACGCCGGCGGAGGTCGGGCAGGCCTACGGCTCGCCCCTGATCCTGCTGTTGCTGGGCGGATTCCTGCTGTCCAAGGCGATGGAGCACTCGGGAGCCCACCGGCGCATTGCCCTGGGCATGGTGCGCCTGTTCGGCGCCAGCAGCGGGCGACGCCTGGTACTGGGCTTCATGGCCGCCTCGGCTGTGCTGAGTATGTGGATCTCCAATACCGCGACCACCCTGATGCTGCTGCCTGTGGTGCTGGCGGTGCTCGATGCCACCGAACACAAGGCAGAGCTGTCCGTTCCGCTGTTGCTGGGAGTCGCCTACGCGGCCAGCGTCGGTGGGCTGGGGACCCCCATCGGCACCCCGCCCAACCTGATCTTCATGCAGGTATACGAACAGGCGACAGGCCAGTCGATCAGTTTTACCCAGTGGATGGGCTGGGCATTGCCGGTGGTGGTCCTGATGGTGCCGGCCATGGCGTTTGTGCTCACCCGCAATCTGCGCGGGGCTATCGCGGTGGAACTGCCCGAGGTGGGCCGCTGGCGGACAGAAGAGCGGCGGGTAATGATTGTATTCGCCCTGACGGCCCTGGCCTGGATCACCCGGGGCGAGCCCTTTGGCGGCTGGTCGTCCTGGTTGGGGCTGCCCCAGGCCAACGATGCCTCGGTGGCCCTGCTGGCTGTGGTGGTGATGTTCCTGGTGCCGGACGGCAAGGGGCAGCGGCTGTTGACCTGGGAGCGGGCCACTACCATTCCCTGGGGGGTACTGCTGTTGTTTTCGGGGGGTATCTGCCTTGCCCGCGGCTTCGTCAATTCGGGCCTGAGCGAGCTGATGGGCCAGTGGTTGTCAGGTATGACCTCCATACCGGTATTCGCCCTGATACTGATTATTTGCCTGGCGGTGAGCCTGATGACGGAAACCACGTCCAACACGGCCAGCACCACCCTGCTGATGCCGGTACTGGCAGCCGCGGCCCTCGCCGCGGGCATCAAGCCCGAGCTGATCATGGTGCCAGCCGCCATGAGCGCCAGCTGCGCATTTATGCTGCCGGTCGCCACTGCACCCAACTCGGTGGTGTTCGGCAGCGGCCTGATTACCACCGCGCGTATGGCCCGGGAGGGTATCTGGCTGAATCTGCTGGGTGCCGGGATTATCAGTAGCGTCTGCTACCTGACCTTTGCCTGACCTCTTAACGACATTTGCCCGACCTTTGCCCGACCCTGCCGTCGGGCGGGGCAGGCTCCTGCGCGTTACAGCAGGCCCATCATGGTCTCGGCGGAACTGACGTCCACGCCGGGGCCGGCTTCCACGTTCAGGTGGGTGACGGTACCGTCATCCACAATCATGGCGAAACGCTGGCTGCGGGTGCCGAGGCCAAAGCCCCTGCCGTCCAGTTCCAGGCCGAGTGCGGCGGTAAAATCACCATTGCCGTCTGCCAGCATCAGCAGCTCTTCCGCATTCTGGGCCTTGCCCCAGGCGTCCATAACAAAAGCATCGTTCACAGCCATGCAGGCGATGGTATCGACACCCTTGGCCTTAATCTTGTCGGCGTTGACCACGTAGCCGGGCAGGTGAGTGACGCTGCAGCCGGGGGTGAACGCTCCGGGAACGGCAAACAGCAAGACTTTCTTGCCGGCAAAAATGTCGCCGGTGCTGATATCGGTTGGGCCTTTCTCGCCCATGGTTTTGAGGGTGCTGCTGGGTATCTTGTCGCCGGCCTTGATGGTCATGTTACGCTCCTGGTTAAACGGATGATGGTGTGACGGGGAATAATAGCAGATGAGCGACGCGATGCACTGTCCCCTGTGTAACGGGCGGGAAACCGTGCCATTTCACGAGGACCGCCGACGCCCCTACCTGCGCTGCCTCGATTGCGCACTGGTGTTCGTGCCACCGGCGTACTACCTGGCCCGGGACGCTGAGCGGGCGGAGTATGACCTGCACCGAAACCGGGTGGACGATGAAGGCTACCGCACATTTTTATCCAGGCTGGCGCTGCCGCTGGCCGAACGGCTGGCCCCGGGCGCCCGCGGCCTGGATTTTGGCTGCGGCCCCGCCCCGGCGCTGGCCTGCATGCTGCGGGAGGCGGGATATACAGTGGCGCTTTACGACAGTTTTTACCGGCCGGACGCGGGCGCTCTCGAGGATTCCTATGATTTCATCTGTGCCACCGAGGTGGTTGAACACCTGCACCGGCCCGGTGCCGAGCTCGCGCGCCTGTGGGCGCTGCTGAAGCCGGGGGGCTGGCTGGGCCTGATGACCAAGCTGGTCCGTGACCGCCCGGCCTTCGCGGGCTGGCACTACAAGAACGATCCCACCCACGTGTGCTTTTTCAGCGAGCAGACCTGGCAGTGGTGGGCGCAGCGGCAGGGAACACCGCTGCACATTGTCGGTGCCGACGTGATCCTGCTGGGGCCTAGGTAGCGCCCCCTTCCTCCGCCTGCTGCAGCAAGCTGGTATAGATACTCTCGCAGTCCCGGTAGAAACTGAGTTCGTTGTCCCCCAGGTAGGGGGCCACCATGGTCAGCAGCTGCAGCACTCCCTGGTGGATGGTGATCTCCGGGGCCCTGTCATCGTGCAGTAGCTGATCGTAGTTGAACCAGAAGGTCAGGGTGAGGGTCATGTTGTCGACCAGCCCCAATAGCTGCTGGTCGCGAGCGGCGATGATCTCCTGTTGCAGCAGGCTCTGGCAGATTGCAAACAGGGCGGCCCGCTTGAGCTGGATGAGTCGCTTGAAACTCTTCCTGATATCCGGGTAGCGTTGCAGGATATCGTCCAGGTTGTAGTACAGGAAGCGGTACTGGTACATCTCCTCCATCACCACATAAAGGTAGTACCAGTTATTTTCCACCTGCCCTTTTTCGGCGCTCAGGGGTTGCTCCAGTGGCGCCGTCAGGGTGCTGCCCAGCGCCAGCTCGTATTGCTGGAACAACTCGGCGATGATCTGGTCCTTGCCCTTGAAATGGTAGTAGAGATTGCCGGGACTGATGTCCACCTCGTTGGCAATATCAATGGTCGTGGTGTGAGCCTCACCCTCCCCATTGAACAGTGCCAGGCTGGTTTCGAGAATACGGTCCCTCGTTTTCATGAAACGCGGTTATCAGGTGTTTTTGCGCCGTCCGGTCGCCGTCTTCTTGCGGGGTGTTTTTGCCGCGGGCTTTGCTTTCACTGCCTTGCGCTTTGCGGTCGCTCCCCGGGTCGCGGGTTTGTCACCCAGGCCCTGCGCCGCCAGGGCTTTTGCCAGCTTGTCGACCTTGCGACTCAGGGAGTCGACCTTTTTCTGCAGTGCCGCGATATCCTCTATCCGCGCCGGGCGCTGCATGTGGAAATTCTCCCGCACACGGTGGATGCGCTGCTCTACCGAGCTCTTGGCGGCGGCGCTGACTTCCAGCGCGCTGCGAGCGTCTTCCTCGAGAGCGCTGCCGGCCTTTACCAGGTCGCGGAACAGCTTCGGGGGCTCCATTGCCCGTTCCAGTCGTCCCTGGGCCTCATCCACGGCCCGGCCGTAAGCGCCGACCCCGGCGAGCCAGATATTTTTTGCGATCTCACTGGCCTTGTCCGTCACCTTGTTCTTTTCGTCGCTCATACTGTTGTCCTCAGGCTGCCCGCAGTCACTGATATACCCGCAGGACCAACCATTAAACCAGATTACCGGACAAAAAAAAGGGGCCACAATGTGGCCCCAAAAATTCCCCTTTGAGGGGATAAGTCCTCCTGGATGGGATCCGCTTACGCGGCAGACTTCAAACCTACAGTTTCTTTCAGTTCAGCAAAGCGTGAACGGACCTTCTTCAGCTGCTTGTCCAGCTTCTTGCGGTCAGTCAGGCTGTCCAGTTCAAGCTTGGGCAGTTCGATATCCTTGAGGGCGACCCGAGCGTTTTTCTCGACTTTCTGGCCGCGCTTTACCAGCTCTTTGTAGAGCTTGTCAGCTTTCTTGCGACGGTCTTCCATCTGGTCCTGAATGCTCTTGTACTGCTCTTGCGCCTGGTCAAAGGCCTTGCCGTAGAAGCCGAGGCCGGCCAGGAAAGCATTGCGGCTGGCTTCCTGTGCCTTTGCTGCAAACTCATTGCGGGCTTTTTTGGCTACCGGCTTGCGCTTGGCGGCGGGCTTGCGCTTGGCGGCAGGCTTGCGCTTGGCAGCGGTTTTGGTGGCGGTTCCAGCTTTTGTTTGTCCGGCCATGATTCAATTCCTAGATAGGTTGTCTACAGGGGTGTCTGTAACAGTTCGAGGGCAGAATACGGGGTTTAATTAGAATAAACATACTAGAAAACGGGCTATTTATGCCGCTGGCCCGGCGCTCCCGAGCCCGGGCAGGAGAGCCTGCCCGGGCGCTGATGGCTCAGCCGGCCCGGGGACCTGCTGCGACGATTGTCGGTGGGACGTCGAATTTGGCGATATTTTCCTGGAACAGCGTCGCCAGTGCCGCGGCCTGCTTATCGTAGGCCGCCTCGTCACCCCAGCTGGCGCGGGGGTCGACGTACACCGGGTCCACGCCGGGTATGGATGTCGGGAAGTCGAGGTTCAGAATATCCAGGTGCTGCCTGGGCAGGTCGAGCAGCATGCCGCTCTGGGCCGCCGCCACCACGGCCCGGGTGACCGGGATCGGGAAGCGGGCACCGCTGCCCCCGGGAGCGCCGGAGCCGCCGGTCCAGCCGGTGTTGACGAGATAGACCTGGCTGCCGAAATCAGCGATCCGCTTCATCAGCAGCTCGGCGTAATCGGCGGCGGGCCTGGGCATGAAGGGCGCGCCAAAACAGGTGGAAAAGGTCGGGTGCACCCCGGCCTCGGCGCCGAGCTCAGTGGATCCGACTCTCGCGGTATAGCCGCTGAGGAAGTGAAACGCCGCCGCCTCCTTGGACAGTATGGCTATCGGTGGCAATACGCCCGACACGTCGCAGGTCAGGAATATTACGCAGGCAGGTTCGCCGCCAGCGTTGCCAGGAGTGCGCTTTCTCACGTGTTCCAGCGGGTAACAGCAGCGCCCGTTTTCCGTGATGCTGGTGTCGCTGTAATCCGCCCGCCGGGCTGTGTCCACAACCACGTTCTCTATAATGGCGCCGAAGCGGATGGCATCCCAGATTACCGGTTCATTCTCCTGGCTGAGGTCGATCGTCTTGGCATAGCAGCCGCCCTCCAGGTTGAAGACAGAGCCCCGGGTCCAGCCGTGCTCGTCGTCGCCGACAAGGTAGCGATCAGGGTCGGCCGAGAGGGTCGTCTTGCCGGTGCCGGAGAGGCCGAAAAACAGGGTGGTATCGCCAGCTTCACCCACGTTGGCGCTGCAGTGCATGGGCATGACGTCTTTTTCCGGCAGCAGGAAGTTCTGCACCGAGAACATCGCCTTCTTCATCTCGCCCGCATAGCACATGCCTGCCAGCAGCACCTTGCGCTGGGCAAAGTTGATAATGACCACGCCGTCAGAATGGGTGCCGTCCCGCTCCGGCTCGCAGACGAAACTGGCCACATTCAGAACGTTCCATTCCGGCTTGCGGCTGCTGTTATAACTTTTGGGCCGGATGAACATGTTGCGGCCGAACAGCGCCTGCCACGCGGTTTCGGTGGTGATCCGCACGGGGAGGTAGTGGTCACTGTGCTCCCCCACGTGCAGCTCTGATACAAAGCTGTCCCGGGCATCCAGGTAGGACTCCACCCGGTCCCACAATTCATCAAACCGGGTGCTATCGAAGGGGCGGTTGACCGGACCCCAGTCGATGCTGTCGGCGGTGCTCGGTTCCTGGACGATAAAGCGGTCGGCCGGGGACCGGCCAGTGCGCTTGCCGGTGGTCACCAGCAGTGCACCGGTATCGGCGAGAATGCCTTCGCCGCGCTTGATCGATTCTTCCACCAGTTGCGACGCCGTCAGGTCTTCAAACTCCTGGGCAGTCTCGGTTTCTAGGGTCATGAGTTGTCCTGTAATGGGATGCGCAAGCCCTTGCCCGGGGCGCGTATGGATATCCATTTTAATAGCAGTGTCTTTGCGGGGGTGCCAATTATGTCAGAATCGCAAACTATTGCGATATATAGTGGGCATACTTCCGGCGAATGTCGCCGACCGCGCGGATCAACCGAAGCGTTCAGTGCAGAATCTGGGTCGGCCCCTGTCCCAGCATATCCCCCAGGTCCTCCCGCTGGTAAATGTACTGCTGGTTGCAAAATTCGCAGTCCATGGTGATGCAGCCCAGCTCCTGCAGCAGGGTGTCGAGCTCCGCCGGGTCGATGGCGGAAAGGGCTCTCAGCGTGCGTTCCCTGGAACAGCTGCAGCGAAACCTGACCCGGGAGGGCGCAAACAGGCGTACAGCGTCCTCGTGATAGAGACGGAACAGCAGTGTTTCCGCACTCAGCACCAGCAGCTCCTCGCGCTCAATGGTCGCGGCCAGTGTGCAGGCGTGCTCCCACTGTTGCGCCCGGGCCAGCGGTTCGAGGGTCAGTTGGGCCGGCAATTGTTGTAACAGCAGGCCAGCGGCTCGCTGCCCGTCAGCCGCCAGCCAGAAGCGGGTGCCCAGCTGCTCTGACTGGGCGAAATAGGCATCCAGGCTGTGGGCGAGGGAGTCTCCGGCCAGGGGCACGATTCCCTGGTAGCGCTGGCCGTCTCTCGGATCGACGGTAATGGTAAGGGAGCCCTGGCCCAGCAACTGGTCGAAGTGGCTGGCCGTGGCAAGATCGGCACCCCGGGCGATTCCCCGCAGATCCCCCGCGCTGCTGCACTCGGCCATGAGCAGGGGTATCTGGCCCTGGGAGCGGGCTTGCAGTATCAACTTGCCCTCGAATTTCAGGGTGCTCCTGAGCAGGACGGCCGCTGCCAGCAATTCTCCCAACAGCTGGCTGACCCCGGGGGCATACTGGTGAATCGCCAGCATGTCCTGGAAGCTTGTCTCCAGCCTGACGCTCTCGCCGCGAATGTCCGCCTCCTCGAACAGGAATCGGCGGGCCAGGTCGCCAGCGGCATGTTCGCAGTTGTCGTTGGTATCTTCCATGGGGCCTTATTGTAAGCCAATTAATGGCCAACTGGCTGCATGGCTGAACTGCTGCGCCGGGGCCCGCGTACCAACCGGCAGGATTTCGAAGTAGAGTAATCGCTGTTGGTTCCGCGCGGGCGGCTCGTCGCCAGTGGATGAAGAGTTCATATTCCAGGAGAACGTGTATGAGATTCAGTTACCAGGTGGGTATGTGTGAGCCCGATCATTACCTGCCCCTCGCCCGTGCTGCCGAAGGGGCCGGCTACCACGGGATCAGTGTCCCGGACAGCATCTGTTACCCGCAGGAGGCCAGTTCCAGCTACCCCTACAACAAGGATGGGAGCCGCGAGTTCCTGGAAAGTGTGCCTTTCGTGGAAAGCCTGATCGCGGTAACCGCCATGGCCGCCGTGACCGAGACTATTGAATTTGCCACCTTTGTCTACAAGTTGGCGGTGCGTCAGGTACCCGTCGTGGCGAAGCAGGTGCAGGGTATACAGGTGCTGTCCGGCAACCGCTTCATCTTCGGTGTTGGCATAAGCCCCTGGCAGGAGGATTTCGCAATATGCGATGTGCCCTGGGATAAACGCGGCCAGCGACTGGATGAACAGATAGAGATATTCCGCGGGCTCGAATCCGGAAGCTTTTTTGGATATGAGGGCGACATCCACCATATGCCCGCGAATAAAATGTGCCCGGTGCCCTCCCGCCCGACCCCCATCCTGATTGGCGGCCACGCCGAGCCCGCACTGAAGCGCGCTGCCCGGGTGGGCGACGGCTGGATGTGCGCCGGCGCGGACATGACCCAGCTCGGCGCCTACATCAGGCGCATCAATGAGCTGCGGGATGAGTACGGCACTGCCGACAGGCCCTTCAGGATATTCACCACCGGTCAGGACGCCTTTACCCGGGAGGGTATCGAGGCACTCGAGGAGCTCGGGGTAACCGATGTGATTATCGGCTTCCGCAATGTCTACGAAATGGAACCCGACCGGCCCCTGGATGAAAAAATCGCAATGCTCCAGTGGTACGCGGGAGAGTTTATCCGGCCCTGATCAGGTCATCGCCATGTCGCCGGGCGCGCGGTATCCCGGCGGTGAGGGGCGGGGCAGCCGCTAGTGGCACGCCGCGGTGCTTGATCTATACTCTCGTCATCTGATTGAGGAAACCCCATGGCTGGATTCAGGCTGACCAAACCCTACACCATGTCCAAGGAGGAGGTGCGCGAAGCCGCGCAGGGCCTGGCTGCCAGCCTGGAGCGGGAGCACGGTGTGCGCTCGCGCTGGGACGGTGACACTGTGCAGATTACCGGCGCGGGGGTGAACGGCCAGATGTCCTTTCACGATGGCCTCATTGATGTGTCGGTCAGGCTTGGCCTGTTGGCATCGATGTTTGAGCCGGTACTGCGCAGTGAGGTGCAGCGCTATCTCGACACCCATGTAAGCTGACGTTTTTATCCCAGCAGGGTCGCTCCCCGCAGGGGGTCGCTGCTGTGCAGCAACTCCGCGAAGTCCTCTGCCAGCGCTTTGCTGCGCTCCACACACTTCTCCCAGTACCTCACCCTTTCGTCGTGTTGCAGGCGACTGAAATCCGATCGATCGGGAATCTTGCCAAAAGGCAGTTCGGCGGTGAAGGCCTCGCTCGGGCAGAGCAGGACCAGCTTGTCGATGTCCTCGATTGCCGCCTTGCGCCAGGGCAGGAATTTGTCGAACCAGCCAGGTATGACACTGGCGCTGAAGTGAGGGTAGAGAATCAGGCCCTCCCCCCGGTACTGTTGCAGGTCGAAGTGGTAGTCGATGATGCCGCCATCCCAGTACTGACCGGGGGGAGCGCCGGGGATGTTGCGCTCGCCGGTCAGGACGAAGGGAATGGCGCCGCTGGCGTGCAGCGCAGCGCACACGTTGTCCTGCCGCAGGCGGCAGTAAGTGGTGTCGAAGTCCTGCAGTCCCAGTCCCGGGTTCGCCTGCGCCCGGGAGTGGAACACAACCCGCTGGAAATGGTGATTGAGCAGGCGCCGGCTGAGGGCGTTGCCCAGGGCTGCCGCGCCCATACCGGTGGCGAGCAGGGCCTTCGACGACGCCGCTGCCGGTCCGCGGCCGCGGGCGGTGACAATGTGGGTTTGAATGCGCGGGTGATTAACCAGGGCATCGGCGCCGTCCTCTCCCAGCACCTGGCGCAGTATTTCCAGGCTCACCCGGCTCACCTCGGCCGCGGTCGGTTTGGTGGCGTAGTGCTGGTTGAGATAGGCGGTTTCAAGCCGGCCTATCGCCGCCGCCGGATCTGGCATCGCGAGGCAGGCGTGGCGCCAGGACCCGATGGAGGAGCCGAGCGCAGACAGGTTTTTTTCACCCGCTTGCAGGAAATCGCCGAACAGCAGTCTGTCCAGGTGACCCAGCACAAACCACTTGGGCCCCCCGGATGCGCCCAGCAGCAGGCTGAACAGATCCGGGGACCAGCCCTGGGCGCCGATCCGCCGGGCTGCTTCCCTGCCCAGGTAAATCGACAATGCCCTAGCCGCCGCCATGGCGCACCTCCGAGGGCGAGCGGCCGGTCCACTTGAGGTAGGCGCGGCGGAAGTTGGATGCGTCGTTAAAGCCGATCATGTAGGCGATACTGGACAGAGGCAGGCGCGTGTTCTGCAGGTAGCGGGTCGCATGCTCGGCCCGCACCTGGTCCAGCAGCTCCTGGTATGAGCGGTTCTCGCTCTCGAGTCGCCGGCGATAGGTGCGCGGACTGAGGTTCAGCATTTTCGCGGTCTGGGGCATATCCGGGTACTGGCCTTCGAGCTTGCGCATCAGGCGCAGGGTTTGTTCCGCTACCGAGGGTTCTTCCTCGAGGTCCGCCAGCAGTCTTGCACACTCATTTTCATACAGGCTGCGCAACGCGGGGTTTGAGGAGGGCAGGGGGGTGTGCAGCAAGTGCCGGTCAAAGGCGATACGCCCGGCCACGCAGTTGAACTGCACATCCGGGCCGAACACTTCGAAGTAGCGCTCGGCGTGGGCCGGCCTGGGGTAAGGCACTTCCAGGTGCAGCTGCAGGTCGTGGCGGTTGAGCAGGCCCTGCAGGGTATTCAGCATGGCACCGCATATCAGCTCATAGGCAAAATCAAGCGGGGTTTCGGCAAGGCTGCTCACCATGGTCAGCACACATCGCTCCCCCACCACTTCGTAGTCCAGGTGAAGGGCCGGTGCCAGTAGATGGTAGTACTTGAGGAACAGGTCTATCACCTGGCCGAGGTCGCGGCAGGTCATGAAAGCCTGGCCGAGCACCGCATGGGCGCTGAGATTCAGGCGCAGTCCCAGATTGAGCCCAAGGGCCGGATCGCCGGTCAGGCGCAGTGCGTTCGCGACCAGGATAGCGAAATCCCGGTCACTCACCCTGGCGCCGATATGGGAGATGCCCGATCCGGCCAGGCTGGTGCCGGCTAACAGTTGCTCGCGCTCACAGCCTTGGCTTTCTGCCATATCGATCAGGATCAGGACGTAGTGCGCTGGCGTGGTGGTTTTTACCATCTCGCTATTTGGCCACAAATGACCATAAATTGACAATACTTTACCTTGTTGCCCTTGCCGCCCTCTCCCATAGTTGGTACCACACGCATAACAGTGGAGTAATAGCTATGAAAGTGGAATGGACTGACAGTGCCCCCCGCAAGATCCAGCAGTTCGCCGGTGCCGACTACCCCAAGGAGAACCCGGACCTGGAAGACCTTCTCACCAGTGCGGATGTCGATCACATCGCCGAGATATTCCAGACACCACTGACGGGTTCCTATAACTGGGATTACCAGATCCAGGACGACCGCATCAAGAAGCTCTACGACCTGGGCAAGCAGCTCAACTGGGACCCGGAGATGGACATCGACTGGGATCGGCCCTGGCCGGAAGAGGCCGTCCAGCCGGAGATGATGAACCTTCACGAATACGAGCCCTACCTGGCGATGGACGAGAAAACCCGCAAGGAATTCTGGCTGCACATGAACTCCTGGAGCCTGTCCCAGTTCCTGCACGGGGAGCAGGGTGCCCTGCTGGTGGCCTCGCAGCTGTGTTCCTGTGCCCCCACCCTCAACGCGAAGTTGTACGCTGCCTCCCAGACCTTTGACGAGGCGCGCCACGTGGAGGTATTCAACAAATACCTGCAGCAGCGCATCGGCATGATGTACCCCATCAACACCTACCTCAAGAGCATCATCGACAAGATCCTCACCGATCCGCGCTGGGACATGAAGTTCATCGGCATGCAGATCGTGATCGAGGGGCTGGCCCTGTCGGCCTTCAATACCACCCGTGAAACCACCCCCGACCCGGTGCTGAAGGATGTGGTGTACCTGGTGACCCGTGACGAGGCTCGGCATGTGACCTTCGGGGTCAATTACCTGGAGGAGTTCGTCAAGACCCTGTCTGACGAGGAGCGGGAAGAGCGCGCGCTGTTTGCCTACGAGGCCTGCGTGGTCAGTCGCGAGCGCCTGGTGGCCACCGATGTGTTCCGCCACTTTGGCTGGGACGTCGAGGAAGCCCGCAAGCAGGTGCTCGAGGGTTTTGTCATGTCCACGTTCCGCAACCTGCTGTTCCAGCGCGTTATCCCCAACCTCAAGCGGATCGGTCTGCTGACCGACAAGATCCGGCCCAAGTTCGAGGAGCTGGGCATTCTCGATTACGAGAACCTGGCCACCGACGGTGATATCGACTGGACCGCACTGGAGCGGCCGCTGGATACCCAGGAAGCCCAGTCACATGAGCAGAGCATGCTGGCGGCTTTCCAGGCAGAGCACCAGAAGCAGGAAGCGGCCAAGGAAAGCGACGCGGCCTGATTCCCGGATTGCGCGGGCCGCTGGTTCGCGCAATCGCAACAGCCGTCATTCGGCCAAAAAAAAGCCGGCTTGTAAGCCGGCTTTTTTTGGTTGGGCGAGGGTAGCGTCAGGCGGCCAGTGCCTTGACCTGGCTGTTCAGGCGGCTCTTGTGACGCGCTGCCTTGTTCTTGTGAATAATACCCTTGTCGGCCATGCGATCGATGACGGGAACCGCGCTGTCGTAGGCTGCCTTGGCCGCCGCCGCGTCGCCGGAACCGATGGCTGCATTGACTTTCTTGATCATGGTGCGAACAACGGAGCGCAGGCTGGCGTTGTGGGTGCGGCGCCTTTCGGCCTGGCGCGCGCGCTTTTTAGCTTGGGCGGAGTTTGCCACTGTTAACGTACCTCTAATGGGGGTCAAAATTCAGGAGGCGAGATTATTCACATTCGGCACTGCCTTGTCAACCGCCAGACAGGGCCGTTCAGGTCCCGGGGCGGCCGGTTCCCGGGCCTTCCCGGATTGCCCGGAGCAGCCGTCCCGGGGCAATCAGGGTTTATGTCGGCCGGGGAGCTGGGCTACACTAATGGCTATTAGTTGTTAATACCGGGCAGCGCGGAGTCAGCACACCATGGAAATTCCAGCAGCGGTCACCGAACAGCCCCTGACCACGGCGGACCGCATCCTCGATGCCGCGGAGGACCTGTTTGCGGAGAAGGGTTACAGCGCGACCTCGCTGGGTGAGGTGGCGGACAGGGTGGGGATTCGCTCGCCCAGCCTCTACAACCACTTCCGCAACAAGGAGGCTCTGTACGAGGCCGTGCTGGAACGCCTGCTGGAGGAGTTTTCCGCGCCGCTGGAGGAGCTGGGCAGGGCCCCCGTGACCTACGAGCGCGTTTTTGCCTGGCTGGAGACCATCGTCCGCCAGCACCACGCCAATCCCAACCTGGCGCGGTTGCTGCAGCATGCCGCCCTGTCGGGCGGGCCTCATACCAACGAGATGATCGACCGCCTGTTCCGGCCCATGTTCCAGCCGGGGGCGCAGATCGAGGGCGATGAGATTCCCCTGTTCCGGGACACCGGCCTGCAGCCCTGGGCAGTCATGGCCTTCAACAACCTGGTCATGTCCTACGTCACCATGGCCCCCATGTACCGCGACCTGCTGGGCCAGGACCCCTTCAGCGAGTCCGCCCTGGACAAGCAGCTGAACCTGGTCAAATCCCTCCTGCGCGCAGTGTTTGAGTACAGGGCCTAGCGCGGTGGGCAAAAATATGCGGATGAGGCGGCGGGGCGGCGGCGGGTATCTGGCATAATGGAGGGCTTCCATCCCGGCACTTTTCACAGGGTCCAGCAGATAACATGTTGATTTCAGATGCAGTCCATATCTGGCGGGAGCCGGATGGCGATTACCATATAGAATGGCAGGTGAGCCAGCCCGGCACCGAGGTCACGGTCGAGCCCCTGGCGGCCGATGGCGAGCTGCAGCTGCATTACTCCCCCCAGCCTTCGCCCGGCGCGCGCCTGGTGGGGCTGCCCCCGGCGCGTCGCCACTTTTTCCGCCTGCGTGACCAGCACGGCACCGAGGTGCTGGCGACCGAGCGCAGGCTCGGTATGGCCGGGACTCCCAATTTTCGCGACTTCGGGGGCTACCCTGCCGCCGGTGGCCAGCAGGTGAAGTGGGGTTTTCTGTTTCGCTCCGGCCAGTTGTCCGCCCTGAGTGAGCAGGACGTCGACCTGCTTGCCAGCCTGGAGCTCGACCTGGTCTTTGATTTTCGCCGGGTAGAAGAGCAGGAGACTGACCTGAGCCGGCTGCCGCAGCAGGCCGGTCCCCGGGTGGTCAGCCTGCCGATAATCCCCGGCAGCAATTCGCGATTTTTCGAACAGGCCGATGCGCCGTCTGACGACCCGGCCGCCATGTTCAACTTCATGCTGGAGATCAATCGCGACTTCGCCGGCCCCCAGGCGGTGACCTATCGCCGCATGTTCAGTGAGATCCTGGCGGCACCGGACGCCCGCTTCCTGGTGCACTGCGCCGCCGGCAAGGACCGCACCGGTTTTGCGGCGGCGATCATCTTACTGGCCCTGGGGGTGCCGCGGGAGGTCGTGATGCGGGACTACCTGCTGACGGCCCGCTATTTTCAACCCGAGCGTGAGCTGGACCGGTTGCGGCAGAAGTATCAGCTGGAACACATGGTAGCCGAGGCGATCCTGCCCATGCTGGAAGTGCACGAGGACTATCTGGGGATTGCCCTGCAACACATCGATGAAAACTATGGGTCGGTCGAGGAATATCTCGAGCAGGCGCTGGGGGTCGGGCCGGCCGAACTGGCCGAGTTGCGCGGACGCTACCTGGAGTAGGCGACGGACCGCTCAAGCGTCGCGGTTTGGGCGGTGGCGTCAATGTCCGTGCAGGCGTTTTTGGCCGCAGTGATCTGTTTCCTCGCGCAGTCGCCGGAGTCATTGTCGCCGACGCACCACTTGCGTCGGTCTTCCCAGGCGGTCAGGCGCACCGACCTGCCGTCGTTGCATTTCACGCTGAACAGGGCATAGGGCGTGCCGTCCCCGGTCTCGGCAAGGGTTTCAAAGACGATGCTGGTGGGCCTGGCAGCGTGGCTGCTGGCACTGAGCAGCAGCAGGGCTGCCGCGGCGATCTTTGCGAGGGTGTTCATCCGTCTGTCCTTTGGCTGTTCCGCGATGCGGCGCTGCGGGTTGCAGCGTGCGTCACGCGACACTAGTGTAGTGTTATACGCCAGAGACGTGTTACGGATTTGTTACTATTTGGGAAGTTTTGTAACAAATGCGCCCGGAAATCCTGTGGGCGCATCAAGCCATTGATATTAAAGGGTAAATCCCAGGCCCAGTCGGCCCAGGTCAGGCCAGCCAGAGCAGAATCCAGCCCGCGACTGCCAGCAGCAGAGCCTGCCCGGCCTTGTCCAGCCTCGTCAGCGAGTAAAGGTAGGAGAGCGGCGGCAACAGCAGGGTACACAGGCCCCAGGCGTAATCCTCCTGCCAGGACACGATCAGCAGGAGCACCCAGCTGGCCAGCAGGGCCACCACGCCAAAGGTTGTCATTGAGGCTGTTATCGCATCCATGTTTTCTCCACTCGGGCATCGGTTGAACAAGCGGCAGCAGATTAGCAGAAAGCCGTGGCGGCGTCAGTGCCCCGTTGCGGATTTATTGCCGCCGGGGTCCCGGCGCCGGGGTTGCGGATGACTACCGGTTGGAATTTGGGTATCGTGTGCCGCTTTCCTGTCGAGGACTAACGTTTGGACGATCCCTTTGCCGATATCCGGCCCTATCGTGATGAGGAAGTGGCGGCTGTTCTGGCGCGCCTCCTCACCGACCGGGAGTTTCTCGACACCATGGCGGGTTTCCGGCTGGGCCGGCTGGCCGCGTTTGCGCCGGCCCTGGTGCGCCCGCTGGTGCGTCGCGCCCTTGCGCGTGAAGTACGGGGCGTCGCGGATGTCAGCGCGATGCAGGTCGTCATCAAGCGCTACATGGACCGCATGATCGAGGACACCACCGGCGGTTTCAGCGTGTCCGGCCTGGAGTGCCTGGACCCGGTGCGCCCCTATCTTTACATAAGCAATCACCGGGACATCGCCATGGACCCGGCCTTTGTCAATTACGCCCTGCACCGGGCCAATCACGAGACGGTGCGGATTGCCATTGGCGACAACCTGCTGACCAAGCCCTGGGTGTCGGACCTGATGCGCCTGAACAAGAGCTTTATCGTCAAGCGTTCCGTCAGCGGCCCGCGGGAGTTGCTGGCGGCATCCAAGAACCTCGCCAACTACATCCAGCACTCGCTCCTGCAGGAGCGGGCTCCGGTGTGGATTGCCCAGCGTGAGGGGCGCGCCAAGGATGGGATAGATCGCACCGAGCCGGTGGTGATCAAGATGATTTCAATGAGCCGTGATAAAAGCACCCAGGAATTCGACACCCATATCCAGAGCCTCGGTATCGTGCCGGTAGCCATCTCCTACGAGCTGGACCCCTGTGACGCCCTCAAGGCCAACGAGCTGTACCAGCGGGCCAGCCAGGGCGGCTACCAGAAGGGCGCGCAGGAAGATGTGGCTTCCATCGGCCGCGGTATTGCCGGCAACAAGGGGCGGGTCCACGTGTCTTTCGGCACGCCATTGGGTGCGGGGCTGGCGACGGCGGATGCGGTGGCCGCTGAGATCGACCGCCAGGTGATCTCCAGCTACTGCTTGCACCCCACCAATATCTACGCCTACCAGATGCTCAACCCCGACGCCCCGGCGCTGCCTGACACCCTGACTGCCGAACCGGGTGACTGCGCTCGCGAGCAGTTCGAGCAGCGCATCGCCGCGATGCCTGCGCCACATCGACCCTACGCGCTGGCCATCTACGCCAACGCGGTAGTCAGCAAGCTGGCGTTGAGAGCGGGCGCGCCGGCACCTTGCTGAGCGAGGAACTCAAGGGCGCCATCCGGGATGCCTACAGCGCCATCATAGCGGGCAAATCCCTCACCCCGCGCTGGGGCCAGCGCCAGATGATCGCCGAGATCGCCAACACCCTGGCGCGCATTCCCTCTCCCGGCCAGCCCGCCCCCAAACAACCCGCCGTGTGCGTGATCGAGGCCGGCACCGGCACCGGCAAGACCATCGCCTACGCCGTGGCGGCCATCCCTGTTGCCAGGGCGCTGAACAAGCGCCTGGTGGTGGCCACTGCGACCATCGCCCTGCAGGAGCAGTTCGTCAACAAGGACCTCCCCGACATCCGCCGCCATACCGGGCTGGATTTCAGTTTTACCCTGGCCAAGGGCCGGCGTCGCTATGTCTGCCTGTCCAAGTTGGACCGGGTGTTCGGCCAGGGCCAGGGCGCGGGCGACCTGCTGCCTTTGTACCCTGATGAGATAGGCCTGCCTGTCACCGCGGAGGCGCTGCCGGTCTACACCGCCATGATCGACGCCCTGGGCCGGGGCCAGTGGGACGGCGACCGGGACAATTGGCCCGACACGATTGCCGAGGAGGTCTGGTACGGCGTCACCACCGATCACAGCCAGTGCAGCGGGCGGCGCTGCCCCAATATCGGCCAGTGCAGCTTTTTCCGGGCCCGGGACGAGCTGCAGAGCGCGGACATCATCGTCACCAACCACGACCTCACCCTGTCGGATCTCGCCCTGGGGGGCGGTGCCATCCTCTCCGCGCCGGAGGACAGCATCTACGTCTTCGACGAGGGTCATCACCTGCCCGACAAGGCCCTCTCCCATTTCGCCAGCTTTTGTCGCATTCACACCACGGTCCAGTGGCTGCAGGAGAGCAGGAAATTGCTGGCCCAGGCGGCGCCCGCGCTGGCCCCGCTGGAAGCCCTGCAGCGGCCCTTGCAGCGCCTGCCGGGTATGATGGACGAGGCTGTCGCGAGCCTGCAGGTAGCCGAGCAGGTGGTGGCGGGGCTGTTCGAGGAGATGGAGGCCGATGAGCGCCGGGACGACCAGCAGCTGCGCCTTGAACACGGCCTGGTACCCCCGGGACTGATACCGATAGCGACCACCTTGAGCGGGCAGTTCCAGCAGCTGACCCAGGACCTGGCTCGTATGGAGGCCCTGCTGGAGGAGGCCCTGGAAGACGATTTCGCCTCCCTCGACAAGGCGACGATCGAAACCTGGCACATCAATCTCGGCGGCCTGTTGGGTCGGGCCGAGGGCGCCCTGGGGCTGTGGCAGGAGTACGCGGTGACGGGGGAGGGGGAAACACCGCCGAAGGCGCGCTGGATCACCCTGCTCAACAGCAACGGCCAGTATGGCTTCGAGCTGCGCTGCAGCCCGATCCTGGCGGCCGACATTCTGCAGGAATACCTGTGGTCCCGGGCCGCCGGTGTGATTGTCACCTCCGCCACCATAACCGCGCTCAACTCCTTCGAGCGTTTTATCCTGCACTCCGGCGCGCCGCGCGAGGCCAACTACAAGATCGTCGCCAGCCCCTTCAACTATGCCAACGCCGTTTTCAGCGTACCGCCCATGGACTGCGACCCGGGCGACGCCCAGGCCCACACCCTGGCGCTGGTGGAACAGCTGCCACACCTGCTCGACGCCCGCGAGGGCAGCCTGGTGCTGTTCTCCTCCCGGCGCCAGATGCTGGAGGTGTTCCAGGGCATAGACGGTGCCCTGCGCGATCTTGTCCTCATGCAGGGCGACTACAGCAAGCAGGAAATCCTGCGCAGGCACAGGGAGATCATCGATGCCGGCCGGGGCAGTGTCATTTTCGGCCTGGCCAGTTTTGCCGAGGGGGTGGACCTGCCCGGCGACTACTGCAGGCATGTGGTGATCGCGAAAATTCCCTTCGCCGTACCGGACAGTCCGCTGGAGGCGGCGCTGGCGGAATGGGTGGAGGCCCAGGGTCGCAATGCGTTTATGGAAATCAGCGTGCCCGATGCCGCCCTGCGGCTGGTCCAGGCCAGTGGCCGCCTGCTGCGCACGGAGCAGGACACCGGCCGGGTCACCCTGATGGACCGGCGTATCCTGACCCGGCGTTACGGCCGGGCGATTCTCGATTCACTGCCGCCCTTCAGGCGCGAGCTGGCGGGCAGCTGAAGGGCGGCCGGGGATGCCGCCCTGTCACCGTGAGGAAGAACATGCACACCGATATCGCTGAACTGCTGATCGACATCGAGGCCGAACTGCGCCAGCTCGGCCTGTGGGACAGGCTGCCGCCGTCCCCCGAGGCACTGGCCTCGGACCAGCCCTTCAGTATCGACACCCTGACCCTGCCCCAGTGGCTGCAGTTTATCTTTCTGCCCACTATCTATCGCATGCTGGAAGAGGGCCAGCCGCTGCCCCAACGCTGCGGTATCGCGCCGATGGCAGAGGAGTATTTTCGCGGCCTGGGAATGGCCAGCGGTGCCCTGGAACAGGCGCTGCTGCAAGTGGACGAGCTGTTGTCGAGGGATAGCGACGACGGGCACTAGCGCACCCGCCGCCACCAGGGCGAGGGGCTTAGACCCGTTCAATCACCGTGGTGATACCCTGGCCGAGGCCGATACACATGGTGGAGATACCCAGGGTGAGGTCGCGGTCCTGCATCACGGTGAGCAGTGAGCCGGTGATGCGGGTGCCGGAGCAGCCGAAGGGGTGGCCCAGGGCGATGGCGCCGCCGTGGACGTTGACCTTGTCTTCCATATCGTCCAGCAGGTCCAGGTCTTTCAGCACCGGCAGGGCCTGGGCGGCGAACGCCTCGTTCAACTCGACCATGTCGATGTCCTTGATGGTCAGGCCCAGCTTCTTCAGGGCCTTCTTGGTCGAGGGCACCGGGCCGTAGCCCATGATGGAGGGATCCACACCCGCCAGCGCCATACCCCTGATCCGGGCGATCGGGGTCAGGCCCAGGGCGTTGGCCTTCTCGGCCGACATCACCAGCATGGCGGAGGCGCCGTCGGAAATCTGCGACGAGGTGCCCGCCGTGACCGTGCCGCCCTGCGGATTGAAAGCTGGCGGCAGGGCGGCCAGGCCTTCGAGGGTGGTTTCCGGGCGGATGGTTTCGTCGTGCTCGATAAGCGTCAGCGCGCCATTTTCGTCGTGGCCTTCGATGGGGATGATTTCCCGGGCGAACTTGCCTTCCACGGTGGCCTTGTGGGCCAGCTGGTGGGAGCGCAGGCCCAGTTTGTCCTGCGCCTCGCGACCGATGCCGTGCAGCAGGGCCAGGTACTCGGCGGTCATGCCCATCATGCCGGCGGCCTTGGCGACGTTCAGGCCCATGCGCGGGTTGGGGTCGACCTGGTCCATCATCGGCAGGTGGCCCAGGTGCTCCACGCCGCCCACCAGGTAGACGTCACCCACGTCGGCCATGATGTTGGCCGCCGCGGTGTGCAGGGCCGACATGGAGGAGCCGCACAGGCGGTTGACGGTCTGACCGGGTATGGTGAAGGGCAGCTGGGCCGCCAGGATCAGGGCGCGGCCCAGGTTCATGCCCTGCTCACCGCGCTGCAGCACGCAGCCCCAGATCAGGTCGTCGATCTCCGCCGGGTCCAGCGCCGTGTTGCGCGCCAGCAGGCCCTTGATCACGCCCACCGACAGGTCGTCGGCGCGCACGTTGCGGAAACAACCGTTCTTGGAGCGGCCCATGGGGCTGCGGGCGTAGTCAACTATCACTGCGTCTCTCGGATTCAAATTCACAGTATTTCTCCCTTAATAGTAGGTTTCGCCGGCAGCCAGCTTGGCCTGCATGCCTTCGGTCAGTTCGTAGGTCTTGCCCAGGTGCGCATATTTCTTCGACGCCTCGGCGATATGCGCCAGGCCGACGGTGTCGATCCAGCGGAATACGCCGCCCCGGAAGGGGGGGAAACCGATGCCGTACAGCAGGGCCAGGTCGGCCTCCGCCGGGGTGCCGACGATGCCGTCTTCCAGGCAGCGGGCCAGTTCCGTGGCCATGGGCAGCATCATCCGGGCAATGATCTCCTCCCGGTCGAACTCCTTGCGCTCGCCCACTACCGGCTCGATCAGCTTGTAGGCTTCCTCGGAGACGGTCTTGTTCGGCTTGCCGCGCTTGTCGGGGATGTATTCGTAAAAGCCCTTGCCGTTCTTCTGGCCGTAGCGCTCGTTGTCAAACATCACCTCGGTGGCGGTCTTGAAGTCCAGGGTCATGCGGTCGGGGAAGCCCTCGGCCATCACCTGTCCCGCGTGGGCGCCGGTGTCGATACCGACCACGTCCAGCAGGTAGGCGGGTCCCATGGGCCAGCCCCAGCGCTCCATGACCTTGTCCACGGCCTGGAAGTCCGCGCCGTCGCGGACCAGCTTGGAGAAACCGTCGAAGTAGGGGAACAGCACCCGGTTGACCAGGAAGCCGGGGCAGTCCTTGACCACCACGGCCTTCTTGCCCATGCGGTTGGCGTAAGCCACGGTCCGGGCGATCGCCTCGTCCGAGCTCTTCTCGCCCCGGATCACCTCAACCAGGGGCATGGCGTGCACCGGGTTGAAGAAGTGCATGCCGCAGAAATTTTCCGGTCGCTTCAGCGCTTCAGCCAGGTAGGTAATGGATATCGTTGAGGTATTCGAGGCAAGTATCGCGTCCTCGCGAATGTGTTTCTCGGTCTCGGCCAGCACCGCGTGCTTGACCTTCGGGTTTTCCACCACGGCTTCCACCACGATATCGACGTTCTCAAAACCCTCGTAGCTCAGGGTCGGGTCGATATTGTTCAGCACCTCGCCCATCTTCTCGGGGCTCATGCGACCGCGGGCAACCCGCTTGGCCAGCAGTTTGTTGGCCTCGTTCAGGCCCAGGTCCAGGCCCGCCTGGGCGATGTCCTTCATCTTGATGGGCACGCCCTTGAGCGACGACTGGTAGGCGATACCGCCGCCCATGATGCCGGCGCCGAGCACCGCGGCGCGCTCGATCTTCTTGTCCGCTTTCTTCTCCCACTCCTTGGCCTTCTTGCCCAGCAGCTGGTCCGACAGGAATACGCCGACCAGCGCCGCGGCCACGGGCGTGGTGGCCAGTTCGGCGAAGCCCTCGGCCTCGACTTCAAGGGCATCGTCCAGGCTCATGCCGCGGGCTTTCTCGATGACGTCGACGACCTTGACGGGCGCCGGGTAGTTCTTGCCGGCCTGCTGCGCCACCATGGACTTGATGGTGAAAAAAGCCATCATGGCTTCGGTGTCGTTCAGGGGGCAGCGGGCTGCTCTTGGCCTGGCGGCGAATGCAGTAGTCCAGCTTGCCGTCAACGCCGCCTTGCAGGGTGGCCAGGGCAACGTCGCGCAGTTGCTCCGGTCCCGCAACCGCGTCTACCGCACCCGCCTTGAGGGCGTCATCGGCGCTCTTGTCCGCACCGGTGGCAATCCACATGACCGCCTCGTCGACACCCAGGATGCGCGGCAGGCGCACGGTGCCACCCCAGCCCGGCAGGATGCCCAGCTTGGTTTCCGGCAGGCCGATCACGGCGGCCGTGCTCATCACCCGGAAGTCGCAGGCCAGGCAGATCTCCAGGCCACCGCCCATGGCGACGCCGTTGATGACGGCACAGCTGGGGTAGGGCAGGTTCTGCAGGCGGTTGAAGTTGGCGTTGTTGGTCCCGGTGAAGGGCTTTATTTCGTCCTTGGTGGCGCCAAACAGGCTGGTGAACTCGGTGATGTCCGCGCCGACGATGAACACCGGTTTGCCGCTGGTCACCAGCAGTCCGCGGATGCCGGACTCGGCTTCCAGGGCGTCCAGCGCCTCGGTCAGGTTGGTTACGGTCTGCCTGGTCGAATTTGTTGACGGATTCGCCCTGCAGATCGAAATTCAGTTCGGCGATGTCGCCGTCCAGGCGTTTCACCGAGAGTGCGTCACTCTGATAGATCATATCGATGTCCTGTAGATGTCCGGTAAAGGTGGGTGAGGTTGGTTCCCGCGCGTGGCAGCGTCTCTGGCACGGGCCCCAGCCGGGGGCGGCTATTGTAGCGGGCAAACGCAGGTATGTGAATGATAAGTTTACACTGATCACATGCCGTGCCGCGGTCTTCCGGGTGACGCTGGCAACGGGATCGCGGGTGAGGAGCTGTCTATTTGCGTCCCGCCCGATCGGCTGACTTATGGCGCACCCTGTGCTATTTTTGCGCGCAATGATCTCTCTACCTTATATGTTGCGTCGGGCGGCCCTGCCCGCATGCCTGCTGCTGGCCGCCTGTGGCGGCGGTGGTGGCGGCTCGTCTGACAGTGTCAGCACGCAAACCGAGTCCACCGACAGCGTCCAGCCGCCGCCAGCGGTGTCCTGGTACAGCACTGCCCGGCCGCTGATCGAACGCTATTGCGTGGCCTGCCACACGGTGGGCGGGGCGGCGCCCTTCCCGCTGCAAACCCACAGCCAGGTGGTCGCCAAGCGCTCGGCGATGATATACGTGCTGGAAAGCGACACCATGCCGCCCCAGGGCTACAGCGACCTGCTGCCCGGGGAGGCCGGCCTGTTGCTCGACTGGCTGAACGCCGGCGCGCCCCTGGGAGACCCTGCCCAGGAGCCCCTGCGCCAGGTCGGCGGGCGGCTTTACCTACCACGCTGACGCCCGGGCGATCATCGAGGACAAGTGCGTCAACTGCCACGACGAGGGGGGTATCGCGCCCTTCCCGCTGGACAGTTACGACAGGGTCAAAGCGGTAGCGCCGCCGCGGCCTTCGCGGTGGAAAACGGCAGCATGCCGCCCTGGCATCCCACCGATGGCTACAGCGGGTTCAGCGACAGTCGCGCCCTGGCACCGCGAGCAGAAATACGTTCTGCTGAACTGGCTGCAGGGCGACCTGGCCGAGGGCGATCCCGCAGGATTACGAGGCGCCCGGGCAAAAAGAGTGAAAGACACCGGCGACTATAATCTGCGGCTGGCCCTGCCCCAGGCCTACACGCCCACCCTGCGTCCGGATGATCATCGCTGTTTCGCCATCGAGTGGCCGCTGGACGAGATCGCCTACGTCACCGAGGTGGATGTGATCCCCGACCAGCAGGACGAGGTGCATCACGTCATCGTTTCCATCGCCGCGCCGGAAGATGCCGCCACTTATTACGCCGCCGACGGTGAAGACGGTCGCCCGGGCTGGCATTGCCTGGGGATGGGTGGCGTCGACGGTGCGCCGCTGCCGCGCCAGATCGGTGGCTGGGTGCCCGGGGCGGGGCGCGAGCCGCCGCCGGAGGGCACCGGTATCGTTGTGACTCCCGGCTCGGTGATGGTCGTGCAAATGCACTACAACACCCTCGTTGCGGAGCCGAAGCCGGACCAGTCCACGATACTGGTGGAGACTGCTCGCTGAGGTGGAATTACCCGCCAGTGCCTTCCTGCTGGCCAATCCGGCCTGGCTGCGCCCCGGTGGCATGCCGATCGCGGCGGGAGACCCCGATGCCAACCACGAGTTCACGGTCCCGACGGCGGCCTCTGGCGCAGATATTCGGGTGAACCCGCCGGGTTGGCGGCCCGGCGACCCCTGGGTGCTGCACAACGGTTTTATCCACATGCACACCCGTGGCAAGAGCGGTCGCATCACCCTGCAGCGGGAAAATGGCACGCGCGCAGGTGCTGCTCGATATCCGCGACTGGGATTTCAACTGGCAGAGTACCTACCGGCTGGAGCGGGAAGTACTCGTCAAGCCCGGGCGACAGGCTCAAGCTGGAGTGTCGCTGGGACAACACCCAGGCCAACCAGGATATCGTCAATGGTGTGCAGCAGACCCCCCGGGACATTGAGTGGGGCGATGGTACCGGTGACGAGATGTGCCTGATGTCGGTGCTGATGACCCTGCCCAGGGAGGATTACGACTACAGCTATGCACCCACGGTGCATATTGAAACACCGGCCTATCGCCAGCAGTTTGCACCGGGTGAACTGGTGCCGCTGAAACTGCTGTTGAACAATTTCACCCTGCACGACCCGGGGATGCACGATCATGCCGATGCGACAATGCACATGGATTCGGAGCACGCCGCCGCGAACGCGGACCACAGCCAGGTGTTCGAGGGCCACTACCACGTGTATCTCGACACCGACGACGATACCGCGGAGCACCTCACCGCCTGGGACAGCAGCTACTTCTACCAGCTTGCCCGAAGAGATAGAACCTGGCGTCCACCGCCTGCGGGTCAGTTTGCGCGGCTCGGACCACCACGCCCTTGGAATCGAGCACGAGGTGGAGTTCGAGGTGGTTGAAGCTGCCGCGAAGCAGAGCCTGAGCCTGGTGGATGTCGACGCCTGGACCGAACAGGACGCCGCCGGCGACAGCCTGGCGGGTCACCGCCCTGCCGAACTGCAGTGTCCCGCCAACAGCTGGTACAACGAGGACGGGGCGCTGGAAGTCGAAACCGGCTACTGCAATTACCTGTCGCTTGCCCAGCCCAGCCTCACTGCCCTCAAGGCGGGAGATGCGCTGCACCTGGTGCTGTGGCATGCGGCCCTGGCCTTTGAGCGTCCGGCGAAAGCCCACGTGGCGGTCACCATAGACGGCAAGCGTGTGTGGGAGACCAGTGTGGCGATTCCCACCGAGGCCAATATCTACGACCTGCGCATCCCGCTGGACTTCGACGCCCCCGCGGGTAGCGAGGTGGAATTTCACCTGCACAACCACGGCTATAACAGCTGGACCCTGCTGAAACTGGAGATTGAGCGCTGAACACGGTGCCGAAGCAGTGGGCACTGTTGTGCCTGCTTGCTCTGTTGGCCCTGCCCGCTGGCGCGGGGGTTCAGGTGGGCCAGAGCGCGCCGCCGGTGTCCCTGCCTCTGCTTTCCGCCGGCAGTCCAGCCCTGCTGAGCCTCGATTCACTGCGTGGCAAGGTGGTCTACCTGGATTTCTGGGCCTCCTGGTGCGGCCCCTGCCGACTGTCCTTTCCCCAGCTGGAACAGCTGCGCCAGGAGCTCGGCCCCCGGGGTTTTGAGGTGCTGGCGGTCAACGTGGATGAATTCGAGCCGGATGCGCAGCGCTTTCTCGAGGAGGTGCCCGTGAGCTACCCGGTGGTGCGCGACGCCGCCGGCGAGACGCCCCGCAGCTATGGCGTTCCCGGCATGCCCACCGGTTTCCTGATCGACCGGGCCGGAGTGGTGCGGCTGATCCACCAGGGGTATCGCAAGAGCGACGGCGCGTCTTTGCGCAACGCAATTACTGAACTGCTGGGAGAGGAGTGAGCATGTTGAAGCCACTGGCCTGCCTGTTTGTCGCCCTTTGCCTGAGTGGCTGTGAAACCGTGCAGCCCTGGGAGCGGGGCACCCTCGCCAAACCCGGGATGCAGTGGCAGACGGATCCCATGGAGATCAGCCTGCAGGCCCAGATCAACGCCAGCAAGGAGGCTTCATCCGGCGGCCAGGGTGCCGCCGGTGGCGGTTGCGGGTGTAACTAGTGTCTGGCCCGGCGGACAAACGCCCCACGCTGCTGGCGCTGACCTCCAGCGCCCTGCTGTTGCCCGCCTACCAGGGTGTCCGGGCCGACGCGGCGCCTGAGTTCATCGAACTCGGTATGCGCTACAGCAAGTACGAGGAAGACAATACCCAGGGCAGCAAGACGTTCGGTGGCAGCAGTCAGCGCTACGATATCGATGCCGCCCAGTTTCACCTGCTGGCCCCCGTGGCCGACAACTGGGCGGTGGCGGTGGATGTCCAGTGGGAAGACATGAGCGGGGCCTCGCCCTGGTTTGTCGGCCAGAGTCTCGACGGCGGTCCCAAGGTCATCATGAGCGGCGCCAGTATCGAGGACACCCGCACCGAGGTCAGTGTCACCACGCGCTATTACTACGATCGCGGCAATGCCGGTCTCAACTACGTCCGCTCCAAGGAAGACGATTACGATTCCAATGCCATCGCCCTCGACGGCTCCTTCAACAGTGCCGACGGCATGACCACCTACAGCGGGGCGATCAGTACCTCCCGGGATGATATCGAGCCGACCCAGGGTTCGGTGCCCACCAATACCCTGAAAAATGACAAGGACATCAGCTCCGCCTGGATCGGGGTGAGCCGGATCGTCAGCAAGAATGCCATCGTGCGCTTTGGCCTGGCCTATACCTATCGCGAGGGCTTTCTCACCGATCCCTACAAGAAAAATGACAAGCGACCGGGGGAGCGCAACGAGTGGGCGTTCAGCACCGGCTACCGGCACTATTTCTTCTGGCCCGACGGCGCCCTGCAGGCCGATTACCGCTACTTCGACGATGATTGGGGTGTCGCCTCCCATACCCTCAACCTGGCCTGGCACCAGAACCTGTGGCGAGACACCCAGCTGATCCCCTTCGCGCGCTATTACAGCCAGGGGGAGGCGGACTTTTTCGCCAATATTGCCGATACCGACAAGCGCTACTATGCCGATGACTACCGACTGTCGTCTTTCGGTGCGGTGACAGTCGGTTTACGTGTGCGGCAACAGATTGGCAACTGGGCGATCACCGCTGTCGGTGAGCGCTACGAAACCGACGAGAGCTGGGGCGTTTACAGCGGGGATGAGTCCCCCGCCCTGGTCAACTACTGGCGCTACTCCTTTGGCCTGGACTACGTCTTCCGCTAGTGCCGCCAGCAGTCGGGCAGATGAACTTGCTCCCTCTGTTTGAGCACCAGTTCCGGGCGATGGGCGGCCCCTGTCGCCTGCGCTTTGCCTGCGCCGATGATGGCCTTGCCGGGCGGGTTATCACCGCCGCCGAAACCGAGGTCCGGCGCCTCGAGCAGAAGTACAGCCGCTACCTGCCCGACTCCCTCACCAGTACCATCAATCGCGCGGCCGGGGCGCAGCAGTCGGTGCCTGTCGACGACGAAACGGCGGCGATGCTGGGCTTCGCCCATACCCTGTGGCAGCAAAGTGACGGCCTGTTTGATCTCACCGCGGGTATCCTGCGTCGCGCCTGGGATTTCCGGTCCGGCCGCCTGCCGGCGCAATCCGCCATCGACCGTTTGCTGCCCCTGATCGGCTGGCAGCAGGTGCAGTGGGATGCGTCCTCGATTCGACTGCCCCTGGCCGGCATGGAAATCGACTTCGGCGGCTGCGTGAAGGAGTATGCCTGTGACAGTGTCGGCGCGGTCCTGGCGCGGCACGGTATCGAGCGCGGGCTGGTCGACCTGGCCGGCGATATGGTGGTGGTCGGCAGTGGCTCTGCGCTCGAACCCTGGTCTGTCGGCATTTGTCACCCGCGCCGCAGCGGCGCCGCCATCGCCACGTTCAGCCTGGCGGCCGGCAGCCTCGCCAGCAGCGGTGACTATGAGCGCTGTATGGTGGTGGACGGCCGCCGCTACGGCCATATTCTCAACCCGCTCACCGGCTGGCCGGTACAGGGCCTGGCTGCCGTCAGCATTGCCGCACCCCAGTGCCTGGTGGCCGGTGGCAGTGCCACCATTGCCATGTTGAAACCGGAAGGGGAGGCCCTGGCCTGGCTGGCGGAACTGGGGCTGCCCTGGTTCGCGGTGGACTCGGCCATGGCCTGTCACGGCGAGTTGAGGGTGGATTGAGCCGGCCCGGTTGTAAAGTGGTACCATTTTGAGTCGCAGGCAGGCCTGGACCGGTATAAATACCGAATGAATTAGGTCCTGTCCGGGACAGCGCCGCAGGTATAGGGTCGAATTGATTCAACAGTGCCGGGTTGTGGAAAAAATCTGGCTTTCAAGCCAGATACCCCCTCACCGGGGGCTTCGAGTGAACGGTTGCCGGGAGTACCAGCAGATGACAGAGAGGAATTACGCAAAAGTGTATGACCTGCGCATACCCGGGCTGGACAGTTCATTGTCAATGCAGGTACACGCGGTGGCGGATGTCCACGTGTCCGCAGCTATCGCGGCCACCGGTATCTGGGAGCCCCAGGAAACACAGTTCCTGCTGGACACCCTGCGGCCCGGCGATGTGTTTGTCGATGTGGGCGCAAACATCGGCTACTTTTCCCTGCTGGCCTCCCGGCTGGTCGGGTCATCGGGGGCCGTGTTGGCCTTCGAGCCCGAGGCTGCCAACTACACCCTGCTGGAGGCCAATTGCCGGCGCAACTACTGTGACAATATCCGCTGCTTTCGTGCGGCGCTGGGTGAGGAGAACGCCAGCGGCACCATTTATCTTAATGAACTGAACCGCGGCGACCACTCACTCTACCCGGCAGAGCAGGGTCGAAGCGAACAGGAGATCAGTATTGTCAATGGCTCCAGACTGATTGCGGCGACCCATCCGCGGGTGAACTGCATCAAGATCGACACCCAGGGCGCGGAGTGTGATGTGGTCCGGGGCCTGCAGGATCTGATTGCCGCAAGCGCCGCGGATCTCATCATGATCATCGAGTTCTCCCCTATGCACCTGCGCAACGCGGGTACCAATGGGCGCATCCTGCTCGATCTGCTGGCCGGGTACGACTGGCAGATGTACCTGATGGATGCGGATGCAAACGGTCTGTTGCCGGTAACGCCGCAACAGGTGCGCTCGCTGAACGACCTGACCGAACAGAACCCTTGTTCAGAGGGTTTTTTCAACCTGGTTGTCGCGGGTCGCTCTATAGAGGACAACCCGTCGATTCATTTTGTGCGCGACTGGGGGATGTTCGAAAACGCACTGGAATACTACCTGCTCGCAGGGCGCATGCAGCCCTGGGACGGCGCCGCGCGCGCCGGGGCAGGGCTGGAGAACAATCTTTACATGTCCTCGGGCTGGGCATTCCCGGAGGACTGGGGCCGCTGGTCCCTGGGACTGAGATCCTGCCTTAAATTTGTACCCGCAGCAGCTCTGGCAGCCCGGCCTGCGCCGGTATTGCATATCCGGGGTCGTTACTTTGGCCTCGTTGAGGCCACCGGCGTCGTATTTAACGGTGTCATGCTGGGGGAATTCGAACTGGTCGACGCGAAGATTACGCTGCCGCCCGGGAGTCTCGCAACGGGTTACGCAGTACTGGAACTGCTGCATAAACAACCCTTGCGACCGGCGGATGTTAGTGACAGTGGCGACCGGCGGGAAATCAAGTTCGGGCTGGAGAGTGTTGCTATCGGTTAGGGTGGGGCATTGCTGCTGGTATTGGCTGGGCGGCTACACACCAGTGAATAATACGGTACTGGTGCAGGTCCGCACCCAGTTCCCTGGAAGTATCAATGGCGGAAGTCGCTGAACGCCGTAGCTGTTGATCCGTCTCCCCGGTTCAGGGCGCCTCCTGTCTGGTATTCGATGACACGAGTTTCGAAGAAATTTTTCTCCTTGTGCACGCCCATGATCTCCGACATCCAAGGCAAGGGGTTCTGGGCGCCCGGGAACTGCTCCGCCACGCCGGTCATTTTGTTGCGCCGGCCCATCGACAGTATCCGGGTAAAAACGCACTAAAAGAAGATGCCTTCGGTTACTTCGTAGAAGCCGATCAGAATTCGCCTTAGAGTATGCACGCTCTCGGGGTGCCGGTCTTGAAGGTCGGGTCGCCCAGGGCGCGAGTGTGGCTGATACTCCAGGCGGTCTTCCTGGCCTTGATGAAAGCTGATTACCCCGGTGCGCTCAGTTGCTCAGCTCGAGGTCCTTGATCAGGGTGAGGAATTCGTCGATATCGAGTGAGGCGCCCGCGTCCCAGGATCCTTTGAACGTGTCAGGCGTCATGGCGCTCTCGGTCACTTTGATGTCGGCCTGCAAGCGCTCCGCGTTGAACGACTCGATCGGCGACTCGATCTCCTTGCGCAGCGCATCTGCAAAGCCGAAGAACATGGCTGCATCTGAAGGCTTGTCGCGGTGCTTGCTGCTCAGTCCGGCGATGATTTCGGCGCAGTAGGCGATCGCCACTTTTTTACCGCGGTGAGCGTACAGTCCGAGGGACCTGGTATAGTGGCTGTAGGCCTTATCGTAGTCGCCCTCGGCCTCTTCGACCTCGCCCAGGTTTACCAGCGCGCTTGCAATGGAATCGGTATCGCCGGATTTGCTGCCCATTTCCAGCGCGGCCTCGTAAAAGGCCCTGGCGCCTGGCAGGTCCCCGTCCAGGTGGTTGATGACGCCTCGCGCAGCTGATGCGAAGGAGCGTCCATGCAGGTCGTCGGGGGCGCGCTCGAACAGTTCCAGTGCCTTGTCCAGGCAGTCGACCGCCTTCTTCATGTCCCCCTGGCGTTGGGAAATCGCACCCAACTCACCCAGCACGTTGCCCTGGCCGGCCGCATCGTCCAGCCTGGTATAGATCTCTAGTGCCGTCTTGCAGGCGCGCTCGGCCGTCTCCGGGTCGTTCTGGAACCGCGCAACCGACCCCAGTGCACGCAGTGCCAGGGCGCGGACGTGATCATCGACACCTTCAATCTCGTGCAGTGCGTGCTCAAACAACTCGCGGGAGGTAGACAGCATGCCGCGCTCGAACCAGTAGAACCAGACGCCGCCGCCAATTCGGAGCGCGCGATTCCAATCCGGATCCGGCTTGCCGCGGCAATAGTCGATGGCGGCCTGCAGGTTGATCTGTTCCAGTTCAAGCCTGGCGATACGTGAGTCGGACTTCGCGCCCCGGAGCTGCTCGATGGACTCCTCTGCCAGTTCCACCACCCAGTTGCAGAAACGCTCCCGGAACTGCTCGGACTCCCCGACCTCGTCGAGCTTATCCAGTGCGAATTCCCTGAGCGTATCCAGCATGTTGACCCGGGCCTCCTCGTCACCGTCCTCGCTGGGTTTGAAAGTCAGTGTCGCCAGGCTCTTGTCGACCAGGCCCTCGACTTCGATGTCGACGACGAAGTCATCGTCCGGATCACAGACCTCTTCGGCCGCCTCCATGGCAAAGCCGCCGGTAAACACGGCCATGCGCCGCCACAGGGTCTGCTCGTCTTCCGTGAGCAGGTCATAGCTCCAGGAGATCAGTTCCCTGAGGCTGCGCTGATGATCCAGCAGATCGTCGCCTTCGCCTTCCAGCACCGCGAGGCGCTGCTCCATGGAATGCAGTAGTTCGGTGGTGTCCATGGAGCGTATGCGCGATGTCGCCAGTTCGATGGCCAGCGGCAGGCCGTCGAGTCGGTGGCATATCTGCAGAACTTCCCGGGCATTGTCCGCGGGTGAGTTGAAAATCTTCTCTCACTTTCTTCGCGCGCGCGACAAACAGCTGGACCGACTCGGAGTCGCGAATCTGGGCAAAAGAGGCCTTCTTGAGGTCCGGCAATGCAAAGGGCGGTACCCGCACCGTGCGCGCGCCACTGACCCGCAGGGTCTCGCGGCTGGTCACCATCACCTTGACGCCCGGACACTTCGAGACCAGTGTATTGATGTGAGATACCGCGGACTGTACCTGGTCGAGATTATCGATCAGCAACAGCATCTCTTTTTTCTGCAGAGCGTCGGTCACACTGTCGATGATCGGGCGATTGTCGTTCTGCTTGATGTCCAGAGCGGCAGCGATCGTGCCCGGCACCAGGTCCGCCTGGCGCAGGGATGCCAGGGTGATAAGGAAAACGCCGTCTTCAAAATCCGGTAACAGCCCCGCTGCGGCCTGCAATCCCAGGCGGCTTTTGCCGGTGCCGCCGGGGCCGACCAGGGTGACCAGTCTCACCTCGCTCTGCCGGATGAAGCCGGTTACCTCGCGGACCAGTTCGGTTCTGCCCACGAAACTGCTGGTCGGGGTGGGCAGGTTGTTGGGGCGCGGCAGGAAGCGGCGCAGGAGCTTGCGCAGGTGCAGTTTGAACAGGTCCTCGAACTGCTCGACCTCGGCGAAGGTGTGGTAGGCGCCGATCGCGGTGCGGTCCTTGGCGCTCAGGAACCACTTGTCGAAGAATGCCGAGACCTGTCCAAACTCGGGTGTCCCCTGCTGTTCTGCCGGCAGGGACTTGCGGTAGACCAGCAGTTCGGGCTTTCCCCTGGAGCGGGCGCTGTCGATTGCGACCTCGAACTCGAATTCGGTGCCGGATGCGTAGCTTGAGCCATCCTTGCGGGTGAAACCCGAATCGGGCGGGGTTTCCAGGTGGCCGCCCACGATGCTGACAAAAATATCGAATCGGCCGGCGAGTGAATCCGGGATGGGAGCCCGGTCGTCGCGTCTGCCTGTTGGCTCCCGGGAGAACGCGGCTCCAGCGCCAGGGTTCCACTGAATTCCTCCTGCAGGCGCTCTATGACGGCGAGGGCGCGCAGGCGCTCTGCGGCGACGTCGCCGGGGGAGGAGATAAAGATACGTACGCGTTTCATTGTTTACCCGGGTAGAGGTCAGGGTCTCAACTGCAGGCGTCTGTCGTCAGAGCGTGAGCGAGTGCTTCATTGTAGCCATAAGCGACGATAACTGCACAACGCGCTACAGGGCTGACTCAATCAGTCTGCACAGGCTCCGAGGCGGTTGGCGCCATCGGCGAGGTCGCGTCAGGCGGCGATGACTTGCCGGTCGGTCCCACGTGCCCCGGCGGCCCTGATTTCGGCAGTTATCGTGACCTCGGGAGTGGCCAGCTTACTGTAGTCGTGGTCCACGGTAACGGTCAGGCTGCCATCAGTCTCGGGGGTGTGCTCACCCAGATCAAGCTGCAGCGGTTCACTGCCGTCGCCGAAATCGATGGTCAGATAGGTGGCTACCAGCTCCCGGAAATCGCCGATTTTCACGGCGATCGGAGAATTGCCGGTCGCGGTTGATTTCAGGCGTGCTGACCGCCACGTCAATAGCGCGCAGCAGGCCGCCCTTGAGGATTCTCTGTAGCAACTTGGTCGGTGTTCATGGAGCGCATGCGCCAGGTGGCGAGCTCGATCGCGAGGGGCAGACCCTCGAGTCTGATGGCAAATCTGCAGGACTTCCCGGGCGTTTTCCTGGCTGAGCTCAAAGTCCTCACGAACCGTTTGCGCGCGGTCGACAAACAACTGCACACACTCGGAGTCGCGAATCGCGGTGAAAGTAGCGGTTTCCGGACCGGGCAGAGGCCAGCGGCGGCACCCTGATTGTGTGCACGTTATCGAGGGCTGGCGCTGCGCGACTGGTGACGAGCACCTTTATGCCCCGGACATCTGGATACCAGCGTATTGATGTCCGCAACCGCGGAGCCCGACTGTTCGAGGTTGTCGAGCAGTAGCAGCATTTCCTTGTTTTCCAGGGCGGCGTTACGCCGTCGAGGGTAGGGCCTCGATCCCCCGGCTCAATACCGAGAACCGCCGTATCTCGCGGGCACGAGGTCTGCTTCGTGCTGTGAGGCCAGGTTGGCCAGGAATACGTACCGTCTGCGAAATCCGGTAGCAGTCCACGCGCAGCGCGCAAGGCCAGGCGGCTCTTGCCCGCTCCCCCCGGGCCCACCAGCGCGACCACTCTCGTGTCGCTTGCTCGAGCAAGCCGGTTATTTCCCGGATTAGGTCAGTTCTGCCCACGAAACTGCTGATCGGGGCAGGCAGGTTGTTTGGCCGGGGCAGGAAACGATGCAGCAGCTCTCGCAGGTGCTGCGTAAACAGTTCCTCGAATTCCCCGGACTCGGTGAAGCTGTGGTATTCGCCAATCACCGGTGGATTGCCAGCGCCCTGGAACCACTTGTCGAAGAACGCGGATACTTTCTCGATCTGGGCTGTCTCAGGCAGCTCCCCGCGCAGGGATTTGCGGTAGACCAGTGGCTCGGGCCTGCCGCTGGCGTGGTAGCTGGCGACCGCGACCTCGAACTCGAACTCGGTGCCGGAAGAGTAGGGTGAGCCATCCCGGCGGGTGAACTGCGACCCCAGCGGGCTGCCCAGGCGGCAGCCTATGATGGTGGCGAAAATATCGAAATCGGCGGGTGAACGGATCTGCGACTGGAAGTCGGCGGTGGCGAGCAGCGGTTCCTGCTCCCACAACAGCGGCTCCAGCACCAGTGTCCCACTGAACTCCTGCTGCAGGCGCTCGACGACGGCGAGCGCGCGTTGGCGCTCATCGGCGACATCGCCGGGGGACGAGATAAAAATTCGTATGCGATTCATCTGTGAACTGGTTTGACGTCAGGGGTTCTTCGGCAGCAGTCTACCTTCGGAACCCCTGGTTAGCCATCAGCATCGGTCGCCCTTCATGGCTTTGCGTACTTATTCAGGGTGTAAACGTCTTCACGTCTGTCGTATCGATGAAGCCCTGTCCCTGCCCACCGGCGACGCCACTCTGGGTCTCGAACTGAAACTGGAAGGGGCTCACACCATCCCAGGGGATTTTTCCGGCCTGGAACTCGAAAGTCACCAGACCGTTGCCCTCGCTGGTAACGCCCCCTATTCCCGTCGGCTTGATCTTGTTCGGGCCCGTGGTGGTGCCATCCGCATACTTGATCTGGGTGTTGGTCTGGGGCAGGACCAGCCGATACTGGATGTCCGGGAACAGCGCACCGTTGATTACCACGCCGATAGTCAGCTTGGTGCCGTCGGCCTTGATGCTGCACCCGATGATGTCCGCCCCGGGGACGTTCGTGTCGCCGGGGGTGTCGCTGCAGGCCGAGATCGTTTTCTCATCGGACCCGACTGCGCCAGAGGCCCTGACTTCCACTCTGATAGTTATTGAGCCCGTAGTTTCGCTGTACTGCTTGAGAAGGACAATGGTGCAGCTGCCCTCAGAGAATTCGCATAAGGCGCGGTCGTCAAGCTCGATGACCTCACTGGAGCCGTCGCCATAATCGATGGTCAGGTAAGGGGCAACCAGCGAATCGAAGTCCTCGATTTTGACCCTGATTTCGGTCATCCCGCCCTGGTTGATGATCGATGTCGTGATCGACACATCGATCGCGCGCAGCAAGGCGCCCTTGAGGGTCTTGGCAGTGATGTTCCCGGCTTTGTCTATGTACTGGAACGACAGTTGCTTGTCGAAGGCATCCGGAAGAATGAATTCGACCGGCACGCCATCGCTTGCGGACCGGGATTCCCCTTTCGCCATACCCGGGATACCGTCAGCTCCGCCAGCTGCGAGGTCATCACTGTAAACCAGTGCGATAATCTCACGCATGCCGCTGGCCGCAACGACATTGCCCTCACTGTCGGTACTGGCATCGTCCCTGGCGACAAGCGTGGCAGTGACATCATTTGTCCCCGGGATGCGAACCAGGTCCTGCAGGACGACGACCGGCGGTTTCAGGTCCTTGTCAGAGGCCCCGTCGATGGGACGCAACGGATCCAGGTTCAGGGTATTCCAGATGCGGAACTCGCCGTTGACCAGGTAGTCCACGTTTGTAGTGCCGTTTGCGTTTCGCCTGTCTGCTCCATTCGTGCACCGGAACTGACCAGGCTGCACTACGAGGCTTTCCAGGCTCCCTGACGGTGTGTCAAATCGGTTTACCGATGCCAGCAGCGAGGGTGACAGGGTTTCCACGCAGGGTTGGGGCTCATCGATGCGGGTCACCAGGTCATGGGTCTGGGCCGGAAACACCGGGTCCATGTTCGGGTAGGTGGTGTAGGTGCCCCCGCGCAGAGCCACACCGTGGATGGTTGTGCCTTTGATCGGCTCCAGCTCAAACGGTTTGATCACGGGCAGCAGCGGGCGGCCGACGATGGCTTGGGCCTGGCGGGCATCGGGATCGTCACCGGCGGTAAACCACACGCCTTTCCCTTCGTCTGCCTGCAATTCGGTTGTAATGACCATCTCTGCGAACGGATTGGCACCGACCGTGCCCGCGTCAAAGGCGGATGCTGTGGTGCTTGAGCCACTCAGGGAGGGCGCGAGCCTGGCCTGGGGCATACCGAACAGGTTCAGCCCCACCAGGCTCTTTTCGTCGTACACGCCGAACTCGAACAGACCGGCGCCGTACTGCCACTTGGCGCGCACCAGGGCCTCACCCAGCGTCATTGTTCCGCCGGTAAAGTTCTTGATGACCAGGGTCATGATCCCCTCGGTGCCGCGGTCGGACACATCGGTATCACCGTAGGCGAAGTTGTAGGAACCGACCCAGGTGCCAAGCTCCTGCACCCAGTCGCGAGCCGGATCCAGGGGCAGCCCGACATTGCCTGGCAGGCCCCATGCGTCTGGCACCGACAGGCCGCTGTGGCAGCCGATACTGAAGGTGACACCGTTGACAAGGATGTCGGCGGACTCGGAGGACAGGAAGACCTCGCCCAATTCACTGTCCGGACACGCTGTGTCACCCAGGTATTGGCAGGCGAAGCCTTTCGCTGTCAGGCCCGCGTTGTAGCTCATGTGCGCATTGATTGCGTTCAGGTTACTGACGGATTTGGTACAGCCCTCGCCTTTTCCGAAGAAGAGACAGCGCAGGTCTTCGGCATTCCAGCTGTCGTTATTGAGTGTGTTATCGGTCCCCTCGATCTGGAGAATGGCATTGACTGCCTCGGTGCCATCGATGAAAAAGTCGTACCCTGTCGACCGCGGTTCGGCCTCACTGAGCAGATTGATATAGCCATCGTGATTGACGAACCTTTGTGCCTTGGCGAGGATTTCCTCCGGCGTTTCCACCAGGCGCGATACCGAGATGTCTTCCAGGTAGAGCTGGCGACCATTGAAGGGCTGCGGATTCGAATCCACATAGAACGCATCGGTCAGCATGTAGCCTTCGCTAATTGCGACACCCAGGGGCGTGCCGGGCTGCGTTAACAGGTCGCTGGCGAACAGTGACTCGTTGCCGGTCTGGGTCTCGTCCGGCACGTAGTAGGGCGGCACGATGTCCAGCGAACCCATTATCTGAACATATTTATATGTCGTATTTCCGGTGATGAATTTACTGATTTCAGCCTTGATTGCTTGGGCAACCGTGTTTTGCGCCTGAACGTCACAAGGGTTCGTATCTGCATCGGTATATATGTCACTGGGTACAGAAATCACCGTGGCGTTAACCATTTCAAAAAAGGGCGTCATTTCAGTCATCCAGTCGTTCCACTCATTGAGCGGCTCAGCTGCATCTGGCCAAAAGGTGGCCATCATTCTCTCCCTCTGGGTTACGATGAGGGTTTCAAGACCACTACCGTAGGTCTGACTGAAGCTCTGGCCAGATGAATTAACCAGAGGCGAACCGTGGCAAGCCTCCCCCAGCAGGTCAGCAGTCGCTGCTGGTATCGCGGCCTCCACCTCGATGTTGAAAGGTGCCGCGGAAAAAGAGCCGGACTGTGGCAGCACCGCCAGGTAAAGACCGGCTTCACCCGGGCCGATTTTGACCAGCACCTGCTCTGTGTTGGTGTCGAAGTTCGCGGACAGGCCCTTGAGGAAAACCTGTGCATCAGCCAGTGAGCCGGCATTCAGCGCGCCCAGGTCCCCGAAGGAGATGTCGGCGCCTGAAATATTGCTGCCGTCCGGTGCGCCGGCCAATAGCGATAGCGGGAAGTTCTCGAATTCGAACCCAGGTGATGCCAGAGGCTCTGGGTCAGCGGTGCACTCACGAAGGGTGCACTGACAAAAGGCGCGCTGACAAAGGGCGCACTGACGAAGGGCGCACTCACGAAGGGTGCGCTCACGAAGGGTGCGCTGACAAAGGGTGCGCTGACGAAGGGCGCGCTGACGAACGGCACGCTGACAAAGGGCGCGCTCACGAAGGGTGCGCTGACAAAGGGCGCACTGGCCCAGGGCTTGGCGGCTGGGTCGGCTGAGCCGCTCAGGAGAACAATGTCATAGTCGACAGGGAAATTCGCTGTTACGACGACCTCTGTACCCTGGGTAAACCTCGAGCCGTCGGTTCCGCGCAGTTCATAAACCGCTATGTCATCGGGTTTCTTCAGGTTGCCGAGAATGCTCTGGTTGGCCCAGATCTCAGGCGCCGAGTCAATTGAACCGAAAAGTGCGTCACTGCGATCAGGCACTGAACTCAGGACCATAATATCGAACTCGGCGATCGAGTCGCCAACGCGGCACGATTCCCTGAAATATACCCGGGTCGTTGGGCGCTTGATAAGTGACCCGGGCGTAGCCTGAAGCCAGTGCTGGTTCATTTTCCTCGGCGGCCTGGTAGGTCCCGTCCAGGAGTCTGCCAGAGGTCACATCGAATTCCACGGTTTGCACATCTAGCTATACCCGGGTCGACATAGCGGCAGACCAGGTCTACGGTTCCGCCAGCCAGGACTTCCACGTCGAGCGCGTTGACGAGCGGATCCTGATCCCCTATTGAGAAATCTGCGGTGGTGGATTTAGAGAATTCGCCGTCACTCACCTCCAGATGGACTGTGGCTGTCCCGTCCTGGGGGAATGAGTAGACGACGTTCTGGCCGATAATGGGGTTGTTTTCGGAATAACCTGGGGGGGCATTGGGGGGGGCAGTGACACCCGTCACCCACCATGTGCAGGTAAGCTCATTGCCTTCCGGATCGCTCGACTGCCCGCAATCGAACACCACGAAGTCGCCTTCGACCGGCTCTTTCGGGTTGTAATTGATTACCGCGGTGGGCGCCTCGTTGACGCTATCGACGTACAACCAGGTGGCCAGGGATTCGTTCTGTCCCGCCTCGAGTTCGATGGTGATCGTGTAGGTTTGTTCCTGCTCAAGGCCTGAAAAACGAAGCACTTGCCACCCGGTGTCGGTGGTGACCGAGTTGCGCTTGCCAATGTCAATGACCTCGTCGCAGTTGTTGGCGTCGCAGGCCGCTCCATTGAACAGTACAAATGAGCTCTCGTCTCCGAGGCCGGGCTCAACCGGGCTGCCATATGCATCTGTCAGGCTTATTCGCAGGATGTCGTCGCCGCGATGGTCCAGTGAAAACAGCCGCAGAGCTACCGATACGCCCGTGGTATTGGCTACAAACTCCTGCGAGATCGTGTTGATTCCCCGGGTCTGGGTCTCGTTGCCCTGTTTCGGGGTGCCCAGTCGCAACATGAATTTGCCTTGATACGGCAGTACAGTCACGTTCAGGTCGTCGTAGACAGCAAACTGGTCGGGTCCCTCGGCTTCGACAATTTCGATGGGATCGGCTTGGTTTGTTTTCATCCAGCCTCCCAGCCCATCCTCGAACCCATTGTCAAAGGATGCGGCAGCGGCGCAGGGAGCGAGCAGGAGGCTCGCCAGAGACAGGGCGGCTGCCTGGAACTTTAAGCCTTCACGACCTGTGTAGGTATGCCTGTCGAGGCAATGCTGAAGTCGTAAAAAGAAATTCATTTGAAGCTCCTTGGGGGGAAATGCTCGCGGGCCGCAAGCACTGAATCAGAGTGCAAGAATTGAGCCGGCACCCGCAGCATAAAAAAATCTTTTCTAAAACATGGGGTTACATTTTTTCTGCCTATACTTTCGGCGACTGACTGCGGCAGTTGTAAAGTATTCTGACGCAACCCTGTCAGGGTGCGCCGTCCTGCTCGTCCAGCTGCACCATAAAAGTGCGATCTTGCGAATTGCACTGACGCCAGTGCGGAAACGCTCGGAGGAAAGATGGGAGTTGCGGCATTCACGCTAAAGTCCTGCCAGGGAGCTGTTTTTCAGGCATAGGTATCAATAGTATGCCTCGGTGAGCAACTTAAAAGGAAGTATTTTCTTGGTATTTCTTCGGAAAAACGGTAGTGGGCGTATTTTTCGACCAGCATCCTTACCCACTTCACCGGCAATATACCCGTGGGATGCGGTATCCGACGGCCGTGGATGAGCGACTTCTTTTGCGGGGGTGACGGTCCTGCGCAACGCCTTCTGCGTTCGCTGCAGGCTATTTGAAAGGTGGATTATTGAAGTGACAGGGTCGACGAAAAGCGCCCTGGTACGGCGGGATGATCAGGCTCTCCGGCAGAGATCCTGGGGCGTGCAGGTCTCAGTGGATGATGCGGTCCGGGTGAAGCTCCGCATCCAGTTCCCTGGACGTCTCAATGGCGGCGGCAGATTCCTGTTGTTTCAGGTATGTGCGCAGGCGCCCAACCACACTGGTCATCACATCGATGGTCTGGCTGATCTGGTCCAGGGCCATCAGAATCGTTTCAGTATCCGTGTGGTTCTTGCCACTGTTGCTCATGTCAAACCTCTCGGTTGGTGACGGGGTTTGCGGCGGCCGGCTGGCCGCCGCCAGTGTTGATCAGTCTCCCCAGTTCAGGGCGCCGCCTGTCTGGTACTCGATGACACGGGTTTCGAAGAAGTTTTTCTCTTTGCGCAGGTCCATGATCTCCGACATCCAGGGGAAGGGGTTCTGTGCGCCCGGGAACTGCTCCGGCAGGCCCAGCTGGGACAGGCGCCGGTTGGCGATGAAGTGCAGGTACTCCTCCATCATGGCGGCGTTCATGCCCAGCACGCCGCGGGGCATGGTGTCCCGGGCGTACTCGATTTCCAGCTGGGTGCCCTCCAGGATCATCTGGATGGCCTCCTGCTTGAAGGCTTCGGTCCACAGGTGGGGGTTTTCCAGTTTGATCTGGTTGATCACGTCGATGCCGAAGTTCAGGTGCATGGACTCATCCCGCAGGATGTACTGGAACTGCTCCGCCACGCCGGTCATCTTGTTGCGGCGGCCCATGGACAGGATCTGGGTAAAACCGCAGTAGAAGAAGATGCCCTCGGTCACCGCGTAGAAGCCGATCAGGTTGCGCAGCAGGGTCTGGTCGTTCTCGGCGGTGCCGGTCTTGAAGGTCGGGTCGCTCAGGGCGTGGGTGTGGCTGATACTCCAGGCGGCTTTCTTGGCCACGGAGGGTATTTCCCGGTACATGTTGAATACCGCGCCCTCGTCCATGCCCAGTGATTCGATGCAGTACTGGTAGGCGTGGGTGTGAATGGCCTCCTCAAAGGCCTGGCGCAGGATGTACTGGCGGCACTCGGGGTTGGTGATCAGGCGGTAGATAGCCAGCACGAGGTTGTTCGCCACCAGCGAATCCGCGGTGGAGAAGTAGCCCAGGTTGCGCATGACGATACGGCGCTCATCCTCGGTGAGCCCGTCCTTGCTGCGCCAGGTGGCCACATCCGCGGTCATGTTGATTTCCTGCGGCATCCAGTGGTTGGCGCAGCCGTCGATATACTTCTGCCAGGCCCAGTCGTACTTGAACGGGACCAGCTGGTTGAGGTCGGCGCGGCAGTTGATCATGGCCTTTTCGTCCACCGACACCCTGGCGGCGCCCATCTCGAGTTCCTCCAGGCCGGGGGCCACATCCATGTTTTCCAGCGCCGCCATGGCCCGGCTGACGTTGTCTTCCAGCACGGGTGCCGGTGGCGTTTTGCTGGCGCCGGCGGCCGGCGCTGGAGCGGCGGCTACAGCCTCGGCCGCGGCCGCGGAGACCGTTGGCTCCGGGGCAGCCTTCGCCTTTTCGGACCTGGCGCCGGCTGCGGCGCCCGCTGGAGTTGTGTCCTGCTTGTGATAGTCGTCCCAATTCAACATCTATTGTCCCCTGACTTGTATTTGCGTGTTAGGTGCATGTGATCTGTGTATTCCTGCGGCAATGGTCTCGCCGTGGCCCCTGCCTACTGGCAGGCCTCGCAGTCCGGATCATCCAGCGAGCAGGCCTGGGGCACCGGCGCCGGCGCGGCCTCCTTCGACACGGCGTTGAGCTTGCCGGATTCGATCGTCGACTTCTCGGTGCCGGTAGCGGCGAGTGAGCGCAGGTAATAGGTGGTCTTCAGGCCGCTGTACCACGCCATGCGGTAGGTGATATCCAGTTTCTTGCCATTGGCGTTGTTGATGTACAGGTTCAGTGACTGGGCCTGGTCGATCCACTTCTGGCGCCGGCTGGCCGCATCCACCAGCCAGCGTGGCTCCACTTCGAAAGCCGTTGCGTAGATGGCCTTGAGGTCCGAGGGCACCCGGTCGATCGCGTGCACGCTGCCGTCGTAGTACTTCAGGTCATTGACCATGACCTTGTCCCACAGGCCCCGCGCCTTCAGGTCCTTGACCAGGTAGGGGTTGACCACGGTGAATTCACCGGACAGGTTCGATTTGACATACAGGTTCTGGTAGGTCGGCTCGATCGACTGGGAGACGCCGGTGATATTGGCAATGGTCGCGGTGGGTGCGATCGCCATGACATTGGAATTGCGCATGCCCCGGGACTTGACGGTGTCGCGCAGGGTGGGCCAGTCCAGTGTCTGGCTGCGATCGACCTGGATGTAGTCGGCGCCGCGCTGCTCGATCAGGCGGTCGAGCGAATCGATCGGGAACACGCCCTGGCTCCACAGTGAACCCGGGAAGCTGCTGTAGGCCCCGCGCTCGCCGGCCAGTTCGCTGGAGGCCTCGATGGCGTAGTAGCTGATGGCCTCCATGGAGCGGTCGGCAAAGGTCACTGCCTCGTCCGAGCCGTAGGCGATGTGCTGTTTGTACAGCGCATCCTGGAACCCCATCAGGCCCAGTCCCACCGGGCGGTGCAGCATGTTCGAGTTCTCCGCCTGGGGCACGGAGTAGTAATTGATGTCGATTACGTTGTCCAGCATGCGCACGGCAGTGCGCACGGTGCGGCGCAGCTTGTCCAGGTCGAGGCCGTTTTCACCGACGTGCTGGGGCAGGTTCACGGAACCCAGGTTGCACACGGCGATCTCGTCCTTGTTGGTGTTGAGGGTGATCTCGGTGCACAGGTTGGAGGAGTGCACCACACCCACGTGCTGCTGCGGCGAGCGCAGGTTGCAGGGATCCTTGAAGGTCATCCAGGGATGGCCGGTCTCGAACAGCATGCCCAGCATCTTGCGCCACAGGTTCTCCGCCTTGAGTGTCTTGAACAGCTTGAGCTCGCCGCTGCGGGTCATGGCTTCGTACTGCTCGTAGCGCTCCTCGAAGGCCTTGCCATACAGGTCGTGCAGGTCCGGTACATCGTTGGGAGAGAACAGGGTCCACTCGCCGCCGTCGAATACCCGCTTCATGAACAGGTCGGGGATCCAGTTGGCGGTGTTCATGTCGTGGGTGCGGCGGCGGTCGTCGCCGGTATTCTTGCGCAGCTCGACGAACTCCTCGATGTCCAGGTGCCAGGTTTCCAGGTAGGAGCAGACGGCGCCCTTGCGCTTGCCGCCCTGGTTTACCGCCACCGCGGTGTCGTTGACCACCTTCAGGAACGGCACCACGCCCTGGGACTTGCCGTTGGTGCCCTTGATGTAGGCGCCCAGGGCCCGCACCGGGGTCCAGTCGTTGCCCAGGCCGCCGGCAAACTTGGACAGCATGGCGTTGTCCTGGATGGCGCCGTAGATGCCGTGCAGGTCGTCCGGCACCGTGGTGAGGTAGCAGGAGGAGAGCTGCGGCCGCAGGGTTCCGGCGTTGAACAGGGTCGGGGTGGAGCTCATGTAGTCGAAGGACGACAGCAGCTGGTAGAACTCGATGGCGCGGGCGTTCTTGTCATCCTCCCGGGTGGCGAGGCCCATGGCCACGCGCATGAAGAAGATCTGGGGCAGTTCGATGCGCACGTCGTCGCTGTGGATAAAATAGCGGTCGTACAGGGTCTGCAGGCCCAGGTAGGTGAACTGCAGGTCCCGCTCGGGCAGCAGTGCCTGGCCGAGGCGCTCCAGGTCGAAGTCTTTCAGGTTCGGTGCCAGCAGTTCCAGCTCCACCCCCTTTTCGATGTAGGCCGGCAGGGCCTGGGCATAGCGTGTGGCCATGTCGGCCTGGGTGGCGCTGGTGGCCACGCCGAGGAAATTAAGGGCCTCGGCGCGCAGGTTGTCGCACAGCAGGCGGGCAGCCACGTAGGTGTAGTTGGGCTCCTGCTCGATCATGGTGCGGGCGGTAATCACCAGCGAGGTGCTCAGCTCCGCCGCGGTCACGCCGTCGTACAGGTTCTTCAGGGCCTCGTCGAGGATGCGGGTCTCGCTGACGTCGGCCAGGTCAAAACAGGCCTCGCTGACGATGGTGTGAATGCGGTCCAGGTCCAGCGGCGCGCTGCTGCCGTCCAGCTGGATGACATTGATATTGCCCGCCGCCGCCTGGGTCGCGGGCGACAGAGCCTGCTTGGCGGCGCGCTTGCGGGCCTGCTCCTCGCGGTAGATGACGTAGTCCCGGGCAATCTTGTGTTCGCCAGCCCGCATCAGGCACAGCTCGACCTGGTCCTGGATGTCCTCGATATGGATGGTGCCGCCGGATGGCATGCGCCGCTGGAACGTGGCGGTGACCTGCTCGGCCAGGCGGGCCACGGTTTCGTGTATGCGGCTGGAAGCTGCGGCGTTACCGCCCTCCACCGCCAGGAATGCCTTGGTGATAGCGACTGAAATTTTGCTGAGCTCGAACGGTACCACGGTGCCGTTGCGTTTGATGACGCGCAACTGTCCCGGCGCGGTGGCGGCGATACTGGCCTTGACTGCTGAAGTTTCCCGGGCCGGGTTGGTGCTGACGCTGCCGGGTGTGCTGGTCTCTATCTGCATATTTGCTCCGATGTCCTGGCGAGGTGCCTTATTGTTGTAGTGTTACCACTGGTGGTTGTTCAAGTTACTGCCCACGTCACAGCCTGAAGCCCGCGAACTGCCTGTATGGTGAGACGATGGCTCGTTCCTGTTGGCCTGCACGCGGTGCAGGCGCCCCGTTTGATCGATTTTGGCCGTTTTTGCTACCTGGGTCGGCCCGGCTCCGTTATTTGATCGTTTTTTGGCCGCCATACCCAATATATAGGGGTGGAAAGCTGATTTGCATACAAGATAATGCGGCTCTCGGTACAATGCAAGAGCACGATGCTGGGTTTAATCTGTGGATAATATGTGTATACATCGCTGAGTCTGTGCCCGCTAACCTTACAGCCCTTGCAACGCTTAGATCCGGGGCATGGGCAGGGCATCAGCCGGGGCTCTACGATTTATTTTTTATAATCCCCGGTGCTTTATATAGCTAAATATTATTTGAGGTGTAGCGGCGACTGCTCCCTCCCACCGGGGGAGCAGGGGGATGGTTGCTGACCCTGTCAGCACTGTCCTAGCGATTGGCCAGCAGCAGGGTTTCCATGAGGGCTTTCTGGGCGTGCAGGCGGTTCTCCGCCTCGTCCCAGATGACAGTGGCGGGTGCGTCCATCAGCCCGGCGCTGATCTCCTCCCCGCGGTGGGCGGGCAGGCAGTGCATGTAGAGTGCATCACTGGCAGTGCGGCTCATGAGCTCCGCGTTCACCTGGTAGCGGGCGAACTGCCTGGCCCTCTCCAGCTGCTCTTCTTCCTGCCCCATCGACGCCCAGACATCGGTGACGACCAGGTCTGCTCCCTCGGCGGCGAGCATCGGATCGTGTTCAATCCTGACCCGCCCGGCGTTGGCGGCCACCAGCGCGGGGTCCGGTTCGAAGCCCGGCGGGCAGGCGATACGCAGCTCGAAGTCGAACTGCCTCGCGGCATTGATATAGGACTGGCACATGTTGTTGCCGTCGCCCACCCAGCACACGCTCCTGCCGGCGATGCTGCCGCGATGCTCCACCCAGGTCTGGATGTCCGCCAGCAGCTGGCAGGGGTGGTAGTCGTCCGTCAGGCCGTTGATGACGGGCACCCTGGAGTGGGACGCGAAGCGTTCGACGATATCGTGGCCAAAGGTGCGGATCATCACGATGTCGACCATGGATGAGATGACCCTGGCGCTGTCCTCGATCGGCTCGCCTCGGCCCAACTGGGTATCCTGGGGGGAGAGGAACATGGCGTGACCGCCCAGTTGCGCCATACCCGCCTCAAAGGACACCCGGGTGCGGGTGGAAGACTTGGCGAAAATCATCGCCAGCACGTGGCCGGGGAAGGCGCGCTGGTCGGCACCCGCCCGGTGTTCGCGCTTCATCTCGATGGCGCGCTGAATCAGCTGGTTCAACTCGGCGGGACTGAAGTCCAGCAGGGTCAGGAAATGTCTCGTGTCAGACATGGCGGGTCCGTTCGTCAGGCAGTGGGGCGGCTCACGCCTCCCGGATGAGTTTGGCGACGCCGGCCGCGAGGGCCTGCGCTTCCTGTTGGTTGATCACCAGGGGTGGCAGCAGGCGGATGGTGTTACCGGCGGTCACGTTGATCAGCAGTCCATCGTCGAATGCCCGCTGTGCCAGCTCCGGGCAATCCTTTTTCAACTGGATGCCCAGCATCAGGCCACGGCCGCGGATCTCGACGATATGGCCCGCCGCGGCGCTGTCCGTGAGCAGGCTGTCGGTAATGAGCTGGCCCATGGCGACAGCGTGGTCACAGAGCCCACCGTCCATAATGGTCGTCAACACCGCCAGGCCAGTGGCGCAGGCCAGCGGGTTGCCGCCGAAGGTTGAGCCGTGCTGGCCGGCGCCCAGTACCCGCGCGGCAGCGCCCCGCGCCAGACAGGCGCCGATGGGTACCCCGTTGCCCAGGCCCTTGGCCGTGGTGACCACGTCGGGCAACAGGTTCATCCCCTGGTAGGCGAAATAGTTGCCGGTGCGGCCATTGCCGGTTTGTACCTCGTCGAGCATCAGCAACCATTCTTCCTGGTCGCATATCTCGCGCACCGCCTGCAGGTATTCAGTGCTCAGCGGGTTTACCCCACTTTCTCCCTGGATTGGTTCCGCCAGTATCGCAACCACGCCCGGGTTGTGGGCGGCGATCTGGCGCAGGGCCTGTATGTCGTTGCGCGGGGCGCGGATGAAGCCCGTGACCAGCGGTTCGAAGCCGGCCTGGATCTTGCGGTTGCCAGTCGCGCTCAGGGTGGCGAGGGTGCGCCCATGAAAAGCGCCCTCGAGGACCACGATGGCGGGTTTGTCGACTTTGCGCTGGTGGCCGTACAGGCGGGCCAGCTTGATGGCGGCCTCGTTGGCCTCGGCGCCGGAATTGCCGAAGAAACAGTTCTCCATGCCCGCCACCCGGGTGAGGGCCTCGGCCAGTTGCTCCTGCGCTTCTATCCGGTACAGGTTGGAGGTGTGCACCAGTTTGTCGGCCTGCTGGCGAATCGCCGCGGTGACCGCCGGGTGGGCGTGGCCGAGGCCGTTGACGGCGATGCCGGCGATGCCGTCGAGGTAGCGTCGACCGTCGGTATCATACAGGTACACTCCCTCGCCGTGACTGAACGTCACCGGCAACCTGGCGTAAGTCTGCATCACGGCCGACATCAAACTCGTACTCCTATAAACGCAAAAAGGCAGCGGGAGCTGCCTCGAAAGGGGCAACTATAGCGCCAACAGGAAAAGTTGGCAATCAGGCTGAACCGACGGCCCCCAAATGTGGTCTGAGGTAGACAGTGAGTTGGCACAATAGGGTAGAATGGCGCTCCCTGTGGTGCAGGGCGCAGTGGTCAGTATCAATACAGGACAGGCAATGGATATTATCGAGACAATCAAAGAGCAAATCGCGAGCAACACTATACTGCTCTACATGAAGGGCTCTCCCAACCAGCCCCAGTGCGGTTTTTCCGCCCGTACAGTGCAGGCCCTGATGGCCTGTGGCGAGCGCTTTGCCTACGTGGATATCCTCTCGAACCCGGATATTCGGGCAAACCTGCCGGCCTACGCAAACTGGCCGACCTTCCCCCAGTTGTGGGTCGGCGGAGAGCTGATCGGCGGTTGCGATATCGTCACGGAGATGTTCGAAAACGGCGAGCTGCAGACCCTGATCAAGGAAGCGGCGGCAAACCAGCAGGCCTCCGAGGCCTGAGCCCCCAGTCCGGGCCAGCGACAGCCGTTGCGGGCCCGACGCTACAGATCCACCCCCTCCCGCAGTTTTTTCAGTTCGGCAATCTGCTCATCCCGTGACAGGGGCGCGCTTTCGTGGTGCTCCAGGCGCTCCACCTCGGGCATGGTGAGTGTCTCGCCCTGCAGCACCCGTGTGCAATAGTGCTGGTAGTGTTCACAAAAAACCGGCCAGCTGGTGCGCTCGGTATTGTTCGCCAGGAAGTACCAGCCGCTGTCCCGGCCCGCGAGGTAGACCGCCGGGTGGCTCCAGGCCTGGGCGGCCCGGGGTGACGGTGCACGGCACGCTTCCATATAGGCGTCCCGGGCCGACGGCAGTCCCAGGTCGGACAGACCCTGCTGGCAGCACTCCAGCATGCGGTTGAGGGTGGGCAGGTACTCGCTGTGCTCGATGGCGTGCTTGGCGCCCTTGAGTATCTGTTCGATGGGGTAGTCCGCCAGTGCGTCCAGCCACAGTTTCTTGATCTGCTTGAGCTGCTGCGCGTCGGGGAAGGCGGCGTAGTACTGGTTGTGATAGTTCAGCCTGAACAGGGCGAAAACCTGGTTGATCGCCTCTATCCGTGCTTCCTGGTCGGGCCTGCGTTCGGCCCTAGTCTGCCCAGGAGGTGTCGGTGAGGTCGTCCTGGAGGCTGCTATCTCTTGTGCGACCTGTTGAATTAGATCCCTGCTGTCCGGCATTTTGGTGTCCCGCTTGTTCGATCTGGTGGCGCTTGGCCCAGTGGTATTTCACATGTTGCAGGAATTTGCTGTTCCAGGATGTGTGTGTCTGGTTGCTGTCCCGCCAGTATACGACGAACTCGGCCAGGAGGGAGCGGGCGAAATCGGTGTCGATGTGTGACATTCGCAGGATGTCGAAGACATCCTCCGTGGGCTGCCAGTTATCCATTATGCGCTTGGGCTCGGTGCTGTGCTCCAGGCTGGAGCTGTATCTGGCCCACTGGATGCGGATGTGCTGGATGAATTTCGAGTTCAGCTCCCGCGGGGCGGCACCGCGCTCGCGCCAGTAGAGGATGAACTCCGGTATCGCCTCCTCGATGAATTCCCGCTCGATACCACCGCGTTCCATGATTTCCATGGCGTCCAGGCTGGGTCGCCAGTCGTTGTCCAGCCGGCTGTTATCCGGCGCGCGAAACGATTCCGCCTGGCTCTGCTGGTGGTGCCGCCAGTTGCTGATGACATGCTGGCGGAACTTGTTTTCCCAGGCGTGGCTGGTCTCACCGCGCTCGCGCCAGTAATAGATGAAATCCTCCAGTTGGTCCAGGGCGAACTGTCGGGGTATGTTGTGGTTCAGGCCCAGTAGCTGCAGCAGGTCTTCGCTGGGACTCCAGTGCACGGGCAACAGGCAGGCGCTGCGGCGGCCGGGCCTGGGTGCGCTCGCGGCAGTGGGCGTCGCCGTCAACGGTACCTCAGCCCGGTGGACCCGCTCGTTGAAGGCGAATTCCAGGCGCTCGCTTTGGTGCAGCGGCGGCGAGCACACCAGCAGCACGCCCTTGTCCACCAGGCTGCGGCTGATGCGCTGCAGGTCCTCGACACTCCAGAAGGGCAGGGTGCGCAGTAACAGCGCGCGCTCCACGCTGAGCCAGGCGTGACCGTCCCGGACCCGGGGGCTGTAGTGGTCAAACAGGCCCTGCAGCTGCTGCAGCAGGATGGCCTCGCCCAGCCCTATCGTGGCCGCCAGTCCCGGCGAAAACACGAGCTGGCGTTCTGGGACCAGGGATGATTCTGACATTGGGGTTCCGGCAGGCTGACTCAAGTCTGGTAGGATACCGAGCTTGTGCGGTGACTCATAGCAGCCCGCCTGATTTTTTCCAGGATAAGCGAAATGGCCAAGCAAAAAACTGCCTTTGTCTGCAACGACTGCGGCTCGGATTACGCCAAGTGGCAGGGCCAGTGCAGCGATTGCGGCGCCTGGAATACCCTGGCGGAGATCCGCCTGGGGCCCGCTACCAGCGGCAGTCGGGGCGCCGGCCGGGCGGGCGGCGGGGCGGGCGCCAACCGGGCCGGCTTCGCCGGTGCCCTGGCGGGTGCCCGCATCCTCAAGGACATCGACCTGGACGAGCTGCCCCGGTTCTCCTCGGGCGTCGGCGAGTTCGACCGGGTCCTGGGGGGTGGACTGGTGCCGGGCTCTGCCGTCCTGGTGGGGGGTAACCCCGGGGCGGGTAAGAGTACCCTGCTGCTGCAGACCATGTGCCACCTGGCAGCGGGCATGGAGGCGCTGTATATCACCGGCGAGGAGTCCCTGCAGCAGGTGGCCATGCGCGCCAACCGCCTCGGGCTGCCCACGGACAAGCTGCGCATGATGTCCGAGACCAACGTCGAGACCATCGTCGCGGCCCTGGAGGAGTTCAGGCCCAGGGTGGTGGTGGTGGACTCCATCCAGGTCGTGCACACGGCGGAGCTGGCGTCCGCCCCGGGCAGCGTGTCCCAGGTGCGCGAATGCGCCGCCTGGCTGACCCGCTTCGCCAAGCAAAGTGGCACGGTGCTGGTGCTGGTGGGCCATGTCACCAAGGACGGCTCCCTGGCGGGTCCCAAGGTGCTGGAGCATATGATCGACTGTTCCATCCTGCTGGAGGGCAGCGACGATTCCCGCTTCCGCACCCTGCGGGGCCAGAAGAACCGTTTCGGGGCGGTCAACGAACTCGGCGTCTTCGCCATGACCGACCGCGGCATGCGCGAGGTGAAGAATCCCTCGGCCATTTTCCTCGATCGCAGTACCGAGCCGGCGGCCGGCAGCGCGGTGATGGTGGTGTGGGAGGGCACCCGTCCGCTGCTGGTGGAAATCCAGGCGCTGGTTGACGACAGCGCCCTGGGTAACCCGCGCCGGGTGGCGGTCGGCCTGGAACAGAATCGCCTGGCCATGCTGCTGGCGGTGCTGCACCGCCACGGCGGCCTGCAGGTGGGCGACCAGGATGTGTTCGCCAACGTGGTGGGCGGGGTCAAGGTGCTGGAGACCAGCGCCGACCTGGCCCTGTTGCTGGCCATTGTCTCCAGCTACCGCGACCGCCTGCTGCCCCGGGATATGGTGATCTTTGGCGAGGTGGGCCTGTCAGGCGAGATCCGCCCCGTCCCCAGCGGCCAGGAGCGCCTGTCCGAGGCGGCCAAGCACGGCTTCAAGCGCGCCATCGTGCCCCGGGGCAATGCGCCCAAGCACGAGATCAAGGGCATGCAGGTGATCGCCGTGGCGAAACTGTCCGAGGCGCTGGATGCATTGGATTGAGTTTGCCTGGCACGGTTCCGGAACGCGGAGCTACTGTTACTTGACTAAGATAAGTGTGCAGTTCTAGCCAGCCGCACCGAGTATCGGGGCAGGCATCGCTGGACTCGCCGTGAATACGTCCATGTAGGCTCGTTTCGGGGCCGGGCCATCCATGGCCTCAACGGTCCAGCAATGCCTGCCCCGATACTCAGCGCTCAGATCGATTACTACCTCAGGCTTCGGGCCACTGTTGTATGGCTCAATCCAAGGGCGCGGCCGGGTACCATCCCCTTGAAAAAATCAGGTCGCGCTTGGCGCAGCAAACAAAAGTGGGGCTTTCTGCGAGCACTGTCCGAGTCCCGATTTTTTGCGAAGCAAAAAATGGTCGAGTTGCGCAGCAGCCACTTTTGTTTGCGGAGCTGCGACCTTTTCAAGGGGAAGGTACCCGGCCGCGACCGGCTCGGAGCCTTCCGGACTGTCGCTAGAGCATAAAGCCGGCAGTTCTCGCTGCCGGTGCGATTTGGGCAGAACGAGCCAGTACGCAATCAATCCAGCCGCCGCATCTCCTCCTCGAGCTGCGCAATATCCATATGCGCCTCAAGCAAGTCGCGCAGGGGCTCGATATTCTCGCGGTCGACGTGCTGCACGTCGAAGCCGAGCCTGCCCGCTTCCACGTGTTGCAGGTAAGCGTAGAGTTCCAGTTCACGGGACTCATCGCCGCGCTCGCCGGAAGTGTGGATGATCAGGGTAAACGGCTCGTTGTACTGGGCATCCCACAGGTCCGGCTGATCGGTGGAGGCGCCGGACAGGGAGATATCAATCAGGCGCTGCGGCCAGACGCTGCCGCCCTGGTGGATGTCCACGGGGAGGTCGAGTGCGACACGGGTAAACTGCCGCAGTTCGGCTTGGGGTTTGGTCATTACGGCCTCTTTGACTGATTATTCTGCGGAAACTATAACGCCGGGCCCGGGCTATTGCGACAGCTAAATAGCGATTTTTAACTGCCGGCCGGGCCCCGCAAGCTACTTGAGTTTACGGTACTTTATCCGGTGCGGCTGGTCAGCGGCCGCCCCCAGCCTTGCCTTGCGGTCCTCCTCGTACTCGGAGAAGTTACCCTCGTGGAACACCACGTTGCCGTCGTCCTCGTAGGCGAGAATGTGGGTGGCGATACGGTCCAGGAACCAGCGGTCGTGGGAGATCACCAGGGCGGCGCCGGGGAAGGCCAGCAGGGCTTCTTCGAGTGCACGCAGGGTTTCCACGTCGAGGTCGTTGGTGGGCTCGTCCAGCAGCAGCACGTTTGCACCCTGCTTGAGCAGCTTGGCCAGGTGCAGGCGGTTGCGTTCGCCGCCCGACAGGTCCTTGACGAATTTCTGCTGGTCCGAGCCCTTGAAATTGAAGCGGCCCAGGTAGGAGCGGGACTGCACCTCGTAGTTGCCGATGCGGATGATATCCAGGCCATCGGAGACCTCCTGCCAGACCGTCTTGCTGCCGTCCAGGTCGTCGCGGGACTGGTCCACGTAACCCAGTTGCACGGTCTCGCCCACCACGACCTCACCGCCATCCGGCTGCTCGATACCCATGAGAATCTTGAACAGGGTGGATTTACCCATGCCGTTGGCGCCGATGATGCCCACGATGCTGCCCTTGGGAACCGTGAAGCTGACCTTGTCGAACAGCACCCGGTCGCCATAGGTCTTGCGCAGGTCCTTTACCTCGATCACCTTGTCACCCAGGCGCGGGCCCGGTGGGATGTAGATCTCGTTGGTCTCGTTGCGGCTCTGGAACTCCTGGGACTGCAGCTCCTCGAAACGCTGCAGGCGGGCCTTGCTCTTGGCCTGTCGCCCCTTGGGGTTGGATCGCACCCACTCCAGTTCCGCCTTGATGGCGTGCTGGTGGGATGCCTCCTGCCGTTTTTCCTGGGCCAGGCGCTGCTCCTTGGCCTCCAGCCAGTCGGAGTAGTTGCCCTCGTAGGGGATGCCGCGACCCCGGTCCAGTTCCAGGATCCAGCCCGCCGCGTTGTCGAGGAAATAGCGGTCGTGGGTAATGGCGACCACCGTGCCGGGAAAGTCGTGCAGGAAGCGCTCCAGCCAGGCGACGCTCTCCGCGTCCAGGTGGTTGGTGGGTTCGTCCAGCAGGATCATGTCCGGATTGGACAGCAGCAGGCGGCACAGGGCGACCCGGCGGCGCTCGCCCCCGGACAGGGTGGTGACGTCGGCGTCCCAGGGTGGCAGGCGCAGGGCGTCGGCGGCCACTTCGAGGCGGTGGTCCAGGTTGTGGGCGTCGGTGGCCTCGATAATATCTTCCAGCCGGGCCTGCTCCTTGGCCAGGGCGTCAAAATCCGCATCGGGTTCCGCGTAGTCGGCGTAAACCTGTTGCAGGCCGGCCAGGGCATCCACGGCTTCCTGCAAGCCCTCTTCCACATTGCCGCGCACGTCCTTGTCCGGGTTCAGCTGGGGTTCCTGCGGCAGGTAACCTATCTTGATGCCGGGTTGCGGCCGGGCCTCGCCGAGAATATCGGTATCCAGCCCCGCCATGATCCGCAGCAGGGTCGATTTGCCGGAACCGTTCAGGCCCAGCACGCCGATCTTGGCGCCGGGGAAGAAGGACAGGGAAATGTTTTCCAGGATGGTTTTCTTGGGTGGCACTACTTTGCCAACCCGATTCATGGTGTAGACGTACTGGGCCATTACTCGACTCGTGCAGGGAATATGACAAGCCGCGGATTCTAGCAGAAACTGGGCGGCGGGTGGCGCCGATCTACGCCCTGACCGGCTCGTTATCCGCGATGCGGCTGACGTCGACTGAAACCGCCAGCACGGGGGCCACGCCACCGCCGAAAATCACCCCCTTGACCGGGGTCACGTCCAGGTAGTCACGACCGAAGGCGGTGACGATATGCTGGCTCTGGGCCAGGGTATTATTGGTGGGGTCGAACTCTACCCAGCCCTCTTCCGGGCAGAAATAGGCTACCCAGGCGTGGGTGGCATCGGCGCCCACCAGTTTTTTCTCCCCCGGCTTGGGGAGCGTTTCGATATAGCCTGAAACATACTTGGCGGGTATGCCCATGGCACGCAGGCAGCCCACCTGGAGGTGGGCGAAGTCCTGGCACACACCACGCTTGTGGGCGAGCACGTCCGCCAGGGGCGTGGCGATGGTGGTAAAGCCCGGGTCGTAAACGAAATCGGTGAAAATCCGGGCGGTCAGGTCGTTGACGCAGGCCTTGAGCGAGCTGTCCGGGCGGAACGAGGGGCGGGCGTACTCCGCCAGCGCTGCGCTGCTCTCGATCATTGGTGAGTTGAGCAGGAACTCCCGCGACTCGAGGCTTGCCCGGGAGCTGTTGCCGGCCAGGGATTCCAGCGCGCGGCCGTAGCTTATCCCGAGATCGAGATCCAGCTCCCGGCTGCGGTCATCGATCTGGATTTCGCTGTCAGCGGTGATGACCAGTTCCGTGTGGGGTTTCTGTATCTCGAAATGGAAGGCCTTGTTGCCGAAATAATCCGTGCGCTTGTGGGTCACCGAGGGCGTGGGCGAGACCGTGATGCGATTCTTCAGGCAGCGCTGGCGATCGGTGTCCCGCGGCACCACGTTGGCCACGTTGTAGCAGTGGCTGACCCTGCCGGAGTACTTGTAATGGGTGATGTGGCGAACCCGGAAGCGCATCAGTTGGGCACCCCGAAGGTGGTCGCGAGCAGTTGTTGGGCGTCGGTGCGGTGATCGAAATGCTTGTCGCTGAGCAGGGTGTTGAAATCCAGCAGCAGCTTGTCCAGTTCCTTCAGCAGCTCCTGCATCGCAGGTCTTTTGTCGGCCTTGACGTCCAGCAGTTGCGCCAGCCGCGCCAGTTTCAGCCGGGTTACAGCGGCAAGCAGGGCGCGCTCCTCCTCCTCGAGTTCGCCCTGGCCCGCATCGTTGCCGGGCAGTCCCGCCAGGTGCTGCTGCAGGCGCTCGAGCTGGAACAACAGTGAGCGCGGGTTGCTGGAGTCCAGCATGACCAGCTCCAGGCCCAGCTCTATGCCCGCGCGCTGGCGGGCCCGGCGGCGATAGGTGATCAGCACGTCCATGGTGGTCAGCAGCGCAATCAGCAGGGTCGACTTGTCCGCCTCGCCCGCCATGGGTACGGTCAGGATCCGCAGTGTCGTAATGATCTGCTCGGCCCGTTCGACCCGTTTGCCCAGCTCCATGAAGCGCCAGCCCACGCCCCGCACCATGCTTTCCTGCATCAGGCCCGACAGGGCCACCAGACCGGTTACCAGCGGGTCCAGTGCCTCCTCCGGAGCCGACGCCAGGCCGCCGGCCAGGGCCGCATCGAGGCCGTCAAGTTCGTCGTGCAGGTCATTGATGACACGCAGGGTATCGGTCGACAGAAGTTCCTTGGACTCCTCTGCGCTGGCGAGCATGGAGTTGAGCGTGGACCGGATGCTGCCGATCCGGCTGGCGTCCTTTATCACCAGCAACAGTTCACGATCGGGGTCTGCCAGCAGGGCGTCGGACGCGCCCACGAATCCCGGCAGCGTTCCGGTCACGTGGGTGACCGCCTGCAGCAGGACGCGCCGGGCATCCAGGCTGATGGGGTCCTCGCCGTTGAGCAGCACGAACACCGTCCGCAGCAGGCGCAGCCCCGCTTCCGCCCGCTCCGCGTAGCGACCCATCCAGTACAGGTTTTCCACCACCCGACTGGGCAGGCTTACCATTCCCGGGTCCATGTCGCTGCGCAGCGGGTCCGGTGTCGCCTCGCTTTCGACGAAGCGCTCCGGCTCGGTGGCCGTGACCCAGGTGTCCTTGCTGGGGCTGCCGGACTGCATGCTGATAACCCGCCCCCCGGGGTTGCCGCCAATCCGGGTCATGCCGCCGGGCATCACCATGTAGGAACTGTCAGTGGCAACCGAGTAGGTGCGCAGGATGGCGGGCCGGGGCTCCAGCACCCGGTTTACAAACGTTGGTAAATGAGCCTTTTCCAGGCGATCCTGGCCGACGAACTGGTAGGGATTCCTGTGAATATCGGCCAGCAGGCGGTCCTGCTGCTCCCTGCTGAGGTCGCCACCCCAGACACTGATGCGCCCGCTGCCGCGGTAAACCGGCTTGACGATAAGCTGTTGTATGTTGGCAGTCACAAACTGCAGGTCGTCGCTGTCCCCGCACCAGTAGGTCTTCACCGAGTCCAGCCGCGGCTCGCGACCGAGCAGGCATTTGCTGATCTCGGGCAGGTATTTGAGCAGGATCGGGTTTTCCAGCACGCCGGAACCCAGCGGGTTGGCGATCACTACCCGGCCGTTGCGCGCCACTTCCAGCAGCCCGGGAACACCCATCCTCGAATCGCTGCGCAATTCCACCGGGTCACATAGCAGGTCGTCCACCCGGCGCAGCAGCACATCGACCCGGGTCAGCCCGTCCAGGGATTTCATCCACAGAAAGCCGTTGCGCACTACCAGGTCGCCGCTTTGCACCAGCGGCAGGCCGAGGTAATTCGCCAGGTAGGCGTACTCGAAGCGGGTCTCGTCGCTGCCGCTGTGGGTGAGCAGTGCGATGCAGGGCAGGTCGTCGGAGGGGGACAGTGAGGTCAGCTTGAGGCGCAGCCGCTGGTAGAAACTCGCGATGCGGTGAACATGGCTCTCGCGGTAGATACTGGGGAACACCCGGGACATCACCGTTCTGTTTTCCAGTACGTAGCCGGCGCCCGTGGGGGCCTGGGTCCGGTCCGAGAGCACGCACATACTGCCGTCGGCCCTGCGCACCATGTCCACCGCGTGCATTATCAGCTGGTGCTCACCCGGCAACTGGATGCCCTGGCAGGCGCGCAGGAATCCGTCGTGGCAGAACAGCGCCTCCGAGGGCAGTGCCCCGTGGCGCAGCAGCGTGCGCGGACCGTAGAAATCCGCCAGCATCAGGTTGAACAGTTCGGCCCGTTCCAGCAGGCCCGCTTCTATCCGGGCCCAGTCATCGCTGCCGATGATGTGGGGCGCTGCATCCAGCTCCCAGGCATTGCCCTGTCCGCTTTCCGGGCCGTAAAGGTTGTAGGTGGCGCCGTCGTCCCGCAGGATCCGCTGGATTTTTTCCTCGCGCTCTTCCAGCACCTGGGGCCCCAGGTCGCGGAAGCTGTCCAGCAGGTATTTCCACTGTGGCCTGACACTGCCGTCCGCGGCGTGGACTTCATCCAGCAGCCCGGCGGGCACCCGGTAGCCCAGCGGCTCGGGGGTGGCGGGCAGAGCCTGGGACTGGCTCTGGATCAGGCCGGCTGACTGGTTGGGCTGTGACACACGGGGTTCCTGCTGCGGTGTTGATAGCGGCGCGGGCCGGGCGGCCCGTCCTTATTATCGTGCCATGCATTATATACGCATTAGTCGGATCGCATCTAACTATGAACCGGGACCCCGTCAGGGCCGCCGCGGGCTGCGCATATCGAGGATGTAGGGGTATTCACCCGGCGCCTCCTCCGGTGGTGGTTCCATCGGCCGGGGTATCTGGTTGTTGGGGAAGAACTCCCTCAGGGCATTGACCTCCGGCTGGGGCAGGAAAGGTCCCTGGGTGTGGCTCACGGCATCGAAGCGATTGATCCGGCGGGATTCCGCTTCCAGCGAGTTGACCGGGAAGGTCTCATAGCTGCGCCCGCCCGGGTGGGAGACATGGTAGCTGCAGCCGCCGATGGAGCGGCCGTTCCAGGTGTCTATCAGGTCAAACACCAGGGGTACGTGTACGCCGATCATGGGGTGCAGGGCCGATGGCGGTTGCCAGGCCCGGTAGCGCACGCCGCCCACATATTCACCGTGCCTGCCGGTGCTGCGCATGGGTACCCGGCGACCGTTGCAGGACAGCACGTAGCGCCCCTCGGTCATTCCGGTGGCCCGCAGCTGCAGGCGCTCCACCGAGGAGTCCACATAGCGGGAGGTGCCGAAGCTGGTGGTTTCCTCGCCCAGCACGTGCCAGGGCTCTACCGCCCAGCGCAGCTCCAGCTCGATATCATCCAGTTGCACCCGGCCATAGTGGGGAAAGCGGAATTCCTCGAAGGCCGCCAGCCAGTCCAGATCAAAGGGGTAACCGTGGGCCTGCAGGTCCTGGACCACGTATTTCATGTCCTGCCAGATGTAGTGGGGCAGCATGAAGCGGTCGTGCAGCTCGGTACCCCAGCGCACCAGGGGCTTGTGGTACGGTTTTTTCCAGAAGCGCGCGACCAGGCAGCGCAGCAGCAGGGCCTGCACCAGCGCCATGCGGCTGTGGGGCGGCATCTCAAAACCCCTGAACTCGAGGATGCCGAGGCGCCCCGTGGCGCTGTTGGGCGAATACAGTTTGTCGATACAGAACTCGGCGCGGTGGGTGTTACCCGTCACGTCGATCAGCAGGTTGCGCAGCAGGCGGTCCACCAGCCAGGGTTGCGGCACCTCGCCGTCCGACATCTGGGAAAACGCTACCTCCAGCTCGTACAGCATTTCATCGCGACCTTCATCCACCCGCGGGGCCTGGCTGGTGGGCCCGATGAACATGCCCGAGAACAGGTAGGACAGGCTGGGGTGGTGTTGCCAGTAGGTGATCAGGCTGCGCAGCAGGTCGGGCCGCCGCAACAGGGGGCTGTCCGCCGGGGTGGCGCCCCCCAGGGTGATGTGGTTGCCGCCCCCGGTCCCGGTGTGGCGGCCGTCCAGCATGAACTTCTCTGTGGACAGGCGCGACAGCCTCGCCTCCTCGTACAGCGCCGTGGTGGTTTCGACCAGTTCGGACCAGTTATTGGATGGGTGAACGTTCACCTCGATCACACCGGGGTCCGGCGTCACCAGCAGTTTCTGCAGGCGCGGGTCCCGGGGCGGCTCGTAGCCTTCGATGATCAGGGGCACTTTCAATGCGCCGGCGGTTTCCTCTATCGCGGCTACCAGTTCGACATAATCTTCCAGGTATTCCAGTGGCGGGATAAACGCGTGCAGCCTGCCACCGCGCACTTCCAGGCACAGTGCGGTGCGCACCACGGCCTCGTAATCATCCGGGTCAGGCAGTTGGTCCTCCGGCGTATCGGCCGTGTCGGCAAACTGCATGTCCTTGCGCTTGACCAGCGCATCCCGGGGTTCGAAGGGGTCTCTCTGGGGGGTGACCCGGTCGGCTTTCTTTGCCAGTTGGGGCAGGTCGTTGAGCGGCAGGCGCAGACCCATGGGGGAGTCGCCGGGTATCAGCGTGATGCGCTCGCGTTTCATCGGCCACAGGCTGCTGTGCCAGTTCTTGCCGTTCTCCGCCACCGGCCAGCCGGTGCTGCGACTCAGGGGGATAACGACCCCCGTGGGGACGTTGTAGCCTCTCTCTATAAGCCGGGCGAGACGCCGGCGATCGAGGCTGCCCTTGAGCTTCTGCGCCATGATGTCGAGGTTTTTCGGCAGGTTCTGCTCCTGCATCAGGTAGTACAGTCCGTCCTCGTAGGCGGGTTGGCAGCATTTGCGGGGAAGTGACAGCAGGTCGCACAGGCGCTGGCCAAAGCGGGAGGCGGTATTCACGTCGTGGCCGTAGTCCTTGTCCACCCTGGCCAGCAGGGCGGGATCCCGCCACAGGGGCTCCCCGTCCTTGCGCCAGAAAACGCCCAGTGCCCAGCGCGGAACTTCCTCCCCCGGGTACCATTTGCCCTGGCCATAGTGCAGCAGGCCGTGGGGCGCAAACCGGTCGCGCAGGCGCAGCAGCAGGGTTTTTGCCAGGCTCAGCTTGTCACTGCCGAGGGCGTCGGTATTCCACTGGGCCGACTCCATATCGTCGATCGACACAAAGGTGGGTTCGCCGCCCATGGTGAGGCGCACGTCATTGTGCTCGAACTCGACGTCCACCGCCTTGCCCAGGGCCAGTATGTGTTGCCACTGCTCTTCGGAATAGGGTTTGGTGACTCGCGGGTCCTCCAGTACACGCTCGACCGTGTTGCTGAAATCGAATTCCACCTCGCACTTGTCGGTGGCGCCGACAATCGGCGCGGCCGACACCGGGTTGGGGGTGCAGGCCAGGGGGATATGGCCCTCGCTGGCGAACAGGCCGGAGGTCGGGTCCAGGCCCACCCAGCCGGCGCCGGGCAGGTATACCTCGCACCAGGCGTGCAGGTCGGTGAAGTCCTCGGCGGCGCCGGAGGGGCCGTCGAGGGATTTTTCGTCCGGCTTGAGCTGAACCAGGTAACCCGAGGCAAACCGGGTTGCCAGGCCCAAATGGCGTAACAACTGAGCCAGCAGCCAGGCAGAGTCCCGGCAGGAACCCCGGGCTTTCTCCAGGGTTTCCTCCGGCGTCTGGATGCCCGGCTCCAGGCGCACCAGGTACTCGACCGCCTGTTGTACCTGCTGGTTTATTTCCACCAGGAAGTCGTTGATCGGGCGCTTGGTGACATTAACGCCTTCCAGGAAGGCTTTGAACTTCGGGCCTCCCTCCAGGGTTTCCAGGTAGGGGAGCAGTTCACCGCGCAGCTGTGCGGTGTACTCGAAGGGGAATTTCTCCGCGTATTCCTCCACGAAAAAATCGAAGGGATTGATCGTCGTCATGTCCGCGAGGACCTCGACGTCCACCTCGAACTCGGTGCACTTTTTCGGGAACACCAGCCGCGCCAGGTAGTTGCCGAAGGCATCCTGCTGCCAGTTGATGAAGTGTTCCGCAGGCTTGATCTTCAGGCTGTAGGCGTGAATCGGGGTGCGGGAGTGCGGCGCGGGGCGCAGGCGAACAGTGTGCGGAGACATGTTCACCGGCCGGTCGAATTTATAGGATGTGCGATGGTTGATCGCCACACGTATGGTCATTTTTACTTACCGCCCTTGGGCTTGGAGGCTATCGGGTTGGTCGCTGTCCGGTGGGGGCATAAACCAGGTTGTGCTGATTGTTGCGCCCAGTGTATTCAATTCGAGCTGGAAACGATCGATAAAGTTATGCAGGTCTTCCCGCTCGCTCTGTTCCGCGTTGAACCGCGACAGGCTGCGCCGGGCCCGGTCCAGCACCCTCAGCGCTTCCTTGTGGTTTTTCAGCGGCACCAGTTCCTGCCGGATGCCGTCCAGGCAAAACCTGACCGAGCGCGGCAGGGAGGGCTCCCGGAACACGAACTCTACCACGTTATCGGCCTCCACCAGCGGGCCGATGGTCCGGCGATAGGTGCCCATGGCCGACAGGGACTGGAGCAGGCAGGCCCAGATCAGTGGGTCAACCGCCTGGTTGAGGCGCTCGTTGCCCAGCAGTGCGCCGGCACCCACGTCGATCACCCGGGTGGTCATGTCCGCCCGCTCCAGCAGGTGGCCCAGCTTGATAAAGCGGTAGGCGTGGTCGCGGCACAGGGTGGTCATGAGCAGGCCGTTGATCATCTGGCAGCGGGTGATCACCTGGTCGAGGAATTTGTGACGGTTGCGCCGGCCCACCGACCTGGCGGCGTTTTCCGTGGAAAAGAGGTACAGCTCGTTGACATGCTCCCACACCTCTTCCGGCAACACGTCCCGGGTAGTGCGCACGTTTTCCCGCGCGGCCCTGATGCAGAAATGGACGCTGCCGGAATTCTCCTCGTCGGCTATCAGGAACTTGAGGACGTTCTGCTCGTTGCAGACCCGGTGGTTCTCCCCGAAGATCAGGCTCCGCATCGAGGATGCGGATCAGGATGTCCCAGCCGGGCTCCGAGCCGGCGGGAATATCCATGATCAGGTGGCTGTAGGCCTGGGTCAGTCGCGCCGTGTCCTCGGCCCGCTCCAGGTAGCGGGCCATCCAGTACAGCCGCTCGGCAACCCGGGAGAGCATGGTCATTGCGCCACCTCCTTTTTGCTACCCTTGCCGCTGCTTTCTACGATCCAGGTGTCCTTGCTGCCGCCGCCCTGGGATGAGTTGACGACCAGGGAACCCTTGACCAGCGCCACCCGGGTCAGGCCGCCGGGGGTGACCCAGGTCTCCTTGCCCTGCAGGATGAAGGGGCGCAGGTCCAGGTGCCGGGGTTCCACGGTATCGTCGATATAGGTCGGCGCCGTGGACAGGGACAGGGTGGGCTGGGCGATGTAGTTGCGCGGGTTGGCCTCGATGAGCTTTGCAAACTCGGCTCGCTTTGCCCTGGTGGCATGGGGGCCGACCATCAGGCCGTAACCCCCGGACTCGTTGGCAGGCTTCACCACCAGCTTGTCCAGGTTGGCCAGCACGTAGTTCCGGTCGGGCTCGTTCATGCACAAGTAAGTCTTTACCGAGGCCAGGCTCGGCTCTTCCCCCAGGTAGTAGCGAATCATCTCGGGCACGAAGGCGTACACCACCTTGTCGTCGGCCACGCCACTGCCTGGTGCATTGGCAATAGCGACGTTGCCCTTTTTCCAGGCGCGCATGATCCCGGGTATCCCGAGGGTGGAATCTTCCCGGAACGCCTCCGGGTCGAGAAAGTCGTCGTCGATACGGCGGTACACCACGTCAACCCGCTCCGGGCCATCGACGGTGCGCATGTAGAGACAGTCGTCGCTGTCGACGAACAGGTCCGAGCCCTCGACCAGTTCGGCGCCCATACCCTGGGCCAGGTAGGCGTGCTCGAAGTAGGCCGAATTGAAAATACCCGGGGTCAGGACCACGATGCAGGGCCGGCGCTGCTCCCGTGGGGACAGGGATGCCAGGGTGCTGTACAGGTGGGAGGGGTAGTCGTCGACCGGCAGGATACTGTAGTTCTCGAACAGCTCCGGCAGCACCCGTTTGGTGATCTCCCGGTTCTCCAGCATATAGGAGACGCCGGAAGGCACCCGCAGGTTGTCCTCAAGGACATAGAACCTGCCGTCCCTGTCGCGCACCAGATCGGTGCCGCACACATGGGCCCATGCGCCAAACCGGGGCGAGACATTCGCGCACTGGGGCTTGTAGTTGCCCGAGTCCAGCACGATATCCGCCGGCATCAGGCCATCTGCCAGTATCTTCTGTTTGTTGTAGATGTCATCGATGAAACAGTTGAGGGCGCGGCTGCGCTGGGCCAGGCCGCGACTGACTTTGTGCCACTCCTTGCCCGAAATAATGCGCGGGATGATGTCGAAGGGCCAGGCCCGGTCGATATTCTTGCCCTCACTGTAGACGGTGAAGGAGATGCCCATCTCCCGGATAGCCAGTTCGGCGGCGCCCCGGCGGGCTGCCATGGCATTGGTGGACAGGCTCTGCAGCATCTTGACCGCGTGCCGGGCGGCCTGCCGGGGCCGGCCGGTGTCAGTGATCAGCTCATCATAGAAGTCGCCTGCCCGGTGGCTGTTGTAGAGCTTCCAGCTGTTGTTCATATGCCCCATTCCGCTTGGATAACGTTCCTGTTATGCAATCACCGGGCCAAGACCCCTGGCCGACAAACAGATTGCCACGGGCGCGGCGCACCCGCAATGAGCGGGTGCTGGCAGTGCCGCCGCCTTGCCCCGGCGGGCGAGCGCGGCAGTAGCAGAAATTGTCCCGGTGGTTTGGCCCCTGCACCCTTATCTGGGCGGGTTGTTTGGGGTAGAATGCGCCGCTTTCAATCGGGGGCCGGCCCAGCTGCCTCCCCAACCAGCCAGGGGAACACCATGTTCGACAAAAACATGCGCATTGAAGGGTTTGACGACGAGATATTCTCGGCCATTCGTGAAGAGGAGCGCCGCCAGGAAGACCATATCGAGCTGATCGCCTCCGAAAACTATGCCAGCCCCCGCGTGTTGCAGGCCCAGGGTACCGTGTTGACCAACAAGTACGCGGAAGGCTACCCCGGCAAACGTTATTACGGGGGCTGTGAGTACGTCGACAAGGCGGAAACCCTTGCGATCGAACGGGCCAAGGCCCTGTTCGGGGCGGCCTATGCCAATGTGCAGCCGCACTCCGGTTCCCAGGCCAATTCGGCGGTATTCCAGGCCCTGTGCGCTCCCGGCGACACCGTGCTGGGAATGAGCCTGGCGGATGGCGGCCACCTCACCCATGGCGCCAGCGTCAATTTTTCCGGCAAAATCTACCACGCGGTCCAGTACGGTCTCGATCACGCCACCGGGGAGGTGGATTACGCCCAGGTGGAAACCCTGGCCCTGGAGCACAAGCCGAAAATGATCATCGCCGGCTTTTCCGCCTACTCCCGGGTAATGGACTGGGCCCGTTTTCGCGCGATTGCCGACAAGGTGGGCGCCTACCTGCTGGTCGATATGGCGCACGTGGCGGGCCTGGTGGCCGCCGGTGTCTATCCCAACCCCGTCCCGCACGCCGACGTGGTGACCTCGACCACCCACAAGACCCTGCGCGGCCCCCGCGGCGGTATTATCCTCGCCCGTGCCAACGAGGAGCTGGAGAAGAAATTCAACTCCGCGGTGTTCCCGGGCGGCCAGGGCGGCCCGCTGATGCACGTCATCGCCGCCAAGGCGATCAGTTTCAAGGAGGCAGCCAGCCCCGAGTTCGTCACCTACCAGAAACAGGTGGTCGCCAATGCCCGGGCGATGGCCGCAACCTTTATCCAGCGCGGGATCAATATTGTCTCCGGCGGCACCGACAACCACCTGATGCTGGTCGACCTGATCGGCAAGCCCTATACCGGCAAGGACGCGGATGCGGCCCTGGGCAATGCCAATATCACGGTAAACAAGAATGCGGTGCCCAATGACCCGCGCTCCCCGTTTGTCACCTCGGGCCTGCGGGTGGGCACGCCGGCGATTACCACCCGCGGCTTCGGTGAGGCCGAGACGGTCGAGCTCACCGGTTGGATGTGTGATGTGCTGGAGTCCCTGGAAACCGGCGACTCGGAGCAGGTGATCGCCTCGGTCAAGAGCCGGGTGCTGGAGATCTGCTCGCGCTTTCCGGTATACCGGGACTAGCGCCGGACCGGCGTTGCCCCGCTCACCTGGGGTCTTCGCAAATGGGCTCGCGCAGGCGCGGCAGGTCGAGGATGGCCAGCTCGCGCTTGTGCAGGCTGATGATGCCACTTTTCTCCAGCCGTGCCAGTTCCCGGCAGACGGTTTCCAGGGTGATCCCCAGGTAGTTGCCGATATCCGTGCGCGACATGGGCAGGCGCAACTCGGTGGTGGAATCCCCGCGCCGGGCCGCCCGGGTAGACAGGCTGAGTAAAAACGCGGCGATGCGTTTTCTGGCCGGGCGTTTGTGCATGAACTGGGCGGCCAGTTCGTGATCCTCGACCATTCTCTGGCTCATCAGGTGTAACAGCCGCGACTGCAGGTCGGGAATCCTGCGGCAGAGGTTTTCCAGGTCATCGAACGGTATTTCGCACACCAGGGTGTCCTCGAGAGCCTTGGCCGTGCTGCGGCAGTGCGACTGGTCGATACCTGAAAAACCGAAAACCTCCCCGGGGAGGTGGCACCCGGTGATCTGGATCCAGCCATCCTGGTGGGTACTGTAGGTTTTGATACTGCCCGTCAAAATGGCGTGCAGGGCGGTGAACGGCTCGTTCTGGTGATACAGGTAGTCGCCGGATTGCAGGGCGCGACGCTGGTCAATAATGCTTTCCAGCGCGTTCAGGTGGTCCGGATCGAGGGCGGCGGGCAGGCACAACGCTCGCATGCGACAGGTGTCGCAGGAGAGATTGAACTCGTGGGAGCACAGCAGATCCGAGCCGATCAGCTCGGCCACCACCTTATGATGCAGCATCACCTGTAACCTGTTTTTGAGCGTCGGGTATCAGGGCTCCCGACTTGTCAGGCATTATGTCTGAACTGACTGGCCTTGTCATGGTCGCGCTGGAAAACGCTGCCGCGGTGCGCGATCAGCCCACACTATGGCAGCTTTGTTGCCGGGAAATATGTTAATCTTCAGCCACTTAGATTCATGAGGTGGACCCATGCACTGTCCGTTTTGCGGCGCCGACGATACCAAGGTCATAGACTCACGCCTGGTCGCCGAGGGCGACCAGGTTCGGCGCCGGCGCGAATGCCTTAGCTGCGCCGAGCGCTTCACCACCTACGAGATGGCGGAACTGGTGATGCCGCGGGTAATCAAGCAAAACGGCAACCGGGAGCCCTTCGACGAGGACAAGCTGCGGGCGGGCTTCCTGCGGGCCCTGGAGAAGCGGCCCGTATCGGTGGAGCGGATCGAGGCGGTGATCAATCATATCAAGCACGACCTGCGGGCAACCGGCGAGCGCGAAGTCGGTTCGCGGGTGCTGGGCGAGCTGGTGATGGACCAGCTGAAGCAGCTGGACCAGGTGGCCTACGTGCGTTTCGCCTCGGTTTATCGCAGCTTCCAGGACATTTCCGAGTTTCGCGACGCCATCGAGCGCCTCGAGGCCGAGCCCGCCTTCAAGGCGCCGGATTGAGCTGACGCCCGCCCCATGGATGCCGTAAACGATACCCGCCTCATGGCGCGGGCCCTGCAGCTGGCCAGGCGCGGCCAGTACCGGGCCATGCCCAACCCCCATGTGGGCTGTGTGCTGGTGCGTGACGGTCATGTCATTGGTGAGGGCGTCACCCGACCCGCCGGTGGCAACCATGCGGAGATCGAGGCGCTCCAGGCGACGGAAGACGCCGTCGGCGCCACCGCCTATGTCACCCTGGAGCCCTGCAGTCACCAGGGCAGGACCGGACCCTGCGCCGATGCGCTGATCGCCGCCGGGGTGAAGCGGGTGGTGGTGGCCACGCTCGACCCGAATCCGCAGGTAGCGGGACAGGGTATCGAAAAACTGCGCGCTGCCGGCATCGAGGTGGACTGCGGTCTGCTGGAGACGGAGGCGCGCCAGCTGATCCCGGGCTTTATTGCCCGGATGACCCGCGGCCGCGGCCGGGTCAGGGCCAAGCTCGCCATGTCGCTGGACGGCCGTACCGCCATGGCCTCGGGCCAGAGCCAGTGGATTACCGGTCCCGCCGCCCGCCGGGATGTCCAGCGCCTGCGGGCCATGAGTTGTGCGATTGTCACCGGGGTGGGCACCGTGCTGGCGGATGATTGCGCCCTCACCGTGCGCGCCGGCGAGCTCGGCCTGCCCCCGGGGAAGGCGGAGGAGGCGGCGGCGCGGCAGCCACTGCGGGTCGTGCTCGATTCCTCGCTGCAGACGCCGGCCTCCGCCCGGGTACTCGCCGCCGGCGGTGGCGTCACCTTGCTGTGTCACCGGGCCGGCGCGCCTGTTCCGGCAGGGCTGGAAGGCAGCGGGGCGGAACTGCTGGCGCTGGACCTGCGCGAGGGGGGGCTGGACCTGTCCCGGTTGATGGCGGAGCTGGCGGCGCGGCACTGCAATGAAATTCTGGTAGAATCTGGCCCCCGCCTGGCGGGTGCCCTGCTGCGGGAGGGCCTGCTGGACGAATTGATTGTATATATGGCCCCCGCCCTGCTGGGCGACCGGGCGCGACCACTGCTGGCCCTGCCCCTGGACGACATGGCGGACAAGGTCCAGCTGCAGATCGAGGATGTGCGCAAGGTCGGCCAGGACTGGCGCTTTATCGCCCGGCCCGCCTGAGCTGCCGCGTCAGCCGCATAAGGAGCAACATGTTCACAGGAATTATCCAGGCCGTCGGCAAGGTGGTGGCCATGCAGCCCAGTGGCGGCGACCTGCGCCTGCGCATCGACACCGGCAAGCTGGCGCTCGATGACGTGGCCCTGGGGGACAGCATCTGCACCAATGGCGTCTGCCTGACGGTGATCGAGCTGCCCGGGGACGGCTACTGGGCGGATGTCTCGGTGGAAACCCTGAACTTCACCACCCTGGGCAAGCTGCAGCCAGGCGCCAGGGTGAACCTGGAAAAAGCCCTCACCCCGGCCAGCCGCCTGGGCGGCCACATCGTCAGCGGCCACGTGGACGGGGTGGGAGAGGTGGTCAGCCTGCAGGAGGACGCCCGCTCCATCCGGGTGGCGGTGGACGCGCCCGCGGCGCTGGCAAAGTATATCGCCCACAAGGGCAGCATCTGTGTCGATGGCACCAGCCTGACCGTCAACGCCGTCAAGGGCGCCCGGTTCGAGCTGAATATTATCCCCCAGACCATGGCGGAGACGGTTTTTGGCGAATATCGCCCCGGCACCCCGGTCAATCTCGAGGTGGACGTGATTGCCCGCTACCTGGAGCGACTGGTGCTGGGTGACGCGGCCGCAGACCCGGAGGCGTCCGGCGGGCTGTCGCTGGCAACATTGGCCGATAACGGCTACTTGCGCGGTTGAGCGCCAGCCTCCGGGCTATGCAACAGGGAATAGGAAACAGGGTTTGAACACAGTAGACGAATTGATCAGTGATATCCGCCAGGGCCGCATGGTCGTGCTGCTGGATGATGACGCCGACAGTAATAATGAAGGCGTCGTCATGGTGGCGGCGGAACACTGCGATGCCGGCCATGTGAATTTCATGGCGCGCCAGGCCCGGGGCCTGGTGTGCCTGACCCTGACCGACGAGCGCTGCAGGCAGCTGAACCTGCCACCCATGGTGGATGAGGGCCTGGGTGAGAAAGCCCATTTCACCCTGTCCATCGAGGCCGCGGAGGGTATCGATACCGGTATCTCCGCGGCGGATCGCGCCCGCACCGTGCAGGCGGCGGTGGCGCCCTTCGCCAAACCCCAGGACATCGTCCAGCCCGGGCATATCTTTCCCCTGGCGGCCATGCCGGGCGGCGTCCTGACCCGCGCCGGTCACACCGAGGCCGCCTCCGATTACGCGCGCCTGGCGGGCCTGCTGCCGGCGGCGGTGATTGCCGACATTCTCACCCCGCAGGGCACAGTGGCCGACGGCCCCGCCCTGCGCGAATTCGCCGACCGGCACCAGCTGAAGATCGGCACCATTGCCGACCTCATCCATTTCCGCATGGTGAACGAGCGCACCATACGCCGGATTCGCGAGGGCACGGTCCGGACGGAGTACGGTGAATTCCGGCTGACCGCCTACCGGGACCAGACCGCCGGTGCGGTTCACCTCGCCCTGTCCCGCGGTGAGATAGTGCCCGAGCAGCCCACCCTGGTGCGGGTGCATGTGCAGTCCGCCCTGCGCGACCTGGTCACCAGCCAGGTCCCGGATCAGCCCAGCTGGAGCATGGCCAACTGCCTGCGGACGGTGGCGGAAAACGGCCGGGGGGTGGTCGTGTTGTTGGCGCGGTCCGAAAGCCCCGAGCAGTTGCTGTCCAGTATCGACCTGGCACTGGGGGAGGCTCCCCAGGCCGGTGTCATGACTCCCGACGCCTACGCCACCGTCGGGCTCGGCTCGCAGATCCTGAAGGACCTGGGGGTGGGAAAAATCCACCTGATGGGCGCGCCGATAAAGTACAATGCCATTTCCGGCTTCGGCCTGGAAGTGCTGGATTTCGTGCAGCCGTTGCAGTGAAGCGTCGGCCGCATTGATTTGCAAAGGAAGGAAATAATGACGGATATCAAGACAATCGAGGGCGATTTCACCAGCGGCAAGGGCAGGTACGCCCTGGTGGTCGGGCGCTGGAACAGCTTCGTGGTAGAGCACCTGCTGGAAGGGGCGATCGACACCCTGCGCCGCCATGGCGTGGACGAAAAGCATATTTCCATCGTGCGCGCCCCCGGCGCTTTCGAGATTCCCCTGGTCTGCAAGAAAGTGGCCGCAAAGGGGGAGGTGGACGCCATCATCGCCCTGGGCGCGGTGATCCGCGGGGGCACCCCGCACTTCGAGCATGTCGCGGGCGAGTGCACCAAGGGCATCGCCCAGGTGAGCATGGACTCCGGTGTGCCCATCGCCTTCGGCGTCCTGACCGTCGATTCGATCGAGCAGGCGGTGGAGCGCTCCGGTACCAAGGCCGGCAACAAGGGCGTCGAGGCGGCACTGTCTGCCCTCGAGATGGTCAGCCTGCTGGGCAAGATCGGCTGAGTGGGCAAGCCCGCCCACAACACCCTCGCGGCGGAACGGCGCAAGGCCCGACACTACGGTATGCAGGCCCTGTACCAGTGGCATATGGCCGGCGCCTCGCTGACCGATATCGAGGCGGAGTTTCGCGCCGATTACGACTTCAGTCATGTCGACCTGGAGTATTTCCAGGCCCTGCTGCACGGCGTTCCGGCCTGCGTCGACGAACTCGAGGCGACCCTGGAGCCCCTGCTGGATCGCAAATTGAGCGACCTCGACCCGATAGAGCGCACCCTGTTGCGCATGGGCACCTATGAGCTGGCGCATCGCCCGGACGTCCCCTACAAGGTCGTGATCAACGAGGCGGTCGCCCTCACCAAGAAATTCGGGGCCACCGACGGCCACAAGTACATCAACGGTGTGCTGGACAAGGTTGCCCGGGAACTGCGCAAGGTCGAGATCGACGCGGCATCCTGATGCCCCTGTCAGAATTCACCCTCATTTACCGCTATTTTTCCGCCCTGGGGCGCGGCGACGCCGTGGACCTCTCGGTGGGAGACGACTGTGCCATCCTCCACCTGGACGCCGGTGAGCGCCTGGCCACCTCGGTGGATACCATGGTCGAGGGGGTGCATTTCCCCGCCGACAGCTTCCCCGAGGACATCGGCTTTCGCGCGGTCTCGGCTGCCGTCAGCGACCTGGCCGCCATGGGCGCCCGCCCCATCGGTATGACCCTGGCGCTTACCCTGCCTGCGGCGGATGAGCTGTGGCTGCACGCCTTCAGCCAGGGGGTTGCCGCGGCGGTGACCGAATACCAGCTGCCGCTGGTGGGCGGCGATACCACCCGCGGACCCCTGACCATCACGGTGCAGGTGCTGGGCGCGCTGCCCGCAGACCGGGCCCTGCTGCGCGGCGGCGCGGCGCCGGGTGATGAACTCTACGTCTCCGGCACCCTGGGCGATGCCGCCGCGGCGCTGGCGTTCCTGGCCGGCGACTGGCGCCCGCCGCCGGAGCAGGCCGAATACCTGCTGGACCGCTTCAATCGCCCCCGGGCCAGGATAGCGCTGGGCCTGGAGCTGCTGGGCAGTGCCACTGCCGCCATCGACATATCCGACGGCCTGCTGGCGGATGCGGGGCATATCGCCGCGGCCAGTGGCGTCAGGCTCCTGATCGAACCGGAACTGCTGCCCCTGTCCCCCGCGCTGGCGGCCCACCCCGCCCGGGACCAGGCCCTGCGCTGGGCCCTGGCGGGGGGCGACGACTACGAGTTGTGTTTTTGCCTGCCGGCGGGTGAATTACCCCCCGAGGGGTGCACCCGTATCGGCCGGGCAGTTGCCGGCAGCGGGGTCGAGTGCGGCCTCGATATTGACATGGCGGCGGGTTACCAGCATTTTGAGGGCGGCTAGAGAACGATAAAGAGAGCAATAAAGAGAACAATAATGAGCCGACAAGCCGCCGACACTGCAATCCCCCCCACACCCTTTCGCCGACCGGTGCAGTTCCTGGCGTTCGGCTTCGGCAGCGGCCTCTCGCCCTGGGCGCCGGGCACCATGGGAACCCTGGCGGCGGTGCCGCTGTACTGGCTGGTTGCCCACTGGAGCCTGCCCTGGTACAGCGCCTTCGTGGTCGCCACGGCTGTGGTGGGTATCTGGATTTGCGATGTCGCCAGCCGTGAACTCGGGGTGCACGATCACCCGGGTATCGTCTGGGACGAGTTTGTCGGCTACTGGATAACCCTGTGGGCGGTGCCGGTGGACTGGGTCTGGATGCTGGCGGGCTTCGTGGTCTTCCGGGTGTTCGATATCATCAAGCCCTGGCCGATCAGCCAGCTGGACCGAAACGTGAAGGGGGGCTTTGGCATCATGATCGACGATATTCTGGCCGGGGTAATGGCTTGCGCTACACTACATCTGGCCCTGTGGCTGCTGTAAGGGCCACGGCGAAGGAGGACAGGTGACAGGAATCAACATCCCGATAGCGATTGCGGCGCTGCTGCTTGCCAGTTTCCCCGGCCCGGTCGGCGCCCGCTGCAATAGAGGTGGAAGCCCTGTTCACCAATGCCGCCGTGTTGCAGATCGACGGCGAGCGCAAAATGCTGAAGGCAGGCCAGTCTTACCGGGGAGTCACCCTGGTGGCGGCCCATTCCGGCACCGCAACGCTCGAAGTGGACGGCCAGAGCCTTGAACTTGGGCTGTCGCGCCGCGTTGGCGCCCGCTATGAAACCCCCGAGGCCCAGGTGGTCAGCATCCCCCGCGATGCCTTGATGCAATACCAGACCAACGCGAGTATCAACGGCCGCAGCATGCAGGTGCTGGTGGATACCGGCGCCAATGTGGTCGCCCTGAACTCGACCCATGCGATGGCCCTGGGGGTGGATTACAGCGCCGGTGCCCCGGCCCGGGTGGAAACCGCCAGTGGTACCGCCAGTGCCTGGATCGTGACCCTCGGGTTTGTGGATGTCGGAGGCATCCGGGTCGATAACGTGCAGGCGACCGTGGTGGAAGGTGATTTCCCGTCCATGGTGCTGCTGGGAATGACCTATCTGCGGCACGTCAAAATGGAGGAAACCGGCGGGGTTCTCTCCCTTTCACGCACCTGGTGAGGCGCTGTGACCGGCTCGCATCGGGCCGGCCAATGCTGCTAGAATGGCCGCCCTTTTCCGCCGGGTTCACCGAGTGACGGTACGCTACGTAGAATCTTCGCGCCTCCCCACCCTCTGGGGCGACTTCGACATGCACGGTTTCGAGGACCCCGAGTCCAACAAGGAACACGTGGTGCTGACCATGGGTGACGTGGGCAACGGCGAGCCGGTGCTGGCGAGGGTGCACTCGGAGTGCCTGACCGGCGACGCCCTGTTCAGCCTGCGCTGCGACTGCGGCAACCAGCTGCAGGCCGCCCTGAAGGCCATCGCCGAGGAGGGCCGCGGCGCCCTGTTCTACCTGCGCCAGGAGGGCCGGGGGATCGGCCTGCTCAACAAGATCAAGGCCTACAAACTGCAGGACGCCGGCGCCGACACGGTGGAAGCCAACGAACAGCTGGGTTTCGGCGCCGATATGCGCGACTACAGCATGCTGGGCCCCATGTTCAAACACCTGCACATCACCGCTGTACGTTTAATGACCAACAACCCCCGCAAGGTCGCGGCGCTGGAGGAGGCGGGCATCAAGGTGGTGGAGCGGATCGCCCTGCACACCGACCGCAACCCCCACAACGAGAAGTACCTGACCACCAAGGCGGGGAAGCTGGGGCATTTGTTTGAGGGCAAGCCCCTGTAGGGCGGAAGGGCCTGCCCCGCTCTATCGGGTATTTATTCGACCAGTAAACCAGCCCGGGACAGCCACCTACCGATCCCGCTCCACAATATACCGGGCCATCTCCCGCAAATAATCCGCCGACTCCCCGAACCCCTCCAGCGCCGCCCACGCCGCCGCCAGCAGGCGGTGCGCCTCCCGTTTAGCCCCGTCCAGCCCCATCAGCTTCACATAGGTCGGCTTGTCGGCATCCTCGTCCTTGCCCTGGGTCTTGCCCAGGGTGGCGGTGTCGCTCTCGACGTCCAGGATGTCATCCACCACCTGAAAGGCCAGGCCGATATGGGTACCGTATTCGTCCAGGGCGGCGAGCTGCTCGTCTGTGGCGCCGGCGGCGATGCCGCCCATGGCCAGGGCGGCGCGGATGAGGGCACCGGTTTTCAGGGCGTGCATGGCCTGGAGTTCTTCCAGGGTGAGGTCTTTGCCGGTTGAGGCGATGTCGATGAACTGGCCGCCGACCATGCCCTTGAAGCCGGATGCGTGGGTTAACACTTTGATAATTTTGACTTTTTGTTTGTCGTTGAGCTCCGGTGCGTCAGCGATCAGCTCAAACGCCCGGGCCTGGAGGCCATCTCCGACCAGAATAGCGGTGGCCTCGTCGTAGGCCTTGTGCAGGGTGGGCTTGCCCCGGCGCAGGTCGTCGTCGTCCATGGCCGGTAGGTCGTCGTGGATCAGGGAGTAGGTGTGGATTAGTTCGATGGCGCAGGCTACCGGATCCAGAATACCCTCGGCATCTTGGTGTTCCTAAAGCGCCCGCAGCCGCGTAGACCAGAATCGCGCGTATGCGCTTGCCACCATTGGTCACTGCGTATTGGCTGGCTTGACTAATGGTGGTCAGCGCATGCTCGACCGCGTCACCGCCGGTTGCGCGGCCATGTGCCAGCTCGATCAGGCGACCGTTAACATATTCCCTGGCTTTCCGGGTATAGTCTGCAAACGCAGGCGTCATTCCGGGGCTGACTCAGAAAACTCCTGTGGCTTTGGCTCCCCATGGGCTTCGAGTAGCAATTTCACCTTCTGCTCTGCTTCGAGCAGCGTTTGCTGGGCCTGGCGGGTCAGTTTGATGCCTTGCTCGAAGGCCGTCAGGGAGTCCTGAAGGGTTGACTGTTCGTTTTCCAGTTTCTCGATTGTGGTTTCGAGCTCCGAGAACGTATCCTCGAGATCGAGCTCTTTGGGCTTTGCCATGTGATTGATGCCTGTCTCTGATGCCTGTCTCTGATGAGAGCCCATCGGGTCCCATGACCGGTAGGGGGTATAGTCTCTTTATATCACAAACACCGCAATACGCTGGGATTAAGCGATGAGATAATAGCATTTCAGCCCGCCGGGGACATGCTTGGGACTTTAGTCAGTGCAACTAAATATATAAACACACTTCGGTGCACTCACGAATTGCTTTCCATCAACTGCGGTAGCACAATCAAAAAAAGAGGTGAGGCTTGCTCTGCATTATTTACTTGATTGGTAGCGTGGACAGCCGGTAGATTTCTTGCCAGCCATGGCAATGCCATCGCTCACTACAATGTTTCTTCTGCTTGAGCCCGCCTCGCGTTCGGAATGAAGAATAATTACAGTCAATCGGGGTTTAGTTTTGAAGAACTTTTGCATAATAGGTGCGGCGGGTTATATAGCGCCGCGGCACATGAAGGCGATAAAAGACACGGGCAACAGGTTGGTGGCAGCTCTGGATACCAACGACTCGGTAGGCGTCATCGACAGTTACTTTCCTGAATCTGATTATTTTACTGAATTTGAGCGACTGGATCGCCATATAGACAAGCTTCGCAGGGCAAAGCACGACAGAGCTGTGGATTATGTTTCTATCTGCTCGCCTAACTATCTTCATGACTCGCACGCGCGATTTGCGATAAGGTCAGGCGCCGAGGCGATCTGCGAAAAGCCGTTGGTTTTGAACCCATGGAACATCGATGGACTGCAGGCTTTGGAGGCAGACACCGGCCGCAAAATCAACACGATACTCCAGCTGCGTCTCCATCCCACGATCATATCTCTCAAAGAAAGCGTATCTCGTTCGTCGAGTAGCCATAAGCATGATGTTGACCTGACTTATATCACGGCCAGGGGTAAGTGGTACCTGCAGTCCTGGAAAGGTGATGAAAATAAGTCCGGAGGGATCGCCACTAATATCGGCGTACACTTTTATGACATGCTGCATTTTGTTTTCGGGGAAGTTCAGGAAAATGTAGTCAATTACTATTCCAAAACCAAGGCGGGTGGCTTCCTTGAGTACGAGAAAGCGCGAGTGCGGTGGTTTTTATCTATTGACGATAGTGATCTTCCTTCTCGGGTAAGGAATGCATGCGAGCGTACTTTTCGATCTATCACCGTCGATGGCGAAGAGATAGAATTCTCGGGCGGCTTTGCTGATCTCCATACCCGGAGTTACGAGAAAATTCTTTCGGGTAAAGGTTTTGGCCTCGAGGAGAACAGGGTAGCAATACAAACGGTTGCGGATATCAGGCACGCCGAGCCTGTCGGACTGGTCAATGATTACCATCCCTTTGCTAAATGGTCTCAGCAAGTGACGGTTACGATACACTCCAGCGCAATCGTCGATGATGGTGCCAGGATTGGAGCTGGCACAAGAATATGGCACTTCACACATGTATGCGCAGGTGCGTCATATTGGTCGGGATGTATCACTGGGGCAAAATGTATTTGTTGGTGATCGTGTCATGGGGGATAATTGTAAGGTACAAAATAATGTTTCTGTCTATGACGGAGTGTCGACTGGAGGCTGATGTTTTCTGTGGCCCCAGCGTAGTTTTTACGAATGTCTACAATCCGCGCGCTGCGATCAATAGGAAAAACGAGTTTCTCCCGACAACCGTTGGTACCGGTGCGACCCTCGGCGCGAACTGCACTATTATATGCGGTGTAACATCGGCAAATACGCGTTCATAGGTGCTGGCGCTGTGGTCAGAGATGATGTGCGACTTACGCTCTGGTGGTGGGAACGCCGGTTCGCGTCAGGTAGGCTGGATGAGTGAGTTCGGTGAAAGGATACCATTGCCACTTGACGGGGATGGTGAATACGTTTGTCCTAATACAGGTTCTACATACCGGCTCAGGAATGGTCGTATGGAGGCGGTAACGTTATGAGCATTCCATTCGTTGATCTAAGAGCTCAATATGAAGCACTGAAACCTCAGATTCAGGCGCGGATCAACCGCGTCCTAGAGCACGGCCAATATATTATGGGGCCTGAAGTCCTAGAGCTAGAAGAGCGGCTTGCGGGCTACACGGGTGCCAAGTACTGCATCAGTGTTGCGAGTGGTACAGAGGCTTTACTTATCAGTCTTATGGCATTGGGGATAGGCCGAGGTGACGAGGTCATAACCACTCCTTTCACTTTCGTATCGACGGTGGAGGTGATCGCTCTGCTCGGGGCTACCCCAGTGTTTGTTGATATCGATCCGGATACCTGCAATATTGACCCGGGCCATATCGCAGGCAAGATCACTCGCAGCACCCGCGCCATTATTCCTGTAAGTCTTTACGGACAGCCTGCTGATATGGAAGCGATAAACGCTATTGCCACGCGCAATGGTGGTCTTCCGGTTATTGAAGATGCAGCCCAGAGTTTTGGGGCGAATTATAACGGTAGAACAAGCTGCAATCTGTGCGATATTGGGTGTACAAGCTTCTTCCCCAGTAAGCCGCTAGGGTGTTACGGGGACGGTGGCGCTGTGTTTACCAGTGATGACGGTTTAGCGCGCGCTTGCAGGGAGATGCGTGTTCATGGGCAAAGTGAGCGATATGTGCATACCCGGGTGGGTGTTGGCGGGAGAATGGATACGTTGCAGTGCGCTATCGTGTTGGCCAAGCTCGAGCGTTTTGACTGGGAGATTAGTCAGCGACAGCGGGTTGCTGAAAGGTACAGCGAGCTGATTATGGCACACAAAAATCACAGAGTTACCAAAGTGATGAGCATACCCGTTGTTGATTCTCTGCGCACTAGCGCGTATGCCCAGTACACATTGCAAGTAGAGGATAGAGAGCAATTACAGGTATCAATGAAGAAAGCCGGTATCCCCACAGCGGTGCATTACCCGATTCCTTTAAACGAGCAGCCCGCTTACAAAAAGTATTGTTGTTCATCCAACTGTACGCCCGTGGCTAGCATGGTATCTAGGACTGTAATGAGTTTGCCGATGCATCCGGATTTAGGCGAGGAAGAACAAGAAAAAATCGTCGATGTGCTTATTGCTTGCTGAATACCGTTTTTTGTGTTTCGCATTCACTGTTCGATGCTAGCTGGTCTTTTGCGAAGACTAACGATGTGACTACGTTGAGAAGAATTTCGTGAAGGGGAAGTTAGTTCCATTTTTTCCGAAAGGCAATTTTTCCCGTGGTGTACTTACATTGGTTGGAGGGTCGGCATCTGCTCAAGTGTTGACTCTGCTTGCGGCTCCAGTACTCACGCGCATTTATACTCCTGAGGACTTCGGAGTATTAGCCGTTTACGCGTCAATCCTTGGGCTGTTAGCGGTTGTGGCCACTTTTCGTTACGAAATGGCGATACCGATTGCAGAGGTGGATCAGGTTGCGGCAGATCTTGTTGGGCTCAGTTTTTTGGTCCTGATTGGTGTTACGCTTTTAGTATTAATTTTGGTGTTGCTGTTCGGGAGTTTAATTACCTCGCGAATGAACATGCCTCTGCTATCGAGCTACCCCTGGTTGATACCTGTGGGTGTATTCCTTGGTGGTACTTACAATATATTTAATTATTGGGCTGTACGGAATAAGCACTTCTCGTCTGTTGCTAATGCTGCTATAAGTCAGTCGGTCGTTTCTGTCATTATCCAGGTTCTAGGTTCGATATTTGGCGGTCTAGCGCTTGTTTTGGGAGCAATTGCGGGCCAGAGTGTTGGCTCGATCCGCTTGGCCAAGCTGGCGTTAAAACAACCGGTTTTCAGCTATGTGTCTTGGTCGGGCATAAAGCAGGCTGCCGTTCGCTATAAGAATTTCCCGTTGTTTTCATCCGCGGCTGGACTAGTCAATTCTGTTGGCTATCAGGCTGCTCCACTGATAATAGCAGCCTTGATTGGGCCCGCCGCGGTTGGTGTCTACGCTTTGGCTAGTCGTGTGGTAACTATGCCCGGAGCATTGATTGGCGGCGCGGTTGGCAGCGTTTTTCTATCAGATGCGCCAGAACAGCACCGAATGCACCGATTGGGCTATTTGGTGGGGCAAGTGCATGAAAAGCTTTCTATTCTCGCTGCGCCAGCTGCTGTTATCTTGCTGTTCTTTGGTCCGCCGGCCTTCGCGTTTGTATTTGGGGAGGAATGGAGGATGGCGGGCGAATTCGCGCAATGGCTTGCCCTGCCGCTTTACGCGGGTTTTATCACCTCGCCGTTAAGTATGATCTTTGCGGTCGTAGAGAGGCAGAAGCTTGGACTTTACATGCAGTCAGTGCTCATGCTCTTGCGTTTGGCGCCGCTTATCTTCGGTATCATAGTCGGTGGCCTCCAGCTTGGTGTCGCCTGCTTTTCCATTGGCGGTTTCTTAGGCTATATGGCATATACATTCGTTGCTTTTAAGGTAGTGAAAGCTCCAATTACAAGACTTTTTTTCTGCTTGGTGGTTGATTGGACTTCTGCGTTGATCTGCATATTGCCGCTAGTTGTTGCTATTCGTTTTTCTGGAAACCCTTTCTTACTAATTCTTGCCGCGTGTATTTCCAGTGTCGGGTTATATTTGCACTTGAGTCGTATGACTAAATCGCCAAAGTAAGATCTATGAGAGAACGCAGCTGGAAGGCTGAGAGAGGCGCCGATGGACAAGGTTAAAACCGCAATACTCTGGTTGCTTTGGCCCGCTTACGTCAGAGAGGGAAATTGCCATGCTTTCGGTATCGTTCTCAAGTTCTGGATTATACAAAAAGTGTTGCGTATAAATTCCAGAGTACCTTGGCCGGTCGATCCCACTTCACGGGTCATGTGTCCTGAAAATATTGATCGCGGTTCCCGAACACCAGGTATGGCCAAGGGCTGTCATATCGATGGACGAAATGGAATTATCTTTGGAGAAAATGTTTGGGTGGGGCCTCGAGTCTCGATAATTTCCATGAACCATAACATTCACGCTTTTGATGAGTATGTCACGTGCAAGCCAGTGCGCATAGGTCGGGATTCTTGGTTGGCAACCAACTGCGTAATATTGCCTGGTGTAGAGCTCGGCCCACACACTATAGTGGCTGCCGGCGCGATTGTTTCCCGGTCATACCCCGAAGGAAATGTCGTTCTAGGTGGAGTCCCAGCCACTCCAATTAGAGAAATTGAGCCTTATGACAAAACGCTGCGTACTTGAAAAGAGTGACTATGCTGGCCAGTTTGGCCGCTACTTTAATCGTCATCTGCTCGGAAGGCTCGACAGCTTTTTTGCTCCCGAGCCTGAGTTACCGCTCCGATATCCGCCTGTTTTTATACTTGGTGCGCCTCGGTCGGAGAAGTACACTAATGATGCAGGTGATTACTGATGTATTTGATTTTGGGTATCTCAGCAACGCACATTGCCGTTATTTTGGTTGCCCCCGCCCCTGGCTGAGCGTTTTCTTATTAGCCGATCCCGGACCGTGACTTCAGATTATGCGTCTATGCATGGTGTAACATACGCCGGGCACGAGCCATCGGAATGCGGGCAGTGGTGGTATCGGTTCTTCAAGCGTAAGCCGTCTTATATAGCTATTGAGGAGGCGGACAACAAAAAAATGCTGCAATTTCGCCAGTCATTGGGCGCGCTTACGAACGCTTTTGGCCGGCCGCTAATTTTCAAAAACCTATATGCTTCATTTCGAATCAATGCGATAGCGAAGTATATTCCAGAGGCAATTTTCATCATTACGAATCGCGAGGAGGTTGATAATGGTCAGTCCCTTTTGGAAGCGAGGTATAGAGTATTTGGCGATTACGGTCGCTGGTGGTCGATGGAGCCTCCAAATGTCGAGCAGCTCAAGAGGCTCCCGCCGCACGAGCAGGTAATAGAACAGGTTCAAATATCCGCTTCCTTATTGATCGGGATATGGACAAAAATGATGTTTCGTCAGGGCGTCGTTTTGAAATCCAGTACGAGAAATTTTGCAAAAACCCACGGGCTATTATGGATGATTTGCAATTGTTCCTGGAGTATAACAATTGCACCGTGAGCAGGAAAAATTGCGCTCCAGCGCAGTTTGCCACTAATAAAAGCATAAGAATCGACCCCGAAATCTATTACGAAATGGCGCGTTATGCAAAGAAACATTGATACAGTCGAAGAGTTTTGGGATTTGAGTTATGTGGAAGTGAGCGTATGGTCAGGCTGGAGCGAGCTCGGTGCAAAAGTTTCGGGATAGCCTCGGTGCATTGATCGGGGTTCCTTCGGAAAAAATCCTGTTTATGCCTGGTGGCCGGCATGCCTTGGAATGGATATTGCGAAATATAGACCTGGAAAAGAGAGGCGTTATGGTTTGCCTGCTTTTGACTGTAGCGCTGCGGCAGCGAGAATCAAGAACGCTAACTGCAAAGCCGTTCTATATGATTTTGCGCCGACTCCTGGGGAATTTGATAGGCGTCAAGTGATTGAAAGAATCGATGGAGTCATTGGCTGCATTATCGTCTCACACTTTTTTGGTGTTCCGGTAGATTTCCGCCCGTATTAGAGGATCGCGCCAGACGAAAAAATACTCATCAACAAAAGACTGTGCGCATACTTCGGTACAAAATGGGCGATTCACCGTTGCCCGGAACTTTAGGTGATGCTTCCATATTGAGCTTCAATTACGATAAACCAGTTTCTCTCGATTGTGGTGGAGCTGTCATATCGAAATGCCCTGATAAAGTATCCGCTACATATGTTGAATGCTATGACGCACTTGGCCCTTCGGAGGAGGTGGCGGCACTGTAGGTCTTTACTGTTCTCGATTGGAAAAAGGCGGTCAGCTATTCCGCTAGGATCAAACGCGTTCTCGCGTATTCTGCATAGGCTAAGATCAATGGGTTCTATCATGTTTGAGCCTGGCCCGCGAGACAGTATGGGTCCCGTAAGAGCAAAGTTGGGGCTGGGTTGTGTGTCACGCTATTCTTGCGTGGTCGAAAAAGGAACGTTAACGCGAACACCTTTGCGGATCTGGTAAAGTTACCAACATGGCCGGTGGTGAGTCATGTAAAGCCTTCTTGGCTGAAGCAGAAGGTGTATATTGAATCTGACCGTGTTCGTAATATTCTGTGTTCGGACTTACAGAAAAGTGGTTTCAGAGTGGGGCAATTTTAATTGGCCAAGATTTATACCAGGCCAGAACGAAAGAGAGTGTGTGACTGCAATACATGTTGCTAGTCGTTGGATCGATGTTCCAATTCATCAGCGAGTCGAGGCCGGTGACCTGTCGGATATGGTTCGAATGCTATGTGCGACTAGTAAATGAACCATAAAGCTAGATATCGGGATTTATGTCGCATGGAAGAATCCATTCCTATTTTTAGTCAATATTGGTGGTTGGATGCTGTTGCCGGCCCAGAACATGGACGTGGCATTGGCAGAGCGTGGCGGTAAGATTGCTGCAACTGATGCGATATTACTGATCGGGAAGGTTCGGTCTGACTCGACTTGTGATGCCTAAGCTCACGCAAAGCCTGGGTCCATGGCTTAGGCCTGGCTCTGAGGGTTACTCTAAGCGCTTGGCGCATGAAAAGGAGTGGATGAATGAACTAGTAAAGCAACTTCCGGCATTCGACGAGTTCAGCCAGAATTGGCATTACACAAGTACGAATTGGTTGCCGTTTTATTGGAAGGGCTTCTCACAAACAACACGATATACCTACATATTGAATGACTTGACCGACATGGACGTATTGTGGGCAGGTTTGCAACAGAACATTCGCAGGGAGATCAGGAAGGCTAAATCCCGATTTGCATTGGAAGTTGTCGAAAATTCGAGTCTGGGTGAATTTATATCGCTTAATAAGAAAGTTTTTTCGAGGCAGAGTATGCGGATACCTTACGCTCGAGAGCTGATTTATCGCATTGATGCCGCTTGTGCAGAACGTGGGTGTAGGAGAATATTTGTCGCGAAGGATAAAGATGGTAATGCGCATGCGGGGGTTTATATCGTTTGGGACGCTAACAGCGCCTACTATCTAATGGGGGGCGGAGACCCAGAGCTTAGGAATAGTGGAGCAACTAGTTTGTGCATGTGGCAAGCTATTCTTTATGCTTCAACGGTAACCAAGTCGTTCAATTTTGAGGGGTCGATGATAGAGCCGGTCGAGCGCTTTTTTCGCGCATTTGGGGCGACACAAACGCCGTATTTTCGTATTCGTAAAACCCCGTCAATTCTTCTGAAATTTTTGCAGTTTGTTTCGACATTAAAGTCAAATTAGATTGTTAATCCAAGTCAGGAGCATTGTTTGAGGTTGCAATTGTTCGAAGTGATAGATTTCTTCTCTCTGAAATGAGCATTCAGATCTTTTGCCCCAATGGGCGTGAAATCGAGAAAGACTATGCTTTTGAAGTAATCTTCTCCGATTGGCTCGATCTCGAATGGTATCGCGTGAGCGAAGACAGGAATGATTACGCCATACGATTCCCCGGCCATCCCGGCGAGATAAAATTGCCAGACATT
>CAVQRS010000002.1:0-490859 GCA_963715345.1 uncultured Gammaproteobacteria bacterium
CAGCCCGCGAATTCCGAGGGAGTTCCACAGTGGCCCGATTAATACTTTATGCGGTTCGAGGGTAGTGAGTCTTGCCATGGGTGGCAACCATCAACTATCTGATATGATTCAAAAGATACGAACTCGCCATGCACACGAAGAATTCTGAAGAGACCACGTTTATGCAAGACTTCCCCACGCCCAATTTCTCTACTGACCTGAGCGGTGAGGTAGCGATGGTAACCGGGGCCACCTCCGGCCTTGGGCGACGCTTTGCCAGGGTGCTCGCGGTCTGCGGCGCAAAGGTAGCAATTACCGGCAGACGCCGTGAAAGGCTGGACGCGCTGGCCGGGGAGATTCGCGGCACCGGCGGAGAATGCGAGCCCATTCCCATGGACATGACTGACCGCGCGCAGATCCGCGCGGGGCTGGACCGCACAGTACAGGCGCTGGGCGAGGTTACCATACTGGTCAATAACGCCGGTATGGCCGACGCCCAGTACGCCACAAAGATCGATGATCAGATGTTCGACCAGGTCATGAACACCAACCTGGAAGGGCCATGGATACTGAGTTGCGCGGTAGCCGAACGCCTGATGCGAGCACAACGGCCCGGGAGGATCATCAACATCGCCTCCATGGCGGCGTTTGATATCCAGTCGCGCGTACCTTCCGCCCTGTACTCCACCACGAAGAGCGCCCTGGTGCGTATGACGGAAGCCATGGCGGTGGAATGGGCCCGGTTCAATATCAATGTTAACGCTATCGCGCCCGGGACGTTCGCCTCGGAAATGGTTGACGGCATGTTGCAGCGGGTAGGCGACTTCAGCCAGTTCTTTCCGCGCGGGAGAATCTGCGATCCGGCACAAATGGATTCCACGCTGCTTTTTCTGGCTTCACCTTCCTCCGAATGTGTTACGGGTACCGTGGTGAAAGTGGACGACGGCCAGCTCGGCCGCTGAGAGTGTCGGTCAGCGGTCTTCGCCTGTAGATAGACATCCAACAATTCGCCTTCCTGGTCTACTGCCCGCCAGAGATAGTGCCGCTTGCCATTGATTCTGACGAATACGTCATCGAAGTAAAAGATATCGCCATAGCCCCGGTGCGCTTGCTTCAATCTGTGGGTAAAAATGGCACCGAATTTGATGCATCACAGAGGAATCGCTTCTCGGCTGGGGGTGATGCCCCGTTATTTCAACGACTGCTGATTCGTAACCATTCGGGCTGGTGTAATCCAGGGTACTGGCTGCTAATGAACCACTACTGGTCGCTGCTCCCATCCACCTTATTCAGGAATGTCCCGACAACGCGATTGTATTCATCTGGCTCATCCTGCATGGTTATGTGGCCGCTGTTCTCGAATATGACAAGCTCTGCGCCCGGCACCAGGCTCTGGAAATGGGCAAGGGTATCGGGGCGCGCTTCATCATAACGACCGGCAGTAAACAGCACTGGCACGGTCAGTTTCGGCAACAGATCCTCCCGGTTGTAATCCTTCAGGGTGCCGGTGGCAGTCCAGTCAGCGGGACCCCACATGTAGCCATACAAGTCCAGATTGGCTGTTTCAAACGCGCGTAGCAGATCTGCGGACCAGGGGTCGGAGCGGGATATGTGCTGATGGTAGAAGACCATCATTGCGTCCTGGTACTCCGGGCTATCGGTGGTGCCCTCGCGTTCGTGCGTTTCTATAGCGCGATTGACATCCTCGGGCATCGCCGCAAGCAGCGCCTTATTGTCTGCGATCCACCGGGGTACGTTGATTGCCGGACTTGCCAGCACCAAACCCCTTACCCCGGTGGGGTTGGTCTGCATGTACTCGATGGCGAGTTGAGTGCCCCAGGAGTGGCCCAGAATGTATACCTCGTCGAGGTGCAGCGACGTACGTACCAGAGCCACCTGCTGCACAAATTTCTCGATGGTCCACAGAGCGGGGTCATGTGTTACATCGGAACGGCCGCTGCCGAGCTGGTCGAAGAAAACCACCGGCCGATCTTTCGAAAGCGCAGCAAGGGGTTCCATGTAGTAGGTGGAAAACCCCGGCCCCCCATGCAACAACAGTAGGGGCGTCCTGTCTCCGCTGCCGACAACCTTGTACCAGATTTTGCCCTCAGGGGTCTCGAGGTAGCCCTCTCTTTGCTGCAAGCCCTCATCCTGCGCGAACCCGGTGAAACCGAGAAACATCAGAAGCAAAACCAGATAGCGAGCCATTTACCTGTCCTCATGATCGGATGCCGGCCAGACAGCAGACGACCTGCTATCGATGATGCCGCCCTCGACTATCTAAGCACCCGGCCGGCATTTTGGAAAGATCAGTTGCGAAATTTACGTGACGGAGAAAATTGCTGCGCTTAGTAACCAATTCGGTACTGACAAGTTATCGTATTTTCGCTTAGACGCGCTCTAGTCCTGACAAATACTTCTCTCGGCTAGCTTACAGCGAGTGCAAATGTCCATTCGGACACTTCAGAACAATAGGATATTGGAGGTATAAAATTAGGAAATTCATAGGGATAGCTGCTTCTGCCTTGATGGCCAGTAGCTTCGTGTTTAGCGAGGTCGCCACAGCCGATTCAACCGCCGCGACCTGCGAATTCTACAGCCACGGCGACAAGAAAAAGGATCGATCCGGACCTTGTTCGTTTTCCCAGCGCCAGGGCTACGTCGATATCGGGCTAAGCAACGGCAAGACGTTCAATCTCACTCCAGGCAATAAACTGGGCCACTTCAAGGACCAGGAAGATCACAAGGTAGTGTGGGAAGAGAGCGACGGCGGCTCGCAAGTGTACAAGTGGGATCAAAAGAAAATCGTCGTCCATTTCAAGTAGAGCCCCACCGCTGCGCCAACGAAGTCTGACGCTAAAATTCAGGCCCACATCGAAGGTTGGGGCAAGGCCTGCAAAAGCACAGTGGCCGAGCAGTTTTATGCCGCGATGTCGGACATTCATGTTTCTGTGGGCGCTACTGAGTTCAAACAACAACAGGCATTTCACACCACAGGGTTCGGGGCGATTTCTGCCCCGGCCCTTCCTCCTCAGACGGCTAATTCAGGCATTCATCCGCTTGCTATCCAGGTTCGGCCCTCTCCAACCTCCTCATAATCGGCAGGTCGAAGGCGGTCGGCCGCTGCCGTTCAAGTCCTTCTGGGCCCACCATTTTTCATAATTTTCATAGAGTTATAGATAGATACACCATCCGACTATGGATGCTCACTCATAGATTGGAGTCGGCGGGTGGATGAGCATGCAGCAGATATCTACCTGTAGTATCGTCTGGAATATTCAGATGGGCTTTCTCCAGGTACTCAGCCATGCTCAATCGTGACCTTCTCATCGTCCGGTACAAACAGCCCTTTGTTGACTGGATCAACGAGGCCGATCCCAATCCCAAACATCGCGTCAATCTTGAGGACGCCAATGACGATTCTCCTGCGTATCTCATTCACGACTACGCCTGTGAGGAATTTGATGGCTGGCTGGAGGCGAACTACATCGTACTGTTCGAAAACCTCCTCAATGAATGGTACACCGACCCTGCGCTGTGGCCTCAAGACCGTTCTCTGGAGTTACTGAAGGCTTGGTGTGACCTGGAGGTGCATAGCATGGTACTGGATTGTGTCGATGAGCCACTAGAGGATGATGGGTATTAGTAGCGGTAGAGACTCCAGGCCGGGTATGCCTATAATCATTCCTGCGTCGGACATCAGTATTCTCCCCATTAAACGATCGTCGCAAAATCAGTTTGTTGAATGCCGATGTCCTCCGTTATAAATGAAGAGACCAAACCAGCTATCGGCACCGATGATAGATTGTGTGGCTTCAGCACGATGTTTTAGATTTAATTGTCAGTAACCAAAGATATATCGGAGACGCCCTCATGATATTGCCAAGTCCAGTCGAACTTGAGCGAGATGGAGTACGCCTCGAGCCTATGGGTGAGCGCCACCGGCCTGACCTACTCGCTGCCGCGGCCGACGGGAACTTGTGGAACCTTTGGTATACTGGAGTACCGGCGCCTGACGAGATTGACGCCTACATTGCATCGGCATTGAAGGGGCAGCTAGACGGTCACATGCTGCCATGGATTGTTCGCGAACTGCAGTCCGGGTCAGTTATCGGCTCTACCCGATACCACGACATGATTTTGGACGCGGACCGCGTGGAAATCGGCTATACATGGTATTCAAAAAGCCACCAGCGCACGTCCGCCAACACGATCTGCAAGTTGCTACTTCTCGGCCATGCGTTTGACACTCTCGGTTGCAAAGTAGTTGGCCTGAGAACCGACAACTTTAATTTCGCATCACAACGAGCTATCGAAGCACTCGGCGCCAAGAAGGACGGCGTATTGCGTCACTACCAGTCTCGCCGCGATGGTACGGTGCGTGACACCGTTATGTACAGTATTCTGGACGGGGAATGGCCAGACGTTAGGCATCATCTGGAATTTCGTCTTGGTAAACACAAGAACAATGCAATTCACTGATTCCATTCCCATGTGCTTGTGTAAAGCAGCATACGCAGGCAAAAACCCCTTACCCCAACCCGGCGCACTCGACGCCCCGTCGCCAGGTCATCAACCGCAAACCGTTGCAGCGCATGGATTGACGTCGAGTCGTCAGGTCCGACGGGTAGGTCCTGAGCCCCCCGGTCCCCCATACTTTTTTGCAGCATGGGAATAAGGGTTGCACGTAAATTCTGAGGGTATTTCCTATAACGACTAGGGTGGCGGGCTGGCCGTGGAGTGGATGGTAGGGTTCGTATGGGCACTTACTTGGGCTGTAAATATTTAGGAAATGAATGTCTCGAAAGGTCCCGAAAGCGGACGTGATTTGGCGGCGATTTCGTTTCTAAAAATGACTGCTTTGTGCCAGTTAGCCGCCAAAGAGCAGATTGGGCGATCTTGTCTGCTATCCGCCCGAAAGGAGTCATCCGGCTCGCCTTGGACACACGTTCACCGTGCATGAAAGGTGCCAAGAGCGGTCGTAAGCACGATCCTAGCAAAAGGGCGACATTCGCCTATGGACGGCCGTAATGGGTCTGCTATGCTGATGGACAAGTAAAAATACCGAGCGGGCATAAGAATAATGAACTGGGAGGCAATCGGTGCTATCGGCGAGGTCGTTGGTGCCGCAGCAGTTTTCCTCACTCTGGTGTATTTGTCGCTCCAAATTCGCCAGAACACCAGATCCGTTAAGGCCGCTGCCGTGCAGGCCGCAATGATATCCGCATCATCTACGTATTCCGCACTTGCTTATGATGCTGAAATGTCTCGTATTTACTGGGATGGGCTTAGTGACTTCAAAGCACTGCCCCGTGATGAGCGTCGTCGCTTCGCCACCTATATGGCCAGTACTCTTAAGCCGATAGAGAACCTTCTTGTACAAACACGACTAGGGACACTTGACTACGACGATTGGGAAGGAGAACGAAGCGAACTGGTTCGTCACTTCTCCCAGCCTGGGATGCGGACTTGGTGGCAAAGAGGAGAAGCCGCTTTCAGCCGCGAGTTGGTTAAATTTGTACAAAGCGATATTTTGCCGAAATGCGAGGACCCCGCCCCTAGGCTCTAAAACCTTTGAGGTGGTGGCGGTCGTCAGAACACCCCATTCCGAATGACCGTTTTGCGTTGCGGATTCAATCGGTCGACGCAACATAAGCGTTTAATCTATCAGCTGGCGTCTCAAATCCCAAAGTCTTACGTGGGCGTTCATTTAGCTGCCGGGCAACGGCGCTCAGCTTGGCCTGGGAGTGCAGCGATAGATCGGTACCTTTTGGAAAGTACTGCCTGAGCAACCCGTTCGTGTTTTCGTTTGAGCCACGCTGCCACGGACTCTGTGGGTCACAGAAGTAAACATCAATGTCGGTCGCCAGCGTAAATCGTTTATGGTTAGACATCTCTGAACCGCGATCCCAGGTTAATGATTTATACAGTTCATCGGGCAGCTTTTGGGATTGTTTTATAAGAGCCTGGATCACCGTATCTGTTTTCTTGTTTTCAACTTTGGCCAGCATAACGTAGCGGCTCTGACGCTCCACTAATGTGGCTATAAAGGTCTTGTTGGAACCCTCGATGAGATCGCCTTCCCAGTGGCCCGGTACAGCCCGATCTTCCACCGAGGCTGGCCGTTCACTGATAGGCACTGCATCCACAATCTTACCCAACCCTTTTCCTTTCTTGCTCGTATATTTGGATCGGCGAGCGATTCGTTGGGTCCGAAGACACGTCATAAGCTCTCTTTTAAGCACGCCACGCGCCTGAATGAACAAACTTTTGTAGATGGTTTCGTGTGACACGCGGTGGCTCTCATGCTCTGGAAATTGTCGCTTCAGCCATCCTGCTATCTGTTCGGGTGACCAAAGCCGCTGTAACTTAACGGCGATGATGCGAGCCAGCCGGGGCTTGTCTGCCAGTTTGCAAACCTTGGGCCGCAAGGCTCGCTGCCACGCAGCCTCCTCAGCCAAGCTGGCTCGATAGGAAGCATAGCCTCCATTGCGATGAATTTCCCGACTTACTGTTGATGGAGATCGGCCAAGTTGGGTCGCTATTGTGCGCATTGATAGCTGACTTGCCAAGCCTCTGGAGATGACTTCTCTCTCCGCGAGTGTGAGGCCCTGTGAGGACCTCTTTCGCTCTCGGGGACGGATGCCGCCATTCTCAGTGAGTATTCGCTGTACGGAGGAATGGCCTCGGTCAAACAGCCTGGCAATATCGTGCATGGTGTCGCCACGCTGCCAGCGATCCCACATCAAAGTCTTTTGTGTCTGGGTGTAGTAAATCCGGGTTCTTCGTTTCATCTGCAACACTCCTTCTCCACACTATGAGATTAGAATGTTGCGTCGACCATTTGAACCCGCAGTCGATAGCTGCCGTCAGCGCCATTTCCTGATCTTGTCTCCTCCTCACCCGAAAGGAGTCATCCGGCTCGCCCTGGACAGCCGCTCAGCTTTTCTGAAAGGTGCCAAAAGCTGGCGTATCGACTATCGTTCAGCAGTGTTACTCTGTCCAAAGAAGGAATCTGGATTGCTCATGAACTGGGATGCAATTGCCGCCATTGGAGAGATAGTTGGAGCACTCGCAGTTGTGGGGACCCTTGGCTATCTTGCGATTCAGACCCGAAGCGCGAAGGAAGTTGCGCTTGCTCAGGCTCAGAGAGAACTTACTGCGGATTTGAATAGCGTCTGGTCGCGCTTGGAGCAGGATCGTGAGCTTCTACGCTTGGTGAGAATAGGAGTGAATGACTGGCAAGCTCTCAAGAATAACGAGAAGGCCGCCGTTCACGCATTTTATACTCAACTATTCTTCAACTTATCAGCAGCGATGGGACAGCACCATCTCAAAGGCAACGAGGACGATGTGCAGACTTGGGAGAATGTTCTTCTGGGACTCTTGCTTTGCCCTGGCGGCATAGCTTGGTGGGAGGAGGCGCAGTATCTCTATCCCTCACCGTTGGTCAGCCGCCTCAACGCACGCTTAAAGACTGCCGTCGACCTCCCACCTAGTTGGATTAAAGGACTGTCGTTCTGGATGACTGATGACGCTGACTTTGTAAAGGAAGGCACTAATAAATTAACTTGAGCCCTTGGGCCGACACGCATATTAATCCATGCCAGCAATTTGTTGAGTGGCGTACTTGTTGGTTTGACCGGGAGAGCGCGAAGGCTCTTAACGAGCGTCGTTTCCGATGAGAAGATGTCTGCTTTGCTCCAGCGATCTCAACCGGTCGATGCAACACATTGGTTAAATCGATCCGCTGGCGTTTCAAAGTTTAGCGTCTTTCTCGGTCGTGTGTTCAGCTGTCTTGCCACAGCGTTTAACTTCGCTTGCGAGTGCAATGACAGGTCCGTACCTTTTGGGAAGTACTTGTCCCTACCAAAAATTCCATCCTTGAAAAGCTGGAAGTCTGTAAGCGGCCGGTGATTACACCTAGACCGGCGGGCTCCAGTTGTGCGGCAGGAGGCGGTCGATCTCGGAGTACTTCGTGGCAGGCAAGCGCTCGAGGACGTCACGCAGGTAGGCTTGGGGGTCGAGGCCGTTGATCTTCGCCGACTGAATCAGGCTCATGACGCTCGCCGCACGCTGACCACTGCGCTGAGAGCCGGCAAACAGCCAGTTCTTTCTTCCTAAGGCCCAGGGTCGGATCTGATTCTCAATCCAGTTGTTGTCGATGGGCACGTCGCCATCGTCCAGATAGCGCGCCAGCGCATTCCACCGCTTCAGGCTGTAATCGATTGCCTTGGCCGTTCGCGTGCCGGCGGTGAGCCCGGCGCGCTGCTGGACGAGCCATTCGCGTAGCTGTTCAGCAATGGGGCGGGATTTCGATTCCCGGATACGTTGTCGTTCATCCGGTGGCTTCTCGCCGATGTCGCACTCGACGTCATAGAGCAGGCCAATCATCTGCAGCGCCCGGTCCGCGATCGGGCTGTCGCCGCGCTCGGACAGCTCAAAGAACTTGCGCCTGGCGTGGGCCCAGCAGCCGACTTCGGTGATACCGTTGGCGAACCCGGCCTTGTAGCCCTGGTAATCGTCGCAGACCAGCTTGCCTTGCCAGGCGGCGAGGAAGTCACGGGAGGCCTTACCGGATCGCGAGGGCTGGAAGTCGTAGACCACGCCCTGGATTGGGGCCGAGCGGGTTGTCGCGTAGGCCCAGATGTAGGCGCGATGCGTCTTCTTCTTGCCTGGCGAGAGCATCGGTACCGGCGTCTCGTCGGCGTGCAATACCGCGTGGCCGAGCAGGCAGGCCTGCAGGCGCTCTACGAGCGGCGTCAACTCGACCCCGCAGCGACCGACCCAGTCCGCCAGGGTCGACCTGGGGAGATCGACGCCAGCGCGGGCATAGATCTGCTCTTGGCGGTACAGCGGCAAATGATCGGCATACTTGCTGATCAGCACCTGGGCTAGCAGGTTGGTCGTTGGAATGCCCTTGTCAATGACGTGCGGCGCCACCGGCGCCTGGAGGATCGTTTCGCAGGTCTTGCAGGCCCACTTGCTGCGGATGTGCCGTTCGACGCTGAACTGCCCGGGGGCATAATCCAGCTTCTCGCTGACGTCTTCACCGATGCGCGTCAGCTTACAGCCACACGCACAGGTCGTGGACTCGGGGTCGTGGCGGATCTCAGTGCGTGGCAGCTGCGGCGGCAGGGACTGGCGCCGCGGCTTTGAACGCTGACGCGCTTCGATGAGAGGCTCGTCGAGCTTCTCCAACTCCGTCTCAATGGCGGCGATGTCTTCCTCCACCAGATCGTCCAGCAGACTCTGCTGCGGGCTCCTGCCTTTGATCTCGCTGCGTTTACCAAAGCGATGGCGCCGGAGAATGGCGATCTCGTGAGTGAGGTGATCTTTCTCAACGGTGAGGCGTTGGATGGTCGCATCACGCTCGCCCAGCGACGCCTGCAACTGCGCCGCGTAGTCGCGGAGCTGGGACTCGCTGAGTTGGTTGATGTCGACGGCGGCAGGCATGGGAATACTGTGCCACCCAAGCGGAAGTATGGCCAGAACCACTATTTCCGTAGACCCCAGCGCGCAATCGTGGTGTTATCTACTGCCGGTCGATCACAAAGTCCGCACTGGCATACTGCCAGGGTAATCCCGACGCCAGCGCCTGCAATTGCAGGTCATCGAGGGCCACCGGGTCGCCGTTGCGCAGGGCGCTCCAGATGAAGCGGCCCTGGTGCAGTCTCCTCGCAAACAGCCAGATACCGAAGCCGTCGCAGAGCAGGATCTTCATGCGATTGGCGCGCTTGTTGGCAAAGACGTAGGCGCAGTGCGGCTTCGCCGCGCCGAAGGCCGCGATGACCCGAGACAAGGTTGTCTCTGGGCCCGAGCGCATATCCAAGGGCTCTCGAGCCAGCCAGATCTCATCGATGCGCAGAACCTGGCCGGCGTTCACGGGGAGCGTCACCGTGTCAGCGCACGCAGCCAGTCGACCGATTGCGGCAAAGCATCGATCGGCCAATGTACGATCAGCGTGCCCGTGGGCGTGGGTACTTCCATGCGCACGGTCGCTGGACCCGCAGGTAGTGTGGCAGGCGCCGCGGACGATGGGGCGGGTGATGCCGGTGTCGGTAAGCGGAGAAAGTCATCTTGGCCACCGCGCCGGGCCAGCAACCGCCATTTCTGGACCATGTTCGGATTGAGCTGATGCCGGATAGCGACGCCGGCGACGGACGCGCCGGGTTGGTCACACTCGGCGAGGATCTTTGCCTTGAAAGCCGAAGAATAGCGCCGTCGCTTCTTCGGTGTCGGCGGATGATTGTCAGGAGACGCTTCGTCGGTCATGTTAGGTGCCCACTTAAAATAAGTGGGCACCAAATTAGCGACTCACACACGCGTGGCAAGATGGGTTCGCCGGACGCTTACGGAAGTCTGGTCGCAACATAACGTTAATCCGCCTTATACTTCTGTTGGGGAATTGACCGACTCTCATAGCCTACGCTGTTAAGCAAACTACACTCTGACGGAAGAGAAATAATGTCCCGAACAGTACTTCTTTTATTAGCGGCCGGTGCGGCACACCTCCTCACTGCTTGCGCCGGCACCACGGTGGCGAACAAAGAGGCGAGCCCGCCGTCCGGTATCTATTTGGACAACCGCGATACGACCGTCCGCCCGCAGGACGACTTTTTCAATTTCGTTAATGGCGGCTGGCTGGCGAGTAACGATATCCCCGATGATAAATCCTGGGACGGCAGTTTTCAGCGCTTGACGGAGGCGGCGGATGCGGATGTTCTTAGTATTATCGAGGAAGCCGCGGCACAAAGCGACGCTAGTGGCGGCCCTGAGCAAAGGATAGCCATCCTCTATAGCAGTTTCATGGATGAAGAACGTATCAATGCCCTGGGTATACAGGCCCTGGATGAGGAACTGTCAATAATCGATGCAATCGATAGTAAAAAGAGCTTACTGGCATTTTTCGCTCTTGCAGGGTATTCCGGCGTGACCAGCCCGCTAGAGATTTACGTGATGCCAGACTTTCTGGAGCCAGAGCGCAATCGCCTGTATCTGTTTCAGTCGGGCCTGGGCTTGCCAAATAGCGACTATTACACCGATGACAGCGAAAACGGTCGCGCGATTATCGCGGCCTATCATTCCTATATGCGAGGTGTTTATATGGCCCTGGGTTACAGCAAGGAGGCGGCGGATGCGGCCACATCTTCAAGCTGGGCACTCGAACTGGCCCTGGCGGGACACCACCGGACGCCGGAAAGTGACAGGGACTATACACGTTGGCATAACCTATTCGGACCCGGGCACAATACCCTGCCAACCGGCGTGAGCTGGAACGAATATTTTTCTGTCTTTGAACTGTCTCCCGACACGGTAGTCAGTGTCGCTCAACCTGAATACATCGAGGGGTTGGGACAAGTGATTCAGTCGACCCCGTTATCGGCGTGGCGGGATTATCTCAAGCTGCGAGTGGCATCCTCCTTTGCTCCTTACCTTTCACAGGAATTTCAGGATTTGGCTTTCGGCTTCTATTCCAACACACTTGAAGGCACACCGCAGATGAAACCCCGCTGGCAGCGAGGAGTTTCTTTCGTCAATGAAGCCATTGGCGACGCTGTTGGCCAGATCTACGTGCAAGAGCATTTTCCCCCGTCAGCCAAAGCACAAATGGATCGGCTGGCAGCCAACCTGATAGTGGCATATCGCGAGTCAATCGAGTCCCTGGATTGGATGGGGGAAGAAACCCGAGCAAATGCGTTGATCAAGCTCGGCAAGTTCACAGCGAATATTGGCTATCCGGATAAATGGAAGGATTATTCATCAATGCGATTGGGCGAGGAGCTGCTGCCCAATGTTCGCGAAGCAAATCGCTGGGAGATCGCCGATCAGTTAGCCAAGCTGCCCAAGCCTGTTGATAAGCATGAGTGGAGCATGAACGTGCAGACAGTCAACGCCCAATACTCGCCCATGCAAAATTCGATTAATTTCCCCGCCGCCATATTGCAGGCGCCTTTCTTTGACCCGGGGGTTGATGAGGCAGTTAACTATGGCGCCATTGGTTCGATAATCGGTCATGAGATTGGACATGGTTTTGATGATAGCGGCGCGCAGTTTGACGGCGATGGGCGACTGTCTAATTGGTGGGCCGATACTGACCGGGCCGCATTCCAGGCGCGGACTGCCCGTCTGATCGAGCAGTACGATGAATTTGAGATTCTACCTGGTGTAGCCGTGAACGGCACCTTGACCCAGAGCGAGAACATAGGCGATCTCGCCGGAGCATCCATAGCCTACAAGGCCTATATTTACTCGCTAGGGGGCAAACCAGCCCCGGTACTGGATGGCTATACTGGTGAGCAGCGTTTTTTTATCGGCTTTGCCCAGGCGTTCCTCGGGCAGTCAAGGGAAGAGATGGCGCGACAGATGATCAAGACCGATGAGCACTCACCGGAGATATTTCGGGTAAACGGCACGCTGTCCAACGTTGATGGCTTTTACGAAGCTTTCAAACTGCAACCAGGTGATCTCATGTACCGTGAGGTCGAGCAGCGCGTTAGCATCTGGTGATAGGGTATCGGCAAGTTAACTACCTGATGCTGAGGAAAACTAGCCCTGCGCATGGCGAATTCTTATTTCACCAATGATATCAGAAGGTTAGCTATTGCTGCTTCCAGGCGCGGATATTACTCTCGGACAGCATGAGAGATGTCATTAACCTACTTTTTCACTTGCTCACCACCCTGGCTGAGCTGATTAAACCCGGTGGAGTTCGTGCAGTCATCGCAGAAAACCTGCTTCTGAAGCAGCAGCTGATAATCCACGGCAGATCGAGGCAGCGAGCACCGAATCTCTCAACCCAAGATCGTGCCCTGCTTGGTTTCTGGTCGTTATTTCTCAATCCCAAGCGCATTGTTAGAGCAGCAATAATCATTAAGCCTTCAACACTGCTGTCATTCCATAACGCACTGAAGAACCGAAAATACCGACTACTGTATTCACCAGGCGGCGGGAGGAAGCCAGGGCCAAAGGGACCATCAAATGAAGTTATCAATGCTATCGTTGAGATGAAGAAGCGTAACCCCCGATATGGCTGCCCTCGCATCGCCCAACAACTCAATCTGACGTTTGGATTAGACCTGGATAAGGACACAGTTCGACGTGTATTGGCGGTTTATTACAAACCAGATCCCGCCAACCGTGGACCTTCATGGCTTACAACTCTCGGTCACGCAAAGGATAGCTTGTGGAGTGTAGATCTATTCCGCTGCGAATCGATTCTGCTGAAAAGCCACTGGGTAATGGTCGTCATGGATCAGTACACCCGTTGGATTATTGGATTCGCAGTCCACGCTGGAAATGTTGATGGTCCTGTACTCTGCCGCATGTTCAACGATGCGACTTCTGAAGCAGGTTGGCCGGAAAGGATCAGCTCCGATAACGATCCTTTGTTTCAATATCACCGGTGGAAAGCAAACCTCCGAGTAATTGAAATAGAGGAAATCAAATCGCTACCACATGTACCGATGTCACATCCATTCGTTGAGCGATTGATCGGCAGTATCAGGCGGGAGCTACTGGATCAGATTTTGTTCTGGACAGCAACAGATCTGGAGAACAAGCTCCAGAATTACCAGCGCTATTACAACGAGTATCGGTGCCATTCTGGTCGTGATGGCGCGACGCCAGTGAATTCAGGCTCTGAAAAAGTCGTTGCTCTCAACGACTACCGGTGGAAAAAGCATTGTCGCGGTCTCTTTCAGTTACCAGAGGCAGCTTGAAGTGCGAATTCGCCAGGGACAGAACAGTTCTAGCCGACCACCAAACACTCCGAGTCTCCACGGGGCTGGACGTCACGCAGCTGCGGCAGCGCCCAGTTCCCGCGCCAGGAAATCCGCCTGCTCGCTTACGAAAGTTTCGAACAGGGGTGGATAGTAAGGCTGAAAGTGGTCGCAGTCGTATTCTCGCAGCTCCGCCCGAGGCATTCGCCGGGCGAGCGCGCGGATATCCTCGATTGCCACCAGCGAATCATGCAGGCCTCCCATCAGCAGGGTGGGCGCCTGTACCTTGTCCGCTACCTTGATGGCGCGGTACAGCGGTAGCGACAGCAGGGAACGGGCGGTGACATGGTTCTGCCAGTCAGACCCCGCAGAAACCAGCGGCAGGTAGCCATCCCAGCACTCCGGCGTATTCATCACCGCCGTTTCCCCGGGTCGCCCCACCAGTGGGAAATAGATTGGCTTGAAACCGAGCAACCCACCCACCAGGTCGAGTGTGCCCAGCACAGTCGACTTCAGCAGGTAGCCCAGGCCAAACCCACGCACTGCGCTGAGCGTATCGGCGGCCAGAACCTGCGCCACCACCGCACTGACACCGTGGTCCCGCGCCGCCACATGGATAACGTGGGCGCCACCGAAGGAGCTGCCCCAGATACCAAGCCGGCTGCCGTCCACCTCCTTGAGGCCACGCACATAGGCCAGGGCCGCAAGCCAGTCTTCCAGCTGCTTTTTGGGACTGAGCAGCTGCCGCGGTTCCCCCGTGCTGCCGCCCCAGTGGCGATAGTCGAAGGCGAAAACCGCCAGGCCACGCTCGACGAAACGCTCGGCAAAGGCGGGGATACGGAAATCCTTCAGGGCACCGAGACCGTGGCCCATCACCACCACGGGAGGGCGCTCGACTCCCCGGGGCAAATACAGGTCGGCGGCACAGCGCTCGCCGCCGCTGTTGAAGTTCAATTGACGTTCAGGTAACGCTCGGTCAGTTTGTCGATGGACCAGGAATCAGGCTTCTGGCTCGGCGGGTAGTCCTTGAAGGTGGAGAGGAACTGGGCCGTCACCGCCGTACCCACGTATCCCTGTGCCGCCTTGTCGATCATCCAGTCCCAGTAGGTGTTGGAGTTGTGATCTGCCCGTTCGAAGGGGTCCCGGCGCAGATTGAAGATCTTGAACATACGCAGGGTGACGAAAGGCTCGGCCCACAGAGCCATGGTCTGGGCGCGGTTTTCGGCGAAGACTATTTTCCAGTCCCCGACCCGGACGCCCACGGGCATGCCGCTGTCTTCCAGGTAAATGAATTCGCGCCGGGGCGCTTTATCCACCTCACCAGTCAGGTAGGGCAGGAAATTATAGCCATCCAGATGCAGCCTGGCTTTTTTGTTGCCCACCTGCTTGCCTTTCAACAGATCCTGCTTGAGGTTGGGATCACCGGCCACCGCCGCCAGGGTCGGCATCCAGTCCAGGTGCGACATGACCTCGTTGGAGATCTGGCCGGGCTTGATTTTGGCGGGCCAGCGAACCATGGCCGGCACCCGGTAGGCGCCTTCCCAGTTGGTGTTCTTCTCGCTGCGGAAGGGTGTGATACCGGCATCGGGCCAGGTGTTGAAATGCACGCCGTTGTCGGTGGAGTAGAACACGATAGTGTTGTCGGCAATCTTCAGCTGGTCCAGCTGGTCCAGCATCTCGCCTACCAGCTTGTCATGGGCAACCATTACGTCGTTATAGAAACCCTGGCCTGACAGGCCCTTGTTTTTCTCGGCGATGTGGGTGCGAAAGTGCATGCCGGTGGTGTTCAACCAGACGAAGAAGGGTTTGTTGGCCTTGACCGCCTTGTCGATAAACTTTTTGGCACCTGCCACAAATTCCTCATCGGCCGTCTCCATGCGCTTGCGGGTCAGGGCGCCTGTATCCTCGATGCGGCCATCGGCATAGGAGTGGATCACGCCGCGGGGGCCGAACATCTTGCGAAAGGCCGGGTCCGTGGGATAGTCCGGGTCTTCCGGTTCTTCCTCTGCGTTGAGGTGGTAGAGGTTACCGAAGAACTCGTCGAAGCCGTGGTTGGTGGGCAGGAAGATGTCCTGGTCCCCCAGGTGGTTCTTGCCGAACTGGCCTGTGCTGTAACCCTGTGTCTTGAGGACTTCGGCGATGGTGATATCCCGGTCCTGGATGCCCAGCTCAGCTCCCGGCAACCCCACCTTGGTGAGGCCGGTGCGCAGGCCCGACTGGCCGGTAATAAATGTGGAGCGCCCGGCTGTACAGCTCTGGTCGCCATAGTAGTCGGTAAATCGGATGCCCTCGCTGGCTATCCGGTCAATATTGGGGGTGCGGTAACCCATGATGCCGTCGCTGTAGGCACTGATATTGGTGATGCCGATATCGTCACCCCATATCACCAGGATGTTGGGTTTGTCCGCCGCCTGGGAGGCCAGGGCGATGCCAGAACCCAGCACCAGCAGCACGCGTGCCAGAATGTGTCGATAACTCATAGAAGTCTTCCTTATTGGTCTGTTATGCGGTTCCTGTTTCCCGAACAGCTTGAGCCCGGGTCGATCTGCCATTCACAGCTGGTCTCGATCAGGCTGCACAGTATGGTCCATCGGCAACGGAATTCAACCACTGCCGAAATCCGGCAAAATTTACCCCGTTTTTAGCCGTCACACCATTGCACTGTCACAATAAATGACTACCATGGCGCCTCCTTGGCACGAGGCTTGCTGCCTAAACAGTAACCCGGTGCATTTGAGGAACAAATGAGCCGTTTTACCGTCCAAATGCCCCATAAGCAGGCAACCCTGCCGGGCATATGCACCAGCCGTGAGCAGGCCCGCGCCGCAAACTGCTGGAAACCGGCGCCATTTTTTGAAAAAGGACAGTGATATGCAAACAAGCAAGCCGACACCAAGCCGCCTTCGCCGGACCATCGACGACCTTATCATTGCCGAGATGTTCCTGGTGCAGGCGACTATTGAAAGCGCTACCGCCATCGGCGACGGGCTTTCCACCCTGGGTCGCCAGATTACCTCAGGTGACGACGCGGGGTCCGCACCCGCGGACACGATCGGCCACACCCTCCAGCGCATCGCAGATGGCGCCGTGGAGCCTTACACCAGCCGCTTCAGGTACCTGCGGGAACTCAACAGCGGCGACTGATCGACCTACTTTTTGTCGCGTGCCGCAAACGCGGCCTGTTGCTCCGGGGTGGCCTCCCCCTGGTACTTGTCTTTCCACTGCTCATAGGGCATGCCGTACACCCGCTCGCGGGCTGCGTCGTAATCCACTGCGACACCCTCCGCCTCCGCCGCCGCGACATACCACTTGGACAGGCAATTGCGACAGAAGCCCGCCAGGTTCATCAGGTCGATATTCTGCACGTCCTTGCGGCTGTCCAGGTGTTCCAGCAGGCGCCGGAACACCGCCGCCTCTATTTTCGCCGTCGTATCGCTATCCATCATTGTTTCGGCCATGGCCCTGCCCTCTTTGCGTGACACCTGCTGGAGCAGGCTGTCTCTGATATTGCTATACCGGCATGTATTCGCCGCCGTTCACATCCAGCGCCGCGCCGGTCACCACGCTGGCATAATCGGAGGCCAGGAACAGTGCCGCCCTGGCACACTCGCCGTCATCGGGAATCACCCCCAGCGGAATATTGCGGGTGACCTCGGCGATCAGCTCCTGCTGGGACTTGCCGGATTCGCTGGCCTGCCAGGCGAAATAACCCTCCACCGCCGGGCCCCACATCCAGCCCATGTGGCAGCTGTTGACCCGGATCCCGTACTGGCCCAGCTCCAGGGCCAGGTGCTTGGTGGCACTGCGCAGGGCGGACTTGGATGCGCCGTAGCCGCCCTGGGTGGCCAGCGGTTTGTGCTCGACCATGGTGCCGATCATCACGATGGCGCCACCACCGGCCGCGATCATGGCCGGTACACAGGCCTGGGTCAGTTGCATGGTGCCGAAGAAGTTCACGTCCATGGCGCGGCGCCAGCCGTCCAGGTTGGCCTGGTCTATCGGCTCAAAACTGCCCGGATCGTAGGCGCTGTTGAACAGCACGTCGATGCGACCGAACGTCTGCAGCGCCTGCTCGGCGAGCGCCTGGCACTGGGCCTGGTCGGCGATATCCGTGGGCACCTTCAGCACCCCGGTACCCAGACCCAGGGCGGCGATCGCCTGCTCCGCCGCGTCCAGCTTGCGGGCGGTCCGCGCGGCCAACACGACGCCCGCGGCACCCTCCGCGGCCGCCAGCACGGCGAGTTCCTGCCCCAGGCCGGGGCCGATCCCGGAGACGATGACCATTTTGTCCTTCAGTAGCATGTTGAGCTTCTCCTTTTATCGTTTTTGTCTATCGATGCGGGCGGTCAGGCGTACTGCAGCGCCACCCGGTCGCTGCCCACGCAATCGCGTAACTCCTGTAACAGTTCGTCGCTGGGCAGCACCTGCCAGCGCTCACCCAGCTTCACCCGGGCCTTACCGCCGGCCTGGCGGTAGATCAGGGATACCGGGCAGTGACCGCCGCCGGCGCCGGCCAGGGTTTTCTCCAGCCAGTCGGTGAGTTGCGGGTCGAGCATCTCGTCGCTGACCTCGATGGTCAGTTCCGAGACGTAATCCTGGCGCGCCTGCAGCAGGCTGCGCACACCGCGGGCACGCATCGCCAGGCCCCCGGAGTAATCATCGTGGGCCACGGACCCCTCGACGATGACGATATTGTCCTTGCCCAGCAATTCGCGGTGCTCGGCGTAGGTGTCGGCGTACACGGTGACCTCGATACGCGCACTGCGGTCATCCAGTTGCAGTATGGCCATGGTGTCACCGCGCTTGGTCTTCATGGTGCGGCTCGCAACGATGAGGCCCGCCAGGAACTGGGTGCCCTGTTTGTCCGGCCGTACCTCGGCGATACGGGTCGGGGCGAACTTGCGCACCTCGCTCTCGTATTCGTCAATGGGGTGGCCCGTCACATACAGGCCCAGGGTTTCCTTCTCGCCCGCCAGGCGCTGCTTGCCCGACCAGGGCCGGACCTGCCTGAAGGGAGCGTAAACATCACCCGCTCCCCTGCCCTGGCTGGGCACCACGTCGCCGAACAGGTCGTCGATGCCGCTGTCGCGGTTGCTGGCACTTTGCTCCGCGGCCTTGAGGGCATCGTCGAGGCTCGCCATCAGTACCCAGCGGTCCTCACCCAGTGAGTCGAAAGCGCCGGAGCGGACCAGCGCCTCTATCGCCCGGCGGTTGACCTTGCGCGGGTCGGTGCGGCCGCAAAAATCGAACAGGTCCAGGAAAGGCCCGCCCGCTTCCCTGGCAGCCAGTATATTCTCGACGGGGCCCTCGCCCAGGCCCTTGATGGCGCCCAGGCCATAGATAATCTCGTTGTTGGCATTGACCGTGAACATGTACTGCCCCTCGTTCACATCGGGCAGCTTGAGGGTCAGCTTCATCGCCCGGCACTCTTCCACGAACACCACGATCTTGTCGGTGTTCTGCAGTTCCGAACTCATCACCGCCGCCATGAAGGGCGCCGGGTAGTGGGACTTGAGCCAGGCAGTCTGGTAGGACACCAGCGCATAGGCCGCCGAGTGGGATTTGTTGAAACCGTAACCGGCGAATTTCTCCACCAGGTCGAAGATCTTGATCGCCAGGTCGCCGTCGACGCCCTTGGAGCGGGCACCTTCCTCGAACACGTCGCGCTGTTTCGCCATTTCCTCGGGTTTCTTCTTGCCCATGGCGCGGCGCAGCATGTCCGCGCCACCCAGGGTGTAGCCCGCCAGCTCCTGGGCGATCTGCATCACCTGTTCCTGGTACAGGATGATGCCGTAGGTGGGTTCGAGAATCGGCTTCAGCGACTCGTGCTGCCACTGGGCATCGGGGTAGGAGATAGCCTCCCGCCCGTGCTTGCGGTTGATGAAGTTGTCCACCATTCCCGACTGCAGGGGGCCGGGGCGAAACAGCGCCACCAGGGCGATGATGTCCTCGAAGCAGTCCGGTCGCAGGCGCTTGATCAGATCCTTCATGCCGCGGGATTCCAGCTGGAACACGGCCGTGGTTTCCGCCGACTGCAGCAGCTTGAAGCTGGCCTCGTCATCCAGCGGGATCAGGCTGATATCCAGCGGCAGCTCGCCCTGCCCTTCCCGCACGGCGTTAATCATTTTCACCGCCCAGTCGATAATCGTGAGGGTGCGCAGACCGAGAAAATCGAACTTGACGAGGCCGGCGTCTTCCACGTCGCCCTTGTCGTACTGGGTGACCAGGCCGCCGCCGCTCTCGTCGCAGAACAGGGGCGAGAAATCCGTCAGTTTCGAGGGCGCGATGACCACACCCCCGGCGTGCTTGCCGACGTTGCGGGTAATGCCCTCCAACTGCACCGCCATATCCCAGATTTCCTGGGCCTGGGGGTCATCCCGCAGGAAATCCCGCAGGGGTTCTTCCTGCTCCAGGGCCTTGGCCAGGGTCATCCCCACTTCAAACGGGATCATCTTCGACAGCTTGTCGGCCAGGCCGTAGGACTTGCCCTGCACCCGGGCCACATCGCGCACCACCGCCTTGGCGGCCATGGTGCCGAAGGTAATGATCTGGGAGACCGCCTCCCGGCCGTAGGCATCGGCCACGTAGTCGATCACCCGGTCGCGTTTCTCCATGCAGAAATCGACGTCGAAATCCGGCATGGAGACCCGCTCGGGATTGAGGAAGCGCTCGAACAGCAGGTCGTATTCCAGCGGGTCCAGGTCGGTGATTTCCAGGGCATAGGCCACCAGTGAGCCGGCGCCGGAGCCGCGCCCGGGACCGACCGGGATATCGTGTTGCTTGGCCCAGCGGATGAAGTCCATGACGATCAGGAAGTAGCCCGGAAAACCCATCTGGACGATGGTGTCCAGCTCGAAATCCAGGCGCTGGCGGTAGCTTGCCTGCTGCTGCGCAAAATCACTGGCGGCGGGATCCAGCAGCACCGCCAGGCGCCGCTCCAGTCCCTCGTGGGATTGCTGCCGGAAAAATTCATCGATAGTCATACCCGCCGGTACCGGGTAGTCCGGCAGGAAGGGTTTGCCCAGCTCCAGCACCACGTGGCAGCGCCGGGCGATCTCCACCGAATTGGCCAGCGCCTCGGGAATGTCGGAGAACAGGTCCGCCATTTCCGCCGGGGAGCGCAGGTACTGCTGGTCGGTATAGATGCGCGCGCGGCGGGGATCGTCCAGGGTACGCCCCTCCCGGATACACACCCGGGCCTCATGCGCCTCGAACTCGGAGGCATCCAGGAAGCGGACATCGTTGGTCGCGACCACCGGGCACTGCAGTTCAGCCGCCAGGGCCACCGCCGCGTGCACATGGGCCTCATCGCCCTCGCGCCCGGTGCGGTGCAGTTCGAGGTAAAAGCGTCCCGGGTACATCTCCATCCACTGCCGCAGGCGATCGGCAGCGAGCTCGGGCTTGCCGCCGAGCAGGGCCTGCCCCACTTCACCAGGCGCGCCGGCGGACAGGGCGATCACACCCTGGGCACACTCCTGCAGCCAGGACTTGTGGACGTAAGGCACCCCAAGGTGCTGTCCCTCGGTGAACGCCCGGGAGATGAGCAGGGTGAGGTTGTGGTAGCCCTGCAGGTCCATCGCCAGCAGGCACAGCGGCCAGGCCCGGTCCGGGTCGTCGGCATCCAGTACCCGCAGGTCGACACCGATGATGGGCTGGACACCGGCGCTGAAGGCCGCCTTGTACATCTTGATCAGGCCGTAGAAGTTACTGACATCGGTCACTGCCACTGCCGGCATGTCGAGGGCGGCTACCCGCTCCATCAGCGGCTTGACCCGCACCAGCCCGTCGACGAGGGAGTATTCGGTGTGCAGGCGCAGGTGGACGAAGTCGGTCATTCGATTAATTCTACATGGCTTGTTCTGATAGTTGTATTGCCGGGAGGAACTAAGCGGAATATCCGGGGGCCGGGGTATGGATTTGGGGCACCGGGTGGTAGCTGATGGGGGGGGCGGTCGAATAAATAGCCGATAAAGCGGGACAGGCCCTGCGACCCTGCAGGAGTCGGAGGAGCCTCTATTCGGGCTCTGGCTGCGACAGGAGCGCGCGCACGGGGCCGAAGCTGCGGCGATGCACCGGCGTCACCCCCAGCGTTTGCAGGGCCTCCAGGTGGGCCGCGGTGGGATAGCCCTTGTGCGCGGCAAAGCCGTAGCCGGGATACTGCCGCTCCAGCTCTACCAGCTCGCGGTCCCTCTGCACCTTGGCCAGGATGGATGCGGCGGCAATGGCGGGCACCCGGTCATCGCCCTTTACCACCGGCTCCGCCGCGTACTCCCAGCGCGGCAGTCGATTGCCGTCCACCAGCACATAGACCGGCTGCGGTTCCAGTGCCCTGACCGCCCGGTGCATCGCCAGCAGCGAGGCCTGCAGAATATTGAGCTGGTCGATCTCGGCCACGGTCGCCCGGGCTACCGACCAGGCCAGCGCCCGCTCCATGATCAGCCCGGCCAGTTCCTCCCGGCGCCGGGCCGACAGTTTTTTCGAGTCCCGCAGGCCCGCGATGGGACGGGCGGGATCGAGAATGACGGCGGCCGCCACGACGTCGCCCGCCAGCGGACCGCGTCCCACCTCATCCACGCCGGCCAGGCCCGGGCCGCAATAGTCTGGCCGGAACAGGTCATCCATACTCACGCCCGCCGCCCGACCATCAGCGCCGACAGTGCCTCGGCGGCGCGATCGCCAAAACCCTGCCGCAATTCCCGGTGGATGCCCTCGAAGGCTTCCAGCTGCCGGGTCGCCGCCGGCTCACCTGCCAGCAGGGGCCCCAGGGCCGTCGCCATCGCCGCAGGCGTGGCCGCCTCCTGCAACAGCTCCGGCACCAGGGCCCGCCCGGCGAGGATGTTGGGCAGCGCCGCATAGGGGGTTTTCACCAGAGCGCGCAGCAACAGCCAGCTGAGCGCCCCCATGCGGTAGGCGACGACCATGGGGCGCTTCAGCAGGGCCGCTTCCAGCGTGGCGGTACCGGAGGCAAGTAACGCGGTGTCGCAGGCAGCCATCACCTCCCTTGAACAACCCTGCACCAGGGTGACATCGAGATCCCGATAGGCCGCCAGCAGATGCTCAAGCTCGGACCGCCGCGCGGCGTTGGCGGCCGGCAGTGCGAAAGCCAGAGCCGGGTCTGACTGGCGCAACAGGCGGGCAGCCTGCAGGAACGGGGGAGCAAGCAACCGGACTTCGGCAGCGCGACTGCCGGGCAACAGGGCCAGCACCGTCGCGGTAGAGTCCAGCCCGAGTTCCCGCCGTGCGGCCGCCCGGTCGACCTGCCGGGGGATCTCATCCGCCAGCGGGTGACCGACGAAACAGGCCGGAATACCGTTCTGGTCATAGATCCCCGTTTCGAAGGGAAACAGGCAGAGCATCAGGTCTACCGCGCGTTTTATGGTGTGTATACGCCCGCGCCGCCAGGCCCACACCGAAGGGCTCACCAGGTGGGCGGTGCTTATGCCGCGCTCGCGCAGGCGCCGCTCGAGGCGCAGGTTGAAGTCGGGAGAGTCTATGCCAAGGAACACATCCGGGGGGTCGGCCGCAAAATGCCGGTATACCTCCCGGCGAATCCGCAGCAGCTCCGGCAGCCGTTTGAGCGGCTCCACCAGCCCCATTACCGAGAGCCGCTCCATCGGGAACATGCTCTGCAGGCCCTGGGCTTCCATCAGTGGCCCGCCGATACCCTCGACGCGCAACCCGGGAAACCGCGCTCGCAGCGCCGCCAGTACCCGCGACCCGAGCAGGTCCCCGGAAGCCTCACCGGCCAGGACGCCGATGCGCATCACCGCCCGCACACCACGCTGCAGGGTCTGCCCCGACGCCCGACATCAGCCACTAGCGTACGATACCGCGTTCCGATGCGTGCAGCGATTCGATCAGCAGTCGCACCTCGGGAGAGTCGCTCATCATCGACTCGAGTCGCTGCAGGGCGATATCCAGGGTGAGGCCCTGCTTGTAAATGACCTTGTAGGCCCGTCGCAGGTCGTTGATGGCCTCCGCGGAAAAACCGCGCCGGCGCATACCCTCCATGTTGATCGTCTTGGCTTCCGCGGGCGCCCCGCTGACAGTGACAAAGGCCGGTACATCCTTGCCGATGGCCGTGCCCATCCCGCTGAAACTGTGGGCGCCGATCTTGCAGAACTGGTGAACCAGGGTATAGCCGCTGAGTATTGCCCAGTCGCCCACGGTGACATGACCGGCCAGGGCCACGTTATTGACCAGCACCGTGTGGTTACCGATGACGCAGTCATGGCCCACGTGCACTGCAGCCATCAGCAGATTGTGATCGCCGATGGTGGTTTCATGGCGGTCCTGTACTGTGCCGCGGTGAATCGTCACGCCCTCGCGGATCACGTTGTGATCGCCAATGACCAGGCGGGTGGGTTCGTTCCGATACTTGCGGTCGGGAGTGGCCTCACCGATGCTGGAAAACTGGTAGATGTGATTGCCGGCCCCTATGCGGGTGGGGCCCTTGATCACGACATGGGGCTCGATGACGCAGCCCGGGCCTATCTCCACGTCCGGACCGATAAAGGTCCAGGGGCCGACACTGACGTCCTCCGCCAGCCTGGCCCCGGGGTCGACAATCGCCTCGCTGTGGATCACCTGTCCGCGCAGAGAATCGTGGCCGAGGCCGCCAGTTCACCGTCGACGTCCGAGCTGATCGCAAATTTCGCTATGCCGCGACGCTCGGATACCAGGGTGGCGCGCAGCATAACCCGGTCTCCCGGCACACAGGGTCGCTTGAAACGCAACTCATCGGTTCCTGCCAGGTAGTAAATTGAACCGTCCTGGGGGGTCTTGCCCTTGGTCTTGAATCCCAGGATGCCCGCTGCCTGCGCCATCGCTTCCAGCAACAGGACACCGGGGAAAATGGGCTTCCCGGGGAAGTGCCCATCAAAAAAAGGCTCGTTTATGCTGAGATTTTTGTACGCGACAATCGACTCACCAGGGATCAGCTCGACCACCCTGTCCACGAGGAGGAAGGGGTACCGGTGAGGCAGATACTTGCGAATTTCGTCGATATCCATCTCTATTCCTTGTCTGGTTGTTTGCACCGACTCTCAAGAGCCACCAACCGCTGTCGGATGGATTCCAGCTGGGAGAAGCGCACGGCATTGCGCTTCCAGTCTCGCGTATTGGTCATGGGTGTGCCAGAGGAGTAGGAGCCCGCCCTGGTGATCGACTTGGTCACCATCGTCATCCCCGTCACGTGCACGTTATCGCAGATTTCCACGTGTCCGACCACGCCCACGCCGCCCGCCAGTGTGCAGTTGGCACCTATGATCGTGCTTCCTGCCAGACCGCTGCAACCGGCTATCGCGGTATTTTTCCCGATGCGGCAGTTGTGACCGATCTGCACGAGATTGTCGATGATGGCACCGTCCGCGATGACGGTATGGCCAAGCGTGCCCCGGTCCACGGTCGTGCAGGCACCGATCTCCACGCGGTCGCCGAGGCGCACCCCGCCCAGCTGGCAAACCCGTTCCCAGCCGCCGGGTCCGGGCGCAAACCCGAACCCCTCCGCCCCCAACACCGCCTGGGCGTGAATCACACAGTGTTCTCCCACATGTACGTCGTGGTAAATCACGGCATTGGGCAGTACCCGGGTGCCGGTCCCGATGCGACTGTCATGGCCGACATAGGCACCGGCCCCGAGGATCACCCCGGCTGCCAGCACGGCGCCGGCTTCCACCACCGCATTGGGACCGATGGCGGCCTCCGGGTGAATATCTGCATCGGCAGACACCGTGGCAGACGGGTGAATGCCCGGCCGGGGCCGGGGAGATTTGTCGAACAGGTGGGATATCCGGGCGAACGCCACGTAGGGCGCTTCCGCGACCAGGCAGTCCACGGGGCAGCGCGAAACGAGTTCCGGGTGCACGATAACCGCGCCGGCCCGGGTGGCAGCCAGCTGGGGCAGGTACTTCCTGTTGGCGAGAAAAGAAATGTCACCGGCACCCGCCTCCGCAAGGGTGGCTATACCGGTGAGTGTCCTGTCCCCTTCACCGGTGAACTCCAGACCGAAGCGGTCCGCCAGTTCAGCCAGTGAAAACATGCAGTGATTACTTCGCCGCCATCTGGTTCAGCTTGTCGGTTACCTTGGCGGTAATGCTGTAGCTGGCATCTGCGTGGATAACGGCGCCGCGCTGCAGCAGGAGCCCGATACCCTCAGAGCTGATGATCTCGCGCAGCACTTCCTGCACCTTGGGTCCCAGTTCCTGCAACAGGGCCTGGGCAGCCGCCTGTTCGGTCTGCTGCACCTTGCCGACCACGTGCTCGAGATCAGCCTGCTTGCTGGACAGTTTCTGGCGGGCCGCAGCCTGCTGCTCCTGGCTCATGACAGCGGCGTCCTTCTGGAACTTCTTGACCATGTCATCCATTTCTTTTTTCAGGCGCTCGAACTCGGCCTTGTCGGTCTTGAAATCCGCCTGGTTCCTGATTTCCTCGAGGCGTTTCTGGGCCACGTCAGTCTGCAGGATGGCTTCCTGCAAATCGACCACGGCGATCTTGGCCTGGGCCCAGCCCAGAGTCGGAAGCGCCAGGACGAGTACGGTAAATGTTAACTTGAGCAGCTTAGACACAGTTTTCTCCAGACATTGATAAAAAAATCGATTAGAACCCACGGCCGAGTGTGAACTGGAAGACCTCATCCTGATCGTACTCGTCTTCATTAAACGGCTTGGCAAGGCTGAAGGTCAGCGGACCAAAACCGGTAATCCATGTAAGACCGACGCCGACCGAGTAACGCAGCTGGCCGAAGTCGACATTATAACAGTTGAGCTGGCTGGACCCGCAATCGGTGCTGAAAACATTTCCCGCATCGAGGAAAAATGCCGTGCGCAAGCTGTTCTGGTCCTTGATGAAAGGCAGGGGGAAAATCAGCTCGGCACCACCCGTCACCAGCACGTTGCCGCCGAAGGGATCGCCGTTGTTATTCGGCGGCTGCACGGCCAGTTTGCCGACGGCGGGCAGGTAGACATAACCAAACTCATTGCCCTTGGGGCCGCCAAACTGCAGGGGGTTGCCGTCCTCATCAATCGCGGTAACAGGCTGGGCCACGGAATAGGGCAGCGCCGGCGTACTGCGCGGTCCAAGGGTATTGCTCTGGTAACCCCGCACGGAGCCGAAACCACCGGCAAAGAAGTTCTCGTAAAAGGGCAGCCCGCTGGTGTCGCCCCAGCCATCGCCGTAACCCAGTTCACTGCGCAGGCGCAGGGTCCAACTGGGTGGCAGCAGCGGCACGGGGAAATAGATCTCGCCGTTGTAAGTCAGCTTGAAGAACTCCAGGTCAGAGGCCGGAATCGACACCTCCAGGGCTATGGTCTGGGCCGCACCGCGGGTGGCCATGCGCCCGCGGTTCAGGGTTGACTGACTCCAGCTGCCGGTAACGGTGTAGTTGAGAAAGGTATTGCCATTGGCATCCAGGAAGCCCTCCTGCAGCGGCGCTATTTCATATTCCGGCGGCAGGGTGTCGATCGGTTTCAACTCTTCTACCGAGGAATAGGTGCCGTCGGGTTGAAGGGTATTTTCATACCAGTCGTCCACCGACTTCTCCAGGCGCGGACTGCCCTTGATCTCCTGCACGGCAAAGCGACCGGCGGTGACATCGGTATTGGCGACGCCGAAGCTGAAGCCCAGGCGCTGGGTTTCCTTGATCGGGTAACCGAAGTTGAGATTGCCGCCCAGGGTGTCGGTGGAGTAGCTGGCAACGTTGACCTCGGACAGGTCGGTGGAGCGGTAGTAAATATTGAAGCCGCGACTCACCCCGTCCTCGGTGTAATAGGGGTTGGTGTAACTGAAGTTATACAGGTCCTGGTATTTCGAGCGGTTCAGGCCGAGTCCGATGCGCTTGCCCGTCCCGAGAAAGTTGTCCTGCTGCACATTGAGGCCGAGGATAATACCGGCGTCCTGGGCATAACCGACGCTTGCGCCGATACTGCCCGAGGACTGCTCTTCAACGGTGAATTCCGCATCGATGAGGTCATCGTGGCCCGGCACTTCCTTGGTTTCAACCGTGGCCTTGCTGAAATAGCCCAACCGCTCCAGGCGCACCCGGGACTGCTCGAGATTGGCCGCCGAGGCAGGTGCGGATTCCATTTGTCGCATCTCGCGCCGCAGCACGTCGTCGGCGGTTTTCATATTGCCCCGGAAATTGATGCGGCGCACATAGGTGCGCTTACCGGGGTCGACGAAAAACTTCATGCTGACGGTGTTGTCCTCGTCGTTGACCTCGGGAATACCCGTGACCTTGGCGAAATTGTAACCGTCGTTACCCAGGCGCCGGGTGAGGTATTCCTCGGTGCTGGTAACCAGTTGCTGGGAGAAAACCTGGCCCTCCGACACCAGCAGGAAACGCCTGAGATCCGCCTCGGGCAACACGAGGTCGCCGGACAGCTCTACACCGCTGATGGTGAAGATCTCCCCCTCGGTGATATTGGCGGTGATGTACACCTCTTCCATGTCGGGTGACACGGACACCTGGGTGGAGTCGATGTTGAATTGCAGGTAACCCCGGTCCATGTAATAGGAGGTCAGTTTCTCCAGGTCACCGGTCAGTTTTTCCTTGGAATACTTGTCGTCGTTGCTGAAAAAGGACAGCCAGCCGGTGGTCTGGAGCTCGAACAGGTCGGCAATTTCCTGGTCGCTGAACACCTGGTTACCCACCACGTTGATATGCTTGATGGCGGCGACCGTGCCCTCGTCGACGTTGATATTGATGGTGACCCGGTTGCGCGGCTCGGGAATCACCTCGGTCTCGATATTGGCGTCGTAGCGACCCTGCTGCACGTACTGGCGCTGGAGTTCCAGCTGCATGCCTTCCAGGGTTGAACGCTGGAACACCTGCCCCACCGCCAGGCCTGCGCCCTTGAGTCCATCCAGCAGGGCCTCCGTCTCGATGGCCTTGTTACCCTCGATATTGATCTCGCTGATACTCGGGCGCTCCACCACGATCACCACCAGGACATTGCCGTCCCGGCCGATATTGATGTCGTCGAAATTGCCGGTGGAGAACAGGCTGCGCGCCGCGGCCCGCATGGTCTGCTCGTCCACCACGTCACCGACCGCCACGGGCAGTGCGGCGAATACTGTTCCCGCAGAGACGCGTTGCAGCCCCTCGACACGAATGTCGGCTATGATGAACGTATCGGCTGACGCCAGCGGCACCATGAGCACCAGGGCCAGGGCGAAGAATATGCTAATGCGCTTAATCAATGTTCACTCGATAGACGGCTAGTGCCTGCTGGCGGGAAATCACTACAGGCGTGAAAAATCGTTATACAGGGCCAGAAACATAATACCCAGCACCAGGAACAAACCGACCTGGTAGCCGAGCGCCTGAATTCTCTCAGGTACCGGCCTCCCCGCCAATAGCTCGGCGAAGTAAAACATCAGGTGGCCGCCGTCCAGCACGGGTATGGGCAGCAGGTTCAGCACCCCGAGGCTGACACTGAGCAGGGCCAGGAAGCTGACATAGGCTTCCACGCCCGACTTGGCCGATGCGGTGGCCACTTTAGCAATGGTAATCGGTCCGCTCAAGTTTTTTGGCGAGATCAGGCCCATCACCATCTTCTTGATTGAATTGAGGGTAAAGCCCACCAACTCCCCGGTACGCTGCAGACTGGCGCCCAGGGCCTCGACCGGGCCACGCTCAAACTTGCGCAGCATTTCCGCCGGCATTTCGGGCAATTGCACGCCCAGGCCGACCCTGCCAATGGATTCCCCGTTGTCGTCAACGAGTTCGGGCACCAGGGTCACCCGGAGCAGTTCCATACCGCGGCGGTACTCGACGTCGATAGCCTCGCCGGGGCGCGCCCGCACATAATCGACCCAGTCCATCCACAGTTTCATCGGTACGCCGTCTGCGCTGATCACCTCGTCACCCGGCTGCAAGCCGGCCTGTTCCGCGGCACCCCCGCCGACTACCTGCCCTATCACCGGCGGTACTGCCGGGGTGTACATCGACAGCCCCAGACCGCCGAAAAGATCCGGCTGCTCTTCCCCCGCCAGCCATCGGTGAATAACCCCCTCCGATTCATAGACGACCTCGGAATCGGGGTACTTCACCGCGAAAGAAATACTGCCGGTATCACCGATACGGTCCAGCAGGCGAAAACTGAGCGCCTGCCAGGTGGGTGTGTCGATACCATCCACCGCCACGATCTCCTGGCCGGCCTCCAGGCCCGCCAGGTAGGCCACCGAGCCCGCCTCAACCTCACCGATAACCGGGGCGTAGCCGCTTTCGCCGGCCATGAACAAACCCCAGTAAACCGCGATTGCCAGTAAAAAGTTGGCCAGGGGGCCCGCACTGACCACCGCGATTCTCTGCAGCACAGGCTTGCGGTTGAAGGCCTGCTCCAGCTCCGCGGCAGGTACCTCCCCTTCCCGCTCGTCGAGCATCTTGACATAGCCGCCCAGGGGGATTGCCGCAATGCTGTACTCGGTGTCCAGCCGGTCCCGCCAACGCAGCAGCGAGGGGCCGAAGCCAATGGAAAAACGCAGGACCTTGACGCCACAGCGCCGGGCCACCCAGAAATGGCCAAACTCGTGTACCGCCACGAGTATTGCCAGGGTCGCCAGCGTTATGCCAATGGTATACAGCATGTCCATCAAACCAGTCCCGTTTTTCTGTTGTCCCGCAACAGCGTCGCCACCTGTTCGGTCGCCACCTGTCGCGCATCCCTGTCCGCTGATTCGACAACCGCCAGGGATATCGGTTCAAGTATCGGCATCTGCCCGAGGGTTTGCTCTATAACCCATGGAATAGCGGTGAAACGGATCCGGCCGTCGAGAAAAGCCGCCACCGCGACCTCGTTGGCCGCATTGCAGATGGCCATGGCGGTACCGCCCGCGTTAAAGGCTTCCCGCGCCAGCCGCAGGCAGGGAAAACGGCCCTCGTCCGGCGCCTCAAAATCGAGTTGCGCAGTGGCAATCAGGTCCAGCGGCGCCACGCCCGAGGCCAGCCGCTCGGGCCAGCCAAGGCCATAGGCGATCGGCGTGCGCATATCGGGGTTGCCCATTTGCGCCAGTACCGAGCCGTCGAGGTACTGCACCATGGAATGAATAATACTCTGGGGGTGCACCACCACATCGATCCGGTCGGGGGTCAGGTCGAATATCCAGCAGGCCTCGATCAGCTCCAATCCCTTGTTCATCAGGCTGGCAGAGTCTACCGATATCTTGCGGCCCATTGACCAGTTGGGGTGAGCACAGGCCTGCTCCGGGGTCGCCTCGTCCATCTGCTCCTTGCCCCACTGGCGGAAAGGTCCGCCGGAGGCGGTCAGCAGCACTTTGCTGACACCCTCCAGCGATGACCTGCAGGTGGTGGCATTGACCGGCATGCACTGGAAAATCGCATTGTGCTCACTGTCTATCGGCAACAGCCGGGCGCCCGAGCCGCGCACCGCCTGCATCAGCAGATGCCCGCCCATCACCAGGGATTCCTTGTTGGCCAGCAGCACCGTCTTGCCGGCGCCGGCCGCAGCCAGGGCGGATGGCAGGCCCGCCGCGCCGACGATGGCGGCCATCACAGTGTCCACCTGCGCCGCGGTGACGATGTGCGCCAGGCCGGCTTCGCCCTGCAGGACCTCGGTGCCGGAATCGGGGGGCAACTGCGCCCGCAGGGATTCCGCGGCAGCCTCGTCCATCAGTACCGCGTAGCGGGGCCGAAAGGCCAGGCACTGCTCCAGCAGCGCTGCCACTGAGGAGTTGGCGGCGAGTCCGTACACGCCAAAACGATCGGGATGACGGGCGATCACATCGAGGGTGTTGAGCCCGATCGAGCCGGTGGAACCGAGCACGCTGACCATCCGTCGCGTCGACTGCATGCTTACCAGCCCGCCAGCAGCAGACCCAGGGCGAACACCGGAGCGGCGCCGCACAGGCTGTCCAGGCGATCGAGCACGCCACCATGGCCGGGCAACAGGCTGCCGCTGTCCTTCACACCGGCCTCCCGCTTCACCATACTCACAGTCAGGTCACCAACCACCGAGGCAAGCGCCGTTGCCAGCACAACCACCAGCACAGCCGCGAGGCTGACGTGGGCCTGCTGGCTGGGCAGCTGCGACCACAACAGCAATGCCAGCACCGCGCAGGCAGACAGGCCGCCCCAGAAACCTTCCCAGGTCTTTTTCGGACTGACGACTTCCGCCAGTTTGTGTCGGCCCCAGGTCTTGCCCGAGAAATAGGCGCCGATGTCCGCAGTGGCCACGATCAGCACCATCACCACGATCAATCCGCCACCGCGGGGGAGGCTCACCAGGTACACCGCCGCCATCCACGCCAGCGCCAGCACCAGCAGTCCCATCATGTTGCGCATCGCACGGGTGCGCCAGAACACGGCGCTGCCCGGGTAGCCCTTGACCCACAACAGGGCCAGCGACCACCACAGGCAGGCCAGGCCGAGGAAGGGCTGTACCTGTTCACGCACAGGCGCACCTCCCAGTTGGCAGTAGTGGTAAAGAAACCCCATCACCCCGGCGAGCACAAGCACGTAGAGGGCGCGGGACGGGGTGCTCTCCCAGCCACAAAGGCGGGACCACTCCCAGCCCCCGAGGCAGACGAGCACACCAAAGAGCAGGGCCAGCCAGGCCTGTGACAGAAAAGCCACAGCCGAGAGGAACAGGCTGGCCATGATGACGGCCGTTATCACCCTTTGCCTAAGCATTGACGCTACCACCCGCAGTCAGGTCCGGAACATCATGCCTGAGGCCGAAACGGCGCTCCCGGCGACTGTAGTCAGCCAGCGCGCAGGCAAACTCCGCCTCGTCGAAGTCAGGCCAGAGGATGTTGGTGAAATAGAGTTCACTGTAGGCGAAATGCCATAACATGAAGTTGCTGACCCGGGCGTCGCCGCCGGTCCTGATACACAGGTCCGGGCGCGGAAGATCACTAACCGACACATGCTGGTCTATCAGCTCGGGGGTAATCTGGGCCGGTTGCAGTGAGCCATCCAGCACACGCTGCGCCAGTTGTTGCGCCGCCTGGGCGATATCCCACTGGCCGCCGTAATCGACCGCAATGACCACGGTCGCCTCCGTGTTGCCCGCTGTCAGCTGCTCTGACTGCTGCATCAGCCGGCGCAGGCGCTCACTGAAACGGCTGCGCTGGCCGATGAAACGCAGCCGGATACCGTCCTTGTGCAGTTCCCTGACCTCGTTGCGCAGGTAGCGTGACAGCAGGGCCAGCAGCGCACGCACTTCCGGCTGGGGCCGGCCCCAGTTCTCACTGCTGAAAGCGAACAGCGTAAGCACCTCGACCCCCTGCTCGCGACAGGCGCGCAGCACGCCCCGCACGGCCTCGACCCCGGCCCGGTGACCGGCGGGGCCCGGCAAACCCCTGCGCTTTGCCCAGCGGTTATTGCCATCCATGATTATCGCCACATGGCGGGGGACAACCTGTACAGTCTGGTCGATTGGCGGGGATGGGATCTCGCTGATGCGCATCCGGAAACGTCAGATTTCCATCAGATCGGTTTCTTTCTCCGCCAACAGCTTTTCAATCTGGGAGACAAAGGAATCGGTCAACTTCTGGATATCTTCCTGGCCGCGGCGCTCGTCGTCTTCGCTGATCTCCTTGTCCTTTACCAGCTCCTTCAGCATGCCCATGGCGTCCCTGCGCGCGTTGCGCACCGACACCCGCGCCGACTCCGCTTCATGCCGGGCCTGCTTGGTAAAGCCCTTGCGGGTTTCCTCGGTCAGCATGGGCATCGGGATGCGGATCACGCCACCGGCGGTGGAGGGGTTGAGACCCAGGTCGGACTTCATGATGGCCCGCTCGATTTGCGGCACGACGGACTTGTCCCAGGGCGTAAGGCTCAGTGTGCGGGCATCCTCCACCGAAATATTCGCCATTTGCGACAGGGGCGTCTCGGCGCCGTAATACTCGACCCTGACACCGTCCAGCAGGCTGGGATGGGCCCGGCCGGTGCGGATCTTGTTGAAATTGTGCGTCAACGCCTCGAGACTTTTCTCCATCCGCTCCCGGGCTTCGTTCTTGATATCGTTGATCACCTTGCTCTATTCCTCCTGAGGATGCTGTGGGCTACTCAATCAGGGTGCCGTCGTCGCCACCCCTGACAATATTGAGCAACGCACCGCGCTTCTCCATTTCAAATACCCGCACCGGCATCTTGTGGTCGCGGCACAGGCAGATGGCGGTCAGATCCATGACTTCGAGCTTCTTGTCGAGCACCTCATCGTAGGTCAGGCGTTCGTACCTGATGGCATCGGGGAACTTCATCGGGTCGGCCGAGTAGACACCGTCGACCTTGGTGGCCTTCAACACCAGCTCGGCGTCGACCTCGATCCCTCGCAGGCATGCGGAGGAGTCGGTTGTGAAAAACGGGTTGCCGGTGCCGGCGGCAAAAATTACCACGTCGCCGTTGCTCAGGGCGCGTATCGCCTTGCGCCGGTCGTAATGATCGACGACACCACTCATGGGAATTGCCGACATCACCTGGGTAGAAATATTCGAGCGCTCCAGGGCATCGCGCAACGCCAGGGCATTCATGACGGTGGCCAGCATACCCATATGGTCGCCCGTGACACGGTCCAGCCCTGCGGTCTGCAGGGCTGCGCCGCGGAACAGATTCCCCCCACCAACCACCAGGCCGACCTGCACGCCAATGCCGACCAACTGGCCGATCTCCAGCGCCATACGATCGAGAATCTTGGGGTCGATGCCGAAGTTTTCCTGTCCGGTCAAGGCCTCGCCACTGAGCTTGAGCAGGATGCGCTTGTACTTTTTGTCACCCACCTGTGGTGGCATAAATGTCCTCTCCTGAACTGAGCCGTATCTTACAGGACTCAGCGCCGACACCCTAGTGTCCTGTGACCTAACCCCTGAGCTGGGCGGCTACTTCCTCTGCAAAATCCACCTTGTCCACGGCGATACCCTCGCCCACTTCGAAGCGGATGAAGCTGGTAACGCCCGCGCCCGCGCCCGTGACGAGTTTGCCCACGGTGATATCCGGGTTCTTGACGAAGGCCTGTTCCAGCAGGCTGTTTTCAGCCAGGAACTTCTTGATGCGACCGCCGATCATCTTCTCGACGATTTCCGCTGGCTTGCCGGAATCCTGTGCCTGGGCAGTGTAGATTTCCTTTTCCTTGGCGATCGCCTCTGCGGGCATATCGTCTGGCGACACGACCTGCGGATTGACAGCCGCCACGTGCATGGCGACGTCCTTGGCCAGGTCGCTGTCACCACCGCTCAGCGCCACCAGTACAGCGATGCGGTTATTGCCGTGGACATAGGCGGCAACCACGCCGGAATCGGCGCTGAGCAGTTCTATCCTGCGAACGCCGATGTTCTCGCCGATCTTCTGCACGAGGGCCTCGCGCGCCGCTTCCAGGTCGCCGGCCATCAGGGCTGCGACATCGGTCTGGCGGTTGGCGAAGGCCGCGTCGACCACCTTGTCGACGAAGGCGAGGAAGCCCGCATCGCGAGCGACAAAGTCGGTTTCGCTGTTGACTTCAACCAATACCGCATAGCTGCCATCATCGGCGACCCGGGCGGCTACGACGCCGTCTGCGGCGGTGCGGCCCGCCTTCTTGGCCGCTTTCATGCCGCTGGACTTGCGCAGTTCCTCAATGGCCAGCTCGATATCACCATCGCAGGCTGCCAGAGCTTTCTTGCACTCCAACAGGCCGAGACCCGTGCGCTCGCGTAGTTCCTTAACCAGTGCTGCCGACATTGCTATTCCTCCTCTAGAAACCCCAGGAACCTGGAGCTTAAAAATAAAAACCCCGGCGGTTTTTCCACCAGGGGCAAAATTTATTCCGCGGCCGACCGGAAACCGGCCGCGGGTGCGACCTGGCGCTTACTCAGCGGCCGCGGCGGGCTCAGCAGCTGTCGCATCGGCAGCTGCCTCAGGTTCCGCGGGAGCTTCTTCGGCCGGGGCAGCTTCCCCTGCCTCCTCCTCGACAAACTCGTCCTTGGCAGCAACAGCCTCACCTGACTCAACCTTGCCGGCAATACAGGCATCGGCCACCGCGGCGACATAAAGCTTGATCGCACGGATGGCGTCGTCGTTGCCCGGAATCACGTAGTCCACGCCGTCGGGGTTGCTGTTGGTATCGACAATACCGATCACCGGGATACCCAGCTTGTTCGCTTCGGTAATGGCGATGCGCTCGTGGTCGACGTCAACGACGAACAGCGCGTCAGGCAAACCGCCCATGGTTTTGATACCGCCGATGCTGCGCTCCAGCTTTTCCATGTCACGAGAGCGCATCAGCGCCTCTTTCTTGGTCAACTTGGCAAAGGTGCCATCGGTCATCTGGGTTTCGAGGTCACGCAGACGCTTGATGGAGGCGCGAATCGTCTTGTAGTTGGTGAGCATGCCACCCAGCCAGCGATGGCTGACATAGGGCATACCGGCGCGCTCTGCCTGTTCCTTGATGATCTTGCCCGCGGCGCGCTTGGTGCCGACAAACAGGATCTTGTTCTTGTTACCGGCGAGGCGCTTGACCAGCTCCAGCGCTTCGTTGAAGGCCGGCACGGTGTGCTCGAGGTTGATGATGTGGATCTTGTTACGGGCGCCAAAGATGTACTGATCCATCTTGGGGTTCCAGTAACGGGTCTGGTGTCCGAAATGGGCGCCCGCCTGAAGCAGGTCGCGCATGCTTACTTGCGACATAATATGATTACCTTGTGTTTGGGTTAAACCTCCACATACCCCTGCAACCAAACCGACTATAGCGGCACCCTGGAGCAGGTATTGATATGTGTGTGTCGTTTTTCTCCGCCGGGCAGGGCACGATTGAGCAGCCCCTGCCTCGCGAAGGCGCGCTTTATACCACAACCGGGGCAGCGTTTAAAGACTCCCCGGGGGCCCGCTTTCGGCTCGGCATTACTCATTTGCCGGCCGAATAGGGTAGAATATGCCTCCCCCGGAAGCCTGAATTTTCGGGAACTTCAAACTTTTTTCATATTTATCAATAGGTTAAAGATGGCAGTGTCGATCAAGACGGCAGCTGAGATAGAGAAAATGCGGGTCGCGGGGCGTCTCGCCGCCGAAGTGCTGGAAATGATCGAACCGCTGGTCCAGGTCGGGGTGACCACCGGCGAACTGGACAGAATCTGCCACGACTACATTACCAACACCCAGCAGGCCATCCCGGCCCCACTCAACTACAACGGGTTCCCCCGCTCCATCTGCACCTCGGTCAACGACGTGGTCTGCCACGGGATCCCCTCCGACAGCCGCAAACTGAAAAACGGCGACATCATCAATATCGATGTGACCGTGATCAAGGACGGCTACCACGGTGACACCAGCATCATGGTGCAGGTGGGAGACGTCGCTCCCCACGCCAAACGCCTCATCCAGATTACCCAGGAGTGCCTGTATAAGGCCCTCGAGGTCGTCAAGCCGGGTGCAACCCTGGGCGATATTGGTGCGGTGATCCAGCAACACGCGGAAAAGAACTACTACTCGGTGGTGCGCGAATATTGCGGGCACGGGATCGGCAGGGTTTTCCACGAGGAGCCCCAGGTGCTGCACTACGGCCGCAAGGGCAGCGGGCTGGCACTCGAGCCGGGCATGACGTTCACCATTGAGCCGATGATAAACGCGGGCAGACGCCAGACCAGGCTGAACCAGAAGGATGGCTGGACGGTAACCACCCGGGACGGTCGCCTGTCCGCCCAGTGGGAACACACCCTGGGAGTGACCGAGACCGGCTGTGAGGTCTTTACCCGCCGCAGCTCAGAGTCCCTCCCCGCTTGAACGTGGCAGCTGATGCAGGGGTACTGCCTGCCGCCATGTTCGATGCCGCTGAGTTTGAGCGCCAGCTCGAGCAGGGCCCGATCGTAACCCGCTGCAAGCAGGCCATCACCACCGCCACCGAATACCTCCACGCACAATTTCGCAGCGGTGCCCGCACCGGGGACCTGATCCGCCTGCGGGCGCGCTTCATGGACAGTCTGCTGGGCACCCTGTGGGAGCGCCACGACTGGGGCGAGACAGACATTGCCCTGGTGGCCGTTGGCGGCTATGGCCGCGGCGAACTTCACCCCCACTCGGATATCGACGTCCTGTTACTGCTGCGCGACGGCGACCACGGTTGCGAGCAGCAACTGGAAGCGTTTCTCACCCTCATGTGGGATATGGGACTGGTGATAGGCCACAGCGTGCGCACGATCGACGAATGTACAAGGAAGGCCCGGGAAGACATTACCGTGCTGACCAACCTGATGGAAGCCAGGACGATTCGCGGCCCCGCTGAGCTGATGCAAAAGGTCCGGGAGGAGACCGGCCCGGACAAAATGTGGCCCAGCCCCGACTTTTTCCGGGCCAAGCTCGAAGAACAGCGAGCCCGGCATACCAAGTTCGCTGACACGGAGTACAACCTGGAGCCCAACGTCAAAAGCTGCCCCGGCGGACTGCGCGACCTGCAGATCATAGGCTGGCTGGCGGAGCGGCACTTCGGGATCGAGTCGCTGGAAAAAATAACCTCTTCCGATTTCCTCGATCCCGAGGAAATGGAAATTCTGTACCGCGGGCGCGAGTTCATGTGGCAGGTGCGCTATGCACTGCACATGATCACCGGCCGGGAGGAGGACAGGCTGCTGTTCGACCACCAGCGCACCCTGGCGGAGCTGTGGGGCTTCGAGGATGGCGACCGGCTGGCGGTCGAACAGTTCATGCAGACCTATTATCGCTGGGCCCTGTCCCTGGGACAGCTCAACGAGGTCCTGATACAGAACTTCGACCAGGCCATATTGCGTGCCGACACCGCGGATGAAGTCGTGGTCGTCAACGAGCGCTTTCAGCTGCGCAGCGGCTACGTAGAAGCCCGGGACGAAGACCTCTTCGCTAACACCCCCTCTGCCCTGCTCGAGGTTTTCCTGCTGTGTGCCAATCTGGAGGCGTCGGAGGGCATTGCCGCGCCCACGATCCGGCAGATTCGCAACCATCGCCACCTGATAGACGACAGCTTCAGGGCCGACCCCGAAAATCGCAACACGTTCATGGCAATTATCCGCTCGCCCAACAAGATGGCCAGACAACTGCGGCGCATGGCGCGGTACGGCATCCTGGGAGAATACCTGCCTGAATTTGGCCGCATCGTCGGCCAGATGCAGCACGACCTGTTCCACACCTACACCGTGGATGCGCACACCCTGGAGGTGGTCAAGAACTGCCGGCGCTTCCTCTACCCGGACTTCGAGCTGCGCTTCCCGGTATCCAGCCGGGTGGCACGGCGCCTGCGCAAGCCGGAACTGCTATACGTCGCCGCCCTCTACCACGACATCGGCAAGGGCCGCGGCGGCGACCACTCCGAACTGGGTGCGGTGGACGCCGAACGCTTCTGCCGCAACCACGACCTGGACGAACGGGACACCGAACTGGTGACCTGGCTGGTCCGCAACCACCTGGTGATGTCGGCGGTGTCGCAGCGCAAGGACATTGCGGACCCCGAGGTCATCCAGCAGTTCGCCGAACATGTAAAGGATAAGGACCACCTCGACTACCTGTTCGCACTGACCGTCGCGGACATCAATGGCACCAACCCGACCCTGTGGAATGCCTGGCGGGGCAGCCTGCTGCGCCAGCTCTATACCGAGACCCGGCGCGCGCTGCAGCGCGGCCTGGAGAACCCGGTAGACAAGCAGGTCTGGGTTGATCGCAGCCGCCTGGCGGCCAGCCAGATACTCGAGGATCGCGGCTTTACCGCCGAAGAACTCGAGGAACTGTGGCGCGAGCGGGGCGAGGACTATTTCCTGCGGGAGCGGGCCGAGGACATCGCCTGGCACACCGAGGCAATCGCCAGCCACTACAAGCGCGACAAGCCCCTGGTCCTGATTCGCAATAACGTGGAATCCACCGTGGCCAACACCACCCAGATCTTTATCCACGCCCGCAGTAATGTGCAGCTCTTTTCCACCATTTGCGCCGAACTCGAACAGCTGGATCTCAGCGTCCACGATGCCCGCATCTACAACGCCAATGACGGCATGAGCCTGGATACGTTTTTCGTACTGGACTCCAGCGGACAGCCCATCGCCGAGGACGGCGGCCGCCTCAAGTTTATCCAGCAGCAGCTCACCGAGTGCCTGTCGGGCGAGCAGACCGCACCGCAGATTATGCAGCGCCGCACCCCGCGCAGGGTAAAGTCGTTCTCCGTGCCAACCGAAACCGGCATGTCCGTAGACGAGATAAAACAGGTCTCAGTGCTGGAAGTCTCTTCCCCGGACCGGCCCGGCCTGCTGGCGCGTATCGGCAAGGTGTTCGTCCGCTTCGGTATCGAATTGCAGGCCGCAAAAATCCAGACTCTGGGCGAGCGGGTGGAGGACGTATTCTTCATTACCGACGCGAACCAGCAGCCCATTACCGATCCCGAACTGTGTGCGGCCCTCGAACAGGCAATCTGCGATGAGCTGGACGGACAGGCACAGGCCTGATTACTCTTGAACCCGCATTTATCGTTACTGCAGCCCTACCCTTTCGAGCGCCTGCGCCAGCTGTTCGCCGACCTGGTACCACCCGCCGACAAACCCCATGTCTCCCTGTCGATAGGTGAGCCCAGGCACGAGGCCCCGGCCTTCGTGCTGGCGGAGATCGCGGCCAACCTGGACCGGCTGTCGAACTACCCGTCCACCGCCGGCATCCCCGAGCTGAGGCAGGCGATCGCCCACTGGCTGCAGCGTCGCTTTGCCCTGCCCGACCTCGACAGCGAACAGCAGGTGCTGCCGGTCAGCGGCACCCGCGAAGCGCTGTTCGCTTTTGCCCAGGCCGTGATAAGACCCTGCCCCGAAGCCCTGGTCATGAGCCCGAACCCGTTCTACCAGATCTACGAGGGCGCCGCGCTGCTCGCCGGTGCCACCCCGCACTTCATCAACTGCACTGAGAGCTCCGGCCTGCTGCCCGACTTTGCCAGCGTCACGGAACAGCAGTGGCAGCGCTGCCAGCTGCTGTACCTGTGCAGCCCGGGCAACCCCACCGGGGCCGTGCTGTCACTGGAACAGCTGCAGGGGCTGATAGCCCTGGCAAGGCAGCACGATTTCGTGATTGCCGGGGACGAGTGCTATTCCGAAATCTACTTTGACGAGGACGCTCCACCACCCGGCCTGCTCCAGGCCTGTGCCGCCATGGGGGACAGCGACTACCGCAACTGCGTGGTATTCCACAGCCTGTCGAAACGCTCCAACCTGCCGGGGCTGCGCTCGGGCTTTGTCGCCGGCGACGCAGGCATCATCCGGCAATTTACGCTCTACCGCACCTATCACGGCTGCGCCATGCCCCTGCACCACCAACTCGGCAGCATCGCGGCATGGAACGACGAAGCCCACGTCCAGGCCAACCGCACACTCTATCGGGAAAAGTTCGCCGCGGTGCTGGCGGAGTTCGACGGCAAGCTCGCGGTGTCCGCCCCGGACGCCGGCTTCTACCTGTGGCCGCGCATCGAGAGTAGCGACACCGACTTCGCCCGGCACCTCTATGCCAGCGAAAACGTCACCGTCCTGCCCGGCAGTTTCCTGGCCCGTGAATCCCACGGCACCAACCCCGGCGCCAACCACCTGCGGATGGCGCTGGTCGCGGAGCCCGAGCAATGCATTGCCGCGGCCCGCCGCATCGTGAACTGCCTGGGCACCCTGTAGGAGCGCCACCGTGCTGAAAGCCGAGCGCGCCGCCTATATTCTCCAGCGCCTGCAGGAACTGTACCCGCAGACCCCGGTGCCGCTGGATCACACCGATCCCTTTACCCTGCTGGTCGCGGTACTGCTCAGCGCCCAGTGCACGGATGAGCGGGTAAACCAGGTGACCCCCGCCCTGTTCGCCCTGGCCGATACTCCCGCGGCCATGGCGGCGCTGGACGTGGAGCAGATCCGCGAGATCATCCGCCCCTGCGGACTCTCTCCGCAGAAATCCAGGGCCATCAAGCGACTCAGCGAGATCCTGGTAGAGGAACACGGGGGCGCAGTCCCCGCCGATATGGCGGCGCTGGAACGCCTGCCCGGTGTCGGCCACAAGACCGCCAGCGTGGTGATGTCCCAGGCCTTCGGCGTTCCCGCGTTTCCGGTGGACACCCACATTCACCGACTCGCCCAGCGCTGGGGGCTTTCCAGCGGCAAGAATGTGGTGCAAACCGAAAAAGACCTGAAGCGCCTGTTTCCCCGCGAGTCCTGGAACCGGCTGCACCTGCAGATTATTTTCTACGGCCGCCAGTTCTGCACCGCCCGCGGCTGCGACGGCCGCACCTGCGAGATCTGCACCACCTGCTACCCTGACCGCAAACACCCCAAGAAAACCCGCAAGGCCTGATACCTGCGATTGGTTCTGTTCGTTTCGGCTGAATTATCGCGCTGTTTCAGTTCCATTCGCGGCAGGAGTGCGGGCATGGAGCCAGGACTCCATGGCCTCCGCCGACATTGGAACAGAGCATTACGCCATCCAAAAATTGATTCGAAGACAGAACTCATAGCGCCGCGAGGAACGCCCTCACCACCATGACCCAGAGCACAAGGGAGGAGAGAATGTAAACGCCAAAGCGGTGCGCCACCCTGTTGTAGCTGCAATGGATAAGGCTGTGCAGGCAGCGCAGTGCGAGGAAGGCCCAGGCGCAGTTGGTGTAGAAACTGTCCACCTGGCCGGATACCATCAGGTAAAGACAGAGGCCATAGAAAATAACGGGTAGTTCAAACAGGTTCTTGAAATTATTGCTGGCACCGGACACCTCCGCGGGTACCAGCGCCTGCACATCCGCCGGGGTTTTGAACTGTTCGATATCGAGCCTGTTGGACTGGGCGAAGCTGACCCGCTGGATGAACATGACGACCCAGACCAGCAGGGTCAGGACCATCATCCCCAGCATGGGAAGGGCGAGATCGGTTGGCATTTCCATGAAGAGTCACCTCTTGTTATTGTCGTTGATTATTGACGTCGATGGGGCACGCGCCTAGCAGGCGCGGGGACTATTCTACCGGCACTCCCGCGCTATATCTAACGCCCTGTATTTGCTATGCTTGCCGGCCTTTTCGCAACAGGGCGGCTCAGCGGTTTGATCACTCTCTACGGCATAAAGAACTGCGACACGGTGAAAAAGGCCCGCCAGTGGCTTGACCTGCACGGCATTGAATACCGATTCCACGATTTTCGCGCAGATGGTCTGGCACCAAAAACCGTCGCTGGCTGGCTGCAGGAACTGGGCTGGGAGAGTCTGGTGAACCGGCGCAGCACCAGTTGGAAAGCCCTGGATGAGGCGACTCGTGAGGGTATGGACAACAGCTCGGCATTAGCGGCGATCATGGCGCAACCCACCCTGATCAAGCGACCCTTGCTGGACACCGGCCACGAGCGATTCACCGGCTTCAGCGCCGCGAGCTACCAGGCGATTTTCAGTAAACACACTCTCTGATCGACAAGGACCAAGCATGACAGACAAGGCATTCGCTTTCGGCCTCGGCGTGGGCACTCACAACAGCAAGGGAGAGTGGCTGGAGGTATATTTCCCCCGGCCACTGCTGGCTCCCCCGGCGTCCCTGGCAGCAGCGGTCGCCGACTGCGATTCCAACGCCGCGCTGGACAAGTCCGGGCTGCAGGCGCTGCAGTCGGCCCTCGCCGCGGCCGGGGCGAACGCGGAGGCAGAGCTGGCGGGGCGGTTGATGGACAGCGGCCGCCCTGCCGTTGCAGTCCTGTTGCAAGAAGACGCGCCGCCGGCGAATGTGCCCGAGGGTTACCTGAAACTCCACCTGCTGTCCCACCGCCTGGTCAAACCCCACGGGACCAACCTGCAGGGGCTGTTCGGCGTGCTGCCCAATGTGGCATGGACCAGCGAGGGAGCGGTCGACATCGCGGAGCTGCCCCGGCGCCAGCTGGACGCGCGCCTGCGGGGTGAGGTGCTGGAAGTCAGCTGTGTCGACAAATTTCCCAAGATGACCAACTACGTGGTGCCCGCGGGCGTGCGCATTGCACATACTGCGCGCGTGCGACTGGGGGCTTACCTGGGCGAGGGAACCACCATCATGCACGAGGGTTTCGTCAATTTTAACGCCGGGACCGAGGGGCCGGGCATGATCGAGGGGCGTATATCGGCCGGGGTCTTTGTCGGCGCCGGTTCAGACCTCGGCGGCGGCTGCTCCACCATCGGCACCCTCTCCGGCGGTGGCAACATCGTCATTTCAGTCGGCAAAGAGTGCCTGATCGGCGCCAATGGCGGCATCGGCATACCGCTGGGCGATCGCTGCACGGTGGAGGCCGGCCTGTTCATCACCGCGGGTACCAAGCTGACCATGCTCGACGCGGAGGGTATGCCGGTGGAAACAGCCAAGGCCAGGGAGCTGGCCGGCAAATCCGACCTGCTGTTTCGGCGCAACTCGACCACCGGCGCGGTGGAATGCCTGACCAACCGTACGGCGGTCGAACTCAACCAGGAACTGCACGCCCACAACTGAGCAGAGCGGCGGGAAACACACCCATGGAAAAAACACTGGCGCTTAGCTGCGAACTGATCAGCCGACCCTCCGTCACCCCCGAGGATGCCGGCTGCCAGCAACTGATGATGGAGCGGCTGAGCGCGATCGGTTTCCACTGCACCGCACTGCGCTTTGGCGACGTCGAGAACTTCTGGGCGGAGCGCGGCGACTCCGGCCCCATCCTGGTGTTCGCGGGCCACACCGACGTGGTACCCACCGGGCCCCTGGAGGAGTGGCGCAGCCCCCCATTCGAACCGACCGTGATCGACGGCGTCCTGTACGGCCGCGGGGCGGCCGACATGAAGGGCAGCCTCGCCGCCATGCTGGTGGCCTGTGAGGAGTTTGTGGCCGCACACCCCGACCACAATGGCCGTATCGGCTTCCTGATCACATCCGATGAAGAGGGCGAGGCGGTCAACGGCACCGTCCGGGTCATCCAGCATTTGCAGGAACAGGGCAAGCCCATCGACTGGTGCCTGGTCGGTGAGCCCTCCAGCACCGCCGCCCTCGGGGACGTCATCAAGAACGGCCGCCGCGGCTCCCTCGGAGCCGTGCTGACGGTGCGCGGCACCCAGGGGCACATCGCCTACCCCCACCTGGCCGACAACCCGATTCATCGGGCCCTGCCAGCCCTGCACGCACTGACTGCGGAGGTCTGGGACCAGGGCAACGAGTTCTTCCCGTCCACCTCCATGCAGGTTTCCAATATCAACGGCGGCACCGGGGCGACCAACGTGATCCCGGGCACCCTCAAGGTGCAGTTCAACTTCCGTTTTTCCACCGAGGTGACCGAGGCCGAGCTGCGCCAGCGCACCGAGGCCATCCTGGACGCCCACGGCCTGGATTACGAGCTGCGCTGGTCCCTGAGCGGCCAGCCCTTCCTGACCGCCAGCGGTGCGCTGGTGGATGCTACCGTGGCCAGTATCAACGCGGTAACCGGGCTCACGCCGGAGCTGTCCACGGCGGGCGGCACCTCCGACGGCCGCTTCATTGCCCCGACCGGGGCCCAGGTGGTGGAAGTGGGACCAGTGAACGCCACCATCCACAAGCTCAACGAGGAAGTGCTGGCGGACGACCTGCCGAAGCTGGCGGCAATCTACCGCGGTATCCTGGAACGGTTGCTGCTCCCGCTTCCGTAAGTACCGGCTGCGTTACAGGGCATCCAGCAGGCGCTGGCAGCCCGCCCTGGCCAATTCGAGATTGCCCTCCCCCGGCACCACCAGCACCCGGCCGCTGCCCAGGGCCGAGAGGCTCGCCGCGACCACGTCGGGGGCCTCCATCCACATCTGCTGAGGTACCTGGCCCTTGCTGAAGCCCTGGCGCTCCAGATCCCGGTGGAAATCGGTATGGGTGTAACCCGGACACAGCGCCTGTACCTCGATACCCGTGCCCTCCAGTTCCGCCTGCAGGGCCAGCGAAAAGAAATTGAGGAAGGCCTTGCTGGCGCCGTACACCGCGATACCGGCACTCGGAAGAAATGCGCCCACCGAGGACACATTGATGATGTGGCCGCGCCCGCGCTCGCGCATGAACGGTATCGCGGCCCGGCACAGGGTGATGCTGGCGTCTATATGCAGGCTCACCATCTCGCGCTGGCCCTCGATTCCAAGGTCGGGGAAAGCACCAAAGGTGCCAAAACCCGCGTTGTTCACCAGGTAATCCACCGGCCCCTGCTGGCGCAGTGCCTCCATGGTTCGGGCTACACCTTCCACGGTGGTGAGGTCGGCCTCGACCGGGTGCACCTCAGCGCGGCCCGAGAGTTCTTCCGCCAGTTGCGCCAGGCGCTCGCCGCGACGGGCCACCGCGATGATAACGTCGCAGCGCTCCGCCAGCTGTCGGCAGAATTCCACCCCGAGGCCGGCGGATGCACCGGTGACCAGCGCAGTGCTCTTGTGTCCTGTCATGTCCTATCTCCCTGTGGTGACGGCAAAGCCGGCGATAATACCCCCGGTCGCCGGCGGCGGCCCCGGGAGCTCCTGTGAAATCCGCACAGCGCGGCACTCAGGCAAGGGCGCGCCGCACGTAGACGTCGAAGCGCACTGCCTTGCCGCCCACACTGTGGGAGGGCTTTCTCCCCGCCAGGAACGGTGCCCTGGGGGGACGCTTGGCCACGACCCGGGGAACGTCCTGCTCGATTGCCCACAGCAGGAGGGCGTCGGCATCCCGGTCAGTACTGACGCTGCCCAGCAGAATATGAAACAGGACCATTTCCTTTTTTACCGCTGCGCTCTTGTCCCGTGGCGGAAACATCGGGTCGAGATAGATCACGTCGGTCGAGGCCAGCCGCTGTGGCGCCAGCTCCCGGGCATCCGTCGCCACGAGACTCATGCCACGGGCTGCCCGCACCAGCCAGTCGTCACCGCTGGCCTGGGCCGCCAGCACCCCCCGGGAGAGCATTGCCGCGATCACCGGCTCACGCTCACACAGGGTCACCTTACAACCCATATCTGCCAGCACGAAACTGTCCCTGCCAAGGCCCGCGGTGGCATCGACGATATGCAGGCTGCGCTTCGCGGATACACCCACTGCCCTGCCCAGCAGCTCGTTGTGGCCGGAGCGCCGGCGGTGGCGCATGTCATCGGCGCCAAAGTCCACCCGCACCGGCCCGGGCAGCACCTGGCCAGCGGACCTGCGCCTGGTTTTACCCGCAGCTGCCGCCGATCCGCCCTCCAGGCCCCGCCGGGTCAGTTGCAGCGCCAGGTCCGAAGCAGAGACCAGCAACAGCAGGTCGAACTCCCCGCATGCTCCGGGGTCGGTACCAATGTCGGCGAGGGGCAGGTCGAGCTGGCGGGCCAGGGTGGCTGCCAGTGGGGCATCGTCGCTGGAGCTCGGCATCAGCGCCAGGGAAGCGCCCGGGCGTTGCGACGGCGTCATGTCCGGGTCAATCTTCTGTCATCACTTTGCTGTTGCGCTTTTTCAGCAGGCCCGCCAGGTCATCGAACAACTCTTCGGTCGTGGGCGCAGCGCCGGGCCGTGGCCGCGGCTCGCCGGCGACCGGCTCCCGGGCGCTGCGCAGGGGCAACTGGCTGCCATCGAGTCCCAGGGACATCTGCTGGCCGTCCAGATCGATGGCAATCTGCAGATTGAAGGCATGGCGTGACAGGCCGTGTTTATCGACGATGCGAAAGCGCCTCGGGCCCGTTTTTTCCGTCTTGTCCTGGCTCTCGGTGAGATGACAGGTGAGGGATGTTATCGGCTTGCTGGAGAGCTGGGTGCCCTGCAGGGCAGGCAAGCCCCGGTTACAGGCGCTGACAAATGCCGGCGAGGAGATCATCGGTGCCGTTTTTCCCGCTGGCTGCATCTCGGTGACCGGTTTCCAGTTCGGGCTCTCACAGTGAAAATCCCCGACCAGTATCTGGTGGGGCTGCGCGTGATCCAGCATGCGGGCCAGCTCGATTGTGACATCTCCCACTATGTAACTGAATACGGTGGGGTTGACCCCTTCGGCCTGGTACAACTCGTAGTGCCCACCGATATGATAGGCGGTGCGGATGACCGGAACGGTGTTGCCCCTGGACGCCGCCCTGGCCGCCGCGTTGTCCGCCACCACCAGCAACATGAAATAAAACAGGTCCTGGTTGGCGGCAGGGCCCAGGTCCCTGTTCCAGATGTAGTAGCCGTCACCCGTCGTGGTGCGGGCAAAATTGATCTCGATGCCCTGTGCCAGCAGCTTGTTATAGGCGGAATTGAGGGAATAGGAGAGGCTGTTCAGCTGGCTTGCCTGTTCAAACGGTGTGTGCAGTGAGAACTCGACGATATCAAACAGCAGCACCGCCCGGCTCTCAACGTAGCTGAGTCCATAGCGTTTTATCAGTTGCTCAACGGCTTCCAGGACATTTTTTTCCTCGGTGAGGGCGGTGTTCAGCTTGATGAAGGTGGGGGCGATATCCAGGCGCTCGCTGATTTTGAACAGCTGCTCCCGGGTCTTGCGCCGCCGGCCGGAAATCAACTTCCGGACAAACGCCTCGTTGTCCTCGCCCTGCATGGTCGCCGCTTCCGCACCGGCACAGTAGTTCCCGAGGAAATAATGCGGCACGAAAATCACCAGCACGCCGCGCTCGTCGGCACTCCAGCACAGCACAATATTCTGTCCCAACCGCCACTGCCGGCGCAGGGTCTGCTCGAGTGTCTTCAGATTGCCACGCTGCACGATACTGATGGAGTCCTGCGACTCGCGATCGCCCGATGGTATGCCCGTGATAGTGGATTCAGCCATTTCGATACTCGTTTTTGTCCGCCCGACAAGATAGCATTATAGGTGGCCTCCCACCGGGGGGCTATACTGTCCGCGACGCGCCGTGAAGCGCTCGAAGGCATTGCCACCACCGAAGAGTGCCGCCCGCTATGAATCGCCACCTGCGCACCTGCACAATCTGCCTGTCACTCGCGCTGGTCGCCGCCTGCGGCAGCTACGATTTCACTGTTAATGACAAGGTTGTCTACACACCCGACCCGCTGTTCAGCGATTTCGACGTCCCTGACAAGGCGCTGCGCGAGTGTATCCGCGAGGCCATCAACGACGCCAAGGCCAGTAACGCAAGCGAGGTTTCCAGCCTCAGCTGCACCGACGCGGGCGTCGAAACCCTGGCCGGCCTTTCGACTTTCACGGAACTCGAGCAGTTGACCCTGTCATCCAACAACATCTCGAATATCAGTGAACTGGCCGCTCTCACCGTGTTACAGGTGGTTTATCTCGACAACAACCGGATCATCGACCCGGTGCCCCTCTACCAGCTCCCCGCGCTGCACCGCCTGGACCTGTCCAGCAACCCGGGTCTGATCTGCCCGGCACCGGGCAGCCTGCTGCGGGTCAGTTACGTGACCCTGCCGGAGCACTGCCGCTAGCATGCCTGTTGCCAGGCGAGCCCTGCATCCGGGGGCGTCCCCCGACAGTCCATGTTCTACCGACTCCTGAGCAGGCTGCCACTGCCCCTGCTGTACCTGCTGGCATGGCCGGGTTACCTGCTGCTCTACTATGGCGCAGGCTATCGCAAAGAGGTGGTAATGCAAAACCTCTCCCGGGCTTTTCCGGAAAAAAGCGCCGGGGAAATCGCCGACCTTGCGAAGAGATTCTACCGGCAACTGGTGCAGGTAGCCCTCGAGATTCTCAGGACACGGCACATGAGCGCCGACGAGATCCGCCGGCGCGTGACTGTCGTAAACCCCCAGCTGTTGCGCGAGTATTCCAACGACTTCAAGGATTCGGTGGTCATGCTGGCCATCCACCAGGGCAACTGGGAGTGGATGCTGCACGGGGTCAAGCTCCATCTGGACATCCCGATCGACCCCGTTTACAAACCCCTGCACAACAGCCGGCTGAATCAGCTGATACTGGAAATCCGCAGCCAGTTCGGTTCACGGCCTATCCCCATCGCCTCCGCCGCCCGGGATATCCTGCGGCGCCGGCGCGAATTCAGGCTGTTCGTACTGGTTGCGGACCAGGCACCGATAGAAGGCGAGCGAAGTTACTGGACGCAGTTCATGAACCGCCAGGCGGCGTTTTACGAGGGGGGCGAGGCAATCGCGAAAATGACCGGCTATCCGGTTCTGTTTGCCCGCTGCCGGCGGCGCTCCCGGGGCCATTACGAGGTGGAGTTCAGTGAGGTGGCACGGCCTCCCTACGACGGCAACGACCACCGGATAGTCGAGAAGTATGTGCGCCTGGCGGAGCAGGCGATTCGCGCGGAGCCCGAGAGCTGGTTGTGGAGCAATCGGCGCTGGAAGCGCCACCCCCCGCAAGAGCAACCGGGCTCTCCCACCTAGTCCGGGGGACCCTGGATCACCGCCAGCCAGTCAAAGCCGTGGGCCTGTTCCGCCCAGACCACGCCATCGAGAGAGTCCAGCACCGACAGCAGCGCCTCCTCGGCTTTCTGCCGGCTGTTGTTATTCTCACTGATATGCGCCACCACCAGGTGACCCGGCCGGGCGCCGCCAAGCTGGCGCAGCAGTTGCGCCGCCTGGTCGTTGTTGAGGTGTCCCCAGTCGCCGCCGACCCGCCGCTTCAGGGACGGGGGATAGCTACCGGCATGCAGCATGGACAGGTCGTGGTTGAACTCCAGCAACAGGCTGTGACAGCTGCGAAAGCTGTCCAGCACATGGGGGGTAATACTGCCCAGGTCGGTCAGGATGCCCAGGGTCTGGTCTGCCCAGGACAGCCGGAACTGACAGGGCTCCGCCGCATCGTGGGGCACTGTCACCGCCCGGATATCCACCGCGCCGACACTGAAAGTGTCCTCGCTGTTGAAGCAGTTCAGACTGTGGCTGCCATCACAGCGACCGGTGCCCGCGGTGCCGTGACTGAGGTAGACGGGGATGCCGAACTTGCGGGACAGGGCCGCCACCCCGGCGCTGTGATCAGAATGTTCGTGCGTCACCAAAATAGCATCCAGCTCCCCGGGATGCACAGCGAGCCGTTCCAGTCGTCGCGTGGTTTCGCGCAGGGAAAAGCCGCAATCGACCATCAGCAAGGTGTCGCCGGCCCGGACCAGGGTCGCGTTGCCCTTGCTACCGGAGCCCAGTGAAGCAAACTGCATCCAGTGTCCTGTCCGGTTGCCTGGCATCATTGCGGCGAGCGCTAGTCGATATTGCCCTTGATCAGGCCCAGGAGGGCCTGTTCGTCCTTGCGCTCAAAGGCAGCCCGCTCAGCCCCGTCTTCCGGTGCCTGTTGCTCGATCCTGATCGCCACGTCCTGGGCATCAAGGGAGTCCACCGACACCACGAAGACCTGACCGACCAGCGGGTCGTCGTCATCGCCGAGCATCCAGTCAAACCAGCCTTCCTCTTCCTTGCTTTGGGTGCCGAGGAAGCGCACATAGTATTTGCCGGCACTGCGGTCGCGGTCTGTAATCTCGAAATTCGATTCTTCGATGGCTCGCCCCACGGAGGCCCAGGCCCTGTCGTAGGGCAAGCTGAGGCGGATATAGATATCGTTATCCGGACCTTCCTGAATCGATATTTTGCCCACCGCACTGATTGCCTGGTCCGCCATCATCGACACGGGCGTCGAATCGGCGCTGTTGGCGATGTACTGGGCCAGCGCGCGCAACATCTCGTTCTCCTGCGCCGGCTTGTCTGAACTGCCCGGCCAGTTGTCCACATCGCCGGCCTGGCTCATTTGCAACACGTGCAGTTCGCTGGTACCGCGCTGCACGCCCTGGTCGATGCGAAAGCGAAAGCGGCTGGCCATGGGCTCGCCCTCGAGGTTCACCCAGGCGCTGTCGATAATGCCGGCGCTGGCGTCCACCCGGGCAACCGGTATCTGGGAAACCGATAAAAATGCGCGAATCTGGGGCCAAACCTGCCCCGGCGCGGAATTGATCAACGCCCAGCTCTCCTCACCCAGGGTCTGGATTTTCACCTGCTCGTCCTCGACACCTGCAACCAGCGGGGATGGCCGGGGGACTTCGAACTTGCCGGACAGTAGCATGTTGTCCGTAATGGGCGGAATCGGATACATCTCGCCCAGCGAAGTGCTGTCCTTGCCATCGGGTACCTCAAGGGGCGGGACTTCCCTGGCTTTCTTGTAGTCCTGGGATTTATCCCGGAATACCCCGGCGTCACCAAACAGGTAACCGCAGCCGCTGCAGAGCGCCACCAGCAGCAGCGGCAGCGCGAATTTTATCGATTTCAGCAAAAGGTCCATCAATTTCCAGCCGTCTCCAGAGCCGCTATCACCTGAGCGTGAAAGGACTCGTCCAGGGGCGTCAACGGTAGCCGTATGCCCTCCTCGATCAGGCCCATGTGCTGCAGGGCCCATTTCACCGGTATCGGGTTGGCCTCGACAAACAGGGCCCGGTTGAGCGGGCTCAGGCTCTCGTTGACAGAGGATGCGGCCTCCCGGTCGCCGGCCATGGCAAGGCGGCACAGCAGCGCCATTTTCGCTGGTGCCACATTGGCAGTCACCGAGATGTTACCGTGACCGCCGGCCAGCATGAGTTCCATCGCTGTGGGGTCGTCTCCCGAGTAAATGGCGATAAGTTCGCCGCAGCGCGCGATCAGCTCCCGGCCCCGGGCGAGGTCGCCGGTGGCGTCCTTGATGCCGGTGATGTTATCCAGTTCAGCCAGCCGCGCGACGGTATCGTTGGCCATATCGACACAGGTTCTTCCGGGCACGTTATAGAGGATCTGGGGCACATCCACGGCGGCGGCGATCGCCTTGAAGTGCTCGTACAGGCCGCGCTGGGTGGGGCGGTTATAGTAGGGGGTCACCAGCAGGCAGGCATCTGCCCCCGCCTCCGCCGCCGCCCGGGTCAGGTCTATGGCTTCCCAGGTGGAGTTCGACCCGGTACCCGCCACCACGGGCAGCCGCCCCCGCAGGTGATTGACACAGTGCCTGATGACCTCGCAGTGCTCCTCCACGCTCAGGGTGGCGCTTTCGCCCGTGGTGCCGACAGCCCCGATCGCGCCGGTTCCCGCCTCGACATGCAGCTCCAGCAGTCTCTCCAGCCCGGCCCAGTCCACACTGCCATCGGCATGCATGGGGGTAACCAGGGCGACTATACTGCCGGTAATCATTCGATATCTCCGAAATTTGCGCGGGTCGCGGGCACTGTCTCGACGCGGCCCGGGGAAAGTCCGCCATTATCCATGACAACGCCCGTAAGACAACCAAATTGGGCTAAAATGAGGGTGAGTCAGAAACAGAGGGCCCCGGATCTGCCGGAGCCCCGGGGAGAATGCCAGATGTCAGCCGCCAAACTGTTCAATTGCCTGTGGATCGCTGCAGCGCTACTTGTGGCTGGCGCCAGCAGCGCCGAAGACACCGCCAGGATCAGCGAATTATCGCCGCTGGACCAGCAGTACATGACCCAGCAGCGCGATTTGCTGAACGACATGGCTGCCCGGGAACTGGGCCGGAGTTTCAACGGCGACACGGACAACGACCTGCAGCTGCTCCAGCTGATGCTGGACCGCCGGCTGGTAAGACCTGACCAGACCCGGGAATTGCAGGCCATGGGGGTGATCATGGGCGATCTGCTGGCGAAGGACCTGGGTATGCACTGGGTGGTCTATGAGGATGCCCATGGCCGCAGTCGCGCGCTGCGCTACCGGGAAAGTGACGAGTACCTGTTCCCCATAACCATGATCTCCCGGCGCCAGGAGGCCGACAACAATACCCCCGTCGCCGTGATTTACCAGAAGGCCTACGACATCATTGCGCCCCTGCGGCCGGAGCTGCCGTTTCGTTAGGGCGTCCCCGGCACCGACGCCTTGGTATTTTGGGAGTCAAACCTTTAAACTCGGTCAAGACGACTTCACCTGCCGACTCTCATGAATGACTCGCGCGCCGGCTTCCAACTGGCCCACAGCAACGACAACGATGCGCTGCTAACGCTTTCCGGCGCCTGGGTAGAGGCTTACGACCCCGGTGACTTCAGCACGGTGTCCGGCCAGTTACATCTCGGGACCGCCACGCGTCTCACCGTCGACGGCAGCGCCGTAGGCGAGTGGGACTCGACGCTGGTCGCTTTCCTGCTGCAATGCTTCAACCATTGTCGGGAAGAGGGTATCGCCTTCGATAGCCGGGGGATGCCCGAGGGCGCAGCGAAGTTGCTTGCGCTGGCCACGGCGGTAACGCCCCACCAGCGGGAGCCGGAGCCTGCGCAGGATTGGCATGAGTTGCTCAACCCCCTCAAACTGCTCGCGAAATCCGCCGAATTTCTGAGGGAGTCACTGGCATTTACCGGCGAGGTAACCATCGCCCTGGGCAAGCTCGCGGCAGGGAAGTCCAATACCCGCTTCGAGGATTTTCGCCTGTTCTGCTACGAGGGCGGGCCCAGGGCCTTGGGCATCATTACCCTGACCAGTGTCCTGGTGGGTATGATTCTGGCCTACCTGGGCGCCGTGCAGCTGCAGCAGTTCGGGGCGGAGGTCTACGTGGCGAACCTGGTCACCATTGGCATCCTGCGGGAGATGGGGGTATTGATGACCGCAGTGGTGATGGCGGGTCGCACAGGGGCTGCCTATGCGGCGCAGCTGGGCACGATGCAGACCAATGAAGAGATAGACGCTATAACCACGATGGGCATCTCCCCTGTCGAGTTCCTGGTGATTCCCCGCCTGCTTGCACTGGTGGTGGTAATGCCCTTGCTGACCCTCTACGCGGACCTGCTGGGCATCGTGGGCGGCGGGATCGTGGCCGGGGGCATGGGGATCACTCCGCTGCAATACATTAGCCAGGCGGAACAGGCACTTGCCGTGAACCATCTGGTGGTAGGGCTGATCAAGAGCGTGGTGTTTGCCTTGTTGATAGCGGTGGCGGGCTGCCGGGCGGGAATGAATTCAGGCCGCAGTTCCGCGGCGGTGGGCCAGGCAGCTACCGAAGCGGTGGTCACCGCGATTGTCTATCTGATCGTGGCGGATGCGGGTATCAACATCATTTGCCAGCAGATACGGTTCTGATGGACCAGGCTACTCCCGAGACCCACATCAGGGTGAGCGACCTCACCATGGCGTACGGGTCTTTCGTTATCCAGCGCGACCTGAACTTCGACGTCAGGCGGGGTGATATCTTCGTCATCATGGGAGGCAGCGGCTGTGGCAAGAGCACCCTGCTCAAGCATATGCTGGGACTGATCAGTCCCGCCAAAGGCGACATCGCCTTCAACGGCCAGAGCTTTGTCCACGCCAGCAGATGCCCAGCGCGAGGCCACCCGCAGGCGCTGGGGTATCACCTACCAGACTGGCGGGCTGTTCAGCGCCATGACCCTGGCGGACAATGTGGCGCTGCCGCTGCAGCTCTACACCGGCTACGACCGCGGCGAAATCGCGGATATCGTTGCTTACAAGCTGGCCCTGGTGGGCCTTGCCGGGTACCAGGACTACTATCCCTCGGAAATCAGTGGCGGGATGCGCAAGCGGGCCGCGCTGGCACGCGCCATCGCGCTGGACCCGGAAATACTCTTTTTTGACGAGCCCTCCGCCGGACTCGACCCGATCAGCTCGCGGCTACTGGACGACCTGATCGTGCAAATACAGGACTCCACCGGGGCAACGGTCGTCATGGTAAGTCATGAGTTGGCCAGCATCTTCAATATCGCCAATAACTCTGTTTACCTGGACGCCACCAGCCGTACCATGATCGACTACGGCGATCCGGGCTACCTGCGGGACAACAGCGAACAGGCGGTGGTGCGCCAGTTCCTGACCCGGGGCAGCGCAGCCGGAGACAGCACAGAACAGACAAAGGGGCACAGGCAATGAGTGAAAAACCGCACACAGTCGCAATCGGCGCTTTTGTCATCGGCGCCATACTGATTGCGATCACCATGGTGATTTTTGCACTGGGTAGCGGCTTCGGCCGCCAGAGCGAGAAAGTGGTTATGGTCTTCGAGGGCTCGGTAAAGGGGCTGAACGTCGGCGCTCCCGTGGCGCTGCGAGGTGTGCAGATCGGTCAGGTGACAGCCGTTGAACTGATGCTGAACGCCGATAATCTCGACCTCACCATGCTGGTGGAGGCGGAGTTGAACGGCAAGAACATCAAGCGCCTGGGCAGCAGCTCGAAGGATGTCACTGACGGTTTGATCGCGCGCGGCCTGCGCGCCCAGCTGAAAACCCAGAGCCTGCTCACCGGCCTGCTCTACATTCAGCTCGATTTCCACACTGACAAGCCGCTGGTGCTGGCTACTATCGACACGGACTTGACCCAGATTCCCACCATCCCGACGGATCTTGAACAGATCGCCCGCAAAATAGAGGAGATGGATCTCGCCCAGCTGGCCCAGGAAGTGCAGGACACTATCCACGGCCTCAGCGCATTTGTGACCAGTGATGCGTTCCAGTCACTGCCCGGGGACCTGCAGAACACCCTGGTCTCGGTAACCAGACTGAGCGACGACTTGAATGGTCAGCTGGCGACCACCGGGCCCAGGCTGGACAATGTCCTGAACGGCGCTTCACAGGCGCTGACCGGGGCAAATACGGAGCTGCCCAAACTCTCCGAACTGGCCCAGAAAAACCTGGGGGTACTCAATGACGCAATAGAGGCTTTTGAAAATACCATGGTAAATATCGACAGCCTGGTTTCGCCCGGCTCAGCCACGGCCTATCAGCTGAACAAGGCCCTGCGCGAACTCACCCTGGCCAGCCGGGCCATCCAGGAGCTCGCAAACATGCTGGACCGGCAGCCGGAATCCCTGCTGCGCGGCAAACAGGAGGAGATGCAATGACCAACAACCTGCTGCGGATCAGTGTAAGCGTTTGCCTGTTGCTGTTGCTTGGCGCTTGCGGCAGTTCGCCCCAGAGCAACTTCTACCGACTCACGCCAGGGGTTGAGCCCATCCCCGGCGGCCAGAAACCGTCCCTGGGGGTTGGGCCGGTAGACGTTCCTGAATTCCTCAATCGCAACTCCATGGTCTACACCCGCAGCGGCAACCAGTTGCAAATATCCGGCAATGAACGCTGGGCGGAGCCACTGGAATACGGCATCGGCCGGGTGGTCGGCCTGAACCTGTCAGCACTGATGAAAAGTGAAAATCTGCGATTTTTCCCCTGGGATGTGCGCCAGGCGCCGGATTACGGGGTGAGGATAAGCGTGCTGGACCTGGATGCCCGGGAGGGGCAGGCAACGCTGATCGTGGACTGGCTGATTTACAGGCCGGCAGATGGTGCCCATCTCACCCGGCAGATAAGCCAGTTCAGCCAGACGCTGCCGTCAGGACAACTGCAGCCGGCAGAACTACCGGGCGCCTACAGCGCGCTCATCTACCGGCTGAGCGAAACGATTGCCGCGGCTATAAACGTCGAGATGCGACGGGAGGCGACCACCCCCGGGACGAACTAGTGCACGCCCGTGTCAGAACGCATCGCTGCGCAGCATCGCGTCCGAGCCGCCATCGACAAAAAAAACCGAGCCGCAAACGAAGCCGGCCTCGGGGCTGAGCATAAAGCGCATGACGTTGGCGATCTCCGCCGGCTGCGCCGTGCCACCCCAGGGCACCATGGCGGCAAACTGCTTCATGGCTGCGCCCAGTTCCGCATCCGCCATCACCTGCTCGCTTAGCGGTGTCTGGGTGATACCCGGGGCAACGGCGTTCAGGCGCACGCCCGCGGCGGCGTACTCCACCACATTGCGGCGCATCCACAACACCAGCGCCCGCTTCGAGCCGGCGTAGGCGGTGTGGCCGTCACGGCTCTCGATATCGGTGCAGGCAAGGGTCTCGTCTCCGCTCAGGCAGGCCTGGACGTAGGGGTCCTCGTTGCCGATCATGGGTGCCGAATTGGAGGCCACCAGCAGCGCCGTACCGCGCCGCCGGGCCAGCAGGTCGCGCAGGCCCGCGACCGTCTCCACCGCCGCGAAATAATTGACCCGGGGAATCAGGGACAGGGGTTTGGCCACCGGCGGCAGGCCGGCGCAGGGAATGTAGCCATCCAGACCGTCCGGCGCACGCGCACGAATACCCTCGATGGCCGCCTGCCGCCCTGCCACGGTGGCCAGGTCGGCAATGATATCGCCCTCCCTGATATCCACCGATATCACCTCGTGCCCGGCCTGTGCCAGCTGGCGTTTCAATTCCGCGCCGATGCCGGTGGCGCCGCCGGTCAATGCATAGATACCCATAACTGTTCATCCTGTTGTTCACCGGGCAAATGCCTCACGTTGGGCGGGCATCGCCCCGGTGTGCTGTTATTGGAAATTGTAGCGGAACTCCATCCCGTACATGCGCGGCTCGTCGGTCCGCCCGTAGGAAGGTGAGCCATCGGAAAATGCCGTGGCCAGCTGGCTGCCCAGTCCACCCGGATCTACCTTATCCGGCTCCCAGTTGGTGGCATTGGTGATGAAGGCGGCCACCGTCCAGTTCCGATCGGGAGAGTTGTACGCCAGCCGTGCATTGAGCTGCTCCCGGTCATCCGTATCCGGGCAGCTGTTGTAAGGCGGTTCGGTGAGATCGCCGGTAGCGGAGGAGTCGCTGATCACCAGCCGTCCGTCTACCTTGGTCAGGCCGTAGACATCGCTCGAGGTCCCCTCTGCCTTGTTGTTCACCACATAGATGCACTGGTCCCGCTCCAGGCCGCCGGTATAATTGTACGCCACCGCCAGTACCACCTCGCCCCCGTTGTCAAAATCCAGGCTGTAGTTGGCGCCCACCGTGAAGTTAACGTCCGGTGATTCCGAGAAGGTTTCACCGGAGCGGTCCTTGATCACACAGACGCCGTCGATAACCTGTTTTTCATCCCGGCGCTTGTACTCGGCATCCAGGTAACCGGTATTGAAATACAGCTCCAGCGAGGGCAGCGCCAGCCAGTTGACGTTCAGCTCGAAACCCTTGCCCTCGACGTCGGAGGTCTCGAACAGATAGGTGCCGACGGTTGCATCGGGCAGGCAGGCGGCATCGACAAATACGAGGGACTGCAGGTTGTCATAGTTGTAGCTGAACAAAGCGGTATTCACTCGCAGGGTGTTGTCCAGCCAGCTGGACTTCATGCCCACCTCGTAGTTGGCGACCTCCTCCGGGTCGAACGGCGGCGCAAAGATCTCTCCGGCACTGTTGAACCCTCCCGCCTTGTAACCCTCGGTATAGGAAGCGTACAGCATCAGCTCCTCCTGAGCCTGCCACTCCAGCACCACCCGTGGGGTGAGTTTTGACCAGTCCTTGTCGGACTGCAGGAACCCCAGGTTGCCGTCCGGATCGTAGTTGCCGTTGCCATCGAGCCGGGTCTCGGTGGTAAACGCAAACGCGACCACATAGTCGTTGAATTTAACGTAACGGCCAAACTTCTTGTCGTCGTAGGTGTAACGCAGGCCGCCGGTGAGGGCGAGGGTGTCGGTGATATCGTAGGTGACATCGGCAAATCCGGCATAGGACTTGTATTTCGCATTGATGCGAATCTGCTCCCGATAGGCGATATCGTCATCGAGTGCCTGGGCGCCGTTGGTAACCGTGCGCTCGTTGAAGGGGTCGGGGAAAACAAGGAAAGCGATGTCGATCGGAGTTCCCGGGGCAAGCGCGTCGTAGGGCACGCCGATCTCTCCCTCGGCGATCAGTTTGTCCAGCGACTGGGGCGTCAGGTGGATGCCGCTGGTCTGGCGCGCATGCTCATAATAGGCGTTCACGCCTGTAGTCCAGCGGAACCTGGAACCCGTTTCACCGTCCAGCCTGAACTCCTGGCCGAACTGGTCATTCTTTTCACGGTTCAGGTCGTTGAAGAAGAAATACAACTCGGCGGAGCCATCTTTCTCCTCGGGGTTTTTCGAGTTGAAATACCGGTAGGAGCTGATCGAGGTCAGGGTGGCCCAGTCCATGTCGTAGGTCAGGTGCCATGAGGCGCCGTAGAGATTGCGTTTTTCCGACAGGTCCGAGTCGCTGGCCACCTTGTTGAAGCCGGCACCATTGTCACGTGGGCCCCAAACGGCGCTGGAGGCCACCCGGGAATCTTCGTCGGTCTGGTCGAATTCCAGCCGTAGGATGGTATCCAGCCGATCCGTGGGCAACCAGCGCAGTTGGGTCACAACAGAGCGGTTGCCCTGCCGCGCCAGGTCATTGCCGTTATAGACGTTGTCTATCCAGCCGTCGCGCTGATTCCACAGCAGGCCGACACGGAAAAACAGATTGTCCGCCAGGGGCACGTTGGCCACCCCATCGACCTGGTAACGATCGTAGTTCCCGACCGTACCCCTGGCCCAGCCGTACAACTCCTCCTCCGGCTTGTTGCTGATGTACTGGATCGCGCCGGCGGCGGCATTGCGCCCGAACAGGGTCCCCTGGGGACCGTTGAGAATCTCCACCCGGGCCAGATCGTTGAAGGCCACCTTGGAGCCACCGGAGCGGCCGATATAGACGCCGTCCTGGTAAACACCCACCGCCGGATCGGCGCCGATACCGAAGTCATCGGTGCCAATACCGCGGATGGCATAGTTAGGTTGGTTCGCGGCCTTGGAGATCGCCACGTTGGGAGTAAAGGTGCCCAGGTCGCCGATATCCTGGGCGGACAGGTTGGTGATCTGCTGGGCGCTGAAAGCCTCGACGGCGATGGGCACGTCCTGCAGCCCCTGTTCCCGTTTCTGCGCGGTCACTACGACTTCCTCGAGCCCCTGGCTCCAGGCGGACTGGCCGGCCCAGGCCAGGCTCGCGGTCAACGCAGCCTGAAGCGAACGACGTATCACGGTCGAATGAATTTGCAGCATGGTGGCCCCCGAATGCGCTGACTTTGGTTATTAGTATTTAGCGAATAATGAACTGTTTTTATAAGCGACCAATATGCCCGAACCCCGGCTTCTGGACAATAGTGGGACAATGCATTGTCCAGGGCCGCACTGTTGCCTGTTCAGCCGGCGGCCAACTCCACGACCTCTCCCACTCCCTCCAGCAAAGCCGGGTCCTTGTTGCGCGCATTACCGATCGCCCGGGGCAGGGCCTGCAGGCGCAGTGGCACCTTGAGCGCCGCACGAAACAGGGAATCCGCCGGATCCAGGGCGTGAGCGCAGTCCAGCCAGCGGTCGTACTCGTCGCGGGCCAGGACCAGGGGCATCCGCCGATGCCAGGGTTCGAATGCCGGCGCCGCTGCCGTGGTCACCAGGGTACAGGAGAGCAGTGGCTCGCCCCCACCCTCCCAAACATCCCAGAGCGCCGCCACCGCAAGCGCCTCGTCTTCACTGGTGATAAGCCAGGGCTGTTTAACCTGACCCTCCTGGCGCCACTCGATAAAACTGCTCATCGGCACGATGCCGCGCTGTGACCTGAATGGTTGGCGGAAGGCGCGGCTGCTGTCCAGGGTCTCGCTGCGGGCGTTGAACATGGAATATTTCTGGTCGACCGCCCTGGCCCAGGAGGGTGTGAGCCACCAGCGGGCTGGCCCCGCCTGGCGGGTTCCGCCCGTCTCGCGCACCAGGAATATCGACTCGGTGGGCGCCAGGTTCACCGCCGGCGGCAACTGCAGGTCAATACCCAGGTCCTGCAGTAACTGGCGCAGCCCGGGGTTGTCGATAACGTTGAAACGGCCGCACATGGGAGCATTCCTCCTTCCTTGCGCCGGGCACCCCACAGGGGTCGCCCGGATGGGTGAGGTCTGCCATGGTAAACCCGTTGCCGCCACCGGCCTACCGGGGTGGGTTGGAAGCGGCGGTTTCCTTGCCTGCATCCGCCGGCCGATAGTACCCTGAGCGCCGCCCTGACCCGGAGAACATCATGAGCGATAAACCCCTGGCGCCCGCCATCGAAGGCTGGCACACCATGGCAGACAAGCCCCATCTTATCGGTAGCCAGTGTACCCACTGCGACACCTATTTTTTCCCACCCCAGGACCAGTACTGCCGCAACCCCGGCTGCGACAGCACGGGTTTCCGTCGGGTAGAGCTCAGCAGGACGGGAAGAATCTGGAGTTATACCAATGCCTGTTACCAGCCCCCTGCACCCTTTGTGGCCCCCGATCCCTTCGAGCCCTATGCCATTGCCGGCGTGCAGCTCGAGGAGGAACAGATGGTCATTCTGGGCCAGGTAGTCAAAGGGGTGTCCGTCGAGGACCTCAAGGTCGGCATGCCGATGGAGCTGGTGCTGGAAACCCTGCACGAGACCGAGGAGGACATCAAGGTGACCTGGAAGTGGCGGCCGCTGGCGGCCAGGGCAAACAGTGGAAGGGGAGCGTAGACCACATGTCCAATGAAATCGCGATAATCGGCGCAGGCATGCACCCCTGGGGCAAGTGGGGGCACAATTTTGTGCAGTACGGCGTGGCCGCTGCCCGGGAGGCACTGGCCGATGCCGGTGTGCCGTGGCGAGACATTCGCTTCGTTTCCGGCGGCGCCACGGTGCGCTGCGGCTACCCGGGCTATGTCGCCGGCGCCACCTTCGCCCAGGCCCTGGGCTGGCAGGGCGCGGAGGTCAACACCTCTTACGCCGCCTGCGCCTCGGGCTCACAGGCACTGGCAGCTGCCCGCAACAAGATTCTCGCCGGTGAATGTGAGGTGGCGCTGGTGGTGGGAGCCGACACCACACCCAAGGGCTTCCTGGCACCGGCTGGTGGCTACCGCCCGGAGGACCCCGACTGGGTGCGTTTCTACCTGGGTATTACCAACCCGACCTACTTCGCCCTTTACGCCAGGCGGCGCATGGACCTGTACGGCGATACCCTGGAGGACTTCGCCGCCGTAAAGGTAAAAAACTCCAGGGTCGGCGCAAAAAATCCCCGGGCCCGTTACCGCAAGTGCTTTACCGCCGAGGACGTGGCCGCCTCTGCCATGGTAGCCGACCCCCTGCGCCTGATGGACATCTGCGCCACCAGCGACGGCGGCGCCGCCCTGATCGTGTGCAGCCTGGAATACGCCCGCAGGATAGGTAAGGCCGACGCACCGCGGGTGGCGGCAATCTCCACCGTCACCCCCACCTTTGCCAGCGGCGTTGTCGAAATGCCCGATATAGCCACCGATTCAGCGGCCGCCGCCGGGGTGGAAGCCATCAGCTACCGCTCATCCATTCCCCTCAAGGCATACGAGGAGGCCGGCATCGGCCCTGAGGACGTGAGCCTCGCGGAGGTGTACGACCTTTCGACTGCGCTGGAGCTGGACTGGATCGAGGACCTGAAGCTTGCCCCCAGGGGCGAGGCGGCAGCCCTGCTGCGGCGGGGAGACACCGCCCTGGGCGGCAGGATCCCGGTCAATGTCTCCGGGGGGCTGGCCTGTTTCGGCGAGGCGGTACCGGCCCAGGCCATCGCCCAGGTATGCGAACTCACCTGGCAACTGCGCGGGGAAGCCGGTGACCGCCAGGTCAAGGGCGCGAAGGTGGGCATCACCGCCAACCAGGGCCTGTTTGGTCACGGCAGTTCGGTCATCGTGAAAAACTAGGGCCTGTTCACACTAATTGAGTTGGCCCTAGCGCACCGATACCGACTGCAGGTAGGCGATGAGATCCGCCCGCTGGCGGGCGTCGGGCACGCCCGCACTCATCATACTGGTACCCGGTAGTGCCGCCATGGGGTTTTCCAGCCAGGCGTACATCACCTGCGGTGTCCAGACGAACCCGGCCGCCTTCAGGGGGTCGGAATAGTACTCGAAACCCTCCTGCTGCCCCGCAACCTTGCCGAAGATACGGTACAGGTTGGGGCCATTACCGTGGCCCGCCGCGGCGTCGGTAAAGTGACAGGTGCGACAGGGGGCGAATACCAGCCGGCCGCGCGCGGGATCGCCCTGCAGCAGCGACAGTTCATCGACCGGGTCCGGCTGGGAGTGGACGCTGGCAGCGGCTACCAGCAGGCCAGACCCCAGCACCCGGGCCAGCATGGTTATCATGTCGCACCCCCCCTGCGCGCGGCGGCCTGTCCCGCCCGGCGCCCGAAAAACGTGGCGTCGCCCACGGACAGGCCACTGGCGATATAGGGCGCCCCGGGAAGGCCTGAACTGTTGCGCCCGGCAGCGTAAAGTCCGGGGATCGCCTCGCCGAAGCTGTTGTAGACCTCACCATCGAGCCCGGTCTGGAGGCCGCCGAAGGTGTGGGCGGGGAAAAACGCCTTGTCCACGGCAAGATCCCAGGCCCGGTAAGGCGGGCCCTGCAGCGGGCGCAACACCGGGGGACGCTTGTGGAACAGCGGGTCTTCGCCATTGATAGCATGCCGGTTGTAATAGGCCACGGTCTCCTGCAGGGCGCCCTTCGGGAACCCGAGTTGTTCCGCGAGGTCACCGATAGTATTGCCCTCGGCAACCGGCAGGAAATTGTCCTGCGTGGCGGGCGGGTCACCGCGCCGGTCGGTGATCAACCAGGCCCGCCCCTGCTGGTGAAACGCGATCGCGTCACCGAGCACACCGTAATAGGTATCCTCCGGGACGAAGCGCTGGCCGGAGGCGTTGACCACGATGCCGGACAACACGGACTCCGGCGGATACAGGGGGACGATGGCAAACCCCTGGTGCATCCGCAGCGCGGCGGCGCCGGCGCCAATACCCATATTGATACCCATCCCCTGGTCACCGACATTTCCCCAGGGGACCGAGCAATCGTACAGTTCGGGGGCGTAATTGCGCACCATTTCCCGATTGTGGATGAACCCTCCGCTGGCCAGCACGACGCCGCGGTACGCCCTGATGGTTTTTGGCTGGCCCGCCACGGTGACCTGCATGCCGATGACGCGCCCGTCACCGGTCACGACCAGCCGCTGGCCCGATACTTCCGCCTGCAGACGCACTCCCAGCGCGGTCGCCTGTGCCAGCAGGGCTTCCATCAGTACCCGCCCACCGGTCATGCCACTGGCCACGGGCACATGACCGCGGGGGGCCGGCACTGCCATTTCCCGGGCGGGCCAGGCCAGTTCACAACCGGAAAAATACAGTGACTCGCCCCCCTGGGGCACCAACATGCCCGGGGACATTTGCTGGCTGTAGGGCACACCCTGCTCTACCAGCCAGTCAAAGTGCGCGCTGCTCTGTTCGCAATAAAGCCGGATTTTCTCCACAGGCGGGTGTTTGCCACCGGCCCGGGAGATAAAACTGAACATCTCCTCGACGCTGTCTTCAATCCCCAGGGCCCGCTGCAGCGCGGTACCGCCGCCGGCGTAGACGACCCCGGCGGACATGGCAGAGGAGCCGCCGAAACGCGGCAGGGATTCGATCAGCAGTACATTGGCGCCGGCCCTGCTGGCCTCGATGGCCGCACAGGTGCCCGCCGCACCGGAACCGGCTACGAGTACGTCGGCGTAGATGTCCCAGGAGGTCACCCGGCTGGCCGGCAATGCCCCGGCCCCCATCGCAAAGGTGCCGGCAGCGGCTGCGCCCAGTCCCGCCAGCAGGTCCCGTCGGCGCAGGCCCACCTTATCGCCCGGGTCAGTCACGGCCTGGGGCCATCAGTATTGCCGCTGGTATTCAAGCTGGCCGTCGATCATGTAGGTGCGGTGGCGCGGGCCCCCGGCATCCAGGTTTTCGTCCGCGTAACCTGCATCCCCCTCGTAGAGAAAACAGATTCCGTCCTCGACAAAAACCATGCGCGGGGCGTAGCGGATTGCCTCCCGGGCGGCAATGCGCTCGCGGGCTTCGCGACAGGAGGGGCAGTCGGCGAGCTCCACCAGGCTGACGAAAGTCGGTGGCATCAGGCGGAACGGGTGCTCCCTGTCCGCCAGTTCGGCAAAGGCCTGCTGCGGCCTCACCCAGCGATGATGGGCGATTTCGCCACCGTCCACAGTGACCTCCTGCCCATCTTCCAGCACCCCCAGGAAAAACCAGGTGGAGAAACGCCGCCTGGCACCCTCCGGGGTGGTCCAGTGTGACAGGTAGGCCAGCTGGCCGCCGCTGATTTCCAGCCCCGCTTCCTCGCGTGTCTCCCGGATCGCCGCGTTGAGTGCGGCGACATACTCATCCCGGTCCGGCGGGTAGTCACCCTCGTCCACCCGGCCCCCGGGAAAAACCCACATCCCCCCCATGTGGGCGACCGCCTTGCTGCGCTGCACCAGCAGGGTCTCCAGGCCCTCTTCACCATCGCGCACCAGTACCACCGTGGCGGCGGGGTGAACCGGTTCGACTGTATCGCTCATTTCCAGCATATCCGGGTCCCGGGTTACCCGGGGAAAAAACGGCTGATGGTGTCGATCACGCAGGCCGGGCGCTCACTGCCCTCGATCTCGATGGTCATCCGCACCACCACCTGCACCCCCCCTTTGACCTCCTGCGCACTGATAACCTCGCCGCCACCCCGAACCCGGCTGCCCACCGGCACCGGCGCGGGAAACCGCACTTTCTCGCAGCCGTAGTTGACCCCCATGGATACATTGTTGACCTGCATGATTTCCGGCAGGAACTGGTTGGCCAGTGACAGGGTCAGGTAGCCGTGCGCGATGGTCTTGCCGAAGGGCCCCTGGGCGGCGCGCTCCGGGTCTACGTGGATCCACTGGTGATCGCCGGTGGCCTCCGCAAAGAGGTCTATGCGGCGCTGGTCTATCTCCAGCCACTGGCTGAAACCCAGATGCGTCCCCGGGGCGTCCAGCAATGCCGAGGGATTGTCGAAAATGGTTGTCACTGCGTCTACTCATCCTGTTGCAATACCCCGCGGACTATACCACCCCGGCGCCCGTTCATTCACCCGTCAGTGTCCCTGAATGCAATCTGCGTTGGCAAGCCAAACGAGGTTGGCTATAGTTGGTCGCCTTCAAAACCAGGAGCATTGAGCCAATGGAAAATCTGGACATCAACGAAATTCTGCAGACTTACGTCATCCCCTGGGGCATCAAACTGGTGCTGGCGCTGGCTATTTTCTACATCGGCCGCATGGTGGTTGCCGGGGTCGTCGCTTTCGTGCGCAAGGTGCTGCACGGCCGCGGCATGGACGATATCCTGGTGGGGTTCCTGGTGGCAATTCTGCGCTGGGTGCTGCTGCTGTTCGTGGTGATTGCCGCCCTCAGCCAGCTCGGCATCAACACCAACTCCCTGGTGGCATTGCTGGGCGCCGCGGGCCTGGCCATAGGCCTGTCGCTGCAGGGTTCCCTGTCCAATTTTGCCGCGGGCGTCATGCTGATCATCTTCCGCCCCTTTACCAAGGGCAACTTTGTCGAGGCCGGGGGAGCAACCGGCATCATCGAAACAATCGGTATCTTCACCACCACCATGACCACCCCGGACAACAAGGAAGTGATCGTACCCAACGGCGCCATCATCGGCGGCAACATCACCAATTACTCCGCCCGTCCGACCCGGCGGGTGGACATGGTATTCAGCGTTTCCTATGACGACGACCTGCGCAAGGCAAGGCAGATACTGGAGGAAATCATCGCTGCGGATGAGCGGATTCTGCCAGAGCCTGCCCCGGTAATCGCCGTTGGCGCGCTGGCGGAGTCCAGTATCGATTTCCTGGTCCGGCCCTGGGCGAAAACCGAGGATTACTGGAAGCTGCTGTGGGACACCACGGAAACCGTCAAGCACCGCTTTGATGAGGCGGGCATTTCCATTCCGTTTCCCGCAGGTCGATGTGCATTTTGACAAGGGTGAAGCGAAGGGCGAATAACAGAACCCGGGGGGATAGAATTCCCCCTGAAGTCCGATTAAACGCAAGTATATTGTGCCTGTCACGGCAGCCTATGTGATATAACTACCCGGTAATTTCAAGGCCCCACACCTCACCTGACCGACTGGACGGGGTACTGGCGCCCCAGCGGAAGACTTACATTGGCCAGCAAGTCAAAACAGGCAATTATATCCCTGGCGCTGATCGCTGGCGCGACCGCGATCAGCGCTACCCTGTACCTGTTGCGTCCCCCTGCAGAGATGGCCGAGCCCGTGTACGCCGCGGTCACGGTCGATGTCGCCGAGGTAGTAAAGGAAAACCAGCATATCGAGGTACAGGCCCAGGGAACCGTGACTCCCCTGCAGGAATCAACGCTGCTGGCGGAAGTCAAAGGCAGGGTCATAGAGGTTGCCAATGAGTTTCACGTGGGCGGCTTCGTCTCCCGCGACGACATACTCCTGCGCATCGACCCCAGGGATTACCAGACCAACCTGCTCCACGCGCAGGCCGCCCTGGAAACCGCCGAGAGCGCCCTGGTCCAGGAGAAGGGCCGGGGCCAGGTGGCTCTGCGAGAATGGGAGAAACTACCCAAAAACAGCCAGCGCAGCCCCGAGGCGCGGGACCTGTACCTGCGCAAACCGCAACTGGAAGAGGCCAACGCCCAGTTACTGGCGGCCCAGGCCGAGCTCAACACTGCCCGCGACAATCTCGAACGAACCATCATTCGGGCGCCCTACGATGCACTTATCCGGGAAAAACACACTGACCTCGGGCAATTTGTCGGAGCCGGTACCCCCCTGGCCGACATCTTTTCGGTGGAAACCGCAGAGGTGCGACTTCCCATTCCCCAGAGCAAGCTGGACTACCTGGAACTGCCGGGACTGGAAGGTTATGAAGCCGGCTCGGCGATCGATCTCTACACCGACGTCGGTGGGGTAATCAAACACTGGTCCGCGCGCCTGCACCGCACAGAAGGCGTCTTCGATGAGCGTTCGCGGGCACTGTACACCGTCGCCCGGATCGAGGACCCCTACGGCCTGCGTCAGCCCGGTCAACTGCCGCTGCGCATGGGCACCTTCGTCAATGCCAACATACAGGGTCGCGAACTCACCGACGTGGTGGTGCTGCCACGCTACGTGCTGCGGGCGGGAAGCTTCGTCTGGGTGGTGGATGAGACAATGCACCTGCGCAACCGCCAGGTTGCCACCCTGCGCACCGGGGGCGACAAGATCTATATTACCGCCGGCCTGAACGACGGCGACCTGGTTTCCCTTACCAGCCTGGACGCCTCCTTCGCCGGGGCGCAGGTGAAAATCCTGTCCAGGACCCGCACTGACCGGCTGGGCGAGCAGGCCGACCTGCCGCCGGCTCCCAAACCGGAGCAGGGAGACGCCGCGACCGCTTCCACACCGCTGACCGGCGCTGACGCGGGCGGCCTGTGAGCGTGGAGCACCCCAGGGGTGTCATCGCCTGGTTTGCCTATAACCCGGTCGCCGCCAACCTGTTGATGCTGGTTATTATCGCCGTCGGCCTGGGCTCGGCTTTCACTATCCAGCGCGCCATGTTCCCCACTGTCGACATCGAAATGATCTTCATCACCGCGCCCTACCCAGGCGCCGCACCCGAGGAGGTTGAACAGGGGGTCGTTCTGAAGATCGAGGAAGCCATCAACGACCTCGACGGCATCAAGCGGGTCGAATCAGACGCCTACGAGTCCTACGCGAGAATCATGATCGAGCCCAATGACGGTATCGACCTGAGCAAACTGCTGGATGAGGTCCAGAATCGCATCAATGCCATCCAGCAATTTCCGGAAGGCGCCGAGGAGCCCATCGTGCGGCAACCGGAGCTGCTGTTCCCCACCCTCACCCTGCAGTTGTCCGGCGGCATTGACGAGCGGGCGATGAAATCACTGGCGGACGAAATCAGGCGCGAGCTGCTCGGCCTGCCGGAGGTGTCGGCGGCGACCGTGGTGGGTGCCCGCGAGTACGAAATTTCCGTGGAAATCTCCGAACAACTGCTGCGCGAATACCACCTGACCCTCGGCGACGTCGCCAATATAATCGCCGCCTCTTCCCTGGATATCCCCGCCGGCTCGGTACAGACCCGCAACGGCGACATCATGCTGCGAACCCTTGGCCAGGCCTATGTGCAGCAGGATTTCGAGGACATCGTACTGCGGACCTGGCCCGACGGCACGCGCCTGCTGCTGGGTGACATAGCCACCATCGATGACGGTTTCGTCGACGGCAGCGGCTTCACTATTTTCGACGGGCAATACTCCCTGGGCATCAACGTTTTTGCCATGGGCAAGCAGGACATCATCGATACGGCCCGGGTAACCCGGCACTACATGGAGCAGAAGCGCCACCAGCTGCCCAGTGGCGTTACCCTGGAAGCCTGGTCAGATATCACTTTCTATCTCGAGCAGAGGCTGGGGATGATGGTGAAGAACCTCGGCATGGGCGCCCTGCTGGTATTCATCGTGCTGGCCCTGTTCCTGGAGATCAAACTGGCCTTCTGGGTAATGCTCGGCATCCCCGTTTGCTTCCTTGGCGCCATGGCGTTTATCAGTACCCCCATGGTGGATGCCAGTCTGAACCTGCTGAGCATTTTCGGCTTCATCATCGCCCTGGGCATTATCGTCGACGACGCCATTATCATGGGCGAAAGCGCCTATGCCGAGCAGGAGCGGCACGGCCACAGTGTGCAGAGTGTCGTGTCGGGGGTATACAAGGTCGCGACCCCGGCGACCTTTGGCGTACTGACGACTATCGTCGCATTTGCACCAACGCTGTTCGTGCAGGGTGTATTCGGCGCGTTTCCAGAGGCGTGCGGCATCGTCGTGGTATTATGCCTGGCCTTTTCCCTGGTGGAATCAAAGTGGATTCTGCCGGCACACCTGGCACACAGCAAACCCTCCCGCCACCCGGCACTGCTCAAGCTCAACAGGCTGCAGCAGCGCTGCAATGGGCAACTCAGGCGCTTTGTCGACCTGCGGTATATACCCTTTATGCAGCGCTGTGTGGCCAACCGTTACGTTACCCTGGCTTTTTTCTGCTCGCTGCTGATTCTGTGCGGCGGCCTCCTCGCCGGCGAGCAGGTGCGAACCGTACTGGCGCCGGAAGCCCGGGGCGAGTTCCTCAAGGCCGAACTGCGCCTGGCTTACGGTACACCGGAGGAGCGCACCCAGCAGGCCGTGAGGGATGTGGTCGCGGCACTGCTGGAGGTGGACGCCGATTACCAGCGCGATACCGATGGCAGTGAAAAACTGGTGGCGCACGTCGCAGCCTATGGCTTCGACCAGGTCAATGGCCTGGTCTCGGTAGAGCTCACCAAGGAAGACGAACGCAGCATCTCCACCCTGGAAGTGGAGCAGCGCTGGCGTGACCGGGTGGGCACTATCCACGGCGCCGAAGTCCTGGCTATCAGCGGTGACGACGAGGGCGGCTGGGGGCCGGCCATCGCTTTCGACCTTATGCACCACGATTTCACCGCGCTCAAGGCAGCCTCGGACGAACTGGAGGAGGCCCTGCGTCACTATGCCGGTGTTTTCGACATTCGCAACGGCGCTGGCGATACCGCCGACGAATTTCACCTCGATATCCTGCCGGAGGCGGAGTCGCTGGGGCTGACCCGCTACGATCTCGGCATGCAGGTGCGCCACGCATTTTACGGCGCCGAGGCGCAGCGGGTGCAGCGCGGTATCGACGAGGTCAAGGTGATGGTGCGCTACCCCAGGGCAGACCGGGAGTTGACCAGCAGCCTGAGCAATATGTTTATTCGCACCCCCCAGGGTGACGAGGTGCCCTTCGACACGGTGGCCAGGCTGGACATCAGCCAGGGCCTGCTCAAGACCACCCACATCGATTTCCAGCGCGCCTCGGAAGTCACCGCAGAGGTGGACAAGACCCAGGTGCAGGCCGCCAAGGTGATCGAGGAACTGGAAGAGCACTTCCTGCCCGGCCTGCTGCAAAAGTACCCGGGGCTCAGCTACGACCTCTCCGGCATGGCCGACGAGGAACGCAAACTCGGGGTAAGCCTGATGATCGGGTTTGCCCTGGCCATATTCGGCATCTACGCCCTGCTGGCCATTCCCACCAAATCCTACCTGCAGCCCCTTATTATCATGGGCGTCATTCCCTTCGGGATTATCGGCGCGATCGTCGGCCACTGGGTCACGGGCTACGCTTTCAGCATGATGTCGGTGATCGGCGTGATTGCCCTCAGCGGCGTGGTGGTGAACGACAGCCTGCTGCTGGTGGACCATACCAACAAGGCCGTTGCCGATGGCAGCGGCCGCTACACGGCGGTTGTCGAGGCCACCAGGCGCCGGTTCCGCGCTATCATGCTGACCTCGGTAACCACCTTCATGGGCCTGGCTCCCATCCTGCTGGAACGCAGTGTCCAGGCCCAGGACATCATTCCCATGGCCATCTCCCTGGCATTCGGCATCGTATTCGCAACGGTCATCACGCTATTGCTGGTGCCCTGCCTGTACATGATCCTGGACGACCTGGATCGCTGGTGGGCCGGCAAGGAAGCCAGCCCGGCGCCGCGCCGGGTGCCGGCAACGGGCCGCTATCTCAGCGAATAGCCCCGCAGGCGAGACACCGGACATAGATGTGCCGGGGATCCTTCAGGCTGGCCAGCTCCGCGGCGGCATCGGCAACCGGTGCCAGCAGCGCCTCCAGCGATGCGGTAACCGCCGATGGCGTCCACAGTCGCACACTGCCGACCCGGTCTGCCAGTTGCTGCAGCAACAGCTCCCTGGGCGACAGCGGCATTGACACATAATCCACCTTGTAGTCCTCCAGCCCGGCCCTGGCAGCAGCGGCGGCGATGGCATCGGCGAGGGACCCAAGCCCGTCGAGCAGACCGTGCTCCAGCGCATCGGGCGCACTCCACACGCGTCCCTGGGCCACGGCATCCACCTGCTGCGGCGTGAGGTCGCGCCCTTCGGCCACCAGGTTGACAAAATGCCTGTAATTGAAATCGACCCCGCTGCGGATGGCATTCGCCAGCTCCGGGTTCAGTGGCCTGTCGAGGCGCAACGAACCCGCCAGGTCAGTGGTGCCCACCCCGTCGGTATACACCCCCACGCGCTGCAGCAGTTGCTCGAAGGTCGGAACGGCCGCAAACACCCCGATGCTGCCGGTAATAGTACCCGGGGTCGCCCAGATCTCGTCCGCCTCGGCCGCGATGTAGTAGCCGCCGGAGGCCGCCACCGCTCCCATGGAGATAACCACCGGGATACCCCTGGCCCTGGTCCGCAGCAGTTCACGGCGGATGACTTCCGAGGCGAACACGCTGCCGCCTCCGCTGTTCACACGCAGGACAATCGCGCCAACGCCATCCTGTTCGGCGGTGGTACTGATCAGTTGGGCCAGGGTATCGCCGCCGATCGTGCCCGGGGGTTGATCCCCGGGGACGATATTACCCTCCGCCGTGATGACCGCCACCCGGTCGCCCTCCATCGGCCTGAACTGTGACGGGCGCATGCGCCGCACATAGGGCTCGAACAACACGGCCTCGTACAGGCCGTCCTCGGTGCTTGCCCCGACGAGTTCGGCCAGATAGTCATTGGCCTCGTCGCGGTCCATTAACTCATCCACCAGGCCCGCTTTAAGGGCCAGGGCGGCGCTGTCACCACCTTGTTCTTCCAACAGCCGGGCGAAGTCGTTGACATAATTGTTCACGCTGCCGGGGGGCAGTTCACGCCGGGCTTCCACCGTGGCGGCGTACTGGCCCCACAACACCTCGAGCCAGCGCCCGGTAATCAGTTTTTCCCCCGGCGACATGTCATCCCGCAGGAAAGGCTCGGCGATGGACTTGAATTCGCCGGCGTGGAATACGTGGACATTGACCGACATCTTTTCCAGGGTCTCGCGGAAATAATTGCGGTAGCTGGCATACCCCTCGAGACCGACAGCACCAAACGGGTTGAGGATGACACTGTCGGCATGGCTTGCCAGCAGGAACTGGTCCTGGGTAAAAAAGTCGCCCACCGCCACCACCGGCTTACCTGTGGCTTTGAACGCGTCGAGGGCCACCGCGATCTCCTGGGCCTTGCTGATACCCAGGTAGACAAGTTCATCCAGCTCCATCACCAGGGAGTTGACACTGGGGTCAGCAGCGCCGTACTGGATCGCTTCGATAACGTCCCGCAGCAGTACCTCGTGGTCCTCCGGCGCGGGCTCGCCCAGCAGGGCCTGCAGCGGCTCGACCTGGGATTTCTGGTCCACGACTGTACCCGCCAGATTCAGCAGCAGGGCGGCGCGTTCGGGCGGAGGCTCTGCACCGCCGCCCATGTAGACAAAATAGATCAGCGCGATAAACAGCAGGAACAGGATATTCGAAAGTGCCAGCCTGACCCGGGTGATGCCATTCCAGATGGCGGAAAAAACCCTGCGCAAGCGCGATGGTTCACTCATATTTCAATCTCCTGAGCTTGTTTGGGTGGCGCCGACCGGGCGAAGCTCCCGGGCTCGCCAGCGCACGTACATCATGGCAGCAACGAACAGCGTCACCACGGCGACCATGCCGATGACAGCCAGGGCACTGCCCGGCACAGCGAACAGGCGCTCCACCAGTGCAATAAAATACAGCAGGCTGACAAAACACAACCAGATATAACTGCGCAGCCGATCGCGCAACAGGCCCGGCAGGAAAATCAGCAGCGGCAGCAGTTTCCCCAGCCAGATAATCCAGGGCAGCTGCTGCTGCCATGCATCCACCAGCTGCTGCCCCAGCAGTACGGCCCAGCTGATCCAGACGAGCAGGTGCGCGACAGCGCTGGCTTGCCCCCGCTTCACGTCCTGTTACCGCTGGCCAGGCGAGCCACGCGCGCGCCCAGCGCCCGACACAGCGCCGCCTCCCCCTCGTCCAGCACCCGGCTGTTGTCAGGGCCCGCCCAGTGGGAAGCCCCGTAGGGCGTACCGCCGGAGGCAGTGCGCATGAGGCCGGCCTCACTGTATGGCAGCCCCGCCACCACCATGCCGTGATGCAGCAGGGGCAGCAACATACTCAACAGGGTCGTCTCCTGGCCACCGTGGAGACTGGAGGTAGAGGTGAACACCCCCGCGGGCTTATCGATCAGGGCGCCGCTGAGCCACAGGGAAGAGCTCTGGTCGAGAAAATATTTCAGTGGCGCGGCCATGTTGCCGAAGCGGGTCGGGCTGCCCAGCACCAGGCCGGCACAGGCGCGCAGGTCTTCGAGTTCACAGTAGAGTGGCCCGTCGGCCGGGATCTCATCGGCGCTTTTTTCGCAGTCCGCCGACACGGCCGGGACGGTGCGCAACACCGCCGCCATACCCGCTACCTGCTCGACGCCGCGGGCCACCTGCTGCGCCATACTCGCGGTGGCGCCATTGCGGGAATAATACAGCACCAGGATATAGGGCTCCGCCATCAGCCGATCAGTTCCAGCACGTTTTCCGGGGGACGCCCCAGCACGGCTTTCTTGCCCTTTACGACGATGGGCCGCTCGATGAGCTTGGGGTGTGTGGCCATCGCATTCACAATCTCTTCATCCGTCGAATTCCTGTCCAGCCCACAGGCCTTGTAGTCCTGCTCACCGCGTCGCACCAGTTCGCCCGCACTCATCCCGAGCATGGAAAGCAGATTCCCGATCTGCTTGCGATCCGGCGGCGTTTCCAGGTACAGCACGATATCAGGAGACACTCCGTTCTCCTCGAGCAGTGCGAGGGTATTACGCGATTTTGAACAGCGCGGATTGTGATAAATGGTGACTTTGCTCATGCGGCGATTCCTGCGGTTGGTCAAAACGAGCGCTACAGTATACCAAAGCCCGATCCCATCAGCCCGTCCCGTGCACCCCATTCCAGTCCGGCGCGGCCCGTGCAGAACCGCGAACGTTCATGCCATAATGCCGCGCATGAACTTCAATTTCATTAGCCTGCCCGAGTTGTGGCGGCGCATCCGCTACGTGTTCTCGCGCTTCAACGCCGACCGCTGCTCGGAAAATGCCGCGGCCCTCACCTACATGAGCCTGTTCGCGCTGGTGCCACTGCTGACCGTGGTTTACACCATGGCCTCGGCTGTCCCTGCGTTTCAGGGGCTCGAGGCCAAGATGCAGGCGTTTTTGTTTGAAAACCTCATGCCCGACACCAATTCGGAGATAAGAACCTACCTGGATGATTTTTCCCGCCAGGCCAAAAACCTGACCGGGCCCGGCATCGTCTTCCTGGTGGTGACTGCCGTGCTCATGCTGCGCAATATCGAGAAGGCGTTCAACCAGATCTGGCGGGCCAGTGAAAACCGCAGCCCGGTGTCCAGCTTCCTGCTTTACTGGGCCGTGCTGAGCCTGGCGCCGGTGATGATAGGCCTGGCGCTGACCATCAGCACCTACCTCGCCTCATTCGCCGACGCTCTCGCGAGCTACGATGTCATCGGGCTCAAGGCATTCTTGCTCAAGATATCGCCGCTGTTGCTCACCACCGCCGGCTTCAGCCTGGTGTATATCGCCGTGCCGAACTGCAGGGTGCCGTTCAAGCACTGCCTGATAGGCGGTTTTATCGCCGCTGTGGCTTTTCACATCGCCCGCTCCGTCTTCACCGCCGCGGTCGTGGGCTCCAGCTACACCTTTATCTACGGCGCCTTTGCCGCGGTGCCATTGTTCCTGCTGTGGATCTACCTGTCCTGGAACATCGTCCTGATGGGGGGCATCCTGGTGCACAGTATGTCGGCCTACCAGAGTGAGGAGCAGGCCAGCCGGCCGCTGGTACTCAAGGCCCTGGACGTGCTCTACCTGTTCTGGCAACGCCAGGCCACCGGCCAGGCGGTGGGTGAGATCGAGCTTCTCAATGGCAAGCACGAGATTACCCGGGGGCTGGACAGCGACAGCTGGCAGGCGCTGCGGAGTATCTTTCTCGACAAGAAACTGATCGCCGAAAACGATCGCGGCCAGTACATGCTGAGCCGCGACCTGCACACCATCAGCTTCAGCCAGCTCAAGGAGTGGGTAAACACCGAGCACCGCCTGACCGCCGAGGAAGCGCCGGGTAAATTGGGCTGGCAACAGGAGGCATACCGGATGCTGCAGGAACAGCGCAGGCAACAGCAGGACACACTGGGAATTAACCTGGTGGAGTTATTTTCCCGGTGAGGTGCTGGCCGGCACTGGCACTGGTACTGGCACTGTCCGGCTGCGGCCCCGGGCAGGCGCCGCAGCAGGGCCTGCCGCTGGAGCAGCTGCGGGGCCAGTGGGTGGTGATCAACTACTGGGCAATCTGGTGCAAGCCCTGCATCAAGGAAATTCCCGAGCTGAATGCCCTCGACAAACTGCCGGGGGTCACGGTGCTTGGCGTGAACTACGACGGGGTCGCAGCGCAGGAACGCGAACAGCAGATTCAACAGCTGGGCATCGCCTTTGACGTACTGGCCACCGATCCCGCCACTGAGCTTGGCATCAATCGCCCGGTAGTACTGCCCACAACCCTCATTCTGGATCCCGCCGGCGAACTCCGGGACACCCTGGTAGGGCCGCAAACCTTCGAGTCCCTGGCACAGGCCACCGGGCAGGAGGCCGCCTCAGGCGCACATGAATAACCGGGGGAACCCCTCAGGGCGCCTTGTGCTTGCGCGATGAGCCCTTCTTTGCAACCCCGCGCCCCTGGCGCTTGCCGAACTGGCGCTCCATTACCTCGCGCTCCTTCAGGGTGGCGCGTCGCACTTCTTTCATAGGCAGGTTGGCCATGCGGTACAGGCTCTTGATCTCTGCCGGCTCCATCTCGGCCCACTGGCCCTGCTTCACCCGCGAAGGGATAAAGACCTCACCATAGCGGACGCGCTTCAGTCGGGACACGGTCAGGCCCTGGGATTCCCAGAGGCGCCTGACCTCCCTGTTGCGCCCTTCCATGATCACCACGTAGAACCAGTGATTGATACCCTCGCCACCGGCGTCGGTGATATCGGTAAAGCGCGCCATGCCATCCTCGAGCATTACGCCTTCCACCATGCGGTGAAGCATGTCCATCTCCACCTTGCCCATTACCCGCACCATGTACTCCCGCTCGATATTCGAGGAAGGGTGCATCAAAGCATTGGCCAGGTCGCCATCGGTGGTGAACAGGAGCAGGCCGGAGGTATTGAAGTCGAGACGGCCGATGGAAATCCAGCGCCCGGACTTGAGTTTCGGCAAGCGCTCGAACACCGTGCGCCGCCCTTCCGGGTCCTTGCGCGAGCAGACTTCCCCGGCGGGCTTGTGATACAGGATGCAACGGGTCTGGACGGCGGGCGCCGGGTCCAGCGGACGGCCGTCGACGGTGATGCGCACGCGCTCGTCCACCCGGTCGCCCAGTGTGGCGACCCTGCCGTTGATGGCAACCCTGCCCTCTTCGATCCAGCGTTCCATTTCCCTGCGGGACCCGAGGCCCGCGCGCGCCAGCACTTTCTGCAGTTTCTCGTCGGACTTGGTGGCTGGCGGGGCCGCAGCGTCGCCGGGGGCGGCTTTTTTTGTCATGGAATAATAATCAGGCGCGACCGTCGGGCCCGGCGGCGGCGGAGTCCGCGTCTTCGTCGGCCAGGTCGCAGGCGTCCGCATCACGGGCGGACTCGTCATCGGCTTCGGGCAGGCTAGCGTCGTCATCCACCAGGTCTGCCGCGGTTACCGCCAGATCCATCAGCGTGGTGTCACGCTCTGCGAATGCCTCTTGCTCCGGGTTCTCGTCTGCCCGGGCTTCCAGGCCGTCATCCTGCTCGGTGCCGGATTCCTGCGGTACCTCGCTACCGGCCTGCTGCTCCGCGGCTGCCTCCTTCACGAGATGCCCCGTCCCCCCCACCAGGGTGAGGCCGCGGGCACCGGCAGCGGCGGCGTCCGCCTGTTCGGCGCCGGGGGCCGGGTCGCTGAAGCCCAGCTCGGCATTGAGGGTTTCCAGGTCGCGGATGTCTGCCAGCGCGGGTAACTGGTCGAGGGTTTTCAGGTTGAAATAATCCAGGAACTGCCGGGTGGTAGCGTACATGGCGGGCCGTGCCGGGCACATCCCGGTGCCCCACCACACGGATCCACTCACGCTCGTGCAGGGTCTTGATGATATTGGAACTCACCGCCACACCGCGGATCTCCTCGATCTCACCCCGGGTGATCGGCTGGCGATAGGCGATCAGTGCCAGTGTCTCCAGCAGGGCCCGGGAGTATTTCTGCGGGCGTTCCTGCCACAGCCGGGCAATCCAGGGGCTGAGACTCTGGCGCACCTGGTAGCGAAATCCGCTGGCGACTTCCTGCAGCTCGAAACCCCGTCCCTCGCAGCGCTGGGCCGCCTCCTCCAGGGCCGCGCGAATGGCCGCGTTGTCAGGGCGCTCGGCCTCCTCGAACAGCTCACCCAGCTGTGCGACCGTCAACGGTTTGCCGGCCGCCAGCAGGGCGCCCTCGACAATCTGCACCAAACCAATTTCCGTCATCTTAATCCGCCCTTGCCTTGACGTGGATGGGACCGAAGTTTTCGGTCTGCACGATTTCCACCAGGGATTCCTTGATCAGTTCCATAACCGCCAGGAACGTTACGACCACACCGAGGCGGCCCTCGCGAGCTGAAAACAAGGCCACGAAAGGCACGAACTGTTGTCCTGACAGGCGCTCCAGCACCTGGGACATACGCTCCCGGGTCGACAGGGCCTCGCGCTGGATGTGGTGGCTCTCGAACATATCGGCCCGGCGCAGCACTTCGCCCAGCGCGACCAGCAGCTCCCGCATGTCCACATCCGGATCCGTCCTGGTGCGGTTGAGATCCGGGGGATGGGCGCTGCCCACCCAGGTGTCGCGCTCCATGCGCGGAATTTCCTCGATCTCCTCGGCGGCCTTCTTGAAACGCTCGTATTCCTGCAGGCGGCGGATCAACTGCGCCCGGGGGTCCTCCTCGTCCTCGGCCAGCTCGGTGGAGCGCGGCAGCAGCATGCGCGACTTGATCTCGGCCAGCATGGCGGCCATCAGCAGGTACTCAGCCGCCAGTTCGAACTGCATGGCGTCCATCAGCTCGACATAGCGCATGTACTGCTCGGTTATCTCGGAAACGTCGATTTCCAGGATGTCCAGGTTCTGGCGCTTGATCAGGTACAGCAGCAGGTCCAGCGGACCCTCAAAGGCTTCCAGGAACACTTCCAGTGCCTGGGGCGGGATATAGAGATCCCTGGGGAACTCGGTCATGGTCTTGCCCATCACCACCGCAAAGGGCATCTCACCCTGCTGGGGTCGCAGCGGGCCTGCGGCGACGCCACCCGCGGCCAAGGCCTGCTCGGAGCCCTGGGGCGTCTCAGTAGCTACAGGCGATTCGGGCATATCGGATGTGGGTTCGTTGGCTGACACGGGGACCTACCTGTGGTTGGCGAAAACCGGCTGGCACCAGGGCCAGCGGATCTGCGGGCAGTATATCAATTTAATCCTCAAAAGGCGCGATATCTCCCTTACCTACCCGCAAAACCATGGGGGTGTCATCGGCCAGGTCGACCACCGTGGTGGGTTCCATGCCGCAGTAGCCGCCATCGATCACCAGATCGACCTCGTGCTGCAGCGTATCGCGGATATCGTAGGGGTCGATCATCGGGTATTCCTCACCCGGCATGATCAGGGTGACACTCATGAGCGGCTCCCCGAGGTCTGCCAGCAGGGCCGCTGCAATGCGGTTATCCGGCACCCGCAGGCCCACGGTCTTGCGCTTGGGGTGCATCAGCCGCCGGGGCACCTCGGAGGTTGCTTTCAGGATGAAGGTGTAGGGGCCCGGCGTACAGTGGCGCAGGAGCCGGTAGGCCGCGTTGTCCACCTTGGCGTAGGTGGCGATCTCCGACAGGTCGCTGCACACGAGGGTGAAATTGTGGCGATCATCCAGCTTGCGGATACGCCGGATCCGGTCCAGGGCATTCTTGTCGCCTATCTGGCAGCCCAGGGCATAGGCGGAATCGGTGGGATAGACGACCACACCCCCGCCGCGAACGATATCGGCGGCGTTGCGTATCAGCCTCGCCTGCGGGTTATCCGGATGAATCTGGTAGAACTGGCTCACGACACCTCCCCCCGGGCAGCCTCGACCGACTGGGGAAGCCAGCGCTCCCAGACACCGCGCAGTCCATCCAGCCGCGGCAGTTCCACCCCCGGAGGAGGATTGTAGGGACCGTCACGGTGGAAGTCAGAGCCCACTGACACCTCCAGGGCGAACTCGCCGGCAAGGCGCTGCAGCTGGGCGCTCTGGTCCTGCGTCTGGTAGCCGCTGGCGATCTCGATCGCCGTGCCGCCGGCAGCCATGAAGTCCACGACCAGCCGGCGCAGCTTCATCCGGGTAAACCTGTACTTCAGGGGATGGGCAATCACGGCCACACCCCCGGCGGCGACAATCCAGCTCACCACCTGCGCCAGCTCCGGCCAGAACGCCTTGACGTCGCCGGTCTTGCCCTGGCCCAGGTATTTGTCAAAGGCCTGGTTGTGATCAGTTACGTGACCCCGGGCCACCATCCAGGCGGAAAAGTGCGGCCGTCCCAGCTGGCTCTCCCCCGCCTCCGCCATGGCGCCGTCCAGCGCACCCTCGAAGCCGAGCGCTTCCAGCCGTTGCGCTATTTTCCGACCGCGCTCGATACGGGCCGTGCTCAGCAGATCCAGCCCCTCGACCATGGCGGGATGGTCGCAGTCCATGCCCAGCCCCAGGATATGGATAGTGGTGGCCGACCAGCGGCAGGAAAATTCTATCCCGGGAATCAGCCGCATATCGGCCTCATTGCCGGTATACTCTCCCTCCCGGCCAGGCTCCGACAGGTCGCTCACCGCCGCCAGGTAACCGGCGATGGTGTCGTGGTCGGTGATGGCCAGCATGCCCAGTTGTCGCTCACGCGCCAGCGCCACGAGTTCGCGGGGGCTCAACGCGCCGTCCGAAGCGGCGGTATGGGTGTGGAAGTCAATCAGCACAATCTTTACACTTGGTGCCCGACCGCCATGAAGGCGCTGGCACAACCCGGAGAAAAAACCAATGGTAACAGCCGGAGCACCGCGGAATCCATGAAGCAATTAGCGGAATTCCTCCCCATCGCCCTGTTCTTTATCGTCTACCAGCTCAAGGGCACTTCCATTGAACTGGCCGGCTGGGAGTACACATTCGACGGCATTTTCTCCGCCACGGCCGTACTGATGGGAGCCACGGTGGCCCAGGTAGCCATCACCTTCGCATTGACCCGCACCCTGGAAAAGCGACTCCTGTGGTTATTGCTGGCCGTGATGGTCTTCGGCGGCGCCACTTTAGTGTTCCGCAACCAGATGTTTATCCAGTGGAAGCCGACCATTTTCAACTGGGTGCTGGCCCTGGTGTTCGGCGCCTCCCAGTACATCGGCGACAAGAACCTGATGGAGCGGACCCTGGGCAGCCAGATCCACCTGCCCAAGCCCGTGTGGGGCAAGCTGAACCTGTTGTGGGTCGCCAACTTCGTGATCGTGGGCGGCCTTAACCTGGTGGTAGCCTACGGCTACAGTGAAGACACCTGGGTCAGCTACAAGCTGTACTCCTCGATCGGCTTCACCCTGCTGCTCACGATTCTTACCGCCCTGCTGATCAGCCCGCACCTCAAGGACGACCAGGAACAGGTTGCCAAGGAGTAGCTCCTTGCGGCCAGTGCCGGGTGCCTGAACGCGGATTGTTCGCTAGAGGAACCAGGACCCGCCATCGACCATATGGGTCTGGCCGGTCACGAAGGCGCTGTTGTCCGAGGCGAGGTAGATGATGGTGCCGGTGAGATCGTCCGTCTCCAGGTTGCGCTGGATGACCTGCCCCGCGGCGATCACCTTCTTCGCCTTTTCCAGCTTTTCACCGAAAAAGTCCTCCGTGCCCTCGGTCATTACAGCCGAGGGCGCCACCGCATTGACGCGGATCCTGTCCTGGCCCAACTCCCTTGCCATACCCCGGGTCATACCGATCACCGCCGCCTTGGACGCCACGTAATCGAGGCCGTAGGGTAAACCGTACACCGCCGCCAGGGATGAGATGTTAATGATGGAACCGCCGCCGGCATCCCGCATCGGCTGAACCACCGCCTTGCAACACTGCCACAGGCCCTTCACGTTGATATTCATCACCGCGTCCCACTGGGCCTCGTCGAGATTCTCGAAGCGGGCGCCCTTGAGTCCGGCGTACAGGGCCGCGTTGTTCACCAGTACATCGATGCGACCAAAAGCCTCGACCGCCTGTTCCGCCATGGCTGAGCAGCTGGCCATGCTGGCGATATCGGTCACCGCAGCTGCAGCGCGGCCGCCGGCTGCGACGATGGCTGCCACGGTGTCGTCACAGGGATTGATATCACAGGCGAAAATGGCGGCGCCCTCGCGGGCCATGGCCTCCGCGTAGGCGCGACCCAACCCCCGCGCCGCACCGGTGACAATGGCGACCTTACCTTCAAGTTGTGACATAGCGCCTACCCTGCATGAAATTCAGCTGGCTACACTAGCACAGGCCGCTTGTGTGCGGAACGATGCAGACCGACCGGGATGAAAAGCCCCTAAATCACCGACTTTTCCACATGGGCACCCACCTGGCGAGGGTCGGTCTACGGCGCCGGCTATTGGCCGCAGTTGTAAGTGCACGGACTCCCGCTCGATTACTTCTCCCGCTCACCGGGCGCCAGCAGCACCTTGCCGAAATTCCTGCGCTCCTGGATATAGTGGTGCGCGGCAGCGGCCTGCTCGAACGGGAAAATCCTGTCCACCACCGGGGCGAGAGCGCCCTCACTCAGCAGTCTGACGATCTCGACCATGTCGGGCTTGAGTCGGGGGAACTCATCGAACAGGTGTCCCATGTTGGTGCCGAACACGCCGCGGTTGTTATTCAGCAACGACAGGGGGTGAAACACGGGCGTGGTGGCCAGTGCCCGCAGCAGCGCCAGCGGCTTCATCCGCTCGCCCTGCACACTGTCGGCCATACCGAACATGAACAGGCGGCCCAACGGGGCCAGGCAGCGATAACTCTTGCGGAAGGAGTTGCCGCCCTGGGGGTCCAGTACCACATCCACTCCGCGCCCGGCGCTATAGCGCATGGTTTCCTTTTCGAAGTCCTGGCTGCGGTAATCGATGCAATGGGCGTAGCCGAGTTCTTTCAGGCGCGGGTGTTTGCCGGCGCTGGCGGTGCCGATCGCGGTGGCGCCCCGCCACTGGCAGATCTGCAGGGCGGCAATACCTACCCCACCGCCGGCTGAATGCACCAGCACGGTTTCCCCGGGCTGCAGGGCGCCCAGGCGAATCAACATGGTCCAGGCGGTGGCGTAGTTCACCGGAATCGCTGCGGCCGCCTCCAGAGATATGCCCTCAGGCACTTTATGCACCCAGGAGGCGTCAACGACCACCGTATCGCTGTAGCCGCCGAAGCGGGTGAACGTCAGTACCCGGTCGCCTTCCCTGAAGCCGCTGACACCGTCGCCGACCTGGTCGACGATCCCCGAGACCTCATAGCCCACCACGCAGGGAAGGGGTGGCGCATCCGGGTACTGGCCCATCCGCGCCTGAATGTCCGCGAAATTGATCCCTGCAAAGGCGACCCGAATCCGCAACTGACCGGCGCCCGCCCGGGGGTCCGGCGCCTCCCGCAACTGCAGGGTTTCCGGTGCGCCCTTTTGAGTAATCCATACCTGCTTCATAACTCTGCTCCTGTCCGGGAACCGCGGGCCTCGATGACCAGCCTGGCGGAACCATTGCTGAGCAGGATTCGCGCCGTGCGTTCGGAGATTCAGCGGCCCGCCGCAGTTCCGGCGTCACCCGGTGATAACGGGGCCCGAAGGCAAAGCCCGGCAGATCGGTGACTCGTGTTTTCGGCGTTCGCAATATTTTCATTTCATTTCTCTGGAGTCAGGTAACAGCGGCAGGTAGAGATTATCACAGGCGACGAACCGGTCCGGCTGGTTTTTGGCCCTGCCAGGCAAAACCCGGGGTGCATGTGGTGGGCCTGAACGCCACCGAAATCCTGCATGGGATACTGCCGGCGAAAACCGCAGAGCTGTTACCCGAGGATAGCACCCGGATGATCCACCCCCACCCGACATTGTCAGAGGGGGTCATGGAGGCCGCGCTGGGACTGACCGGGGCGCCCATACATATGTAAACCACGCGGTCTATCGTGCCGGTATTTTCTGGCTCTTACAGCCGCGCAAACGATACTATTGCCCTGGTGCCCGCCTGCCTTTACTGTGGCCGTTCACAGCCTGGAAGTGAGCGACACGTGTTTTATCACCTGCATGAACAACTGAACGAGTCCGGAGTGAAACCATGCAAAGCCTGATTTTCTTTGCCTATGCCGGCATAGTGGCGCTGATATCCCTGCGCCCGGGCGGGGACGTGAGCATCGATCCGCTGGATAAAGTCGTCCACCTGCTGTTCTACTACATCTTTGCGGTTTTCGGTTATCGCGCGCTCCAAAACAAGCGCTACTACCCCTACCTGTGCCTCGGCATCATTGCCTACGGTGGACTGCTGGAGCTGGGCCAATCGTATATCCCGGGGCGGGACATGTCGGCTTACGACCTGCTGGCCAATACACTGGGGGTGCTACTGGGGGCCGCGGTAGTCACTCGCAAACGCTGATTGGCATGCGGGCGAAAGCGCTTGCTGTTTCGCCACAACCAGAAATATACAACCCTCAAGTCGGATATCGGCTATCACTTCGCCGGTCAGGTAATGGCTCGCTCCACCAGCCACTCAACGAGCGAAGCGCCTACCCAGCTGATCGGCGGCACCAGCACAATCAGAAGAACCCGGATTCCCAATGGCATCGTTATCGGCCATTCCCTGGTGCGGCTTATTTCCTCGCGCACCCCCACCAGGTTATTGATCTCCTCAAGTCGCTTTACACTATCCGTCAACCGCCGTTTCTTCAGGTCATCCGACTTCGTTGCAGATTTGAGCGCATCGCGGATACGCTCCAGCGCCAGTTGCTTTCTCATGACCACGGCCTCGCGGACCTTGAATATAGGAAAGAAAAGCAGGTAAAGCGTCACAGCCATCACCGCCAGAACGAGGGGGATATCCAGCCTGGGTACTTCACGACCCAGCCAAAGGATCGGCGTTAGCGCCAGTGCCGCTGAAATAGAAACAATGTTCCAAAGCACCGTGTTCGCCAACGGCACCAGCTCCTCGATATGAAACAATTCGATGCGCAGGTCATTAGTGGCGAATCGCGTCAGGAGCGTTGTAATCCTCGATAGCGAGCTCAACAAAAGAACGATAGCTATCCAGAAATAGACTGATTGCAAAAGTAGAGGAACTCTTTTGAGGTTGGCCACGGCATCCATACTGTCGATATAAAGCAGGCCTGCTGAAGCCAGGTAGATAATAGCAATGCTGGCGCCGACCAGTATGGCAAGTCGAAGCATTCGCAGAGGTGCGCGCTTTATATGACGGGCATATACCTTTGCATGGCGCATCGATGAGCCGGAGAGCTCCGCCGACTTCAATATGGATATCTGCGCTTTATGGCCCAGGATAGGCAAAAAGAAAATACAAAAGCCACTGATAAGGGGAAGTGCCAGGGCAGCACCCATATCGCTGTATTGCTCTGGCGTTGTGGTCGGGCCGGGCACAAAGATATACCCCATGACCACATTCAGGAGCAGCAGGAACACGGTCACCAGCGGCGAAAACCAGCGCAGCTGGATCAGCCGGTAGCTACTATCCAGCATACTGCCGCCAAACCGGCTTTGCTTGCACTGGAAATAACACAGAAAGGCAGGATCCGCGTGGGACGGAGAGTGCTCTAGAGTGAAGCGCTGGCATGGCTTGAATGCTCTCCACTGTTCCCGATCTTGCGCCAACGCGACGGACTGACACCGGACCAGCGTTTGAACGCATGGTTGAACGCACTGGCATCAGCGTAGCCCAGCTTGCCGGCTATCTCCAGGGTACTCAATCCCGATTCTGACAGCAGTGCTCTTGCGCGGGCGAATCGCGCCGTCTCCAGTTCACCCCTGAACGTCGTCCCCGCGGACTGCAGCTGCCTTCTGAGTGTGCGACAGTTGACACCCAGCAGTGCTGCGGCCTCATCCTGCTTGCACTGGCGTGTATACAACAGCAATCGCAGGGAGGAAATCAGGTCTACGGCCGTGTCACGGGCCGCGTCATTCAGTTCCCGGACCTCTCGCAGCATATGCCGGTACAGCAGGGGATCTGCCCCCACCGGCGCAACGCTGAGCCAGCGCGAATGGAATTCCAGGCCGGACCATTCGCTGTCGAATACCAGCGGGCTGCGAAAAAACTTTTCATAAGGTGCAAGCAGGGCGGGCCGCTCCCTGCTCAACACCACCTTCTCGGGTTTCCAGGCTGGTCCACACAGACCGCGCAGAAGGCAGCAACCAATGGCGACGGCGCAATCATAGATCTGCTCCGGGGCATTGTATGCGTTCCGCATTAACGCGTACCGCAGGGATGCCATGTTGCCCCTGAATTCTACCGTGATCAGTGCGCTCTGGTCGTGCAGCGTGCGATACCTTGAAAGTGTGGCAAGAGCGGTAGCCACGTTCTCCGCGCTCTTCATCGCGAACCCCACTACACCCAGGGAGCTCAGGCTGACCCTTTGGCCGACCAGCAAACCAAAATACTCGCACCCGGTGAGATCCCTGCACTGCTGCAACAGCCTGTCCACCGTAGCGAACGGCACGATTGTGTCCGTATCCGCAATCAGCTCGAGCGAGAGACCGACGGACGCCAGAATGCCCTGCGGTTCCTGGCCGAATTCGCGCAGGACCGCGGGCAGCGCCATAAACGGAGCCAGGCGCATGTTGCCCGGGAAGGGTAAGGGTGGAGGGCTTACCGTAAAAGACGCCTTTGTGTGTGCCCGGTTTGGCATGAGCCAGATCAACTCTTTGCTCGAACAACTTTGATGGTGGCCTAATTAAACAACAATTTGATTCGCGCTAACAATACATTGCCATTGCACAGCGATCATACTCACAGCCGTTGCGTTACCCTCTTCGCACTCAGAATATTAGAAAACGCCTGAAGCCCCCCGGCGGGCGCGTTTGAGCGAGACTACACTGAAGCTGTCACTGCATCCAGCGGCTGGGCTTTGGGGTCGCGGATTACCTGGATTTACCTCGGAGGTACAAGATGGTCACTACGAAAATATCCGGGCCCATGCTCGCGCTGGGCATGGCCGGGATCCTGCTCGCCAGCCTGCCGGTGAGCGGCCAGCAGGTAACCGGCAGCCTGGGCTCGCCCAGCGCCACCACGACCATCAGCGGCAAGCAATTGCCCGCGCCGGAGCCGAAGTTCGGCGGCGACATCAAGAATGATGCGCTCCAGTCAAAGGCGTGGTGGGCGCCGCGTATCGTACCGCCCGGGGATGCACCCAACATCCTGCTCATCATCACCGATGATGCAGGCTTTGCCGTCCCCAGCACCTTCGGCGGGGTGATACCGACACCCACTCTGGACCGGGTGGCAAACAACGGCCTGCGCTACAACAATATTCACTCCACGGCACTGTGTTCACCCACCCGGGCCGCGCTCATCACCGGCCGCAATCACCACTCGGTCGGGTTTGGCGTTATCTCCGAGCAGTCCACGGGCTTTCCCGGCTACAACAGCATCATCGCCGAGGACAAGGCGACGATCGGCCGGATCCTGCTCGATAACGGCTACTCGACTGCCTGGTTCGGCAAGGACCACAATACCCCGGCCTTCGCCGCCAGCCAGGCGGGTCCCTTCGACCAGTGGCCGACAGGCATGGGCTTCGAGTACTTCTACGGCTTCGTGGGCGGGGATGCCAACCAGTGGCAGCCGAACCTGTATCGCAATACGACCCAGATCTATCCCTTCGAGGGCAAGCCGGACTGGAACCTCATCACCGGTATGGCGGACGACGCCATCGATTACCTCAACCGCATGAACCAGACGATGCCCGGCAAGCCTTTCTTTATCAAGTACGCGCCGGGGGCAACCCATGCGCCCCACCACCCGACCAAGGAGTGGGTGGATAAAATCAGCAAGATGCACCTGTTCGACGAGGGCTACAACAAGCTCCGGGAGCAGATTTTCGAGAACCAGAAGCGTCTCGGCGTGATACCGGCGGACACCCAGCTGGAGCCCTGGCCCGAAGATGTGCTCAAGAGCTGGGACAAGCTGACACCCGAAACCCGGAAACTCTTTATCAAACAGGTCGAGGTATTCGCCGCCTACGCCGCCTACAGCGACCACGAGATCGGCCGCATCATCGACACCATCGAGGAGATGGGCAGGCTGGACAACACCCTTGTCATCTACATCAATGGCGACAACGGCACCAGCGCCGAGGGCGGCCCCCTGGGTACTCCCAACGAGGTCGCCTTCTTCAACGGCGTCAACGAGATGCCGGTGGACGTGCAGATGAAATGGTACGACGTGTGGGGCACCGAGGAGACCTACAACCACATGTCCGCAGGCTGGTCCTGGGCGTTCGACACCCCCTTCACCTGGTTCAAGCAGAACGCGTCCAAGCTCGGCGGCATCCGCCAGAACATGGCGGTGTCCTGGCCGGCGCGTATCAGGGACAAGGGCGGTCTGCGCGAACAGTTCATGCATATCATCGACGTGGTGCCGACGCTGCTTGAGGTGACCGGTATCCCCGCCCCCGAGATGGTCGACGGCATAAAGCAGGCGCCGATCGAGGGCACCAGCTTCGCCTATACCTTCGATGCCGCAAACGCGAAGGCGGAGTCACGCCACAAGATCCAGTACTTCGAAATGATGGGCCAGTGGGCGCTGTACAACGAGGGCTGGCTGCTCAGCACCAAGGTCAACCGGGCGCCCTGGGAGGCCTTTGGCGCCGCCAATCCCGACCCGCTCAACAACCAGGTGCTTGAACTGTACGACCTGACGAAGGACTTCAGCCAGTCGCAGAACATTGCCGACAAGCACCCCGACAAGGTGAAGGAGATGAAAGAACTGTTCATCGCCGAGGCGAAAAAGTACCAGGTGTTCCCGCTGGATGCCTCGGTGGCTGCGCGCATTGTGGCCCCGCGCCCCAATATCACTGCCGGGCGCACCGAGTTCGTCTACACCCACCCGATGGTCGGGCTGCCCCAGGGGGACTCACCCTTCCTGCTCAACAGCTCCTATACCATCACCGCGGATATCACCGTACCCGAAGGTGGCGCTGAGGGCATGATCCTGACCTCCGGCGGACGCTTCGCCGGTTACGGCTTTTACCTGCTCGAGGGCAAGCCGACGTTCCTGTGGAACCTCATCGACCTGAAGCGCATCAAGTGGGAGGGCCAGGAAGCCCTGTCGCCGGGCAAGCATACGCTCGAATTCGACTTCAAGTACGACGGTCTCGGCGTCGGCACGCTGGCGTTCAACAATATGAGTGGCCTGGGCCGCTCCGGAACCGGGACTCTCAAAGTGGACGGCAAGGTCGTGCAGACCCAGACCATGGAGCGCACCCTGCCGATGATCCTGCAGTGGGACGAGAGCTTCGATATCGGCTCCGACACGCTCACCGGCGTGAACGATGCCGACTACAAGCCGCCTTTCCCGCTGACGGCCAAACTCAACAAGCTGACCATCACGGTCGACCGGCCGACACTGACCGAGGAGGACATCAAGAAGCTGGACAACACGACCGCCACCGCGGTGGACGGCAACCCCATCCATCATATGCAGCCGGGCCCGCACTAGCGCGGAGCCTGCCGCCTCGGGCAGGGTCCGCGAGTCCCGCCCGATACCGCCAAGCCAGCCCGGAGCGCAAATCCGGGCTTTTTTTTGTCCCGTGTGCGGGCTGGCGGCCCCGGGATTCGGACCGTCAGCCGGACTGCCCGGAGCGCGCCGACGGGTGGTATCATGGCGCACAGCGGCGGGTCCCGGCACTCCAGCCAGGTAACAGCCATCGGCATACCTGCCCAATTAATTCATATCTATCAAGATGTTAGGGTTCAACTATGTACTATGCAATTCTTTGCGAAGATGTCGCAAACAGCCTGCCCATGCGCCAGGGCGCCCGCCCGGCCCACCTGGCCAGGCTGCAGGAGCTGGCGGACCAGGGTCGCCTGCTGGCAGCGGGGCCGCACCCGGCCCTCGACACCGCCGACCCGGGCGAGGCGGGATTTACCGGCAGCCTGATCATCGCGGAGTTCGACAGCCTGGAAGGCGCCACTGCCTGGGCGGACTCGGACCCCTATGTCGACGCGGGCGTCTTCAGCCGGGTGATCGTCAAACCCTACAAGCTGGTACTGCCCTGAACTTAAACTTCTCGGCAAACGGAGGTACACTAGCGACCCTCTCCGGAGCCAGGGCGCTCACGGTAACGTCCAAGCCAACATGAAGGAATCCGTTTTGAAATTCGCACTGTCATTTTTACTGTTTGTCGGCTTGTTGGGCGCCAACCTCGAGGTCCAGGCCCAGGACATACGCTATATCAGCGATAAGCAATATATTCCCGTGCGTCGCGGTGCCGGCAATGACTTCAAGATCATCCACCGCGGCCTGCCCACCGGCACCCGCCTGAGGGTATCGAAGATATCCGAGAACGGCGAGTGGGCGGAAATCACCACCGACAACGGCACCAGCGGCTGGATCCGGGCCCAATACCTGATGAAAGAGGTTCCGGCCCAGCAGCGCCTGGACGAACTCACCCGCAAGGCACAGCAGGCCGGGGGGCTGACTGAGGCCCTGCAGCAGGAAGTGGCGACCCTGGAGACCGAACGCGACTCGCTGCTCGGCAAGGTAGCGGAATATGAAGTGCAACTGGGCGAGGTCAACGACGAATTGAGCCAGCTCAAGCAGATCTCCGGCAAAGCCGTGCAACTGGACACGGACAACCGCCGCCTGGTGGTCAGCTCGGAGCAGTTGCGTTCGCAACTTGACACGCTGGAAGCCGAGAACCAGCGCCTGCAGGACAAGGTCGACAGCGAGGATTTCCTCAACGGCGCGTTGGCCGTATTGCTCGGAGTCATCATCACCCTGGTGGTGCCGCGCCTGTGGCCCAAGCGCCGCAAGAGTTCCAGCTGGGCCTAAGCCTGCGACACCCCGGAGATATAAATCGTGCTGAAAAATCTGTTTATCTGCTTAGCTGTCCTGCTGGCCCCACTGGCTGCCGCGCAGGAAAGCCCTCTACCCAACCCGCAGGTGGTGATCAAAACCAGCGAGGGCGATATCACCCTGCGACTGTTCCGCGACAAGGCGCCACTTACCGTCGACAATTTCCTCGCCTACGTGGACGCGGGATTTTATAACGGCACGATCTTTCACCGGGTCATTCCCAACTTCATGATACAGGGCGGCGGCCTTCTCCCGGATATGACGGAAAAAGCCACCAATGACCCGGTACCAAACGAATCCAGGAATCGCCTGCACAATACCCGCGGCACCATCGCCATGGCGCGCACCAGTGACCCGGATTCAGCCAAGGCACAGTTTTTCATCAACCAGCGCAACAACCTGTCGCTGGACTGGGCCGCGGGACGCGACGGTTATACGGTCTTTGGCGAAGTCATCCTGGGGATGAATATTGTGGACTTCATCGCTACGGCGCCCACCGGTAAAGTCGGCATGATGGGCGACGTGCCGTTGCAACCGATCGTGATCACCGAGATCGTGCGCGCCAAGGCCCTATGATCGCGCTCAGCGTCAATCTCAACAAAATCGCCCTCATCCGCAACTCACGGGATACCACCAACCCCAGTGTCACCGAGCACGCCCGCATGTGCATCGCGGCGGGCGCAGACGGTATCACAGTGCACCCCCGCCCCGACCAGCGCCACATCCGCGCCCAGGACTGTATTGACCTGGCGGCGATGCTGACAGTGGAGTTCAATATCGAGGGGAACCCCATGGCCGGCCCCCGCCGCAGCGAGCGCGCCGGTGTCGGCGACTACCCGGGATTCATGGAACTGGTAAAGTCGCTGCGCCCGGCCCAGTGCACCCTGGTGCCCGACGGTGACGATCAGCTCACCTCCGATCACGGCTTCGACCTGAAGAAAGATGGCGAGAAGGTTGCGCCCCTGGTGGCCGAGTTGAAGACCCTGGGCATCCGCACCAGCCTGTTCATGGACCCGGAGCCGGAGCAGATCCGCCTGGCGGCCCAGGTGGGTGCCGACCGCATCGAGCTCTACACCGAAAGCTATGCCCGGGCATTCAAGGCAGGCACGAACCTGGAGGGCGTTTTTCGCCAGTTTGTCGAAGCGGCTGAAGTCGCAGCAGAGGCAGGTCTCGGTTTGAATGCCGGGCACGACCTGGACCTGGACAACCTGCCGCGCTTCGCAACTGTGCCCGGCCTGCTGGAGGTTTCGATCGGCCACGCGCTGACCGTGGATGCCATCCGTATGGGCCTTGCCAACGCGGTGGCGGCGTACCAGAGGGCCTTGGGGAAGTAACAGGCGCCCTGTGCACTAGAGAGCGGCGAGCCGCTCCCGCAGCGATTCGGGGAGCCGCGATGGCGCTTTGGTGGCTGCATCCAGGTGCACCAGCACCGCGGTTCCGCGCACGGTCAGCTTGCCGCCCTGTGACATCTCGCAGACTATCGTGAGGGAACTGTTGCCGGCCCTGGCATCGGTGACGGTAGCAATGACATCGCTGCCGTAAAAGGTCTCTGCAATAAAGTCGATCTGCAGTGACGCCAGCACCCAGTGCATGGTCGACTCCGTTCCCTCCTCACCCAGCGATTCCACGAAATTGATCCGCGCCACCTCGAACCAGGCGGCGATGGAGGCGTTGTTGATATGGCCAAGAGCATCGGTCTCATAGAACCTCGGAGAAATGCTAATGCTGAAATCAGGCAAGTAAATATCCTCGGGGGGAAGCGTCAGGGCGAAACAGCCGGCGCAGAGTCCCAACCGCCACCAACCGCCTTGTAGAGCGCGATCAGCTCAAAGTCCAGCTGAGCCTCGCTGGCTGCCAGTTGTTCCTGCAGCTGCAACAGGTCGCGCTGCATGGTCATCACGTTGTTGTAATCGGTAAGTCCGGTGTCGTATTGCACCATCGCCAGGCGTACGCCCTCCCGCGTCGCCTCTACGGTGTAGCGCAGCGCAGCCAGCCGCTGCTGTTCGTTGTTGTAGGCGACCAGCGCGCGCTCCACCTCCTCAAGGGCCTTTAACACCGATTGGCGGTAGTCCAGCAGTCGCTGCCGGGTCAGCTCCTGTTGCAATTCGATATTACCCCGCACCCGGCCACCGTCGAACAGCGCCCAGTTGAAAGGCAGTGACACGCCCCACATTTTGCTGTCGCCACTGAACAGGTCATCGACCGAGCGCGTCTGCAAGCCGATAAAACCGCTGAGCGAGAAATCCGGGTAGAGGGCCGCCGTCGCCACCCCAATCTGCGCGGTCTGCGCCGCCAGTCTCCGCTCGGCCGCGCGCACATCGGGACGCTGCCTCACCACATCCACCGGCAGGCCCAGGGTAACAGGCCCGGTCGGGCGCGGAATAGGCGCGGCGGCAGCGAACTCCGGCTGCAGGCTGCCAGCATCCAGCCCGAGTAACACCGCGAGTCGGTACAGAGCATGGTTTTGAGCCGTCTCCAGATCGGGGATCACCGCCCGAGTCATGCCCAGTGTGGCCCGTGCCTGCATCACGTCGAGCTGGGAGCTGAGACCGGTGTCATAGCGCTGGTTCGCCAGATCCAGCGCCTTTTCCTGTACCACCATGTTCTGCCGGGCGTAGCCCAGCCGGTTCTGGTACTCGCGCACCTCGATATAGGTGCGCGCCACCTCCGCGAACAGCGTGACCATCACATCCCGCTCGGTCTCGACGGTGCTTTCGTATTGCGCCCGGGAGGACTCGATGGAGCGGCGAATGCGTCCGAACAGGTCGATCTCCCAGCTCGCATCGAGACCGATCTCGTACAGGTTCTGGGGGTCGAAACCGCTGTCCGGCGCCACTTGCGCCAGCCAGCCGTCGTCGCTCTGCTGGGTGCGCGAGGCCTGGCCGCTCGCACCCACCTCGGGCAGGCTCTCGCCGCGGGTTATGGCCAGGCTGGTCCGCGCCGCCCGCACCCGGGAGGCCGCGGTTTGCAGATCGAGGTTGCCGCGGCGCGCGCGCTCGATCAGCTGGTCGAGGACCGGATCATCGAATACCGTCCACCATGTCTGCAGCGTCGCCTGCGGCCCCTGCTCCACCTGCTGCACGATGCGCATGTGCCAGGCATCGGGAACCGCGAGCTCGGGTTCGACATAATCCGGCCCCACCGAGACACAGCCGGACAGCGTAAATGCCACTGCCAGCAGAACGGGGCCGCGCCAGAACATACAGTTTAAGCACGCTATCGATCGCATTCAGAACGGGTTGAACAGATAGTTCAGGAAGCTTTCAGACTGAATTTCAATCTGGCGCAGAAGCTTGAGAAAGTCCGCGCAATCCTTCGTATAAATCGCCACGATGGCATTGGCGCCAAAACGCAGGGGATAATCCGGATCCGTTTCCGTCATGCGCAGGCGCACAAAAAACTCGCTCCCGGGGTGTACCTGCTGTTCAGCCGGCAGCACACCGCTGGGTACTCCCTGGGCGGCGCCATTGGCCCACACCACGGCCTCTACCTCGGCGTCGAACACCTTGCCGGGATACATGCCGAAAGCCACTTCCGCCTTGTCTCCCGGCGCGACGCGTTGAATGCCCTGCTGCAAGGCCTTCGCCACGATCCAGTGTTCCTCGGTGCTGATGAACGTCATCACCGGTGTCTTCAGCCGCACATAACCGCCGGGATGCAACTGCAGGTTGGATACGTAGCCGTCGGTCGGCGCCCGCACGGTAGTATTGGCCAATTCGAAGCGAGCCTGGTTGAGTTGTGCCAGCGCCGCCGCCACCGCGGTGGGTTTATCGTCGACGCTGGAATCCAGTGCCAGCCGGGCGGCCTGCCGGGCGGCCTCCGCGGCGATTAATTCAGCCTCGAGCGCCGCCACCTGCTGGCTGATGCCTTCGAGCCTGAATTTTGACGTGGCGCCGCCACGGGCTGCCTCTTTCACCTGCTCGTATTTAACCCTTTCGACGCCCAGGTCGGCCTTTACTTTCTGCACCTGGGCGCTGGCCTGCTTGAGCTGTTGCGCCAGTTCTGCCACCTGCGTATCGGCTGCGGCGAGTTGCGCCGTGTAGAGGTCGACGTCGTACTGCTTCTCGGTGGGATCCATTTCGAACAGCGGATCGCCCCGCTTGATGAGGACGTTGGGTTTCGCGTGCACTTCCTTGACCATGCCGCCCCACTCGGGTGCCATCTGCACGACATAGGTCTGTACGAAGGCACTCTTGCTGTAGGGAGCGAATTGTCCCAGAGCGAGGATCTCTGTCAGCGCCGCCCCGATCCAGATACCGAAAACCACGAACTTCCAGGGCAGGTTGAACGGCAGCAGTTTGTAATCGAAGAATATCAGCCGGATCAGGAAGGCGTAGGCAATGGTAATCAGCAGTTCCAAGGTCTAACGCTCCCCCTGCTCGGCAACAGGAGCGGGTTCAGCCGCGCCCTCATCGGCCTCATCTTCCGATGGCGGCTTGTACAGGTTGCCGATCACGGCTCCGGAATACGCCCAGACCAAGGCCAGCATCCACAGGGGAAAGATGATAAGGCCCATGACCGACGTGGCCTCGATGGCTTCTTTTTGCGGGTGACCACGCTGTTCTGCGACTTTGCCGGGATAGGTATGGAGCTTGATAATGCCTAAAATAATCGTCATCACGGAAAAGAAAATGAGGAACAACGAAATGATGGCAATCTTGTCCATGACGAACCCGGAGCTGAAACAAGGTCCAAGGCTACCATGGTAGTTTAGAGGCCGAAACCCCCGGGGACTTTTCCAGGAAACCTCAGCCCCCGCGGGAAAGCACCCTGTAGCCGGCAGATCCTGCTGCGGTAGCCGCCCAGGAATCACTGCCACGACAACTTAACCCCGACAGGGTGCGACTCAAGCAGCGCCTGAGGGCGAGATGACCTCAATGATACCGGAATACTGCGCGCGAAAAACAGTCAGCGGCCGGCCACCAGGCTGATCATCACGCCCGCCGCCACCGCCGAGCCGATCACCCCGGCCACATTGGGCCCCATGGCGTGCATCAGCAGAAAGTTGTGTGGGTCCGCTTCCAGGCCCAGCTTGTTGCTCACCCGCGCCGCCATCGGTACCGCCGAGACACCCGCCGAGCCAATCAGGGGATTGAGGGGCGTGCCACCCATTTTGTTCATGAGTTTGGCGATGAGGACTCCCGAGGCAGTGCCGATGGCAAAGGCAATGATGCCCAGGCCGAGAATGCCAAGGGTATTGATGTCGAGGAACTTGTCGGCCACCAGCTTGGAGCCCACCGACAGCCCGAGGAAGATGGTGGTGATGTTGATCAGCGCGTTCTGGGCGGTAAAACTCAGGCGCTCCACCACCCCGCACTCTTTCATCAGGTTGCCGAAGCAGAACATCCCCAGCAGGGGCGCCGCCGCGGGCAGCAGCAGCGCCACCAGGATCAATAACACCAGCGGGAACACAATTTTCTCGCGCCGGGACACCTGCCGCAGCTGCACCATGACAATGCGACGCTCGGCCTCCGTGGTGAGGGCGCGCATGATGGGTGGCTGGATCAACGGCACCAGCGCCATATAGGAATAGGCGGCAACCGCAATAGCGCCCAGCAGGTCCGGCGCCAGCATGCTGGCGACATAGATCGCCGTGGGTCCGTCGGCGCCGCCGATGATACCGATGGCGGCCGCATCACTGAGACTGAAATCCATCAGGCCGATACTGCTCAGCCCAACCGCACCCAGTACAGTGGCGAAGATGCCGAACTGGGCGGCGGCCCCCAGGAACAGGGTCCTGGGGTTGCCAAGCAGAGGACCGAAGTCGGTCATCGCACCGACGCCCATGAAAATAACCAGCGGCGCCACGCCGCTGGCAATGGCCACGGTATAAAAGTTATAGAGCATGCCATTGCTGTAACTGGCGTGCTCCGCCAGTTGTGTCAACGCCAGTTGCAGCGGTGCACCGGCCCCATGGTAGGCGGCGAGCAATTCTGCGGGGCTGGCAGTCATGGCCATTCCCAGGGCGCCGGCGAACTCTGCGAGCATCACCGGGTCGCCTGCGTATACGGCGTTTTCCACCGCGGACAAGGCCATGCCGGCCCCCGGGATATTGGCCAGGATGCCGCCGAAGCCGATAGGAACCAGCAGCAGTGGCTCGAAACCCTTGCGGATCGCCAGGAACAACAGCAGCAGGCCGATAAGTATCATAAAAGCCTGCCCGGCCTGGATCTGGGCAATGCCGGAGGAACCCCACAGCAGCAGCAAATTTTCCATGAGGGATTACGCCACGCTGATCAATGGGTCGCCGACCGCGACCTTGTCGCCCACTTTCACCATGACTTCGGCTACGGTGCCGGCGCGCTGGGCCCGGACCTCGGTTTCCATTTTCATGGCTTCCAATACGACGATCACGTCGCCCGCTTCCACCTCATCACCCACGATCACATTGACATGGAAAATATTGCCCGCCAGCGGAGCCGCCAGCGGGTGCGCGGTGGACTGCGCCGCAACCGGCGCCACCGCCGCCGGGGCAGCTGCCGCCGGGCTTATCCCGGAGATATCGCCGCCTTCAGCAACCTCCACCACGTAACTCTGGCCGTTCACTTTCACCGTGTAGACCCCGGGCGGCCCGCCGGCTGCGGCTGCGGCTGCGGCCGGTGCAGGTGCCGCGGACGGCTCGGCCCCGGCAAGCCCCGGAGCGGGCTCGAACGCCGAGGGGTCTCCCCGGTGCTCGAGGAACTTCAGACCGATCTGGGGAAACAGGGCATAGGTCAGGACATCGTCGATCTCGCCCTCGCCAGGGGTCAGCTCGATGGCTTTCTCCTGGGCGAGCACGCGCAACTCGTCAGTCAGCTTGTCCATTTCAGGTTCCAGCAAGTCAGCCGGACGACAGGTAATGGCGGGCTTCCCTTCCAGCACCCGCAGTTGCAATTCGGCGTTGACCGGCGCGGGGGTGGCGCCGTACTCGCCCTTGAGCACGCCGGCAGTTTCCCTGGAAATCGATTTGTAACGCTCCCCTGTCAGCACATTGATCACCGCCTGGGTACCGACGATTTGCGAGGTCGGTGTCACCAGTGGGATAAAGCCCAGGTCCTCGCGCACCCGTGGAATTTCCGCCAGCACCTCGTCCATCCTGTCAGCCGCGCCCTGCTCCTTGAGCTGGCTTTCCATATTGGTCAGCATGCCGCCGGGCACCTGGGCCACCAGGATACGGGCATCCACGCCCCGCAGGGACCCCTCGAAGGCCGCGTACTTTTTGCGCACCTCGCGAAAATACGCGGCTATTTCCGCCAGCTTGACGATATCCAGGCCCGTCTGGCGACCGGTATCAGCCAGCATTGCCACCACCGACTCGGTCGGTGAATGGCCGTAGGTCATGGACATGGAGGAGATGGAGGTATCCACATTGTCGATACCGGCCTCCACGCACTTGAGAATGGTGGCGGTGGACAGCCCGGTGGTCGCATGGCACTGCATGTGGATGGGTATCGCGCAGGCCGCCTTGAGCCGGGTAACCAGTTCGTAGCCCACGTAGGGATGCAGCAACCCCGCCATGTCCTTGATGGCAATGGAGTCGGCCCCCGTGTCCTCTATGCGCTTGCCCATCTCTACCCAGGTATCCACCGTGTGAACCGGGCTCAGCGTATAGGAAATAGTGCCCTGGGCGTGTTTGCCCACCTCCTTGACCGCCTTTAATGCGACTTCCAGGTTGCGCATGTCGTTCATGGCGTCGAACACGCGGAAGACGTCCACACCGTTATGGGCAGCGCGCTCGACGAATTTCACCACCACGTCATCCGCATAGTGGCGATAGCCGAGAATATTCTGGCCCCGGAACAGCATCTGCTGGGGCGTGTTCGGCATCGCTTTTTTCAGCTCCCGAATCCGCTCCCAGGGGTCTTCACCGAGGTAACGGATGCAGGCGTCAAAGGTCGCCCCGCCCCAGGTTTCCAGGGACCAGAAGCCCACTTCGTCGAGCCGGGCGGCAATCGGCAGCATGTCGTCAAGCCGCATACGGGTCGCCAGCAGGGACTGGTGGGCGTCACGCAGCACCACGTCGGTTATACCCAGCGGGCGGTTATTCTGGTCCATTGCAGTCAAGCCTCTTTTACCTGGAGAAATCCGGGACACCTGTGGTTGATTCGGTAATGCCTCAGCGGAGCCCTAGTCGTCTGTCTTGCGGTGCTGGTGAATCGCTGCGGTGATCACGGCCACGACACCCGGGTCGAGCTCGGACGCAACCGCCTTGCCCGCGCCGCGCTCCCGCGCAGTGACGGGCGGGAGTTCAGGCTGGGGAAAGTAGCGGGTAATCAGCCCGGACATGCCGGTTGTGGCCAACACCAGCAGCGCCAGGAACAGCACCACCGTGCCCATGCCGTAAAGCATCAGCTCCATTCCCTGCGCAACGATATCGCCCTGCATCTCTTCACCCGCTGGTACGGCCCGCACGTTCTGCGGGCGCCGAGTCGCTTATTTTAGAGCAGTATGAGAGGGGGCGCTATGGTGAGCGCAGGACAATACCTGGCGGCGCTGCGCTACCGGCGTGACGGGAACCGGCGCGATAAAGGCGTGGATATTCGCGTACATGCGGTTTATCCTGCTGCCTCGCTATTATCCCGGTTTTTAACGAGGTGCATGGATGTTGAGATTTGCCTGGCTACTGGTAACTGCAGTGTTTCTTTTCAGCGGCGCAGCAAGTGCCGAGCAGACTGTTCGCCTGATGGCCAACACCTCACCGCCCTATGCCGATCAGAAACTGCCGGAGCGAGGCCTTGCGATAGAGCTGGTGAACCATATATTCGCGCGCACGGACTACACGGCGGACATCACCATCGAAAACTGGTCCCGCGCCGTCGAAGGCGCGCGCATCGGTGTTTACGATGGCCTGGCCGCCGCCTGGTATTCGGATGATCGCAACAAGGACCTGCAGTTCAGCGAGCCCTACCTCAGCAGCAAACTGATGATCCTCAAACTGCGCAGCAACCCCCGCAACTACAGCAAACTGCAGGACCTGGCGGGGGCGCGACTCGGTGTCCGGGTGGACTACGCCTACGGCATCGATTTCGACGCGATTCCCAACCTGACCCTGGTCGAGGAAAATCACCTGATCCAGAATTTGCTCAAGCTGCAAAATGGTTCGGTCGATGTTGTCATCGGAGATCGTCGCTCCATCATCATGCAGTTGAATGAATACATGCGGGACAGGATCACCGACTTTGCCGTGGTCGACATGCCCCTGCCGGATGTGCAACGGCACGTTGCCGCCAGCCGCGACCTGCCCGGCCACGAGAAGCTGATCGAGCAGTTCAATCGCGCCCTGGCCGAAACCCGCAAGGACGGCTCGCTGGAGGCGATCATCGCCAAGTGGGATGAGCGCCTGGGCAAATTCGACTGATCCCGCCTTAGGCCATTCGAGGACAGCCGATGCAGCTGATGCTCGCCCCGATGGAGGGCGTGATCGACCATACCATGCGCGCCATGCTGACTTCGCTGGGCGGCATCGATCGCTGCGTCACGGAATTCGTCAGGGTCACCGAGCGCCTGTTGCCACCGAAGGTTTTTTATCGCCTCTGCCCCGAACTCGCCAACGGCGGCAAGACCGCCTCAGGTGTTCCCGTCTACATCCAGCTGCTGGGCGGCCAGCCCGCTGTGCTGGCGGATAATGCGGCGCGGGCCGCCGAGTTGGGTGCACCCGGTATCGACCTGAACTTTGGCTGTCCGGCCAAAACCGTCAACCGCTCGGATGGCGGCTCGATCATCCTGCGGGAGCCGGACCGGGTACACGCGATCGCCAGTGCCGTACGCGCAGCCGTACCTGCACAGGTGCCGGTTACGGTAAAAACCCGGCTCGGCTACGAGGACCAGAGTCTGTTCCTGGATATCGTGCGCGGGATAGAGGCGGCCGGGGTCAATGAACTCACCGTGCACGCCCGCACCAAGCGCCACGGCTATCGACCGCCCGCCTACTGGGAGGAGATCGCCCGGGCCCGGGAAGTCGTCTCACTGAATGTCATCGCCAACGGGGAGATCTGGAGCCCGGCGGACGCCCTGCGCTGCCGCGAGGTGACCGGCTGCGACGACCTGATGCTGGGTCGCGGCGCCCTGTGCCGGCCGGATCTGCCACGACTGACAGTGGCGGCCGGCGCGGGCCTTTCGCGCCCTTCCCTGCACTGGCCGGATATCCCGCCCCTGCTGTTGCACTTTTTCGAGTTGAACCTCGCGCACTACGATGCCAAATACGCCCCCAATACAGCGAAGCAATGGCTGGCCTACCTGCGGGCGTATTTTCCCCAGGCGGCGCTGCTGTTCGAGCGGGTCAAGCGGCTGCGTGATCCCGCCCAGCTGCACGCGGTGCTGCTGGCGGAATCACCTGCGGCGGGAGCGGATTTCAAAATTCCAGCGATGGCCTGAACTTGATGGCAATGTCCACATAGGGCGCCGCACTGACGTCCAGGTCCGGCGATTCAACATCGCTGCCGCTCAGGCGCAGGCCGCGAAAACCGCCGACCCCGGCCTCCAACGACAACCAGGTATTGCGGCCGAGCCTGCGCTCAGCGCCCAGGCCGAAGTCCCAGGCGTCGAGGTTCACCGTAGTGTCGCCACCGCCCTGAGGATTGAACGACCAGGATGCCCCCGAGGGAGAGGCGCCGAGGCGGAACAGCCAGTCCTTGTTGGGAGCGTACATGATCGCGGGCCAGGGCATCATCGCACTCAGGGTCCAGCGTTCATTGATACTCCAGGAGGCGCCCACATAGGGAATATAAAAATCGTCTCCAGGGCCGACATCGGCGTAGAAGCCGAAGGCCCACCAGAGGTGATCATGCTGGACATAACGGGCGAAGGCCCCACCCATGTACTGCCAGCTCCACTCGGACCCGTCCCTGTCGTCCCGGTGCCCCATCGGCATCACGAAGGCCACCGACTGCCAGTTCGGACCGATCTGGCGCAACCAGCCGACAGGCAGGCCCAGTGTCGCGACCGTAAAGGAATCGGTGTTGCTGGTTTCGATGTCGATATCGGCAATGCTTACATACTCGCCTAACACCAGGGCATCGCGTTGCGTGAGCAGAAAAGGCAGGCCCGCGGCCTGGGAGATCGCACTCACATTGTATCGGGGATCCTTGACTCCACGCCGGTTGGTGTCCACGTCGGCATCGCCATAGTAGGACGCCCCCAGGAAGGCTACCGGGAGAAAGGGAATATTCGAGGCGGCGCGCTGAAACTCGATATCACTGTGCTCGAACTGCCGCGTCAACCGCTTCATCAGTGAAGCTTCGTCACCCGCCGGTTGCGCCGACGCCTGGCTGACGCCGAGACAGGTGACGAGGACCGCGTACCACTTCAAATCCACAGTGACCGTCAATTCAAAACAGCGTGGGAACAATCGCGTCGATCAGCCGGGGGCCCTTCGCCCTGATCGCGGCGGCAAACTGCTCGTTGAACTCCTCGGCGGTCGTGGCCCGGGTGGCCGCGACCCCCATACCGTTGGCAATGGCGACAAAATCCATATCCGGGCGGCCGATATCCAGCACGCTGGCGGCGTTCGGGCCAGGCTTGCCGCCGCGGGCGCCGGTGCGGGCAAATTCCATCTCCAGCACGCTGTACTTGGTGTTGTTGAAAATCACCACCGTCACGTCCAGGTGCTCCCGGGCCATGGTCCACAGGGACTGGATCGTGTACATGGCGCTGCCATCGCCCTCCAGGCAGATCACCTTGCGCTCGGGGCAGGCCACCGCCGCGCCCACCGAGGCGGGCAGCCCCCAGCCGATGCTGCCGCCGGTAAGGTTCAGCCAGTCATGGGGCTGGGCCGTCGCGGTCGCCGGAAACAGTGCAAACCCCGAGGTTATGGACTCGTCCACCACGATGGCGTTTTCCGGCAGGTAATGCGCAACGGCCAGCGCCACCTTGCCGACATCCAGCGGCCCGGCCCCCAGGTCGGGTATGGTCAGGGGGTGCACGTCCGGCGCGGCATCCACGGCATCGAGCCGCTCAAGCAAATCCTCCAGTGCCTGGTCGATGTCGTCATCGGGTCCGGCCAGGACAAATTGCTCGCAGTTCGGCGGGGCGATGGCGCTGGGTACATTGGGATAGGCGAAAAACGACACCGGGGCGGGCGCGCCCAGCAGGATAAGGTGCTCGATGTCCTTGATATGGTCGATAGCCAGCTCTGCCAGGTAGGGCAGCCGGTCAATCACCGCGGTACCGGCACCACGGGCGATCCGGCCGGGAAACACCTCGGTGCAGATCCGCACCCCGGCAGCCTTGCCGATCCGGCTGAGCATCAGACCGCGCTGGCTATCCACTTCCCTGCCGCCGATCATGACCATGCATTTTTCGCCTGACTTCAGCAGCGCGAGGGCCTCTTCAACCCGGGCAGCGGGCACCTGCGCAGGCGGTGCAATCGTCACGGCGGGCTCCGCTCCGTTCGGGTTATCTCCCCAGGAAACATCCGCCGGCAGCATCAGGGTAGCGACCCGCCCGATCCCGGCCTGGCGCACGGCCTCGGCGGCATCCCGGGCGATATCCTGTGGCGCTTTCGAGGTGTGGACCCAATGTGAAACGGGAGCCGCGATGCCCTCGATGTCGGCGGTCAGCGGCGCATCGTACTCCAGGTGATACGTGGCGTGGTCGCCGACGATGTTCACCAGGGGCACATGTCCCTTTTTTGCATTGTGGATATTGGCCAGGGCATTGCCCAGGCCCGGCCCCAGGTGCAGCAACGTGGAAGCGGGCTTGCGCGCCATCCGCGCATAGCCGTCGGCGGCACCACTGAGCACCCCCTCGAACAGGCACAGCACACAGCGCATTCCATCGACCTCGTCCAGGGCGGCGACGAAGTGCATTTCCGAGGTGCCGGGGTTGGTGAAACACACCTCGACATTGTTGTTGACCAGGGTGGTAAGCAGACTCTCTGCACCGTTCATGGGCTTGTGCTCCGGTTTTGTTTATTTATTCGGGTTCTTCCGTCCGACAAGCATAGGACACGGCAGCCAGACTTGCTACGCGGGATCGAGCCTGGGGACGGAATCGAGCAGGGCCCGGGTGTAGGGGTGCTGGGGAGCGGTGAGAATCTGCTCTGCGCTGCCCTGCTCCACCAGCTTGCCCGCCTGCATCACGCCCACGTGATGGGCCAGGCTCGGCACGATGGACAGGTCGTGGGTGATAAACAGGTAGGACACCCCGAACTCGCGCTGCAGCTCCTGCAGCAGGCCCAATACCTCGGCCCGAATGGACACGTCCAGCGCACTGGTGGGCTCGTCGCAGACGATGAGCTCAGGCTCAACGGCCAGGGCGCGGGCGATGGCGATACGCTGCAACTGCCCCCCGGAAAATTCGTGGGGATAGCGCTGTCTGTATTCGCGGCGCAGTTGCACCCGGTCGAGCAACAGGCCAATGCGCTCCTCCCGCTCTTCGCCGGACAGGCCCATCCCCAGGCTCACCATGCCTTCAGAGATGATCTCTCCGACAGTCATGCGCGGGTTCATGGACGAGAACGGATTCTGGAAAATCACCTGGATCAGTTTGCGATAGGGCAGCATCTCGCGCCGCGCGAGGGAGCCGATGGCGTCACCCTTGAAGTGGATCTCCCCACCGCTGATTTCTTCCAGGTTGAGAATGGCGCGTCCCAGGGTCGATTTACCGCTGCCCGACTCCCCGACCAGCGCATAGGTCTCGCCGCGACCGATCGACAGGGAGACGCCGTCCACTGCCCGGGTATAGTCCACCACACGCTGCAGCACACCCTTGCGAATGGGGAAGTGGACCTTGACGTCTTCCAGGCGCAACAGGGGCTCCTCCACCGCGACACTCTGGAAGTGGGTGAGATCGGGCAGCGCATCGATCAGGCGACGGCTGTACTCCTGTTTTGGGTTGTGGAAAAAATCGTCGACAGCCGCCTGCTCGATTATCTCGCCGCGGTACATCACCGCGACCTCGTCGGCGGTATTGCGCACCACGCCCATGTCGTGGGTAATCAGCAGCACTGCCAGTTGCCGCGACTGCGTCAGGTCGCGAATAAGCTTGAGCACCTGCTCCTGGATGGTCACATCCAGCGCGGTGGTGGGCTCATCCGCAATCAGGATGTCGGGCTCGCAGGCCAGCGCCATCGCGATCATGATGCGCTGCTGCTGGCCCCCTGACAGCTGGTGCGGGTAAAAACTGAAACGGCTGTCGGGTTCGGGAATTCCCACCTCAGTGAATAATTGCACTACCCGCTTGCGCAGGGCATCCCCGCGCAGGGGCGTATGCAGGCGCAGGGTCTCCGCCACCTGTTGCCCCACGGTCTGCACCGGGTTGAGGGCACTCATGGCATTCTGGAAGATCATCGCTACCCGGCGCCCGCGCACGCTCTGCATCTTCGCCTCGGGCAGGTCGAACAGGTCCTGCTCGCCCACCAGTACCGCGCCCGACGTTATATGCAGCGCCTCCGGAAGCAAGCGCATCGCCGCAAGGGAGGTCACCGACTTGCCGCTGCCCGACTCGCCCACCAGGGCGAAGATTCTGCCGGCCCGCAATTCCAGGCTGATACCCTTGAGGATCTGTTCCCCGGTTTCGGCCAGCACTACCTTCAGGTCCCGCACCTGCATGCGCACGTCCGCTGCGGTATTCATGCTTCCGACCTCCCGTTACTGGTGCGCGGATCAAAGGCATCGCGCACAAGGTCGGAAAACAGGTTGGCGGCGAGCACCAGCACGAACATGAAGAAGAATGCGCCGGTCAGTGTCCACCACACCGCCGGCTCGCGGGACAGTTCCGTGCGGGCCCCGTTGATCATATTGCCCCAGCTGCCCATCGAGGGGTCGATACCGACGCCGATATATGAAAGCACCGCTTCGGCCAGCACCAGTGCGCTGAAATCAAGCACGAAGGTGATCAGGATGATGTGCACCACGTTGGGCAGGATATGGCGGGCCAGGATGCGCGTGTGGCTGACACCGAATGCATGGGCCGCCTGCACATAGCCAAGCTGGCTTATCTTGAGGGTCTCTGCACGGATCAGCCGGCACAGGCTGGACCAGCTGGTCAGTCCGAGAATGAAACACAGGGCGATAAAGCGCGCGTCGGCCTTTTCCATACCCACCGAGAAAAAGTCCGGGTTGAGGTCGATATACACCTGGAACAGCAGCACGGAGGCCGCGATCAGCAGGATGCCGGGAATCGAGCTGAGGGTGGTATAAAGATACTGCACCACGTCGTCCACCCAGCCCTTGAAGTAGCCCGCCATCACACCCAGGGTGACGGCGATGGGAAGCATTACCAGGGTAGACAGGGTGCCGAGCAATACCCCGGTACGCACGCCCTTGATACTCTGGTAGGCCACGTCCGTGCCGCCCTGGTCGGTACCCAGCACGTGGTAGTAATGGCTGATATAAACCAGCCAGACCATGAAACAGATCACCGCTGTCTGTACTGACCAGGAGGCATACCAGGGATACACGCTGTTGCGCAGCAACCGCCACTGCAACCCCACCACGATGGCGGAGGCGAGCAGGCCCCAGGCCAGCGCTATGCCACTGAGGTAGAGCACATCGCGCCATTTGTCGGTCGGCTCGGCCAGGTGTTGCCCGGCATGTTCGAGCCAGTCGAAGTCCCGCACCATATTGCCCTGCTCATCCTTCATATTGCTTTTTTCAAAGGATTTCAGGGCAAACGGGGCGGAGTATGTGCGTTCGAAGCGATCCCCCATACCGTCGAGCATCACATCGAGTACGCTGGTCACCTTGTTGTCGTAGAACACTTCATTTGTGGCCACGCCATCGGGTGGCGGCAGCGCCCGCCGGAAGTGCAGGGAGTCGAGCAGGGCAATACCCACATAGACCATGATGACGGTAAAAGTGACCATGCCCAGGCGCGAGGAAAATACCTGGCTCCAGCGCTCCCTGGATTGCGGGTCGTTGCGCAGGCGATAGAAAAACGTTACCAGCACCGCGACCAGCATGAAGACCAGCGCGTCTGACCACAGCAGGACCGGCTTTGCTTCGAGCTCCCACATCAGCTGAGCCGCACCCTGGGGTCAGCCCAGGTGTAGGAAATATCCGTCAGGATAAGGCCGATGATATAGAGGATGGATCCAATGAAAACCATGGTGCGCACGATGGCGAAATCCTGGGAACGGATGGCATCGAGCATGTAACTGCCCAGTCCGGGAATACCGAAGAAAGACTCGATCAGCAGGCTGCCCATGAACAGGGAGGGAATGAGCACCACTATACCGGTCAGAATCGGAATCAGCGCGTTGGGCAGGATATGCTTGAACAGGATGCTGATTTCACTGGCGCCCTTGGCCCGGGCGGTGCGCACATAATCCTGGCCGGCCTCCTCCAGGAACAGGGTGCGGTACCAGCGTGCCCCGGAGCCGATGCCGGACACCACGCTGACCAGCACGGGAAGGATCAGGAACTTCCACGGCTGGAAATCGGGGTCGAAGCCGGAGATCGGCACCAGCATCCACTGCTTGGCCACCAGGTACTGGCCGCCAATGATATAGAACAGGTATGAGATCGACATCAGAGACACGAAGATAAACACGGCCCAACGATCGAGCGCGGTGGCGCGAAACATGACCACCATCAGGGCGACGCAAATATTTACCCAGATACCGATCGCAAAACTGGGCAGGGCTACCGCCAGGCTGGGCCACATCCGGGTGGACACGTCGGTGGTGATATCGCGGCCGCTTTCCGAGCGACCGAAGTCGAATGCAAACAGCTTGACCGACTTGGTAAAGAAAATCGTGTCAGTAAGGGTGGCTACCCCGCTGGCGCCGTCGTTGAGGAACAGCGGCTTGTCATAGCCGTTCTTGCGCTTCCAGTTCGCGATCGCCTCGGGTGTGACATATTTGTCACCCAGCTGGGACGCCGCCATGTCGTCGGGCGAGTTGACCACGAAAAACAGGGTAAAAGTCAGCAGGTTCACCCCGATAAGAATCGGTATGGCGTAGATCAGGCGACGGATAATATAGGCAAACATCAGTTGTCCCTAGCCACGCGAGCCGTGGCTTTCTGGCGCCGCCGGTAGGCAATGACGCCGGGTAAAACCAGGCTGACCACCAGCAGTGCACCCGCGTACAGCGGCCAGGTTATCGGCTGGTTCCACTCGACCTGCTTGCGGGCCCGCTCCCGGGCATCGATTCGCGTATACATCAGGCTCGCCTTCGAAACCCCGTGGCGCTTGTTGTTGTATACCCAACTGTTATTGAGGTAGATGTCCTTCGGGTAGTAGGCGTACAGCCAGACCGCGTCCTTGCGATACTGTTCCACGGCGAATGCGACCAGTTTTTCGCGCTCGGGTCCCGGTGGCAGCATGCGAATTTTGCGGAAGGCCTCGTCATAGACCTCGCTGGCATAGTTGGAGTTGTTGGCCCCATCGCACTTGCAGTCCAGGGGGCTCTCGGGGCCGTACAGCAGGAACAGGAAGTTTTCCGGGTCCGGATAATCCGCCAGCCAGCCGTGGGAAAAAATCTGGGTATTACCGGTGAGGAGTTTTTCCCGGGTGCGGTTCCAGTCTGCGGGCCGGTACTCGACCTGGACGCCTATTTCGCCAAATGCGCGGTCCATCCAGTTCATCGTGGTATTGCTGATCGCCTGGGACTGCACATCGATAAATATTTTAAGCGGTTCCCCGGTGCGCGCATCGCGCCCGTTGGGATAACCGGCCTCGGCCAGCAACTGGCGGGCGTAGTCCAGCGACTTGCGCCGGGGCTCGCCATCCACCCAGTCGTAGACGTAGGGGTTCATGCCGGCCTCGCCCTCGAGGAAGCCAGGTATTCCCGGGGGAATCACCGACTGGGCGGCGATGCCGTTGCCCTTGTAGAAAATATTGAGGTACTCCTCGGTGTTGAAGGCAATCTGCAGGGCCTGGCGCAGTTTGCGCTTGTCCTCGGTATAGCCACCGACCACAGGATCACGCATATTGAAGCCGTAATAATAAATAGCCGGCTTCACGTCCGGGGACATGGTGATATTGTGATCCTCCAGTTCCTTCGACATCTCGACCCCGTCGGGGCCCACCACGAAAGCCTGGTCGTAGACGCCGTTGGTATTACCGTGCACTTCACCGGAGCGGTCATAATAGCCCTGCAGGAACTTCGTCCACAGGGGCAGCACCTCCTTCTCCAGGCGATAAACGGCCCGGTCGATGAAGGGGATTCGCTTGCCGGCATCATCCAGCAGGCCCGCTTCCCGGTCACCGGGCTCGCCCTCGCTGGGGTAAAACTCCTCGCGGAAATTGGGATTGCGCTCCAGTACGATCTCGCTGTTGGGATCGTTTTTCACCATCATGAACGGACCCGCCCCCACCGGCCACCAGTCCAGGGTCAGGTTGCGTTCGGCAAAACCGGGGTTGTGGTAGAAGCGATCCACTTCCGGGGCTATGGGCGAGAAGAAGTGCATGGCAAGCCAATAACTGAACTGGGGGTAACGGCCGTTGATGGTGATCGAGAACGTACGCTCGTCCAGCACCTCAAGCCCATCCATAGCGTAATCATTGAGGTCCAGCCAGCCGCCGCGGGGGACCTTCCCCACCTCTTTGGAAAACGCCTCCCAGCCCACGATATAGTGCGCCATGAAACCCAGCATCGGTGAGCCGATCTCAGGATCCGCCAGCCGTTTGATCGCATAGACAAAATCATTGGCCTGCACCGGTCTGCTGCCGGTTTCAGGGAAATCCGGTACCTGCCGATAGCGCGAGCCCTCCTGGGCCGTCTCGAACAGGTAGAGGGGCTTGCCCTGCGCGTCCAGGGCAAAGGCCGGATGTGGCTGGTATAGCTCGTCCTCGCGCACCCGCATGGTATAGCGGGAAAATACCAGCGCCTCGTCGTCCTCCGCCACCTCATTGCCATCCGCGTCGAGGAAAATCAGCTTCGGCTCGGAATCCAGGGCAAGCGGCACCAGCTCGTAGGGGCGCTTGAGGAAGTGATAACCCATCGGGGGCTCGTAAATCTGGTCGATGAAGAGACTTTCATCGGAGGCGTAGGAGGTAGCCGGGTCAAGGTGCTTGGGCGGGGCCGGGCTCATCACCGACTGGTAGGTGATGAAATCGTCATCATATTGCGGATTGGGGTTGTTCCAGGGAGGGGCACCGCAACCTGCGAGCAGTATCACCAGCAGTGCCAGGGTTCCGGAGACGGCCCAGCCACACGTCCTGACCGTTGCCAGACCTGTATTTTCTTTTGGCACTATGCCAGAGCTCCTGTTACAAGCGCGCAAGGATACCTTGGGAAACCCGCAAGGACCAGTACCCCATTGGCGGTATACCGGGTGGTTCACAGTATTTATCGGCAATACGTGCCCAGGACCCATTTCTGTCCCTATAATAGCGCGCTGGCCTCCCATGAAGCAGCCGATCGAGCGGAACAATAAGAACTATGGCAACAGTCAGCATTCCCTATACCGACCCGGCCAGCGACACCGGTTTTTTTGGCCACCCGCGGGGGCTGCTGGTCTGTTTCACCACCGAGCTGTGGGAGCGGTTTTCCTTCTACGGCATGAAATACCTGCTGTTGCTGTATCTCACCAAGTATCACCTGTTCACTGACAGCAGTGGTCTCGAGGTTCTGGGCAGCTACGCCGCCCTGGTCTACGCCATGCCGGTCATTGGCGGCCTGCTGGCTGATCGCTACCTGGGTATGCGCAAAGCCGTCGTATTCGGCGGTATCCTGCTGGTGCTGGGCCACCTTGGAATGGCCGTCGAGGGGGAGCAGGCTCGCAACGAGGGCGGACAGATCCTGCGCGACGAGGGGGCCCTGCAGGTTTTCTACCTCTCGCTGGCACTGATCGTCATCGGGGTGGGCTTTCTCAAACCGAACATTTCCACCATTGTCGGCAGGTTGTATGGCCAGGACGATCCGCGCCGGGATTCGGGTTTCACAATTTTCTACATGGGTATCAACCTCGGCGCCTTCAGCGCCACCCTGCTGTGCGGCTACCTGGGCGAAACCTTCGGCTGGCGCTACGGCTTTGGTGTCGCGGGTATCGGCATGCTGGTGGGGCTGGCCTCCTTTCTTGCCGGACAGCGCCATCTGCACGGCCAGGCGGAACCCGGGGACCCGGCCTTGCTGCGACAGAAGTCGCCCCTGGGCATCAGCAAGGAGCTGACCATTTACCTGTGCGGCCTGCTGGGTGTGGCGGCGGCCTGGCAGATGCTGCAGTTCCACGGCGCCGTCGGCCACCTGCTGCATATCATGTCCGTCGTCGTGCTGCTGGGGCTGGGCTGGTTCATCACGGTAAAGTGCAATCCGGTGGAACGCAGCCGGATGATCGTGCTGGTGATCCTCACCATGTCGACCGTGGTGTTCTGGGCCCTGTTTGAGCAGAGCGCCGCCTCCATGACCCTGTTTGCCGACCGGGTGATGGACCGTACCCTGCTGGGGTTCGAGCTCACGGCCTCACAGTTCGGCGCCATGAATGCGTTCTTTATTTTCCTGTTCGCGCCTTTATTTGCCTGGCTGTGGACGCTACTGGGCCGGCGCGGCCTGGAGCCGTCCACCCCCATGAAATTTTCACTGGGCATCGCCCAGGCCGGACTCGGCTTCGGCGCCCTTGTTTACGGTGCGGCTTCGCCCGACGAGGCCGGCCTGGTGGCCGCCTACTGGATGGTCCTGGCCTACCTGCTGCACACCACGGGTGAATTGTGCCTGTCACCCGTCGGGCTTTCCGCCGTGACCAAGCTGGCAGTGCCGAGTGTGGTCGGCGTTATGATGGGCGCCTGGTTCCTGGCCACAGCCTACTCCGAGTTTGTCGCCGCCCAACTGGCCAAGCTGGCGGCGATCGAGACCGTCGACGGGGCGGTGGCCGACACCGCTATCGCCCTGGCCAGTTACACCGACCTGTTTACGGACTTGTGTTATACCGGCCTGGGCTGCGCCGCCCTGTTGTTGCTGGCCACACCGATACTGAAGAAAATGATGCACGGCATTCACTAAATCGCTCCGCCGCCGGACTTCCGGCACCCGATGCGGAGCGGCTACTTTGAGGTAAATACTATGGCAGAACGCGAATTTGACCTGGTCGTCTGGGGCGCCAGCGGTTTCACCGGCCACCTGGTAACCGAGTACCTGGTCCGAACCTACGGGACCGAGGGCGACCTGAACTGGGCCATCGCCGGGCGCAACCCGGAAAAACTGGAGCAGGTGCGCGACGAGTGCCTGCCGAAAAACCGGCGGAAAAGCCTGCCGGTGTTGATCGCGGACAGCGGCGATCCCGCCAGTCTCGCGCGGATGACGGCCCGCACCCGGGTAATATGCAGCACGGTCGGGCCCTATGCGAAGTACGGCACACCACTGGTGGCGGCCTGCACCGAGGAAGGCGTGGATTACTGTGACCTGACCGGCGAGGTGCAGTGGATGGCGCGGGTCATTCCCGCCTACCAGGGCGCCGCCATGGGGTCCGGCGCGCGTATCGTCCACACCTGTGGCTACGACTCCATCCCCTTCGATATCGGTACCTGGTACCTGCAGCAGGAGATGCTGGAACGCTACGGTGTGCCCGCCCGCCAGGTCAAGACCAGGGTCGGTCGTACCCGCGGCGGCGCCAGTGGCGGTACGATCGCGAGCATGCTCAACATGCTGGAGGAAGTGAAGCGGGACCCTTCTATCCGGCAGGTGATGGATAACCCCTACGCTCTTAATCCACCCGAAGTGCCCGCGGGCAAGGACGGCCCCGACCAGACCGATGCCCGCTTTGATCCGGATTTTGGCCAGTGGACCTCGCCCTTCATCATGGCCGCCGTGAACACCCGCGTGGTGCGGCGTAGCAATGCCCTGCTCGGCCTGCCCTGGGGCAAGGATTTCCAGTACGAAGAGGCGGTGTTGAATCGCTCCCGGGGCCAGGCTACCGCAGCCGCTGTCGGCGCCGGCGCCGGCATGCTGGCGCTGGGTTTCGGTCCCGCCCGCAAACTCGCCCAGAAGCTGTTGCCGTCACCCGGCGACGGACCTTCCCGCCGCCAGCGTGAAAACGGTTACTGGGAGGTTTTTTTCCACGGTGTCCATCCCAAGGACCGCAGCCTGGACCTGCGGCTCAAAGTCACCGGAGACATGGACCCGGGTTATGGTTCCACCGCAAAAATGCTGGGCGAGTCCGCAGTCTGCCTTGCCCTGGATGAGCCGCTCACCGGCGGTGGCTTCTGGACTCCCGCCTCTGCCATGGGCGGGCAGTTACAGCAGCGCCTGGCGAGCAATGCAGGTCTCGATTTTGAGTTCGTCGAGACGGACTAGCCAGGGGACAACTCCAGCGTGAACACCCGTCAGTCAGCGCGAGACATCACCACGGTAACGGCAAAGCGAGATACACAGGCGTGAACAGGTTCAATCTAACCTTCAGCGGCGAAATCCTCGCAGGCCATGATCCCGAGGTGGCGAAAGCGGGCATGGCAAAGGTGCTCGAGATAGATGACCAGGCCCTGTTGCAGCGTTGTTTCTCCGGCGACCAGGTCGTACTGCGGCGCAACCTGGAACGCAGGGAGGCCGCCGGGCTTTACGCCCGCCTGCGGCGCCTTGGAGTGCACGCTGAACTGGTAAAGATCGGTGAACGCGGCGACCTGCACGGCGGCGAGAAAAACAGCTCTCCCGCGCGCAAGCAAGCTGAGGCGGCACAGGCGGAGAAAAGTGCCAAGCCGGTCGAACCGGCAGATACGGGGGAGCAAGCAGCCAAAAAAGCAGCCGAAGCTCGCAGAGCTGACCGCGCAGCCCAGCAGCGACTGGAGGCAGAAGAAGCCGCCCAGCTCGAAGCCAAGGAAAAGGCTCTCAAGAAAGCCCTCAAGGCCCGGGAAAGGGAAGCGGCAAAACGCGACAAGGCGAGCGAGCGCGCACGGCAGAAAACCCTTGCCCGGGAGGCGCAGCACAAGGCAAAGCTTGAAGCAGCCAAACAGAAAGCCGCGCAGGAAGAAGCGAAAGCCCTGGCGAGCGCCCGACAGGCGGCAGAAACAGCCGAGCGCGAGCGCAAGGCGGCCGAGGAGGCACGCAAGCGGGCACAGGAGCAGGCGCGCGCCCGGGCTGAGCGGGAGGAGCAACTGGCCCAGCGCCGCGCCATGGAAGAACAGGCCATAGCGCGCGCCGCCGTCGAACTCGCACAAAAAACCGCGCTCAAACCGGTCGGGGCACGGGTCAGGACACGTTTGGAAACGCCCTCCCGACGGCGCAGCCCGGCAGGCGAGACCAGGCGCAGACGCCAGCCGGGCGCGCCTAACCTTTACAGCCTCACACCGTTTCGCAATACCCCCGAAATTCGCGCCAGGCCCGAACAATCCCAGCGCATCATGCAAATGGCCTTTACCGTTGCGGCCATCGCTTTCGGCCTCACGCTGCTGCTGGCGGCGCTCCTGTTCATCCTGCCGGCTGCGGCACCTGTCACCGGTGCCGCCGACATCGCGGTGAATGCCCGGGAACAGCCGCTGCTGCTGGCCGGCGATCACCTGTTTCTGCACGACCGGGCCGGCGTCAGCGTGACGGAACTGGCACTGACGGAGCTGGGCGTTGCCGCGCTGCATGCGCCAATGGCGTTTGACAACAACGGCAAGCTACTGGCTGCGGGAGTGCTCGCGACTGCGAACAATAAAGCACAGACGCCGCCACAGCTGTTGCTGTGTGATCTCGAAATACCCGGCTGTGAGCCATTTCCGGGACAAGCGGGAGCCACGTCAGTGTCAGCGTTCACGGTTCACCCGCTGGACGGGACTCTCTTTGTCGCCGACAGCGTCACCGGGGAACTGCTGAAGTTCGGCACCAATGGTGAGCTGCTTGCCCGGGCCGCGCTCGACCTGCCTGCGAGCCCGATATTGCGGCTGGATTCAGGACTGCTGTTTACCAACAGCCCGGCGGGGCCAGGCATCCGTGTCTTTCGCTACGAGGACGAGGCCTTCGGCCAGCAGCTGGATGAGGTCGTGTTGCTCCCGCCCGGAGCCGACAGCCCGACTTTCGCGAGGGTGATCGACTTCCTCTGGAACGGCGAGCACTGGTGGGTTTTGCTGGAACATACCGGTGAGGATGCCAGCCGACTCTACCGCTTTGACGCGAACTGGCAATTCGTGGACAGCCTTGCTCTGGCGACAGGCAGCCGGCCGACCCAACTGGCCAGCTGGGGCAACCGGGTGTTAATCACTGACCCGGCTCGCATACCGATACAACGCTTCAGCAGCGCTGGTATGGCGGAGGCGCCACTGGTTTCGGCAGCACTGGTCGAGCTGGCCGAAGGGCAGGCCCACCGCGCCAACCTGGTGCAGCTCGGCTGGCGCTCGGCCCTGGCATTGTGCCTGCTTGCAGCCGTCGCCAGCTTCTTTGTCGGGATCCTGCACCGGGCACGCAGCCAGGTTTACCGTTCATGCCGAGGGCGCGGCGCCGAGCCGATAGACGAATTTGACGACACCATAGACTGGGTGGAACTGGCCCCGGAGCGCAGCGCGGGGCTTCACAAAACCGGCATCGCCTGCGCCGTGCTGGCTCTTGGACTCATCCTGGGCGCCATAGGCCTGGGGGCATCAAGCCTGCTACTGGCCGCCCTGTTGCTGGCGCTGACGGGGCCGGCGGTAGCCCTGCTACTGCTGCAACGCAGCGATCCCGGACATATCGGCACGCGAGACCGGGAGTTGTTGCTGGTGGATCACCAGGGAATGTACCATCTGGGCTCCGGCAGCCGCATTCACTGGCGCGGCCCCTTCCTCATGATTGACGACGTGACGGTGTTCACCGGTGCGCCCCTGCTGCCGGCATTCGCACCCGCCGGTATCGCCCGACAGGTCGTCCCCGCTGCGAGGGAAGGGGTGAAAGTGGACCGCAAGATAGTCACGGTCAAATTGCTCCAGGGCCGCCATCCCCTGGCGCTGGGTGCCCTGGCGATCCTGGCCAGCACCGCCGCCGCTGTCGCGCTGCTCTCACTGCAGGGTATTTTTTAGCCCGCGACACAGGGCTGTACAGGGCGACAGGGCTTCCCTGTATTCGATATACTGTGGTGCAAAAGACCAGCCAACCAGCGACGACCACCAGGGACTACGGTTGCATGACTACCCCCCAACAGATCAGCCGAGCCCGCCACAAGCCCTGCGGGTCTCGCTGTTCGTCACCTGCCTCGCGGACCTGTTTCGACCCTCCGTCGCCTTTGCCAGTATCAAACTGCTGGAGCAGGCCGGCTGTGAAGTGACCGTTCCCCTGAGCCAGACCTGCTGCGGCCAGCCCGCTTACAATACCGGTGATTACGAGTCGTCGGTGCCGCTGGCCCAACAACTGATAAAGCAGTATGAAGGCGCCGATTACGTGGTGGCGCCCTCGGGTTCCTGCGCCGGGATGATCTGCCATCACTATCCCCGGATGCTGGAGGGCGAGTGGCGCGAAAGGGCCCTGCGTCTCGCGGCGAAAACGTTTGAGCTGACCACGTTTCTCAACGATATTGCGCACATCGAGCGCGGCGAGCGTGCTCCGGTAGAATTGCCCGGCGTGACCTACCACGACAGCTGCGCCGGATTGCGGGAACTGGGGATCAAGAGCCAGCCACGCGCGCTGCTGGAGAAATTGTGCGATACCCAGGTCAGCGAGCTGCAGCAGACCGAGGTCTGCTGCGGATTCGGCGGAACCTTCTGTGCCAAGATGCCGGAGATTTCCGGCAAGATGGTGGAGGACAAACTCAGCAGCGCCCTGGCCACGAAAGCGCAGATACTCGCCGGTGGCGACCTGGGCTGCCTGCTCAATATCGCGGGCCGCGCCAAACGCAATGGCGCGAACATCGAGGTAAGACACATCGCCGAGCTTCTCAGTGGCGAGCTCGACAGCCCCCCTATCGGCCAAGGCAAGCAGTGACGGAAGCGCCAGTTTGAAACAAACCAGTAACACGTTTCTCGAAAATGCCCACGCGGCACTGCAGGATGCGGGCAAGGCCGAGCGCCGCGACCTGATGGCCCTGTTCACGCCCATCGTGCGCGACGCCGCGATGAAAAACTTCGGCCACTTTGAAGCACTTCGCGAGCATGTAAAGCAGGTAAAACAGCACAGCCTCGAACACCTCGGGCACTACCTGAACCAGTTCGAACAGGCAGCGCTGCACAATGGCAATCACGTGCATTTCGCCGAGGATGGTGAGCAGCTCAACAGCATCGTACTGGATATCTGCCAGCAGCACAGCGCGCGGCGCATCGCCAAGGGCAAGTCCATGGTGACGGAGGAGACCGGTCTCAACGATTTCCTCAAACGCGCCGGTTTGAAGGTGATGGAGACCGATCTCGGCGAATACATTATCCAGCAGGCGGGCGAAACCCCGAGTCACATCGTCGGCCCCGCGCTGCACAAGTCAGCCGCCGAAGTGCGCGAGCTGTTTTTTGCCAAACACGATCTCGGGGAGCGCGAACTGGCGGAGACCGGAGACATGGTGAGCGAGGCACGTCGCGTGCTGCGCGAGCATTTTCTCAAGGCCGAGGTCGGCATCATCGGCGCCAACGCGCTCGTGGCGGAGAACGGCTACACCATGCTGGTGACCAACGAGGGCAACGGTGACCTGTGCGCCAACCTCCCCAATGTCCTGGTCATCTGTACCACTATCGACCGGGTCGTGCCGCGACTGGAGGATGCGACCGCCATGCTGCGCCTGCTGGTGCGCTCAGCGACAGGCCAGCCACAAACCTGCTACACCAGTTTTTACTCCGGGCCCCGGCGCGAACATGACATCGACGGCCCGCTGGAAACCCACATAGTGCTGCTCGATAACCGGCGTACGGAGATCCTGGCGAGCGACTACCGTGAAATGCTGCAGTGCATTCGCTGCGGGGCCTGTCTCAACCACTGTCCGATCTACGCGGGTGTCGGCGGCCATGCCTACGGCTGGGTCTACCCGGGGCCGATGGGCTCGATACTCACCCCCCTGCTGACCTCACTCGAGCAGAGCAACGCCCTTCCCAATGCCTGCACCAGCTGCGGTCGTTGCGCGGAGGTCTGCCCCGCGGACATCCCGCTGCCGGACCTGCTGCGGGACCTGCGCCACGATGAGACGAAGCAGAAACTGTCCTCCTCCCGCTGGCGCCTGGGAATGCGGCTCCACGGGTGGCTGGCACGGCATCCGGCGCTCTACCACGCGGTAACGGGGCTGGGCATTTCCACGCTCCACCTGCTGGGAGCCCGCAAGGGCAGTTTTGCCCGGCTGCCGCTGGCGGCGGGATGGACCAGCCAACGGGATTTCCCGGCGCCCCAGGGCAGGACTTTTATGCAACAGTACGCCGCCAGGCAACGCCAGGAAAAAGACAGCGAGCACAAGGCGGCGCAGAATCCGGGCAAAGACACCACAGCGAGCCGGGCCACTTCTGCCCGGGTCGAAAGCGGGCCGAGGCGCTGCCAGGCGCGGCGCAGCGGAGCGCATCGAACCGAGCCTGCGAGTGGACTGGCCACGCAAACCCGACCCGCGCAGGCCAGGGGGCGTTCGGCCCGCCGCTGAAGATAGCGGCAAAAAGCCCGGGGCGCATCCCGGCGGACCGCGGGGTAAAAAACCGAGACGCAGGCGGGACCATGACTGATAGCCCGCGCTCCCGCATTTTCGCCCGTGTCAGCCGGGCGCAGAGCGAAGTCGACGCGGCAACTATCCGCCGCGAACTGGAGTCGATGGGCAATGCGCCCACCGCCGACCTCCCGGCTCCGGACATCAGCACCGCGTTCCTGGCAAACGTGCTCAAGAACCAGGGCACCGTGGACTGCGCGGCCAATCGCTCCAGCGCGGTCAAGGCAGTGGCCGAATACCTGTACCGGCATTTTCGCAGCCACCGCCTGGTCGCCGGTAACGACCCCCACCTGGCGGCAATGCCCTGGCGCGAAGCGGGCGTGTTGCCGCGTTTTGGCAGCGTTGAACCGGGAGAAGCCGTCTCGCTGAGCTACGCCCTGGTGGGCGTGGCGGAAATCGGCGCCATCGTCACCACGACGGGTAAGGCCAACCCGGCAGCGAACAACCTGCTCAGTGAGCACCATCTGGTGATGGTAGACAGCAGCCGCCTGGTGCGGGATATGGAGGGAGCCTGGGAGCGCATCCGACGGGATACGGCGAAGTCGGGCTGGCCCAGGGGTATCAATTTTATCGCCGGCCCATCCAGCACCGCTGACATCGAGGGCAAACTGGTCTACGGCGCCCACGGGCCGCGCCACTGGCACGTCATCCTGATCGGAGACGTGCCCGCGACGGCACTGGAGGAAGCCCGCGCGCTAGCGGGCCAGTAACCAGGCTATTGCACTGCCGCGAGCGGCGTGTACTTGAATTTCTGCCCGCCGAGAGACACTTCAAACATCAGGCCGCCTCTGGCAATGGTGAACACCGCAAGGCCGCGACGATAGCCGCCGTGGGCAGTGGTGGCGTCATTGCGGCCACCACTGGCGCCCGCTGCCAGGCCGCCGGTGGTGCTGGCATCGGCTGATACCCCCGCCGTGATGGCGACAGCGGCAGCCTGGGCACTGAACTCGAAATTGCCCGATGTAAACTCCTGGTAGGCCGTCTGGTTCTGGAAAAAGATAATCTGGCTGAAGGCCTGGGCTCCCAGCTGCCAGCCGGCGGTGACCTGGGTCATCGAGGCGTTACCCACATACTGGCCGGCGGCGTAGACCCGCCCCTCGCCATAGGCGCCACCGACGACAAAGCCCGCCTTGCCGATGGTCGGGAATACGGCGTAACCATAGGCAGTGTCAAAAAACTTGCCGCTCTCCCCCGCGTTCCTGAAGGCATTGATCGTATCGCTGTACTCGTCCGCCTGGGCGGGCGCACCCACCAGCATCAGCAGGGACAACAGGGGCAGGAGAAGACCGGCCTTGAATAGTTTTTGCATATCAGTACACCTTCACTAGGGAAATTGATTGGTCAGTTACAGCTGCGGCTATTCTGAGTTGACCGGCACACGGGGTCAAGGCAATGTCGCCACACAGCCAGCAGGAAAAAGCCTCTGGCGGTACGAGGCTCCTTCAGCCCGTATTGCGCATGCCGGCGGCTACCCCGGCTATAGTCACCATGATCGCCCGCTCCAGCACCGGCTCCGGGGCCTGGCGATTGCGCTGTAACAGCTCGGCTTGCAGCATATTAAGCGGTTCGGTATAGATATTGCGCAACCGCAGCGATTCCCGAATCCACGGCTCCGCCGCCAGCAGCTCCCCGCCCCCGCTGATTTCCAGGACTGTGTCGCAGTCGGCAGCCAGCTGGCTGCGCAGGCTTGCGCCGATGGGCCGCAACCCGGCAGGCACCAGGCGCTCGTCGTAATAGGCGGAGATACCGCTATCGGCCTTGGCAAACACCATTTCCAGCATCGACAGGCGGGTGGCGAAAAACGGCCAAACTGCCGCCATTTCCCGCAGCATGTCGCCCTGGCCGCGATCCAGCGCCAGCCGCAGAGCGGCACCCGCGCCCAGCCAGGCGGGCAGGATGAGGCGATTCTGTGACCAGGCAAATATCCAGGGAATGGCCCGCAGGCTCTCGATACCGCCACCGCCGGCGCGGCGTGCGGGACGCGAACCCAGAGGCAGCTTGGCGAGTTCCTGCTCCGGGGTTGCGTGGCGGAAGTAGGGTACGAAATCCGCTTCCTCACGCACTACCGCGCGATACGCCTCGCAGGAATCGGCGGCGAGGGCGGACATGAGTTCCCGCCACTGCGCCTTGGGCGCCGGCGGCGTCAGCAGGTTGGCCCGGCAGATGGCCCCCGTGTAGAGGGCAAGGGTTTTCACTGCCATCGACGACCAGCCCAGTTTGGCGCGAATCATCTCGCCCTGCTCCGTCACCCGCAGGCCGTTCTTCAGCGAACCCGGAGGCTGGGACAGCAGTGCCTCCCCCGCGGGGGCGCCGCCGCGACCTATGGTGCCGCCGCGACCGTGAAACAGGGTCAGGCGCGTGTCGAAATCGCCGCAGGTCTGCAGCAGCTCCTCCTGGGCCCGGTACTGGGCCCAGGCGGCGGCCAGCACCCCGGCATCCTTGGCGGAGTCGGAATAGCCGATCATCACCATCAGGCGACCTTCGATATGACCGCGGTACCAGCTGTCCTGCAGCAGTGCAGCGACCACCTCCCGGGCCCGGGACAGGTCGTCCAGGGTCTCGAACAGGGGGGCGACCGGCAGGCTGTGGCTGCACCCCGCCTCCTTGAGTAACAGGTGTACCGCCAGCACGTCCGAAGCCTGCCGGGCCATGGAGATCACGTAGGCGCCCAGAGCCTGGGGAGGCTGGCTGGCGACCACCGCACAGGTGTCCAGCACCTCCTGTACCTCAGCCGATGGCTGCCAATGGTGTGGCACCAGTGGGCGGCGACTGGCCAGCTCCCGCAGCAGGAACGCGCGACGGGCCTCCTCGTCCCAGGCGGCGTAGTCTCCCAGGCCGAGCCAGGTGGTGAGCTCCGACAGGGCCTGGGTGTGCCGGGCACTGTCCTGGCGGACATCGTGGCGCACGAGGTGCACGCCAAAACAGCGCACCCGGCGCAGCAGGTCCAGCAGGGCACCGTCTGCAATTATTTGCATTCCGCATTCGACGAGGGACTGGTAGCAGGCATGCAGTGGCCGCCACAGCTGGTCGCTGCAATGCAGTATCTCCCCTTCCGGCACACTCTCACCTGCCAGCTCTGCTTCGATGGCCAGCCGGGTATGGCGCAGCAGGTCCCGCAGTTGGCGCAATACTACCCGGTAGGGCTCGTGGGCGTCGCCGGCCAGTTCCCGCAGGGACTCGCTGCAGCGGGTCATGGAGAGTTCTTCCACCAGATGCACCACATCCGCCAGGTACAGGTCGGCGGCCTGCCAGCGGCTGAGCAGCATCACCTCGGCCGTGATCCGGGCGGTGACATTGGGGTTGCCGTCCCGATCGCCCCCCATCCAGGAGACAAATGATACCGGCGAGACCTCCAGGGGCAGGCGCTCACCGCAACTGTCAAACAGGGTTCGGTCCAGCCGCCGCAGGAACTCCGGCAGCGCTCGCCACAGGGAATCCTCCACCACCGCGAAACCCCACTTGGCCTCGTCCACCGGCGTGGGTCGCTCCGTGCGAAAATCATCGCCGAACCAGATCTGGGCGATCAATTCCCTGAGCCTCAGGTGCAGCCGATCGCGCTCGCGCTCGGTGAGCCCGTTTAACTCGAGCTGGGCCAGGCAGCGACCGATCTCACCGTGCTTGTGGATCAGGGTACGGCGGGTAATCTCGGTGGGATGCGCGGTGAGCACCAGTTCAATCCGCAGTTCGCGCACGGTCTCTGCGACCTTCGCCGGCGCCACGCCCTCCTCCAGCAACTCGCCCAGGCTGGTAGTCAGGCTGCGGGAAGCGGACAGCAACTGGTCGGCCCCGCGCGACACGTTGTGGTGCTGGTCGGCGATATTGGCCAGGTTGAGAAACTGGCTGAAGGCTCGCGCTACCGGCACGAGCTGCTCATTCTGCAGGTTCTGCAGCACCGCCTGCAGCGCATCCCTGGCCTGGACCGAACCCTCCCGTGCACTCTTGGAGAGCCGGCGGATCTGTTCCACCAGATCAAGGAAGGGCTGGCCCTCGGCTGCGGCTATGGTGTCCCCAAGCAAGCGCCCGAGGAAACTGACGTTGCCCCGCAGGGAGGTATAGGCGGCGTCGTTCACGCCTGCATCAGGCACTCTTCAGTCGGGCCAGCAGGTCGCATACCCGACATGAGTAACCCCACTCGTTGTCGTACCAGTTCAGTACTCGCAGGTAACGTCCGCTGGTCACGCCGGTAAACCCCGCGTCGTAGATAGATGAGTGCGAGTTGCCGATGATATCGGAGGAGACGATGGGCCGGTCACTGAACTGCAGGATACCGCTCAAGTGATCGGACTGTGACGCCGCCTGCACCGCCGCGTGAACATCGCCCACGCTGACTTTTTTACCCAGCTTGCAGAACAGGTCCACCACCGAACCATCCGGCACAGGTACCCGCGCCGCTATCCCGTGCAGTTTGCCTTTGAGCTGCGGCAATACCTCCCCTACGGCCTTGGCAGCGCCGGTGGAGGTGGGAATGATGTTCTCCGCCGCCGCCCGACTGCGGCGCCAGTCCGAATGGGGCACGTCCGCCAGGCGTTGATCGTTGGTGTAGGCGTGCACGGTATTGATCACGCCCTCCTCGATACCGAACTCGGCATCCAGCACACTGGCCATGGGGGCCAGGCAATTGGTGGTGCAACTGGCATTCGAGATTATCCTGTGCTCCGGTCGCAGGCCCTCGTCATTGACCCCCAGCACGACGGTGTAATCCACAGGGTCCTTGGCGGGTACCGTCAGCACCACATACTTTGCACCGGCTGCCAGGTGCTGTTCCAGTTGCTCCCGCTTGCGGAACACGCCGGTAGCCTCCACCACCGCATCCACACCGAGCTCCGCCCAGGGGATATCCGCCGGACTGCGCTCGCTCAGCAATTTAACCCGGCTCTTGTCCGTGATCAGCTGATCGCCTTCCAGCTTGAGGGCCTTGCCGAAAGGGCCCATGATCGTGTCGTAATCCAGCAGGTAGCGCAGGGCCTCGTAATCGAACAGGTCGTTGATTGCAACGACATCGATGCCCTGCACATTTTCAAGGATACGGAAGACCGAGCGACCGATACGGCCAAAACCATTGATTCCGATTTTCATCACGCTGCCTCCTGCTGTGCATCAAGTTGACGGTAAATACGCACCACATCCAGCAGGCGGGCGGCGTGGCCCAGACTCTCATACCAGCTGAGGGTCTTGATCGTGTTGTTGCCCGCCTTGATCGTGCCCTTGGTATCGAACAGCAGGGACAGCGGGTTGCCGATCACGTCAGAAGAGACAATGGGATCCTCGACCACTCCGACGATGCCGGGCAGGCCTGCGGCACCGGCGCGCATCGCCTCATTGATTTCCTCCACGCCCACCGCCGAATCCTCCATCACCAGGTTGACATCGAGCAGGCAACCTTCGTGGATCGGGACATTGAGCGCGGACGTGAGGAACTTGCCCTCAAAGTCCGGCAATATCTGACCGAGCCATTCACCCGCCTCATGGCTGTTGGGAATAATGTTCTTGGCGGCGGACCGGCTGCGGCGGATATCAGTTCCCGCATAGTCCTGCAGGGCCTGGTCGGAGGTATAGGAGTGGATACTCGTCATGCTGCCGCATTCGATCTTGAAGGTGCCCGCCAGCACATGCAGCAGCAGGCACAGGGCCGTGGTGGTTGCGGACCCGGCGGAGATCATGCAATCGGTGGCCTGGGCTTGAGCCTCGTTGATGCCCGGGATCACGATGCGGTCGATACCATCTGCCGGCAGGGTGCGCAGCAGTACCCGCCGGGCGCCATTATTCAGGTGATCCTGCATGTAACAGGTCTCGCGGTATTTGCCGGTGGAGTCGATTACCATGTCCACGTCAAATACGTCCCAGGGCATTTCTGCCGGGCGGTCGATCTGCATCAGGCGCGAGCGGAATCGCGGGTTGACGAGAAAATTGCCTTGTAATTCGTGCCGGGCGGGCTTGGTCATCTCGGCGCCGAGCAGGTAATGCAGTATTTCCGGCTTGCCGATATCGGCTATCGCTACTACCTCGACGTCGTCGCTTTGGGAGGCGAGGTCATAAATCTGGCGACCGGTCTGGCCGAAACCCATGATACCCACCCTGACGGGCGTGCCTTGTGACATAACTGATCTCCTTGCCTGGTAATCGGCATGTTCGTTGTTCAGGTTAAAGGGGCATCGGCCATGGCCGCCCGGGCCATGGCCTCGATCTCTTCCCACCGACCATTGTGAACCAGGTCGGCGCCGACCATCCATGATCCACCGCAACAAATCACGTTAGGCAGAGCCAGGTAGTCGCGAAAGTTGCCCGGATGCAGGCCACCGGTGGGGCAGAAACGGATCGAGGGAAAGGGGCCGGCAAATGACCTCAGCAGCGCCATACCGCCAGCAGCCTCCGCCGGGAAGAGTTTGAAAATACCGAAGCCGTGGTCCACGCCGCGCATGATCTCGGAGGCAGTGGCCACGCCGGGCACGAAATCGACGCCACTTTCCGCCGCGGCATGCAGTAACCGGGGTGTGGCACCAGGGCTGAGTACGAGAGTGGCCCCCGCCGCCAGCGCCTGGTCGAGTTCCGCCGGGCTGGTAACGGTACCCGCCGCCACCCGCAGCCCCGGAACTTCATCCCCCACGGCGCGAATACTGTCCAGGGCGGCGTCACTGCGCAGGGTGATCTCGATCGCCCGCATACCACCGCGCTGCAGTGCCCGGGCCAGGGCCAGCGTGGAATCGACGTCGATCGCTGTGACCACCGGGAGCACCCGGCAGGCTTCCAGAATTGATTGCAACACAGGGAATTCACTCCGGCTTCAATGGTACCGCATTACCTCAATTCGTTAGTGTAGCTGCAAATGGCAACAAAGGTGTGACAGTCAGGCGGTGAACGTACGGTATAGCATCCTGGTGGCAACCAACAGCAGGAATACTCCGAAGGCCAGGCTGAGTTGCCGCTGACCCAGGCGGTGGGCCAGTCGTGCCCCCAGTGGGGCGGTGAGCACCGTCAGGGGCGCTATCAGGACCAGGCCTATGAGATTTACATAACCCACGCTTCCCGGCGGCAGCCGGCTGTCTCCCCAGCCGGCAAGCATATACCCCAGGGCACCGGGCAGGCTGATAAGCAGGCCGAAGACCGCAGCGGTACCCACCGCCCGGTGGATAGGCTGGTTTAACAGGGTCAGCACAGGCACGCTCAGGGTGCCGCCGCCGATCCCCATCATACTGGATAGCCCGCCTATACCCAGGGGTATTGCCGGGCCGAGCAGCCCTCCTGGAACACCATCGCGAATAAACACATCCTGCAGCGGCAGCATCATCTTCAGCGCCACCAGCAGTGCCACAATACCGAACAGGGCGGACAGCACCCCGGAACCGGACTGTGCCGCCAGGGCCGCGCCCACTGCCGAACCCGCGAAAACCCAGGGGCCCCAATAGCGCGCCAGCGCTTTATCCACAGCGCCTTTACTGTGATGCGCGCGAACCGAGGAGATGGAGGTGGGAACAATAGTCGCCAGGGACGTGGCCACCGCCACGTGCATACGGATGGCCGGGTCGACGCCATAAATACCCAGGGCGGCATCCAGTACCGGCACAATGACGATGCCGCCCCCGACCCCCAGCAGGCCCGCCAGCAGCCCGCCCACCACGCCAGTCAGTAGCATGGCGAGGGCCAGGGGGAACAGGGCAGTAGCGGTTTCCATAAACAGTCTCGTGAATTGCGGCGGCGGGCAAACCGGCATTACGGACCGCCTGCCCCGGCCCGAGAGATTACCCCAACAGCGGCACAGTTACATCGTTTGGCAGGTTGGCTGGCGACCAGCCCGGGGCGAATGACCAAAATGTGTACTTAGCTGCCGGGAGCTACTGGGCAAAGGCAGGGCGGGCTGCTAGGCTTAACTGCCATTTCCGTACCAGGGATGCGATTACCATGTTTGATCGTCACAAGAACAAACCGGCAGCCACCAGTGCCCCGGAGCCGACGGCTCCCGCAGCCCCGGAGTCCGCCGCCAGCCAACCCACCCCCGTTTCCCATACGACAGCCAGGAGTGCCGCAATGATCGGACCGAGCATCAAAATCAAAGGTGAAATCTCAGGCGATGAAGACCTGCTGATCCAGGGTCAGGTGGAAGGCACCATCAGCCTGAAGGCCCACCAGGTCGTGGTCGGCGAATCGGGCCAGGTCTCCGCCGACATCCTGGCCAAGACCATCAAGATCGATGGCAAGGTCAACGGCGACATCACCGGCACCGAAAATGTCGTGATCTCCAAGCTCGGCAATGTGCGCGGCAATATCATCGCGCCGAGGGTTTTGCTGGAGGATGGCGCCATTTTCAAGGGCAGCATCGATATGGATCCCGGCGACACCGCGGCGAAGACCGCACCGCAGGCGGCCAAGGAACCCACTGCATTTCCCTCCCAGGAAAACAAGGCTCCCCGGTTGGATCTGAAGAGCGGCTAGGCTACTTCAGCGTCGCATGGAGCGCGACACAACAGCCTTGCCGTGATCCCCAGTCAGCCCTCTGCCCTGCTGCCGTCCCTGTTCGAGCATGTCGACGAGGGACGGCGCCTGACAGTCCTGCATATCGGTCCCGCCCTGGCGGAAACCGTGACGTTTTTTTCCCACTATCGCTGTAAGCTCCACTTCATCGACCTGTTCGGCGACCTGGCCAAACTGGCTCCCGCTGAGGATGCCACGGTCTCCCTCGAGCAGACCTTACTCGACCTGATGCAGATCCCCGACGGAACGAGGTTCGACCTGTGCCTGTTCTGGGACCTGTTCAATTTTCTCCAGCGCGATGCTATCGGCGCCCTGGCACACGCGCTGGCCCCTCACCTGAAGGATACTACCCTCGCCCACGGTTTTGCGGTTCACAGCCTGAAGACCCCCCAAAGCGGCAAGCTGTACGGCATAAAGGAGCTCGACCAGATCAGCACCCGACCCAGGGCGACGCCGCTACCGGGTTACAGCCCCTGCAACCAGGGCCAGCTGGAAAGAACGCTGGATTGCTTCTCGGTCACCCGCAGTGTGCTGTTGCCCGAGGGCCGGCTGGAACTGCTGCTGCGGGCCAGTCGGCGAAGCTGACACCACAGTCCCCGGAGGCGGTGGACGGAAGCGTCAATCGCGAATATTCGCCTCGATCCGGATACCGCAGGGGTCCTCACAGAACACCTGGGAAATATTGAAATCGGGCAGGTGCCTGACCTCATAGGCCACGCCCATCCGGTCCAGGCGTTCTGTATAGGCTTTCAGTCCGTGTACCTCGAATGCCACGTGGTCCAGGTAATGGAGCGCTGGGGCGCGCTGGTGGACATCGCTCTCAATCAGGTGAACGATTGCGCGCCCGTCCCCGTACAACCAGTAACCCGGAATACCGAAATCGGGGCGCGGGCCCACCTCGAGCTCCAGCACCTCGCAGTAGAAATTCCGGGTCGCCTCCAGCAGGGTCATGGGTGCCGAGATGTTGATATGGTCTATTTTCATCGAATCGCTCCCCGCTGTTGCGCCGGACCAGCCGGTATTTTCGGCAGGATAGCATCGCCCCCCCGCCGTTGGCCGCAAAAAAATTGCGCCGTCGTAAATCCGTTCCCGAAATCCGGGCGTAACTACTGTCAACAACCGAATGGAGAACATCATGGAATCTTCTGTCGCTGAAAAAATGTTGACCTTCCCCAGCCAGCTGTCGCCCGAGGCAAAGCTTGTGCGCGACGCCCTGGTTGCGCGCGGCCTCGAGACCCCCATGGTGCCCAACGGCCTCAGTCGGGATGAGAAATACCGTCGCATCACCGCGGCTTTTACCGACATCACGCGCACCCTGGGCCTGGACCTGGCAGACGACAGCCTCTGTGAGACCCCCCACCGCATCGCCAAGATGTACGTCGACGAGATTTTTTCAGGCCTGGACTACGGCAGGTTCCCGAAAATAACCGCCATCGACAACAAGATGCAGGTGGAAGAGATGGTACAGGTCGACAACATCGACCTCGTGAGCACCTGCGAGCACCACTTCGTCACCATCGATGGCAGTGCCAGGGTGGCCTACATTCCCGGGGAGAAGATCATCGGCCTGTCGAAGATCAACCGCATCGTGCGGTTCTTCGCCCAGCGACCCCAGGTGCAGGAGCGCCTGACCCAGCAGGTGCTGGTAGCCCTGCAGACCCTGTTGGGTACGGAAGACGTGGCGGTCACCATCAACGCTGTTCATTACTGCGTGAAATCCCGCGGCGTGATGGACACCAACTCCACCACCCGGACCACGGCCCTCGGCGGCGCCTTCAAAACCGACGCCCGCACTCGCGCAGAATTCATCCACTAAGTCCTGGCCCCCCCGCCAGGCAACTTTACACCCGGCTTCGCCGGGTGTTTTTTTATGGTCCTTCATTGATCAACCTCAAAACCGCTACCCCGCCCTTTCGCTAGACTGGCGCCAGTCCATACCACCGCGTTCTCGCCCAGGAGGCAACAGTGACCGGCCAGCCAGATCAGGAGCTCCCGCGGGGTGTCAAGCTGCTGCACGACCCGGTGCGCAACAAGGGTACCGCCTTTACCGAGGCGGAGAGAGATCTGTTGGGCCTGCGGGGCCTGTTACCGCCAAAGATATGCTCACCGGCGGAGCAGGAACAGCGGGTGTTGGAGAACCTGCGCGCCAAGGAGTCGGACCTGGAGCGCTACATCGCCCTGATCTCGCTGCAGGACCGCAACGAAACCCTGTTCTACCGGGTCGTGACCAACCATATTGAACAGATCATGCCGCTGATCTACACCCCCACCGTGGGCAAGGCATGCCAGCAGTTCAGCCATATCTATCGACGCCCCCGCGGGCTTTACGTCTCCCTGCAGGACCGTGGCCGGGTAGCGGAAATTCTCAGCCACTGGCCCCACCGGGACCCGCGCATCATCGTGGTGACTGACGGTGAGCGCATCCTGGGCCTCGGGGACCTGGGTGCCGCCGGTATGGGTATCCCCATCGGCAAACTGTCACTCTACACCGCCTGTGCGGGCATCAACCCGACCCAGTGCCTGCCGGTAATGCTGGACGTGGGCACCAATAACGAGGCATTTCTGGACGACCCTCTCTACCTGGGCCTGGAGCGCAGGCGCGAACGGGGTCCCGCCTATGACGAACTGGTGGCGGAGTTTATCGAGGCAGTGCGCGACGCCTTTCCCAGGGCACTGGTTCAGCTCGAGGATTTCGGCAATAGCAACGCCTTTCGCCTGCTGGCGCAGTACCGCGAGCAACTGCCACTGTTTGACGACGACATCCAGGGTACCGGCGCGGTCGCACTGGCGGGCCTGCTGGGCGCGCTGCGCATATCCGGCGGGGAGCTGGCCGGGCAGCGGGTATTGTTCTACGGCGCCGGCCAGGCGGGCATCGGTATCGGCAGCACTATTGTTGCCGCCATGCTGGAGCAGGGTCTGCCACTGGAGCAGGCTCGCCAGTGCTGCTGGTTTTTCGACAGCCAGGGACTGGTGGTTGCCGGGCGTGACAGCATTCCCGCCCAGAAGGCGCCCTTTGCCCACCCGCACGCCCCGGTGGACGATTTCGCGGAGGCGGTTCGTGTGCTCGAGCCCACCGCGATCATCGGTTGTGCGGGCCGGGCCGGGGTATTCAATGAAGAGGTGGTGAAAACCATGGCCGGGCTCAATGAGCGCCCAATCGTTTTTGCCCTCTCCAACCCCACCGCCAACGCCGAGTGCTCCGCAGCGGACGCCTACGGCTGGAGCGACGGCAGGGCCATCTTCGCCAGCGGCAGCCCGTTTGCACCCGTCCCCGTCGGCAACAGGACACTGGTGCCCGGCCAGGGCAACAACGCCTACATCTTTCCCGGCGTAGGGCTGGGAGCCGTCGCCAGCGGCGCATCCGCGGTGACCGATGAAATGTTCCTGGCAGCGGCGCGGGTGCTGGCCTCGCTGGTCGGCGAGGAAGACCTGGCCGCCGGGCGGGTCTACCCCTGCCTGTCGCGCATCCGCGAGGTGTCGGCACTGATCGCAGCCGAAGTCGCCGGAATCGCCCACGCGAGAGGGCTGGCCCGGGAACCGGAGCCGGCTGACATGCTGGCGCAGGTAAAGGCGCATATGTTCCAGCCAGTTTATCCACACTACGCCTGAGGCGGCGTCCTGATGGATAACCCGAACTGGTACAATCAGTCGACGGACGAGCTGTTTGACACCCTGCAAAGCAGTTCTTCGGGACTCAGCGAGGAAGTTGCCGGCGCGCGCCTGCAGCTGTACGGCCCGAACGAGCTGGAATTTCGCAAGACCCCCGCCTGGATACGCTTCCTGCGCCAGTTCAACGATCCCATGGTGATCATACTCCTGGTCACCGCCGCGGTTACCGGCATCCTCACCGCGATGGGCAGCCAAATGCTGCCCGACACCATCGTGATCGCCAGTGTCGTGCTACTCAACTCGGTGCTCGGGTTCGTGCAGGAAGGCAAGGCCGAGGGTGCGCTCGATGCCCTGCGCAGCATGATGGTGCAGGAGTGCCTGGTCCTGCGGGAGAATGCCCAAAGCCGGATACCCGCCCGACAACTGGTACCCGGGGATATCGTGGTGCTGGAAGGGGGCGATAAAATTCCGGCGGACGTCCGGTTCTTCGAAATCAGCAATATCCACATCGACGAGTCGTCCCTGACCGGCGAGTCGGTGCCCGTGCAGAAGCAGATCGCCCCGCTCGAGGGCAGCAACCTTGTACCGGGAGACCAGAAGAACATGGGCTTCTCCGGTACCTTCCTCACCCAGGGTACGGGTCGCGCCATCGTGGTAGAGACCGGGAGCAACACCGCGTTCGGCCGCATCGCAGACCTGGTCAAGGCCGCGGACAAGGGGCTCACGCCGCTGCAGCGGCAGATGAAGAAGTTTGTCCAGACCCTGATCGTTGCGATCCTGATCGTGGGAGCTTTCAATTTCGGCTACGGGGTCTACCTGGGCTACGCCACCGCCTACAGTTTCCTCGGGGCGGTATCGCTGGTGGTGGCGGCGATACCGGAGATGCTGCCGGCGCTGGTGACCTCCATCCTGGCCCTGTCCGGAGTGGTGATGGCTAGTCGCAAGGCACTCATCCGCAAATTGCCGGCGGCGGAAACGCTGGGGGCCACCTCGGTCATCTGCTCGGACAAAACCGGCACCCTGACGGAAAACCGGATGACCGTCACCCGGGTTTACGCGGGCGGCAGGACTTACGAGGTCAGCGGCACCGGCTATGACATCGAGGGCGATTTCCGGTATGAACAGCGCGCCGTCCCGCCGGGGGACCAACCCGCCCTGCTGCAGCTGCTCAACTGCGGCTTCTACTGTAACAACGCGCACCTGAGAGGCACGGGGGGCACCGGGGATCCCACCGAGCTCGCATTGCGCATATCCGGGGCCAAGGCGGAGCTGGTCGTGGACGGTGTCCAGCGCCTGGTGGAAATCCCCTTCGACTCCTCCGCCAAATACATGGCGGTGCTGGTCGAGACCCAGGGCAGGCGCCTGGTCCTGGTGAAAGGCGCCCCCGAGGTGCTGGTGCCCATGTGCAGCAAGGAACCGGACGCCGCCGGACAGCTGCGGCCCTTCGACGGCGCCGAAGCCCTGGCCGTAGCCCGCCTGTTTGCCCGCGATGCGCTGCGCACCCTGGGTTTCGCCGTCAAGGAACTGCCACCGGATCACGACGGCCTCTGTCACGAAGACCTGCACGGGCTTTGCTTCGCCGGGCTGCAGGGCATGATCGACCCGCCCAAGCGCTCGGCGATAGAGGCTATCTCACAGTGCCGGGATGCGGGAATCCGCACGGTCATGATCACCGGCGACCACCCCGATACCGCCCAGGCCGTGGCGCGCCAGCTGGGTATCGTCGCGGACAGGGTAGTGACGGGGGCAGAGCTCAGCGAGCTGGATGAGGCAGGGCTGCGCAAGGTGACCGAGGAGGTCTCGGTATTTGCCCGGGTAGCCCCGGAGCACAAGCAGGCAATTGCCCAGGCCCTGCAGGCCAATGGCCACGTGGTTGCCATGACAGGCGACGGCGTCAACGATGCACCGGCGCTCAAGGTCGCCGATATCGGGATTGCCATGGGTATCAGCGGCACGGAGGTAGCCAAGGAAGCCTCCGACATGGTGCTGGCGGACGACAATTTTGCCACCATCGTCGCGGCCGTGGAGGAGGGTCGCCACGCCTGGAACAACCTGCAAAAAGCGATTCTCTACACCCTGCCCACCAATGCCGCCCAGGCCCTGCTGATCATGGGAGCCATCCTGCTGGCCGCCTCCGTGCCCCTGTTCTCCGTCCGCTTTGTACTGGAGCCCGTACAGATCCTGTGGATCAACCTGCTTGATTCCGTGTTGTTGACCATGCCATTGATGATGGAGCCGAAAGAAGCGGGGCTGCTGCGCACCCCGCCGCGAGAGCCCGGGGTCCGCATCATCAACGCCCTGTTCATACAACGGGTCGTGGTGATGGGACTGGCGATCGCGCTGCCCGGCTTCGGGCTCTACTACTACCTGGGCGCCGGGGCCGTGGTGGATGGCCGGATCGTCGATGAACTGCTGCTGACCCAGGCCCAGACCGCCGCGTTCTGGGGCATCCTGCTGGCGCACTTCGGTTATGTGGTGTCGGCCCGCTCGATCCACAGTTCAGTGTTCACTCTCAACCCCTTTTCCAATCCCTGGCTGCTCGCCGGCATAGCCCTTAGCATCACCATCCGGTTTATCCCCACCTGGATTCCCTCCGCCGCGGCCCTGTTTCGCACCGCACCCTTCCCCGCGCAGTGGTGGCCCCTTATCCTGCTGTGTTTCCTGCCGAGTTTCATCGCCATTGAGACGGACAAGGCATTGCGCAGGTGGTGGACAAAACCGCAGTGATTCCGCAGCGGCGGCCTATGGTATAGTCTGCCGCTCGCAACCTGCCAGAGTGCAGCGGCGCCACCAGAAACAGGAGAATGAACACTTGCGCAAACTAGTTATCGGCCTGCTGACGGTCCTGGTATTACTCGCCTGTATACCCCTCGCGTTGATCGTAACCGGCACCATCAACAGCGGCAGCCTGAGGATGATCCTGAACGTTCTGACGGGGCTGGAGGGCCCGCCTGCCACTGCGTCCAGCGTGAAACAGCGTTTCCAGCTGCCGCCGGGATTTCACCTGGAATTGTATGCTGCCGACCTACCCAAGGCGCGCTTTCTGCGTTTTACCCCCGGCGGCGACCTTCTGCTCAGCCGCCCCCATTCCGGTGACATTATCCTGCTGCGTCGCGACGCCAATGGCGATGGCCAACCGGACGCGGTGATAACGCTGCTCGACGGCCTCAAGCGTCCGGCGGGCCTGGATTTCGACGGGGACACCCTCTACATCGCCGAGTCGAACCGCATTGGCCGAGTCGCTTTTGACAGCGCCAACGGGAGACTCGCCGGAGACTATGAACCCCTGGTAGAGGGTTTTACCGACGAGGGCAACCACTGGAGCAAGACCCTGCGGGTCGGCCCCGACGGGCTCCTGTACCTCTCCCAGGGTTCCACCTGCAATGTCTGCGTCGAAGAGGACGAGCGGCGGGCCACCATGATGCGGTTCCAGCCCGACGGCAGTGGCGCCGAAATATTCGCCACCGGCCTGCGCAACAGTGTCGGTTTCGACTGGGCACCCTGGAACAACGGGCTGTACGCGACGGACAACGGCCGCGACCTGCTGGGAGACGACTTCCCGCCCTGCGAGCTGAACCTGGTGGAGCAGGGTCGTTTTTACGGCTGGCCCTACTACAACGGCGCCAACATACCCGACCCGGACATGGGGCCCGACCCACTGGCAGGGCAACGGGAGCCGACTGCCCCGGTCCACGGTTTTCGCGCCCATAACGCCCCGCTGGGGATAACGTTTATCGATGGCCGCAACTGGCCCGCCGGCTACGAGCGGGCCGCCCTGGTCGCCCTGCACGGGTCCTGGAACCGCAGCATCGCCGACGGCTACAAGGTCGTCTCCCTGCACTGGACCGATAACGGCGTCGAGGAGCGTGACTTCCTCACCGGCTTCAACCGGGACGGCGACATTGCCGGACGACCGGTCGATGTGGCCCAGGGACCCGACGGCGCCGTCTATATTTCGGATGACTACGCCGGAGCGATCTACCGCGTCACTTATGGTGACGAAGGCCACGACTGGCAACCGCCGAATACACCGGCGCCGGCAGTGAGCCGGCTGGATGCCGAGCCGCCCGCCTGGCTGGCTGAAGCCGACCTGCCTGCGATGGCCGAGCGCGGCGCGCAACTGTATTTCTACTACGACTGCGCCAGCTGTCACGAGTCGGGTGAAAATCCGAAGCCGCTGACCGGGCTGGCGGACCGGCTCGGCTACAAAGCCGTGATCGATGTGCTCAAGTCACCCCAGTCGCCCATGCCGATCTTCCCGCTGAGCGAAACCCAACAACGTGAGCTGGCGGTGTACCTGCTACAACCTGGCGGGGCGAAGGGCAGGCCCTAGTGCTGCAGTACCTGCCCAATGCGCTGACGTTCTCGCGCCTGCTGCTGGCAGTGCCCCTGGGCTATTTCATCCTGCACCAGAATTATGAGTGGGCGCTGGCAACGGGTGCGCTGGCCGGCCTGACGGATGCCCTGGACGGGTTCCTAGCCCGCCGCCTCGGAGCGCTGTCCCGGCTTGGCGCGGCGGTCGACCCCATTGCGGACAAGGTGCTTATCACCGTCGCCTTTGTCTGCTTCGCCGCCACCGGCCTGGTCCCCTGGTACCTGGCGCTGGCGGTCATCATCCGCGACCTGGTCATCGTATTGGGGGCGGTCTGCTATCACTGGCTGGTCGGCGAATTCGAGTTTTCAGCCACGCCGTTGAGCAAGGCCAACATGTTCATCCAGATCTGCTTCTGTATGCTGGTGCTCGCCGCACAGGTCGCCACCTGGATACCATCGCTGGCCATTACCGCCGGCTCCATGGCAGTACTGTTTATCGCCGGCGCCAGTGGCAGTGATTACGTTTTCAAATGGTCTGCCAAAGCCATACAGCAGCATCGGGACAAGCCGTAGAGCGATGGTCCCCGGCGCAACAAGCAAGGATTCCCGTGAGTAACAAGATCCACGTACTGACATACAACATCCACAAGGGTTATTGCACCGGCAATCGCCGGTTCGTGCTCGACTCGATGCGCGAGCGCATAGACGAGTCGGGTGCCGATGTGGTGTTCCTGCAGGAGATCCACGGCACGGCCCTCAAGAGCGATGCCAAGCGCCGTCGATTTTCCTACCCTGACCAGCCCCACTTCGAATACCTGGCAGACCAGAGCTGGCCGCACTACGCCTACGGCCGCAATTCCATCTACCGCAAGGGCGATCACGGTAACGCCATCCTGAGCATGTATCCCTTCGCCAGCTGGGAAAATATCGATGTCTCAATTTTCAAACGTTCGAGCCGCAGCATCCTGCACGGGATCATCGAGATTCCGCGGCGTTCCATCCGCCTGCACACGCTGTGTGTGCACCTCGGCCTGCTGGAGCAGGAACGGCATAAGCAATTCCAGGCGCTCACCGACCGGATCAACCAGCATGTGCCGCATGATGAACCGATGATTATCGCCGGCGACTTCAACGACTGGCGCCGCAGGGCCGAGCGCCACCTGCACCAGGATCTCGGCCTGGAGGAATTGTTTGTGAAGATGGAGGGCCGTCACGCGCGCACCTTCCCGGTGTGGGCGCCGCTGCTGTCGGTGGATCGCATCTACTACCGGGGGCTGCGGCCCCACGCCTGCCAGCGCCTGTGCAAAGGGCCCTGGCGGGACCTGTCGGATCACGCGGCGCTATTCGGAGTATTCAGCCTATGATGCCCACGGACGGCGCCGGCGACCTGCTGCAGAGCCCGGCCTTTATCGCCGAATTGCAGCAGGCCGCACAGGCCAGCGGGAAAACCCTGGAGCAGGCGCAAAAATACGCCCGCAAATGCCTGCACGAGATAGAGGCAACACCAAAGGAGTCGTGGCTGCGGCCCGCGGCAAAAATGGCGCGCTTCATCTACACCCGCAGCTATGAGCGGGAACTGGACATCAACCTCGAGGCCCTCGATGAATTGCGCGAGCGCTCGAAAGATCACCTGCTGCTGTTCCTGTGGTCCCACAAGTCCCACATGGACAGCTTTGTGTTCCTGCTTTCGCTGTACGAGAACCGCTTCAGGCCCCTGCCGCTGATTTTCGCCGGCATCAATATGAATTTCCTCGGCTTCGGCAGTCTCGCGCGCCGGGTGGGCGCCATTTTCCTGCGCCGTACCTTCCAGGAGGACCCGATCTACAAACTGGTCTTTCGCAGCTACATCGACTACCTGATTCGCAACAAGATGCCGCTGTCCTGGTCCATCGAGGGCACCCGCTCCCGCACCGGCAAACTGTCGCCACCCAAACTTGGAATCCTCAACTGGGTGGTGGAATCCTGCCAGAAGGAACAGGTCGACAAGGTCCTGCTGGTGCCGGTGTCGATCGCCTTCGACCGCATCGCCGAGATAGACGACTACGTCGCCATCCAGCGCGGCGAACCCAAGCGCAAGGAATCCCTGGGCTGGTTTTTCAACTACATTTTCGGCATGAAACAGCCCTATGGGAAGGTGTACGTGCGCTTCGCGCAACCCCTCGCGCTGGGCGAGACCACCACCCTGTCGGAAGACGTGGCCGGGGGCGACGGGCCCGATAAAGGGGTGGTTACCCGCATGGGGTTCGAGGTGTGTTCACGCATCGAGCAGATCACCCCTATCAAATCGGCCGACGTGCTTACCATGGTGCTGCTGGGTGCCAACGGGCGCGCCCTGACCGCCAGCGAGATTCACGCCCAGGCCGGGGACATAGCCAACCTGGTGCGCCAGCGCGGCCTCCCGGCGGCCTCCGGGTTCAGTCTGGAGGACGAGGAGCAGGTGCGGGCCGCCGTGCTGGCTCTGCAACGCTCGGGGCTGATCCGCTGCTTCGACAAGGCGAACGCCCCGGTATATTACATTCCCAGGGCCAAAAAGCTGGCCGCCGCCTACTACCGCAACACCATCACCCACTACTTCCTGAGCGCCGCCCTGGCGGAAATCGGGTTGGCCAGCTGCGCGCTGGGTATCGAGGCTCCCAACGCCCGGTTACTGGAGCGCAACGTGCTCAGCCTGCGCGATCTCTACAAGTTCGAGTTTTTCTATAAACCTACGCAGGAGTTCCTGCAGGAAGTGCAGCTCGAGGCGGACCAGCGCTACCCCAACTGGGCCAGCGGAGAGCACTCGCTGCAGAAACTGCTGCGGGAAAAACCCCCGCGCTTTGGCCACGCCATCCTGCGTTCGATCTCGGAGTCCTACCTGATCATAGCCGTGTCTTTGCTGGAACTGGGTGCCCAGCCCGTACCCGATCGCAAAAAATTTATCACCCGGCTGATGGCACAGGGCGAGCAAATGCTGCTGCGCCGCACGATCAGTTGCGAATCCTCCGTGTCCCAGGACCTGTTCTCCACCGGCTTGCGGCTGGTGGAACACCTTGACCTGCTCACTGGCACCGGCGACCTGGTGGCGCGGCGCGAGGACTACGCCCAACGGGTGGTAAGTGCCCTGTCCGCCATCAACCTGTTGCAGCGCTCTTACGACGCGGCCTGGTTTTCCAAGCTGTCCGCTGGCAAGGTCTCGAACCTGCTGGGACCATAGAGCCCTGATCAGTCGGTTTGTCGCCCGCCTTGCCGGACGCTGGCGCAGGCGCTATCGTGCCGGTTTTAACCTGTCCACTGCGGGGAGTACCAATGCGTATCAAAGAAGTAAGCACCACCCTGGCTGAAGTCCCGTCCCTGTTGGGGCTCGCCCGGGAAATGAAACCGCGCCCCCTGTCTGCTCGCGACTGTTTCGCGGCCCGGGTCGAATCCACCGCTGACAAATATCCCGAGCACACGGCGGTTATTTTCGAGGGCCGGCAGCTCAGTTGGCGGGAGTTCAACGAAGAGGCCAACCGCTATGCCGGGGCACTGCGCGGCATGGGACTGAAACGCGGGGATACCGTCAGCCTGATGCTGGAAAATCGCATCGAGTATCTGGCGATTCTGGTCGCCCTCAACAAGCTGGGTGCAACCGCCGCCCTGATCAATACCAACCTCACGGGGGCGCCGCTCGTACACTGCATGAGCATTACCAATTCCAGCCTGATCGTCTTCGGCGAGGAGCGTCTCGACGCCATAGCCGATGTCCGCGATGATCCCGCCCTGGAGGCCGTTGACAGCTATCTGTTCGTGCCTGACGCCGGCGAGCTGGCGTGCCCGGAGTGGGCCGTGGACCTCGCCGAGGAAGCGGCAGATGAAAGCTGTAACAACCCGCCAGAGACGGCGCAGATGACCCTGGGCGACACCGCCCTGTATGTCTTTACCTCCGGCACCACCGGCTTACCCAAGGCTGCCGTGCTGTCCAATCGGCGCTTCCTGCTGACGGCGGTGTCATCCTATAAGGCCGGGCTGCGCTGCGACGCAAACGACTGCATTTACCTGTGCCTGCCGCTGTATCACGGCACGGGCCTTTTCCTCGGGGTTGGCGCGGCCTTCTGCACCGGTGCCACCATGTTTATCCGGCGCAAGTTTTCCGCCAGCAATTTCCTGCCGGAAGTACGCGAGCACGGCGCCACCTGCTTTATCTACATCGGCGAGCTGTGCCGTTACCTGCTCAATACCCCGCGCCAGGCGGACGATTACAAAAACCCCCTGGCCACCATGATGGGCAATGGCCTGCGGCCGGATGTCTGGCATGAATTCAAGGAGCGTTTTGGGATCAACAGGGTTTCGGAGTTCTACGGTTCCAGTGAAGGCAACGTGGCCTTTCTCAATTTTCTCAACAAGGACTGTACCGTCGGTGCCACCACCCTGCCGATCGCGCTGGTGCGATACGACGTGGACGCGGACGCGATCCTGCGGGACGGCAAGGGGCATTGCATCAAGGTCGCGCCGGGTGAACCCGGCCTGTTGTTGGGAAAAATCACGCCTATGACCGTATTCGAGGGTTATACCAGCAAGGAGGCCACGGAAAAAAAGATTCTGCGCAACGTCTTCAAACACGGTGATGCCTGGTTCAACACCGGTGACCTGCTGAAAACAGTGGATGTGGGCTTCGCCATGGGTTTACCGCACTACCAGTTTGTAGACAGGGTGGGCGACACCTTCCGCTGGAAGTCAGAAAACGTCTCCACCAATGAAGTGGGTGAGCTTATCAACGGCCATCCGCAGATCGCTTTTTGCAACGTTTACGGGGTGGAGGTACCCGGCGCCGACGGCCGTGCCGGCATGGCGGCGCTGGCGCTCACCGATGGCGTGAAGGCATTGGACCTCGACAGTTTCTCGGCCCACGTCTGCAAAAACCTGCCCGCCTACGCCCGGCCGGTTTTCCTGCGGATCCAGCGCGAGCTGGACACTACCGGTACCTTCAAGCTGGTCAAGGGGGAATTGCGCAAGCAGGCCTACGACCTTAAGCAGGTGCAGGACGACATGTATGTCATGAAGCCGGGCAGCAGTCGCTACGAACCGCTGGATGCGGATTTTGCCGCGAAAATTCGCGCCGGCGAGGCCGGATTCTAGGACAGCTGCGATTGGTTCGGGGATGCCTCGGCGGACCCTGGACTACCCCGCCCACCGGGCGGGGTAGAGTCCCGGTCTAACAGCTCGCCATTAACGACGAACCGCCAGACTAGCGGGTGTTGCCGCCCTGGGCCGGGCGCGCGCTGCGACTTCCCGGGCGACGGTTGCGCTGCTGGGGCCGGTTGTGGCCCTCGCTGCCGCGACCGCGGGAGGTATGCTTGCCGTCACCTGCCGGTCTCTTGTGGTGTTGCTGCATCCGGGCCTGGCCGTGTACCTGGGGCTTGCGCAGGGGAGCACTGGGGGGCACTTCATGGTCCGGCTCGAAGCCGTCGACATACTCCCGGGTGAGATGGCGCTGGATCACCTGCTGAATATCATTCAACTGCTTGATCTCGTCCGCACTCACCAGTGAATAGGCCTTGCCTGCAGCGCCCGCCCGACCGGTGCGGCCGATGCGGTGGACATAGTCCTCGGGGACATTCGGCAGGTCGAAATTGACCACCTGGGGCAGCTGGGCGATATCCAGTCCGCGGGCGGCGATATCCGTGGCCACCAGGACGCGTATCTTGCCCGCCTTGAACCCGGCCAGCGCCTTGGTACGGGCAGCCTGGCTCTTGTTGCCGTGGATGGCCGCGGCATTGATCCCGGCCTTCTCCAGCTGCTGGGCGAGCTTGTTGGCACCGTGCTTGGTCCGGCTGAACACCAGGACCTGCTGCCAGTCTTTATCGACCACCAGCTGCCGCAGTACGGCTGCCTTGTCTTTTTTGTCCACCGGGTATACCCATTGCTCCACCCGCTCCGCGGTGGTATTCGGGGGTGAAACCTCGATTTCCACCGGCTCATGCAGGATGGTTTTTGTCAGCTGCCTTATCTCGTTGGCGAAAGTGGCGGAGAACAGCAGGTTCTGGCGGCGGGCCGGCAATACTTTGAGGATACGGCGGATATCGTGGATAAAGCCCATATCCAGCATACGATCCGCTTCGTCCAGGACCAGGATTTCAAGTTCGTTGAAGTTCACTTCACCCTGCTGGTGCAGGTCCAGCAGACGCCCCGGGGTGGCGATCAGAATATCGACGCCCTTGCGCAGCGCGGTGATCTGCGGGTTGATCTTGACCCCGCCAAACACCACCGCTGACTTGAGCGGCAAGTGCTTGCCGTAGGTCTCTACGCTATCGGCCACCTGGGCGGCCAATTCGCGGGTGGGGGTGATGATCAGGGAGCGAATACGATGCGGGTGCGACGGCGCGGATGCGCTCAGCAACTGCAGGATAGGCAGGACAAAGCCCGCCGTTTTACCGGTACCGGTCTGGGCGGCGGCCATAATGTCGCGGCCCTTCAGCACCGCGGGTATCGCCTCCACCTGGATTGGGGAAGGCTCGGTGTAGCCCTTTTCCTTCACTGCACGCAGCAGGGGCGCGGACAGGCCGAGCTCGTCAAATGTCATGGTATGTCTCTTGGTTTGATGATTGATAAATTATGCGAGTGCGCCGAATCGAAACAGGCGCAAGGCGGGGTCCGCATCTTACTCTATTGCGGCGACAATTAATACGGCCGTCGGTGAATTGGCATAAAGACGGGGTGGGCGAATAAATGCCCGATAGAGCCGGGCAGGCCCTCCGGCCCTACAGGGATACGCCCACCCCTGTTGGGCCGGATAGCCTACCCGGCCATGTCGAGCACCAGCCGCTCGGCGCTGCTAGAGGTGAGTACCCCGCAGCAGGTAGGCCAGGGCCATGGTCTCGCCACTGGGTGCCTCGTCGTCCTTCTTGCCCCGGGCCTTGGCAGAGGAGGGGAACAGCTGGAAGCCGCGGGCCAGCAGGCTGTCATTGAGCTTGGGCGCCACCGCATAGCTCATTTCCATGGTCTGCCCGAGGAAGGTCTTGATGCGCTTGGTTTTGTGCATCGCGGCATCGATCACCAGGGAGGAGGCCTTGTCGACCGACCAGGTCGGGGCGTAGTTGTAGATTTTCGTCGGCGCGATCATGGGCGTGCGCACCAGCGGCATGTAGATCGTGGAGATGTCCACATTGTCCTGCTTGACTTCCGAGGACAGGCTGCGGGAGAACGCATCCAGGGCCGATTTACTGGCCACATAGGCGGCAAACCGCGGTGCGTTCACCAGGCAGCCGATACTGGAAATATTGATGATCTGGCCACTCTTGTGCTCCACCATGGACGGCAACAGGCCATTGATCAGGCGCACACAGCCAAAGTAGTTCAGCTGCATGGTCCGCTCGTAATCGTGGAAGCGGTCCAGCGACTCCATGACCGCCCGCCGGATAGAGCGCCCCGCGTTGTTGACCAGGATGTCCACCCGACCGAAATCCTCGGTCACTTGCTTCGCCAGGCGATCGATGTCCTCCATGTCACTGAGATCACAGGAATAGGCATAGGCCTCGCCGCCATGCTTCTGGATGATCTCCACCTGCTCTTCCAGTTTCGACAGGGTGCGGGCCACCAGGATCACCGCGGCGTCGTTCGCGGCGAACTTGCGCGCCGACTCCAGGCCGATTCCGCTGGATGCACCGGTGACCATCACCACCTTGCCGGCCAGCTTGGCCTTGCCTCCGCGGGTGTGTTTCGGGTAGTCCATATGCGATTCCCAGTAGGACCACAGCGCCGGGGCGTAGTCCTTGAGCTTGGGGCAGCTGATGCCGGTACCCTTCAGTGCCTCCCTGGCCTGCCGGTCATCGAAGGATACCTGGCTGGTGATATAGCCCAGGGCGGCGGGCGGAATGCCGGTGGCTTTTGACATCTCCTTTGCCGCCACTTTCAGGGGCAGTAGTTTGGCTGTCTCGCGCAGACCCCTGCTCACCAGTTTCGGCATTTTCGGCAGCTCGAACTGCTTGGCGAAGCCGGGGCCGTGCGCCGCATCGAAGAAGATCTCCATGATCTTGCCGGTGCTGTCCTGGGGTGTCTGCAGCAGCTGGAATGCCTTGCCGTCCAGTCCGGGCTTGTGGGCAATCGCAATGGTGGCGTCCGCCACGTAGTCCACCGGCACGATGGGGATTTTGCCCCCCTCCACACCCAGCAGGGGCAACCACTTGGGCACAGTGTCGACAATGGTCTTGATGGTGGGAAACAGGTAATAGGGGCCGTCTATCTTGTCCATCTCACCGGTGACGCTGGAACCCACCACCGCGCCGGGGCGGTAGACCCGCCAGGGCACCTTGCACTCCTCCCTGACGATGCGTTCGGACTGGAACTTGGTGCGATAGTAGGGGTGTGACGTGTCCTGCCCCTCGTCGAACATACTCTCCTTGAAAACACCGCGGAAATGGCCGCCGGCGATGGCGATGGAACTCATATGCTGCAGGGTCACCTTGCCACCCAGTGCATTGGCGAATTTCACCACGTTGCGGGTGCCCTCATTGTTTACCCGGTCACCCTGCTCGTCGGACATGTTGAGGTCGTAGATCGCAGCCAGGTGATAGACATGATCGATTTTGCCTTTGAGCTTGGCCAGGCTTGCCTTGGAGACGAGACCGGGGGTGGTGATATCCCCCCACATGGGCAGCAGGCGGGCGGGGTCGGCACCCAGCGAATCGCGCAGGTTCTCGAACTTGTCCTTCGATTCCTTGCGGACCAGGACATACACTTTGGACCTGGGTCGCTGCAGCAGCCTTTCCACAACGAATCGGCCAATAAACCCGGTACCGCCGGTTACAAAATAATTCATCAGATCACCTCACTCTTATGATTGCTTGAACAGCTGGGCGCAGTGCCTCCCGCAGTGCCTGCCAAAGTGTAGCTCATACAGGCGAACTGCGGCACAGTGTACGCGATGACGGGAAGTTTCACAGCACCCTGGTAAACATCGCACAGAAGAATCCCATCAGCGCACAGAATCCAATAATGGGCCCGCTCCGGGGTGCAGGCCTCTGGCAACATTGTCTGGGCGATCATGGTCAGCATGGCGCCCGCGGCCAGGGCGGCCAGCAGCGCGCCGCCGGGTCGGGTCCGAATGGTACTATCCATGACAGGAGGCAGCAAACCAGCCACCGCTTCAGGCGCTGGAGCAGGCCATGCGGATCCGGCCCTGGCGGATCATTGCCGGCTGACGAATACGCGTATTAAGGTTATGCTTCTGAGCTGCGCGCCGGGGGCCACAAGCTTCGGCCTACAGGCGAAATAACCACAGGAGATATACCAGATGTCACTGAAAACCTACGGATCTGCCCTCATCGCCGTCGCCCTCACCGGCTGTGCCAACATGAGCACAGATCCGGGCACCGGCTCCACCCGCAACTCCCTTATCTCGGTCGCCTACGGCACCGTGCAGAATGTCCAGCAGGTGGCGATGAAGCCCAGCTATGCCGAGGGCTCGCTCATCGGTGGCGCCCTGGGCCTGCTGGCGTCGAGCCATTACTCCGCCGGCAGCCAGGTCCTGGGAGCTGCCGCCGGCGCGGGTCTTGGCGCCCTGATATCCAAGGAAACCGCCGGCACTGCTAACCAGTACACCATCCTGCTGGTCAACGGCAGCACCGTCTCCGTGGTAACAGACCAGCGCGATATCGACGCCGGCGACTGTGTCTCCGTGGAACAGGGTGACCATACCAATATTCGCAGGGTCTCAGCTGCCATGTGCAATACCCCACCCTCTCACCCGGCTTATTCCGATATGAATGCATCGGTGCAGCAGATTTCGGCGGATTGTGCCACGGCCAAGCAACAGCTGCTGAAAGCCACCACCGAGCAGGAAACCAATATCGCCTACAAGAAAATGCAGGCGCTTTGCGACTGATGCGCGCGGTATTTATTACAGGTGCGGCCCAGGGCATCGGCCTGGCGACCGCCCGGCGCTATGCAGCCCAGGGCTGGCTCGTAGGGCTCTATGACATCAATACCGAGGCCCTGGAAACCCTGCTGGCCTCGGGTGAGTTCCCCAATGCCTGTGGCTGCGCCTGCGATGTGACCCGGCGCGAATCCATCGAGGCTGCGCTGGAACACTTCTCGGGCCACAGCGGGGGCAGGCTCGACCTGCTGGTAAACAATGCCGGCGTATTGAGCAGTGGCAGGTTCGAGGAAATAGACCCGCGGGCCCACGAGCTGATCATAGAGGTCAATATCAAGGGGCTGACCAATATGGCCCAGCTGGCTTTCCCGCTACTGCGCCAGACCCCGGGCGCCTGCGTGGTAAACCTGTGCTCCGCTTCCAGTATCCACGGCATACCGATGCTGGCCGTCTACAGTGCCTCCAAGTACTACGTCAACGGCCTGACCGAGGCCCTGCACATCGAGTGGGCGCCCTATGACATTCGCGTCACCTCGGTAAAACCCCCGATTATCAATACCGCCATGGGGCACCAGCTGCACCCGAGCATCACGGCGAAGATGGGCATAAACATGCAGGCGGACGAGGTGGCCGAGGCCATCCAGATGGCTGCCGGGGGCAAGCGAATTGGCCACGTGCTGGGGCACTCTACCAGGCTGTGGAGCTGGCTTGACAAATTACTGCCTGAATCCGGTCGCCGCTGGCTGGTGCGGTATCTGACGGGACACTGAGCGCAGGTCGCGAGGCGGGGGCGAAAGCCCCCTCCTGTGAGCCTAGATATTGACTTCCCACGAGACCGTTTCCCTGAGCTCGGCTATCTGCTTGAACTGGCAAAAGGCATGATTCCACAGGACGTCATGGATAAATTCGGGGAACAGCCGTTTGAACAGCCAGGCGAAGACCCGACCGGTTCTGGTGCGCCCCCTGGCATAATCGAATACAAGGTAGATGGTCAGCATACTGAAGCCCGCGGGCAGCGCTTTCATCTCAAAACAAAACAGACCGCCGTCCGCGAATCCACCTTTGACCTTGTAGACGATGAGATTCTCCCGAATCGACGGCTGCTGCTCGATTGAAAATGAAATCAGTCCCCAGAATATCCGGTACTTGATAATGCTGCCCTCCTGCAGTGGCTCGCCGCGGGTTCGGTAAATCTTTACCCAGAGGGGGTTGAGGTAAGGGCGGCTGCTTTCGCCGAACTGCGCCAGCAGGCCCCGCACCGTCTCCAGCCCCGCTCGAATGCGAATGGAAAAGATGCACTCGAATTCGGGCAAGCGGGCCTCCGGGCCGGACCAGGTGAAGGCGGGCAGCAACTCGCTGCGCCGGGCACTGAGGTCGTCCTTCGACACCGCTGTAGGAAATCGGGCTATGCCGCGCCAGCTTATGCCGAAGAACATCTCGGTAAGCAGGTTGCGCACGGTAACCAGGAAACCGCCCCTGAAAATAAGCCACAGGGTTCGGGGCCTGATCATCAACCAGGCGATTTCCTGGTAACTCAGGTCGCCACTTGATATGGCCCAGAAGATGTTCTTGAACTTGCGCCGGCTTTCACTACGGGTTTTCTTTTCGGTAACAAAAGCCTGGTAAATAATCCTGCTCAAGAGCGGATTGACAAAAAACCAGCGATACAAGACGAAAATGACGGCGCTGTAGCGATTGTCTTTCCTTATGGAATCGATCATCCGACCGTAGCCGCCGGCCAGGCTTCCACTGTCCACGCCAGTGGAAATTATCGTTTCGGCCACACTCTCGGCCATATTGTGGGCCGCCAGAATACCGTCCTTGTACTGGCGCGAAGTCGCCATGTCTCCCACCGCCGCCACGCGCTCCCCGAAGGGCATGCTGGCGGTGCCCAGCACCAGGCTGGGGTTGCAGATGCAGCGGATGTTGAGCTGCATGCGCGGCGGGAGAACCCTGCGTATCTGTTGCTGACCCAGAAAATCCCTTATTAAATTCAGGTTCTGTTGGTGGCTGCCGGACTCGTCCACGCTCTTGCCGACAAGGGAAACTGTGATATAGCCCCGCTTTGACAGCAGCGAGCACATGTCGAGACGCAACTTTCCCGAACTACTTTCCACGTAATGCAGCTCCCCCGACTCTGCCATGCCGGATTCAGCCCTGGATTCAAGTTCAAAAATCAGAGCCTTGCGCAGGCGCGGCGGAATATAGTCAGGCTGTAATTTCCGGAACAGATCCATAGTGGTAGGTAGCGTGTGCGACCTGTCGCTCTTATCATTCACGCCGCCCGCAAATATCGCGAAGTCTGCCTTCAGGACAGTTTCAATATTATCGAGCTGGTAGCTGAGGTTTACCCTGCCCTTTTTGTCGTAGACGGCCCTGAAGACACGGCTGCCTATGAGTTCTGCGCCGGTATCGGTGGCTGCTCGCAGCAGCAGGGCATCGAAACAATCCTCCGGGAGATGCTGTCCGAATGGCAGTGTGCCGCGATATACGGATGACATGCGTCGGGTCGCGGGTACCGGGAGGTAAACACTCTTCCAGTTGCCCTGCACTGTGATGGAAGCGATGGATGCCTGCACGATTTCCGGTGGAATACTTATCCCCAGGGCGGCAAGGGCGTCATGCAAACGCGGTGAGATGCCGCCGGCGCACAAAGGACAGCCGACATAGGGGCCTGCCTGCGACCCCGGCTCCTTCCGCGCCGGATGGCATCGTGATTCAAAAACGACGACGCGAATTTCACGTCCAGCGCGGCGTGCCGCATTAAGCAGGTGAATGGCAGAAAAAGCCCCCCCCGGACCGCCACCGACAACAGCAATTGTGGCGCCATCTTCAAGTCTTTGCCCGTTGGTCATATGACTAAACCCACGTTATCGCTCCACTGTGGGGCTTGCTATCAGCTTAGCCGACTATCGGCATGACGACCGCAACAGGACTTGATCGACATCAGTGACAAGCCGAAAAGCTGTCCTGCACCGGGCTACAGTTCAGACGGTTGCAATCCTCACGAAGCGGGGCTTGGTAAGGACTGCCGCGCGCGGATAGCGGCAGCCCTGAACAACGGGTCCGCGGCCTGCAGGATTTTCATCCTCAGCTGCGGGTTGTAGTCGGGCCTGCGCGCCAGGAACTGGCGCACGACCTCAGCCGCAGCGGGTGAATTATGGCTGGCTAGAGCTGCCTGTAGCCAGCGGCTGGGAAAGAAGATATCGCCGGTCACCTGGATTTCCTGCAGCAGCTCCAGGCTCGGCAACAGGTATTTTTCCGATTGCCCGGTCCGGGCGGGATGATGCAGGTTGGCCACGGCGTCGCTCACCCAGCTTTCGGTCTGGCGGTTCCTGTCATCGCGCAGGGAATCGAAAAACGCATCCCGCACCTTCTCGTCGGCCGAGACTGACGGGGCGATAAATTCGAGCCTGCGGCGGCTGTCGGGATTGTCGATCCGGGCGAGCTGGGCGGCGATGATCGCGGACGATTTTTTCGGCAGGCGAATTGCCAGGAGCTGGGCCAGCTCCACCAGGTCATCCTCCTCCAGTATGAGTTTGTCCAGCGCCAGAGTGCCGGCCCAGATATCGTAGAGCTGCTGCAGCCGCGCGGGTGATTCCACCATTGCCGCGACGTACCTGAATACCAGTTTGGTGCGGCTGCTGTCTGGCTGCGCGGCCAAAGTCGCCCACAGGCGGTCTTCGGTGTCCGCTCCCAGCGCACCGCGCTGTGCATCGCTGAGCAGGCTCTGGTAAATATACTGTAACTGCCCGAGGCTGAGCTCCAGCAACAGCGGGTCCTGCTCTGTCTCGACAATCCCCAGCAGCAGATCGAAATACCCCGGCAGGTCGGCAAGTGACCCCGCCAGCAGACTGTCATGGACACTGACCAGGGCTGAACCCTTCTGCACCGGCTGCAAGCTGCCCCAGCGCTCCAGCAGCTCTGTCCCGGCGGGGAACAGGCCATAACCCGTACCGTCCGCATTGAATAAATACAAGGCCGGGACTTCGGTGGATGCAAGCGGGGGCAGTGGTGTCACGGGGCCCACCACCGTCAGTGCCGCACTCGCCGGCTTGTTCCCGCGCAGGTTGAGCAGTTCAAACTGCTGGGGCCAAACCCGACCCGCACCAGCGGGATCCCGCTGCAATAACTGCGGAGCTCCCTCCCCGCCCGTCGGCGCGGAGAGCGTGAATTCCGGCAAGCCTGCAGTATTCACCCACACCTCACTCCAGGCGGCCAGGTCAATATCGGTGTAGGTATCCAGGATATCGATGAGGTCGGGCCAGGTGGCATTGTCGTAGGAAAACTGCTGCAGATACTCCGCCAGGCCCTTTCGCAGGCCCTCCTCCCCCACCATCAACTCCAGCTGGCGCATCATGATTGGCGCCTTGTGGTAGATGATACTACCGTACAACTGACCCGCCTGGTTGAGGTTGGGCAGATCCTGCCGTATCGGGTTGGCGCCTTCCGAACGGTCCACTGCGTACGCTGACGGATAGTGACTCACGAGGAAAGTAAGCGCGTGGTCCTCTTCAGGAAAAACGGGGCTGACGATCTTGTCAGCCATGAAATTGGCGAACACCTCCTTGGTCCAGACATCGTTGAACCAGCGCATCGTCACCAGGTTGCCGAACCACATATGGGCGGTCTCGTGGGCGATCAGCTGGGCCCTGCGCAGCAAATCCGTGACAGGCGGCTCCGCCTCCAGCAGCAGGCTGGAGGCGCGGTACTGGATAGCGCCCACATGCTCCATGCCCCTGTAGGGAAATCCGGGTATCAGCACGAAATCAAATTTCTGGAAGGGATAATCCAAGCCGGTGTACTGCTCCAGCCAGTCCAGGGACTGGCCGTGCAACTCGAAGATGGCGTCCACGTTGCGCGCCACTTTCGCGGCATCCGTCTCCCGGTGCAGCATCGTCATCCGGCGCCCCTTCACCTGTCGCGTAATGGACTCAAATTTTCCGGCAACGAAGGAGAACAGGTAGGAACTGATCGAGTCGGAAAGTGCAAAGCGATGTTCAACCCGGTTGTTCCCCAACTCGAGGGTCTGGGCCAGCGGCGCATTGGCCAGCGCCAGCCAGTGCGCGGGCAGTACCAGCGACAGCTCGAAGCGCGCTTTCAGGTCGGGCTGGTCGAACAGGGGAAAGGCCGTGCGCGCGCGATCGGGAACGAACAGGGTGTAGAGGAAATCCGGGTTGCGATTGAGTGAGTCGTCCCCCGCGATAAAGTCGATGTCGACATTGTTGCGCCCCGGCCGCAAGGCAGTGGCCGGCAACAGGATATGTTCGTTGCTGTAGAAAATTTCCGCGGCAGCCCCGTTGATGCGCAGGGCCAGGATGCTGGACTCCTCCTGCCGAAAGTCCAACTGCAGCGGCACCTGGTGATCGGCAAGTTCGAAGCCGATCGAGACGTTTGCCGCTATTGGGTCGCGTTCATCCTCCGGGATGTCGAAGTGCAACCGGTATTCGATGTTCGCGAGCCGGCGCGCCCGGCTCCTGGCCAGATCTTCCGCAACGCCCGCCTCGGTTACCACCGATTGCTTCACCACTGGTTCACTCACCTCCACCTTATCACTGCTCGCTGCGACCGCCAGCGTCGCCATCACCAGCGCAGAAAACCCCAAAAAAAACCTCATCCATACCCCCGGCCAGTAGCACCGTGCGCCAGTATAGCAAGCCAGCGCGGTCCCGGGCCGCGGTGCTGCCAGGCAAGGATGGTCGGCGCCGCAACAGCAGCCCCGCGCTGCGCGTGTCGCGAGGGAGTGCCGGCTTCAAGCCGCGCGTTAGCGGGCAATGACAAATCCGCTGTGCAGCAGTACCATGAGTCCACGCAATTGCGCTCGCAACATGGCTGCCAAATAATAAAAGCTGGAGGGAATCACATGCGCAGAATGGACGGAGTCAGTGCGTTCCTGTACCACCAGGAACAGTCTGGCGCGATAATGCATACCCTGAAGATATCCATCATGGATACCTCGGCAATTCCGGGGGGGTGGAACTACGAGCTGTTCCGCAACAGTGTGGCAAACCGCCTGCACCTGCTGCCGATGTTTCGCTGGAAAGCCCTCAAGGTTCCCTTCGGCCTGCACCACCCGGTATGGGTGGACGACCCCGACTTCGACCTGGACTACCACCTGCGACGCATCGCCTGTCCCGCGCCCGGAGATCGCAAGGCATTTTGCGAACTCGTATCGGAGGTCTATGCCTGGCCACTGGATATGACCAAGCCGCTTTGGCTGTGCTGGGTGGTGGAGGGCCTGGAGAATAACGAGGTGGCGCTGGTGACCCTGGTACACCACGCCTACACCGACGGCAGCGGCGCGGCCCGCCTGCTGCAAAAGGTCTACTCGCTCTCCCAGAACGCGGCGGAGCCGGAAAAGCAGATGACCTGGGTACCCGAGAAAACCCCTGGCAAGCTGTCGTTGCTGGTGCACGCACTGATCGACCTGCCGCGCACCTGGATGACCAGTTTCCCCAAGATCAGGCAGGGCATGGCCAATGTCCGCGCCATGAAGAAAAAATACGAGGAATCCGGGCGGGAACTGCCCCCCAGCGCGTTCAAGGATACCCGGGACTCGCCCTTCAACATTATGGTCGGGCGGGGCCGCACCTTCGTATTCGATACCCTGCCACTGGAGGATATCAAAGCCATCAGCAAGGGTTTCGGTGTCACCATCAACGACCTGTTTGTCGCGGCAGCGGCCGGCGCGTATCGCAAGTTTATGCAAACCCGCGGCTACAACCCGGACACGGGCCCGCTGGTTGCCGCCATTCCGGTCTCCAAGCGCCCGCCACCGGAGCAGGACGACATGATCGGTAACAAGACCTCGACTGACTACCTGGCCATGCCGGTACACCTGGCGGACCCCGAGGCAAGACTGAAAGCCGCTGCCCACGCCGGCAATGTCATGAAAGAACACCTGGCGGCGGCGGAAGGGGCAGATCTCTCCAACATCGTGGAAGTAACACCTCCTGTTTTAATCCGCCTGCTCGACTGGATAGTGAAAAAAAAGGAAGGCAAGTTCGGGATCTGGGGCAACGCCGCCATTTCCAATGTCCCGGGGCCGCGGGAGCCCCTCTATATGGGGGCGATGAAACTCAACAACTGGGTGTCCATGGGTATGATCGCCCACGGTCTGGGGTTGAACACAACCGTCTGGAGTTATGCGGGAAAATTCAATGTCTGCATACTGGCCGACAAAAAACTGTTACCCGATGGCTGGGAACTGGCCGGCTATTTCAGGGAGGCTTTCGCTCAGTACAAGGACCTGCTGGAGCAACAGGCGGCGGTGCAGGCCAAACTGGAGAGCCCGGCCGCATCCGACCCCTGAACCGGGCCAGCGCAGTGTCAGCCCAGCAGCCTGCCTTTATCCATTGACCAGGAAATGGACATAGATACTGGCGAAATAACCCAGGGCGATGGCCGGCGTCCATTTGAGGTGACCGAAAAAGGTGTAATGCCCCCTGGCCTGGCCCATCAGAGCGACCCCTGCGGCCGAGCCTATGGACAAAAGGCTGCCACCGACACCGGCCGTGAGAGTAACCAGCAGCCACTGCAACTCCGCCATATCAGGATTCATCGTCAGTACGGCAAACATCACCGGGATGTTGTCCACGATTGCCGACATCACACCTACCAATACATTGGCGGTTGTTGCTCCCAGTTCGCCGTAGATATAGGCCGATGACATACTCAGGTAGCCGATAAAGCCAAGGCCGCCTACCGCCATGATCACGCCATAGAAGAAAAACAGCGTGTCCCACTCGGCGCGGGCTATTTTGTCAAATACATCGAAACCCTGCTCCTCGTGGCTGCCGGGTGGCATTTCCGTACTATCCACCGACATGTGGGTTTTGCGACGCAGGTAAAACCCGTAGAACTTGAGGTAGGCAAGTCCCAGCATCATGCCGAACACCGGTGGCAGGTGCAGGAAGTTATGGAAACTGACCGCGGTGACGATGGTCAGGAAAAAAAGGCCGACAATGGTCAATCCACCAAACTTGAGGGCGGAGCCGCCGGCGCCTTCAACCGCCGAAGGCTTACCCGCAGGCAGGGCAAAATGCATGATCAGGGCCGGCACCAGAAAATTGACTACAGCGGGAATGAACAGCTTGAAGAAAGCCCAGAACGGAAGAATCCCCTTCTGCCAGACCATCAGGGTGGTGATATCGCCGAAGGGGCTGAATGCCCCGCCGGCGTTGGCGCCAACCACGATATTGATACAGCCCAGGGCTATAAACTTCGAATGGTCCTGCCCCACCGCCAGAATCACTGCACACATGATCAGGGCCGTGGTGAGGTTGTCAGCGACCGGTGAAATCAGGAAGGCGAGAATACCCGTTATCCAGAACAGGGCGCGGTAACTGAAACCCCGAGCCACCAGCCAATTGCGCAGCTCGTCGAAAACACCCCGCTCTATCATGGCATTGATATAGGTCATCGCCACCAGCAGAAAGAAGAACAGCTCGCCGTACTCCAGAAAATTGTGGCGAATACCCTCCTCCGCCATATGGGTGAGGCCGTGGGAATTGTAGGCAAGCGCGATAAGAATCCATATAACCCCGGCCGCCAGCAGTACCGGCTTTGACTTCCTCAGGTGGATTTTTTCCTCCAGGATCACCAGGGCGTATGCCAGGCCAAAAACGGTTATAGCGGCATAGCCAACCCAGTTGGCGGTAAGGTCGAGGTGTTCCACGCCGGGCCCGGATGCCAGTACAGCGGTGGAGGCAAGCAGCCCCAAGAGCAGGGTTATAAAACGGGTCATCCGGGCTTCTCCATGGCAACACGGTCATTTTGGTGGCGGCGATTGTACCGCGGAACCAGTGGCATTTCCTGAGCTGAATCAAGTAAATAGCCCGTGACAAGTTTCGCCGGGGTTTCCGGCGAATTTGCCGTACAATTGCGCATCTGCAACCCTTTGAACAGGTGGACCAAACATGCTCGAGATAGGCCGGGTCAATCGGCTCCGGATCATCGAAACCAGGGCCAATGGACTGCTGCTGGACGCGGGCGAGACACTGTCCCTGTTGTTGCCCGTGGAGCAGGTGGATCGCGACTACCAGTGTGGGGAGAGTCTGGAGGTATTTGTCTATGCAGACGCCGACGGCAACCCGGTAGCCAGCACCCGTCCCGCCCTGGCAGAGGTAGGTCAGGTCGCCTGGCTCGAGATCGTCGAGGTAAACCAACTGGGGGCCTTCGCCGACTGGGGCCTGCCGAAGGACCTGTTCATCCCCTTTGCCGAGCAGCACCATCCACTGCGCAAGGGCCAGCGTTCGCTGGTAAGAATCTACCTCGACAAGCAGAACCGCCTGGCCGGATCCACCCGGATTGACCACTGGGTGAAAGATGACGCCAGCGGCCTGCAGGAGGGAGACGAGGTATCGCTGCTGATCGCAGAGCGCACCGAGCTCGGCCTGAAAGCGGTCATCAACCATCGCAGCTGGGGGCTTCTGTATGGCAACGAGCTGTTCAGGGACCTGCGCAAGGGTCAGCAGGTCGCCGGCTATATCAAGCGAATTCGCAGCGACAACAAAATTGACCTGTCTCTCGAAAAACCGGGTTTCAGTAAAAGTCGACTGGACTCGGTTGGGGAGCAGATTATCGAGCGGCTTCAGGCCAGCGGAGGCCGGCTGCCCCTCACCGATAAAAGCCCACCGACGGAGATCTATGGTACCTTTGGTGTCAGCAAGAAAGTGTTCAAGCAGGCGCTGGGTACCCTCTACAAACAGCGACGTATTACCCTGCACAGTGATGGTATCGAGCTGGTTGTCGATCGGACCCGGTAGTTTAACCAAAGAGGAAAGCTGGCATGTTGACCGTACACCACCTTAACAACTCCCGCTCCCAGCGGATCCTGTGGCTACTGGAGGAGCTTGAGCTCCCGTATGAACTGAAGTGCTACCAGCGTGATGCCAGTACCAACCTCGCGCCGCCAGAGCTGGAAGCGGTGCACCCGCTCGGAAAGTCGCCGGTGCTTACGGATGGGGACAATACCATCATCGAGTCCGGCGCCATCATCGATTACATCCTGCGCCGCCACGGCAATGGCCGGCTCATGCCCGAACCCGGCACCATCGAGCACGAGCAATACCTGCAGTGGCTTCATTACGCGGAGGGCAGTGCCATGCTGCCGCTGATGTTGCGTATGTATACGGGCCGCCTCCCGGACGGCGGCGCCGCGCTGCAGCCGCGGATTGACGATGAGCTGAACAGGCACCTGGGTTATATCGATAACGCTCTGGAAGGCGTCGACTGGATTGTAGCCAACAGGTTTTCCGGCGCCGATGTGCAGCTGTCCTTCGTGGCGGAAATTGCACCCCTGCTGCACCCGAAAGGCTCCTTTCCCAACCTGGCGGCCATGCGCGCCCGGTTCCAGCGGCGCCCTGCCTACCAGCGTGCGCTGAAGAAAGGCGGGAAGTATGATTTCGGCCCCCAGGGACAATAGGAGGAATTTGTTGTGATCGGTCGAGTTCTCACCATCGCCATTTTACTTGCCGCGGGCTACTGGTATTGGACCGGGCCCTACCAGAAACAGCACAACCCCGATAGCAAGCAGCAGCTGCAGCGGGCCATCGAGGGCATGCGCGAGTGTATCCGCGGGAAAAACTACAAAGCCGGCGCTACCGGTGTCAGCGAGGGAAATGCTGAAGAGATCTGTGCGGAAAAGTTCAATCTTTACCTGTACGAGGGGGAGTGGCGCAGCTCACAGTAGCTGCGCTACAGCCCGATACCGCAGGGCGAACCCAGTCCCCTGCGTACCGCGGGTTCCACCACGGCGTTCAGCTTGCGGAAGAATTCCCGCTCCAACTTGCTAAAACTCATACTGCCTGACTCGTTCCATTTGGCCGCACACTCTACGGCAAACACTCTCGAACCGACAGGCGCGGCCTGTCTACCGTCTTTTTACGCACTCGAAGGCCTGCCAGTTTGGTGCCGCCATTTCCCGGACAAAGCGGGAATAGGTCCAGGGCCAGCTACTGGGCACGCCATCCTTGCCCAGGTACCAGCTGCTGCAGCCTCCCCGATACCAGACGGTCTCCTTCGCGGCGGCAACGCGCTCCGCCTCGAATTCCTGCATGGCCTGGTGGCGGGGGGATATCTCGTCGCAGTCCCCGCTGCATAATTTGTCTATGAGCCTGGCGATGTAGTGCCACTGGTGTTCGGCAATGTCGATCAGGGAAAAGTTGCCCACCGGTCCGTTGGGCCCGTTGAGCATAAAAAAGTTGGGAAAGTCCGGCATGGTAATCGCCAGGTAGGCGCAGGGCCCGTCCGCCCAGGCCGACTCCAGGGTGACCCCGTCGCGGCCCCGGAAGCTCATCGGGCGCATGAACGCATCCGGATGAAAACCCGTTGCATACACGATAAGGTCCAGTTCGTGGAGGCGGCCGTCAGCCGTGCGGATGCCGGCTTCCTCGATACACTGGATGCCCTCTGTCACCAGCGCTGCAGCGGGGTGCTGAATGGCCTGGTAGTAATCGGGGGAAAAAACCAGGCGCTTGCACAGCGGCACGTGGTCCGGCCGCAGCTTTTCTCTCAACACCGGGTCGGTCACGCTCTGCTCCAGGTTGGCCAGGCAGGCCGCTCCCATTTCCTTTGCGCCCTCCGACTCCATGTCGATAATCGCCATGGTGTAGCGCTCGACTGCGGCATTGTACTCCGGGAAATTCATCGCGGCCTCGAGCACCTGCGGGTCGTGAAAGGCCGCGCGCTCCTCGGCGGAAAAATACCCGTTCTGCACGGGCATGATCCACTGGGGGGTGCGCACGTAGTGCTCGACCAGGGCAGCTCTACCCGCCAGGGCGGAAATCAGTTGCACCCCGGTTGAGCCATTGCCGATCACACCGATCCGTTTGCCCTCCAGCGGCACACTGTGGTCCCAGCGGGCACTGTGGAACGCCGCACCGCGAAATGACGCCATACCCTCGATCTGCGGGTATTTCGGCCGGTGCAGCACACCGGTCGCTGCGATCAGGATATCGGCGACGTCGCTGCGGCCGTCCCTGAAACCCAGCTGCCAACGCCCGTCCACGAACTCGGCGCTGGCAGCCTCACAGTTGAAGCGGGTGAGCCGGTCGATGCCGTACTTGCGGGCAGTCCGCTCAAAGTATTCCTGGATCTCCGGGCCGGGTGGCAGATGGCGGCTCCAATCGGGGTTGCGCTCGAAAGTATAGGTGTAGTGATGGGAGGGAACGTCGCAGGTGAGGCCCGGATAGGTGTTCTCGCGCCAGGTGCCGCCCACGCGGTCGGCCTTTTCATAGATGGCCACATCGGTAAAGCCGGCCTCGCGCAGCTTGATGCCGGCGAGAATACCCGCCATGCCCGCGCCGATGACCACTACCCGCTTGTTGCGCTGCGCCATATCTGTCGTCCAACCGCCTAGGGATACCAAACCTGGATAAAAATACTCCGCTTCTCGTAGGTGACGTCCTGGATGCCATCCTTGAAGGGCAGTATAAACGGGTGGGGCGGTACCTGCGCCCGTATCGGGTTGGTCACCTGTGACTCCCAGGCCCCCTGCACTTCGGCCCGCTGGCGCTTTGTCACCTCACTCTCATTGTCGAAGGTCAGTTTGTCTATACGGGGCGCGTAAAGCAAAACCTCCCGGGTCTTCATGTCATATCCCACTTCCCCCGAGACCAGGACCTGGCCCTCCTCACTGATGGCGACGCCCGCCTCCGGGCGGTGATCGTAGGCCTGCAGGTGCGCCTGCAGCCCGATTCGCCTGTCATCCAGGAAGATAACCACGGGATTGGTCAGAAACAGCTTGCCGGTACCCACGGCGAGGGACACGGGAAACAGGCTGCGGGCTATATTGGTAGCCGTTTCTGCCGATACCGGCACGGTGGTGCCGAAGCCCGCGCGACCCGGGCTGGCAAACAACAGCGCGGCGAACCCTATCAGCAGGCAGGCCCGGGCCAGATAAAACTTCTTCACTTCACACCTCTTCACAGTCAAATAGCGGGAGAAGTCCGGGCAGCAGACGACATGTGCCTTTTTCCCGGTTCTTCGGCCGCCACTATAAGGCATAATCAAACCATTCCGAGAGCCACCGCCGCCCAAGTGTGAAAAAGACTGAAACAAATCGCCGCAACAGCTGGTTGAGAGATACGCTCTCGGTCTCCCGCAAGGAAGCCGTCGCCAGTTCCGCGATGACCGGCATCTGCGATAACTATCTTGGAGCCTTTGCGATATCCCTGCGGGCGTCCCTGCCGCAGATGGGGTTGCTCGCGGCACTCCCCCAGCTGGCGGGCGCTGCATTCCAGCTGTTATCCGTCTGGCTTTGCTCCCACTTTCGTCGCCGCCACGCCATCGTGGCCGGGGTCGTCTTGCAGGCGGCCGCCGTGCTGGGCATGGCCATGGTGGCAGTGCTCAGGCCGACACAGAGCGTTGCATGGCTGATCGGCCTTGCGGTGGTGTATCACGCCTGTGCCAACTTCGTGCAGCCCCAGTGGCGCAGCTGGATGGGCAGCATCGTACCCGCCAGGCGGCGCGGGGCTTTCTTCGCCGGGCGCACCCGCCTGACCATGATTACCAGCTTCACCGTTTTCGCCTGCGGCGGCGCCCTGCTCGGCTGGTTCGAGCACTTCGAGCTCGCCTGGCTCGGGTTCTTTTCCCTGCTGCTGCTGGCTGCGCTGGGGCGCGCCCTCTCCGCCTGGCAGTTGCACCTGATGCACGACCCGGACCAGCACAACCTCGCCGGGGGTACCACCTTCGTGGACACCCTGGTACGGGTGCGCGAGTCTTTCCACGACCGTGCATTCAGGGAATACAGCCTGTTCTTTGCCGCCATGCAGGGCGCGGTGGCAATATCTGGCCCCTTTTTCAGCGTCTACATGCTGAACGATCTCGGCTACAGCTACTGGCAGTTCACCGCCAATGTCGGTGTCTCCATCCTGACCCAGTTCTTTACCCTCTCGACCTGGGGTTACCTGTGTGACCGCTGGGGCAACCGCTTTGTCATGGTCACCAGCTGCTCTATCCTGCCCGTGCTGCCTGCGCTCTGGTTGTTCTCCGACAACTTTTATTACCTGCTGTGTGTGCAGGTGATGTCGGGACTGGCCTGGGGCGGCTTTACCCTGAGCACCTCGAATTACCTGTACGACCTGAGGCCCGCCAGAGCGGATTTCGCCAGCTACGCGGCGGTGCAGTCATCACTCAGCGCGATCGGGGTCTTTTGCGGCGCACTGCTGGGCGGTTACCTGGCCAGCGCCCTGCCCCACCTGGTAGAGCTGCTACCCGAGACCTGGCAGCTGGAACACTCCGTGGTACTGATATTCGCCACCTCGTCCCTGCTGCGGGCCGGCATAGCCGCCTGGTTCATCCCGCGCTCGGTGGAATTGCGGGTACGCCATCGCCCCGACCTGCTCAAGGTGGTCTACCGGGTGGCACGTTTCACGCCCGGCGCCGGTGTAGTGCTGGACTGGCTGACCGTGACCAGAAAAGGCAAAGAATAGGCTAAAACGCCGGGCGTGCTGAGCAGGAGCAAGGCAGCGGGTTCTGACCATCGCGGCGATAGGTGGTAAACTTGTGGCGAGGATCAACGCAAGGAGGCCCGGCCATCTCGCCCACCGACAAACAACACTCCCGCATCAATATCTGTCTACTGAGCGTGCATGGACTCATTCGCGCTGACGAGCTCGAGCTGGGCCGCGATCCAGACACCGGGGGCCAGACCAAGTATGTCGTGGACCTCGCCCGGGCACTGGCCCGGCATCCCGACGTCGGTGAAGTACTGCTTGTCACCAGGCTCATTGTCGATGAGGCGGTAGGCCCGGATTACGCGCGCGAGGAAGAGCCGCTGGCCGACGGAGCTCGCATCATCCGCATACCCTGCGGGCCGGACGAATATATTCCGAAAGAGCAACTGTGGGACTACCTCGACAGCTTTACCGACAATCTCATGCACTGGCTGCAAAACCAGCAGCACATGCCCGGCGTTATTCACAGCCACTATGCAGATGCGGGCTATGTGGGTGTCAAACTGTCGAACCTGCTGGGTGTGCCCCTGATCCATACCGGCCACTCGCTGGGGCGGGACAAGCGCAAACGACTGCTGGCCCGGGGCATCAGCCGCGAACAGATCGAGCGCACGTATAATATCGAGCGCCGCATCGATGCCGAGGAAGACGTACTCGCCAACGCCGACCTGGTGATCACCAGCACCCACAACGAAATCGAGCAACAGTACGAACTGTACAACTACTACGATCCAAGTCGCATGGTCGTTATTCCGCCCGGTACGGACCTCGAACAATTCCACCCGGCGCGGCCCGGTGAACGCTACCCCTTCAGGGACCAGGTTGACCGTTTCCTGACAAATCCTGACAAGCCGATGATCCTCGCCCTGTCCCGGGCGGATGAACGCAAGAACATCGCCGCCCTGATCGAGGCTTTCGGTGAGTCACCCCAGCTGCAGGCCGCCGCCAATCTCCTGATCATCGCCGGCAATCGCTCCGACATACGGGACCTCGAAACCGGCCCCCAGGGAGTGCTGACCGACCTGCTCCTGATTGTCGACGCCTACGATCTTTACGGCCGGGTTGCGTTACCGAAACACCACTCCCCGGAGGAGGTGCCGCAGATCTACCGTATGGTCGCCGCGGGATACGGGGTATTTATCAATCCCGCGCTAACCGAGCCCTTCGGGCTTACCCTGCTGGAGGCGGCAGCCAGCGGCCTGCCGCTGGTCGCGACCGAGAACGGTGGACCTGTCGATATCATCCACAACTGCCGGTGCGGCGAACTGATCGACCCCCTGGACCGGGGGCAGATGGCGAGCGCCCTGCTCAAGTACCTGGGCGACAGGGAGGAATGGCAGCGTGCCTCAGACAACGGTATTACCCAGGTGCGAGCCCTCTACTCCTGGCAAACCCATGCGGACGCTTACCTGCGAGATATCCGCAAGCTCTCGGGCAAATACACGCCGCTGGCCAGCGCCCCGCCGCTGTCACGCAAGATGCGCTACCGCGATCGCGCCATCGTGACCGATCTCGACCAGAGCCTGGTCGGCGATGGCGAGGCACTGCAACGATTCCTGCAGATCATGCGCGACAACCGCAAGTATGTGTCGTTTACGATCGCCACCGGCAGGCGGGTGGACTCGGCCCTGGCCCTGATGAAAAAACACGGCATTCCCAGCCCGGACATCCTGATCACCAGTCTCGGCACCCGCATCCAGTACGGGCAGGAGCTGACCGAGGACGACCTGTGGGCCGACCACATCGATTACGACTGGTCAGTGCGCCGGATAAGGCAGGCCCTGTCGAGCATCCAGGGCTTGTTACCGCAGGAGCAAAAGCACCAGACCACCTTCAAGATCTCCTACTATTACAATCCGCAGTACGCACCCTCCCCCGAAAAACTTACCGCGATGCTGAGACAGCAGGAAATTTCCGCCCATGTCATCGTCTCCTTCGGCCAGTTTCTCGATGTGATCCCCGCTCGCGCATCCAAGGGCCAGGCCCTGCGCTATGTGGCGCAACGGATGGAAATTCCACTGGAGCAGATGCTGGTTGCCGGCGGCTCCGGCGCCGACGAGGACATGATGCGCGGCAATACCCTGGCGGTGGTGGTGGCCAACCGCCACCACGAGGAGCTGTCCCTGCTACCGAGTCGGGACAGGATTTATTTCGCGCAGAAGTCCTACGCCGCCGGCATTCTCGAGGCCATGGACCACTATGACTTTTTCGGCAGGTGCGAGGTACCCGATGCCTGAGCGCCTGCTGTTGTGTACGGACCTGGATCGTACGCTGATACCCAATGGACCCCAGCCCGAATCGCCCGGGGCCCGCGAGATATTCGCCGCTCTGGTGAAAGATACCCGCGTTGTGCTGGCCTACGTAACCGGGCGGCACCGCCAGCTGGTAGAGGAGGCCGTGGAACAATACGGTCTGCCGCAACCGGACTTCGTTATCGGCGATGTTGGCACTACCATCTACCGCATCGAGCGCGGTGGCAACTGGCGGCTCGACACCTCCTGGGACAAGCAGATCGGCAGTGACTGGAACGACATGAGCAATCGGGATCTGCAACGACTGCTGAGTGACATCGGCACCCTGCGCCTGCAGGAGACGCACAAGCAAAACAGTCACAAGCTGAGTTATTATCACGCCCTGGGCAGCGATCGGGGGGCGATATCCAGCGCAATCGAAACGCGCCTCCAATCGCAAGGTATAAAAGCCAGACTGGTTTGGAGTGTGGACGAGCCGGAGGACATCGGCCTGCTCGACATTCTGCCGCGCTCGGCCAGCAAGTACCACGCGGTGGCCTGGCTGCAGCGCCAGCTGGGTTTTACCGATGACGACACGGTTTTCAGCGGCGACAGCGGCAACGATATCGAAGTACTGGCCAGCCCTGTACCGGCGGTACTGGTTGCCAATTGCGAGGCGCAGGTGAGGGAGCAGGCCCTGCTCGAGGCTGAGGCGGCCGGTCACGGTGCCCGGCTCTACATTGCCTGCGGCGGATTCCGGGGAATGAACGGCAATTACAGTGCCGGTATTCTCGAGGGCATAGCCCACTACCATCCCGCACTGCTGACACAGTTCTGCTCGGAGGCGACGGAATGAGCGATCAACCATCCATCTATATTTTCGGCGAAGTGCTGTTCGACCATTTCCCGGATGGCAACCAGGTACTCGGGGGGGCGCCGTTTAACGTCGCATGGCATCTGCAGGCATTCGGCCAGTCACCTCGTATTGTGAGCCGGGTGGGCCGCGACGCCGAGGGTGCGCAGGTCCGCGCCGCCATGGAAGAATGGGGGCTGGCTACCGACGACCTGCAGACCGATCCGGTACGACCCACTGGTCAGGTTGCGGTCTCCTTTGACGACGGCGAGCCATGCTATGACATCGTTGCCGACTGCGCCTACGACAATATCGAACCGATCACTGCCGCTCCCTGCCAGTTGCTGTACCACGGCAGCCTCGCGGCCCGTTCCGCGAGCTCGGCCCGGGCGCTGCAACAGTTGCGCGCAAGCGGTCCGCAAACGATATTCGTCGACGTCAATCTGCGTCCGCCCTGGTGGCAAACGGGGGCGGTGCAGGAGCTGCTGCAGGGTGCGCACTGGGTCAAACTCAACAGCGATGAACTGGCGCTGCTCGCAGGCAACGCCACATCCGCAGACCCGGAAAGCGATTTCCTGCAGCGCTACGCGCTGCGGGGTCTGCTGGTGACCCACGGGGCCCGGGGTGCCGAGCTGTTACTCGCCGACGGAGAGCGCCTGCAGGTGGCGCCAATGGCCAACAACGAGGTGGTGGACACCGTCGGCGCAGGGGACGCTTTCGCCGCGGTCGTGCTACTGGGCCTGCTTAACGACTGGGCCATGCCGGTTGTCCTGGAGCGGGCGCAGCAGTTTGCCGGCGCGCTGGTCGGGCGGCGGGGAGCCACGGTCAACGACCGGGAGTTCTATCGAAAATTCAGCCGCCAGTGGCAATTGACCGACTGAGGAGCAACAGGTCGATGTACGAACAACAATCACATTTCCTGCTTAACAACATTCTCGACCAGCTCAAGCCGGAGATCCGCAAGCGTGACCTGCGCCATTTTTACACCCGCCTGGGCGCCAATTTTTACGCCATTCACGGCCTGTTCAGCAGGCTCTACGGGCAACGGGAAGATTTCCAGCAGCAGTTGCTGAAACTCGTCAGCGTCATGGCGACCCAGTACATCGCCCGCAGCCCTACCCTCAAGTTGCTGGATATCACCCGGGAGGAGGATCACCACTGGTTTCTCCGCCAGGAGTGGGTGGGCATGGCGCTGTATCTGGACGGTTTTGCCGACAACCTGACGGGGCTGGCCGGCAGGCTCCCCTACCTGCAGGAACTGGGCATTAACATGTTGCATGTGATGCCCATTCTCGAATGCCCCCCGGGAGCCAGTGACGGCGGCTACGCCGTCAGCAATTTTCGCAATATCAATGCGCGCGCGGGCAGCCTGGAGGAACTCGAGGACCTGGGAGCAGAGCTGCGCCGCCGCAACATGCTGTTGACGCTCGATGTCGTTGTCAACCACACCTCCGACCGGCACGAGTGGGCGCAGCGTGCGCGCGCGGGTGAGCAGGCCTATCGGGATTACTATTACATCTTCGATAACCGGGACATCCCGGATCTGTTCGAAGAAACCATGCCGGAGATCTTTCCGGAGACCGCACCTGGCAACTTCACCTTCGACGAACAGATGAACAAATGGGTGATGACGGTTTTCAACAGTTACCAGTGGGACCTTAATTACAGCAATCCCGCGGTATTTATCGAGATGCTCGATATCATCCTGTTCTGGGCCAACAAGGGAGCCGATATCCTGCGGCTGGACGCGGTTGCATTCCTGTGGAAGAAAATCGGCACCACTTCCCAGAACGAGCACGAGGCGCACCTGATCCTGCAACTGTTCAAGGATTGCTGCCAGGTCACGGCACCCGGGGTGCTGTTTATCGCCGAGGCGATCGTGGCCCCGGTCGAGATCATAAAGTATTTCGGCGAGGACGCGGTCATCGCCAAGGAATGCGAAATCGCCTATAACGCCACCTATATGGCCCTGCTATGGGATGCCGCGGCCACCAAAAACGCGAAACTGCTCTACCAGGGCATCACCAGCCTGCCGGATAAACTGGACCGGGCCACCTGGCTCAATTATGTCCGCTGCCACGATGACATCGGCCTTGGTTTCGATGACACGGATATCCGCGCCGTCGGCTATGAGCCCGCCGCCCACAGACGCTTCATTATTGATTACTACACCGGCGCCTGGGATGACTCACCCGCCAGGGGTCAGCCCTTCGGGCGCAACGATAAAACCGGGGATGCACGGATCTCGGGTTCGCTCGGTTCACTGGTCGGCCTGGAGGCCGCGCTGGAAAGCAACGATGAGGCGCTGGTACAGAGCAGCATCGACCAGATTCTGCTGCTCCACAGCCTGATCATGTCATTCGGCGGGATTCCGCTGCTCTACTACGGCGATGAACTGGGAACCCTCAACAACTACGACTATGCCAATGACGCGGACAAGGCCAATGACAATCGCTGGCTCCACCGCCCCCGCTACGACTGGCAGCGCGCGGAACGGCGGCACCAAAGGGGCAGTGTCGAACAGCGTATATTCGACGGCCTCAAACGCATGATCGCGGTACGCAAGTCCCTGGCGGCCATGGCGGACTTCAACAACCGGGAACTGATCGACGTGGGCAACCCTCACCTGTTCGTCTTCACCCGCAACAACCCATGGATACCGCTGGAATCGGCACTGGTGGTGGCGAACTTCAATGACCGGCCCGAACAGTTCAATCTGCAGGATCTGCGCAATCGGGGCCGCTTCCAGCTGGGTGAGTTGCGGGACGCGGTGAGCGGCGTATCCCCCGCCCGGTTCAATGACCAGATCGTCATCCCGGCCTTCGGCTTTTACTGGCTGGTGTGCGAGTAGTATCACCCGACCGAAGACCGCAACCACGCCACTAGTGCATGCGAATATCGGCCACCAGTGGCAGATGATCCGAGGCTGCCCTGGACAGGGGCGTCTGGTGTACCGCCAGACGGCGCAGGCACCGCGCCCACAGAAACCACTCGTTCAGGTCTCCTGCCAATAGCACCGGCTCTCGTCGCGAACCAGCGGTACCAGCTGCTCCTGTAGCCGATGCTGGACGGGTTCTCGTCTGCAGTCTCAGGCATGGCCCTAGCCGAAGGCAACCTTGTTTACAACTCCGTGCTGGCAGGATCGGCCCGGGCGGCGCTACCACAGCGCCACAGGGTTGATGATCATTTGCACTGCGCCTTTGATACGCGCCTGTCCCAGCACAAACATGAATTCATGTACCCCCTCCCGGGCCAGCCTCCCGGTGTTCATGGTTTCCAGCAGGTAGATGCCGTTGTTCCGCAGAAACTCGATATGGCCGTAAAACACCCGGTCGCCCTCGACCGGCGGTACCGCATCCACACCCCAGGTATCCGCCCCCACTGCCATCGGCTGCAGGGACGCCAGGTAGCGCGCCGCCTCATTGGTCAGGCCAGGCTCTCCGGCCGCCCAGGCCGTGGGGTCCGACTGCAGCATCGCGTCCGTCCAACCGGTGTGGAGCAGCACGACGTCGCCCGGGCGGATCTCGACACCCTGGGCTTGCGCGGCAGCCTTGATATCGGCCGCAGCGATACCCTGCCCTGCTGCCATCACGGGAACATCAAAATATCCGGCCATATCCAGCAACACGCCGCGACCCACCAGGGGGGGAACATTGTGGGTACCGAGCTTTTTCAGGCCGTTGATATCGATGAAATCCACCGCCTCGTTGCAATTGTAATAAGTACCCGCCTCCCCCATGTGACCGAGACCATCGAGCTGCGAACCTGTGCCAAACCACAACTGGGCCATGTCGTCGTTGTAGACCAGGTCCCAGCCAAACTGGGGCCGGAGTGAACGGCCGTTGTGCTGACCGGGCTGCACCACCTGCAAGGCAAATGAACGTGGCGGGAAAGAGGGCATCCCGGGATCGACCACGATGCCCAGGGGATGGCTCTGGCCCTGCTTGACCAGCCTGACCGCCATCAGCACCTGCTCGGGCGACATGTGGTTGGCCGCGCCGATTTCGTCCTCGGCGCCCCAGCGGGAGGGTTGGCATTGTTCCGCGCCTGCCCGGGTAGCAATGAGCACCAGCGAGAGCGCCAGCACGATGCCGCAGTTGTTACAAAATCGCTTTGTCATGATTGTTCCCTGTATTGTTCAGCCGGAGGCAGCATTGCAGCGAAAGCCTGTTTAGCTGCTTTTGGTTTAGCGCAGATCCTGCTTATAAGCAAACGGAACGATACAGTTTTGGCTTGTGTCGCCGGATCGTGGTGAAATGAGCCAGTCCACACCAACACCGGAGGGACTGTGAAACTGTACTCCTACTACCGCTCTTCAGCCGCGTACCGGGTGCGCATTGCCCTTAACCTGAAAGGCCTGCCCTACGACTACGTGCCGGTGAACCTCCTGACTCGCGAGCAAAAGAGTGAGGCCTATCTGGCGCGCAACGCCCAGGGCCTGGTACCGGCACTGGAGCTCGACGGTGGCGAGGTAATCTCCCAGTCTGTGGCAATTCTGGAGTGGCTGGATGAGACCTGCCCGCCACCGGCCCTGCTGCCGCAGGACCCGCTGCTGCGGGCCAGGGTGCGCTCGCTGGTCAACAACATTGCCTGCGACATCCATCCACTCAATAACCTGTCGGTGACCGGCTACCTCAGGGAGCATCTGCGGGCGAGTGAGGAGGAGATCCACAACTGGTACTGTAACTGGGTGGAGCGGGGCTTCAGCGCTATCGAGCAGAGCCTGGCCCAGACGATGGGGGACTGCTGTTTCGGCGACCAACCCACCATGGCAGATGTCTGCCTTGTGCCCCAGGTCTACAACGCGTACCGTTTCAATGTGCCCATGGAAAAGTACCCGAACATCCGCCAGGTAAACCAGCACTGCAGCTCGCTGCAAGCCTTCGAGCGCGCGGTTCCCGAAGCGCAGCCGGACGCATGAACACGCACGGGTCCGGCGCCCAGTCCCAGGCGGATATACTCGCCAGCCTCCCGCTGCACCTGCGCCCCTTCGTGCAGACCCAGGATTACCAGCGTTACACACCCCGCGACCAGGCGGTGTGGCGTTTTGTGATGAAACACCTCACCCGGCAGCTGGCGGATACCGCCCACCCGGTTTACCTCGAGGGGCTGGCGCGCACGGGTATCGCGCTGGACCATATTCCCTCCATCGACGAAATGAACGCCTGCCTGGCCAGGCTGGGCTGGCGCGCCGTGGTAGTTGACGGGTTCATTCCCCCGGCGATCTTTATGGAATTCCAGGCGCTGAAGGTGTTGGTCATTGCCCTGGAGATGCGCAGCGTCGAGCATATCTTCTATACGCCCGCCCCGGATATCGTCCACGAATCCGCTGGCCACGCGCCGTTTATAGTCGACGTGGATTACGCCGAGTTTCTCCAGCGCTTTGGTGAAATCGGCATGAAGGCGATCTCCACCCAGGCAGATATGGAGGTCTACGAGGCGATTCGCCAACTCTCTATCGTGAAGGAGTGTCCGGCCAGCACCCCGGCTGACATCGAGCGGGCCGAGGCGAACCTGCGTGAAGTCACCGCGGCCAATACCGACCTGTCCGAGGCCAGCCTGCTGACCCGTCTGCACTGGTGGACCGTGGAGTACGGGCTGGTAGGCGAGGTATCGGATTACCGCATATTTGGCGCCGGGCTGCTGTCCTCACTGGGTGAGAGCCGCTCCTGCCTGGACGACAGCCGGGTAAAAAAACGTCCCCTGACGGTGGACGCGGTGCGCTACCCCTACGACATCACCTCGGTACAGCCCCACTTGTTCGTCACCAGCAGTTGTCGCCACCTCAGCCAGGTGCTGGAAGAATTTGCCGCTGGTATGTGCTTCCAGCGCGGCGGTGCCTCCTCGCTGCAGGTGGCGGTAGATGCCGGCAGCATCTGCACGGCCCAATACGATTCCGGCATGCAGGTCAGCGGGGTATTCGACGAGGTGCTGTGCGACGCCGTGGGCAACGCCATCTACCTGCGCACTCGCGGGCCGACCCAGCTGGCCTGGGGTGGCCGCGAAATCTACGGCCACGGCACGGCGTATCACAGCGAAGGTTTTGGCTCCCCGATCGGCCACCTGAAAGACTTCAGCCGCAGTCTCAGCCACTACAGCATCGACGAGTTGAAAGCCCATGATATCGTCATAGGCAAACCGGTCCGGCTGCAATTCCTGTCGGGCATCACCGTGGAGGGGCGGCTCGAAGATATCTACCGGCAGGAGCATCGCAACCTGATACTGGGGTTCGACGACTGCACTGTGACCGATCTCGAGGGACGCGTATTGTTCGACCCGGCCTGGGGGCGCTACGACATGGCGGTTGGGGCGCGCATTACCTCGGTGTATGGCGGGGTTGCCGACCGCGAGGCGCTGCAGCTGCATAAACCAGCGCCCGCGACTCGCTCTATCGAGGTTCAACAGGACGCTCGGCTGATGTCGCTGTACGCCCTGGCAGACGAGCTCAGGCGCGGCGACCAGGCCGTGAACGAGAGCGTCCAGCAGACACTGCAAAGCGGCCTTGAGTCCTATCCCGATGAGTGGCTGTTGCACGCCGAGCTGCTGACTCTTGGCAACGACGGGCTGCGCCAGCGTGCACGGGTCGGACTCGAGACGCTGGCGCAGCGGCGCCCGGACCTCGTTGCGCTGATCGAAATGAGCCTGGCTCCAGCGCAATAGCCCGAATCAGGGCGTATCGTCACGGAACATGACGCTGACCCGGTTCGTCGAGGACGGCCAGTTGGGTATATTCAGCACGGTGGTCTCTCCACCGCGGTTGACCAGGGAGACCTCTACAGAGCCAGCCCCCTCAAACATCGCCGGAATGAAAACGTCCGCACCGGTAAGGAAAGTGAGCAGGTTCAGGGGAAAGATTTCACCCTTCTCCAGATCGGTCGTCTGGTCGCTGTCCTGGTCGAACATGAACACAGCGATGTTCACACCTGTGCGCGGGGCGATGGCCGGAGTCAGAACGTTCAGGCCGTCGATAAAGAGTTCGTCGCCGGCAGCCCCCTGGTCGCCCCAGAACTCACGCATCCGCAGCACCACCATGCCACTGCTGGCCTCTGCAACCGGAATGAATTCCTCGATGCCCTGCCCGGGTTGGCTCGAAAGCAGCCGCACGAAATAGTTGTCGTGGGTATACGGTTCGGAATAGAAATGGTGGACCGAATCGGCGGGGAACGTCTCCGTGGCCGGACGCAGCAGGGCGAATTCGTAGTGCTGTTTCGGATCAAGTTTGAGCGGCCCGAATTCACCGGAGGGGCCGGTTGTCATTGTCTGTACCGGCTTGTCGCCAACGCGTTGTCCGCTGGCAGCATCGATCTTCCATAACTGCAGGGTTGCACCGGCGAAGCTGACGTTTTCGGGGAAGTACAACGCCCTTCCCGCGACGTTCACCTTGCCCGATTTGGCGGACTTCACGTCGGTGGTTCTGGCTTCAACGCCCGTCAAAAACCGGTACATCACCGCGAAGGCCTCGGCCGAGGTTGCAGTTTCCGTATGCGACTTGTTCGGAAAGTAGTAGTTGGCCGACGGGTCCGGGCCGATCTGGGAATTGCCATTGTCCTCGCGCCGGTTGTAACCACTGTCTGCCGAATTCCACTCTCCCCAGATTCCGATCGTGGGCACGCCTCCCGGCAATTCTTCCGGATAGCGTCCATCGATATTGACGTACCTGGCGACTTTTGCCGGTCCATTGAAAGCGGGATCGTCGAGGTATTCAGTCCACATGCTGGTCCCGCGGGAATGCCCCACGGCGTATACCTGGGTGGCCCCGGTTTCCCTGCGGACCTCCTCTATGAAGCTGTCGAGATCAGCCAGGGGGTTGTCCGTCTTGCTGGTATCGTATTCGAACGCGTACAGCAGATCCTGCGGATACCCATTGCTGGTGAAGCGCATCGCCTGGGTCTCGAACTGCTGCGCAGAGCCGAACTGGCCGTGGACGAACACCACGGGGAGCCGCTCCTGCACCGCGCCACCGTCATTATCAGAACACGCCGTCAGCAGGGCCATGGCCAGCACAACGCACGTGCGTGCGAACAGTCGAATTCTCTTCACCATAGACCCACCTCTTTTCGCTGAATGAATGCCGGACGCACTCTGGTTATGTCAAAGTGCTTTACGCTATCATCCCCAGCCCCCATTGCAAGATAAGACACTGATGAGCAAACGAATACTGGCAGAGTGGTATCCCCAGGACGCCATCCAGATCGCCTGGCCCCACGCGGGTACCGACTGGGTCCGGCTACTGCCGGATATCGAGGCATTCTACTACGAACTCGTGGATACCCTCAGTCACCAGGAGCAGGTCGTGATTGCCGCCGACCCGGGCCTGGACAGCGAGCGCATTCAGGGGGAGCTGTCACGACGCGGCGCCAACCTGGGCAACGTGCGCTGGTTTACCGTCGCCACCGACAATACCTGGGCGCGGGACCACGGCCCCATTGCCATCGCTGAGGCGGACACCATTGAACTGCTCGACTTCGAGTTCAATGCCTGGGGTGACAAGTACGGCTCCAGTCTCGACAATGCGATCAACCGAACGATCGACAGCCAGCACGGCTACAAGGTCCCCCTGCGCCAGGTGGACTTCGTACTGGAAGGCGGCTCCATCGAAACCGATGGCCTGGGCACCCTGCTCAGCACCACCACCTGCCTGCTAAACCCCAACCGCAATGGGGGGATGTCCCTCGCGGAGGTGGAGCGCCGACTGCGTGAGCACCTCGGCATAGAGCGTTTCCTGTGGCTGCGGCACGGCCACCTCGCCGGGGATGACACCGATGCCCATATCGACACCCTCGCCCGCTTCCTCGACGAGCACACCATCGCCTATGTCCAGTGCAGCGACAGCGCGGATGAGCACTACAGCGCCCTGGCGGCGATGGAAGCGGAACTGCAGCGCTTTCGGCGGGCAGATGGCGAACCCTATCGCCTGGTGCCACTGCCGCTGCCCGCTGCCATAACCAATGACAAAGGGGACCGCCTGCCCGCCACCTACGCCAATTTCCTGATCACCAATCGCAGTATCCTCCTGCCGGTGTACGGTGACCCCGAAGACCAGCGGGCAATCGCCGCGCTGAGCGCGGTGTCGGGTGAGCGCAGCGTGGTGCCCGTCAACTGCCGAATCCCGATCGAGGAATTCGGCAGCCTGCACTGCCTGACCATGCAACTACCCAAGGGAGCCCTCGCCAATGCTTAAAGTCGCACTCGTCCAGCAAACCTGCAGCGCCGATGTTGCGGCAAACCAGGCCGAATCCGAACAACAGGTGCGTCATGCAGCGCAGCACGGTGCCGCCCTGGTGGTACTGCAGGAACTGCATTCCGGCCTGTATTTCTGCCAGACCGAGGACACCGGCCAGTTCGACCTGGCCGAACCACTGGATGGCCCGACCCGACAGCGCTTCGAGGCGCTGGCCGCGGAGCTGGATATCGTGCTCGTTATCTCTATTTTCGAGAAACGCGCCACCGGCCTGTATCACAACACCGCGCTGGTCATGGACGCCGGCAACGGCTGCGCCGGCTACTACCGAAAAATGCATATCCCGGACGACCCCGGATTCTACGAGAAATTCTATTTCACCCCCGGTGACGCCGGCGGCGAGCTGCAAGGCTTCCGACCGATCCAGACCCGGGTGGGCAAGCTCGGGGTGCTGGTGTGCTGGGACCAGTGGTATCCAGAGGCCGCCCGCCTGATGGCGCTGGCGGGAGCCGACATGCTGATATACCCCACCGCCATCGGCTGGAACCCCGAGGATGAACCGGCGGAAAAAGAGCGCCAGCTGGCGGCCTGGCAGATCGTCCAGCGCGGCCATGCGGTGGCCAACGGATTGCCGGTCATCGTCCCCAACCGCACCGGCACCGAGCTGTCACCCAACGGGGAGAAAATCGACTTCTGGGGACACAGCTTCGTAGCCGGACCCCAGGGGGAGATACTGGCGGAAGCGCCGGCTGCTGGGGCCACCACACTGCTGGTGGACGTAGACCTCAGGCGCAGCGAGGATGTGCGGCGAATCTGGCCTTTCCTGCGTGACCGCCGCGTCGACGCTTACCAGAATATCGTCAGCCGATTTATTGACTGATTCGATTGTTGGCGCCGCGAAATGTGGCTATGTTATTTGCATTGGCACCTGCCCGTAACAGGTTGGGGGCCGCTCCCCACTTGCCATTACACCCAGGGTCGGTGGCCACGATAACAGCAGCTTACAGGAGCACAGCAGATGAACCCGGTCGAATCATTACGTTCCCTGATTGGCGAAAAAGCCGTGCTGGACGCCGCGGATGTAGCCACCCGTTCCGCCGGAGTATGGCGCCCTGATAACCTGCAGGCCGCCGCCCTGGCGCGGCCGGCCAATACCGAGGAAGTGTCCCGGGTCCTGCGCTGGTGCCACGCGAACAAGGTGGGAGTGGTCACCCAGGGTGGCCTCACCGGGCTGGTGCATGGTGGAGACGCGGCACCTGACCAGGTCATCCTGTCGCTGGAGCGCATGCGCGCCATCGAGGACATCAACCCGCAGCAACGCACCGCTACCGTACAGGCCGGGGTCACCCTGCAGGCCCTGCAGGAAGCCGTGGAGGAACACCAGTTGATGTTCCCGCTGGACCTGGGCGCCCGTGGCACCGCCACCCTGGGAGGCAACGCCGCCACCAACGCCGGCGGCAACCGGGTGATCCGCTACGGCATGATGCGCGACATGGTGCTGGGCCTGGAGGCGGTGCTGGCGGACGGCACGGTGGTGTCCTCGCTCAATCACCTGATCAAGAACAATGCGGGCTACGACCTGAAACAGCTGTTCATGGGCTCCGAGGGCACCCTGGGAGTCATCACCCGATTGGTACTGCGACTGCGGGAACAGCCGGTCACCCGCAATATGGCTTTTGTAGGGGTAGACGACTTCGACCACCTCGCGCGCTTCCTGCGGCACATGGACCGCTCTCTGGGTGGCACTTTGTCGGCGTTTGAGGTGATGTGGCAGGATTTCTACCGGCTGGTGACGACACCGCCCGCCAAGGGCAATCCCCCAATCGCCCAGGACTACCCCTTCTATGTGCTGGTGGAAAGCCAGGGGGCTGATAGCGAACTCGACACGCAACGCTTCAACAGCGCCATGGAGTCCGCCTATGAGTCCGGCCTGATCGTCGATGCGGCCATCTCCCAGTCCGAGACAGACTGCCATCACTTCTGGGAGCTGCGGGACGACGTGGAGCAGGTGATGCATCAAGGTCTTCCGGTTATCTTTGATATTTCCCTGCCAGTAGAGGAAATGGAGAAATACAGCAATGATTTGCGCCGGAATCTCGACGCGGCCATCGGCGCACACAAGCTGTTTATCTTTGGTCACCTCGGGGACGGCAACCTGCATATCGCGGTACCGGTGCAGGCCGAGGACTACCTGCGCCTGCGCCCCACCATCGAACAGCAGGTCTACGCACCCCTTGCGGCCTTTCAGGGTTCGGTGTCCGCCGAGCACGGTATCGGCCTGGAAAAAAAGCCCTACCTGCATATCAGCCGCTCGGAACCTGAACTGGCACTGATGCGCAGCCTGAAAACGGCGCTGGACCCGCAGGGCATACTCAACCCCGGTAAGATACTCTGAGCGCGCGGCCCGACGGGTGGGCGGCATCCCGCGTGTGCCCGCTCTGCTATAGTCATGGGCATAACAACAGCTAGCGGATACCGAAATGCGCCTGCGCCTCATGCGTGACTTAACAGTGCCTGCCCTGCTGCTGGCGGGCCTGTTGCACGGCCCGGCCAGCAGCGCTGCGGTCACCGCCCAGGAGCTGCAGCGACTGGAGCGCGACCTCACACCAGTCGGGGCCGAGCGCGCTGGCAATGCCGACGGCACCATCCCCCCCTGGACCGGCGGCCTGGCACAACAGGCGATGGACCCCACGGTCGGGTACCTCGACCCCTACGCAGACGACCCCATACTCTTCACGATCGACGCGGCCAACGTCGATCAGTACAGCGAACAGCTCTCGCCGGGCCACCAGGCGCTGTTCCGGCAGTATCCGGACAGCTACCGGATGCACGTGTACCCCACGCGACGCAGTGCCAACTGGCCGCAGGAGGTACTGGACGAAGTCAGGAAACAGGCTCCCCTGGCCGCCACCGAGGGCTATGCGCTACTCGATGTGGGTCGCAGTGCAGTGCCTTTCCCCATCACCAGCGACCCCCTGCAGATGATGTGGAACCACTCGCTGCGCTGGCGCGGCGGCTCGGTAAAACGTCTATATAACGTGTTCCCGGTGGATGCCCGGGGCCGCTATTTCACCGTTGGCATACTGGACATCATCGTCTTTGACCAACAGGGGTATATGCAGGAATCGCGCCCCAACCGACTGGCCAACTTCCTCGGCGTGTATCTCGCGCCCGCCAACATAGAGGGGCAGATCACCCTGGTCTGGGAGCCCATCGACGAGACCGCGCAGAGTCGCCAGACCTGGAAGTACGAGACCGTGTCGCGCCGGGTGGTCAGGGTACCCAGCCTGGCTTACGACGACCTGGACCAACGCACCCAGGGCCTGCGCACTTCGGACCAGTATGACGGTTGGAACGGTTCACCCAACCGATATGACTGGAAACTGCTCGGCAAGCGCGAGATGTTCATCCCCTACAACAGTTACAAGCTGAGTTCGAAAAAACTCAAATACGCAGACATTCTCCAGCCTGGACACATCGATCCCGACCTGCTGCGCTACGAACTGCACCGGGTCTGGGTAGTGGAAGCGACACTGCGGCCGGGCAAGCGACACCGCTACCCCAGGCGCATCTTCTACCTCGATGAAGACACCTGGCAGGTGTCGATGGAGGAGGACTACGACAGCGACGACAGGCTGTGGCGGTTTGGCAACCACCCGGCCATGCAGTTCTACGACGTGATGGTGCCCTGGTACCGGGCCATGATCCATCACGACTTGAGGATGGGCGCCTATCTCGCCAGTGAACTGGACAACGAGACCAAAATCAGCAGGGAGTGGGGCTTCAAGGGCGAGATCAATGATTTCCTGCCAGTGAACCTGCGCCGCCTGGGTACCCGGTGATGTCCAGGGTATCAAGCGCAATACCGCAGCCGACACCCTCACCGTATGCAGCTGTGCTAATTGTCACAGCGATTATCCTGGGTTCGGCAACTGCGGATGCCCTGCCTTTTCGGGTCAACGAAGACGTCCGCGGCATGTGGAACAACCGGTTGGTGATGGGAGCGGCCTTTCGGGCAAAAGACCCGGACCGGCAGCTGACAGGTTACAACAATGCCGCTGAATACGCCGGCGCGAAAGGCGCAGTCAGCGTGGGCGATGACGGCAACCTCAACTACCGCAAGGGCGATGTGATCAGTGCACCTGTGGTCTACACCACCGACCTGGAATTACGCTATCGCAATCGCTTCGGCGTCTACGGCAAGGCGCGCGCCTGGTACGACTTCGCGGGCGAAAAAAATCACGTGCCACACGGCAACATCGCCAATGGCTATATTCCGGACCAGAGACTCGACGACAGCGACTACTTCGATTACAACCAGTTCTCCAGTTACGAACTGCTGGAACGATACGTTTACGCCAACTGGGATATCGGCCCGAACATGCTGACTGCTCGCTACGGGCACCAGGCAATCAACTGGGGCGAAAGCCTGCTGCACATCGGCATCAATGCATTCAACCCGCTTAACTTTTCCGCGCTTGGCCGGCCCGGGGTACGCCAGGACAGTGCGCTGGTGCCGGTAAACCGCATCTATACCAACCTGATAACCCGCAATGGTGTCAGCATCGAGGCCTTCTATGCGCTTGGATGGCAGGAGTCCAGGCTGCCGCCGTGCGGTTCACTTGGCCAGCCGGTCGATGCGATTGCCGATCCGGGGTGCGACGCCGCTACGTCGGCGGCAGCCCTGAGCGACCGGCAGCAGTTCGATTATGCCGCTGCGGGGGAAAACCCCTTTATCACACCCCGCGTGTCCCAGCAAAATCCCGGCAGTGGCGACCAGTACGGTCTTTCGACCCGCTATTTTGTAGAGGCGCTGGACACCGAGTTCGGCCTGTATTACATCAATTTTCACGCCACAACGCCGGTGATCGATATCAGGCTGTGTGACCACGGCCAGGAGGGTTGCTCGCCACTGGACGGGCTTACCCTGCCGCTGGACTACCGCGAGGACGTTCAGGCTTTCGCCCTGTCGGCCGCCACGGGTGTGCGCAATCTTGCCATCTCCGCCGAGCTGAGCCACTTCCGGGACCTGCCGGTACAGCGCAACTTTCCGGAGCTGGTCGAGGGAGCCACCAAAAACCTTGGTATCTATGCGGACAGGATGGCGGCTGCAGGCAACGGCAGCCTGTTCAGTGGCGCGTTCGATGCGAACCGCACCCAGCTGCTGCTGGGAGGCCAGCTGGATCTGTCGAGCGCGGTGGGTCTTGCCGACGCATCTCTGGCTGCAGAGATTTCCGGCCAGTGGGTCAGCAACCTGCCGGACGCCGGAGAGGAGAGAATAGGTCGCAACGGCAACTGGGGGGCCGCGGCCGTCGATGGCGACTGTCCGACACTGACCCGGGGAACGGAAGGCGGCTGCAGGACCGACGGCTTTGCCACCGATATCAGCTGGGGCTACCGCCTCTTCAGCGCGATTTCCCTGCCGCGCCCGGCCCGTGGCGTGGACCTGAAAGCCCTGCTGGCCTGGAACCACGATGTCGGTGGCTACGCGGTCGACGGCTCCCTGGTTGAGGGGCGCCGCTTGTTGAACCTGCGCCTGCAGATGATTTTCCAGCGCAGGTGGTTTATCGAGCTGGGCCGGACCTGGATCAGTGCCAACACGAACTACGACCCCGCGCGCGATAAAGACGCTTACACCATCTCCGTGGGCACCCAGTTCTGAGTACAGTTGGCCACCGGCTTGTCACACTCATTGAGTCAGCCCCGGTGTACCGCCCGGTCAAGCCTGGCGGAATCGGGCACCAGGGGCCGGTCCAGTATGTCGAGGATGAGCGCGTCGCGGCCGTAGGGGTCGCGCTTGAACTCCACCTCACCGTCGTCCTGCACCTGCACTGTCCAGTAGACGAGATAGACCGGTACCGGCTCGGGCAGGGAGACGCGTCGGGTCTGCTTCGCCGCGATGACTGCATTGACGGCCGGCAGGCTCCACTGCTGGGGATCATCCAGCACCAGCACCGCCAGTTGCTCGGCGTTCTCCACCCGTATACAGCCCGAGCTGAAGGTGCGCTCGCTGCGATTGAACAACTCGCGGCTGGGGGTGTCGTGCAGGTAAATCATGTGCTCGTTGGGAAACATGATCTTGAGTCGACCCAGGGCATTGGCCGGGCCGGGCCGCTGGCGGATCATGTAGGGGAAGCCCTGGCGCGGGTAGAGTTCCCAATCCACGGTAGCCGGGTCCACCTCCCTGCCGTCCATGGTCAGCACCTGCATGTCCCGCTTCGCCAGGTAGTCGGGATCGCGCTTTATAGCCGGCAATACGTCATTTTTGAAGATCGTCGGCGGTACCGTCCAGGTAGGGTTGAATTCGATGTAGGTAATGGTGTCGCTGAAGACCGGCGTGCTGCGGTAGGGGCGCCCGACCTGGGCCCGCCCCCGGAAGAGGCGCTGGCCGTCCCGGAACATCGACACCTCGAAACCCGCGATATCTACCACCACTGCAGTATCTGGAATGTCTCGCAGTACGCGGGCGCGCTCCAGGTTAACCCGCAGTTGGCCCACCCGGCGCTCTGCCGGCACATTCATCGCCGCCACGGTCTGCTTGCCGACAACGCCGTCGGCATCCAGCCGGTGGCGTCGCTGAAAGCCGATGACCGCCTGTTCCAGGCCGGGATCGAATAACTGCGTATCGGTGCCGGTCGCTGCCGCGGCTCCCTGGTAGCCCTCCGAGAGCAGGCGCTGGCGCAGCTGCGCAACGCGCGGCCCGCGGTCACTCACCCTGAGTGTCGGCCCCTCATCGACCCGACCCCAGCCGCCTGCAGCCGCGAGCGCGCGGTACTGGGAGAGTGCCCTAACCATATTTTTGTAGATGGCGGTGTTCGGCTTGAGCCGGTCGAGCCCCCCGCCGATACCACCGTTCGCGATCACCTGCCCCATCCACGCCACCGGGTCCGTGTCGGGCAGCTCCCGGTCGAAATTCCAGGAGGTGACATAATCCCTGGGATCCACCTTGCCAAGGGCATAGTGATACGTCAGGCGGACCAGACTGTCGGTCAACAAAAGATCTCGCGCAGTTATATCCAGGCTCAGCGACCCATCGAGCAGGCCCTGTACCTGCTGCTGGTGGTAATCCTGTCCATTCATGCCCTCGCGCCAGGCCTGGTCGATGGCGGCCGCCAGCTCGGCGACGGCTTCCGGGCGGGTCCACGCGGGTGCCCAGTCGATACGCTGATAGAAAGCCTGGGTCACCCGCAGGTCATAGACGGTGGCGCCTGCGATATCGAGTCGACCGTCCGCCGCAAGCTCGCGCAACAGCGGTTGCATCGGCTCCTCGCCAGCCCCGAGCGCGGGCAGCGGCAACAGCAGCAGGCAGAATAAACACCACAGACAAGTCAATGTGATGGCGGTTCTGGAATAAAATTGTGCTGTAATTCGGCCCATAAATCCTGTAAATTCCTTCGCCATAACATGTGAAATCTGCGGGGCAGCAGCGAAACCATGTCTGATCAAAATTCTATAATCAATCCGATCAATGTCAGCCGCCGACGGCTCCTCAAAGCGTCCCTGGCCGGTTCTGTACTGGCAGTGGCACCCCTGTCGAGCGTATGGGCGGCCAACGAGCGCAGCCTGTCGCTGTACAATCTTCATACCGGCGAACGGATTAACCAGCCCTACTGGATGGCGGGCAACTACCTGCCGGAATCGCTTTCGGCTATCAACAACGTCCTGCGCGACCATCGCAGCGGCGAAGTATACCCGATGGACCCCGGCCTTCTCGACCTTTTGTCCGCCCTGCAACAGCGGGTGGGGTCACGCCACGGCTATGAAGTGATCTCCGGCTACCGCTCGCCCGCCAGTAACGCCATGTTGCACAAAACCAGCAACGGCGTTGCCAAGCGCAGCCTGCACATGCAGGGCAGGGCTATTGATATCCGACTGCCGGGCACCCGCCTCGCATCGCTGCACGGCGCGGCAAAAGAAATGAAAGCAGGTGGCGTGGGCCTCTACACCGCTTCAAACTTTATTCATGTGGATACGGGTAACGTCCGCTACTGGTAGGTCCCTGCGCAGCTGGCGCCAGGTGTCAGCCAAATCCATCCGTCTGCACCATTGATACTGTCCGGCGGCCGCTGTCTACTGACGCAACGATGACAGACAGGGCAAAGCCGTGCGCATTCTATCCATACCACGATTAACCGGCCCACTGGCGGCGCTGCTGGCAATAATAGCCACGCTGACGCCGCCGGCTGCCGCCTTCGAAATGCCCCCGCGCAATCCCTGGCTGGCCAACTCCAGTTACGCCATGGGCCACGGCGACCCGGCCCAGCAGGATGCGGTGCCCCAGGGCGGACCGATGGGACCGAGCCGCGCGCTGGCAGCCGATGAACTGCAATACACGTTTACCGGTCCGGGCTTTTTCGGGATCAATACCTCGGGTGTCTATGCGGACGGCAGGCGCGTGTTCTGGGGCAACGGGCTCGACCGGCTGGTGAAGCTCGATTACGCCAGCTACGAGCTTGTCGCCGAGACATTCTTCCCCGATGCGCAGCGCTATACCCAGGTGCAATCCGAACAGTCCATCGCCAGTTTCGACGCCCGCAACGGCGGCATCGTCGCCCTCTACAACGCCTACCGGGAGGCGCAAAAGCTGCGCAACCTGTCCAACCTGTACACCCTGCTGGACCGCGACAATACCTACTACGTCGGCAGCAAATCCGGCCTGATTACCGCCTATGGCGACGAGGACCCACGCGACTCGCGCTCGGCCATCGTCGAACTGCGGCGGTTCCAGCTGCCGCCGGAGGCCACCGGACCGGTGATGGGCCTGAACATGACCTTCGACGGCTGGCTCATCGTCGCGACGGAACACGGCTACCTGGCGGCAATCAAGCGCGACTTTTCGGACTATCGCCTGATCAGGATCAGGCACAGCGAAGGCGCCGAGAACAAGGCCACCGGCCCCACCGGCTATGGCTGGATACGCAATGCCTATGCGATCGACAAGGATGGCGGCATCTACATCGCCTCCCAGGCGCATATGCACAAAATCGTCTGGACCGGGGACCGGCTCAGCACGGACGAGAAAGACGGGGCCTGGTCGGAGCCCTACCTCAATGACTGGGGTCACGGCACCGGTGCCACGCCTTCGCTGATGGGTTTTGGCGAGGAAGACCAGTTTGTGGTGATCACCGACGGCCAGCCACAGATGAACCTGGTGCTGTTCTGGCGCAATGGGATCCCGCCGGGCTGGCAGCAGCTGCCGGGCACTCCAAGCCCGCGCATCGCCGGGCAGCTACCCGTCACCATGGGCGACCCGTCACTGACGCAGATCCAGTCGGAGCAGTCCGTGGTGGTGGCCGGCTACGGCGCCCTGGTGGTCAACAACCACCCGCGCAATATTCCCTGGTACCTCCCCCAACAGGCCGCCACCCTGTTGATCAGCTACCTGGGCAGCAACCCGCGGCACCAGCCCTATGGTGTGCAAAAATTTGCATGGGACCCGGATGCGCGGGCCCTGCGCGAAAGCTGGGTGAATGAAACGGTCAGTTCGCCCAGTTCCGTGCCCATCGTGGGAGTCGGTTCCGACACCGTTTATCTCATCGGCGCCCGCGCCAATCGGTGGACCCTGGAAGCCATGGACTGGACCAGCGGGGAATCCCGCTTCCACTACATCATCGGCGGCCAGCGCTACAACGTGCTGTTCTCAGGCACCCTGCTGGATGAGGACGGGAGGATCCACTACGGCACACCCTGGGGCCGGGTCAGGCTCGTACCGCAGGCAGAGCCGGAGTAGCCCGGCAGTGCCGGATGGCCCGGTGAACGCCCTGGGGGGGGGCACCGGAGTGCGCCGGGCCGGTAGCGAACCAGCCCGGCCAGGTGCGCGCTAGAAATTGTAGCGGGCCGTCATACCGAAGACGCGCTCGCGCAGGGTGTTGGTCTGGGTGTAGGAACCGTCACTGATGGCGATGTCGTACTGGTCCGGACCCTGCTGAAACACCACGGCGTCCTCGTCGGTCACGTTCTTGGCCCAGACCGACACGTCCCACTTATAGGAACTGCTGCGCCAGCCCACGAACAGGTCGAGAATCTGGTAGGACTCGAAATCCGTATCGACATTGTAGGTGCCCGCGGACGCCTCGGTGTTGATGCGATCGTCGGTGTACTTGAACAGGCCCCGCACGTATACCTCGGTGTCGTCGATCGGGTAGTAGTACTCCGAATTCAGTGAGAAGGACCATTCGGGCTCGCCGCCCAGCGGCTCGCCGTCGATATCACAGCTGCCGAGGACCTCGCCGGGGGATCTTTCATTACAGGGCTGTGAGGCCCCGTCCCATTCGCCCTTGCTGTAGCTCATAGTGCCGCCAAGGTTCCAGGTCTCGGTGAGCAGCACCTGGCCGTCGATCTCCACACCCCAGATATTGGCGTCGCCGTTGAAGACGATACCACCGGGCAGGTCCACCGGCTGCCCCTGGTCATTGAGTACCTGTACACCGCGCACGAAGCCGAGGTAACCGTCGAAAGTCTGGTAGTAAAGCGAAGTATTCAGAATGGCCCTGCCCTCCCACAGGCGGCTCTTGGAGCCGATTTCAAACGCGTCGCTGGTCTCGTCATCGTAGAGCAGGTCGTCGACGCCGTTGGGCAGGAACTCGACATCCGGGCTGGGAACAATCGAGATACCGCTGGGCCGGTAACCGCGGTTGTAGGACACGTAGAGATTGGTGTCGTCGCGCCAGTCCCAGCGCAGGGCGACGGAGCCGGTGAAGGCGTCCTCGTTGCTGGAGTCCTTGTCATCCGGCACCGCCTCGATCGGGAAATTGGCGGCAAAGCCGGCGTTGATGATGTCTTCAAATGGCGCCAGGGCAGGCGGCAGCCAGGTCAATCCGCCATAATAGATGTCGGAGCGACGGTAGTTTTCGTACCTGGTCCAGCGCAGCCCGAGCTCCAGTTGCAGGGTATCGGTCACGTCCAGGGTGTTGAAGGTGAACACCGCGAAAGTGTTGGAGTTTACCGGCAGCACGCCGGTGGTGAGAAATCCCAGGCCGGACACGTCGAGCCGCACACCATTGGAGTTGAACCTGGTCTTGGTGTTCTGGTCCTGGTAGTACAGGCCAACCATGTAGTTCCAGAAATCGTTGTCCATCGAAGCCGCCCGCAGTTCATAGGACATGCTGTCGGTCTTGGTCTGGGTATCCTGGAAGCTCGGCCCCTGGGTATCTGTGTACTGCAGGGAGTAGGCCCGGTCGTTTTCGGTCTGGGCGGTCTTGGTGGATTCCTGGTAGGCGATAATGGCCGTGACCTGGTGATTCATCACCTCCCAGTCGGTGTTCAGGTTAGCCAGGTTGAAATGCAGGTCGCCAAAATCATTGCTGTTGCCCAGCGCCTTGCGGTCATCGGGCTTGAGGGTCGGACGCCCGCCCAGCGCATCGGTACCGCTCATCGCCTTGGGGTCATCGATGGTGCGCTTGAGGTACTGGTAAATCAGCTCGGTCTGGAGGGTCTCCATCGGCTGCCAGATGGTACTGAGGCGACCGGAATAAGCCTTCGCCTCCTGGTCGTCAAAGCCCGTTGTGATGTTGTTTACATTGGTAGCGTTATTGGTGTCGTAAACGCCCGCGACGCGCACACCGAGCGTATCCGGTATCAGCGCGGCACCGTAGGCAACCTGCCCGTTGTAGCCGTCGTTATCGGACACGGAGCCCTGGACATAGCCGCTGCTCTCATCCAGCGACGCGCGTTTGGTGATCATGTTGATGGCGCCACCCGGCGAGGTACGGCCCTGCAGCGTGCCCTGGGGGCCGCGCAGGATTTCGATCCGCTCCAGGTCATACATCTGGTTGAAGGCGACATCCGCGCGCACGATAGCATCGTTCCAGTACACGTCGACCGCGGAAGAAACACCCGCCTCAGGATCCACACTGACGCCGCGCATGGAGATGCTGTTGTTGCGCGCGTTTGGCTGCGACAGGGTCAGGCCGGCCGTCTGCTGCTGGATGGAGTTGAAATCGAAAGCGGCGAACTTGTCGATATCCTGCCCGGTCAACACGTTTACCGTGGCGGCGATATCCTGCACGCTCTCGGTCCGCTTCTGCGCCGTCACTATCACTTCCTCCAGCACCAGGTCATCGGCCACGGTGGGCACTGACAGCAGGGCCAGGGTGGCAGCGATGGCTGTCCTGGGAAACGGAAATACGGCTTTACTCTCTCGTGACATAGCGGTTTACCCTGGGTAGTGGCCCTCAGCGTCCACCCAGACAAAGGGCTTCCACCGGAGCACGTTTATAATTAGATAAGCGCCAGGCAGGGCTTTGCGAACCCTTGCGAGACGCCGCAATCATACCTGTTAACAGCCCACATTAAACACGGCAAAAGTACACATACATGACCAACCCAGCCAATTTTAAAAAGTAAAGCAGTCAATATTTCACAACTTTGGGAAAACCCGGCCAGGTGCCGGATGCCGGCCGGCGTCGAAGGCCGGCTCAACTGATCAGCGGTAGCTCCCCGGGGACTGGCCCGTCCACTTTTTGAACGAGCGGTGAAAGGCGCTGGGGTCGCTGAAGCCGGTCTGCTCCGCCACCTCACTCACCGTAAGGCCATCCCGGCTCAGCAGGGTAATGGCGACGTCCCGCCGGGCATTATCCTTGATCCGCTGGTAGGAGGTACCCTCCTTCTCGAGCCGGCGGCGCAGGGTCCTGGCGGACATATTGAGCAGCCGGGTGAGCTCCTCGAAACTGGGCATCTCCTCGCGAAAATCGTCCCCCAGTATTTCCCGGATGCGGTGGGTGATGCCCAGGGTGCTGGCCAGCGGGTCGATGACGACGTGATAGGGCGCCAGTTTCAGGAACGCTTCAAGCTGCTCCTCGGTGCGTGAGATGGTGGCATCGAGGTGGCGGGCACTGAACGTGACAGAGTTGACGGACTGGTCGTAGGCAACCGGGCAGGGAAAGAAGTGCCGCATGCCGGCCATGAACTCCGGCCGGGGCCCGGCACAGGCCGCCTCGATAATGTCGATGTGCTGGCCAATCAACCAGCCGCAGAAGCGCAGCCACATGGCCAGGCCGCAAAGGACACTGTGCTGCGCCCCCGGCTTGTCATCACCACTGAGGTAGCACAGGGTCGCCTCCTTGCGCTCGCTGTCCACCTCCACCCGATTGATCAGCTTCGCACCCTGCCTCACCCTGCACACCGCGTTGAATTCGATCGCCCGCTTGAGCGCCGCCGCGAGCGTTCGGCTGTTGAGCATACTGAGGGCAATCAATCGCATGGTGCCCGGCGGCGTCTGGACATCGGGCATGATGCCGCCGGACTCGTCGCCGATACCACGAAACAGCTCGACGCAAAGACGGCTGTACTGCTCCCGGGAAACAAACACGGTTTGCACGCCTTGCCGCAACGGGTCGAAGGGGAAACCTGCGGCCCGCAGAATGGCACCCACATCGACACCGTGCGTGCGCGCCTGCACCAGCAGTGCCCGGGTGAACTGCACGGGCACTGTTTCGTTATAGGGCTGGGAGGCTGTGGCTATTTGCGGCAAATCAGCTTCTCGACTCGATCTTCAGGCCCGCAGTATAGCGGAACCGGCTGCGCCGTCGTGACGCGCAGCCGGCGACGCTGGAACGGCGGATTTGTCAACGGTTTCAGAACGACTGGCCCACCAGCTTTTCGGAAAGTGTCCACAGCCGGTCGGCCAGTGCGGGGTCGGATGCATAAGCCGCGACGCCGCCGCTCTTGCCCGGCGTGGACGCCTCGGCAATATGGCAGTCCTCCAGGTACAGTCCACCCAGCCCCTGCAGCTGCGGCGAGGTTGCGCCCCACACGCTGGTGGCGGCACCCTGCTCAATGCTCTTGAATGTCATCTCATCACCCGGGGGTCGGGACGCTTTCAGGCTCTCCCATTCCTCGGGCGCCATATAGCGACTCAGCTCGGTCATGATCACCCCGGGATGCACGGAAAACGCGCGCACCCCTTCGCCTTTCAGTCTGGCATCCAGACCCACGGCGAACAGGGCATTGGCCGTCTTGGACTGGCCGTAAGCGGCCCACTTTTCGTAGTCGCGGTGCTCGAAGTTGGGGTCGTCGAAATCAACCTCGCCAAACCGGTGAGCGGCCGAGCTGAGGCAGATCACCCGGCTGTCCTGGGCGGATGCGGCAGCTCCGGCCCGCACAGCCTGGGCAAGCAGCCCGGTGAACAGGAAATGTCCGAGGTGATTGGTGCCAAACTGCATCTCGAAGCCCTGGGCAGTGCGCCCGAACGGGCAGGCCATCACACCGGCGTTGTTTATCAGCAGGTTGATGCGGGGAAACCGCGACGCAATATCCGCCGCTGCTGCCCGGACGCTGTCGAGGTCGGACAGGTCCATCAGGGCGGTATCGAACTGCGCCCGGGGCAGCTGAGCCCGCAGCGACTGCACCACCGGTTCCAGCTTTTCCCGGTTGCGCGCCACCAGCACCACCCGGGCGCCCGCCGCCGCCAGCACCCGCGCTGTCTCTATTCCCAGGCCAGCGGACGTGCCGGTGACAACGGCGACCCTGTCAGCCAGGGAGATGCCGGCGATCACATCATTGGTGGTGGAGCTGGCGTTGAATGTTGTCATTTCGTGTTCCTTCCAGTGACGGGTGGATCGGCGCGGGCGCCCGGATTTTTACTTGCGCGGCAGAGTATCAGAACAGCAGGCCCAGGGTTGGCAGCGCGATATCAGCATAGTCCAGTATCACCTCCCGCTGCCGGAGTTTATACCCGACGCCGACGTCGAGCAGCAAGTCCCGGCGCTGCCCGCTGTATAGAAACGAGCCACTGCCGGGGCGGGCATAGTGCAAATGGAAGTTGCTCAGCACCGAATACTCGTCTCCGGCACGCGCCATCAGCTCCACGTTGCCGACTATCCTGCGGGTGCGGGCCGGCGGGTTTTCCGACCAGGAGTTGATCTTGTAGGCGCGCTCCACCCGCAGCAGCAGGTGCATATAGCTCTCCTCGCGGACGGGGCAGCCCATGGAGTCCGCACCCTCCAGCTCACGTTCCACGCTGATCATATGCTCATTGCCGCTCTGGCGGTTATCGACCTGCACGTTGACCCGGGCGGGCAGCAGATAGCGGATGTCCTCGTTGACCAGCTCCAGCCACTGGCGGTACTGGCGATTGTCGAGCAAACGGGCCTCGCGGTAATAGAACGCTTCCAGCGCGCGCTGCTGATCGGGGCTGGTGATTGCTGCGGCGCTGCTCATACGCTGCCCTCCACCGCCTGCAGGTCGTCGCGCCAGCGCGCAAAAAAATGCCGCGCGTAAAATTCGTTGGCGGTGACGCTCACCAGTCCCGGCAGGTCAGGATGGGGGGCTTCCTCGCCCAGGCCGAGACCATAGAAACAGGGCCGGTCGTCGGCAAAATCGATATTGCTGCCTTTGAACTGCTGTAACCAGACTTCGGAGTCCTCCTGCTCGAGGATACCGCCCGGGCCAAAGAACGAACTGTAGTTGGTGCGCAACACGCGCTTGACGGCAGCGGGGGCATCGGCGGGCACGACGGCCCAGGACCAGTATTCCACCTTGCCGGGGCCCCTGGGGTGGGACACCTTGAAGGAGGCATTGGACCACAGGAAAGAAAGGTTCGGGTAAATGCCGTAGGTGAGCCCTTTCATGCGGGCCCGCAGGGGACCCACCCGCTCCACGGCCCGGGCCTGCACTTCCCGCAGGTAATCCTGAACTTCGGGGCTGCCGAACATGCCGCCCATACCTTCCATACCCCAGGCCACCTCGTCCACCGGCGCATCCTCGGGCATCAGCCGGAAGGTGGCGCCGTGACCCGGGCGGGTGACCACGCTGTAGCCCAGCTGCTCGATCAGGTCCTGGGCTTCCCGCGGAATGATCGCACTGTGGAGGAAAGCGCCGTGGTTCACATCACCGAGCTGGTTCTCCACGGGCAACTTCCAGTTGGCATCCAGCAGCCAGCGGTGCGGGGCGCCCATGAACTCTATGCCCTCGGGAAATCGTTCGAGGAAGGCGTCCAGGTAGAAGCGCATGTCCCCGAGGTACTCCTCCAGCGGAATGATCCCGGGGTCGAAGCTGCCGAAAATCAACCCGCGCCAGGACTCCACCCGGGGTACCCGCTTCAATCCCAGCGCGCTTTTGTCCGGCTTAGTGCCCAGAGCGCTTTCCTGGGGAATAGTGACCAGCTCTCCCTCCACGCTATAGGACCAGTTGTGGTAGGGACAGATAAAGCGCCTGGTATTGCCGTGGTCAGCCCGGCAGACCGGCAGGCCGCGGTGACTGCAGCTGTTGATGTTGGCGTGCACCTGCAGGTCTTGCCCCCGGGACAGGATGATCGGCGTTTCGCACATATACGCCTGGACGAAATCCCCGGGCTGACGGATCTGGGACTCGTGACCGAGGAACAGCCAGGCCCTGCCGAAGATTCCGCGTTTCTCGAGTTCATACACGCCCTGGTCCGTCCAGCAGCGGCGGCTGATGAGGCTGGCATCCCTGTTGACGAGTTCGCTGATCTGGAACAAAGCTTACCTCCGGCAATATCTGTGTGAGATCAGGTGAATATCCCCGGCGTTGATCAGGCGCGGTGCTTGTAGGCTTTCAACGCTGCAGCCGTGGTCGGCTGGCCGCTTTCGTAGTAGAGCTTCATCGCGATGGCGACATCGTCGATGGTGGACTGCACCACTTTTTCCATACGCTTTTCCAGCCAGGCTCCCAGTGCACCCCAGGGCAGTTCGTATTCGAGGCTTGCGCTAAACAACGTTTTGTCCGGGCCCTCATCGGCCAGCCGATAGCGAAACCGGGCATTGCGGAATGGCGGCGCCGGCTTGTCGCCCCGGTGCAGGCGGATCAGGAAGCCCTGCCCCTCATCCCACTCGACGACGGTTTCCTGGATATAACTTTTCTGGTTGCGGTAGACGTAACGGCTGGCTCCCACCCCTTCCCTTTGCTCGCTGACGATCCCGGTTTTGATGATGCCCGGGACGTAGTTGTGTGCCAGGGAGATATCGCGCAGCTTCTCCCAGGCCTGCTCACGCGGCATATCCAGTACGATTTGTGTGCTCACCTTGCGTGTCATGTCCTGGCTTCCTCGAGTTTTACCCTGAGTGCATCGATGATAAGTGGCAGGCCGATGGCAATCTGGTCCCGCTTCAGAAAGGACCGCAGCTCGCCTGGGATGCTGTCTGCAGCCTGCAAACTGCGGTCATCCGTCTTCGCAGTGCGGGAATCTTCACCGCTGCTGCCCGGTTCGGCAGTCGGCCTTGCGTCGAGGGAGGAGCGCAGGCACACCGCCCCGACGACGACCTGGATTACCGCGAAATAGGCCTGCAGGGCCTGTTCGACAGTGAACCCCGCCTCGCAGAGCCTGGTAACAAAGGCTTCAGTCACCGTGACCGCCTGCTCGCCGACACGCAGCGAACCCAGCAGCGGCACCCAGCTCAGCTCGCGACACAGTGCCTCGTACATTCCGGCGGCGGCGTGCTCAACCCATTGTTCCCACGGCAGCGTGGTGTCCGGAACGACATTCGCCCGCGCGATGAATTCTTCCAGCGAGGCTGCCAGCAGGTCGTCCTTGGTGGGGAAATGCTTGTACATGGCCATCGGACTCACCCTCAGGCGCGAGGCCACGTTTCTCATCGACAGCTTGTCGACACCCACCTGGGCGATGACCTCGAGTGCGGCCTCGACGTAGGCGCCGCGGTTCAGCGCGGACCTGCCGGCCATCAGTCGCTCCCGCCCTGAGCGCTGATGCGACCGGGGGAAGTCAGGTGCTGTCGGTACTTGCATGCCCTGTACATATCAGAGTCTGCCTGGCGTCGAAGCTTGGCATCCTAGCAATGTTGGTTTACAGTGTAAACCATCGGCCTGCTGACACCGGCCGGGTGAATCAGGGATGACACAACCGGGACCGGTGGCACCGGGATCAACCGGCTGAGACCAATAATGAAACAGACACTGTTGCTGCGCCTTAGTCCTCGACATGGCCTGATAATGGCGCTCCTGCTGGGCCTTGGCGGTACTGGCCACAGCTCACTGCTGTGCGCGCAAACCGCCCTATCGGACAGCAAGGCCGCGCCGCGATTCCAGCGCACCGAGCAGCGCGAGCCCTGCACCGATTACCGCGCGACCGGCCGCCCCCTGTTTGGCGACCTGCACGTCCATACCAGCTACTCCTTCGATTCCTACCTTTCCAGCCAACGGCGCGATCCCTGGGACGCCTACCGCTATGCCAAAGGGGAGGCAATCATCCTGCCGGACGCGAACGGGGAACAGACCGTCAGTGCGAAGATAGGCCGCCCCCTCGACTTCACCGCCGTCACCGACCACGCCGAGTTTTTCGGCCAGATCAATATCTGCACCCTGGACAGCAGCAAGGCCGGCTACTGGTGGCCGCACTGCATGATGACCCGCGCCCGGAACATCTGGCTGCAACTGCTCGCTGCCACCTGGTGGACAGACCTGGGGGGCCAGCTGGAAGACCCGCCGGAGAAGTCCTTTGCCTGCACCCTGTCGGATTGTGACGAGGCCGACGCCGAGACCTGGCGGCGCACCCGGCAGGCGGCGGAAGAAAACTACGATCGCAGCGCCGCTTGTGAATTCACTACCTTCGTGGGCTACGAGTACACCGAGGCCTTTGACCAGAACAACATGCATCGAAATGTGATCTTCCGCAACGCGACGGTCACCGATTCACCGGTGTCGGTCTATGACACGGGATACGACAGTTTTCCCAGCCTGTGGCGACAGTTGCGCGAGCGCTGTACCGACCTCGATAACGGCTGTGACGTGATGGCGATACCGCATAACTCCAACCTCTCCGGGGGGCGCATGTTCAGGGATCCTGAATCGAGCGAGGAGCTGGAAAACCGCCTGTTCTTCGAGCCGGTCGTGGAGCTGGTGCAGCACAAGGGTGCGTCGGAGTGCCGCTACGACCGCCTGCGCGGGATGGGGCTGGATACGGTGGACGAACAGTGCGATTTCGAGCAGATCGCCGCGGACAATCTCAATATGCTCGGCTCGGTGCACGGCAAGGTCCGCACCGACCGCGCCAACCCGGTTGCGCTGGAGGACTTCGCGCGCCGCAACATGGTACGCAATGCCCTGAAGGACGGCCTGCTGCTCAAGGACAGGCTTGGCGCCAACCCTTTCGTGATGGGTTTCATCGGCAGTACCGACACTCACAGCGCCGCCCCCGGCAGCGCCGAGGAAGACAATTATGTCGGGCACCTTGGCCGGCGCGACTCCCAGTACAACAATGTGCAGGACCACTTCTACTCGAACCCGGGCGGCCTTGCGGTGGTCTGGGCTCAGGAGAACTCCCGTGACAGTATCTTCGAGGCGATCCGACGCAAGGAGACCTACGCCACCAGTGGCACCCGGCCAATCGTGCGCTTTTTTGCGGGCGACCTGGACCGGCAGCTGTGCGATTCGCCGGACCTGATCGAGCGGGCGTATGAGCAGGGCGTGCCCATGGGCGGCACGCTGACGGCCGGAGCAAACCCGCCCCGTTTTCTGGTCAGCGCCCACAAGGACGCGGGTACCCCACGCTCGCAGGGAACCGACCTGCAGCGGGTCCAGATCATCAAGGGCTGGGTCGATGCAAGCGGTGCGACGCGCGAAACAGTGTTCGACGTGGCGGGGACCGCCGCCAACGGTGCCACCGTGGATCCGCAGAATTGCGCCAGGGTGGGCCGGGGCATGCAACAGTCCTGCACCGTGTGGGAGGACCCCGGGTTCGATCCCCGGGAAGATGCCTTCTATTACGTGCGGGTACTGGAAAACCCGACCTGTCGCTGGAGCACCCTGCAGTGCCAGGCCGCGGGCGTGAATCCGTTCGCCAGTGACTGCGCCGCCCAGGCTGAGGCCGCCACCGCGAGGGCACAGGACGACGGCGCCTCGGGGGACGTATTCGGCAAATGCTGCACCGATCCGGCCACCGAGGCGTTCTATTCGCCGCTGGTCCAGGAGCGCGCCTGGACTTCACCGATCTGGTACGAACCAGCAGAGAACTGATCATGAAAACGAGTACAGCGCACAGACTGTTCTGCAAGGCCTTTTGCCTGTCGATGCTCCTTTCACCACTGGCGCTCGGCGCCGAACACCCCAATGTCATCGTCATCGTGGCCGACGACCTGGGCTGGAACGACGTGGGCTTTCACGGCGGCGATATCGATACTCCCTCCCTGGACCGCCTCGCGGCGGAGGGCGTGGAACTCAACCGGTTCTACACCACGCCCATATGCTCACCGACAAGGGCTGCCCTGATGACCGGCCGCGACCCCATCCGCCTGGGTGTCGCCTACGGCGTTATCCTCCCCTGGGACAACACGGGCGTTCACCCGGATGAGCATTTTCTGCCGGAGTCTTTCGCCGCGGCGGGGTACCAGACCGCCATGGTGGGCAAGTGGCACCTGGGACACGCCCAGATGACCTACCACCCGAATAACCGCGGCTTCGAGCATTTTTACGGCCACCTCCATACCGAGGTGGGCTTTTACCCGCCGTTTTCCAACCAGGGAGGCAAGGACTTCCAACGCAATGGCGTATCCATCGATGATGAAGGTTACGAGACCTACCTGCTGGCGGACGAGGTATCGCGCTATATCCGCGAACGGGACAAGGACAAGCCTTTCTTTGTGTACATGCCTTTCATCGCGCCCCATACACCACTGGATGCGCCCCAGGAGCTGCAGGACAAGTACAGGGACATCAACATCGACCTGGCGCCGGCCCGGGCGAAACAGACGGATAACACCCGGCGCATCGCGAAAATCCTGCTGCAGGAAAGTGCCAGGCCCATGTACGCGGCGGTGGTGGATGCGATGGACCAGGCCATCGGCCAGGTGCTGGCAACCCTGGACCGTGAGGGCATTGCCGACAACACCATCGTGCTGTTTTTCAGCGACAACGGCGGCGCGGCCTACTCGGTGGGCGGGGCGGACAACGCCCCGCTGCGCGGTGGCAAGGGTGAAACCTTTGAAGGCGGCATTCGCGTGGTGGCGCTCCTGCGCTGGCCCCAGGCGATCGAGCCCGGACAGGTGATGACGCAGATCATGACCGTGATGGATGTATTTCCCACCCTTGCCGATGCCGCCGGCATCGAAGCGCGGAACAAGCGCAAGTTCGACGGCAGCAGCATGTGGCCCGCGATAGCCGATGGTGAAGTGATACCGCGGCAGGAGCTGGTGTATTTTGCCTCGGAAACCCCGATCTACGGTCACTTCAACCTCACCGCCTTCAACGATGACTGGAAGCTGGTGCAGGAAATAGAACAGGACCAGTTGGAGACGACGGTCACCAGCTACCTGTTCCGCATCCAGGATGACCCCAACGAATACAACAACCTGGCCCAGGCACACCCGGATGTGGTGCAGGAGCTGGCGGGGAAGATCCACGACTGGCGGGCGCTGTACCCTATCAACGGCACCCGCAGCCAGCTGGTGCCACCGCCGGGCTGGCGCGCCCCGGTGGACTGGGCGAGCTACCCGATACCGCTGGAAGAATTACAGGCGGGGCCGGCGCCGGGAATGGCCCCGAACAAGCAGATCGAGAGAATTCTCGATCTGCAGCACGGTGAGCGCGGCCGGTTGGTCTATGACTGTACGCCCAAATGGTGGCTGGCGGGATTGTGCCTGAAAAATAACTGACGAAGACCGCTGGCCGGGCGCAGGGAAGCCGCCTGCGACTGCCGAATTCATCGGTGTTGCTCCTCAGGGGTTCGCGAGGTAATAGTCCACTGCCTCGGCTACCGACTGTTCTATCGGCAGGGGTTGCCATCCCAACTCCCGCCGGGCCTTTGCGCTGTCCACATTGGGTAGCAGGGTCGAGCAGCGCAGGGAGGCGATGCTGAAACGATTATCCCTGCGGGTAAGCGCGGATACCAGGTCGGCCACCGCCGCCATGGCATACAGGACTGGCATTGGAATTCTCCTGCGCGGCGGCGAGATACCAGCCCGGCTCGCAGCCAGCGCAAACAACTCCTTATAATCCAGCCAGCGCTCGGCCACGATATAACGCTCTCCCGGACGCCCCCTGGTTTCAGCCAGCAACAGCGCCCTGGCCGCATCGCGAATACCGACACAGGGTCCCCCGCCATCCCAGTAGTAGGGCATCTGGCCGCTGGCCACGTCCTTGACCATTTTGCCATGAGGGGTGGGCACCACATCGTCGGCGCCATAGGTATTGCCCACGCAACAGGCGACACCGGGCAGCCCCCTGTCACGACAGTATTCCAGGAACATATCCTCCGCCTGCACCCGGCATTTCACATAGTCCGGTGCGCGCTCCCACCAGTTGAAAGTGTCATCCTCTGTGGAGATTCCGGCGGGGTTGAGACCTATGGTCCCGTAGGTGCTGGTGAATACGAAATGCTTCAGGGGGACGGTGACAGCGACCTCCAACACAGCGCGCAGCCCGTCGACATTGGTCGCGTAAAGAGGCGCCGGGTCGCGCAGCCAGGCCCGGGTGTCGACGATACAGTAGAACACCGAGTCACAGCCGGCCATCGCGGCGGCGACCGCCTCGGCGTCAGTTGGTCCGCCCACCACCCGCTCCAGGGGCAGGTGGTCGATCGCCCGGGTGTCGCTGGTTGCGCGAACCATGATTCTCACATCCCGACCGGCGGCTACCAGCTCCTTAACCACATGGCTGCCCAGAAAGCCACTCGCGCCCATCACCAGTACTTTTGCCATCGGCTACACCATCGACTCCAGTGTGAACAGTCCGGCCCGGGCCGATTCACCCGAGGGCTGATACCCATGCACTATAAATTGCAGGGGCGCGGGACACGAGTATTGATGGGGCCGGAATTGCTGGCTGGAATCCATCCGGGTGCAGAAAGCGCAAGCGCGCCTATTCCTCCTCCCTGAGACGGATCGGGCCGAACCGTTCAGGAAACTTGCCCTGCATACCAGCGTAGAAGTCACGAAAATACTGCATGTCAGCACGCACATCTCCCGACACAACCAGCGGCGGGCCGAAGCCGGCGCGCTTGCGACCGAAGTCGAGGAATGACGGCACTATAGGCACCGCCGCCTGACGGGCTATGTGGTAAAAACCGGATTTCCAGTTATCGGTGCGCTCCCGGGTACCCTCGGTGGGAACCACCAGCACCTGGTGACCGGCGCGGTCGAACGCCGCCACCATGGAATCAACCACGTTCCTGTTCTCATGCCGCACGATGGGCAAGCCGCCCAGGGCCTGCAGTAGCCAGCCAAGCGGCGGGAAGAAAAGACTGTGTTTCGCCATCCAGCTGACCTTCATATCGAAGGCGGCTGCAAAGGCAAGCATCAGCGGGAAATCCCAGTTGGAGGTGTGAGGAGCAGCTATCAGGACATAGCGGTCAAGCGCCGGGGCACTTCCCTCTATCCGCCAGCCGATCAGGTGCAGTAACCATCGGGCAAAACGCTGTTTCATTCTTCGTGCTTATTCCTGGTGAGGGGGCGCCAAGCTTACACCTGGCAGGCGAATCGTCAACCTGAATCGAGCAGTGCAACCCTGCCGCTGCCGCCATCGAGCCGGACCCGGTCGCCGGTCTGGAGAAAACGGGTACCCTGGCGGGTGTTGACCACACAGGGCAGGCCGTACTCCCGGGCGATGACCGCGCCGTGGGATACCGCACTGCCCAGGTCAGTCACCAGCCCGCCGATCATGCTGAAATAAGGCGTCCAGCCAATGTCGGTAATCGGGGTCACCAGTATTTCACCGGGCTGCAGTTGCGCCGCCTCTGCCAGGGTGTGGGCCACCCGGACGATTCCCTCCACGACACCGCTGGAAGCGGGGCGTCCGTGCAGGATGCCGTCGGCCATATCCACCTCCCGCGGTTCCAGCGGTTGTGGCATGCCCACCGATATTTCAGGGAACTCAAAGCGTTGCTGAAAGGGCAGCGCATTGCGCCTGGCGAGCGCCCTGGATACTGCCGCGGCGGATGGGCTGGCGATGAAAGCCGGCAACTCGTCAAACGAGAAAAAATAGACCAGGTCCGCATCCGGCAGGCTGCCCTCCCCCGCCAGCAGCTGCCCGAGATGGCGGAAGGCCAGCTTGAAGTGGTGGCCTACCTGTACCAGTTGCGACTTGGTGTGCTCCCTGCGCCGGATGGCATTGTGCGCCCTGGGCAGAATCCAGCGCAGGCCCCGATCCAGTGCCGGCCAGTCGATATCCACGGCGTGCAGGTGCCGGTGACCCCCGGTTGCCAGGCGGGCGTGTACCGCCGCCTGCATGCTCTGGATCAGCGGCGCGGGATCATCTCCCCATGCGGGGTCGCGCATGCACAGCTCGCGATAACCGCGGTGGCCGTGCGAGGCCATAAAGTCGGCAAATTCTCCGGCCAGCGGCGGCGTTGCCCGCAACCACTGCAGGGCCTGCTCGGCCGTCGCCCGCTGGAACGCCGACCCGGCTTCGGGGTGGGACGCTATATGATCCAACAGCGTATCCAGCTGTTCGAGCATCAAGGCGCTCTCGACTCCGCTGGCACCCGACAACAGCCGCACTGCCTCGCCCTGGTCCTCACCGGTACTGTTGCCGGATTTACCGGAGACCATGTTCTCCACCACCGCACACAGAAATCCCGACAGGGCCGAGGACTGGATATGCACGGCCATGCAATGCTCGAAAAACCAGGATTTTGAAGCCAGCTCGGCCCACATGGCGGCGGAGTCCGACTGGTGTGCTATGCCAAATTGCGCCAGTTCCTCCCCGAAGCGATCGACCACCCCGGGAGCCGTCAGGGCGAAGCGCAACAGTTTCACCGTGTTCAGCAGGCGCCGCGGAAACGGTAAAGGCGGAAACTCCTTGAGCTCGGGGACGATACGCCCGCACAGTGTCTGGGCTGTCTGGTCGGCGCTGGAGCCCAGCACTGCCGCCGACATCACCACGTTACCCGTGAGGTTTAAAAACAGGTGACCGTAGGCCTGGGCCGTGACCTGCCAGTCCCTCTCGATCCGAGGTCTGGCTCCTACCGCCACCTGCATGAACTGCAGGCCGTAATCGATACCCCAGCCGGTAAAGGAACCGGTCAGGGGACACACGGCCCCCGGCATCATCTCGCTCACATTGCTGATCGTCAGCACATCGTCAGGACGGGGCAACGGCGTATCGAATTCATTGGGATCGCCCGGCAATGTGGTAACCGGCCGGGCCTGCAGCCAGAACAGGCTGCCGTCCCCATCGATCGCCCACTCCAGGTCCAGTGGGCAGCCCTCGCGCCCGGCAGCGCTTCTGGCCTGGCTGGCAATGGCCGCTATCTCCATGTCGGTCAGCAGGGCGCTGTCTCCCACCAGCTGGCGGCGCAGGACGGCGCCACGGGCGTCTACCGCGTAGTGATCCGGCGTGGCCTCGCCGCTGACCAGGGCCTCGCCCAGGCCGGCCACGGCGTCGATCACCAGCAGGTCCCGGCGCGCGCTCACCGGATCCGCGGTAAAGACCACACCGGCGACCCTGGCGTCCACCATGCGCTGCACCACCACGTTCATCACCAGCTGGTCGCCGCCCGCCTGGTCCTGTTGGTACTGCCGGGCGCGTTCGGCGGCGACAGAGGCGGCGCAGTCATCGATTGCCCGCTGCAACTGCACCAGCCCCTGGACATTGAGTACCGTATCGTACTGGCCGGCAAACGAGGCATCGCTGCCGTCCTCCCCCAGCGCAGATGAGCGCACCGCCACCTTGCCACCGCCGAGGGCCATGTAGTGACGCTCGAGATCCGGGGGAGGTTCACCGACCCTGGCGTTGCGAATGACAAACCCGGCCGGCACGGGCAGCTGCATGGCCAGCAGCCGGGCAAGGCCGTGGGCCTTGCCGCCCGCACTCGCATCGGTTACCTGATCCAGTTCAAGAATGTCAGTATTCAAAACTCAACATACCCGCCGGTGGAACTACGTAAGATCATATTCGTGCAAGCCACTGTCGTCCTGCAGCTGACTGTATTCCTTGAAGTTGCCGGGAAACAGGAAGGGGGCGTGACCCGCGGCATTGCGGTAGTAACTCTGGCAGTCCTGTGAGCCCCAGGAAAACCGGGCAAAGCGCTGCGCCAGCCAGTCGTTGTAACGCTCGAAGACATCGCGCTTCACCGCAATCTGGCGGGCACCGGCCGACTGCTTTTCCCGCAGTAGCCTGACGATGGTTTCGACGTTTTTTTCCGCCGTGACGAAGTAAGACACGGTCAGTGGCAGGCCGTTGGGGCCGACGGCAAAAAAGTAATTGGGAAAATCCGGTACGGCGATCCCCTTGTGCGCCCGGGGGTCATCCGCCATCACCTGTGCCAATGACTCACCGGTGCGGCCAACCACGTCGATGCGGTCAAAGTCGAGAATGCGGTAACCGGTGCAGTAAATGATCACGTCCACCTCGACCCGGCGACCGCTCTCTGTCACCAGACCGGTGGCAGTGACCTCCCGCAGGCCGGAGGGAATGAGTTCCACGTTGTCACGGTTCAGGGCGGGGTAAAAGTCGTCGGACACCAGGCCCCGCTTGCAGCCGTAGCGGCTGTCCGGAATCAGGGCCTCGCGCAATTGCGGGTCTTCGATGCTGCGCGCAATATATTTGCGCACCACGTTCTCGAACTGGTCCATACGCTTGTGGCCCAGGGTCACCGCGTACTGCACCTGCCCCATCAGCGCGGCCTGCCACTTGCGGGTCAGGGCGATGAGAAACGGGAAGCGCCTGGCCCGCCGACGCTGTTTTTCGCTGTAGGCCTTTTTGCCCCTTGGCATGATCCAGTTGGCGGAGCGCTGCAACACCGTGAGGTGACCGGCAATTTTTGCCACCTCAGGCACGATCTGCACCGCGCTCGCTGCGGACCCGACCACCGCCACGCGCTTGCCGCGCAGGTCCACATCGTGGTTCCAGCGTGTGCCATGCCAGCTGTCCCCCTGAAACAGATCCATCCCCTTCACATCCGGATACTGCGGCGTGTGCTGGTTGCCCATCGCATTGATCACCACATCAAACTCGAACTGCTCACCGTCTGCAGTGTGCAGTTGCCAGGTACCGACCTGCCGGTAGTGCGCGCTGGTTATGCGGGTATTGAACCTGAAGTGGGGATCCAGTCCAAACTGTGTGGCGCAGCGCGCCAGGTAGGCCTGGATTTCCGGCTGGTCGACAAAACTGGCAGTCCAGTCAGGATTCGGCGCGTAGGAAAAGGTATAGGAGTGCGCCCAGACATCGCAGGCCAGGCCCGGGTAGGTGTGCAGACGCCAGGTACCACCGGGGGCGTCCAGAGCGTCAAAGATCGTAAAGTCGTCAAAGTGGTTGCGCAGCAGTTCGCGGCCGGCGGCGATCCCCGCGGGGCCTGCCCCTATGATAGCTACGCGCAGTTGCCTGTTATCCAGCATGATCCTGTCCCTGTTATTGCGGACGAGTTTCACACCTATTGGTATCGGGGTCCAAGCGTGGGTTTGATCATCGCCGGCCGGACCAGGAAGTTAAACCCGGGGCCTCGTCACTGCCCTGCAGCAGGTGGGCATCGGGCAGAATCTGTTCCAGCTCGCCTCTCGCAGCCTCGTCCAGTCCTCGCCACTGCCCGCACAGTTCCCGCCATACCCTGACCTGGAAGGTTTTCACGACGGAGCGAAAAGGGTGGCCCATAAGCTCACCGTCGTACAGCGCCACGCCGGCATCGAAGGCGGCCTCGTTGAATAAGGTCTCACCCGCCTCGAAGGCCCGCATACAGGCGCGTTCGTTCTGCACCATCAGCGGGGCAAATGTCTTCATGATAATCGCCAACAAAGGCTGCAGCGCCGGAGAAACGACGAGTTCGCCGGCACTGTCGCGGTGGCCGCCCTCGCGAATGGCGAGCAACCAGCGAAACGTGCGCGGCGCATACTGCTCCAGAGTGGCAGCGCTGGTCGGGTCGACCAGGTTCATGCTCAACTGGCCGTAGGCACTGGCGTCGGCCACGGTGAAGCGGTCGCCGAGCAGCCAGGGCTGTTCCGCCAGGAGCTGTTCCATGGCAGCCAGGTACAGGCGCCAGCTCTCTTCCAGCAGGGCATGGGTGGGCGGGAAACCGGGCCGCGATGGCGGCACACGCGAGGACTCCACATCAGCACTGAAGTCCTGGGATGCGACGCTGAAAAGATAGGGACAGCGCCTCACCTGGCGGCGCGGCAGATCGACGCCGAGCCGGGCGGCAAAGGGGGGCGGTAACAGCCGCGACATTTCCCGCGCAGTCATCTCACCCATGACATTGTCCGCCGCCGAACAGACCCAGCGCTGGTGATGCACCATGTACAGGCCGAACTCATCAAAGGCCTCGTCGATCAGGCTGGCCAGGAAACCGCACACAGGATCGGCTGGATAGAGCGGCCGGGGGGAAGCTGCCTGCTGGCTGTCCAGCCACAGCGCTATCGCGGAGGAGTCATAGTGAAATTCGCGTCCGTCCACTATCAGGTAAGGCACGGCCGGGTATTCATCCAGCGGGTCCATCACCGGGTAGCGCCGCACCGCCCGCCGCTTGCGCGCACGCTGCAGGCGCAGCGCCGTCACCATGTTGTGCCAGCGACCGCCGTCGCGCGGCAGGCGGCGAAACCCGATGCCACGATAGTTCAGCAAGGCCTCCAGCTTCAGCAGGAAAGGCGATGCCTCGACGCCCCAGACATCCAGCTTCATCAGCCGAAGCGGCCGCCCTTTTCAGCCAGGTCGACCAGGTACCGGCTGGGCTGCCAGAAGTCACTGCCACTGCTTTGCTGGTAGGCGCGCAGTTTCTCGACCACCTTGTCCAGGCCGAGGCTATTGGCGTAGTGCATGGGGCCGCCGCGATATACCGGCCAGCCATAGCCGTAGACATAGACCACGTCGATGTCGCTGGCGCGAATGGCAATGCCCTCCTCCAGAATCTTCGCGCCCTCGTTGATCATCGGCAATATGCAGCGCTCGAGAATCTCCTCATCGGAAATCTCGCGCTGGGTAATACCGGCTTTTGCGGCAAACTCCGCATACAACTCCTGCACGATGGGTGTCGGTGTCGGAGTGCGGTTTTCATCGTAATCGTAATAACCGGCGCTGGTTTTCTGTCCCCGCCTGTCCATTTCGCACAGCCGCTCCCGGACAGTGGCACCTTTCGAGGTTGCCGCATTCCAGCCGATATCCAGCCCCGCGAGATCGGACATCTGGAATGCCCCCATGGGAAAGCCGAAGTCGTACAACACCTTGTCGATGCGGTGCGGCGGCGCGCCCTCGAGCGCCAGTTGTTCCGCCTGGTACTGGCGCACGAACAGGATGCGATTGCCGACGAAGCCGTGGCATACGCCTACCAGTACCGCCACTTTCCTGATTCGTTTGGCGAATGCCATGCACGTCTTGATGACCTCTTTCGAGGTTTTATCGCCACGCACTACCTCGAGCAGCTTCATCACATTGGCCGGGGAGAAAAAATGCAGGCCGATGACCGACTCCGGTCGGCTGGTTACGGCGGCTATCTCATTGATATCGAGGGCAGAGGTATTGGACGCGAGAATCGCGCCGGGTTTGGCAATGCCATCGAGCCGGGTGAATATGTCTTTCTTGACCGCCATATCCTCGAACACCGCCTCGATAATGAGGTCGCAATCCGCCAGGTCAGCCAGGTCAAGCGAGCCGTTGATAAGCTCCATCCGCCGGGCCACGTCGGCCTCGCTGATCCGGCCCTTGCGGGCCGTGTTCTCGTAGTTCTTGCGAATGACGCCCAGGCCGCGCTCCAGCGCCTCGCGCTTGACCTCCACGATGGTGACCGGAATTCCCACGTTCACCATATTCATCGCGATACCGCCACCCATGGTGCCCGAGCCAATGACACCTACCTTTGCAATCGGAATCTCCGGCGTGTCTTTGGGTACATCCGGGACTTTACCGGCCTGGCGCTCGGCAAAGAAAAAGTACTGCTGTGCCGCTGACTGGGGACCACTCATGAGCTCCATGAACAACTTGCCCTCGGTCTTCATACCCTCATCGAATGGCTGGTTGACCGCAGCTTCGATGCAGCGAATATTGTATTCCGGCGCCAGGAAGCCGCGGGTCTTGCGCGCGATGGACTGACGGAACCGGTCAAACAGTTCGGGATTTTTCCTTGCTGCCTGCAGCTTGTCATCGCGGTCGCGAATCCGCACCAGCTGCGCGCCCTCGGCAACTTTTTCCCGCGCAAATGCCAGCGCGCCAGCACGCAGGTCGCCCTCGACAATGCGATCGACCAGCCCGGTTTCCAGCGCTTCCGCAGCGCTGATGGGCACCCCCGAGGTCACCATCTGCAGCGCTTTTTCCACCCCTACCACCCGCGGCAGGCGCTGGGTACCGCCGGCGCCGGGCAGCAGGCCCAGGTTGACTTCCGGCAGGCCCAGCTTCGCACTGGCCACAGCCACCCTGAAATGGCAGCTCAGGGCGGTCTCGAGGCCGCCACCCAGGGCAGTCCCGTGGATGGCGGCGACCACCGGCTTGGCGGAGTCGTCCATCGCCTCCAGGACTTCGTGCAGCCCGGGCTCGACCAGCCCGCTGGAAAATTCGGTGATGTCCGCGCCGGCGATAAACGTACCGCCCTTGCAGTGAATCACGATGGACAGCGCAGCATCGTCCGCCAGCGCCCTGGCGACGCCCTCCTTCAGGCCCTGGCGCACGCCCTGGCTCAGGGCATTGACCGGGGGGTTGTCCAGGGTGAGCACAGCCACGCCATCCTCAACCTCGTAATCGACCATACTGGTTAGTTGAACCACTGGTATTCTCCTTAAATAGTTGCTTTGTTCAGGTCAGCTCCGGCGGAAGTTCAGCCCGGGTATTGTCGCGCCAGCCCATTGACGCAATCGTAGAAGCCGGCGATGGTTTCATCAATAATCTGCCCGGCACTTAAAACAGCGTCGATGCGCCCGCACACCTCGCCCGACAGGGGAATGGCCGCCTCCATATCGCCACCGAAGTACAGCTGGGGAATCCCGCTCATGTTCTCCATGACGTTGAACTTGCCCAGTGGCTCCAGGGCGGCGGTACGCTGCGTACGCAGCGCGCGCAGGGCGGGGCGCGACTGCTGGTTGAGAAACACGGTATCTGTTTCCCTGGCGGCAACCACCGCCTGCTTCCAGTTATCGTGCACCGGCGACTCCAGGCAGGACAGCATACGTGTGCCCATCTGTACCCCCTCGGCTCCCATCGCAAAGGCAGCCGCCATCGACGGTCCATCACAGATCCCGCCGGCGGCAATAATGGGCACATCCACTCGTGAACGGATCAGCGGCAGCAACACCATGGTAGAGACCGGGCTGGGGTTCTTGAAGCCGCCGCCCTCGCCGCCCTCCACCACCAGCCCGTCGACACCGGCGTCCATGGCCTTCATTGCCATCTCCAGGGTAGGGACTACATGAAACACGGTGATTCCGGCCGCCTGGAAATCCTTCGTACAGACGCTGGGGCTGCCTGAGGAGGTGGTGACGAACTTGATGCCCTGTTCGATCACGAAGTCGATGATATTTCCGCCCTTGACGTAGGACAGCGCGACATTCATGCCAAAGGGCTTGTCGGTCAGCTCGCGCATCAGCTGGACCTCGCGCTTGATATTGTCCAGTTCGCCCGAGGAGGTTTCGATAATGCCCAGGCCCCCGGCATTGCTGACTGCCGAGGCCAGCTGCGACCGGGCTATCCAGCCCATGGGTGCCTGTATTATCGGGTAGCGGGTGCCCGTCAGTCTGGTGACGCGGTTATCAATTGCCATTGTGGGTTTCCTTGTCTATATGCTGTTACCGGCCCGGTGCAGGGTGTGGCCGGCCCGACATAATATTGGCACATTAAATGCCACTATGTCACACTTTCTTATCCCGGCCAGAGGATACACGCTGGCACCGGACAGGCCCACCCTTTCGCCCCTACCCACCGGGCGCGATTATATGCCGGGGACAAGCACAGGCCCGGCAGCAGCCGGCGGCAATGGGGTGGCGGGGGTATTCCCGCGCTATACTCGGGTCCGGAACGGGCACGCCCTGCCCTGCGGCCGGGTGGTAAATATCGACCACACCAATGACGTACCAAGCTCAGGAGAAACTGCATGATCGACCTGTACACAGCCCCCACCCCCAACGGCTACAAGGCCTCATGTACCCTGGAGGAGCTGGGCATGGAATACGACGTCAAGGTCGTGGACATCCGCTCCGGCGACCAGCACAAACCAGAGTTCAGGGCCCTGAACCCCAACGGCCGGATTCCGGTGATTGTCGACCGGGCCAATGACGACTTCGCTGTGTTCGAATCCGGCGCCATCATGATCTACCTCGCGGAACAGGCCGGCAGGCTGCTGCCAACCGACGTCAAGGGCCGGTCCAGGGTGATCCAGTGGCTGATGTTCCAGATGGGCGGCATAGGGCCGATGATGGGCCAGGCGAACGTGTTCTATCGCTATTTTCCCGAAAAAATTGAAGCCGCGATCAACCGCTACCAGCATGAAGGCCGCCGCCTGTTCGAGGTACTGGACACCCGCCTGGGCCAGAGCGAATGGCTTGCCGACGACTACTCCATTGCCGATATCGCCAACTGGTGCTGGGTGAGGACCTACAAGTGGTCGGGCATTTCCCGGGACGGACTCGAAAACCTGGATCGCTGGCTGAATGTGATGAAGGAAAAGCCCGGCCTCCAGCGCGGCGTCACCGTGCCCATAGCAATAGACAGCCTTATCGAGGACAAGGAAAAGGCGGAAGAATTCGCCAGAAACGCGCGCAGCTCGCTGCAGACCTGAGCCGCCCCTGATTCAGACCGGCGCATCTCGGAGGATATCGCCAACGGGGTAATGGCGGGCGCGGGCACCATCCTGTCGGGCAAAGGGGTGGGCAAAATTGCCTTCATGAAGCGGCTGCTGCCGCGTAAAGCCTTTCGCAAGCTGCTGATCGATGCCTCCCGCAAGATGGGCTACATGCCGCTGAAATAGCGCGCAGCGAAGACCTCTACCATCTCGCCGGGCAAGTGCTGCTTGGGCGCCTCCACATCCACCCCCTGCTTGATCTCGTCCTGGCAGGCCCGCGCTTCTTTCGTACAGCTTCGCGGTTTCAATCAACGTCCGGCCCCGCATGACCGGGATCACCCCAGGTATTCGCGCTCCGGCTTTGGTAGCGGGTCTCACCGCGCGTCAACCTTCCCCTTAATTCTCAAGGCCAGGGTGTTCACCAGCGGGTTGGCGCTAAGGCCATGGGCAACCACGCTCATGATAATAGTGCAGACCACTGTCATCGAAATGGTGTCGCCGCCGGGCAGATGGGCATTCAGTACGATTACCGCAAATACAATGCTGGCCAGGCCGCGCGGCCCGAACCAACCCATAAACAGCTTTTCATCGTTACGCAGGCCCATTCCACCCAGAACCAGGAAGACAGGCAGCATCCGCACAAGCGTCAGGCTGAGCACAGAGTAGAGTATGATTTGCCAGCTCATCGCGGCGAAGGACTGGCCCACTACCACCGCACCGAAAGCAACCCAGGTAAGTAGCGCCAGGGTATCCCCGGTGCCCTCGGCGGCGAGCAGTAGTTTATGCTTGTGTCGCTTTGCCAGGGCGCCGAACAACAGGCCGCCGACAAAACAGGCGATAAAACCGCTGCCCCCCAGCCATTGAGAGAGCGCATAACAGCTCATTGCCAGCGCCGGAACAGGTAACTGTTGCCAGCTCTCCGTCACCCAGTCTTTGCGCTCGAACACGCGCAGCAAGCGCGAGCCTATCAGGGTAAAACCGACACCTACCAGCACACCTATACCGATAGCTTTTGCCAGCAGTTCGAGTGCCAGGCTTGAAACATCACCATCTACAAGCTCAGTGGTAGCAAGCGTCAGGAAGATCAGCAGGATCGGCACACATATCCCGTCGTTCAGTCCGCTTTCGACGTTCAGTCCCTCGCGAATATTACTCGGAACTGCAGGGTTCGTCACAACGGCCTTGCCAAGGGCCGCATCGGTGGGAGCCAGCATTGTCGCCAGCAAGGCAATTTCAAACAGGCCCAGGCCGTCAAACAGCAGGATACCCGTAGTAAAACCCAGCACTATGGTCAGCGGCAGCCCGATCAACAGCAGTCTCTGCGGGATATGAAATGAATGCTTCAGCTCTCGCAGGTTAGCGTTTGAAGCGTCCGAGAACAGCACCAGGGCGAGGGTGAGTTCCGCCAGAGTGCTTAGCAGCTCGGCATCCACGCGCAGCTTGAGAAAATCGAAGCCAAGCGGCCCGAATATCAGGCCGAACAGGACGAAAACCAGGGCGCCACTGAGGGGAGTTTTTTCAAGCCGGCCGGCAACGATACTGTAGAAGAAGACAAATGCGGCGAGAATCGCCAGGTTTGAATACATACCAGATTACCCTCTTTCCACCATGGTCAGTCGTATTGAAAACCAACTGAGCCCAGGGAGGCCAGCGCATTTTTCAACGAGCACACTCAGAACCGATAACGCGACATCAGCTGGAGCTGGGTTGCGTCGCCCTCCTCCCCGTTCTCATTTTCACGTTGACCCCACAGATACTCCGCTCCCACATCTATGCGTGGGGTAGGCGACCAGAACAGGTTACTGGAAAAGCGGTAGGTGCGCTTGTAGGCGTCAGGGTCGATAAAACCAGGGTTATTGACATCGACGAAACCGAAAGTGAAATTCGACCTGAAGCTTCTTACGCCTCCCCACCAGTGCTGCCATGACAAATATCCGGCGGTCACATCAAATAATTCCAGCTTCCCGCTTTCAGGATTAAATATGCCGTCATAGTTGCCAACGCTTGCAAGGTCATTAACGTACCGTCCGATGGCATCGCCGCCGCTGAGCTGGAATAACAGGCTGTCACGCTTATCAAAAAAGGGCGTGACAAACCGACCACTCACCGAGGCGCCCCAGGCGTACTCCTTGGATAACCCGGATCCGAAAGCAGGGTCGGGCTCGGCACGAATCTGCCGCCCCAGCAGGCTCAGCTTGAGGTGAAGCCTGTCATTGGGAGTGAAGCGACCGGCCAGCACGATGTCAGGGGCCCGGGTTACACCCTGGCCGTTTTGCACCTCGGGGTTGGGGTCTTCCAGAGACAGCTCCAGACCGTACTGGGCGCCTCGTTCGGGCATTAGTCTGACCTGGGCCTGCCGCACGTTGATACGGGCGTTCAGGCCTTCAAAATCGACTTCTTCCGGACTGGCCTCGGTGTCCATAAAGGCGGACCAGGTCTTACCTGAAAGAACCCGATGCCATTGACCAAAAGCGTGGCGCAGGCGGAATGTGTCGCCATCTGCTGCAAAATCACCCTCGATAAAAGCGCGCAATATGCCAAACTCGGTGGGCTCCCGCAGGTCGAAGTTAAGACGTGACTGGGAGGCGGTGATGCTGGTTTCCGCCTCTTTAGTCGATGCGTTGTTCTGCCCGACCGGAATCGAGCCGACGATAAAACGGTCAGCGATTTCCAGTGGGTCGAAATTATAGACAACGTCGGTTTTGACAAACCCGCCGATTCGCAGGGCCGCGTCAGTGCCAGGTAATCGCCAGGCACCGACGAAATCCGACAGCAGGGCCTGGGTAGGGTCATCAACCTGGGCTTTGGCGACAGACTTGCCAACTTCCGCCTTCCGTTGCCGGGTGGTCTTGGGAGCTTCAGGCACCTCATCCGTTACTACTGGCTGCGCCTTTTCAACGCTGCCCGCCGCTCCAGAATCAGCAACCTGCTCTGTGCCGCTCGCCTCTGGCGGTTCGGTAGCAGCCACGCTGTCAACAGCACTTACCGGCGGCCTGGGTGCGCGCAGCACATCAATTTCACTTTTGAGATTGCTGATTTGAAGGGTCTGGGCTTCCAACAGTTTTCGTTGTTCAGCCAGTTCCCGCTGCTGTTGCTGTAACAGCGCGACAACCTGGCTCATATCCATCGCAGGATCCAGCAAAGCCGTATCAGCTTCTTCTGCGGGAGCCGCGCACAGAGCTGCAGGCAAAGTGCTGAGCAAAAAAACAGCAAGGTAACGCCGGTAAATCAACATGTATGAATCTCCTCCACTGACCCCAGACCTCGACATCAGTCCTTCAACCCCCTGGCCGGGCGGTACAGCCAGATCAGCACAGCGCCTAGAAGCATTTGAAGTGCCCCGTAAAGCAGCAGAGTGAACAACACCATGTCACCCAGCTGGGCCGTGGCGCTGGCAGCGGCGGGAAAGATGGAGGCCTTTATTAGCACCCCAAGGTTAACATTTCGCACGATGACCTCAAACTCAATGGCTATTGAATCCGGCCTGGACAAGCGCATGAGCCTGGGTACCAGGTAAGCCATAAGCGATAGCGAAACTGTAAAAAGCAGGACAAGTAGCATATTGCCGTAGCCAAAAGCCTCCAGATTCAACCGCCCGGCAAGACCCGAACCGATTACGATCAGCAAAATACCAAGCAGTGATCCCCGGATACTCCATTTTGAGAGCGCCGGGGCACTGCGCGGGTAGAGGTACAAGTACAACATACCCACGGCCAGCGGCAGCAGCAGAGTCAGTGCAATTTCCCTGATGATCTGTGTTTTCGGCATGCTGAAATCCGCAGGCAAGTACCCGCTGATCAGCAGCGAAAGAATCAATGGCGTCGATATCAGGCACGCGAGAGTGGTGATGGCGGTAATACTGATGGACAGGGCGCTGTTACCACGCGCAAAGTAGGTAAAGATATTGGAGGTAGTGCCCCCTGGAATGGCTGAAACCAGGGCGATACCCACAGCGACCCCATCGTGAACACCCAGCAGACGTAAAAATAGAAAAGCCGTTAACGGTACCGCCACGATTTGTACGATCGTGCCCAGCGATACGGCCAGAGGCTCGCGCACTACATCGCGAAAATCCTTCCCCGTCAGCGTAGCTCCCATTCCGAGCATCGCCAGAATCAGCTGGATCGCGGCGAACCAGTATTCATGCTCTACATAAAACTCCGCCACGGGCTGGACTCCCCGGATACCTGAAATTTCTTTTCCCGCAGATTAACAGACTGCTGTCGTGCGGCGAACCCCATCCAATTCAGTAAATGATAATCGAGCGCTTGGGGCCGGCTTGTACCATCACGACACCAGTTCAATCTCATCCGGCCGCCGGTACTCAGTCCCGGAAGTAAAAATCCGGATATGTTGACACTACAGTCTTGTGGGGTCGACACTGGGCGCTTCGCGATTCTCCGCACTCATTGATAGAAGGGAACAGCTAATGGCTGAGCAGACCGGCGAGGAAGTGACAGGCTTGAATCCGCCCAAGTGGATTCTGAAAACCATGTCGCGGACGCATATCTTCCTCAACAAGATCACTGGCGGCAAAATGTTCAACACGCTGGCAGGGGACGAGGTGTGCTTTGTCACCATGACCGGCGCAAAGTCAGGTCGCAGTATCACCATGCCCTTGATGTATGTTCCGTACAACCAGGGCGTCCTGCTGGTGGCCTCCATGGGCGGAGCAGTGAAAAACCCCGTCTGGTACTACAATATCGCCAGGAATCCCGACATATCGGTCAGGTATCGCGGCAAGGTGATGCACCTGCGTGCCCGGCTCGCCACCGCCGAAGAAAAACCCGGCCTGTGGCCTCTGTGTGATGCGGCCTATGCGCCCTATGCGGATTACCGGGCCCGCACCAACCGCGATATCCCGATTTTTGTCTGTGAGCCGGCAGAGCCGGTCTAGCGCGCACCATCAAATAGATCACAAGAGGGAGTCACCATGCTGGAACTCGTCACCCTTCCCCCCGCCTTTGGCATGCGCAATGTCAGCCCGTTCTGCCTGAAGATCGAAATGCTGTTGAAGTCCCTCGGCCTGGAATTTACGCTGTCTGATATCTCGGACCCCCGCAAGGCACCCAAGGGAAAACTGCCCTTCCTTGTCGCGGATGGAAAAAAAATAGCGGATTCAGAGCTCATTGCACAATACCTGGACACCCTTACCGATGGCCGGGTTTTCGCGGGCCTCACTGAAGAGCAGAAAGGGTATGGCTACGCGCTGACCCGCCTGGTTGAGGATCACCTGTACTGGCTGCTGGTCGCGAGCCGCTGGCTGGATAATGCCTGGTGGCCTAACGTGGCCCGGGATTTCTTCGGTCCGCTGCCGGTTCCGCTGCGCCAGATCGCCAGCGGCGTGGCGCGCCGGCGTATGGCCCAGACCTTTAACCTGCATGGTCTTGGCCGGCACAGCCTGGAGGAGCAGAAAGGCTTTGCCCGGCGGGACCTGGAGTCACTGGCGGCTGTGGTGCCCGCCACGGGATTTCTGTTCGGTGCTCAACCCAACATTTTCGATTTCACCGTCGCCGCAATGATGGCGGGCGTCTACGACAACCAACCGGCCACCTGGGTCACCGACATCGCAGCGGGGTATGGGGACTTGCACGCGTATACCGAGAGGGTGCAGGAAGCGACCGGCGTCTGGGGCCGCAAGTGAGGCCTACTTCAGGTCGAAGGTAAGCCGCAGTATCTCGTACACCACGTCCATACTGGCTTTGACCGACAGGCCCTGGTGCGCGCGCAGCCTATTCCAGGTTTCGAAGGAGGTGGCCGCATCCACCGCCTCTCTTCTCAACGCCGGCAGCTCGGCCACCTCCGGCAGCCAATCGGCCAGGTCCTTGCGCAGGCCACGCTGGTTCCTGGCATAGTTTTTCTGCAGCACCGGTGAGCGCCACATCTGGGCGCGGGTGGACAACATCAGGGAGGACATTTTTTCATAGGCCGTAGCCCGGCGCTCGATCACGTGCAGGATACGCTCGGCCAGTGTGCCGGCCCGGTCGCCACCCGCAAACAGACCCTCGTAACTCTCCCGCAAGCTGCACGTCCATGGTCGCAAACAAGGTCTCCATGTCGGCGAAGTGCCTGAAAACCGTGCGGATACCGACACCGGCCCGCTCCGCCACGGTCTGCGCCGTGGGCACCAGGATGCCATCTTTGACCAGGTCCTGCACCGCGTCGATGATCAACTGGCGGCTGCGCTCGGTGCGCAGCAGTCGCCCGTCAGGCTTTTTGGCCGCGGCCGGGTTCGGAACCGCGGCGGGCTTTCTACTGGTGCCTTGCTTGCTGGTCTTAGTCATCTATCAGCGATTTCCTGGCTATCCGGGCGGTGACCATCAGGGCGCGATGATAGACCAGCGCGTGATCAGCTGTCCATGCACTGCGCCGGCCGCCGCGCTCAAGTTGAGGCGGCAGGACTATTTGCAAGCTGCGGCCAGACGTGCAGAATGGACGGTTCTCAAGCACGACTGATTTGAACCCAGGAGCAACCATAATATGTATAAAGAACTTAAGGAAACCATCGCCGAAATGACCTCACCCGGCCAGATGTTCAGCATCGCGGAGTTGGAGGTCGGTGGCCAGCGGGTAAAGTCCTGGGCCATGGCCCCCAACTCATTGCGTGACATCTGGTTAAGCACTGCCGGCCATGCCGAAAAGGACTACCTGGTTTACCGGGATGAGCGCTGGACCTATGCCAGAGCCCACGATGAGGTTGCCCGGATCGCCAACTGGCTGGTCAGCAACGGTATCGGCCGGCATGACCATGTGGCCATTGCCATGCGCAACTTCCCGGAATGGATGCTTTGCTACTGGGCGATCGCCAGCATTGGCGCCGTCTCGGTCGGGGTAAACGCCTGGTGGGTGCCGGAGGAGTTGAAGTACGGCCTGAAAGATTCCGGTACCAAGCTGCTGATCTGTGACAGTGAGCGACTGGCGCGATTCAACGAGATCCGCGGGGAGTTCCCGGAACTCAAGGTCGTGGCGGTTCGGGTTGAAGACCTGCCATCCGGCGTCACCCCCTGGAGCGAGGTGCTGGCGGCGGAGCCGGCCATGCCCGAAGTCAGTATCGATCCCGACGACGATGCCTGCATCTTCTATACCTCGGGGACCACCGGCGCCCCAAAGGGTGCGCAGCTGACACACCGGGGTTGCGTCAACAATATCCTCAGTGTGATGTTCGGCACCATGTCCCAGTCCACGGCACAGTCCAGAGCCCAGGGCAAGACACCGCCCGACCTGCTCAGCGGCAGCCAAACGCAGATGGCTTCGATCGTGGCGACACCGCTGTTCCATGTCACCGCCAATAACTGCCTGGCGCAGACCGCGACCATCGCCGGCGGCAAACTGGTGCATATGCACAAGTGGGATGCGGGTGAGGCGCTGCGTATTATCGAGGAGGAGAAAATCACCGTGTTCAGCGGCGTACCCACCATGAGCCGCGAAATTATCAGTCACCCGGACTTCGCCAGGCGCGACACCTCCACCCTGACCTCGCTCAACGGCGGCGGCGCCGCGGTACAACCGGACCTGGTGGGCAAGATCGACAAGGGCGGGCGCGGCGCGCAGCCGGGCCAGGGTTATGGCATGACCGAGGTATGCGGCATCATCAGCACATCCACCGGTTTTTTCCTGTCTGACAAGCCCAGCAGCGCCGGCATGGTACTGCCGATCTACGATGTGAAATGTATCGACAAGGAGGGTAACACCCTGCCCGTCGGTGAGACCGGTGAGGTTTGCGTCAGGGGTGCACAGGTCATCAAGGGCTATCTCAACCGGCCGGAAGCCACGGCGGAAACCATTGTCGACGGTTGGCTGCACACCGGGGATATCGGTTATATCGACGAGGACAATTTCATCTACCTGGTCGACCGCGCCAAGGACATGGTCCTGCGCGGCGGTGAAAACGTATTCTGCTCGGAGGTGGAAACGGCGCTGTACAAGCATCCGGATGTGGCGGAGTGCACCGTGTTCTCGGTACCTGACGAGCGCCTGGGTGAAGAAGTCGGCGCCGCGATCTTCCCCGCCCAGGGCACGCAACCCACTGCCGCCGAACTGCGCGACTTCTGCAAGACCCAGCTGGCGGCTTACAAGGCGCCCCGCTACATCTGGATACTGGATGAACCGCTGCCGCGCAATGCCAGCGGCAAATTCGTGAAGCGGACCCTGCAGGAGAACCTGGAGCTGTCCGATGCCGGCTAGTGCAGGCCTGCAGCAGGAGGCGTCCGAGCTCGCAGCCCTGAAAGAGCGGTTTCGGTCGTTTATCAACAACGAGGTGATTCCACAGGAGCCGCTACTCGATCAGGGCGGGGGCGCCGCGGACCAGGCCATGGCTGCGCTGAAAGCCCGGGCCAAGGAACTCGGCCTGTGGGCCCTGGGCCACCCGGCGGAGATCGGCGGAGGCGACCTGCCGTTCATGAGTTTCGTGTACATGAACGAAATCATTGGTCGCTCCCATTACGGCCAGCAGGCAGTGGGCTCCCTTTCGATGCAGGATTCCATCATGCTGCATCGCTATGGTACCGAGGCACAGAAAGAGCAGTGGCTGAAGCCGCTGGTAGAGGGCGACATCTATCCCTCGGTGGGACTCACCGAACCGGAGGTGGCGGGCTCGGACCCGACCCTGATGCGCACCACCGCGCGGCTGGAGGGCGACGAGTGGGTGATCAACGGCCACAAGTGGTTCACCACGGGAGCCAATATCGCCGCGTTTACCAGTGTATTTTGCGAGACCGAGCCCGATCAGCACAAACACGCCAGGTTCTCTTCCATCATCGTTCCCACCGATACCCCCGGCTACGAGATAAAGCGTGTGGTGCCCACCATGGGGAGCACCCTGGGCGGCCACTGCGAGGTGGAACTGAACAACGTGCGGGTACCCCGGGAAAATCTCCTGGGCGGTCGCGGCCAGGGTTTTGTCATTGCCCAGAAGCGACTGGGACCGGGACGCATTTTTCACTGTATGCGCTGGCTGGGGCAGGCCCAGCGCGCATTCGAATTGATGTGCGAATACGCGAAAGTGCGCTACGCCCACGGCTCCATGCTGGCCGAAAAAGGCGAGATCCAGCGCTATATCGCCGAGTCCGCGGCGGAGATCCAGGCCGCGCGCCTGATGACCCTGGACGCGGCCGGATTGATGGACCAGGGCGACGAGGCCCGGGTGCAGATATCACTGATCAAGTTCTGGGGGGCGCGCATGCTGCACAATGTCATCGACCGGGCCATCCAGGTACACGGTGGCCTGGGTGTCACCAGCGATACGCCGCTGGAGCACATGTACAGGGAAGCGCGCTTCGCCCGCATCTACGACGGACCGGACGAGGTGCATCGCATGGTCGTTGCCCGGCAACTGCTCAAGGACCCGGTCGGCAATGCCCCGTGGTAATTCCACGATGCCCCTTCGGAGAACTTTATGATACCCCAGGCGGATGACTTCAAAGCTGAATCCGAGGCGCTCCATGCGCTGTTGGCGCCTCTGGATGATGCTGATTTCGAGCGGGTGACACAGTTCAGGGGCTGGACCATCAACGATGTGCTGGGGCATCTGCACCTGTGGAACTGGGCGGCCAACGAATCGATGGTCGATGAAGCCTCGCTGCTGGACTACCTCGGGAAAATTCTGTCACCGCAGCTGGGTGACACGCCACTGAAGGAGCGGGAGCGCGCGTTCCTGCACGACCTCAAAGGCAGGGAGCTGCTGGAAAAATGGCGCGGCTTCTACCTTCCAATGGCGGACCGGTTTCGCGAGGCGGACCCTAAACTGCGGTTGAAGTGGGCCGGCCCGGACATGAGTGCGCGCTCGAGCATCACCGCCCGCCTGATGGAAACCTGGGCGCACGGCCAGGAGATCTATGACCTGCTGGGCGTCGAACGGCGGGAACAGGACCACATTCGCAATATCGTCGTGCTCGGGGTCAATACCTTTGGCTGGACCTACCAGGTGCGCGGTGAGAGGCCTCCCGGACCCATGCCCTGCCTGCAACTGACAGCGCCGTCCGGCGAGCTGTGGCAATATGGCGATCCATCCACGACCGACTGTATAACAGGCAGCGCGGTGGACTTCTGCCGGGTGGTGACGCAGGTCCGCAACATCGCAGACACCTCCCTGGAAGTTGTGGGTCCGGTCGCCACCGACTGGATGTCGAAAGCGCAATGTTTTGCCGGCGGAGCAGCATCGCCACCCGCACCCGGAGAGCGGTATGTCTCCAGCCAGACCAGAACCACTAACTGAAGCACTGAAGGAGAACAAACATGCCCATTGGAGTGATCGCAAAACTGACTGTGCAGCAAGGCAAGAACGCCGAATTCGAAGGCGTCTTTTCCAGGCTGGCGGCTGCGGTGAACAGCAAGGAAGACGGCTGTAACTTCTACGCGTTACACCAGTCCCGAACCGACCGGCAAAGTTATGTGGTACTGGAGCAGTACAGCGATGAAGAGGCGCTGGCATTGCATGGTAAAACCGATTACTTCCGCAGCGCTGGCGCAGAACTGGCATCCTGCCTGGCGGCGGCGCCGGAGATCGAATACTTCGACGCTGTCTAGCCTGTAACGCAAAAGCGGCTACCCGCGACCGCGACCTCAAGCTGCGCCCGCCCCGCCGGGCGGGCGGATTCCACCTATCAGTACAGGCCGTTCAGGCGCTGGTGGATGATGCCGTCTGCCTCGGACATGATACGGTCGATCAACTCCTTGACGGTCGGGATGTCGTAAACAAGCCCCGCCACCATGCCGCAGGACCAGGCGCCCACATCCATATCGCCGTTCATCATGATCTTCGGGTAGACGCCGGCGACCTCCTCGATAATGTCCTCGAACTTGAGGTTTGCACCCAGCGCCTTTTCTTTCTCCAGCAGCCGCTCCACCGCGGCATTGTTCATAACGCGCTCGGTATTGCGCAGGGGGCGCATCACCAAGCGGGTGTCCAACTCTGAAGCGGCGACGATCGCCTTTTTCACATTTTCGTGCACGGGTGCCTCTTTGGTCGCGATGAAGCGCGTGCCCATATTCATACCGTCGGCACCCATGGCCAGGGCGGCAACCAGGCTGCGGGCATCGGCCATGCCGCCGGAGGCGACAAACGGGATCGACAGTTCATCCGCGGCGCGCGGCAGCAGGATGAAATTCGGGATGTCGTCCTCACCGGGGTGGCCGCCGCACTCGAAGCCGTCGACGGAAACAGCGTCACAACCGATGGACTGGGCCTTGAGTGCATGCCGCACCGCGGTGCATTTATGGATGACCTTGATACCCGCCTCTTTCAGCATGGGCATCCACTGCTGTGGGTTATTACCCGCGGTCTCGACCACTTTGACTCCCCCATCGATGATGGCCTGGAACAAGCCCGGGTAATCGGGTGGGGTCAGCGTCGGCAGGAAGGTGATATTCACGCCGAACGGTTTGTCTGTCATGGTGCGGCAGCGGGCGATTTCAGCGGCCAGTTTTTCCGGTGTTCCCTGGGTCAGACCGGTGATAATGCCCAGCCCTCCGGCATTGGACACTGCGGCGGCCAGTTCGGCAAACCCGACATAATGCATGCCGCCCTGGATAATGGGGTGCTCGATGCCCAGCATTTCTGTAATGCGCGTTTTCATGATTTTCTCCCGTTATGAAATTTTTTACTTCAGTTCACTGGAACTCTTGCCGAGCACCTGCCGGGCAACGATCAGCTGCTGTATCTGCTGGGTGCCCTCATAGATATCGATAATCTTGGAATCACGGGCGAACTTTTCCAGCAGATGGGTTTTGCTGTAACCCAGCTGACCGCAGATCTCCACGCATTTCAATGCCACCTGGTTTCCCATGCGCCCGGCCTTGGCCTTGGACATCGAGGCATTCTTCGAGTTGGGTTGCTTGTTGTCCGCCATCCAGGCGGCCTTCAGGACCAGCAGGCGCGCGGTTTCATATTCCGCCTCCAGCTCATACAGGTCGTTCTCCACCGCGCTCATCTGGTGATAGGTTTTGTCGTAGTCCAGCTCAACACCCTTTTCAGCCAATAGTTCATAGGTCAAATCCAGCGCCGCCCGGGCCACGCCCAGGGCCTGGGCCGCCACCATGGGCCGGGTATTGTCGAAGGTTTGCATCACACCGCCGAATGCCTTCTTGCGGGCTTCCGCAGTTTTGGCAATCTCGGGGTTGCCGAGCAGGTTCGCCCTGGGAACCCGGCAGTTCTCAAACACGATTTGCGCGGTATCGGAAGAGCGTATGCCCAGCTTGTGCTCGACCCGGGTGACGGTCATTCCCGGTGTTCCCTTGGGCACCAGGAATGACTTGATGGCGGCCTTGCCCAGTTTCAGGTCCAGCGAGGCCCACACCACTACCTGTTTGCTGCGGTAACCGTCGGTAACGAAGATTTTTTCACCATTGATAACCCACTCGTCCCCATCCAGCACGGCGGTGGTCTTGATTGCGGCGGAATCGGAACCGGCACCGGGCTCGGTGATGGCCATGGAGGCAAACAGCTCTCCCCACTCCTCTTTCTGCTCCTCGGTGGCAACCGCACTGACAGCGGCATTACCCAGGCCGATATTGGGCAGCGCCAGGAACAGGCCCACATCGCCCCAGCATATCTCGGCGGAGGAGACGACCATACTCATATTGTTGGCATTGCGGTTTTCACCCTCGGACGCGGTATCGGTCGCCGCCTCACGGCGACTCCTGCCACCTCCCAGCAATTTGGCGAGGTCGTAGAGTTCCTCGGGCATTTCCTTCTGCTCCAGCAGATCGTACTTACGCGAGATGGGGCGCAGCCCTCCCTCGGAAAACTGTCGCAGCAGTGCGCGTGTGTCTTCGATTTTCTTCGGTAATTCGAGGTTGATCATCGTGTCACCCTTGTCAATTTCGTTTCCATTCCCGGCCGGACCATCAAGCCAGCAAGGTACCGTCCAGTGTCGCCAGCGCCCGCAGGTTCCGGTACCACATCTCCACCGGATGCTCGCGGGTAAAGCCGTGACCACCCAGAAGCTGCACACCATCGGTGCCGATTTTCATCCCGTACTTGACGGCGTTGCGGTGAGCCAGAAAAGCGCTGCGCGTACAATCAAGCCCCTGTTCCGCCTGCGCCGCCGCACGGTAGACCATCAGTCGCAAACCCTCGATCTCGGTGGCCATGTCGGCCACCATGAAGGCAACCGCCTGGCGGTTGGAAATCGGCTCACCAAAGGCAATACGCTCGTTCACGTAGGGAATGACATAGTCCAGCACTGCCTGGCAGGTGCCCACGGCAAGTGCCGCCGTCGCAATCCTGCTCAGGCTCAGGGTTCGCTTCAGGTCGAAGCCGGCGCCAAGTCTCGCCGAGGCCGGCACAGCTACCTTGTCCAGCGTCATGGCATACAGCGGCAGGGGTCGCAGCCCCATATAATCTTCCCTGTCGAAGCTGACACCCGCGGTGTCGCCGCTGACCAGGAAACACTGGGCACCGTCTTGCACGGTATCGGCGAAGACCAGCAGCAGCTTCGCCTCCGGCCCGAAGGCGACCATGCTCTTGGCACCCTCGATCAGATAACTGCCGTCGTCCTGCAGCAGGGCCGTGGTGGCCGGCTGGCGCGGGTCGAAGCCGATACCCGGCTCCATCATCGCCATGGCAGCGGGGGTAAAGTCCGCACTCGCCAGCGTATGGCTGACCAGTTCCTTTTGCGCGTCGGTGCCATAATCCATCACGCAATTGATGACGGAAAGCGGTGCCAGGGCGGCTATCGCCATCGACATATCACCCCAGGCGAGATCCTCGATATTCAGGACATTGGATACCGGGCTGCGCCCGGCGCCAACGCCACCGAGCGCTTCGGGAATCGGCATGAAATTGAGGCCGAGATCCACCGTCTTTGCCAGGAACCCCTCGGGCAGTGCTGCCGCCTCATCGGCCGGGCGAGCCACGCTCGCCATTTCCTCCCGCGCAAAACGCCGCACCACCTCGCGTGTCATCTGCTGCTCGTCAGTGGGCGTCAGGTCGAACAGCAGTTCTGCATCACTCATACGAATTCCTCATCAATTCATCCTGACCAGGCACGGCTGTAAAGTCTGCTCGTGCTCACTGCCTGGTCCGATGCCGGGGCGGCTCATTGTGTTACCGAAAAACCAATACTTCAAGCTTCTCATCCGGTGGCAACTCTCTCATATTGACACACATAATGCCATATAAACCAGAGCAGCACTCCGCCTTACCCGCCGGCAAACACCGCCCCGGATGAGCAGAGGACGACAGCTGCAATTTCGTCCTGCAGCTGTCGGTTCTTGTCTATACTGGGGTGCAAACCACACCCGGAGAGCTCGAATATGACAATCAACAGACGGGAATTCAGTCTCGCGACACTGGCGGCCGCAGGCACACTGGCGCTCAAGCCGGCCCTGGCGGCGGAACCCGCTGTAAACCGTCGCATCGTGCTGGCGTCACGACCCACCGGCAAGCCGACCCTGGAAAACTTTCGCCTGGAGAACGCGGCTGTCCCCGAACCGGGTGATGGCGACGTGTTACTGCAGACCCTCTACCTCTCCCTCGATCCCTACATGCGCGGCAGGATGAGTGCGCGCGAGAGCTACGCCCCTCCCGTTGCGCTGGACGCGGTCATGGTCGGCGGCACGGTCAGTAAGGTCGTCAACTCCCGCAACGGCAACTTTGCTCCCGGGGATCTGGTGACGGCCTACGCCGGCTGGCAGGACTACGCACTTTCCGACGGCAGTGACCTGATGAAACTGGATCCGCGCATCACCCGGCCCTCTTATGCGCTGGGCGTACTTGGCATGCCGGGGCTGACTGCCTATGTGGGCCTGCTGGACATCGGCCAGCCCAAGGCGGGGGAAACGGTGGCACTGGCCGCGGCCACCGGGGCGGTCGGCTCCGTCGTGGGCCAGATCGCCAAACTCAAGGGCTGCAGGGTGGTGGGTATCGCGGGCGCTGCAGAGAAGTGCCGTTACGCGGTTGAGGAGCTGGGCTACGACGCCTGCATCAGCCACTACGACAAGGACATGGCCCGGCAACTTGCGGCCGCCTGCCCTGAGGGCATCGACGTATACTTCGAGAACGTCGGCGGCAGCTCGTGGGAAGCGGTCATGCCATTGCTGAACAACTTCGCCCGCATACCCGTGTGCGGACTGATAGCACACTACAACCAGACGGAACTGCCGCCCGGGCCGGACCGCATGAGCCAGCTGCAGGGCCTGATACTGCAGCGCAGCCTGAAAATGCAGGGTTTTATCGTCGGCAATTACCGCGACCGTATACCCGATTTTGTCCAAGACATGAGCGGCTGGCTGGCGGCCGGCAAGGTAAAATACCGCGAGGACATGGTTGAGGGGCTGGAGCGGGCGCCGGAGGCTTTCCTGGGTCTCTTCTCCGGGGAGAACTTCGGCAAGCTGGTGGTGAAGGTCAATTAGCCGGGCCGGGGTAAACCGCCTGGCTACGGTTGCCGTGAGCTGACTGCATGGCCGGGAAGATAGCGCTGGCCGTTACGGGCTGGACCAGGGGTTCGGGCTGGGGCGCGGACGCGCTGTGCCGCCAGGCAGAGACCGCGCAGGCGATGGGCTTCCATTCTTTCTGGTTACCCGAAAACCATTTTGGTGACCATCGATCGATTCCCTCACCACTGACACTCCTGGCCGCAGTGGCGGCGCGAACAGATAAAATCCGGCTGGGCTCTACCTCGTACCTGTTGCCAATCAGGCACCCGCTGCTGGCAGCCGAGGAAGTGGCGGTGCTCGATCAACTATCCAACGGCAGGGTAATCCTGGGAGTAGGTCGCGGCATCCAGGGTGCCGTTTTCGAGGCGTTTAACATACGGCCCGGGGACAAGCGCAAACTGTTCCAGGCCAATCTCGCAGTCATGCTGTCCGCCTGGCGGGGTGAACCGATTGTGCACGGCGCGGACGGTAACCCGGTATTCCTCGCCCCACTGCCTGTACAGCGCCCCCACCCTCCAATCTGGGTTGCAGCCTTTGGCCCGCTGGCACTGAAGCAGGTCGCGAGCCTCGGCCTGCCCTATCTTGCATCCCCCATCGAACCGCTGGAAGTGCTCGCACAGAACTATGCCAGCTATCACCAGGCCCTGCAGGACGCTGGCCGGCCCCCGGTAAGCACGATTCCGGTGATGCGGACGATCTTTATCAGCGACAGTCGCAGCCTGGCCAGGGACCTGCGTTCGCGACTGGAACGCTCTGTCCCTGCTGCCGTCAGGACAGCCGGCGTGGCCGTGGAAGACTGGGGCATCGTCGGCGATCGCGCCTACGTCCGGGACAAACTCAGCGAGTATGTCGAGCGGCTGGGCATAAGCCACCTGATTGCCAGGGGCGGACTGCCGGGAGTGGACGACAGGGCCCAACAGCAGAGCCTTGAGTCCCTGGTTTCAATCGCTGCGGGACTGTGACCTAGCGATGCAATCCTCGCCGCTTACAGCGGCGTGCAGAGCTGGCGGGCCTGCATCCTGTAGAGTTCGTCCAGTTGAGCGTCATCGCGCACCAGGCTGCGAAACAGCACAATACCGCGGTCGGTGGGTGCCGCTACGACCGTGGCATCATCCGGGATCGACGCACTCCCCTTCACGCTGCCGAGCAGTACCACATTAAAACGCTTGCGGCCTTCGGCATCCGGAGCCACCTGTGAGTCATTGATGGCAAAGAAGTTGTCGGTGTTTGCCGCGAAGCCAGACAGGGATACATAGCTGTCCTGTACCGGGGCTGTAAGGATAACCGGGCCCCTGCTCACATCGAACAGGCAGACGGTATACAGCAGGTCGGGGCTGGGACGCACTATCCCACGGGACGTGTGGTCCGGGCGACCCAACGGCAAGGCAACGTTCCATCCCGCCCTGGCATTTATATTTTGCTGGCGCGGGTCGGTGACATACTGCAATGCCGGCGATTCATGCCCAATGGACTCATTAGCGGCACCCGGTGACATAACCCGCTGTTCGATAGCACCCATTACCCTGTCCATGATGAGGCCGGGGGCCAGCTGTAACAGCGCGAAGTGAGTTACCAGGGCAACGACCAGGACAGCGGCGACATATTTGCCGAATGCGCTCATATCAGCAGCCCACCTTTTCAATGGCCGGCAGTTCGATACCGGTCGGGTCCGCCGCCACTTCCGGCCCGGCATTGTACAGTCGCAGGGTCAGGTCGAAATGTCGGGCACTACCCGTGGGGATCCAGTTCTCCCCGGAGGGACGGGGTCCGACGTCCAGGACGAAGCGATCATCCTCAGTCACCAGGTTGGCGGGAGAGGCCGAATACACCCCCTGGTCATTCGGGATCAGGTAAAAATCGTCGCCGTAAGCGGTGATGCTCCACCAACGTGCCGGGGGCTGTATACCGGATACTCTGTAGGTACAGGCGCCGCTCAGGGGTTCGCCGCTGCTGTCCGTGGCCGCCATGAAATAGATGGCTTCTTCCCGGTTGAGTGCCAACAAACCCGCCACGGCGATAACCAGGCGCAGGTAGGGCCCGGCCTCCGCAGAGCCTGTCGCCAGGGACGTGCGCCAGGGCCCGTTCATGACGAACTGCGAGTCCGACATAAAGCGAATCGTGGCCCAGAGGCTGCCGGCGCCCAGGGCGACCCCCAGAACCAGTATGGATAAGTACTTCAACAGTGTTCTCACAGACCTGCCCTCCAGCCTGGGGTATTTTGTCATACTGGCCGGGTCAGCGCACGAAGCCGGAAACATGACCCGGTCATTTCCTGTTTTCGCTTCATACCGATAATTTTCCAACGCGGCTTCGCGCCCATAGAGTTTCCACGGCGTTTGGCTACAATAGCGCCCTCTGATTCGACTGCCAGGAGGCAGATCCAGCGATGACCGATCTGATGAAGTCCCAGAAACTGCACGGCGTGCTTTACGATATTCGCGGCCCGGTGCTGGATCACGCCAACCGCCTCGAGGACGAGGGCCACAAAATCATCAAGCTCAATATCGGCAATCCCGGGGCCTTCGGTTTCGATGCGCCGGACGAGATTTATCGCGACGTCATCCACAACCTGCGGGAGGCCCAGGGTTACTGCCACTCCAAGGGGCTGTTTGCCGCGCGCAAGGCCATTATGCAGCGCTACCAGGTAGAGGGTGTCAGGGATGTCGACGTGGAGGACATTATCCTGGGCAACGGCGTCAGCGAACTGATCGTCATGGCGATGCAGGCGCTGCTGAACACCGGCGACGAGTTGCTCATACCCTCCCCCGACTACCCGCTGTGGACTGCGGCGGTGTCCCTGAGCGGCGGCAGGCCGGTGCACTACCGTTGCGACGAGGCCAACGACTGGCAACCGGACCTCGAGGACATCGAGTCCCGGATCAATGCCAATACCCGCGGCATCGTGGTGATCAACCCCAACAACCCCACCGGGGCGGTTTACAGCCAGGAGACACTGGAGAAAATTGTCGATATCGCCCGGCGGCACGAGCTGGTGATCTTCGCAGATGAAATCTATGACCGCATCCTGTACGACGGTGCGCAGCACACGCCCCTGGCAAGGCTTGCCAGCGATGTGCTTTGTGTCACTTTCAACGGCCTGTCAAAGACCTACCGGATGGCCGGCTTCCGTTCCGGGTGGATGATGCTGAGCGGTGCCAAGGAACGCGCCAGGAGTTATATCGAAGGGCTGGAGATGCTCGCCTCCATGCGCCTGTGCGCCAATGTGCCGGCCATGCTGGCGGTGCAGACCGCCTTGGGGGGCTATCAGAGTATCAACGATCTCATTCTGCCGGGGGGAAGGCTGAAGGAGCAGCGGGACCTGGCCTATGAACTCATTACCGCCATACCCGGCGTCAGCTGTGTCAAACCACGGGCGGCGATGTACCTGTTCCCGCGGCTGGACCCGGATATGTACCCCATCGAGGATGACCAGCAGCTGGTACTGAAGCTACTCAAGGAAGAGCATATGCTGCTGGTGCAGGGCACCGCCTTCAACTGGGCCGACAAGCAACACTTCCGGATCGTGTTCCTGCCGGACAGGGATCAACTGATAGAGGCTATCGGGCGCTTCGGCCGCTTCCTGGAGCGATTGCGGGGCTAGTCGCCGGCGCGCTCACAACTCCCGCATGGCTATCAGGCGAGAGTCTGCCAGCGCCGCGGTGCGGTGCCTGACCACGGCCCGGTATTCATCCGATGCCACCATGGCAACAAACGCCTGCGCGCTCGGGTAGCGCACCAGCACCGCCAGGTGCCAGTCCTTGTCCTGGGGACCGATCACCATTGCCGCCTGGCGCCCCTGCCAGACCTGCTCGCCACCGGCGGCACTGATCAGGGGGGTGACACCAGCGCCATAGCGCACAAAGGCCTCGAACCCCGTACAGGGCTGCGCATCGTCCCCCGCCTGGTATTGCGCCTGTTCCCTGAACCTCAGCAGGTTGAGCATCACCACTGGCTTATCCGCCGGGTACTGCGCGGTAAATGCCTCCAGTGCCCCTGGATCGGGCTCAATAAAATACATATTTGCAATCCCTATTGCTTGAACGGATACGAGGCAGTTTACCTGCCGGGCGCCTATAATCGAAGGGATTGATCACCTTCTCCGATCCCTGAACATCGGTTTGCAGGGGCGAATCCCAAGACATTCATGCTCGAGGTGTAATAGCTATGGCCCTGGAAAATAAGCGTAATGCTGCGCCCGGCAGTGTACTGATCGTGGGGGTGGGCGCCTCTCGCGGCGTGGGCGCCGCTATCGCCCGGCGCTTCGCCCGCGAGGACCACCCGGTGGTCATAGCCGGTCGCAACGCGGAGAAACTCGCCACCACCGCAGACGAGATTCGCGCGACTGGCGCCCGAATCGAAGTGTCTGTCGGCGATGCGTCGGTTGCTGAGGACGCCCGTCGGTTCGTCGCGGCAGCCCAGTCGCTGGCGCCGCTCGAAGTCGTGGTTCACAACGCCGGCAGCAATATGCCCGCGCCCTTCCTCAAGGTCAGCCAGGAACGCTTCGAGCGACACTGGCGCGAACATACCCTCGGCGGCTTCCAGACCGCGCAGGCGGCTATCCCGATACTGCTGCAACACGGTGGCGGCACCCTGGTCTTTACCGGCGCCTCCGGCAGTTTGCGGGGCAAGGCCAACTTCGCGCCTTTCGCGGCGGCCAAGGCCGGCCTGCGCGCCCTCGCACAAAGCCTGGCGCGGGAATTCGGGCCACAAAACATTCACGTTGGACATGTGGTCATCGACGGCGGTATAGCCGGAGACCGCCTGCTGGAGCTTATGCCGGACCTGCTGGAACAGCGAGGTCCGGACGGCATGCTCGACACCGAGGCCATCGCCGAGGCGTACTGGATGCTGCACTCCCAGCACCGCAGTGCCTGGAGCCATGAGATCGACTTGCGACCATGGGCTGAAACGTTTTAACCTGAACCGACTGTAATTAAAGGGATAAATCCTATGTTAGAACACCTCTATTCCATGCAAGGCAAGGTCTGTGTCGTTACCGGCGGTTCCCGTGGCCTCGGCGAGTTCATGGCCAAGGGCTTTCTGCAGGCGGGCGCCAGCCGGGTCTATATTACTGCCCGCAACGCCGAGGACTGCCAGGCGACCGCGGAGCACCTGACCCAGTACGGTGAGTGCATCGCACTGCCCGGCAACCTCAGCTCGATGGAGGAAATAGGGGCGCTGGTCGCGGAACTGTCGCGGCGCGAACCGGCTGTTCACGTACTGGTCAACAACGCCGGCACCGGCTGGGGCGCCGAACTCGACACCTTTCCGGAGAAAGGCTGGGACAAGGTCATGGACCTCAATGTAAAGACGCCATTTTTCCTGACCCAGGCCATGCTGCCACTGTTGCGCGAAGGCGGTAGCGCCGACAGTACCGCCAGCGTGGTCAATATCGGCTCGATCGCGGGTATTATCGGCGACGGTTTCCTCAACTACAGCTACGGCCCCAGCAAGGCGGCGATACACCAGCTGACCCGCAACCTGGCAAAGGATCTGGCAGAAGATCACATCAGGGTAAACGCAATCGCCCCGGGCCGCTTCTTCTCAAAATTGACCGAGTACGCCAGCAAGGACAAGGCGGCCTACGACGCCGAGATCGAAATGATCCCGCTGCATCGCTGGGGCGAGGAGAACGATATCGCGGGAGTTGCGATCATGTTGTGCAGCGCTGCCGGCGCGTTTATCACCGGCCAGATCATCGCGGTGGACGGCGGCACCACACTGGTGTCGTAACCACGCCAGCCGCCCTGTCAGCCGCGCGGGGGCAGCCCGTGAACCAGGGTCAGGAACTCCAGTTTTGTTCCTGCCCTGCGGTGCTCAGACAGGGACTGGTAGTCCGCATCCGCATACCAGTCCTGCGCCGCCTGTTCCGAGGGGAAGCGGAAAATGATCATGCGACCCTCGCGGGGCGCATCACCTTCGAGGGTAATGGGCTTGTCGTCGTAGGTGATGAACTCACCACCATATTTTTTCAGGATGCCAAAGAAACCTTTTTCGTAGTTGCGATAGGCATCGGCGTCGGTGACTGCCAGGTTCACCACCATGTACACGGGTATATCGGCCATTATTTTCTCCTTTCTGTGTTGAGTGCGCAGCCCGAAACAACGCATATCCTGCAGGGCGGAATGTATTCCGCCAATTGGCGCGTTAATCCAATATCCTGGCGGAATACATTCCGCCCTGCATTTTCCTTGCGCAAAAGCGCAATGCCGTTTGCGGATGCATACCGGTTGAGGTGCCTGAGAATACCAAATGCTCAGTCCAGGGTATCCATCCAGTGTGCGACAGCCTGGCCGATTTCCCGGGGTGAGTCCTCCTGGATGAAGTGAGTACCCTTCACCGTGACCTCGGTCTGGTTGGGCCAGCTGCGGCAAAACTCCCGGGGCCTGCCGGTCAGAATTGAACCGGGTTCGGCGTTGATAAACAGCTTGGGCAAGCCCTCATTTCCGGCAAGCCATTGCCCGTAAGCGTCAACCAGTTCCACCATCTCCGCGGGCTCGCCGTCGATGGGGATCTGGCGTGGCCAGTTGAGAGTGGGCTGGCGATCCTCCGGCGTTGAGAATGGGGCCCGGTAGTGCTGCATTTCCTCCTCACCCAGCTTGCGGATCACGGAGCTGGGCAGCACCGCCTCGACGAACATATTGCGTTCCAGCACCAGGTCCTCGCCCTTGGCCGACCTGAATCCCTGGAATATACCGCGCGCCGCCTCGGGCCAGTCCTCCCAGGTCACCGGGCAGACTATGGCTTCCATATAGGCAATGCCACGCACCGAGTCCGGGTGCTGCTGCGCCCAGTAGAACCCCAGTGCGCTGCCCCAGTCGTGGATGACCAGGGTGACATTCCGGTCAGCGCCTATAGCCGCCAGCAAACCGTCGAGATACTGGTAGGCGGTGAGAAAACTGTAGCGTCCAGGGCCATCACCCGGTGGCAATTTCTCCGAGTCACCCTGGCCGATGAGGTCCGGCGCGATCACCCTGCCCTTACTCTCCAGTTCGGGTATCACATTGCGCCACAGGTAAGAGGAGGTGGGGTTGCCGTGCAGCAGGACAATCGGGTCTCCCCCGCCCGCCTCGACGTAGGCAATCTTCTTGCCGTTCACATCCTGGTATTGTTTCTGGTAGGGCATGCTCGCACTTATCATTTGTTTTCCTCCTACTGTGGCTTCAGTGAAACTAGATCTGGTCGACGACGGTTTTTCCCCTGCGGAAATAGACAAAAGGGCCGGGTTCTTCCGGCTCATGCCCGCGCTCGAGCCGCCGCTCCACCTCGGCCAGCACCATGCGGGTAATGCTGGGCAGCGCCAGTTCCTGCGCGTCCTCCAGTGAAACCCAGTGCAGGCGCAGCAGTTCGCCGGAGCCCTCGGGCGCCTCGTGCACATCACCCTGGATGAGATCGGCATCCGCCATGAAGAAGCGCGCGTCGTAGCGCCGGTTGCGATAGGGCGGCGTGATGGCCCGCGCCACCAGGTGCAGGCTGTCGAGACGCGGGTTGACGTCATACTGCAGGAAGTCGCGCCAGTGGGGCGAACGGGTTTTCAGGGTGGGGGTGTGGGGCTCGCCCAGGACCAGCCCGGTCTCCTCGTAGGTCTCGCGGATCGCCGCCATTGCCAGGGCCCGGGCCCGGGTTTCGCTGCAACTGCGGGTCAGTCGCGCCATCACGGCGGGGTGCAAGTCGTGGGGAGGTCGCAGCCGGTGATCACCGGCATCCACCTTGCCGCCGGGGAAAACGAACTTGTTCGGCATGAACTTGTGCCCGGCAGCGCGCTGCCCCATCAGTATCCGGGGGTGCCTGCCGTCATTGCGCACGATAATCAGGGTCGCCGCGTCCCGGGGCCTGACTGCCCTGCCCCCGGTGCGGTACTCGCTACCCGCTATATACTTTGGATCGTAGACCGGCTCAGCCGCCATTAATCTCACCACCTGTGTCAGTTCGGCCAGTAAATATACTCATCGCCCTCTGCATAAGGCACCCCGCCCGGCTTGTCGATGAGTTGCGGGCTCTGCAGCACGCTGGGCCACATGGGTTTGGCCTGCTGTGCGTTATGCGCCGCCAACAGTTCTTCAAGGGCGGCCACTTTATCGGGCAATTTCGCCGCCAGGTTATTCTGTTCCGTCGGGTCAGTGGCCAGATTGAACAACCATTTTTTCTGGCCGGTACCGGCGGGCTTGTCGGGCTGGTCGGCGCGGATCAGCTTCCAGCCATCGGCCAGCACCGTCTGCTGGTAGCCCTCGCGCCAGAACAGGGTCCGGTGGGGGACACCGCTTGCCTCGCCGCGTATAAAGGGCAGCAGGTCGACCCCATCCAGCACGCGGTCCGTCGGCACCTGGGCAGCCGCGGCGGCGGCGAAAGTCTGGAACAGGTCGAAGTGGTGAACCGGGTGGGACACTACCGAACCAGGCTCGATACGCTTCGGCCATTTCGCCATGAAGGGCACATGGATGCCACCCTCAAAGTGGTTGAGCTTCCAACCGCGATAGGGCCTGTTGATATCGGGCAGGCCGATATAGCCGGCGCCGCCATTATCGCTGGTAAACACAATGAGCGTATTCTCGCTCAGGCCGTTGTCTTCGAGGGCCTGGACAATGCGACCGACACTGCGGTCCAGTGCACGGATCATCCCCGCGTAGACCCGCAGGGCGTGATCTTCTATATGCGGAAACGCGTCGTAGTCTTCCCGGGTAGCCTGCAGCGGATTGTGAATCGCCCAGTGAGCCAGGTACAGGAAGAAGGGACGGTTGCGGTTGGCCTCTATCACCTTTAATCGCTTCGTTGGTGTAGTAGTCCGTCAGGTAGCCGTCCGGCTCAAAGCGCTCGCCGCCGTTGAACTGGGCCGCGTAGCGGGCCGTGGCCCAGACCATCCGGTCGACACCCTCGTTTTCCTGCTTGGCATTCACCACGTCGGGATCGTTCTCCGGCAGGTACAGGGTGCCCGCCATGTTCAGGCTGTCGTCGAAACCCTGGTCCTCAGGGCGCATACCCTCCAGGTAGCCCAGGTGCCACTTGCCGATATGGGCGGTGTAATAGCCCCGGGGTTTCAACACCTCGGCAATGGTGATCTCCGAAGCCGGCATGCCCAACTCCTCGAACGGTGGCAGGGTCTTGGCCGTCGCGTGGTCGATAAATATCGGCAGCGGCGGTGGATCCAGATCAGCCATCCACTGGAAGATCGTCGTGCCGACGTTCATGAAGGGGGTAAATTCAAAGCCAAAGCGGGTTGAGTAACGCCCGGTCATCAGGGATGCCCGCGACGGCGCGCACACGGCATTGGCGGCGTAGCCGTCCTCGAACAACACCCCCTGGTGGGCGATGGCGTCGATATGGGGCGTCATCAGGCTGCCGTCGGCGGCGCCGCCGTTGTACAGGGAGATGTCGTTGAAGCCCATGTCATCGGCCAGGATGAAGACGATATTGGGGGGGCGCTGGTCCGGCGGCTGGCTGGCGGTGGCCGGGCCCGCGGGCCATTCCACCGGAATATTCGGCCCTATGGGTTTCACCACCGCACTCACCACGGGTATTGCCCAGACCAGCAGGTTGACCCTGTTCTGCCAGCCGATATAGGCGCCAAGGCCAAGCACGAGCAATACAACAATGAATTTTTTCATTCTGGCCTCAGTCGCCCTTGATCGCCATACGCGGCGCGCTTATACCCGGGGAATGACACTTACAGCAGCGACACCATCAGGCCCCGGTTCGGCGACACCTTGTTGTCGAGCAGGTCGTTCCACACGGTCGCCAGGGCCTGCGCATCGCGTATCCACTCTACCGCCAGCTCTTCCCGGGCTGTTTTTGCGACTTCAGCACTGGCCGTCATCGCTTTCATCATCGCCACGCCCGGGCCCCACTCCGAGTCGCGTTTGGCTATCTGCGCCGGTGCAAAAAAGAAGGTGGGTTTTGCCCCGGGCAAGGTGCCGGTGTCGCCGCGCTGCTCCCAGTGCGTCGCGCCCACCATGGCACTCTCTACCATGTTCTCGCCCAGCAAATTATGGAGGGTGGTAGTCAGGCCGACATCGCCGGACATATCCACATAAGCGCTCGGGACGGTAGCGTCGATACTCGCCTCCTGGCCGTACACCACCACCTCATCGCAGCAGCCCAGCCGCTCGACGAAGGCCACGTTGCCAGCCGAGGTCAGGCCGACGACGCGCTGGCTCACCTTTGGGTCGCTGTGCAGCATCCAGGCCAGGCCGAAACCGGTTTTGGAGGAGACCGAACCGATCAGCACCTGCTTTGCGCCGAAGAACGCATTGTCCACCAGGTAGTCGTAGATCAACCAGGAGGTCGCGAACAGGGGAAACAGCAGGCAGCGTTCAACCTCCATCGCCTGCAGGAAATCGGGTTCCGCGCGGGTGCGCCGGTAGCCGTTGTAAAGTGCCGGCAGGGACGCGCGATGCGCCGCTACATCCAGGAACTGGTCCTCGCGAATCTTGCCGGGACGCAATACCGCATGGCTCGCCATGGGGAAAAAGCCCCAGATGCGCTCTCCCACCGGGACCTCTGCACAGTTGGATGCGACCACATCGGCACAGCCCCAGACCGGCACCTTGCCCCAGTTACCCTCTGCCGGGTAGTACCCCCAGTAGCCTATCATGTCGCCAGAGACGGCATAGCTGACGTTGTTCGAGGTCAGGCCGAAGCGGTCGATGGCGACCAGCACCTCACCTTCGAGTGGTGTCGGCACCTCCGCGCTTACTATCCGGGTGTTTCTGAGCTGGTTGCGGTCTACCCACAATTCGGTGCACTGGGTCATATCTTTCCTCCTGCGCCGGGTGACAGACACCGGCATTTCCCGTGGATTGTCTTTTGTGCTGATCTCGTCCGCGCAGCGGGAGATTTCAGCGATAAAACGTGGATGGCAATACTAACACCCGTGCCAGCTAATGGCACTATATATGCCGCTACTCTATATGCCGCTACTGTGCGCCGGCGGAATTGCGCAGCAAACTCTGCGTGGCCGCCTGGATGTAGGCCTCCAGAGCGTGCCGCAAGCTGTCGCTCAGCTGTGCGTCCTCGAGTCGCTCGGAACTCGCCGGATCCATTGAGGCGATACCGAAACAGGGATGAGGCCTGTCCCGGCGGCTGCACCAGTACCTTGTCATCGGCAACAATGGCAACCGTCTGGTCGCTGCCTGATGGCTTGATAACGCCGAAGCCGGGGTCGGCAGTGTCCAGGGCGAGCAGGTCGCGACCCCAGCACTGGTGAGTATAGGACATCCCGAGACGCCCCATGATGGTGGGAACAATGTCTACCTGGGTACCCACGACAGCATTTTCGCGCCCGAATCGCTCCTGCAGACCCGGGGCGATCAGCAACATCGGCACGTAGTAACGGTACAGGTTCATGTCCGTCAGCTGCTCGGGCGTGCCGAAGCCATGATCGCCGACCACGACAAACAGGGTCTCCCGGTAAAGCGGCAACTGCTTGATCCGGGCAAAGAACTGGCCCAGCGCCCAGTCCGAATAGCGCATGGCGGTCAGGTGCTCATCAAGGTGACCAAAGCCGGTAACCGGCTCCACCGGCAGATCCGCCGGCAGTGCGTAGGGCGTGTGATTGGAGAGGGTCTGGAGCAGGGCGTAGAACGGCGTGGTGCCATAATTGTCAGCCAGCTCCCGCGCCGCCCGATCGAACATATCCTGGTCGGATACACCCCAGGTCGCATCTGAAAAGACCGGGTCGATAAAATCATTCCTGCCTATGTAATTGCGCAGCCCCTGGTTGCGGAAAAAACCGGCCTGGTTGTCCCAGGCGAAATCACCGTTATAAACATAAAGGTCCTCAAACCCTCTCTCACTGAGCAGCTGTGGCAGGCCGGAGAAGCGGTGTGCCCCTTCGGGCTGCTGCATGAGGTATTCAAACCCGGGAAGGTTCGGAAAGCAGGCCATGGTGGCGAACATGCCCTGGTGGGTGTGGGTACCGTTGGCGAAAAACCGGGTGAAGAGCAGGCCCTCCCGGCTCAGGGCGTCAAAGTAAGGGGTGATATTACCCGCCCCGCCGAGCACACCCACGTAATGGCCGGCAAAGCTCTCCATCAGGATAACCACGACATTCCTGATCGCCGGCCCGGCAATCGCCACCGGCTCTGCCTGCCGGCGCACCGTGGCGGTGTCCTCATCGATCAGCTTTTCGCTGTTGGTCAGCAACATGGTGCGCACCGTGTCGCGGGCGTCGGCATCAGTGAGCCTGTCCCGCCAGCGATTGTCACGCCGGGGGGAAAAGTGTTCCTTGGCCGCATCGACCAGGGACAGGGTGGCATTGAGGCCAAGTTGATTGGCGAAGAGCGAGTCCGTGGTGAAGGCCGCCCCCCAGCGCAGGGGCGGACCCTGCTGCAGGGTGCCCCTGGCCAGTGCTGCGGTGGCGAGCAGGCAGACGATACAAACGGCCAGGCGCGCATACCAGGGGGCAAAACCGGCACCGGGATCCCGGCCCGGGGCACGCCGGCCAAAACGGTCCAGTGCCCTGAACAACCAGAGCAGACCCAGGCTGATAAGGGCCCAGGCCGAGAGGTAGCGAAGCACGGGAAAACCGTGCCACAGCATGCTGACAACCGTGCCCGGGGCCTCGGCGAGATACTGGAAGAACAGCGAGTTCAGGCGCTGCTGGAACTCGCGGTAAAAATCCAGTTCAACCAGCCCAAGGAACAGGGTGGCACTGCCAAACACCGTGAGCCAGGCGATGTGGAATCCGCGCGCGGCCATCGCCCTGTAACTGAGCAGGCAAAGCACCAGGGGTATACAGATATAAGCCACCAGCCTCAGGTCGAAGCGCGCACCGTTGACGAAGGACTGGGCGAGCGACCCCGCCGGGGTGGGACCGGCCAATTCAAGGTTGTACCAGAGCAGGCCCGCGCGCAGCAGCGTATACATCAGCCACAACACCAGGGCGCTGGCGAGAGTAAAAACCAGGTGATGCCGCATCAGTACCGTGCGGACCGACCGGGCAGACTGCTTGTCCACACTATGCATTGCGTTTTCCGGGCCCTGCCCTGGAGGAACCAGGGTGCTGACAGGCGGGCGCCATAGTGTAAACGCTGGCGGCGGCTGGCGGCAAAGAAACTGTACTATCCGATGGAAGCTCGCTAGTCTTCTGCAACCCGTTAAAGAGGAGTCAAACGTGTATCAGTTCAGTGAAAAATCCCGGCAGTACCAGGCCCAGCTCAAGACCTTCATGGATGAGCACATTTATCCCAACGAGCACGCCTACGAGGAACAGCTGGCAAACTCCCCCAGCCGCTTTGCCGCGCTGCCCCTGATGGACGAACTGAAGGCAAAGGCCCGGGAGGCTGGCCTGTGGAACCTGTTTATCCCCCCCAGCCTGGCCAGCTTCAGCGACCACGGTGGCCTCAGCAATTTTGATTACGCCCCCCTGGCGGAACTGATGGGCCGGGTGTTGTGGGCGCCGGAGGTGTTCAACTGCAACGCCCCAGACACCGGCAACATGGAAGTGTTCATGAAATACGCCACCCCGGCCCAGCAGGAACAGTGGTTGCCCGCGCTGCTTGCCGGTGAAATCAGTTCCTGCTACGTGATGACGGAGCCGCAGGTGGCCTCCAGCGATGCCACCAACATCGAACTGAGCATCGTGCGCGATGGTGACGAGTGGGTGCTGAACGGCCGCAAGTGGTTCGCCACCAACGCCATGTACGAGCGCACCCGGATCTACATTGTGATGGGCAAGTCGGACCCGGAAAACCCCAATCGCCACAAGCAGCAATCCCAGGTGCTCGTGCCCCGGGGCACGCCGGGGATGACCCTGCTGCGCCCGCTGACCACTCTGGGCTATGACGATGCGCCACTGGGGCATGCGGAGATCGAGTTCGATAATGTCCGGGTTCCACTGGAGAACATGCTGCTGGGAGAGGGCCGCGGTTTCGAAATCGCCCAGGGGCGGCTCGGCCCTGGCCGGATGCACCACTGCATGCGCCTGATCGGCGCGGCCCAGCGCTCACTGGAGCTGGCCTGCAAACGGGTGACCACCCGCTCCACCTTTGGCCGCACCCTGAGCCAGCACCAGTCGGTCCGCGAGGATATTGCCAAATCCTTTGCGGAAATCGAGATGGCGCGGTTGCTGGTGCTGAAGTCCTGCCACCGCATGGATGAGGTGGGCGCACAGGAGGCCCGGGACATGATCGCCGCCGCCAAGATCAGCGTTCCGATCATGGTCCAGACCATCATCGACCGCTGTATCCAGGTGCACGGCGCGGGCGGACTGACCTCCGATTACTTTATGGCGGAGGCCTTCAACTACGCGCGCTGGTGTCGCCAGGCGGACGGCCCGGACCAGGTCCACATGATGGCGCTCGGCAAACAGGTCATCAACGCCTACGCCGATTGATCGGTTTGCCCAGCTACACCGGCGGCATTGTGCCTGTGGGGCTGAAGCTGTATAAAGATGGGCCTTTTATTTGCGGGGTCAAGTGCAAACTCCCCCGTAAATCACCTCACTACCAGCAAGCCACAGGAGAAATGAAATGTCAGACGATGTCGTATTGGTAGACGTAGCCGATGGCGTAATGACCATCACGATCAACCGCCCCGAGGCGAAAAACGCGGTCAACAAGGCCGTGGCCGAGGGTATCTCCGCGGCGATCGATGAACTGGAAAGCAACGACGCGTTGCGCGTGGCGATCATCACCGGCGCCGGCGGCACGTTCTGTTCCGGCATGGACCTGAAAGCCTTTGTCACGGGCGAGCTGCCCATCGTGGAAGGCCGCGGTTTCGCCGGCCTGGTGGAATACCTGGTGAAAAAGCCCGTCATTGCCGCTGTCGAGGGCTATGCCCTGGCGGGCGGCTTTGAAGTGGCCATCAGCTGCGACCTGATCGTGGTTTCCGAGGAAGCGAAATTCGGCATCCCGGAAGTCAAGCGCGGCCTGGCGGCAGCCGGTGGCGGCCTGATCAAGCTGCCCAAGCAGATCCCGGCGCGCATTGCGATGGAACTGGCGCTGACCGGCGACTTTGTCAGCGCCGGGCGCGCCTACGAACTCGGCCTGGTCAACCAGGTGGTGCCGGCCGGCACTGCCCTGGAGGCAGCCAAAGCCCTGGCCGCCAAAATCGCCGCCAACGGACCACTGGCGGTAGCCGCAAGCAAGCAGGTAGTGGCCAGGGCCCAGGACTGGGACAGCGAGGAAATGTTTGGCAGGCAGCAGAAAATCGTCATGCCGGTGCTGACCAGCGAAGACGCCATTGAAGGCGCGACGGCATTCGCCCAGAAGCGCGCCCCCAACTGGAAAGGAAAATAAGGAGCCGGATTATGCAAGAAGCATGGATCATTGACGCCTGCCGCACCCCTCGCGGCATCGGCAAAAAAGGCAAGGGCGCCCTCGCCCACCTGCACCCCCAACACCTGGGTGCGACGGTATTGAAGGCTATTGCCGAACGCAACAAGCTCAATACGGCGGATGTCGACGACATCATCTTCGGCACCAGTTCCCAGCGCGGCCAACAGGGCGGGGACCTGGCGCGCATGGCGGCACTGGATGCGGGTTATGACGTGACCTCCTCCGGCGTAACACTTGACCGCTTCTGCGGCTCCGGTATCACCTCCGTCAACCTGGCGGCGGCAAATATCCTGGCGGGCATGGAGGATCTGGTAATTGGTGGCGGCTGCGAGATGATGTCCACCTTCGGCCAGGACCCGAACCAGTCACCGTTTCTGGACAGCGACAACCTCCACCTGCGCGAGCTGTATCCCCAGCCCCACCAGGGTGTGTGTGCCGATGCCATCGCCACCCTCGAGGGCATCGACCGCCAGGCGGTGGATGCGCTGGCTGTGGTGTCCCAGCAGCGCGCCGACCACGCCATCAGGAACGGCCACTTCAACAAGAGCCTGGTGCCGGTCTACAACCTGGACGGCACCATCGCCCTCGATCACGAGGAGTTTCCCCGCCCCCAGACCACTCTCGAGAGCCTGGCGGAACTGAAGCCCTCCTTTGAGGCGATGGCCAACTATCCGCTGAACGAAAGCGGCGTCACCTTCGGCTCCGAGATCCGCCGGGCGTTCCCCGACCTGGTCATCAACCACGTGCACCATGCGGGCAACTCCTCCGGCGTAGTGGATGGCGCAGCCGCGGTGCTGCTGGCCTCACCTGACTACGCCAAGGCGCACGGCCTGAAACCGCGGGCCCGTTTTGTGGCGATGGCCAATATGGGGGACTCCCCCACGCTGATGCTCAACGGTCCGGTCCCCGCGGCAAAGAAAGTGCTGAAGAAAGCCGGCTTGCAGCTGTCGGACATCGACCTGTTCGAGATCAACGAGGCGTTTTCCGTGGTGGCGGAGAAATTTATCCGCGACCTCAAGCTCGACCGCGACAAGGTCAACGTCAATGGCGGCGCCATGGCGCTGGGACACCCTATCGGCGCGACCGGTTCAGTACTGATCGGCACCATACTGGACGAACTGGAACGGCGTGACCTGCAGTTCGGGCTGGTCACCATGTGTGCAGCCGGCGGCATGGCCCCGGCCATTATCATCGAACGGATCTAGTAGCACTCCCGGCTACCCGGCAACTATCGGGTGGTCGGGGCGTCATATCCTGCCATGGCGGCCTCACTGCGCCCGTGGCTGAAGAATGTTCCGGCAATCAAGAGGAATATCCCATGGACTATGTCAATCTCGGACAAAGCGGACTCAAGGTCTCCCGGCTCTGCATGGGCTGCATGAGTTTCGGTGAGGGCGCCCGTGGCATGCATCCCTGGACCCTGGATGAAAAAACCAGCCGACCCCTGATAAGGCAGGCGGTGGAGGCGGGAATCAATTTTTTCGACACCGCCAACGCCTACTCGGACGGCTCCTCCGAGGAAATTACCGGCCGCGCCCTGAAAGAATACAGCCAGCGCGATGAAGTTGTCGTTGCAACCAAGCTGTACATGCCCTGGCGCGAGGCTCCCAATACCGGCGGCCTGTCACGCAAGGCCGTTTTCCATGCGGTGGACGACAGCCTGCGGCGCCTGGGAACCGACTATATCGATCTCTACCAGATTCACCGCTGGGACCACGCCACGCCGATCGAGGAAACCATGGAGGCGCTGCACGACCTGGTTAAAATGGGGAAGGTGCGCTACCTCGGCGCGTCGTCGATGTACGCCTGGCAGTTCGCCAAGGCCCAGTACACCGCCGAGCGGCATGGCTGGACGCGCTTTGTTTCCATGCAAAATCATCTAAACCTCCTCAACCGGGAAGAGGAACGGGAGATGTTGCCCCTGTGCCGCGACCAGGGCGTGGGCGTCATCCCCTGGAGCCCCCTCGCCCGGGGCCGGCTGACGCGGGACTGGGATACCACCACAGAGCGCTCGGCGAACGACTTTTTTGGTGACTACCTGTATGCGGCAACCGCCGAAGCGGATCGCAGGGTCGTCGAAGTAGTGGCCGAAATCGCCCGGGAACGGGACCTGCCCAGAGCCCGGATAGCGCTGGCATGGGTACTGCAGCATCCCGACGTTACCGCGCCGATTATCGGCGTGACCAGGGATCTTCACCTGACCGATGCCCTGGCCGCGCTCGAGGTGGTGTTATCCGAAGAGGAAGTGAGCCGCCTTCAGGCGCCCTATGTGCCACATGCGGTGGTGGGGTTTCAGTAGCACCCCGGTGCGAGCAGCCGCAGCAGTGACGGCACGAGCGTATAGGTATCAACAGTGAAGTGGTCCTGGAAAATAGCCCGTATCGCCGGCATTGATATCTATATCCATGCCACTTTTCTATTCCTCATTTACCTGGTGGGCATCGCCTACTGGAACCAGCAGGGCACCATCGAGGCAGTCGTTTCCGGGGTAGCGTATATTCTTGTGCTGTTTTGCTGTGTGGTCCTCCACGAATTCGGCCACTCCCTGACCGCCCGCCGCTACGGAATTGAAACTCGAAGTATCACACTGCTGCCGATTGGCGGCATCGCTTCGCTGGAAAAGATGCCTGACGACCCACGCCAGGAGATCAATGTTGCACTCGCCGGCCCCGCCGTAAATTTCGTCATCGCTTTTTTCCTCTATCTTTACCTCTTTGTCGGGCACACCCCGCTCACGGCCGAGGAGATCAGTATGACCGGGGGATCCTTTGCCTATCGCGTGATGATAGTGAATCTCTTTATAGGCGGCTTCAATCTGCTGCCGGCTTTCCCAATGGATGGTGGGCGCGTGCTTCGAGCGGCTCTGGCCCTGCGCATGGATCACGCTCTGGCCACACAAAAAGCCGCGCGAGTCGGCCAGTTTCTGGCCATCGGCATGGGCTTGCTCGGCATGATGTACAACCCTTTCCTGTTGTTTATCGCCATTTTCATATGGTTTGGCGCGGCCATGGAAAACAGCGCGGAACAACTCAATTCCATACTCGGAAAGGCCAGCGCCAGGCATGCCATGCTCAGGGAATTTCATGTTCTGTCGCCGCAGGACACTCTCGCAAAAGCCGTCGAACTGACACTCGCAGGCAGCCAGAAAGACTTTCCGGTGGGAACCCAAAGCAAACTCGATAAAGTGCTCTATCACAGCGACCTGATCAGAGGCTTGCAGGAAAAGGGTCAGGATGCCCACATCTGCGATTTGCCACTTGATAATATCCAGAGCGCCGATATCAACGAGCCGCTGAGCAAGCTGCTTCTGCGCATGCAGGGTAGTTCAGGCCAGATGATCTGTGTCTGCGATTCCGGGCGGGTTGTCGGTTTGCTCAATCTGGAAAACCTGCTGGAATTGATCAGAATTCACCAGGCCGTTGAAAAACACCATATGTCCGAAAACGACTAGCATCCCGATCATGAGGCGCCACCTGGGCGCCGGCGTCAACCACGACCGGCAAGGGCCAAGTCCACAGCATCCGCTATCGAGCCAACCGTTGCAAAATCACCGCTGATTTTCGTTTCATCACCCGGCCGGTATTTTCCTGTACGCACCAGGCAAGCCTGAAGACCGGCATTCAGCGCGCCCTCGATATCGCCGTACACGTCATCCCCCACCATCAGCGCCCGCTCGGCGCAGGCACCGGCGGAGCTGATCACCTGTCCGAAAAATTCCGCACTGGGTTTACCGACAATGGTCGCCTGCGTCGCCGCAGCGAACTCGATGGCCTTGATGAACGCGCCTGCATCCAGCAACAACTGACCGCCCGAGCTGTAATAACGGTTATATCCTACCCCCAGCAAGGGGGCACCCTCCATGCAAAGCTGGAAGGCCCGGTTCAGATTCCGGTAGTTGAACCCCTCCGCGGCATCGGCAATCACTACCGCATCGGGATCACGCTGGTCGAAGTCGGCAAACTCGCTCCCGATGTCGCGGTGCACCAGGCAGTATGGCCTCAGAGTACGCTGCTGCAACCACTGCCGTGCGGCATCGACCGCCGTGAACAGCTGGCCCGGCTCTACCTGAAAGCCAAAACCCCGGAGGTGCAGCAGAAGCTTGTGCCGGGTTTTCTGCGAGGTATTGCTGACGAACCGGATCCTGATCCCGCTGCGCTGGGCCCGCTGCACCGCCTCCAGCGCACCGGGGATGGCCTCATCGCCGTCGTAAAGCACCCCACTGAGGTCCAGCAGCAAGGTATCGATCATTGCATTCCTCCCGGTGTGCCCGCCCGGCCAGGGCGAGTTGAAAACCGTATCGACCAGGCTTGCGCCACACCTTCATTATAGCTGGAACCCCGGCTGCTCCCCCCGGACGGTCTCTCAAAAGCGGTCGCAAGCGGTAAACGCGCCGCCCGTTCCCTCGGCTTTCAAGCAACAAAACGCAGGCCACTCTGCTGCCATCCGAGATATTTCCTGATACCAAATTAGGGAAAATCCCGATATGCTCGGCTGGCAACTCGAGTAATAACTTTCTGTTGCCTCACCTGCGGTCCCGCGGGTGAACAGGTCCTGTATGGAGCTATTGTATGGAAACACGTGTCATCGTCGCCAATAATGCACGCGCCCGCATTTTCGCCAGCCATGACGTTCTCAATCACCTGGAAGAACAGGAGGGCTTCGTCCATGCTGAGGCTCATCTTTCGAATCGCGACCTGGTTTCCGACGCGGCGGGCAAGTCCCGTGATCCGCGCGGCTCCTACGATCCCGAGACCTCTGCGACCCAGATCGAGTCCGACAATTTCGCGCGGCTACTGGCGCGGCGCCTGAAGGAAATGCACAACAGCCGGCATTTCGACCAGCTCATTCTCATCGCGCCGCCGGCGTTCCTCGGTCTGTTGCGTGGCCACCTGGCCAAACCACTTGATAAGCTGGTAGAGCGCACCATCCACAAGGATCTCACCACCGCCGGTATTGAGGACATCATCGATTACATTCGCGCCTGAGCAGGCCCGGATTCCAGGTCGGGACGGTGCCATCCCCCGCCGGGAACAACCGTGTTCGGGCAGAGCCCGACCAGCTCGCGATACAGTTCCCCGACGTCACCGATGTAGCGCCGGGAGAAGTGGAACGGCAACAGGTGCCGGACGCCAGCCAGGTTGGCGATCTCCGCGCAGGCACGGGTCGTAAGATGCCGGGTTATATGCGCCTGGTCTGAATGCCGGGGCATGAAGGCCGCCTCGCAAAACAGGCTGTGCGCGTCGCGGGAAAGCGCCACCATACGCCGCAGGTTTTCCGGCGTATCGGCAAAATCGGTGGCGTAGACCAGTTTACGGCCCGGGACAGGCAGCATGATACGTTCAGCCAGTTCCGTTACTGTCGCCGAATGGCCGTTCGGCAACGCCACCACGTGGCTGTGGTGGCCGGCGAGGTATTCCCTTTTCAGCTCCTGCAGCCACGGCCCGGTACTCAGGCCGAGCATTTCGAGCCGGTTTCGGCAGATATTGAGCCTGGCGCGAGGTTCAAAGGCGTAGGCCAGCACCGGGGTGCCATGGTCCAGCTGCGTCGCCCGGACGATAAAACCCGGCTCACGCCAGACTACACCGCCTTCAATAGCAGTCCCGGCAGTTTCCACTGCGCCCCCTTCTCCAGCGTTCACCGTGAAGCAGCGCAGCATGCCGTCGTGCCACTCCCTCACCTCAAAGCAGGGAGCGCGATTCTCCACCCGGTCCCAGAGAATGCCATCCACCATACCCGCTATATGGCGCGCCGTGCCGGCGGGACCGGTGATGCGACAGGCCGGAAAGGGGCCGACACGGGTGCGCAGGAACCACATGAAGCCACCGATGTGATCCGCGTGAGTATGGCTCAGGAATACGTCAGTCACCTGATGGGCAACGCGGGCGGAAATGCGCCCGGCATCACCGAGGTCGAACAGCAGTACCCTGCGCTGGTGCAGCAAGCGCACCGTCAGCAGCGGGTCACCGAACACACCGTTGACCATACAGGCCAGTACATCGCCCATGCGACTCACGGGTATCGGCCCGGTGCGGGCAACCGTGGTGAATCCGTGGGGCGGGGCTTGCGACGCCGCCCCGGCGCTGCCCGCCACAGGCTCTGAGACGAGGGCATCGCAGGACTGCAGCACGGCGCCGGACCGGGCGTTGGGCCGGAATGTGGTGCAGCCCTTGAGCTTGAGTCGGTAGGCTTCGTCGTACAGAGACTGGAACTCACCCGGGTCGCAGTCTGTCGGGACATTGATTGTCTTGGAAACCGCATTGTCGACAAAAGGCTGCACGGCGGCCTGCATCGCCAGGTGTTCCCGGGGCGCAAGCTGGTGCGCAGACACGAACCAGCTCGGCAGGGGGCCGTCCGGGTGCCTCGCACGCCAGTGGCGCAGGGCATGATCCTGAAGATCGTACCAGTGGTAGTTACCGGCGCAATCACGCACCCGGCGCCGGTATTCAAAGTCGAATACCGGCTCGATACCACTGGAAATATTGTTGGCCAGCAGGCTGATAGTTCCCGCTGGAGCGATGGCGGTCAGGTGGCTGTTGCGCAAGCCACTGCGGGCGATATTCCGGCGTATGTCATCGGGCAGGCGCCGAATGAAGGGTTGTTGCAGGCAGGCCTCGCTCTCGAACAACGGGAACGGGCCTTTCTCCGCCGCCAGGCTGGTGGACGCCCGGTAGGCACTGTGGCAGACGGTTTCCATAACATGCCCCGCAAGCTGCCTGCCCTGCTCACTGTCGTAATGCAGGCCCAGCATGATCAGGGCGTCCGCCAGCCCGGTGACCCCCAGTCCAATCCGTCGGCTCGCCCCGGCCTGTTGCGCCTGTTGTGGCAGGGGGTAGCGGGACCGGTCGATCACATTGTCGAGCAGGCGCACTGCACCGCTGGTCAGCTGCGCCAGCAGCTCGAAATCCAGGCGGGCCCTGCTGGTAAAAGGCGCGCGCACCAGGCTTGTCAGGTTGAGCGATCCCAGGTTGCAGGCGCCATAGGGCGGCAGCGGGACCTCGCCACAGGGATTGGTAGCGCTGATGCACTCGCGGTAGCCCAGGTTGTTCTCGCGGTTGATCTGGTCGATAAACAGCACACCGGGTTCGGCAGTGTCGTAATTGGCGAGCGCAATACGCCGCCACAGGTCTCGCGCGTGAACCCGGCGGAACACGCGACAGGGCGTTGCACCCTCGGAGTACGACCAGTTCCGCGACACTAGAATCTCTGCGTCGTGTCCGTCACCGGGCTCCAGCCCGTTCGCCGGAAACACCAGTGGCCACTCATCATCCGCATCCACGGCGGCCATGAAGGCATCACTCACCAGCACCGAAAGGTTGAAATTGTGCAGCTTCCCCGCCTCGCGCTTGGCGTTGATGAATGTCTCTATATCGGGGTGGTCGCAGCGCAGCGTGGCCATCATGGCGCCCCGCCTGGGACCGCTGCTGAGCAGGGTGTCACAGGCGGTGTCCCAGATATGCATGAAGGACACCGGGCCGGAGGCTGTGCGGCCGGTACGGCAGGCGGCGGTTCCGGCGGGACGCAAGGTGGAAAAGTCATAGCCGACGCCACCTCCGAGCTGCATCGTCAGGACGCCCTCCTTCAGGGCGTCAAAGATCTCCTCCATCGAATCCCCGATGCGCCCCATGACAAAACAGTTCAACAGTGTGACCCGCTGCCCGGTATCGGCGCCGGCCAGGATGCGCCCCGCCGGCAGGAAACGAAAACCCTCCATCAACTCAAGGAAGCGCTGCTCGTGCGCCACCCGCTCGCTGCTTTCCACCGAGGCTGCTGCCCGGGCGACCCGCCGCCAGCTGTCGCGAATATCCCGGTCACCGCCACCACCGGGCAAGCGGTGTCGGTATCGGCTTTCCCAGATCATTGCAGAGATATCGGTGTCGAAAATTTCGCCGCTCACAGGATGCCCGCCCGCGTCACTCAGCCGCGCCGGAGCGCGCACTGCCTCGGCCAATCGCCAGTTTCTTCAACAGCGCGATCTCTTCAGGCCAGAGTGTCTCATCGATGGTCTCCAGCACCAGCGGAATTCCATCGAAGCGCGAATCCCTCACGATGTATTCGAATACGGTCATTCCGAGAAAACCCTGCTGCAGGCTGTGATGGCGATCCAGGCGGCTGCCAAACTCCGCCTTCGATCCGTTGAGATGCATGCCACACAAGCTGTCAAAACCAACGATTTGACCGAACTCCGCAAAGGTTTTTTCGCAGTCGGCTAATGACCGAAGCTCATAACCCGCGGCGAACATGTGGCAGGTGTCCAGGCAAACGCCGACCCGGGACTTGTCCTCCACAGCGTCGATAATCTGCGCCAGATGCTCGAAACGATAGCCGATGTTGCTGCCCTGGCCGGCGGTAATCTCGATCACGGCGGTCACGCCGCGAGTGTCATCCAGCGCAAGGTCTATCGACTCCGCCACCCGCGCGATACACCGGCTCTCGCTGATTTCTTTCAGGTGACTGCCGGGATGAAAATTCAGGTACATCAAGCCGAGGGTTTCACAGCGCTGCATTTCATCCAGAAACGCCTTGCGGGATTTTTCCAGCCCCTCCTTCGCGGGATGACCCAGGTTGATCAGGTAGCTGCTGTGGGGCAGGATCTGCCCGGGGCCGAAGCCGAGGTCGGCACAGTTTGCTTTGAAAGCGTCGACGCTTTCTTTCGCCAGGGGCCTGGCATGCCACTGCCGCTGGTTCCTGGTAAAAAAAGCGAAAGCGGTGGCACCGATCCGATGCGCGTTGACGGGGGCGTTCTCGACACCGCCTGCGGCGCTGACATGGGCTCCTATGTATTTCATGGTGTAAGCATAGACCCGGTCATGATGAGCGCACCAATTATCCAGGACCCGGGTTTGCCACTGCAAACCATCATGGCGCGACCACAAGAAGCAACACCAGCCCCAGCATGAACGAGACCAGGTGGACGAGATTGGTCCGGATATCGGAGTTGCCGTGTTTGTTCACCTCGGGCACCAGGTCAGCCGCCGCAATATAGATAAAATTTCCGGCGGCGAAGGGGATCAACCATGAAAGATCCGAGCGAAAAGAGGCGGCATAGGCCACCAGGGGCAATAGCAGCCGGTCGAGTGCCCGCGCTGGCAGAATCAGGGTTATGCTGCCGACCAGCGCAATGGCACTCATCAGCAGGCCACTCGCGACGATCCAGGTCAGCGCACTCATGATATAAACCTCCGGGCTTCACTCTCCCGCATACTCTTTAACATCCGCACCCCTGAGTGCGGCTTGATATAAATCAATACCAGCCGCGGGAGACTGTGACTAGACTGAAAAAAGGAACTCGGCATAGCCACAGAGCCCTGGTGGTCAAATACCGCGCAATGTCGCTTGAGCCCCATTGGCGGTGCCTGTGCCACGCCCATGCAGCAGCCTGTTCGGCGCCGGTGTCGCGCTGGACCGGCAACCCGGGCCTGGGTGCCAGGCAGCAGACCCCGGAGGCAAACAAACAGATGGCAATGCAACACGATGTACTCATTATCGGTTGCGGAATCGCGGGAGCCGCTGCCGCGTTGCGGCTCGCTCACGATAAACAGCGACAGATCGCCCTGGTGACCAGCCAGAGCGATCCGCAGGAGACCAATACCCGCTATGCGCAGGGCGGTATCGTCACACGCGGCCCGGAGGACTCGGCTGAGCTGCTGGTGGAGGACGTGTTACGCGCCGGTGCGGGCCTGAGTCTGCCCGCGGCGGTGAGGATAATGGCTGAAAAGGGCCCCGGCCTGGTCCAGAGTGTATTGCAGGACGCAGCGGGAACCGTATTTGATCGCGGCACGGACGGACGCCTGAACTTCACCCGCGAGGGAGGGCAATCCACTGCCCGGGTACTCCACGTGGGCGACACCACCGGCCACGCCATCGAAGCGGCCATGCTCAGCAAACTCGGCACCTTAGCCAATGTCAGCCTCTACTGCGAACACACTGCCGTCGACCTGATTACGTCGTCGCACCACAGCCGCGGTCCACTGGATATCTATCAACCCATCAGCTGCCACGGTGCCTACCTGCTGGATCGGGGCAGCAAGAAGATAAGCCGGTTCCTCGCACCGGTTACCATACTGGCCACCGGTGGCCTGGGACGCATCTACCGCCACACCACCAATCCACCAGGTGCGCGAGGAGACGGACTGGCAATGGCCTATCGGGCAGGTGCCCGCGTTATCAATGCCGAGTACGTCCAGTTTCATCCCACGACGCTGGCGCTCCCTGGCGCCGGTAACTTCCTGATCTCCGAGGCGGTACGCGGCGAAGGTGCACGACTGCTCACCCCCGATGGCCGCCATTTCATGGATCAATACGCACCCGACTGGGGGGACCTCGCTCCCCGCGACGTGGTTTCCCGGGCCATCCACAACGAAATGCTGGAACACGGTTATCCGCACGTCCTGCTGGACCTGGCCGGCGCGATGACCCCGCAACACATACGGGAGCGCTTCCCCGGCATTCATGCACGCTGTCTCCAGCACGGCCTCGACATTACTACCGCGCCAATCCCGGTGGTGCCGGCGGCGCACTACGCCTGTGGCGGGGTTCAGGTGGACTCCCGGGGGCGCTCGACTATCTGCGGGCTGTATGCGGTGGGCGAGGTCAGCTGCACCGGCGTCCACGGCGCAAACCGCTTGGCCAGCACGTCCCTGCTGGAGGGCCTGGTGTGGGGTGACCGGGCGGGGCATGATATTGACGGGCGTCGGGATCTGGTCCCGGTTGAGCCCGGGAATATTGCACCCTGGCAGGAAGCGAATCCCGGCGGCAGCGCCGACCCCGTCCTGCTCCAGCGTGACGCTACAAACATACAGGACATCATGTGGCTATATGTCGGCCTGGCGAGAAACGGCCGGCGCCTGGGTCGGGCGCTGAAAGAATTGAATCACCTGTGGGAAACCATCGACGACTTTTACCGGTCGGCCCGCCTCGACGACGGCCTGATAGGTTTGCGCAATATGGCGCAGGCCGCATGGATCGTTACGCTGGCTGCCCGCCATAATCGGGAGTCCCGCGGTGTACACTACCGTGAAGACGCCAAAACCCATGAATTTGCCGGCCTGTACGACACCGAGGGTCCGCTGCCCAGCGTCATCTCCGAGTTCTAGCGCGCAGTGGTGTTTTCAGCCCGTCTGCCGGGATGACAGGCTTGACGGCCCCAGGCCAGGGGAAAGCCAGCGGGATCATAATCTACGTGAACAACAGCAACAGTTTCGGGCGCCCTACATTGATGGCCCTCGTCATCGGCAACACGCTCGGGGCCGGCGTGTTCACCACCTCGGGTTTCGCCATGGGGGATCTTGGCTCCCCTGTCTACGTCCTGCTCGCCTGGTTCATCGGCGGCTTACTGGCCCTGTGTGGAGCGCTGAGCTATGGTGCGCTGGCCAGGCTGATGCCTGTATCCGGCGGGGAATATTACTTTCTGTCACGCTCCATACATCCCCTGGCGGGTTTCGTTGCGGGCTGGATTTCGCTACTCGCGGGATTCACCGGGGCCATCGCCCTGGCCGCACTCGCCCTGGAAGCCTATGTCGTGCCGCCAGCATCCCAGCATGTCATCCCGGCTAACACTGTGGCAACCATCACGGTGCTGTTCGCCGGCCTGACCCACGGCCTCCATGTCCGGTACGGCGCGGCCCTTCAGAATACCGCCGTAGCCATCAAGCTGGTTTTGATTACCGGTTTTGTCCTTTATGCCCTGCTTGGCACAAGCGTAGGGTCCTGGGAAGGTGTCATTGCCTGGCGCAATGCCGGGCCGGCCGGATTTTCCGTTTCCGCCTTTGCGATGACGCTGATGTGGGTCTCTTACAGTTACTCGGGCTTCAATGCATCGACCTATGTTACCAGCGAGGTAAAGCGAGCAAGCAAGAATGTGCCCGGGACAATGATTCAGGGAACACTCATCATAATGCTGGTTTACCTGCTGCTGAACGGCATTTTTGTATTCGCCCCACAACCGGGTGATATCGCCTTTCAGCAGGACGTCGCCGCGCTGGCGGCGCTCGCCCTCGCGGGCGAGCCGCTGGCCAACGTCATGCGAGGGATTATTATTCTCGCCCTGTTTACCTCCGTCTCCGCAATGGTCATGGCCGGGCCCCGGGTATATGCACAAATGGCCGCGGACGGCCTGATGCCGGCCATCCTCAAGTTCAGGGGGCAGGTCCCTGCCAGCGCGATTGCCATGCAGGCCGCCCTGGCCATACTCCTGGTCTGGACAACCGGCCTGAGGGAACTCCTGTCGTATCTGGGCTTCACTCTCGGCCTGAGTGCGGCGCTAACGGTCACCAGCCTGTTCGTTGCCCTGCGGCGAACGCGGGTACCACCCGCTGATCTACCGGGCTATCCATGGGCGCCACTCGTTTTCATCGTTTCCACCCTGACTTTCGCGGGATTGGCGGCGATAAAAAATCCTGCGGAGATGCTGGCAGCGCTCATAACCATTCTGTCCGCCGTGATTCTCTACCTCCTGTTCGGCAGAACACACCAGACGATAAGCAAATGAGCGGAAGCCTTCCGGCGGGCCGGGAAAAGCGCCAGAGGTATGCCCGGTACTTTCCTGTTTGGCCTGTAGGTGCTCGTGTCGGAACCAGGATCAGCTGATATGCGAAACCCTACTGCTGTGCAAGCCATCATGCGCGAGTTCTCCCGCTCTACCGGGCTGTCGGACACATCACATAAACCGCGCCGTTACCTGTGGACCGACGCCTTCGCGGTCTGTAACTTTCTTGAGCTCTATCGACAGACGGGTGAGGACGGCTATCTGCAAAGCGCGCGCAAGCTGGTGGAGCAGGTACATGTTGTTCTGGGCAGGTACAGCGAGGAGGATTCTCGCAGCGGCTGGCTCAGTGGTCTCGATGAGAAGGCGGGCTACCAACACCCGACACTCGGGGGCTTGAGAATTGGCAAGCAACTGACTGAGCGCGAGCCGGAAGAACCCTTCGATGACCGCCTGGAATGGGACCGGGATGGCCAGTACTTTCATTACCTGACCAAGTGGATGCAAGCTCTGACGCGCATGGCTGCGGTGACCGGCGAGCCGCGCTATCAGAATTGGACACTGGAGCTCGCCCGGGCGGCGCACGCGGGTTTCACCTACAGCCCCGCACCGGGTGTGTCGAGGCGCATGTACTGGAAAATGAGCATCGACCTCTCCCGCCCGCTGGTTGCCAGCATGGGGCACCACGATCCCCTCGACGCACTGACCACATATATGGAGCTCAAAGCCTGTAGCGGGCGACTTGGTATACCATCCGGAGAAGTTGCTCTGGACAACGCGATCGCCGACTGCGAGGCCATGTGCGCGGGCAACAGCTGGGCTACCGACGACCCCCTTGGCACAGGTGGTCTGATGGTGGATGCGTTTCGCCTGGCCCAGATACAAGCCCTGTCAGATTACCCCCTGCCGGTTGAACCGGCGCATCTCCTGGCCGACTGTGCGACCGGGCTGGAAGCAATCGTACACTCAGGTTCGCTCGCTTATCCGGCGCAATACCGGCTTCCCTTTCGGGAACTGGGGCTGACAATAGGACTTCACGCGCTCACCGAGTTTCGGAACCTGGTTGAAAAGTCACCGGGCCGGCTTTCGCAGTCTGGAGCAATTGGAACCGCGCTGGAGGGTCTACAACAATTTGCCCGATTGGCGAACGAGATTGAGGAGTTCTGGCTGCAGCCGGCCCAGCAGCATGTGGCCACGTGGCGCGATCACCTCGACATCAACAGAGTCATGCTCGCGACAAGCCTGGCCCCGGACACCTACCTGAGCGTCATCCCCGTGGGACTGGCTGCACGGCGTCACAGCAAGTGACGCCGTGGAGTACGCTAGGATGCGTCAGCCAGCCGCGGCGCCGCCATATTTCTGTTGATAGATGCCACCAGTGGCTCCGGCAAATCCAACCCGGCCGCGAGTTGGTCGAGGTAATCCCCAGCCGTCGCACAGCTGGTATCGAGCATCATCGCAGCGGCCGTATAGACCTCTATAGCCAGCACCGGGTCATTGACCTGGGCCACCAGCACCTTGCAGGACAAGGGGTTGCGAAGCTCATCGAAAAGCGTATCCCGCTCCTCGGGGGTCAGGCGCAGTTTATCGAGCCGCTCGAAAATCAGCGCTTGCTCCCGGGGACTGAGGCGACCGTCGGCCATCGCAGCGGAAATCATACTGCGCAAAACCAGCAGCCCCTCGGAGGCCGAGCTTGAGGCGGCCAGTGCGTCGAACTCTTTGCGGGGTAATTGCTGCCACTGTGTCGGCGTATGAACCTGCTGCTGGCCCACCCCGTCCGGCTTTACTTCGGCGGGCTTATCACCCTGGTACTTCTTGTATGCATTCCAGGCGAGTGCGCCTACTGCCGCCAAACCTCCGATCTGGGCGACCGACTTTGCTGCCTTTCTCCCGGACCTGGTGGTCAGCGCGCTGACCAGCGCACCGCCCGCAACCCCGCCAGCCAGGCCTGTTCCCAGGCCACTACCGCTTATTGAACCTATCAGCTTGTTAAAATCGACCATTGCGTCATTCTCCGTCTGTTGAACTATCTGGATAAATCCTGACCCGCTAACCCTCTTCCCCACCGAGGAAGCCAAAAATATGCAGCAGGCTGGCGAACAGGTTGTAGATCGAGACAAACAGTGAAACGGTGGCCATGATGTAGTTGGTCTCTCCACCGCGCACGATATTCTGCGTCTCAAACATGATCAGGCCGCTCATAAGCAGTACGAACACACCCGATACAGCCAGGGACAGTGCCGGCATCTGGAAAAAGATTGCCGCCAGCCCCAGGCCAAAAGCGGTGAGAATACCGATCATGAGAAACGATCCCCAGTTGGCGGTATTTACCGCGGCGGGGCTGCGGGCATACCAGGACAGGCCGAGGAAAGTCACCGCGGTTACACCCATGGTTGTGGTGACCAGCTGGGCACCGTTTGCCATACCCAGGTAATGGCCGATAATCGGACCGAGGGTATACCCCATGAAACCCGTCAGCGCGAAAACAGACGCCAGTCCCCACACGCTGTTCCGCAAGCGGAAGGTGAGGAACAGCAGGCCAAAGTAGCCGCCAAGTGTCAGCAGCAGGCCAGGCGCCGGCAGCTTGAGCATGGCGCTTGTGCCGGCGACCACTGCAGAAAAAAGCAGCGTTGCGGACAGCAGCCGATAGGTGTCGCGCAACACTTTCTGACCAGCGCCAGACTGCAGCTGCGGAATCTCCTGCACCGAGGGGGTAACGGGATGTTTATTGACATCGGAATACATGGGTGTGAACCTCCTGTGGTTGTCACGGACCCGAGTATCAGCTTCAGCACCCATCAGGTCTATTCGAATATTTCTTGTGGATACAGCGTTTTTACCGATGTACAATTATTCGGTATTTACGAACATTACTTCAGTAGAAATCGGCTTTTTCATGGCTTCAAATACCCCGACACTGGCTCCTCTTTAATCGATGAATAACTGAGGTAAATTGGTATGGAACCGTTGCTGACGATACTGCTGCTGACGACACTGGTGATGGTTGCGCTGTGCTATGCAGCGATGGTGCTATCCGCCGCTATCGATCGGCAAAAGACGCGGCAGCTGGTAGCGATCAAAGCCCGAACAACAAGACTGAGGAACGAAGGATGATTGCCGGCCGGTGAGACACCTCAACTACAATCATCTTCTTTACTTCTGGACAGTTGCCAGGGAGGGCAGCATTGCCAAGGCCACCCAGAGCCTGCACCTGACCCCACAGACCATCAGCGGCCAGCTGAAACTGCTCGAGGAGTCGGTGGGAGAACCACTGTTCCACAGAGTCGGACGCGGGCTGGCCATGACGGAAACGGGCCACATGGTCTACCAGTACGCCGACGAAATCTTCACCCTCGGCGCAGAACTGACCTCCCGCGTCAAAACCGGACGGGTGGTGGTGCCGGCACTGCTGGCAGTGGGCGTGGTGAACTCCATCCCCAAGCTGGTAGCCTCGCGCATACTACAGCCTGTACTGAAATCTGAAATAGCCATTCGTCTGGTGTGCCGCGAAGGGGGTCTGGAGGCGCTGCTTGGCGACCTCGCCGTGCATCAACTGGACCTGGTGCTGTCGGACCGGCCCATCCCATCAGGACTCTCCGTCAAGGCATTCAGCCATGCCCTGGGCTCCAGCGAGATCGCCCTGTTCGCCAGGAAGGGCAGCACCCGCCAGTACGAGAAAGACTTCCCGCAGTCGCTGGACAAGGCCCCGATGCTGTTGCCGACCATGGACAACCCCATCCGGCGGGCCCTGGATGAATGGTTTGACCAACAGGGTATCTCGCCAACGCTGGTGGCCGAGTTCGAAGACAGTGCGCTGATGAAAGCTTTCGGCGAGCAAGGGAACGGCATTTTCCCGGCGCCGGCGGCTATCAGTGATGAAGTGGAGCAGATGTACCGCAGCCGGCGCATCGGCCCGGCCATTGCTGTCGAAGAGAAATACTATGCCATTTCACCTGAACGCAAGCTGAAACACCCTGCGGTTCTCAAAATCATCGAAAACGCCAGGAACACATTACTGCTGGGCTGATACCTGGCCCCAGGAATTCACACGGGCCCGACTCAGCCTCGTAATGGCTCGCCTGGCCCTCGCGATCGCACCCTCTATTGCCAGGGTCGCATCGGGCTGATAGTTGTAGAGCAAATAACTTTCCCCGTTGCGCTCGGTCACCTCCAGCTTGCAGACGAACGTCTCCCGACCACCGCGGTATCCGGGGATCTGGCTGAACTCGATATCAATCCGATTAATATCCCCGAGCATGGATCCAAGCATTACCTGCAGCTTTGCTTCTATCACCGGCTTCCAGTCGTGTTCGACACGGTTCCTGATCAATATCTTTGCCATGAACAGCCTCCATATTCAGACCGCCTATCCTGATGCAAAGACAGCTGTGCGACCATCCGGAACTACGGTTGCCCAGGTTCGTCATTTCCGATCAATCAATACACTTGCAATCGGCAGACATCGAACCTGGCCTGGCTCTGCTCACTTCGCATTTTCCTGACCGGCTTCTCGGATACTTCGACTATACGAAAATCACCACGAATGTAAGATGAAACCGTCACCACACAGGAGCGACAATATGAGGATTTATATACAGACTCAGGGTTTCGAACTCACTACCGCAATAGATGCGCACGTGCGCAGGCAACTGGCACACAACCTCGCCGGTTCTGAAGACAATATTATCGCGGTCGATGTTTTCCTGGGCGACATAAACGGTCCCAGAGGCGGTATGGACAAGAAGGCCCTGGTCTGCGTTCAACTGGCTTCGCGCCTCTCGGTTCAGTTCGAAGCCATGCACAGCGACCTGTACCGGGCAGTGACAGTTGCCTCGCGCAAGGCCAGACGCTCTGTCAAGCGCACATTGCGCAGGCACAGCAGAATGGAGAAGGCAGAACTGCGCAGGATGCGACAGTTTCCAGGTGACTATCTCGCGAGCTGATTCAGGCCATGGCGCTGGTCGATGCAGCCGAGCCCCAGCCTGAGACGACTACCACCGGGATTGCCGCTGCGTTACCGGGGCTGCTCCTCGCAAGGGTGCCGGGCTTGCAATAAACCGTACAGGTAGTCCCGCGCATTCTGCTTGCCCGTATGGTCGACCTCCTCCTGCGCCGCGCCGAGCAGCTCTTCCACGATCGTGTCCATGGACAGGTCGCCGGGTATACAGAATCCCGCGTAGTAGGAGGGTCCAAAGCGTGCCAGCGTATTTCCCAGGCGCGTGCGGATGGCCCGCTCGGAAAAAGACTCTTCGGTTTCTATTTCAGTCACGACGCGATCGACGACACCGGGGTCTGTGGCAAAAGCACCATCGATAAAACCATTGATATAGCCGCTGCAAACAGCGCCCTCCCCCGGACTTTCCGAGCGGCACAGGGACAGCAGGTCGTCACGACCAAGGGTTTCCAGGGCCTGGGCGCCCGCGCTGAGAAAGATACCGAGTGCCAGTCCATACCGCTTCATGGGCGCGCTCCCTTTTTCAATGTCGCAACCACTAAGCCGGGAATTCACCCTTGACGGCCCGGGACTTCTCCATGACCTTGTCCCGCAGGCCGAGCTTGTAATTACGCAGCCGCTCCCTCAGCTCAGGATCTCCGGTGGCGATCATCTGCGCCGCTAGAATGGCCGCGTTGGCGGCATTGTCGATAGCCACCGCAGCCACCGGCACCCCGGCAGGCATCTGGACGATGGACAACAAGGCATCCATACCCTCCAGCCGGGTGATACCAATCGGCACGCCTATCACCGGCAGCACGCTGACGGCTGCGGCCATACCCGGCAGATGCGCTGCTCCGCCGGCGCCCGCGATGATCACCTTGAGACCCCTGGCCTCCGCTGAGCTGGCATAATCGTGCAACTTATCCGGTGTCCTGTGAGCACTTACGATATCGAGCTCATAGGTAACGCCCAGCTCCTCGAGCATGGTCGCAGCGGCCCGCATTGTCGGCAGGTCTGAATCACTGCCCATGATAATTCCCACCAGTGCACTCATGCCGCCTGCTCACCGCTGTCGCCGGACAACTTCCGCAGGGCGCGATCCGCCAGCTCATGCGCTGCGTTGACACTGTCACCCACGGCGTTGATATGGCCCATTTTTCTGCCGTGAGTACCGGGCGCCTTGCCATACCAGTAGAGCGCGGCGCCGGCCTCAGCCTCCCTGTCCGTAACCGGTGCGGCCGGGCACTTCTCCCTGATGGCCTCGGTGTACAGAATATTCAGCATGACGGCGGGGGACTTCTGTTCTATGGCTACCAGCGGCAGCCCCATCACCGCGCGCACATGCTGCTCGAACTGCGAGACATTGCAGGCATCCAGCGTCACATGGCCGGAATTGTGTACCCGGGGTGAGATTTCGTTGATCAGCAGTTCCTCCTCGGGCGTGACGAACATTTCCACGGCAAAAACGCCAACCCCATCCAGGGCGGTTACCACCCGCTCCGCCAGGGCTATTGCGGCGGCGCTGAGCCGGGCACTGACAGCTGCAGGCATCGCCACGGCCTTCACCGAGTTCAGCTGGGCATCAAACTCCATGCTGACCGGCGGGTAGGTCTGGACGTTACCCGCCTGGTCTCTTACCGAGATCACCGCTATCTCACTGCAATCGGGCAGGAACGGCTCAACTATGCTGGGGACGTCCCACAATTGTTCCTCGGACTCCAGCTTGCGCAGTATCTGGACACCGCGGCCATCGTAGCCGCCAGAGCGCGCTTTCTGCACCACCGCCTCGCCGAACTTACCTGACAGAGCCTCCAGGGACGCCGCCCTGCCGGACAGGATATGAAACGGCAGGGTGGGCAGATCCTGCTGCTTGAGCCAGGTCTTCTGGAGCGCCTTATCCTTGAGCATGAGCAGTATGTCGGCACTGGGGTGGATCGCAATGCGACCCTGCGCCTGCGCGTCGATAAGCCAGCCCAGGGTTTCGTTGGGTACGCCTTCCTTGTCGAAAGTGACAACGTCGCAGCCATCGATGAACTGCTCTATCGCGGCGGCGCTGCCCAGATCGTCGACCACGGCGCTGTCCGCGTAGCGCAGCGCCGCATCATCGGCAGATTCGGTAATGACAGTCACGCTCACACCCAGCCCCTGGGCCGCCTTACAAAGGTATAGTCCCAGTTGTCCGCCACCGACGATGCCCAGCCGTGTGCTCATGTGTACCCCCTCCAGAATTCTGCGCCTTGAGATGGCGCACTATACCCCGAATTTTGCCGCGATTGCGTCCACCTTGTCTAACGGCAAACGCATATAGCCTACCATTATTCCAACAATTCGAGTTTTTATCCGGAATTTTACGTTTTTTTCGATGCCGTGGATCAGCCCGGGGGCCGTCCCGCGACGCCAGGCCAATTCGCGATAGCAGACCCCTCAGCCGGCCGTGGACAGCCCACCTTGTACCCCTGGCACTGGCACTCCCAGGAGCGTGGCGAGCAGTGGGCCGACGGCTACCAGCACCGCCAACGCAAGTGCCACCCAGGGTGCAGGCGCAAGGGGGGCAGCGGGCGGCCGGGCGCGAACCACAAGGTAGAACCAACGGGCCATCAGCAAAGCCGTGCCCGCGGTGGCCAGCATAAGCCATGGCGCGAGCGATGCCAGCCCGACCCCGGGCGAAGTCACGACCTGCGACAGGCCCGCCTTGGCGAGGTAGCCGGTACTCAGGGGAACACCGATGAGCGCCAGCCCGGGCAGGCTGAAGACCGCCCACCACAACCAGCGCGGACCCACTGCGGGCAGGTGGCCTGAGCTGGCACAGAACAGGGCGGTTTTCGCGCACGCGTGGTGAAGTACAAAATAGCCCAGCAGCGGCAGAAACAGCGACCACTGGTCGGGCGCGATAAATCCTGCGCCGATGAACAGCATCATCAGGCCCACCTGGCTTATGCTCGAATATCCCAACAGCGCCGTGGGCGAGCTCTGGCGCACCCCCTGCACTACCCCCCATGCCGCGCCAAGCAAGCCCGCGCCTGCAAAAATGAAGCCCCAGGTGCTCGCTTCAACCGAGCCCAATGGCAGCCATCGCAACCAACCCAACAGTCCGGCATTCAGCATGGCGCCGGCAAGCGCCACACCTGCGGCCAGAGGGGCGGCGCCATAGGAAAGGGGAATACTCATATGCAGCGGCAGCATGCCGGCCTTGACGCCAAAGCCGAGCACCGCACAGGCGATAGCCCAGTCCGGCGGGGCCGCGTCAAAATCCAGCGGAAACCGGATCTGCCCCGCCTCGTGCACCAGGCCGATCAAGGCTGCGAACAGCAGTACCTCGCCGGTAATGGCCAGCACTATGTAGACTCGCCCCGCATACCTGGACGCGCTATCGCCACGGTCGTTCACCAGCCCATAGGCGGCCAGGCTCATCACCGCAAACCCGGTGAAGAAAGCTAACCGCATCCTGACTGAGCACGAGGGCGAAATTCCCGCCCATGGCAAGTAAAAAGCAGGTCAGGAAACGCCTGGGACGCGCGGCAGTACCGAGATAGGATGCCGCCAGCACCGAGGCAGCCAACCATGCGAGCGCGGTGACAAGAAGAAAAAGTCGATTGAGGTCATCCACCCCAAAGTGGCTTCCCAGCAGCAACCCGGAGAATTCGAGCTGCCCGGCTCCGGGCAGCAACGCCAGCACCAGGCCAACAGCCGGGGCGACCACGAGACAGTGCCGCAGCCAGGGCCTGCAGCGGGTCACTGCGGTCAAGGACAGCATCAACCACGGCAGGATCAATACGAGCAGCAGTATCAGTCGCGGCATATCGACGGTAGCCATCAGCGCAGATACTCCCGTTCGGCGATCAGGCGGGCCCAGGCAAGGGGACTGCCATCCATATTGGCAAACAGGCCGTACAGCAGCGCCAGGGCTGCAGTCACCAGTGGCGGCATCAACAGCATCCAGTGGGTTTCAAACCGACCACGCTCGAGCCTTTCCTGCCAGGCGCCGGTTGCCGGCATGAACCAGGCGCGATAGAGGATGGGTAGAAAGTAGGCGGCGTTGAGCGCGCTGCTGACGGCCAGGATGACGAGAATCCACGGCATATTCGCATCCAGGGCGCCCGCACCGAGGTACCACTTGCTGATAAACCCCGCGACCGGAGGAACACCGATCATTCCCAGCGCTGCCACGGTAAAGGCCGCCATGGTTTTCGGCAGCCGCCGGCCCACCCCGTTCATCTCGCTGACCCGGTGGATACCGAGGGTTTCAGCCAGGTTACCGGCACAGAAAAACAGGGTGATCTTCATCAGTCCCTGGTGCACCAGATGGACAATGCCGCCGATAGTCGCGACAGGCCCGACAATCGTTGTGCCGAGGATGATATAGGACACCTGGCTGATAGTTGAATAGGCAAGCCGCGGCTTGAGCTTGTCCTGGGACAGCGCGCGCACGGACCCGTAGACGATGGTAATCGATGCCGCTATCGTCAGCGGCATCAGGACCCCGAGGCTGGCTGCGAATTCGACACCAAAGACGTCGTAGACAACCCGGGTAATGCCAAAGGCGCCCGCCTTGACCACTGCCACCGCGTGCAGCAGCGCACTGACGGGCGCCGGCGCGGCCATCGATATGGGCAGCCACCCGTGCAGCGGCACCAGGGCGGCCTTGACACCAAAGCCTGCAATAAGCAGCAGGAATATCCAGCGCAGGGTGTCGGGGTTCAGGTCAGTGCGTCCTGCCAGTATGCCGGTGGCGGTAAAGTCCAGCGGGCCGGCCAGCGCCTTCAGCCAGACCACGCCGACCAGTAACAGGGCGCCACCGGCCAGGGTGTAGGTCAGGTAAATCCGGCCAGCCCGCCGCGAATCGGCTGTACCCCGGTGCATCAGCAGGGGATAGGTTGCGAGAGTCAGCAGTTCGTAGAAGATCAGGAAAGTAATCAGATTACCGGCCAGTGCAATGCCGACAGTGGCGGTGACACACAGGCTGAAGAATCCGAAAAAACGACTCCTGTGTGGCGAGTGCTCCAGGTAGCCGATCGCATACACGGTGGTGACGAACCACAGCACCGTCGACAGGCTGACAAACAACAACGAAAGCGCATCCGCATGCAACACGAGTTCGATGTTGGGCAGCAGTGGCAGACGGGCTTCGAAGGTCTGGCCCTGGTAGACGCCCCACATGAGAATACCGACCAGTATCAGCTTGACGCCGGCACCGGAAAGGTTGAGGACCGTGCGCAACAGCACGGATTGTTCCTTCAGGAAAAAAATAACCAGTCCGGTGACCAGCGAACTGGCCAGGATCAGCAGTGGCAGCGCAGCACTCCAGGTCATCAGCCGGCCCTCGGCAGGCCAATGCTAAGCAGGTCCAGCATAGGCAGTGCGTTCAGGCCAAGCAGCAGGGCGATCGAGGCCAGCAGCAGGCTCGCCCACTCGCTGCTCTTTGCGACCGGGACAAGCTCAGGTCCCGGTTCCGGTTCGTCTCCGGATTCAGAAAACGACAGGGAGAGCACGCGAAAGATGTAGCCGGCTGACAACAGGCCCCCGGCTATCATTACCGCCACCCATATCCAGCCCCCGCTGCCGATCGCAGCGTTCAACAGGCTCCACTTGGCGATAAAACCGCCGCTGGGAGGCAGCCCCATGATACTGACCCCGCCGATGGCAAAGGCAAACATCGATACAGGCAGGGCCTGCGCGGTAGGGGCGAGGGAAACCAGATCATCGTGCCCTGCGGCTCGCTGCAGATTCCCGGCGGCGAGGAACATGGCGCCCTTGGCGCAGCCATGCGCGAACATGAAATAGACCAGTCCTGTCAGGGCGGCATCACCCCACTGCCCGCTTTCACTCAGGGGAAAGAAAAGGGCGAGATAACCGAGCTGCGCCACGGTGGAATACGCCACCAGCATTTTCAGTCGGGTAGCCCTGATCGCCTGCAGCGAGCCCCAGATGATGGCCCCGGCGCCCAGTCCGCCCAGGATCAGGGAGACAGCGTCTGGCAGCGTGGCCGGCACCAGGTCAAACCACAGCCGCAACAGGATATAAAACGCCCCCTTCACGACAAGCGCCGATAAAATCGCGCTCACCGGCGCCGGCGCCGAACCGTGGGCGGCAGGCAGCCAGAAGTGCAGCGGGAACAGCGCGCTCTTGACCAGCAGGCCGAATGCCATCAGCCCCAATGCCACCCACAGCGCCAGCGAGGGCTCGGTCACCTCCCGCAGTACGGCGAGATCCAGCACGCCGTAGGCATTGTAGATCAGCGCGACACCCATCAGGTAGAAAAGCGAGCCGACCAAACCGGTATACAGATAACGCTGGGCCGCATCCAGGGCCGCCTTCTTGCCGGACAGGGTGACCAGGGCGACTGCCGAAAGACCCAGCAGCTCCAGGGTGACATACCAGTTGAACAGGTCGTTACTGAGGAACAGGGAGCACAATGCGGTCAGGAGCAGCATCCACAGGGGCCAGAAATGGCGACCGGCTGCTGCACCGCCAAAATACCCATGGGCGTAGAGGGTTACCGGCCAGCCCACGATACCCGCCATCAGCAACATGGTGACCGTCAGGCCGTCGATCCGCCAACCGATGCCGAGCGGCGCACCCCAGCCGCCAATTGCGATGAACTGGGGTCCGCTGTCATGCAGTACGGAGGCCAGACCCAGAGCGCCGACCAGCACCAGGGTCACGGCGACCAGGGCGATGCCCGCCATCCATTTCGGCCTGATAAACAGCAGCACCGCAGCCAGCAGCGGCGCGGCGACGCACAGGGTACTCCACCACAGGGTCATTTATGGCGCTCCCTGGCGAGGCTCAGGGCCAGTGCAAATGCGGTGGCGCTGACCGCAACCACAATGCCGGTGAGGACCATGGCATGCGGCACGGGGTCCGCAGGCTGTCCCTGACCCAGCGCGCTCGTCACGAGTACCATGAAAACGCCGGTGCCCATTATATTGAGCCCGAGAATACGCTGCAGATCGCGCTTGCGCAGGATCAGCGCGGACAGGCCCATCACGAACAGGGCTACCCCCACCAGTGCGTAAAAGTCGGTGACCGTCACGGGCGCGTCTCCCCGGGTTCCCGGGCGACAAACAATGCAGTCAGGATGGCGGCAATGGACACAGTGGCGGCAGTTTCAATCAGCAGAATCCACATGCCCGCCGAGGCGTGCGGGTACTGCAGCAGCCCGCCGGTCAAGGCTGGCATCGCGATCGCGGTAAGCAGGAACACCAAAAGCCCCACTGAGGCGGCCCAGCGCACAAACCCGGCGCCGGGATTCCAGCGCCCCGCGAGCCTCAACAGCAGGCAGCCACCAGCCAGCACGGCCCCGGCCTGGAATGCACCCCCGGGCTCGCTGGCCCCGACCCACAGCAGGTAGCCTGCAATCACCACCAGCAGCGGGCCACTGATGCGCAGCAAGCTGCTGAATACCGGGGATGCAGGCAGCGCCTCGGTTCTGGGCAGGCGCAGATCCAGCGCCCAGACGGCGACCAGGGTGAGCAGCAGCACAGCGACCTCAAGCAGTGTATCGAAGGCCCTGAAATTGAGCAGCACCGCGGTGACAGGGTTGCCGACACCGCTGTCAGGCAAGGCCTCCAGCGCGGCGCGCGCCATCGCACCGTCGTTTTCAGGTGTGCGCAGCAACGCCGCGGCGATGAGAGCACCCAGTGCAATCGCGCCAGCACCTGCCAACACGGGCAGACAACGTTCAATCAGCCTTGGCACGCGGCTTCTCCTGGGTCCCGGATCCGCGCTGGTCGTCCATCCGGCGAATGGTGATCAACAACAGGGCGCCGGTAAGCCCGGCCCCGATGGCGGCTTCGGCGATGGCCACATCGGGCGCTCCCAGCCGGATCCAGGCGATAGCCACCAGCAGCCCGAATGTCACGAACATTGCGACAGCCCGCAATAGATCGGCAGCTGAAAGGGCCTGCCAGGCCAACCACAGCATCATCACCCCCAGCAGGCCGTCAACCCACCACTCAATCATCGTTCACACCGCCGTTTTCCGGGATGCCAGACAGAGCGTCCCGGGCTATCAGGTGGCCGACAACTGCACTGGTGGCAAGGGTAACGAGCCAGACCAGGATCACCTTGGCAACGAAAGCGGGGCTGTCCGCCTGCGCCAGCACACCCAGGGCAATCAACCCGAGACCGAGATTGTCGGCCTTGGTAAGCGCATGCAAGCGACTGTACAGGTCGGGGAAGCGCAGCAGCCCGATGGAGCCAGCCAGGAAGAAGAGTGTCCCCGCGAGCGTAAACGCGATGGTGAGAGCGTCAGCCATGGTCCGATTCGCCCGGACCCGGCCGCCGCCGTGCGGCGACGAATGCCACGGTGAGTACAGGAGCCAGCACGGCAAGTACCAGCGCGGTGTCGAGGGTGGCGCCGGAGCCTTCGATGGCAGCCAGTATCAGCAGCAGGGCGACCCCTGTGGTGCCGCCCAACAGCACACTCGCCATCCGATCGCCGGGACCCGGGCCGCGCCAGACCCTCACCAGCCCGAGGGCGAGGGTGCCGAGCAGGACAATAGCGATTACGCTCAGGTACTGGGCCATCAGCGGGCAGCCTTCATCGGAACGGATTCACCGAACACTGCGGCCACATACCGCTCGCAGGTTTCGACGCTTTCAAGCGGCTGCATATCGCGGCTCAGGGCATGCAGTGTCAAGCGGTCATCCTCGATAGCCATCGCCAGCGTCCCGGGCAACAGGCTCACGGTATAAACCAGCATATCCTGCGGCAGGCCACGGGCCAGGCTGGTACGATAATGCAGTATCTGAGGTTCCACACGCCCACCGGGCAACAGGGCCCGCCGGGCGACATCGGCACCCCCGCGTATCGACTCGATCACAAAGAACACCAGGTAGCGTGAGAGCCCGGCAAAAGAGAGGCGGAACGCGAAAGCGCCGGCCAACGAGATGCTCAACCAGGTCGCCAGCAACACGGCAGGGACACCGATTATCCAGCTGGCACTGTCCCCGGCGGTAAGCACCCACCAGAGAATTGCGAAAAGCCCGGCGCGGACCAACCAGCTGGTCCAGCCGAAACGGGGCCAGCGCGCGCCAGCCTCACTTCGCGCAGTGTCTGCATTGTGTTGCGGGGATGTCATGGGGAGCTAGAATATAGATCGGGATAATTCCGACAATTCGAATTTTTACGTTCGTTAATTCGTTAATACCGATTAATCAGGGTACCGGTTCGTGTCGTTGGCAGGAGACTGTCACGGACCCGGACGGGGCTGAGCGACGCGAAGATGACAAAGAGGTGTATAAGGTACTGGGAAACAGATAAAGTATCGTGCCAACGCCCCGCAGGCTCCCGGTCCACCCCCAGCACCCAGAATCCACATTGAACAAGACACCCGCAACCACACTGACAGCCGACCACACCCCCATGATGCAGCAGTTCCTGCGCATCAAGGCGAAGCACCCCCGCGACCTGCTGTTCTACCGCATGGGTGACTTCTACGAGCTGTTCTACGACGACGCCAAAAAGGCGGCGGAGCTCCTGGACATCACCCTCACCGCCAGGGGTAAGTCCGCCGGCGAGCCTATCCCCATGTGCGGCGTGCCCTATCATGCGGCGGAGGGTTACCTGGCGCGGCTGGTGAAGGCCGGGGTTTCCGTGGCCATTGCCGAACAGATCGGCGACCCGGCCACCAGCAAGGGGCCGGTGGAACGGCAGGTGGTCCGGGTAGTGACGCCCGGCACCCTGTCAGACGAAGCCCTGCTTGACGACCGGGTGGACAATCTGCTGCTGGCCGTTTGCCAACAACACCACAATTACGGCATCGCCTACCTCGACCTCAGTACCGGGCGCTTCAGGGTGCTGGAGGTGAGTGGCGAGGAAGCCCTGGTCAGCGAGCTGCAGCGCCTGGACCCCGCCGAGACGCTCTATCACGAGCATATTTTCCTGCCCGAGATCACAGCCCGCAACGGAGCCCGCAGCCAGCCGGCCTGGGAGTTCGATCTCGACAGCGCCCGCCGCGGCCTGAACACCCAGTTCCAGACCCATGACCTGCAGGGCTTCGGCTGCGATGACCTGCCGCTGGCCATCGGCGCGGCCGGTTGCCTGCTGCAGTATGTGAAAGATACCCAGCGCGGCAACCTGCCCCATATTCGCAGCATCAGTCACGAAAACCGGGCCGACAGCGTGATCCTCGACGCCGCCACCCGCCGCAACCTCGAGATCGACGTCAACCTGTCCGGCGGCGAGCGCAACACCCTGTTCTCGGTCATGGATCGCGGTGTCACGGCCATGGGCAGCCGTATGTTGAGGCGCTGGCTGCATCGCCCCCTGACAGACATTCCCGTGCTGGAAGCCAGGCACGAGGCCATCGGCGCGCTCTGCGCCAACTACGATTACGAGGCGGTGCGCTCGGCCCTCAAGCCCATCGGCGACATGGAGCGCATCCTGACCCGGGTGGCCCTGCGTTCGGCCCGGCCCCGCGACCTCACCCGACTGCACAGCTCCCTCGAGGCCCTGCCGCAGCTGCGCGCCGCACTGGCACAGGCCGGCTCCCCACGGCTGGCAGAGCTCAGCCGCAGCGTCGGACACTATCCCCAGCTGTGCGACCTGCTGGGTCGGGCCATCATCGAGAACCCGCCGGTGGTCATTCGCGACGGCGGGGTCATCGCCGATGGCTACGACAGCGAATTGGACGAACTGCGGGAACTCAGCAGCAATGCCGGCGAGTTCCTGCTGGAGATCGAGAAACGAGAACGCCTGGCCACGGGCATTTCCACCCTGAAGGTCGGCTACAACAGGGTGCACGGCTACTATATCGAGATCAGCCGCGCTCAGTCCGACCGGGCCCCGACCCAATACATCAGGCGCCAGACGCTGAAAAACGCCGAGCGCTTTATCACGCCCGAGCTGAAAGAATTCGAGGACAAGGCCCTGTCCAGCAAGAGTCGGGCCCTGAGTCGGGAGAAAGCCCTTTACGACGACTTGCTGGAGCGCCTGAACGAGCAGCTGGCGGCACTACAGGATACCGCCTCTGCAGTCAGCGAGATCGACGTGCTGGCCAACCTCGCCGAGCGAGCCGACAGCCTGCGGCTGTGTTGCCCGACGTTCTGCAGCGAGCCGGTGTTCGAGGTCAGCGAAGGTCGCCACCTGGTGGTGGAGCAGGTACTCGACGAACCCTTTATCGCCAACAACACCCTGCTCAATGACCAGCGCAGGATGCTGCTGATCACCGGGCCCAACATGGGTGGCAAGTCGACCTATATGCGCCAGAACGCGGTCATTGCCCTGCTGGCGCATATCGGTAGTTACGTGCCCGCCACCGCGGCGAGGCTGGCTCCACTGGACCGTATTTTCACCCGTATCGGCTCCTCTGATGACCTGGCCTCCGGCAGGTCCACTTTCATGGTGGAGATGACCGAAACCGCCAATATCCTGCACAATGCCACCCCCCGCAGCCTGGTGCTGATGGACGAGGTGGGCCGCGGCACCAGCACCTTCGATGGCCTCAGCCTGGCCTGGGCGGCGGCGGTGGAACTGGCCAGCTCGGTGCGGGCTTTCACTTTATTCGCCACCCATTACTTCGAACTGACCAGCCTGCCCGAGTTGTGTCCGACCATGGCCAACGTGCACCTGGACGCTACCGAGCACCAGGACCACGTGGTGTTTCTCCACAATATCCAGGAGGGGCCGGCCAACCGCAGCTTCGGCCTGCAGGTGGCCAAGCTCGCCGGGATTCCGGCGCCGGTACTGGACGCGGCCCGGGAGAAACTGCGGGAGCTCGAGCGCGGCAGCCATGGCCCGGGGCCAGCGGCCCCGGTTGGCGCCCCCCCTGCCCAGCAGGTCGACCTGTTCAGCGCGCCCGCGCCCCACCCGGTGGTGACAGCTCTGGAAGCCCTGGATGTGGACGGCCTGACACCCCGGGAGGCGCTGGCAAAACTCTACGAATACAAGGCCCGCCTGGGCTGAACAGCCCCCTTCAATTTCCCGGCCTGTACGGGTAAACTGACGCCCCTGCGCGGGGCCGGGACTATTTCAAGAGGCGTTTCAGGAATGACATTTGTTGTAGGCGAAGACTGTATCAACTGCAAACACACGGATTGTGTGGAAGTTTGCCCGGTAGACTGTTTTTACGAGGGCCCGAACTTCCTGGTGATCCACCCCGACGAGTGTATCGACTGCGCCCTGTGCGAGCCGGAGTGCCCGGTAGATGCCATTTTCTCCGAGGACGAGCTGCCCGAAGACCAGCAGGTATTCCTCGAGCTGAATGCGGAGCTGGCGGAAGTCTGGCCCTGCATCACCGAGATGAAGGAGGCCCTGCCCGACGCCGAGGAGTGGGCAGGCAAGCCCAACAAGCTGCAGTATCTGCAGCGCTAGCAACCCGCATAACCGCAGGGACTGTTTTGGCTGCCCTGCGGCCCTGACTCAACCCATCGAAACCACTCGCTTTACTGCTGGTTTAACAGCCCCGCCCGCAGGGCCCTGGCCTGCTCCTTTATCCGCCGGATATTGTCCGGTCCCATCCGCAACAGTTGTTTCTGCATGGGGGTTAACTGCTCCAGTTGCGGGTCAGCGTACTTGTACATCACCGACTTGCGGGTCAGGGCGATCGGCTCTTCTATCTCCGGCGTGGCGAGCACACGATCGAGTGCCCGAATCAGTGCATTGTCGAAATCGTCCGGGTTGAGGCCGAGTTGGCCATAGGCTTCTTCATACAGCGGACGCAGGGTGTGAAAAGTCTCCACGAGGGTTGAGGTATCCAGCGAGGCGATAGTTTCCGCGTAGCCGTCATAGCGCTGGTAGCTCACGGGGTTCATATACATCTGATCGCCTTCCTCTAGCGCGGTGAAGGCTTCCCTGGGCGGATCCAGTGGCAGCAACTTGCGCAGTATGACGCCACGACTCAGACCATCGATCAGTGCCGTGCCCTGCTGGATAAGGTTCTCTTGCTGCTCGAGCGGGGCGAGTTCACCCCCTCCTACTCCGGCCGCGCTCATCTGCGCGCGCATGAGATCATCGCTCTCTGTCAGTGGCGGCAGCGGAGGCGGCGGCTCCGCGGGGGCTTCGGCTACCGCCTCGACAACCGGCTCCGGTCGCGGCGGGATATCCTCCGCCGGCGGCAGTGGCGGTGGCTCAAAAGCGGTTTCCTCGACGGCGACGGGCTCTGACACCACTTCGGCGGGTTTCTCACCCATAGATCGCCACAGTAAAAAGCCCGCGACCAGAATCGCCAGCACCAGTATTACCCGAGAGGCAGGAAACCCGCCCCGCCCGCTGTCACCTTCCAGCCTGTCTTCTCGCACTGCCTTCATTATTGTCGCTCCCGGCTATCGCCAATAAGCCCGCCGACCTCTGTCAGGCGGACGCTGGCTCCTATCCAAGCATAGCAGACGTCGCCCCTGCATTGCAGGGCTGGGCATAAGCAAAAAGGTGGCCCGGGATACGCCTCAATACTGGTTTTCCTGCTAAGCTTTCACAGGCTAATATATAGGGCCCCATGAGATTGCAGCGCGGCTCGCCGGCGATAACCGCGCCGGCGAGTGGCCCACCGTTGACGGAGAACTATAAAATGCTCAACCCCAAAAGAACCAAGGCACTGATCGCAACAGCGATCCTCGCAATGACCTGCGGATTTTCCGCACCCCTGCTGGCCGAGGCCGTCGAGCAAACCGTGCGCATCGAGGTAATGAAAGCGGACGACGGCTCACAATGCCAGGTACAGGCAGTATTCAAGGGCGACCAAGACAACTGCAAGAATGACAACGCGAAAGGCCGGGCGGATTGCAGCAAGGAGTCCGGCTGCGTATGTACCCGACAGGATAAGCACGTCTCATGGAAAATCAGCGAGAAGCAGTCCTTCGCCATCAAGTTTGACCAGGGCAGTCCCAACCCCTTCGTCACTGAGGGCCAGAGCGAGTGCAACTTCAAGAGTAACAAAAAAGGCCAGCTGCGCTGCCGGGTGAAAGGCAAGGACGTACCCAAGGGGGATTACAAATACTCCATCGAAGTACCTGAGTGTCCCACCATCCAGTCACATATAAAGATCTACTAAGCGTCGTTTCAAGCGGCAGGTCGGGGTATGGCTGCTCTCAAGCCGGCATCGCGGGAACGCACCGTGAGCACCGGTATCAAAGTACAGCATAAACCGCACCGGGCGGTGGATATCCTCGCGCGCGCGTTTCATGACGACCCGGTCATGAACTGGATGTCGTCGCACCCGGATTTTATCCGCACATTCTTCACTATCACGCTGCCGGTGTTTTTGCCGGAAGGGCTGACCTATATCGACGCCAGGGGACGGGGGGCCGCCGCCTGGCTCGGGCCCAATAGCAAGCTGCGCTGGCCGCTTACCCCGGCCAACCTCTGGCGGATGGCGAGGGTTTGCGGCGCCGGTGGATTCTACCGCTTCGGTCGCGCCGGCCTCGCCACTGCGAAATTCCACCCCAGCGAGCCACACTATTACCTGTTCCTGCTGGGCGCCGTCCCCGAGTGCCAGGGCCAGGGTATCGGCAGCGCCCTGATCTCTCATGTGCTGCGAAAATGCGATGACGAGATCCTGCCCGCCTACCTCGAAAACTCCAAGCGTGACAACCTGGCGTTCTACCAGGGGCATGGGTTTGAGGTGGTCGATGAAATCCGGTTTGCTCCCGGCGCACCACCGGTGTGGTTGATGTGGCGGCCACCCCGTCCCAGGGACTGAGCCCTACAGGGCTGCGGTAAAAGATATTCCAGCGCTGCCGGCACCCCCTCCCGGGGAAGTCAGCTCAACTCTCGACAAAAGCCCGCTCAATCACATAATGGGCGGCCTCGCCGTGGCGCGCCTCGCGGAGGCCGCGACTGTCCAGCAACTCGCAGATCTCCTTGAGCATGGTGGGACTGCCGCAGATCATGAAGCGATCGGTGGCGGCATCGATTGCATCCAGGCCCACGTCCGACTGCAGTTTGCCAGTGCGCAACAGGTCGGTCAGCCGACCGTTGTTGCGAAAGGGCTCTCGCGTCACGGTCGGGTAGTAAATGAGTTTGTCACGCACGTCCGCCCCCAGGTACTCATGGGCCGGCAGGTGCTCGGTAATCAATTCCCGGTAGGCGAGTTCTTCCACATGGCGGCAGCCATGGGTCAGCACGATTTTGTCGTACTGCTCATAGATCTCGGGGTCCCTGATGATGCTGAGGAAGGGCGCGAGTCCCGTACCAGTGGCAATCAGGTAGAGATTCCTGCCGGGCAGCAGGTTGTCCTGTATCAGCGTGCCGGTGGCCTTGCTGTTCACCAGCAACTCGTCCCCCACCTTGATGGCTTGCAGTTTCGAGGTCAGCGGGCCGTCGGGCACCTTGATACTGAAAAATTCCAGTTCGTCCTCGTAATTGGCGCTGGCGAGGCTGTAGGCGCGCATCAGGGGTTTCCCCTCCTGCTCCAGCCCGATCATGGTGAAGTGGCCGTTCTTGAAGCGAAAGCCCTGGTTGCGGGTGGTCTTGAAGCTGAACAGACGGTCTGTCCAGTGGTGCACCGAGGTGACCTGCTCGCGCATGATCGTGGCCATAAAACAGTCTCCGGATAGCGGTTTCTGCCGGCTATTCTATGGGGGACACACTATATCGTCTAAACAGTTTTATTTGATAATATATATCGACTTAATCAATATAGGTTTTCAACCGTGCGCTACACCCTGCGCCAGCTGGAAGTATTTCTCGCTACTGCCCGGCATGAAAATATCAGCCGTGCAGCCCGGGACCTGGCCATGTCCCAGTCGGCGGCCAGCGGTTCCCTGAAAGAACTCGAGGGGCAATTCGGTGTAAAGCTGTTCGACCGGGTGGGCAAGCGCCTGCAACTGAGCGAGCTGGGGCGACAACTCCGCCCCGGGGCCGAAACCCTGCTCGCCCAGGCCCAGGGCTTCGAGCAGGCGCTTGCGGGGGAAGACGGCATGGGCCGCCTGCATATCGGCGCCACAATGACCATCGGCAACTACCTGGCGGTCGGCATGATCGCAGACTTTCGCGGCCGCCACCCCGATGCCGATGTAGCCCTCACGGTTGCCAACACCGAGACCATCGCCGAGGGAGTCGCGGGCTTCGAACTGGACATGGGCATGATCGAGGGCGAGTTCCAGCACCCCGAGCTGGAGACCCTGCACTGGCGGGACGATGAACTGGTGGTATTTGCCGCCCCGGATCACCCCGCGGCGCAATCCGGCGCCCTGGGCGATGCCGACCTCCTCGCCCTGCCCTGGATCCTGCGGGAGCGGGGCTCGGGAACTCGCCAGACCTTCGACCGGGCAATGCACGGACTGCTACCGAACCTATATATCGCGATGGAATTACAACATACGGAAGCGATCAAACGGGCGGTGGAAGCCGGGTTGGGTGTGGGCTGCCTGTCCCGCATCAGCCTGGTGGATGCCTTCAGAAGAGGCGGCCTGGTGGCGCTGGATGTGCCCGACCGGAACTTCAGTCGCGAGCTATTCCTTATTACCCACCGCAGGAAATTCCACGGCGTCGCCCTGCAGCGCTGGCTGGAACTGTGCCGGGAAAGCGCGGGCTGAGCGCTCGCCCCCCCGCTGTCGGCTAGAGGGGGTGCAGGCGCACCGGCAGGCTCTTGTAGCCGCGCACAAAATTGGAGCGCACCCGCTCCGGCTCGCCCACCACTTCCACCGTGTGGAAGCGCTGCATGATTTCCTCCCACAGGATACGCAGCTGCATTTCCGCCAGCCGATTACCCATGCAACGGTGGATGCCGAAGCCGAAGGAGATGTGGTGGCGCGGGTTTTTGCGGTCGATGATGAACTGGTCGGCATGATCGATGGCGGTTTCGTCGCGATTGCCCGAGAGGTACCACAGCACCACCTTCTCGCCCTTGCGGATCTGCTTGCCCCTGAATTCGATATCCCGGGTGGCCAGGCGGCGCATGTGGGCCAGCGGTGTCTGCCAGCGGATGATCTCCGACACCATGCCGGGTATCAGGCCGTGATTGGCGCGCAGCTTGTCGTACTCGGCGGGGTTCTGGTTAAGGGCCAGCACCCCGCCACTGGCGGAATTGCGAGTGGTGTCATTACCACCCACGATCAACAGCATCATATTCCCCAGGAACTCCATGGGGCGATCGACCATATCCGCCGTGTTGGGATCGCGCTGCAGCAGGGAGATCAGGTCAAAGGAAGGCTCCCGGCCCTTGCGCTCGTGCCAGATGCGGGTAAAGGTTTCCAGGCAATCCTTGAGGCCGGCGGTACGTTCCTCTTCCGATAATTCCCCACCCGTCATTCCAGGCGTACCGGATGCGATATCAGACCAATAGGTCAGTCTGGTACGCTCCTCGAAGGGGAAATCAAACAGGGTGGCAAGCATCTTGGTGGTGAGATTGACCGACACATGCTCAACCCAGTCAAAGGTCTCGCCCAACGGCAGACTATCCAGGACCGCCCCGGTGCGGCCGCGAATCAAACCTTCCATGGCCGCCAGGTTTTGCGGCGCGACCACCGGTTGTGCGGCGCGCCGCTGCACATCATGTTTGGGAGGATCCATGGCGATGAACATCTCCACCGGCAGATGCTCGGGGGGGTCATCGATGACAATCGCGGGTTCCGAGGAAAAGGTACCCGTATCGCTCTCGACGGCAACGATGTCTTCAAACCGGGTTATGGACCAGAAGGGCCCGAAGGGACTATTGGCCTGGTAGTGGACCGGGTCTTCTTCTCGCAGGCGGGCGAAGTAGGGACGCCAGGCGTCCTGTTCCAGCAGTCGGGGATCACTGAAGTCGATATCCGCCAGTGGTACGGTTAGTGCATCGGGTAAATCCACAGCCTGGTTCATCACATCAATCCTCTGGTTGTTCTACATCCGGGATTACATCTTCGCGTTTGCGCCCCCAGTGTGCGATTTTGACACCTGCCTGCAAGCGTCCCGGTCCACAGGCGGCCCGACCGCGAAAGCCTGGGGTCGGGGCCTTTACAGGGGATGCACCCTTACCGGCAGTTTCCTGTAGCCGCGCACGAAGTTCGAGCGCACCCGCTCGGGCTCGCCCATCACCTCCACCTTGTAAAAGCGTTGCATGATTTCTTCCCACAGAATGCGCAGCTGCATTTCCGCCAGCCGGTTGCCCATACAGCGATGCACGCCGAAACCGAAGGAAATGTGGTGGCGGGGGTTGTCACGGTCGATGATGAACTGGTCGGCGTGATCGATGGCGGTTTCGTCGCGATTGCCCGAGAGGTACCACATGACCACCTTGTCGCCCTTGCCGATCCGCTTGCCGCGGAATTCGATATCGCGGGTGGCGGTGCGCCGCATGTGGGCCAGCGGCGTCTGCCAGCGGATGATTTCGGACACCATGGAGGGTATCAGCCCGGGGTTCGCGCGCAGCTTGTCGTACTCGGCGGGATTCTGGTTCAGGGCCAGCACCCCGCCGCTGATGGAATTGCGGGTAGTGTCGTTGCCCCCGACGATCAACAGCAGGAGATTGCCCAGGTACTCGTTGGGGCGGTCCACCATATCGCTGGTATTGGGATCGCGCTGCAGCAGGGAAATCAGATCGAAGCCGCCTTCCCTGCCCTTGCGCTCATGCCACAGTCGGGTGAAGGCGCCCAGGCACTCTTCCAGGCCCGCCAGGCGCTCTTCATTGCCCACATCGCCACCGGCCATCTCCGGGGAGCCCACGGCGATATCCGACCAGTAGGTGAGCTTGTGGCGCTGCTCGAAGGGAAAGTCGAACAGGGTGGCCAGCATCTGGGTGGTCAGGTTGATCGAGACACGCTCCACCCAGTCGAAAGTGTCGCCGACCGGAAGACCCTCCAGTATCGCGACTACACGGCTGCGTATCAGGCCTTCCATCTCGGCGAGGTTCTGCGGGGCCACCACCGGCTGGGCGGCGCGCCGCTGCAGATCGTGCTGCGGCGGGTCCATGGCGATAAAATTGGTGAGCGGTGTACCTGTCGGGCGGTCCCCGATGAATATCGCCGGTTCCGACGAGAAGGCCTCATAGTCGCTGTCCACCGCGACGATATCCTCGAAACGGGTAATCGACCAGAAGGGTCCAAAGGGGCTGGAAGCCTGGAAGTGCACAGGATCATCACGCCGCAACCTGGCGAAGAACGGCCGCCATGCGTCCTGTTCAAGCAGGCGTGGGTCGCTGATATCCATCTCCGCCAACGGCACTGCCAGTGCGTCAGGCAGAAGCGCAGATTCGCTCATCGACTCACCTCCCTAATTTGGCCGTTTCCGGGCTTACATGGTCGTGTGCATGCCGGTCTACATCTGAAACTCGGGCAGGCGCACAACCATACCGTCCAACTCCTCGGTAACCTCTATCTGGCAGCTCAGGCGCGATTGCCCGGTGCGGTCGGGGCGCATGCCCAGCATAGCCTCCTCCATCGCGTCGGGCTCCCCGCTGGCGGACATCCAGTCCTCGTCGACAAATACATGGCAGGTACCGCAGGCACAGGCGCCACCGCAATCGGCATCGATGCCCGGCACACCGTTGTCCAGGGCATTCTGCATCAGGGACTTTCCCGCCTCGGCATCAATGCTGTGACTGGTGCCGCTGTACTCGACAAGGGTGATTTTCGGCATTCAAACGTTCTCCTGACATGCTGTTGTGGCTGGCCAGCGGATCCGGGCGCCGTGCGACCGCTTCCCTATTGAACTGTAAAATGGCGTTACCCGCAATCTGCGCATGGTTTAACCGCCTTTGCAGCTGAGTCCCGGCCCGGAATGTTGGCCTGGAAAACAAGGCCCACCATGTGGAGCCAGGCCATGCCGGGTATGATTTCGCCAGACAGGGATCAGCTGAACAGGGAATCGCTGCTCAGGCCGTTGCTTTCCATTATGCTGCGCAGGCGCCGCAGCGCCTCCACCTGGATCTGCCGCACCCTTTCACGGGTGAGCCCGATTTCCCGGCCCACTTCCTCGAGGGTGCTGCTTTCGTAGCCGCGCAGGCCGAACCGGCGCGACAGTACTTCGCGCTGCTTCTCCGACAGTTCGTCCAGCCAGTCGGCGATGCTCTCCCGGATATCGCTGTCCTGCAGCAGTTGGGAGGGATCGGACTCGTGGCTGTCGGCAATGGTATCCACTACCGAGCGGTCGGAGTCCGGCCCCACCGGGGTGTCCATCGAGGTGACGCGCTCGTTGAGGCGAAGCAGGCGCTTGACGTCATCTGCGGGTTTGTCGAGCAACTCGGCGATTTCCTCCGCGCTGGGCTCGTGATCCAGTTTCTGAGTCAGTTCGCGCGCCGCCCGCAGGTAGACATTGAGTTCCTTGACCACATGAATGGGCAGGCGGATGGTGCGGGTCTGGTTCATGATACCCCGCTCGATCGTCTGGCGAATCCACCAGGTGGCATAGGTCGAGAAACGGAAACCGCGCTCGGGGTCAAATTTCTCCACCGCCCGGATCAGGCCCAGGTTGCCCTCCTCGATCAGGTCCAGCAGGGTCAGGCCACGATTGATATAGCGCCGGGAGATCTTTACAACCAGGCGCAAATTGCTCTCGATCATGCGGCGCCGGGCACTGGCGTCGCCTTTCAGCGCCAGCCGCGAGAAATGCTTTTCCTCGTCGGCGGTTAGCAGCGGCGAATAGCCGATTTCATTGAGATAAAGCTGGGTGGCATCCAGCGAGGCCTCGACCCTGCCGGCGGTGCGGGCCTTGGCCCGGTCAAAGAGTTCAATTTCCTCTTCTTCTGCAGACAGCTCAATCGACTCGTCTGCCTCGATCTGACTATCTACATTCTTTGCAGCTTTGGTGGGCACTGGACGCGCTTCTGCGCCGTCCTGATTACGGGATTTCACAACACCCGCTAGCCTTGCCCGATTTTGAAGTCCTTTTCGCGCGGGTTACTTCCACTTCCATTACCCTCTTTCTTTTTATGCGAGAACCGGGTGTATTTCTCACTGGGCCGATCAGGTTAACCCGAAGTTCCGTTAAAATTCAAGCAGGCGATGTGGCTATTTGGGTCAGGCCCGGGGGTTTGCATGAAGACGGGTTTATAGCTGGTGAGCGACCGGGAATCAGCGGCCCGGCAGCAGTTTGACGGGGTCGACCGGCTTTCCTTCCTTGCGAATTTCGAAATGAAGTTTCACAGTATCCGTGCCTGAACTGCCCTTTTCGGCGATGATCTGGCCCGCGCCCACCACGTCATTTTCCCTGACGAGCAGGCGGTCGTTGTGGCCGTAGGCGCTAATGTAGATATCGTTGTGCTTGACGATGACCAACTCGCCGAACCCGACGATTCCCGTACCCGCGTAGACCACGGTACCGTCGGCCACGGCGTAGACGGGGTCACCCCGGTTCCCCGCAATATCGATACCCTTATGGACGCTTGACGAATAGCCCCGGGTAACCGGCCCGCTCGCCGGCCAGCGCCAGGCTGTCACCCGGGCCCCGGGGGTCGGGGCCTTTGCCGGCGGTGCCGCCCTGGCGGGTGGGGGCGGTGCGGGCGCTGGGGCGGGGGCAGGTGCGCTGGCAACTGCGGCGACAGGCGCGGCAACCTGCCCGGGGATAGTCGCCGTGGACACTGGATCGGATTGGGTCGCGGCGGCTGCAGCGCCGGTCGGCGCGGTCGCGTTCGCGGGTGCCTGGTTCGCGGTGGCTCCCGGGTGGTAGACCCCTGGCGTTGGCGGGGGCGGCTGCTGGTAGACAGGGGCCGGCGGTGTTGCCACCTGGCTCACCGGTGCCGCGGCAATACCCGGCACCGCCGTCACGATGACGGCGGATGACCCGGCTGTACCGGTAACCGCAGGGACCGTGCCCTGTTCCGATGCCGCTGCAACCGGGGCGGGGGCATCCGGGGGCGGCGCAACGATCACTGGCGAGGGCGCCACGTTCCACAGGTAGATGTTCTGGCCGGGGTAGATGATATAAGGGTCGGGGATGCTGTTCACCTCGGCCACCTTGCGATAGTCCAGCCCGTAGCGAAAAGCGATCGAATAAAGAGTATCACCGCGCTGGACGTTATAGACGGACACGGCCGACGGGCCGGTGCCGTACCGGTCCTCGAGCGGCGCTCTGCCGCTACTGCCGCAGCCGGCAAGGGCGGCAAGCAGCAGCACAATGACTATCCGTATCAACACATCATCCCTTGACCGCAGGGCGCAAACCCGTTGCCGCGACCAGTGTTCCAACCACCTCATAAGTGCAGCTAATGGCTTGTGGGCCTGCTGTTCCTGACTTACGAGGTGGCTGGGGCACTAGTCTCTCCCCCAGCTATAATCGATCAGCCACACCACGGCGAAGCCCACGACCATCAAACCCAGGCACAGCGCAACGGCGGGCTCCTGGCCGGTGAGGGCGAGGTATTCCGCTGGCGACACGGGTACCTGTTGGGCGGCTTTCAGCTGGCCGTGGCTGCCCTGTACCCAGTCCAGTACCTGTTTCCAGGGCCAGACAATCACCAGGGATCCGAACAGGAAACCGGTGAGCAGAGCCATGGTTGCCTGGTGAAAACGGTGCAGCAGCCAGTGCAGCAGACGGGAAAAGCAGAGCAGGCCGGCACCGGCGCCGAGAATGAACACCAGCAGGAACAACAGGTCCAGCGACTTGACCGCTGCCAGCACCGTGCCGTACATACCGAGCAACACCAGGATAAAGCTTCCCGAGATACCCGGCAGGATCATGGCGCAGATCGCCAGGAAACCGGAGAGGAAGACCCCCACCAGGCCGGCGTCCAGACTGGCAGTGGGCGCAAAGGCTATCCAGCCGGCAGCGCCGGCGCCCGCCAGCAGGCAGAGAACACGGGCCGGGGTCCAGCCCTCTATCTGGCGCAACAGAACCACTGCCGAGGCCAGGATAAGCCCGAAAAAAAACGCCCACAGGGGCACCGGATGATGCTCCAGCACCCAGGAAATAAGGCGGGCCAGGGAGAATATGCTGGTAGCGATACCCAGCAACAGGGCCAGCAGGAAGCCGCCGTTGACATGCTGCCACGCCCCCCTGATATCCAGCCGCCCGAGGAATGCAAGAAATTGCAGATCGAAGGCGCGGATACTCCCCAGCAGGGTGTCGTAAATGCCGGTGATGAAGGCGATGGTGCCGCCGGAGACCCCGGGTACGATATCCGCGGCCCCCATCAACATACCGCGCAGGAACACCCCTACGGGTTTCAGCGGCCTCACTTGACTGTGCCGGGACGCAGGGGGACAAAGTTGACCTCCTCCACTATCTCCGTCTCGAAACCCTCGTGGGTGCGGGTGACAACCTGCAGGTGCTGGTTTTCAATACCCACGGGAATCACCAGCCGGCCGCCGGGGGCCAGCTGCTGCAACAAATCTTCCGGTATGCGCTCGGGTGCGGCGGTAGCGAGAATGCCGTCGAAGGGACCGCGCTCTTCCCAGCCCATACCGCCATCGGCGTGATTCATGTGGACGTTGCGCAGCTTGAGTTGGCGCAGGCGCTGCCTGGCCTTTTGCTGCAGGGGCTTGATGCGTTCGACGCTGTAGACCTCGTCCACCAGCCGGGCCAGGATTGCAGTCTGGTAACCCGAGCCGGTGCCAATTTCCAGCACGCGATGGCGGGGGCCCGCCGCAAGCAGCAGCTCGGTCATCCTGGCGACGATGTAGGGCTGGGAAAGGGTTTGCTGAAAGCCGATGGGCAGGGCCACATCCTCGTAGGCACGGTGCGCCATAGCCTCGTCCAGGAACAAGTGCCGCGGCGTGCTGCGCACAACGTCCAGTACCTTCGCGTTGGATATGCCCTGGTCGACCAGCCGCTGTATCAGGCGCTCCCGGGTGCGCTGCGAGGTCATTCCGATGCCGTTTACATCGACACTCTTCACCGCCCTTACCACCCCTTTAAGTCCCCTCATGCGTCCCCTGTTCATACTGCACAATCTCCGCCAGCAGCGCGGTGGCGTAAGCGCCAGCACCGAGGGCAAAGTCCAGTTGCAGGTCGCCATCATCACAAAACTGCCAGCAAAAGTCATCAGCCAGAAGACGGGTCGGCCGCCAGGCCAGTTCCAGGCCCTCGCGCTCGAGGAAATCGCACAGGTCCCGATGTTCCGCCAGGCTCTCCCGCTGCAGTAGAGCCCGCTCCGGCGCAGCCGGGAAAGCTCCCCTGCCCCACAGTGGCAGCCCCGGGTGGACATCGCCACTGGCCACCCGCACCCGCAGCTCCTCGTCCACCGACCCACAGGTAAAAAGGCTGTGAGTACCGTTCAGGATGCACACATCGCCGGCGCTGATACGGTTCCAGTCTCCCGCCGCCACCCGCGTCGCCAGCGCCGTGTTGAACAGGAACGCGCGCAATGCCGACAGGTAGAGGCTGCGCCTGGCCCGGGTCTGCCTGCGATGCCCGCCCCGGGCCCAACGACAGGCCTGCTCCAGGGTGGCGCCGTTGCGCCCGAAGCGCTGCTCGCCGAAGTAATTGGGCGCACCCTGCTGCCGCACCAGCTGCAGGCGCCGCTCGAGGTCGGCGCGATCTCCGCTGACGCCCCGCAGCACCAGGCTGAAACGGTTGGCGCGGTGCACCCCGCGCCTCAGCTTGCGACTGTGCCGGCCCAGTTCCAGCAGCTGCACATCCCCGCCGGCCTCCAGCGCCTGCCAGTCCGGCTCCCGGCGGCCGGCCATACCGACACTGAACCACTGCCGGGTGACCGCATTGCGGTCCTTGAGGCCGCTCAGGCCGATATCCCGCTCGGGCACACCGCTGAGCGCGGCCAGGCGCTGCACCAGCTCCAGGCTGTTGAGGTTGCGTTTCTGCAGGCGCAGAAAAACGTGTTCTCCCTCCCCGGACAGCGCAAAACCCAACTCCTCGCTGACACGAAAATCCTCGGGGCGGCAGCGGATCCGGGCACTGGCCGCGGGCATCCCCCAGGCGCGGGGCCAGTCTGTGATCATGGCGCGATAGCTTGCAGCAACACCACGGCGTGGGCGGCAATTCCCTCTTCCCGGCCGGTAAAACCGAGTTTTTCAGTGGTCGTGGCCTTCACATTCACCTGCGCGGGGGCGGCTGCCAGGTCAGCAGCCAGGTTGCCCCGCATGGCCTCGATGTGCGGCGCCATCCGCGGCGCCTGGGCGACCAGGGTCGCGTCCAGGTTGGCCAGCTGCCAGCCGGCCTCGCGCACCAGCGCCACCACCCGGCGCAGCAGCAGGCGGCTGTCAATATTCGCGTTGGCGGGGTCCGTATCGGGGAAGTGCCGGCCGATATCCCCCTTGCCCGCGGCCCCGAGCAGCGCGTCGCAGACGGCGTGAATCAATACATCACCATCGGAGTGGGCCTCGAGGCCCCGGTGGTGGGGGATATGCACCCCGCCCAGCACGATTTCGTCTCCCGCCCCGAAGCGATGCACATCATAGCCATGACCTATCCGCATGCTTGTCCGCTCCGCCACACCACTGCCCTCATCCATTTTTCTCCTCGCCCAGGTACCAGGCCGCCAGCTGCAGGTCCTCCGGCAGGGTGACCTTGAGGTTGCGGGCCGAACCCGGTACCAGCTGCACCGGGTGTCCGGCCAGTTCCATGGCGGAGGCCTCGTCGGTAACAACCAGGCCCTGCCCCCTGGCGCTCTCCAGGGCGGCCTGCAGCTCGCCGAGCCGGAACATCTGGGGAGTCTGGGCGCGCCACAACAAATTGCGATCGAGGGTCCGGGCCACCAGGCCCGCATCGGTCGCCTGCTTGACCGTATCCACGATGGCCGCTGCCAGCAGCCCGCCGACGCCGGAGGCGGTGACCCTGTCGATCAGCCGCTCCAGGTCATCCGCCGGCAGGCAGGGGCGTGCGGCATCGTGCACCAGCACCCAATCCCCCGGGTCACCCTGCTCCAGCAGGGCAGCGAGCGCGGCCCGCACCGAGTCACTGCGCTGCTCACCACCGACAACCCGCTGGATCCTCTCGTCGCCGAATACCGGCAGGCGCGCGGCCCGGCGGTCATCAGGGGCAAGGGCGACGACCACACCGGATAGCCTGGGGCTGGCCAACAGGGCGTTCAGGCTGTGCTCGAGAACAGTTGCACCCGCGAGCTGGAGGTATTGCTTGGGCAGGTCGGCGCCCATGCGGCTGCCCACCCCCGCAGCCGGGACCACTGCCCAGCAGCGTTCCGGGGACACCATCAGGGCGCTTGCTCCGCAGCCGGTGGCGGGGTGGTGGCCGGGGGCGGCGGGGACGCCGTCTTTTCAGCGGTGCCAGGGGCGCTTTCGACAAACTGATAGAAGGTTTCACCTTCGCGGATCAGGCCCAGTTGCTCCCGGGCGCGCTGCTCGAGCCCCTTGTTGCCGGTCTGCAGGTCGAGCACTTCGCGTTCCAGCGCGGCGTTGCGCGCCTGCAACTCCTCGTTGATCCGCGTCTGCTGCTCGATCTGGCGTTCGAGCCGGTGACGCTCCGCCAGGCTGCCCTCGGCAATCCACAGGCGGTACTGCAGCACAACCAGCAGCAGTAGCAGTCCAGCCAGCAGCCAGCGCAAGGTTCAGCCCCGGCGGGCGAATTCCGCCAGGCCCCGGTAAGGTGCCCGACCCGCCAGTTCCGCCTCGATCCGCAACAGGCGGTTGTACTTGGCAACCCGGTCCGAACGGCACAGGGAACCGGTCTTGATCTGGCCCGCTGCGGTTGCGACTGCGAGGTCGGCAATCGTGGTGTCCTCGGTTTCCCCGGAGCGATGGGAGATGACGGCGGTATAGCCCGCGGCCTTGGCCATGGCGATAGCATCCAGGGTTTCAGACAGGCTGCCAATCTGGTTGAACTTGATCAGGATGGAGTTGGCGACGCCCTTGTTGATACCTTCCTGCAGGATCCGGGTGTTGGTGACGAACAGGTCGTCGCCCACCAGCTGGATCTTGTCGCCGATCTTGTCCGTCAGCATTTTCCAGCCGGCCCAGTCGGATTCGTCCAGCCCGTCCTCGATGGAAATGATCGGGTGGTTGGCAGCCAGGGCCGCCAGGTAGTCGGTGAAGGCTTCGTTGTTGAATTGCTTGCCCTCCCCCGCCAGGTCATAGACGCCGTCCCGGTAGAACTCGGAAGCGGCGCAATCCAGGGCCAGGGTAATATCGGTGCCCAGCTTGTAACCCGCGTTGGCCACGGCTTCCGCAATGACTTCCAGCGCCGCCTCGTTGGAGGGAAGGTTCGGGGCAAAGCCGCCCTCGTCACCCACCGCGGTACTCAGGCCCCGGCCCGCCAGCACCTTCTTCAGGTGGTGGAAAATCTCGGCGCCCGCCCGCAGAGCCTCGGCAAAGCTGGGGGCCGCCACGGGCTGAATCATGAACTCCTGGATGTCCACGTTATTGTCCGCGTGCTCACCGCCATTGAGGATATTCATCATCGGCACCGGCATGCTGAGCGCTTTGCTGCCGTTGAGATTGGCGATGTGCTGGTACAGGGGAATGCCCTGCGCCTGGGCAGCGGCTTTGGCGGCCGCGAGGGATGCGGCAAGGATGGCGTTGGCGCCAAACTTTGCCTTGTTGTCGGTACCATCGGCGGCAATCATGGCGTCATCAAGCTCCCGCTGGGCGGTGGCGTCCCGCCCCACAAGGAGATCGCGGATGGGGCCGTTGACGTTGGCGACTGCCTTCAGGACACCCTTGCCCAGGTACCTGGCGCCGTCCCCATCGCGCAGCTCAAGCGCTTCGCGCGAGCCGGTAGATGCGCCGGAGGGCGCGCAGGCGGCGCCGGTGTGGCCGGATTCGAGACTCACTTCCGCCATCACCGTGGGGTTGCCCCGGGAATCCATGACCTCGAAGGCCTGTACATTCTTGATAGTGCTCATTGGTGTAACTCCATTTGACACAGTGATAGCTGCATAAACATGCGTGAGATCAGGCGATTTCCAGTGGCGGCATGGACTTGATCAAATCATCCACCGCCTTGACCTGCAGCAGGAACGGCTCCAGCTGGGCCAGCGGCAGGGCGCTGGGGCCGTCACACAAAGCCTTGTCGGGGTCCGGGTGGGCTTCGAGAAACAGGCCGGCCAGACCGACCGCCATACCCGCGCGGGCCAGGTCGGCCACTTGTGAGCGGCGGCCGCCGGAAGCGGCGCCACCGGGGTCCCTGCACTGCAGGGCGTGGGTGACGTCGAAAATCAGGGGGGCATTACCACAGTCCCGCTTCATCACACCAAAGCCCAGCATGTCCACCACCAGGTTGTCATAGCCGAAGTTGCTGCCACGCTCGCACAGGAGGATCCGGTTATTGCCACACTCGGCGAATTTCTCCGCGACATTGGCCATCTGTGAGGGGCTGAGGAACTGCGGTTTCTTGATGTTGATAATGGCCCCGGTTGCCGCCATCGCCTCCACCAGGTCGGTCTGGCGCGCCAGGAACGCGGGCAACTGCAGGATATCGCATACCTCGGCGGTCGGTGCTGCCTGCTCCGGGCTGTGGACGTCGGTGATCACCGGCACGCCAAAAGTCGACTTCACCTCCGCCAGGATCGACAACCCCTCTTCCATCCCGGGCCCCCGGTAGGAGTGGATGGACGAGCGGTTGGCCTTGTCGAAGGAGGCCTTGAACACGTAGGGAATCCCCAGGCGCGCGCACACCTGCACATAGTGTTCCGCAACCCGCAGGGCGAAATCCCGGCTCTCCAGCACGTTGACACCGCCCAGCAGGACGAAAGGCGCGGTGTTCTCGAAACGTATGTCACCCAGCGAGACAGTCTGGTCAGTCATGGCCGTACCTCATATTCTCTGTGGAAAAAAACCGTGATTCTGTTACCCGACGTTGCCCCGGGCGTGGGCCATGGCGGCATCGATATAGCTGGTAAACAGCGGGTGGCCACTGCGGGGGTTCGACGTGAATTCCGGGTGAAACTGGCAGGCGATAAACCAGGGATGGTCCGGCAGCTCGATCATTTCCACCAGGGAACGGTCGGCAGACCAGCCCACCACGGCCATACCCGCGTCACGCAACTGGTCCAGGTAGTTGTTATTGATCTCGTAGCGGTGGCGATGGCGCTCCATGATCGTCTCCGCCCCATAGATTGCCCGCACCTTGCTGCCCTCGTCGAGGTGGCAGGGCTGGGCTCCCAGGCGCATGGTGCCGCCCAGGTCCGAGGTCTCGTCCCGGGACTCGGTTTTGCCGTCGACGTTCATCCACTCGGTAATCAGGGCGACAATGGGGTGCGGTGTCCCCGGGTTCATCTCGGTGGAGTCGGCACCCTCCAGCCCACAGACATTGCGCGCATACTCGATGAGAGCCACATGCATGCCGAGGCAGATACCCAGGAACGGTATCTTGTTCTCCCTGGCGTACCGGACGGCGGTGATCTTGCCCTCGACACCGCGATCGCCGAAGCCGCCCGGAACCAGAATCGCATCCACGCCATCCAGCAGGCCGGTGCCCTTGCGCTCGATATCCTCAGCGTCGATGTACTCGACCTTCACTTCGGTCAGGTTCTGCAGGCCGGCATGCTTCAGCGCCTCGTTGAGTGACTTGTAGGCATCGAGCAGGTCGACATACTTGCCCACCATCGCCACCCTGACCTGACCGCGTGGTTTCACTGAATTCCCGCTCCAGCACATCTTCCCAGTCCGACAGGTCCGCCTCGGGCTTGCAATCGATACCGAAGCGCTCCACCACGAAATCGTCCAGGTGATGGTCACGCAGCATGCCCGGGATGCGGTAGATGGAATCGGCGTCCAGCAGCGGGATGACCGCGCGCTCCTCCACGTTGGTGAACAGGGAGATTTTCTTGCGGGCACTCTCCTCGATCTCCACCGCGCAGCGACACAGCAGGATGTCCGGCTGCAGGCCGATCGAGCGCAGTTCCTTGACCGAGTGCTGGGTGGGCTTGGTCTTGATTTCACCGGCGGTGGCAATATAGGGCACCAGGGTCAGGTGCATCAGCAGGGCCCGGCTGGAGCCCAATTCCACCTTGAGCTGCCGCGCCGCCTCCAGGAAGGGCAGGCCCTCGATATCCCCCACCGTGCCGCCGATCTCGACAATCGCCACCTCGGCGTCAGCGGCGCCCAGGATAATCCGGCGCTTGATCTCGTCGGTGATGTGGGGAATGACCTGGACCGTGCCGCCCAGGTAGTCGCCACGGCGCTCCTTGCGCAGCACGGTATTGTAGACACGCCCGGTGGTGAAATTGTTGGTGCGCTTCATGGTGGTGTGGGTAAAGCGCTCGTAATGGCCCAGGTCCAGGTCGGTCTCGGCGCCGTCCTCGGTGACGAAGACCTCGCCGTGCTGGAACGGGCTCATGGTACCCGGGTCAACATTGATATAGGGGTCGAGCTTCAGCAGGGTAACCCTGATTCCCCGCGCCTCCAGTACGGCAGCCAGGGAAGCGGCTGCAATCCCCTTGCCAAGAGACGAAACCACACCACCAGTGACGAAGACGTAACGCGTCATAATAGCCTTTTTACTATGCTGTGTTGCCAGACAAAAAAACGCGCACGCAACTCCCGTGGGGAGCGATTTCGACGGGTGCGAGTCCTGCGAAAAGATGGGAAATCAGGCTACCAGAAAGCCGCCGCCAGCTCAATCGAAAGCGGTGGTGATGTTGCGCTCCCACCGGGGTTGCCAGAGGGATTCCCCCGGGGCCGGGGCGGCCGCCCAGCGGCTGGATTCGCACAGCCAGAGGTCGCCCACGGCCAACAGTTCCCCCGCCAGGTACAGCAGGGGCACCCGATCCCGCCACCAGGGCGGGATATCCCGCTCCTGTAGCAGCTTTTTCAGGCTCGCGCTGCCGGCCCGGCCCAGGGGCCGGCAACGCTCGCCCCCACTGCGCCAGGCGATTTCGAGGCGCTCGCCGGGTGCCAGCCTCAGGCCATCGGCGGCTGCCGGAGCCAACTGGAAACGCCCCCCGGGGTCGGGCAGCTGCAGGACTTTACCGGGCCCGAGGAACAGGGGGTCGGGGGGCTCTTCAGTGTCGAACGCGGGCAGCAGGTAAAGCGCGTCGCGATAGCGCTGCAGGGCGTAGGCACTGCACTGCAGCAGGGGCCTCGACTGGACACTCACAGCTCCCAGCTGGCGCAGGAACTCCGCCAGGGCGGCCTGGTCCGGGGCAGCCAGCCCCGCCCGCTGCAGCCAGTGGCGCAGGGCCAGGGCGGCCGCCGGGGGCGAGTCGAGGCCCAGTTGCGCCAGCGCCACCCCGGGATCCCCCATCACACTGTACAGCGTGGCCGGCGCCGGCACCGCCCGCGCCAGCAACTCGGCAGCGGCCCCGATATGTCCGCTGGCCCGGCTTACGGTCTGGCGATAACCCGGCCAGCGCGCCGCCAGCAGCGGCAGCACGTCCCGGCGCAGGAAATTGCGGTCCAGGCTGGTGTCACTGTTGCTGGGGTCCTCTATACAGTGCAACTCGTGGGCGGCGGCGTACTCCTCCAGGCGCGAACGGGGCAGCTGCAGCAGGGGCCGCACCAGACGGCCGCGCCCCAGGGCCCGACTGGCGGGCATCGCCGCCAGGCCCCGGACACCGGCGCCGCGCATCAGGCGCAGGAAAAAGGTCTCTACCTGGTCGTCGGCGTGGTGACCCAGGAACAGGACATCACCCGCCTGCAGCTGTTCCTCGAACAGTCCGTAACGGGCCGATCGCGCCGCATCCTCGAGCCCGCGGGCGCAGGGCAACACCTCGACGGCATGGCAGGCCAACGGCAACTGCAACAGGCGGCACACCCACTCGCAATGTTGCTGCCACTCCCGCGCCTCGGGGTGCAGGCCGTGATTGACATGGATGGCGCCCAAGGGGGGGCTGTCGGGATTGCGCCGGCACCAGCTGTTCAGCAGATGCAGCAGTACAGTGGAGTCGATGCCGCCGCTGAAAGCCGCGTACCAGCGAGGGGCATCGAGCAGAGTCGTGAGCTGGTCGTCGAGATCGCTGCAGGTCAGCGGGGCGTCAGCCATGGTCCCGATCTGGCCGGGGCTCGATTCAGTTACCGTAGGACATCAGGCGCTGGTAACGCTTCGCCAGCAGGTCTTCCAGAGGCAGCTCTTCCAGCTTGCCCAGTTGCTCAACCAGGTGCAGCTTGATCCGTTCGGCCATGGTTTCCGGGTCGCGATGGGCGCCTCCCAGTGGTTCCGGGATGGTGGCGTCGACGATGCCCAGCTCCTGCAATACCGATGATGTCACCCCCATCGCCGCGGCGGCCTCGGGCGCATGCTCGGTGCTCTTCCAGATGATATTGGCGCAACCCTCGGGCGAAATCACGAAGTAGGTTGAATACTGCAGCATCACCAGGTGATCACCCACACCGATGCCCAGTGCCCCACCGGAACTTCCCTCGCCGATCACCACGCACACGATGGGCGTCGCCAGGCGCGACATCACCGCCAGGTTGCGGGCGATGGACTCGCTGATCCCGCGCTCCTCCGAATCGATACCGGGATAGGCCCCGGGGGTATCGATCAGGGTGATCACCGGCAACTTGAACCGCTCGGCGGTTTCCATCAGGCGCAGGGCCTTGCGATAACCCTCGGGCTTGGGCATCCCGAAGTTACGCAGCACCTTGTCTTTCACTGCCCGACCTTTTTCCTGGCCGATCACCATGACCGGGCGACCCTCCAGCCGGGCCACTCCGCCGACAATTGCCTTGTCGTCACCAAAGTGGCGATCGCCGTGAAGCTCGTCGAATTCCTCGAATACCAGGGGCAGGTAATCCATGGTGTAGGGGCGCAGGGGGTGGCGCGCGACCCGGACGATATCCCAGGGGCTGAGATTGGAGTATATTTTCTCCGTCAGTTTGGTGCTCTTCGCCCGGAGGGTATCGATTTCCTCGCTGATGTTGATCTCATTGTCCGAGCCAACCAGCCGCAGCTCCTCTATCTTGACCTCCAAATCGGCGATTGGCTGTTCGAAATCAAGGTAGTTTGGGTTCATGCGGGGCTAAACTCGGCAAGGGCAGTGGGCGGACAGTGTACAAAAATAATGCGGTGCAGACCAACAACAGATCGATCCGGTGAGCCGCCGCTGCTGGGTGACACATTGATGAGATATGCCCGCCGCGCACCGCCGCCATTGGAGCAGCGGTGATTACCCGGCCCGCCAGGGTAGACCTCACGCAGCTCGCAGTGCCAATAATCTATGGGGTCAGACCCACCGCCCGGACCCACGCCCGGTTCTCCGTCATCTGGATGATCTACCTGATCGATGACGCTGGACATCAATTAGCCGCAGGGGCACACCGTCAATCCGCCAGGTATATCCGCACGTCACGAAACTCCGCGGACTCGTCCAGGTCCGGCAGCGTGCAACCGGAATACCGGCCGATTTGCCGGTAGGGCGACTGGTTGAAGTCCTTTACCCGGGAGTCGGCTAGCAGCACCGTCGGGGCCCGTGCGACGAAACGCTGCAGCCAGTCCAGGTTGGCCCGGTCGTAGAGCACATCCGCAACAATAATCAGGTCGATCTCGCCCGCCACGGAGAAAAAGTCCCCGGCAAGCTCCAGCGACACACCGCTGCGCCGGGCATTGTGGCGGGTTGCCGCCAGGGCCAGGGGGTCTATATCGCAGGCGACCACCCGGGCCGCACCCGCCTGGGCCGCGGCGATGGCCACCACCCCGGAACCACAGCCGAAATCCAGTACCCGCTTGCCGCGCACCCACTGGGGTTGCTCGAGCAGGAAGCGGGCCAATACCTGCCCGGAGGCCCAGCAAAAGGTCCAGTACAGCGGGTTGTCCATGACCCGGCGCACTGCCTCGGGGGAGAGCTCATCCTGGGGGTAACTGCTTTCCAGCAGCAGCAGCCTGATCCCGGGCGTGGCGGGTAGCGCGAACTCCTCCAGCCTGGCATCGGGCAGTATGCGGCGCAGGGAGTCTCCCAGCAGTTCCTCTTCAGTCACCACCTGTTCCGGCCCCCGGGCACCGGCAGCTCACAGGTGGACACCCCGGCGCCCGGCAACCACCGTATGCCCCAACCTTGGGCTGCTATAGAATACCGCCCCATGCACTCTCCGCCCCCCTATCTCGTGCCACACAGCCGGGAAGAAATCCGCATCCTCTACGAGGACGACGACCTGCTGCTGGTGCGCAAACCGGATCTGCTGCTAAGTATCCCCGGCCGGCATCCCCTCAACAAGGACTGCCTGGTGACCCGGCTGCAGCGGACCTACCCGAGTGCCAGCATCGTTCACCGGCTGGACCTGGATACCTCGGGCATCATGGTCATACCCCTGAATAAACCCACCCACGCGCATATCAGCCGGCAGTTCCAGCAACGGCGGGTGGAAAAATCCTACCACGCCGTGGTCTACGGACTGCTGCGTGAAGACCGCGGGGAAATCGACCTGCCCATCGCCTGCGACTGGGAGAACCGGCCCCGGCAGATTATCTGCCACGAGCGTGGCCGCTCGGCACTGACCCGCTTCGAGGTGCTCGAACGCCACACGGATCGCACCCGGGTGCTGTTGCAACCGGTTACCGGTCGCTCCCACCAGCTGCGCATTCACATGCGTGAGCTGGGGCACCCCATCCTGGGCTGTGACATGTACGCCCATCCCCAGGCGCTGGCAATGGCGCCCAGGCTGATGCTGCACGCGACCACCCTCGCCTTTGAACACCCGACCACCGGGGAGTGGCTCGCGGGGGAGTGCCTGCCGGATTTTTGAGAGCCGGACCCAGTTACCCGCCTGGAGGCATATCGGCTACAAATAACTGCACCAGTCGCTCCAGCTGCCGGCGTACAGGGTGGCATCTTCCCTGCCCAACAGGGCCAGGGAGAAGAGGTTGACACAGGCGGTCACGCCGGAGCCGCAGTACACCACCAGTTGCCCCGCTTCCAGGGCATCACCCCAGTGGGCCCGCAGCCCCGCCGCGTCATGCACACGGCCGTCGTCAGACGTTACCCCTTGCCAGGGCCGGTTGAGCGCACCCGGAATGTGGCCGGCCACCGGGTCTATCGGTTCCTCCAAGCCCTGGTAACGACGCTCTTCCCGGGAGTCGATGAGCAGGGCGCCCTCGCCATGCAGCTGACGCAGGCCGGTAACATCGCAAACACCCGAGAACCGGCCACCGCCAGTCTCCACCCGCGGGCGGGCGACCGGCAACGACGTGTCCGGCAACCCCCCGGCGGCGAGGAAGGCCTGGTAACCGCCGTTGAGCAGGCGCGGCGGGCGATAGCCGAGACTGCGCATCATCCACCACAGGCGCGCCGCAAAGGCGCAGCGGGAATCGTCGTAGGCGACCACCTCCGTGTCCGCGCTTACACCGCAGCTGGTCAGCAATGCGACAAACGCATCGGCCCGGGGCAGCGGATGGCGGCCGCCGTGTTTTGCCCTGGGTGCGGCGAGATCGCAATCCAGGTCGAGGTACCAGGCACCGGGAACATGACCCTCGCTGTACAAGTTGCGGCCCGCAGCGGGATCCGACAGGGAAAAACGGCAGTCGAAGACCACCGGTGGCGGGGATTGAATCAGTTCCTGCGCCTCGATCAACATCCGGTCTGGCATCGGCGGGGGTCTCCTTTCGTGCGTTCACGGGGCTGCAGCCCGTCCCGCCCAAGAGAGTAGGCGAGTCGGGTAAAATTCACTAGACTTGCCTACATCTATCGAGGGATTCTCACCGTGGTTACGACCGCCCGCACTGCGTCAAGGTTGATGATCATAGCCCGGCCCAACCGCTCGGCCAGCTGGCGGGCCAACAAACTGGTATTGCTGGCTCTGGCGGTCCCATCACTGGGGATCGCCACCGGCTTCGCCCTGATGGGTGCCTGGCCCATTCTGCCCCTTGCGGGGCTGGAACTGCTCGCGGTGGGTTCCGCGCTTTACTACGTCAACTGGAAATTGCAGTACCGGCATGTAATCACCCTGAGCGAGGACAGCGTGCGCATCGACAAGGGTTTTTACGCGCCCCGGCAGAGCTGGCAGTTCCCGCGCCAGGGCACGGGGCTTGCCATCGTGCCGGAACAGCATCCCTGGGATGGACCGGGGCTGTCACTGCAGCGCACCGGTGAATCCGTCAGCGTGGGTGAATTTCTAAACCGGGACGACAGCCTCAAGCTCGCCGAGCTGCTGCGCAGGGAAATGCGGGTGGGCAGTGACAGCTCGCCGGGGCACAGGGCATTCTAGCCGCCGCACTACACTAGATGTCGCCGAAATCCCCGTGACGCCCTCGCCCCTGGGCAAAGCGGGTAGCCCCGGTCACGGTCTCGCGGCTCTCGATTACCTCCATTCCTCGCCTGAACTCGTTGGCGAGGGCATCTTCCAGCGACAGATCCCACTGCTCACAGGCACTCAGACGGTCTGAGCGCAGGCAGTTGCGGGGAAAACGACAGAGCAGCTCCGCCAGTTCCAGCGCCGCGGCGAGGGCATCCCCATCCTCAACGACCCGGTTGGCCAGCCCCATCTGCAGCGCCTCCTGGGCATCCACGGCTCGGCCGGTGAGGATAAGGTCCATGGCGCGGCTGTGGCCGATCAGCCGGGGCAGGCGGACAGTGCCGCCGTCGATCAGCGGCACGCCCCAGCGGCGACAATAGACGCCCATCACCGCGCTTCGCTCCACCACGCGCAGGTCACACCACAGCGCAAGCTCCAGCCCCCCGGCCACCGCGTGCCCGGCGATGGCTGCAATCACCGGTTTACCCAGTACCATGCGGGACGGACCCATCGGGCCGTCCCCCTGCGCCGACAAGCGGTTGCTGCCCTGCTCCGCCGCCACCGCTTTCAGGTCCGCGCCGGCGCAGAATGTGCCGTACTCCCCGTGCAGGATGGCCACGTCACTGTCCGGATTGGCGTCGAAGTCCCTGAACGCATCCGCCAGTGCCCTGGCGGTTGCCCCATCAACGGCATTGCGCACCTGGGGTCGCGCAAGGCGCACGATGCTGATGCGATCCCGCAGCTCTACCCTGACTGAATCCATGCTTCTCTTCTCATCCTCTGTCCGCCGGCTATGGAGTGTAGCCCATCCTTCTGAGCTGACTAACAGACCCGGGCGCAGGCGCCGCAGCATTGCAGGCCCTGCGGCAGAAACCCGACTTCGAGTCGGTGCTGGCTGAAACAGGCGTTAAACAGGAAACTGCCCCGGCAGAGGTCGCCGGGGCAGTGGGGGGCTAAAGAGGAGGAATGCGCAGGCTCTGGCCAACCTTGATTTTGTCCGGATCCGTGAGCATCGGCTGGTTGGCCTCGAAGATCGCCATATATTTACTCGCGGCACCATAATGGGCCTGGGCAATCTTACCCAGCGTATCGCCGGGCTGCACCGTGTAAAAAGTTGACTCGGCGGCGGGCGCGGCGTCTGCGGGGGCACCTGCGGGGGCGTCCACCTGCATCTGGCAATCCACCTGGGCGATGCCGTACTGGTTGCCGGCGCACAGGACAATTTTCTCCATCGCTTCCTGGCTGGGTGCGGAACCGGTAAGTACAGCGGTTTCACCATTTACCCTGATGCCCACCTGCGCACCGTCTACATCTTCCAGCTGTGTCACCATGCGCGCGATGTTTTCCTCACGCAGCTGGTTGACCCGCTCGGGCGACACTTCAGTTGTCTCAGTTACCTTGTCCTCGCCCGCATCGGACAAAAAGTCAAATAGTCCCATTGTGCTGTGTTCTCCTGATTGGATATCGTCTGATGCGCCCACGAGCGGCTGTCAGCAGCCGCGTCGGCACCTGTCGCGCCAAACCCTCTGTGGCGCCCCAACACTATAGCCCAGGCTGGCGGCTATGCAACGGCGGCCGGGGCTGTTTCACGGATCCGCGCCGCCAAGGTATAATCCGCCGCCCTTTCGCCAGCTTCCCGTGAGCCTCCCCTATGCCCGGTACCTATCGTGTCCAGTAACAAAGTCGGCTTCGTCAGTCTCGGCTGCCCCAAGGCGCTGGTGGATTCCGAACGTATCCTCACCCAGTTAAAAATTGACGGCTACGAGATCGTGCCGAGCTACGAGGATGCCCAGATCGTGGTGGTAAACACCTGCGGCTTTATCGACAGCGCCAAGCAGGAATCCCTGGACGCCATCGGCGAGGCCATCAGCGAAAACGGCCGGGTGATCGTCACCGGCTGCATGGGCAAGGGGGACGACGCCCGCGCCATCATGGAGCTGCACCCCAAGGTGCTCAGCGTGACCGGTCCCGCCGCCTACGAGGAGGTGGTAGGCGCGGTGCACCAGTATGTGCCGCACACCCCGGTGCACGACCCATTCGCGGACCTGGTACCGCCCCAGGGTGTCAAGCTGACGCCCCGCCACTATGCCTACCTGAAGATTTCCGAGGGTTGCAACCACCGCTGCAGCTTCTGCATCATCCCCTCCATGCGCGGGGACCTTGTCAGCCGCCCGATCGGCGATGTCATGGGCGAGGCGGAACGCCTGGTGCGCGCCGGCGTGCGTGAACTGCTGGTGATCTCCCAGGACACCAGCGCCTACGGGGTGGATACCAAATTCCGCACGGGTTTCTGGGAGGGCCGTCCGCTGAAGACCCGCATGCAGGATCTGTGCGAGGCCCTCGGGGAGTTCGGCGTCTGGGTGCGCCTGCATTACGTCTACCCCTACCCTCACGTGGACAATGTGATTCCGCTGATGGCCGAGGGCAAGATCCTGCCCTACCTCGACGTGCCGCTGCAGCACGGCAGCCCCGAGGTGCTCAAGCGGATGAAACGTCCGGCGGCGGCGGAAAAGTCCCTGGAGCGCATCAGGCGCTGGCGGGAGATCTGCCCCGACATCACCCTGCGCAGTACCTTTATCGTCGGCTTTCCCGGGGAGACCGAGGACGACTTCGAGCAGCTCCTGGACTTCCTGGAGGAAGCACAACTGGATCGGGTGGGTTGTTTCCAGTACTCCCCGGTAAAGGGTGCGGCGGCGAATGAACTGCCCGACCCGGTGCCGGATGAGCTCAAACAACAGCGCTGGGAGCGCTTCATGGCCCTGCAGCAGGAGATCAGCGCGGCGCGACTCCAGGCCAAAATCGGCAAGACCATCGAAATCCTGATCGACAGCGTGGATGAGCAGGGCGCCATCGGCCGCTCCAGCGCCGACGCACCCGAGATCGACGGCAAGGTCTACCTGGACGGCATCACTGACCTCAATCCCGGCGACCTGGTGGAAGCCGAGGTCACCGGCGCGGACGAATACGACCTGTGGGCGGGTTGAACCGCCGGTGAACCTGCTGCTCTTCACCCCGGCCGACCGCCTGGACGAGCAGCATATCCGGGTGGCTGGAGAGCGCCTGCAACACATGGTGCAGGTGCTGGGATCGCAGGTGGGAGACGAGCTGCGGGTTGGCGAGGTAGACGGCATGACCGGCACCGGCCGCCTGCTGGAAATCGACGAACAACAGGCAGTGCTGGCCGTTGAACTGATGCGGCCTCCCCCCCCCAAACTGCCCCTGTGCCTGGTGCTGGCACTGCCGCGCCCGAAGATGCTGCGCCGCATTATCCGCACCGTCGCGGAGCTCGGTGTGGCCGAACTGCACCTGATCAATTCCTACCGGGTAGACAAAAGCTACTGGCACACGCCGGCACTGCAGGCCCACACCCTGCGGGGCTACCTGTTGCAGGGCCTGGAACAGTCCCGCGATACGATACTGCCGACGGTGACCTGCCACCGCCGCTTCAAGCCTTTCGTGGAGGATGTCCTGCCCGCCATGGCTGCCCCGCGACGCGCACTGCTGGCCCACCCGGGCGACTACCCTCCCTGCCTTGCCGAGCCGCATCGGCAGACCCTGCTGGTCATCGGTCCCGAGGGTGGCTTCATTCCCTTCGAGGTAGAAAAACTGGAGGCCGCGGGTTGCGACGCCGTGTCGCTGGGGCCGCGCATCCTGCGCGTGGAAACAGCGCTGACTGCACTGGTCGGCAGGCTTTTCTAGCCGGGCAGAGCCCGCAGACAAGTTATCTTTTGATGAGGGTCAAGGAGTTGGCGGGGCGTTGGGGCTATCGTTGGCGCTAGATAACAGCGCCCAGACGAGGAAGCAGACATGCTGACGGTTGCGGAAATCATGACCCGGGAGCCCTACACACTGGGGCCGGACGACACCCTGGCAACAGCGCGGCAATTACTGGCGGAGCACCACATCCGGCATATACCCATCGTCAGCGCCGACGGCGGCCTGCTGGGACTGGTTTCGCAGCGGGATGTGCTGGCGGCCGGCGATACCAGCGTGCTGAACCGGGAGGGCGGGGGCTCCCGCGAAAACTACGTGGCGCTGTCCTCGATCATGTCCAGCCCGGTGCAATCCGTCGATGAATCGGCCAGCCTGCGCGGGACCGCCCTGCACCTGCAAAAGCACAAAGTGGGCTGTATGCCGGTACTGCGCAAGGGCAAGCTGGTCGGGATCATCACCGACTCGGATTTTGTCGCCATCGCCATCAACCTGATGGAGCAACTGGAGGCGGCAGAGCCGGAAGAGCTGGATTTCGACGAGGAAGGCGAAGAGATATCCTGATCCGTCGCCCTTTACCCGGCAACTTCCGGGATCCCCGCGGGGCAGCTAACCCCCGTACCTCCGAGTCCGCAGTAACCTCCCGGGTTTTTTGCCAGGTATTGCTGGTGGTACTCCTCGGCATAGTAAAAGGTCGGGGCAGCCAGAATTTCGGTAGTGATTGCGCCATAGCCCGCCTTGTCCAGGGCCTGCTGGAAGAGGGCTTTTGACGCCCTGGCCTGGCGATCCTGCTCTTCATCGAACACGTAGATGCCCGAGCGGTACTGGGTGCCCCGGTCATTGCCCTGACGCATTCCCTGGGTCGGGTCATGGCCCTCCCAGAACAGCTGCAGCAGTGCCTCATAGGACACCACGGCGGGATCAAAGACCACCAGCACAACCTCGTTGTGGCCGGTTTTACCGGTGCAGACCTCCTGGTAAGTGGGGTTGGGAGTAAAGCCCCCCGCGTAACCGGCGGCGGTCGTAAACACGCCTTCCACCTGCCAGAATTTGCGCTCCACGCCCCAGAAACAACCCATACCGAACAGCGCCTGGCGCAGGGGCGCGGCAAAAGGCCCCTCGAGCGGATTGCCATTGACGTAGTGGGCCGCGGGCACGGCCATGGCCTGATCCCGGCCGGGCAGGGCGGACTCCGCGGCAGGTAGCTGGGTCTTGCTGGCGGAACTGAAAATACTCATGGCCTCGGGATTCCTCGCTGTTCGGGATGTAGCTGCCCCAGGCGCTCCCCCCGGGGAGCCGCGTGGTGCGACCTGCAGGCAATGTAGGTCAGCTGGTGGGGAACTGCAACGCCCCGGCGGAAAATCCGGATGGACAACACCGCGCCACTCCCGGGGCGAATGCGCCAGCGCTCTTTCACGCGGTTCGGGAGAGCCGATCGTGGCCCGAACCGGGGCCCCCTTTCCCTTCCGGCTGACAAACGTGTAAGCTGGCAAGCAAAACCGTGGCCGGAACTCAGGCGCTAACGCGGTTGTCATAATTACAAATTACACTTAATCCGGTGACTGAACACGGTGCCCCCGCGGCACTGGGCCGACCGGACGCAACAGACGTGGTAATACTATGAACACACTGAAATTTGATCCAAGAGAGCTGTGCAGCCGCAAACTGTGGCAGCTTGTCAGCACGGAAACCGACGAGCAGGTAAGTGAAAGAGAACTCAGGGAAGCCATTGCCGAGCTCGCCAACCGCCGCCACTATCTGGAGCAACTGCAGCAGATTGGCGCCCTCGAGGGCCGCAACGCCGGTTCGTGAGCACCCGGCGCGTCCTTTCCCGCCTATGGCCAAACCTCCCGCCCGCCGCTCATCGTCCCAGGACATAGAGCGCTTCCTGCAGCAAAGCAAAAATATCTCCGAGTTCGTCGCGAAACAACCGCGGCTGCTGTTTGCCATCGACGCCACCGCCAGCCGCCAGCCCACCTGGGACAGGGCCAGCCATGTCCAGCAGGAAATGTTCCTGGCCACCGGCAAAGTCGCATCACTGGCAGTCCAGCTGGCCTACTACCGCGGGTTGCAGACATTCTCCGCCAGCCCCTGGCTGACCGACAGCGAGGAGTTGCGGCGGCTGATGGCCACGGTACAGTGCGAGGGCGGGCACACCCAGATCGCCAGGCTGCTGCGCCATGCGCTGGCGGAACATCGCAAGCGTGCGATACGGGCGCTGGTTTTCATCGGGGACGCGGTAGAGGAGAGTCCGGATACGCTGAGTAACCTGGCGGGCCAGTGCGGCCTGCTGAAACTGCCCCTGTTCCTGTTCCAGGAGGGGCGCAACCGATCGGTGGAAACAACGTTTCGCACCATGGCGAAGGTGAGCGGCGGCGCCTATGCGCGTTTCGACAGCAACAGTGCCAGCGCCCTGGCCGCCCTGCTGGGCGCGGTCGCGCGCTACGCCACCGGCGGGCGGGCGGCACTGGAGAACAGTTCCGGCGAGAGTGCTAGACTGCTACTCCAACAACTTGGCAAGTGAACAAGCCCTGGGATTATTGTGCCTCGACTGATTCTGCTGCTGGCGGTCATCGCCGTCCTTTACCTCATGTACCGGCGGGTGCAGACCGTACCGCCTCACAAACGCCGGGCGGAATACATCAAACTCGGACTGGCGGTTGCCGTGGCCGTGGTACTGGTGTTGACCCTCACCGGCCGCATGCACTGGCTGGGCATCGCCGCTACCGGCCTGCTGGTGGCGGCGCGGCAGCTCCTGCCCACCCTGATCCGCCTGTTTCCGATGCTCGCCGCCCACCGCGCCCGGGCCTCCGGCCAGGCCCAGGGCCAGACATCCACCGTGGAGACCGCCCTGCTGCGTATGCAACTGTCCCACGACAGCGGCGACCTGCAGGGAGAAGTGCTCAAGGGTGATTTTGCGGGCTGGCGGCTGGCAGATATGGACCGGCAGCAACTGGAAGAACTGATGGCCTACTGCCTGCGGGAGGATGCGGAATCCGCACGACTGCTGGACAGTTACCTGCAGCAGCGTTTTCCCGGTGAGGGCCCCTTCGGCCAGGGGCGGGCGAACGACGGCAGCAAGAGTGGGGGCAACGGCGATATGAACCGCCAGGAGGCCCTCGCGATCCTCGGCCTGGCGGAGGGTGCCAGCCGGGAGGAGATCATCGCGGCCCACCGCGCACTGATCCAGAAACTGCATCCGGACCGGGGCGGCAACGATTACCTGGCGGCCAAAATCAACCAGGCCAAGGATTTTCTGCTGGACTGAATCCGGACCGGTTGCGGCCACGGGCACCGGGCAACCGGGCCGCGCGAAGCAGTGGCAAGCACCTGGATAAATGCTTAAACTTGCGGCCAAACCTGGCAGGACTGTTGTATCGCTATGACTGATGTATTCGTTATCCGCAACCAACTGGGGCATTACTGGGGCAAGAGCAAGGCCTGGGTAGATGGTTCACAGCCCCGCCTCGTACTGCGCACCGCACACCGGGACGAGGCGGTAAACACGCTGTTTGAACTGAGTTCAAAGGACTTTGAACTGCGCGGCGAGGTAGTGGCAGCCCAACTGGGCGAGCGCGGCGAGCCGGTGATCGAGCCCAGCCAGATCCCGCTGCCCATGGAGCCCGGGACCGAAGGCGCCGTTGACGCGGACGTTACCGCTGCCGGTGACCCGGCACAGGGCGGGCAGGATACCCGCTCCGACAGCCCCGAAGCCGCCGAAACTGTTGCCTGAACAACCGTTGCCGGCCCGCGGCGACTTGAAAAATCGCCCGGCGCCACCATATTCTTCCGCAAGCGCGCTCCGCTCCGGGCGGAGAGCATTCGTGTTTTGTTGCTGACTACAGAGGCCGTCGAAACCTGATGAGAATTCTTCTATTCCTCGCGACCAATATTGCGGTACTGCTGCTGGTCAGCATCGTCTTCAGCCTGCTCGGGCTGGACGGCATCCTTGCCGCCAACGGTGTGGACCTGAACCTGCAGGCCCTGCTGGTCATGTGCGCCGTATTTGGTTTTGGTGGCGCGCTGATATCCCTGTTCCTGTCCAAGTGGATGGCCAAGCGCGGCACCGGCACCTATATCATCGAACAGCCCCGCAACCGGGACGAGGAGTGGCTGTTGACCACCGTCAGGGAACTGGCCGCCGAGGCCGGTATCGGCATGCCCGAGGTGGGGATTTTCCCCTCCCAGGCAGCCAACGCCTTCGCCACGGGCTGGAACCGCAACAGCGCACTGGTCGCGGTCAGCGCGGGCCTGTTACAACGCTTTCGGCCGGAGGAAGTGCGGGCGGTGATGGCCCATGAGATCGGCCACGTTGCCAACGGCGACATGGTGACCCTGACCCTGATCCAGGGAGTGGTGAACACCTTCGTGATGTTCCTGGCCCGGGTGATCGGCCACGCGATAGACCGGATAGTATTCAAGACCGAGCGTGGTTACGGCATGGGATATTACATCGTGACCATGGTGGCCCAGCTGGTACTTGGCATACTCGCCAGCATGATTGTGTTCTGGTTCTCGCGCTGGCGGGAGTACCGGGCGGACGCCGCTGGTGCCGGCCTGACCACCAGCGGCAGCATGATCGCGGCGCTGGAGCGCCTGCGGCAGGAGCAGGGGCTGCCCCAGGACCTGCCGAATGAACTCACCGCCTTCGGTATCAGCGAACAGCTCAAGCAGGGGATCAGCAGCCTGTTCAGCTCGCACCCGCCGCTGGAGGACAGGATCAGGGCACTGCGGGCGGCCTGACCGCCCCACGCGCCCCGTCGACGACGCGATCACCGGCGGCTGGCTGTCCGTGGCCAGCGCCAGGGCACAAACCAGGCGGCAACTATCCCGGGCACATCACGACTGTTGTTGGTAACTGCCGGAATTGCGAGCACATAAGCCGATCCAGCTTCGAAAAAACCTGCCTGACAGGTCCGAAATTCCAGTGTTGGGCACAGCGCACGTTGATGAACCAAGCGCTATAATGGAGGTCCAATTGGCAATACAGGACTTTGTGCCATCCAACTATGTGAATCGACTGACCTTTAACCCAATGGAGACCAGCCAGTTCGTCATTTGCCTGAGGGAGGATCCCTATGCCATATGGCCCGTATGAACTCAAGTGCCCTGTTTGTCAGTGCCAGAATGTAGAGCGCATACACCGCTCCACCTTTGAAAAAATCTGCCGGAGAAACCCGAAGTTTCGCTGTTACCGCTGCTCTCGCAATTTCTTCAAAAAAATTCGCCCCGAACAAACCGGGGCCGGGCAAAAACTGGCTGCGACCGGTCAGCCATAATGCGCTCCCGGAGATTGCCGGATACGCCCCTGGCAATGCAACGCCCGACCACTCTATCCACCATGGCTGACGCCACCGGGAGCAGGCTCAGCCGAGAGGCCTGACCAGGTACTCGCTCATCGGTATCACGTCGATATGCTCAAAATCGATGAAGCGCGCAGCAGCTTTCCAGCATGGCGGTCATTCTTTGCTGCAGCAGATCATCGTCGCCACCGGTATCGTAAAACACGTGGTCAGATGCCATCGCGCCCTCGGGGAAGTTCTCCTCGACAATGGCGTCACATGGCAGCGTATCAGCGCCGATGGCGCGCACGACCACGTTCTGGCGGTAGCCAAACGTTGACTGGGTCTCGATCGCTACCCGGGTATGGCTGCCCTGCCAAACGGAGAACCATTCCTCCCTTGCCAGGGACGCGGGCCGGCGCAGAAAAACCACATGACACATTCCCGGCACCCGCTCGCCGGGCGCGACGGGGTGCGTGCGCTGGCTCACCAACGGCTCAGCCTCCACCACCAGGTAGCCGCTCCGGCGCGCGACATGCCGGTCGATCAGCGGTTCCCAGGTGTCTGCCGCCCCGGCGCAATCGACCCACAGGGAGAGAAAGGCCCCGGGCAGCGGCGGGTGGCTCTCCATGCGGCGCCCTGCCGCCGGTGCCACCGCGCTGTCCGCGACCGCCAGGCGCACGCCGCGAATGCCCTCCAACCGGGCAAGGCGCGGACACAGCCCTTCGAGCAGGTCATCGCGGAAGTCATCGCCGCCTGGCTGGGCACCCTGCCAGAGTGAGTAAACGAGTTTTTCCAAGGCCTGGAGCCTCCTGCAGTTTGCTACATCACGCCCAGCGGCGGGGTGATGGTAGCGCAGTTGTCGATCAGCATTTCCGAACCGTTGACGAAGCGGGACTCATCGGAGGCGAGGTACAGCACCAGGTTGGCGATATCCTCGGGGTCGCACATATTGCCGTACTTGCCGACCTCCTCGATGTCTTCCGGGGTGGCCACGTCCTTGCCCATGGCTACCTTGACCACCATGGGCGTCTTCACCCCGTCGGGGTGGATGGAGTTGCAGCGAATACCGTTTTTCTGCTCCTTGCAGAACATGGCGATGCTCTTGGTCAGGGAGCGCACCGCGCCCTTGCTGGCCGTGTAGGCGGCGACGAAGGACTGGCCGTGGATGGCCGCTACCGAAGACATATTGACGATGGAGCCGCCGCCGCTGGCGGCCATGGCGGGAATGGCGTGCTTGCAGCCCAGGAAAACGCCGTCACTGTTGACCGCGTTGATCTTGCGCCACATGGCGAGGTCGGTATCGACGATGTTACCCAGTGCGATCATCCCCGCGTTATTCACCAGGATGTCCAGGCGGCCGAATTTCTCCACCGTGGCCGCGATCACGACTTGCCAGTTGTCCTCGTCGGTCACATCCAGGCGCATAAAGCTCGCGCTGTCCCCGATGGCGTCTGCCACTGCCTGGCCATCCTTTTCATTCAAATCCGCAACCACCACCCGGGCGCCCTCGCGCGCCAGCAATATCGCGTCCGCCTTGCCCATGCCGCTGGCACCGCCTGTGACAATTGCAACCTTACCGGCAACTCTGCCCATAACCCCTGTACTCCCCGTCTGTTATCGACCGCGCGCGAATCTGCACTGCGGCCTGTCTGGTCAGCGCGAGAGTTAACCAGAAGCCGCCCACCAGCTCAAATGGAGTCGCGGCTAAACTGGCGACAGGGCTGCCCAATTGAACCGCCCCACCACTCGCATGTGCAGCTGCCAGCTAGTATTCTGTGCCTGCGTAAACTTCCAGCCCCCAGGAGACGGACATGAGCCAGACAGCTGACACCCTGAACCGGAACCGGCCCGCCCTCGTCAACTGGCTGGGTTATCTCATCCTTGCCCTGCTGCTGGCGCTGCCGGCTGCGGTGCTGACAGTGCGGGCGGGCGCCTGGCAGCAGGGACTGCTGCTCTATGCCCTGGCCTGCGCCGGAGCGGCTCTGGCCCTGTTGCTGGCTATCCTGTTGATGTTGCTGCCGCGCTTTGCACCCTGGCGCAAGGCCCTGGCAGGGCGGGCACTGCTCGCCCTGCCGGGAACGCTACTGTTGCTGTCCCTGCTGGGCGCCGGGCAATACCCCCGCATCCACGATATATCCACCGACCTGCAGGACCCGCCGGCATTTACCGCGGCCGGGAAACAGCGCGGACCCGACAGCAACAGCCTGGAGACCGATCCCGCCACCCTGGAGCTGCAGGCCCAGGCCTATCCCGATCTCCTGACCCTGCGCACCGCGATGGCGTATGACGAGTTGTTTGACAAGGCGGTGCGGGTGGCAACCGACATGGGCTGGGATATCTATCTGCAGGACCGCAACGCCGGCATCATCGAGGCGGTGGACACTACCACCGTCATGGGCTTCAAGGACGACATCGTTATTCGTGTGCGCACCAATGCCGAGGGCGCCCTGGTGGACCTGCGATCCGTCTCCCGGGTGGGAGTCGGCGACCTGGGTGCCAATGCCAAACGCATCGAGGCATTCATCGCGGGCCTGCAGCAGCGGTAAACCCGCATGACCAGGCCAGGAACACAACAATCCGTGTTATCGGGGCACTGCCGCGGCGCTGCTGTTGCTTTTGCTTTCCCTCGGCAGCGCGGCAGAGCCTGACTACCTCAGTTTCGCCACGGACGACGAGGCCAACAGCACCGAGATATTCAGCAAGGCCAGCCCGTCAGTCGTGTTCGTCACCAACAAGGCACTGCGCCGTAACTTCTTCAGCCCGAACGTGCAGGAGATTCCCCAGGGCGCGGGTACCGGGTTCGTGTGGGACAGGAGCGGGCTGATCGTCACCAATTTTCATGTCATCGCCGGCGCTCACAAGCTGACGGTGACATTGCACGACCGCAGCGAGCATGAAGCCGAGGTCATCGGGCTGGCGCCGGAAAAGGACCTGGCGGTCCTGCGCATCGAAGACCCGCCGGACCACCTTGCCACACTGCCGCTGGGTGATTCTTCCGAGCTGACCGTGGGCCGCAAGGTGCTGGCTATCGGCAACCCCTTCGGCCTCGACACCACCCTGACCACGGGCATCGTCAGTGCACTCGGGCGCGAGATCCAGGCGCCTGACAACCGCAGGATTCGCGGCGTGATCCAGACCGACGCCGCCATCAACCCGGGTAACTCCGGCGGACCGCTGCTCAATTCACTGGGTCAGCTGGTGGGGGTCAATACGGCGATATACAGCCCCAGCGGCGCCAGCGCAGGCATAGGCTTTGCGATCCCGGTAAACACCGTAAAGGAAGTCGTGCCACAGCTGATCAGCTATGGCCGCATCCTGCGGCCCATCATCGGCGTGGAGCTGGCCAGCGATTCCTGGATCCGGCGCTACCGGATCGAGGGCCTGCCGGTGGTGCAGGTATATCCGGGATTGCCGGCCCACCTGGCGGGTATCACCGGTGCTTACCGCGGTACACGCGGGGAGGTGATTCTGGGTGACATCATTACCGCAATCGATGGCAAAGCCGTGCGCAGCAACGACGACTACCTCGACTTACTGGAGAAAAGGCAGCCCGGCGATACCATCCAGATCAGCACCCGGCGCGATAAACAGGAAAAAACCTTCAAGGTCAAACTCATTGAATCCCAGTAGCGCGCCGGGCGTTAGCGCCTAGAAAATCAGCACCAGCAGGATTACCGCTCCCACTGCACCCAGCACCCACTTCAACAAACCCTCCCGGCTCGGGGCTGATTTTCTGTTGCGATTGTCTTCCGCTACCAGCCTGGCCATCAAGGCATCCACGTCACCACTGCCAAGGCGTTCGGCCCCGGCAGGGCGATACTCCGGCTGCATCGCGCCCGCGGTGCCGGCAGGGCTGACCGCTGCCCTGTCCCGGGCGCTGCGGGCAATATCCCCGACCCGGCGGTCATGCTGTTGCACGGCTTGCAGCAGCTCGATCAACTGCTGCCGCTCTGCGGCAGGTATCGCGCCGATGCCATCCGCATCGCCGGGACGAAGGCTGAAAGTCTGGCCGTTGATCACGAAGGTTATTCTGGACTGGTCCATGCCGGTTGCTCGCTTCCCGATCAGGCCAGGGTGCCGCCGTCCACCCGGATATCCTCGCCGGTGATATGGATACCATCCTGGGAGGCGAGCATGGCGATGACGCTGGCCACCACCTCCGGGCCACGCGCGCCGGTCGGCGAAATTACCCGGGAGATCAGATCGAAGTCCATGGTTTCCGGAAAGGCCACCCCGTCGGTCATGCCGGTTTTAATTTCGCCGGGGCAGACGCAGTTTGCGCGCACACCGCGCTTGGCGTACTCGATGGCGATGCTGCGGGTCATGGCGAGCACCCCACCCTTGCTGGCGGAGTAAGCCACCCCGCAGGGCAGCCCGGCCAGGGCTGCGGTGGAGGCGGCATTGACGATGGCACCCTTGCTGGCTACCAGGTGCGGCAGGGCCTCCCGGCACAGCAGCATGGTACCGGTAAGATTGACATCGATAACCTTCTGCCACTGGGCAAGCTGGAGCTGCTCGGTGTCGTCGAAGCGCAGCACGCCCGCCATGTTGACCAGGGCATTCAGGCCGCCGTACTGCTCTACGCAGGCTGCCACGCAGGCCCGCACATCGTCCTCGCTGCCGATGTCGCAGACCCGGCCGCTGGCCTTGCCTCCCGCGGCAACAATGGTGTCCACCGTGGCCTGCACCGCCTCCCCATTGAGGTCGACGCAATACACCGCCCCACCCTCCGCGGCTATGCGCTGCGCGCTGGCCCGACCGATGCCACCACCGGCGCCGGTTACCAATACCACCTGGTCATCAAACCTCTGCATATACCACCTCTACAATTTCAGTGCGCTCAGCATGCCCGCGCCATAAACCGCGGTCAACCGGCAGGATATGGAACGATAAACCGATTGTGTCCGCGGGGGATTGCCTGGCGCATTATGTCAGGCAGGCTGACTTATTAAGCCATTGTCCTGTTGCAAGGCGGCGCTAACATGGTGACTCTTTAACCGGCGAGCATGCACCCTTACCATAGTCCGTCGTTCAAAAAGCACTGATGCGCAATGAACCATGCGCGATGTAAACCCAACCGGAGAAAGCTTTTGCAGGAACTCGAACAATTCCGCCAGGAAGTGCGCCAGTGGCTGGAGGACAACTGTCCTCTCTCGCAACGCCAACCCATCACCCCCCAGGAGCAATACTGGGGCGGGCGCCGCGGTACGTTTCCCTCGGAAGATGCGCGGTTGTGGTTTGAGCGCATGCGCGACAAGGGCTGGATAGCCCCCGAGTGGCCCACCGAATACGGCGGCGGAGGCCTCAGCGACCGCCAGGGCCAGGTGATCAAGGAGGAAATGAAACGCATCAGGGCGCGTACACCGCTGTACGGCATAGGCCTCTGGATGCTCGGCCCGGCACTGCTGGAATACGGTAACGAGGCGCAAAAGCGCCAGCATATCCCCGCCATCATCAACGGCGAATCGCGCTGGGCGCAGGGTTACTCTGAACCCGGGGCAGGCTCGGACCTGGCCAGCCTGCAGTGCAAGGCAGAAGACAAGGGGGACTATTTCCTGGTCAACGGGAGCAAGATCTGGACCACCGCAGCGGACAAGTGCGACTGGATATTCTGCCTGGTGCGCACCAATCCCGACGTAAAAAAGCAGGAGGGCATCAGCTTCCTCCTTATCGATATGGACTCCGAGGGCGTCAGCACCACACCAATCGCGTTGATCAGCGGCGAGTCGGAATTTTGCCAGACTTTTTTTGATAACGTGAAAGTGCCCAGGGAGAACCTGGTGGCCGGGCTGAACCAGGGCTGGTCTGTGGCAAAAGCCCTGCTGGTGCACGAGCGCAAGCTGATGGCGGAGATCGGCAGTGACTCGCCGCGCAAGGTCATGGCACCCAACGCGGCGGCGCGCCAGTACCTGGACTTCGAGGAGGGCAGGATCAGCGACGCCCAGCTGCGCAGCGACCTGGTCGAATATGATATGCAGATGCATGCGATTGCCCTGACCCACTTCCGCGGTTTCGAGGAAAAGGCCAGCGGCGTGCGCAGCGCAGCGCCCCTGGTAATGAAGTACCTGGGCACCGAGGCCGAGAAAACCAAGAGTGAGCTGTTACTGGCAATCATGGGCAGTCGCGGCCTGGGCTGGGAGGGCGAGGAATTCTCCAGCGAGGAACTCGATGCCCTGCGGCTGTGGGCCATGTCCAAGGCGATGACCATTGCCGGAGGCAGCTCCGAAATACAGCTGAACGTAATTGCCAAGAGCGTGTTGGCACTGCCCCAGCCGGGAGAACGCTAGTGTCACTGGTCCTGAACGAGGAGCAACGGCTGCTGCGGGACACGGCCCGGGACTTTCTCGCCGCCAATGCCCCGGTGGCTGCCCTGCGTAAACTGCGCGATGAGCGCGACCCGCTGGGTTATTCACCGCAGCTGTGGCAGCAGATGGTCGAGCTGGGCTGGGCCAGTATCATTCTGCCCGAGGAATACGGCGGTCTGGATTTCGGTTTCACCGGCCTTGGAGTGGTCATCGAGGAATGCGGCCGGACCCTCGCCGCTTCACCCCTGTTCGCCTCGGCCGTGGTGGGCGCCTCTGCCATCCTGCTGGGTGGCAGCGCCAGGCAAAAGTTCGCCATGCTGCCGCAAATTGCCGGCGGCGAACTGACTCTGGCCCTGGCGCTCGAAGAGTCCCACCATCACCGGCCCTGCCATATCACCACCACCGCCCGAGCCGACGGGGAGGATTTCGTCATCAATGGCAGCAAAACCTTCGTGCTGGACGGGCACAGCTGCAGGCAGTTGATCGTGGTGGCGCGCAGCGACGGCGAGGAGCGCAGCCGCGCGGGGCTGACCCTGCTGCTGGTGGATCGCGAAGCGCCCGGGGTAACTTGCCGGCGCACTGTCATGGCCGACAGCCGCAACGCCGCCAATCTGGATTTTGACAATGTCAGGGTGGCGGCGGACGCCGTCATCGGTGAAGCCGGGAAAGGCTGGGCCGTACTCGATGCGGTGCTGGATCGCGCCCGCATCGCCATTGCCGCGGAGATGATGGGTTGCGCGCTGGAAGCCTTTGAGCGCACGGTGGCCTACCTGAAGCAACGGGAACAATTCGGCGCACCGATCGGCAGCTTCCAGGCACTGCAACACAGGGCCGCGCAAATGCAGGCTGAGTTCGAGCTGTGCCGTTCGGTCCTGCTGCAGGCGCTCAGCGCCGTGGACGAAACACCGGATCAACTGCCGATGTTGGCCAGCCTGGCCAAGGCGAAACTGAACGAGCTGGTAAAAAGAGTGACCAATGAGGCGGTGCAAATGCACGGCGGCATCGGTGTCACCGACGAGCTGGAGATAGGCTTCTTTCTCAAACGGGCCCGGGTGACAATGCAGATATTCGGGGACACCGGATTTCACAAGGACCGCTACGCCACACTCTGTGGTTACTGAGGCACTGCTGAACAACAATAATGCGAGGACGCTATGGACGCGAAAGACAAGATCAAGGCGGTTGAAAAGTATGTAGAGGCTTTTGCCAATACAGATATTGAGATCATTCGTGGCATGTATGCCAGCAATGCCAGGGTGGAAGATCCCGTGGGCACTCCCGTGCACGAGGGCCTGGAGGCCATCTGTAGTTTTTACGAGGGGGCGCTGAAGTCCGGCGCCAGGCTGGCCCTGACAGGTACGCCGCGCTGCGCCGGTAACGCCGTAGCCTTTCCGTTCCAGGTTGAAATGCCCGGAATGGTCATCGATGTCATCGACGTTTTCGAGTTTGACGAGCAGGGCAAGGTTGCCAGTATGAAAGCCTACTGGGGACCGGAGAATATCCAGGCCTGACAGCAGGCACCGGAGGTACTAAGATGGAAATCAACGGTATCGCCCATACCTTCCTTACCGTCGGCGACTTCCCGGCTGCCAGGGATTTTTACGGCCAGCTGTTACCCTTCCTTGGCCTGAGTCCGGTACTGGACAGCGAGGGGATCTACTACTGTGTGGGGGGCAGGACCGCCGTAGGTATTCGCGCCAGCGAACGGCAGGAATCACAACATCGCTTCGACCAGAATCGCAGCGGGCCTGCACCACCTGTGCTTTCGCCTGCGCGAGCGCCAGGACGTGGATGAGCTGCATCGTTTCCTGCAGACCACTGCGGCCCGCATCGTTCACCCTCCACAGGAAGACGGTTGGGCCCCGGGTTACTACTCGGTGCTGTTCGAGGACCCGGAGGGTATCAGGCTGGAGGCCAACTTCGTGCCGGGCAAGGGGTTGCTGGAGTGACGGGCGGCAAGCGGAGGCTGTCACAATTGATCCAGAGCAATCGCGGCCGCGGCAACAGGGCGCTATAATCGCAACCCGGAGGTAACTCATGTTCGCATATACCACACCCCTGATCGGCGGGTTGCTGATTGGCGCGGCCTCGGTCGCACTGATGTTTTTACTGGGCCGCATTGCCGGTATTGCCGGCATAGTCTGGGGCGCCGTATCGGCGCAGCCCGATAACGCCTGGCGCTGGCTGTTTATCGTCGGCCTGGTGGTCGGGCCCGTGCTGTACCACCTGCTGGCGGGCGTTCCCAACCCTCCGCCCAGTCCTCTGCCCTGGTGGCAGGCGGTCGCCGGCGGCCTGCTGGTGGGTTTCGGTGTTCGCATGGGCAGTGGCTGCACCAGCGGCCACGGCGTCTGCGGCATCGGCCGCCTGTCGCCCCGCTCGCTGGCGGCCACCATTACTTTCATGGCAACCGGGATCGCGACGGTCTACCTGATCCGCCACCTGCTGCCGGAGGTGCTGGTATGAAGGCTCTCGTGGGACTGCTGTGCGGTATTGTTTTCGGGGTCGGCCTGGCGATGTCGGGAATGACGGACACGGCCAAGGTACTGGGTTTTCTCGATGTCGGCGGGCAGTGGATTCCGGACCTCGCATTCGTAATGGGCGGCGCGGTACTGGTCACCCTGATCGCCTTCCGCTTCGTGCCCAAAATGAAGCGTCCGGCGCTCAACCCTCGCTTCTACCTGCCCGCCACCACGGTCATCGACGGCCGGCTGCTGGGCGGCGCTGCCATCTTCGGCATCGGCTGGGGCGTCTACGGTTACTGTCCCGGGCCGGCGATATCCGCCCTGACCTACCTGGACGAAAAGACCGGAATGTTCGTTGTGGCCATGCTGGTCGGCATGGCGCTGGCGAACAAGGTCTCGCCCGGCTGATCCTCTTCGCCCTTTTGCGGCTCGCACACGGGGAGGTGTTGCGGGCGGGCACTGCCTGCTAGACTCGGGCCCATGGACGCGCAACTAGTCACAACACTCATCGCCGTCGCGCTGGTCCTGGTCTATGTCATGGCCATTGTCTCGGCGCTGGAAGCCATACTGAATGCGCGCACGTCCCAGGGGGCCGTCGCCTGGGCCATATCCCTGCTCACCCTGCCCTACATCACGGTGCCGCTGTACCTGGTGTTCGGACGCAACAAGTTCGACGGGTACCTGGACCAGCGCGATGAGATCGAGCGGGAGTCCCTGCGACTGATCCGCCGCACAAGCAGTATGATCGAGCAGCATATCGTGCCGGTCTCCAGCGACACCCCGCTCTATGCCAGCCTTTACAATCTGGCGCGCATGCCCGCCACCAGCGGCAACCGGGTCGAGTTACTCATCGACGGCCAGCAGACCTTCGACAGCATCCTGGCCGGCCTGGAAAGCGCCCAGAAATATATTTTCTTCCAGTTCTATATCATCCGGGATGATAACCTGGGCAGGCGCCTGTGCCGGGCGCTGGCCGACAGGGCGCGAGCCGGGGTCAAGGTGTTCCTGCTGTACGACGAGATCGGCAGCCGCAAATTCGCCGGTACGCGCCTTTGCAGCCAGCTGCAAATGACCGGCGTCAAGGTGGCGCCCTTCAACACCACCCAGGGCCGGCGCAACCGCTTCCAGCTCAATTTCCGCAATCACCGCAAGAACGTGGTGGTGGATGGCAAGTACGCCTGGATTGGCGGCCACAACGTCGGCGACGAGTACATGGGGCTGAAAAGACGTTACGGCCAGTGGCGGGACACCCATACCCGGGTGGAAGGGCCGGCGGTAATGGGCGCGATGCTCGCTTTTGCCACCGACTGGCACTGGGCGACGCGTTCCGCGATGCATGTAGAATGGGATTTCCCCGACTCCCCCAGGGGCGACAGCACTGTCCTGGTGTTCCCGTCGGACCCGGCCAGTGAATACGATGAGGCGGGGCTCATGTACCACCAGGCGATTGCCGCTGCGACCCGACGCATCTGGATCGCTAGCCCCTACTTCGTACCGGACCACGGCATCGTCTCTGCCCTGCAACTGGCGGCTCTGCGCGGCGTCGATGTGCGGGTGCTGATTCCCGACGAGCCCGACGGGCCGGTGGTTGCCATGGCCAACTGGTCCTACACTCGTGACCTGTTGCCCACCGGAGTCAAAGTCTACCGGTACCAGGGTGGCTTCATGCACCAGAAAGTGCTGCTGATGGATGACCGTATCGCAGGGGTCGGCACCGCAAACTTCGACAACCGCTCGTTCCGTCTCAATTTCGAGATCACCCTGCTGGTTGACGACCCGGCGTTTGCCGCCCGGGTTGACGAGATGCTGCAGGCGGACATGCGCCGCAGCAGACAGGTGAGCACCCAGGAGATGGATAACAAGCCAGTCTGGTTTCCCCTGGCCATGGGGATTGCCCGCCTGTTTTCACCCATGCTGTGAAACCCGGGTCGGGGCAAGGCCGGTTCACGCCAGACAAACCAACGAACCGGGGGGACAGCTGCCATGCTGGGATTCTTCATTATTCTGCTCGCCTGCCAGCTGGCGGCGGAAGTACTGGTGATCGCCACGGGCCTGCCGCTGCCGGGGCCGGTGGTAGGCATGGCCGTATTGTTTGCCGGCCCGGTGCTGTTCCAGCTGCTCTAGCGAAGGAACCGATACACTAGCCGATCACGCCCACGACAAAAATCACCAGCAGCGCGGGGGGTACCACGAAGCGGATCAGGAAATGCCAGATCTCGTAGGTCACGGCGTTGAGGCTGGTCAACTCATCGCGACTGGCGCTCTTGTGCACCGCCCAGCCGGCAAAAACCGCAATCAACAGGCCGCCCAACGGCAGCAGTACCTTGGTGGAAAAGTAGTCCAGGGTATCGTTGAAGTTATAGCCGCCGAGGGTGAAATCGCTGATCTTGTTGTAGGACAGGGCGCTGATCACACTGAGAATGGCGATGGAACCGATCACCAGCAGGGCGCTCTTGTGGCGGGGAATGCCGTAGCGCTCCTCCACCCAGTAATTCACCGACTCTACCAGGCCCACCATGGAGGTGATGCCGGCAACGGTCAGCATCAGGAAAAACAGGATACTGAACAGGTAACCCCCTGGCATCTGGGCAAAGGCCACGGGCAGGGTGTGGAAGATCAGCCCCGCGCCCTCGGCCGGGTCGAGGCCGTGCTGAAACACCGCCGGAAAAATCACCAGGCCCGCGAGCAGCGCCACACCCGTATCCGCTATAACGATAATCAACACCGACTGACTGATTGAAATAGATTTAGGCAGGTAGGAGCCGTAGGTCATCATGCCCGCCATGGCGACGCCGATGGAGAAAAACGCCTGGCTCACTGCCGCCAGCACCGTGCTGGGGCCTATTTTGCTGAAATCCGGTGTGAACAGCCAGGTCATCGCTTCCTCGAAGCCACCGGCGAAATAGTTGTAAGTGGCCAGGGCCAGCAGCAGCAGGAACATGAGTGGCATCATCACCACCACAGCCCGCTCGATGCCGTCCTTGACGCCCGAATAAATGATAAACCCCGTGATGGCCAGGCCCACCAGGGTCCAGAACACCATGCCGATATTGTCGTCCAGCACGGCGCTGAACTGGGCACTGGCTTCTATGCCATCTACCCCGACAAAGCCGGTAGTAATCGCCTTGAACAGGTACCAAAGCACCCAGCCCACCACCACCGCGTAGACGATCTCGATAGTGTAGGCCGCCAGCAGGCCCATGCCACCCACCCCGGCCCAGCGGCGGGACCTGCCGCTCTCCCGGGCTACATTGGCCATTGCCGAGGGGGGGCTACCCTGCCCCCGCCGGCCGATGAGCATTTCTGCCATGAGGATAGGGACGCCGATACCAAAGGCACAGGCCAGGTAGACCAGGACGAAGGCGGCGCCGCCGTTCTCCCCGGTAACATAGGGAAAGCGCCAGATATTCCCCAGGCCAACGGCGAACCCCACCGAGGCCATGAGAAAGGAAAAGCGGGATGACCAGTGCGACTGGGCGCCACCTGCTGCAGACATCGTTGTATCCCCGGGCTATGTTGTTATACGGGCAGTCTACACAATTCGCCGGCGGGAAGCAGCCGATGTACCGGCGCTGCGCAGGTTCAGGCCACCAGCGGGCGGGTGGCCCGCTCCAGCCAGGCCAGGTCGGCGCCCTCGAGCAGGGGGCCCACAACCGCGGCCACGCGCTGGTGGTAGCTGTCCAGCCAGTGCAGCTCAGCCGCGGTCATCAGGCTGGCGTCCACCAGGCGCAGGTCAAAAGGCACCAGCGTAATGGCCTCGAATTCCAGCATGGCCTGCTCTTCACCGCCCCGGCTGGACTCGCGCACCACCACCAGGTTCTCGCAGCGAATGCCGAAAGCGCCAGCCCGATAATAGCCGGGCTCGTTGCTGACGATCATCCCCGGCTGCAGGGCGGTGGTATTGGGCGCCTTGGCAATACGCTGCGGACCCTCGTGAACACTCAGGAAAACACCGACGCCGTGGCCGGTGCCGTGGTCGTAGTCGAACCCCTCCTGCCACAGGAACTGGCGGGCCAGGATATCCAGCTGGGAACCGGTGGTGCCCACCGGGAAGCGGGCCTGGTCCAGGGCGATATGACCCTTCAGTACCAGGGTGAACATCCGGCGAATATCGTCGCCCGGGTCACCGACCGCCACCGTGCGGGTGATGTCCGTGGTGCCGTCGAGATACTGGCCGCCACTGTCTATCAGGTAGACGCTGTCCATCGGCAGGCTGGCCGGTGCAGCCACATTCAGGTGGTTGTAGTGGCACATGGCGGCGTTGGCTCCCGCCGCGGAAATCGAATCGAAGGACACATCCTGGAAGCCCTCCCCCAGCGCGCGAAATGACAGCAAGCGGTCCGCCAGTTCCGCCTCCGTGTACAGGCGGCCGGCGGCCACTTCAGCATCCAGCCAGGCCAGGAAACGCACCTCGGCCACCGCATCGCGAACGTGGGCATTGCAGGTTCCCTGAATTTCCACGCTGTTTTTACAGGCCTTGGGCAGCAGTACGGGATCACTGCCCGCCACCAGGGTCGCGCCGCCATTCTCCAGGGCCAGCTGGCTCCAGGCATTGGCGGTATCCGGGTCCGCCAGGACGCGTCGACCCCGGTATGCGGCCAGCACCCGGGTAGCATCGGTTTCGGGCAGCACCGTGACACCTTCTCCCACATGGGCCGCGAACCCCTCCGGGACCCGGCCGGGGTCAACCAGCAAGGTCGCCTGCCCGTCCGCCTCCAGCAGGGCCAACCCCTGTACCACCGGCAATTTCGGTATGTCCGTACCGCGGATATTGAACAGCCAGCTGATCGAGTCCGGGGCGAATACCAGCGCGGCCTGGGCGCCTTTTGCCGCTATTTGCGCGCCTATGCGCTCGCGCTTGGCGCTACTGGACTCACCGCTGTACTGCTCATCCAGCAGCAGCGCCGGGCTGACACGCGGGGCGGGCCGCTCCCGCCAGCAGGTGTCCACGAGGTTCTGCGGCGCCGCAATCAGCTGCAGTCCGGAGGCAGCCAGGGCGGCCTCGCTGTCGCGATACCAGCGCAGGCTGTGCATGCGCGAATCGCAGGCCACCACCGCGCCGCGGGGCAGGTGCGCAGCCAGCCACTCGGCGTGGGGATCATCGCCCAGGCGGCAGTAGTCAAACAGGTCCGGGGCAACTTCCTGGCGCACCTGCACCTTGTAACGGCCATCGACGAAAATCGCGGCGTCGGTGGCGGTGACCAGGACAAACCCCGCCGAGCCGGTAAACCCGCTGAGCCAGCGCAGGCGCTCATTGTGGGCCGGGATGTACTCCCCCAGATACTCGTCGGCCCGCGGCACTACCAGCGCGTCGTATCCGGCGGTTTTCATCTGTTCACGCACCGCGTCGAGACGCTGGGCAATCACGTTCATCGCAGCTGTTCCTGTTGCTTCAAATCGAGGGCGCCAGTGTACCCTACCTGCGGGCAATAGCGGTCACTGCAGTGTCGGTTTCCGGGTGAGTGATACGGCCAGTTCCCGGGCTGCCTGAAGCTTGGCCCGGAACCCGGGATTGCGGGCGGCGCTGGCCACCGGCTGGCTGGAGAACCAGACCATTACCGTATCGGCGCTGCGGTTGATATAAATGACCTGGCCGTGGATGCCGACGGCGCAGTACTCCCCCGCCTGCTCGTCGAGAATCCACCACATGTTGTGGTAGGCCGACCAGGGCTCCTCGCCGTACTTCGGGTTGGCCGCCATATTGGCCCTGAGTTTATCGTCGACGGCCAGGGTCGCATCGACCCACGGAGCGGGAATCACCTGCTGGCCCGCGTATTCGCCCCGGTCGCGGATCATCATGCCGAAGCGCGCCGCATCCCGCAAAGTGGTGTTCATCCCGCCGGTGGCAACCGGCACCAGGGCCCGGTCCACCACCAGGAAAGCATCGTGCTCCGCCCCCAGTTTGGCCCACAGATTTTGCTGGACGAAATCCTGCAGGGACTGACCCGAGATCCTGGCGATCAGCCAGCCCAGGACATCCGCGTTGCTGGAGTTGTAGTCAAAGGCATCCCCCGGCGCCAGCGCCGGATCGGGCTTGATGAAATGCACCAGGAAGTCTTGTACCCCGTAAATCTCGGCGTCGTCAGGCCGCACATCGGCGGCACCGGGCATCCAGCCCATGCTCAGGGCCGGGGCGTAAAAACGGAAAAAATCCGATTCCTGATCGGTATAGTTCTCCCTGAAATCGATGGCCGTGGCGTGATCCAGCACCTGCTGGATGGTCACCCGCTCAAACCCGCTGCCTTGCAACTCGGGGATGTACTTCGCCGGCGAGGCATCGAGCTCCACCTTGCCTTCGGCTACCAGCAGGCCGAAGACCGCACTGACCAGTGATTTGGTCATGGAAAACCAGATGTGGTGGCTGCGCTGGGTGAAGTCGTGAAAATAGGCCTCGTGCAGCAGGCGGCTGCCCTGCATCACCAGCACCGCATCGGCGTAATTCGCCGCAAACAGGGCATCGAAGCCGAGCTGCTGGCCAGCGGGGCCGGTGACCATGCGTTCGCCGAGTTCGGGGCGCAGGGGGCCCGGCAGCGGCCGTATGTCCCCCTCCCTGGGCACCACCACCGTGTTGAGCACCGCCCCTGCATTGCGGAACGACCACATACTCATGGGGTAGTCGCGGTAGTTGGCCATGGTGACCTGTGACTCCCTGCTGGCGGGCACGCCCTGCATGGGCTTGACTGCCTTGTCCTGGGCACCGGCAAAAGTCGCCGGGCTGAGGCCAAACAGGGCCGCCAGCAGGATGGACAGGGAGCCGCTTTTCATTTTTCAGGCTTCCATCGGTTCAAAGTCCGCCTTGGAAATACCGCAGTCCGGGCACTCCCAGTCTTCCGGCAGGTCCTCGAACCGGGTACCGGCGGCAATACCATCTTCCGGCAGGCCGTCCGCCTCGTCGTAAATAAATCCGCAGATCACACATTCCCACTTTCTGTAGCCACCTTCTGTCATCGCCTGTTTCCCCTGTAAACACATTAAAAACCGGATTATAAAACAGCTTTGCCCCGGTGCAGGTCGCGCCTGGTCGGCACAGCTGAACCAATCCGGTGTCAGTCCTCTATTTCACCCTCGAGCTTGATCCGGTAACCCCCGTCGACCGGGCGCGCCATCAGGCTGAGTGCCTGCTGCAGGCGCTCGTCCAGCCCGCCCTCGCCGCGTACCGTGATATCGACGTCGTAGGATCTGTCTTCCAGCCGCACCGAACCCTCCGCGCTTACCCCGCCGGCCAGCGTCACCACCTCACCCGCGAGCGCCGACCCGGCCGGTTGTCTGAAATCCAGGGCGTAGCTTCCCAGCGGGATCGGGCCCGAGGGAGAGTTCCAGCCGCCGCCCTGCCACACCAGGCGACCGGAGCCCTCCACCGGCCAGCCGGCGCGCAGTTTCAGCTGCTCCAACTGCACCGAGAGCGCTCCGGCCAGTGTGACCGGCACAAACTGTCGCAGCAGGTCCGCCGGAATAGTCGCCTCCAGCGCCTCGAGATCGATATCGTCGCCGCCTCGCAGCACCAGGCCGGTATTGAGTGTCTGGTTGCCCCAGCGGGACTCCAGGGTCAGACGCGGTGCAAACAGCGCTAATGAGGCAGGGGAGAGCCGCCAGCTGACGGCGCCAAGATGGAGATAACCTGCAGGGGTCCGCACCAGGCACCGGCTGGCCTGTCCCTGCCACACGGTACCGCTGAACCCCTGCATCACCACCTGTCCCGCGGGCAGCACCAGTCCGACCAGGCGCGCGGGGCTGCTGGCCAGCAGGCTTACCAGTAAAAGCAATACCAGGGCGAACGCCCCGAGGATCCTGGACATAGCCACTAGTGTACCTCGTCACTCATATTGTGTCTGAATGTGACAATATGAGTGACGAGGTACACTAAGCCTGGGCGATGCGGATGGTGGCGTTGACCCGGCCGGTCGTTCCCGATCGGGTAATGGCTATCTCGGTGACCAGCAGGCCCTCGCGGTTCTCCACATCGTCCAGCCAGGCAAGCAGATCGTCAAAGACCGCATTTTCGAGCCGGACCTGGATGTCGCCCCGGCTGTTGGGCTGCAGGCGACTCACCTGCAATCCATGCCGACCGGTGGACTGGTTGACCAGCGATGTCAGGTTCCGCCGCGCCGTGCTGGCGACACCGCCCTCGCGCAAACGCATGATCTCCGAGACCATCGCATCGACCCGCTGCAGGCTTTCGCCCACGCTCTCGTTCTGTACAGCCAGTTCCTCGCGCCGCTGGGCCAGCGGGGCCCAGGCCAGCAGGTACAGCAGGTACAGCACCAGCGCAATGCCGAGCACGAAAAGGCTCAGTTGCTCGCGCTGGTTGAGCCCGGCAAACCATTCCTTCACGACTTGTCTCCCACCCGCAGCCTGGCCCGCACCTTGTCTCCCTGGGCACTGCTGCTCTCCATGATCGCTTCGAGCCCGGCCTTGTTGATACCCGCTCGCACGCGCTCAACCGCTTCAAAATCCGCCGCCACGATATTCATGCGCATTTCACCACCGCGGTCACTGAAGTTGTAATTGATGGTGTCGATCGTTGTGCCCTTGTTACCGGCAACCACCGCGCCCACCTGCTCCATCAGGTGAACAAAACCGCTGTTCTGGCCGGAACCGCGCATCGCGGCCAGCTGGCGCTGCAGTTGTTTTTCCGGTTCGGGTGCGTTCCCCCTGGGGAAGGCCTTGCGGTAGCTGTTTTCCACCGCGCCACGCAGAGCCAGGTTCTCCCGCTCGAGCTTCAGGTAGTCGGTGTAGGTGGCCACCAGCTGCAGGCCGAAGGCCAGTGCGAAAACTGCGGCGACCGCGCGCCATTCGCGCCACCAGCGCGCCACTGGCAGGCGCACCGCGAAGGGGCCCTGTAACAGGTTAAGGGTGGGCTGCGGCGTCTCACCCAGCAGCAGCGCCGAGTAGAGGTTGCCGCGACGCCACTGGATTTTTGCCTGCAAGTGCTCCGGCAACAGCGCGGTGTCCGCAGCCTGGTCGCGACCGTAGAATATCACCGCGCCGGGGTCGGGCTGGTCAACCGGCAGGCCCGCCAGCATTGCCGGCAACAGGGCGCGTTCAACCGTGAAGCCGCCGCACTGGTCAAACCGCACTATCGCATCCTCGCCCTCCAGCACAATGCACCACTCGCCGTTGCGCCAGGGCAACAGCAGGGGCTCGGGCAGCCACAGCCTGATCCCGGGAAAATCCGCCAGCTCCGACTGCCAGGCCTCCATCCGCTCGATGCTGCAAACTGCAACACCCAGATCAAGCTTGTCCAGCGCCACACTGGCAAAATGCAGCTGGTCGATGTCCTCCGCCACCCTCTCTTCGAGCATGAAGGGCAGGGACTTGCCGATGTGCTTTTTCTCCTCGCTGCTCAGGCCCAGTCGCAGCAGGCGAACGTCGGCTCCGGGGGCGGCAAAACAGGGGGCCGTGCGCTGCTCCGCCATGGCCGCGTAGAGGCTGTCCCTGGCCTCGGCCTCGTCCAGCCAGCGAGGCTCATCGCTGGCGCCCGGGGCGTACCAGGCCAGGCGGCCGTTTACCAGTCTAATGACGGTGCTATTGTGCAAGTGTCTTCTTCTCCCCGTATTGCCTGGTTGTCATCCAGGCTGCCCCTGGCGCGAGCCAGGGCGTTGATCTGCCGCCCGCCGCGCTGCAGCACACTGTACAAGCGCATCCTCCGGTCGGCAACTTCCACCTCCGCCGATAGCAGGAAGTACCCTGTCGACTCCCCGAGCAAGGTCCTTACCTGCTGCATCTGCTCCTGCTTGCCGGCAAATACCGGGCTGTCCAGGAATTCCTCGATGTCCGCAAAACCGGCGGACTGGCGCTGCTCTACGAGGGCCTGCCCCTCTGCGGCGCCCAGGGGACTGAGGTCGTCGTCGGCGTTGATCGAGCGCAGCACCGCGGCCGACGCCGTGTGGATATTGAGCGGCTCCGGCTGCTGCGGCCAGACGCTGACCAGCGGTTCCAGCGCGCGGTAAATCTCCGGGGTGATGTTGGCGACCGCGCGCAGCTCGCTGACGCTGGCCATGGGCCGGTTCGCCGTCCGATAGCCCGGTGTCAGGCCGAAATAGTAGTCGTCTTCAGCGCCCTCGGCCGCGGGCTCGATATCCCGGTCCAACCAGTCGGTGACCGCCCGGGTCAATGCAATTGCCTCCTGCTCGCCCAGCTGGGGCTCCTCAAAGGTCTGCAACAGCCGGATAAACTGGGCCTGGGCCGGGGTAAAGCGCGGTGCAGTCCCCGGCTGCTCGCCCTCTGCCGGCGCCACACTCTGGGCCAGGGCGTTGAGATTGAAGCGTCCCTGCAGATCGCGCAGGCAACCGACCATCCAGCCGCCCTCATCCAGCGGGTAGGGCGCCGGCGTCTGCGCCCAGATTTCCAGCAGGTCATCCCGCGGCTGCTCCCGGCCCTGGTCGGCGTCGTAATCCGCCAGCAGGGCGAGGGCCGCAAGGTCTTCGGCGCCACGCAGGTAGGCCGTGGCCTGCTCGGCGAGCAGAATGTTGGCGACGCGCTGGTAGAGCCGGCTGAACTCCAGTTCCATAGCGACCACCAGCGCCGTGCACAGGGCGAACACCAGCAGTGCTGCAATCAGGGCGGCGCCGCCCTGTGCATCCCTAGAGCGGAGGTAGCGCATAGATCCGCCTCATCTCTCCCAGATCCTCGAGCTGCAGCCTGAACTCCAGCGCCACGGGCGGGGCCAGTTCGGTATTCGGCGCGCTGGTATCTGCCACCCAGCTCCCCTGCCAACCCCGGGTGTCCAGCGCGATGCCGCTGCCGGCGGGCTCGGCTTCGGCCAAAGAGCCCAGGAATACCAGCTCCAGCACTTCCACATCCTCCAGCAGGCGGACCTGCCGGGGCGCCGAGTCGGGCGCCCGGTCCAGCACGGGGTACGTATCGCGCCACAGGGCGCCGTCCTCCACGCGATAGTTGACGCGCTCGAGATTGCTGCGCTGGTTACCGACAGGATTGTGCCAACCGGTGCGGGTAAAACTCAGGGGGAAGCGGGCGGCGGCCCCGCCCACCATGGCGGGCTCGACCTCGCCGAACTCATCGCGCACCGGCCTGGCGACAAACTGGCCGAGGTCCCTGGAGATGATCATCCAGGCCCGGTCGACCTCGTAGGTGCGCTGGGCCGTGACCCGGATACTCTCCACCGCCGCCAGTGCGCTGGACAGGCTGCTATAGGCGATGGCGGAGATAAAAGCGGTGATCGCCAGGGCAATCAGCACTTCCACCAGGGTAAAGCCCCCACTTCCCTTAACCGTCCGCATCCGTCGCTCCCGGATCCGCCCGCAGGTCTGCAGAGAGAAACGCCACCAGGGTGAACAGGGGCTGCTCGCGCTGCTCTTCCCCTGCGGCAACTGTAATTTCCACGCGGAAAAAATTGGTTGCCTCGGTGGGCTGGCTGTCCATCCACCAGTTGAATTCCCGTCCCGCCATGGGCGCGACCCCGCTGTCCTCGCCCCGCAGCAGGTTCTGGCTGGCCCGGGACATGATGCGCAGTTCCGCCAGTTTATTGGCGGCCACCATCTGGGCCAGGGATTTATCGCGCAGGTAGCCGGTGCCATCCACGTGCTGTGACAGGGCGACCAGCAGGGCCGGCAGCGCAATGGCCACCACCGCCAGCGCCACCATCACCTCAACCAGGGTAAAGCCGCGCATTCCGCCCTCGGCAGGCGAGAGCAAACCCCGAGGGGGCCGCTTCGGGGCAGCCCTACTCAAGCTCCGGGTCCTCCCCGCGCGGCAACAGCCTGAAGCGGCCCAGCAGGTCCCAGTCGATGCGCCACAACAACTCGCCGTCGGCCCGGCGCCTCACGTCGATAGTGCCGGCCGTGGTTTCACCGCTGGAAAAAAACACCACCTGTGGCGGTAACTCATCCTCCGCGCCCGCCAGGCCCAGGTCGATAACGGGAGCGCCCTCGAGTTCCAGCTCCAGCTCGATTCCGGGGGGGAGAGTCTGGCCGGCGAATACCTCCTTGCCGGTGGTCGGCTCGCGCCAGCCCTCGGGCAACCGCTCGCGCCATTGGTAGCTGTATACCGTATCCCGCTCCACCACTTCCTGCTGCAGCAACAGCCCGTAATCACGGCCCATCAGCTGGGCTTCATCCACGGCGTAGGCGGCGACTTCCCCCAGGTTGCGCACCTTCGCCTCCAGCTCAATTTCCTGCCCGCCGGAGTTTATGGCGAGGCTGACCAGCGAGGTAATCAACACGATCACGATCAGGGTGACCAGCATTTCCAGCAGGCTGAAGCCCGCCTGGCGCAACCGTGGCATGCAGGTCTACTGCTCCTCCCGCCAGTTGCCGATATCCGCATTCTGGCCCTCTCCGCCGGAAAGGCCGTCGGCGCCCAGGGAATAGATGTCGATCTCCCCGTTCTCGCCGGGGCTCAGGTAGAGGTAGGGCCGTCCCCAGGGGTCCAGTGGCACCTGTTGCAGGTAGCCTCCGGCCTTGAAGTTGCGGGGCTCGGGATCCAGGCTGCTGGGCTCGACCAGCGCTTCCAGCCCCTGTTCCGTGGTGGGGTAAACGTAGTTGTCGAGCCGGTAGATTTTCAGCGCGGTCTCGATCGCCTTGAAGTCGGCGTAGACTTTCTGCACCCGGGCCTCGTCCGCGCGATTGAGCACCGTGGGGGCCACGATGCTGATCAGCAGACCCATAATCACCAGCACCACCAGGATTTCCACCAGGGAAAAGCCGCGCTGGGTGCCTGCGGCTTGCATTGAATATTTCATAATGTCACTTCACCATTGTATTGAGATCAAAAATTGGCAGCAGCACGGCGAGCACGATCGTGAGTACCATCCCGCCCATAAAAACCACCATCAGCGGCTCAAACAGGCTCATCATGGTACCGAGGGTCATTTCCAGCTCGCGCTCCTGGTTGGTGGCCGAACGCTCCAGCATGGTTTCCAGCTCGCCGCTGGCTTCGCCGCTTGCCACCATATGTACCATCATCGGCGGAAAATGGCCGCTCTGCTGCAACGCCCGGTTGAGACTGCTGCCCTCCTCCACGCTTTCCGCCACCAGTTTGGTGTCCTGCTGCAACACGAGGTTGGTCAACACCTGCCCGGCAATGCGCAGGGCTTCGAGCAGCGGCACCCCGCTGGCCATGAGGATGCTCAGGGTGGAGGCAAACCGCGCCGTGTCCAGCGCAATCACCAGTCGCGACACGCCGGGCATGCGCAGCAGGAAACTGTGCCAGCGCTTGCGCCGCCGGGGATTGCGCAACAGGCGCCGGGCAATCAGCACCAGCGCCACCAGGCCCACCAGCAACCACAGGCCGTAGTCCCGGAAAAAATCGCTGGCAGCGATCAGGCCCTTGGTGAGCAACGGCAGTTCGCGCCGGCTGTGGGCAAATATGCCAACCAGCTCCGGCACCACAAACACCATCAGCGCCACCACCACGGCGATCGCCACACCCACCAGGATAAAGGGGTAGATCATCGCCATTTTCAGTTTCTGCCCGGTGTACTGGCGCTGCTCGGTGTAGTCCGCAAGCTGCTCCAGCACCGGGCCCAGGAAACCGGCATGTTCGCCGGCCTTGACCATCGCCCGGTACATCTCGTTGAACACCTGCGGAAACTCCCCCATGGCATAAGCCAGGGTGTGTCCCTCTGCCACCCGCGAGCGCACCTGCAGCAGGGTACCCTTGATTCGACCGCTGCGGCTCTGCTGGGCCGCAGCCTGCAGCGCCTCATCCAGCGGCAGGTTGGACTGCACCAGAGTTGCCAGCTGGCGGGTCAGCAGCGCGAGGTCCCCCGCACTGATTCCCGGTCGCAGCAGGGGTATGCGCCAACCGGTGCTGGCGGGTTCAGGCCGGTTGGCCACCGCCACTTCCACCGGGCGCAGGCTCTGCACCCGCAGCTGCGAACGCACCTGGCGCTCGGAGTCTCCCTCGAGCACACCACGGACCAGTTTTCCCTGAGGGTTGAGTGCGCGGTAACGATAGGCAGTCATGATTCAGTCACGGGCACTCAGGCGACCGCAGTCACCCTCAGCACTTCCTCGAGACTGGTCTCCCCCGCCAGTACCCGGCGCCTGCCGTCTTCCTCGATACCCGGGCAGCGCTGGCGGGCTTCCGCCAACATGGCCTGCTCGCTGCGACCCTCGTAGATCATCACCCGCAGGGCCTCGTCCACCTCGATCATCTCGTAGATACCCGTGCGCCCCCGGTAACCGGTGTAGTTGCACTTTTCGCAGCCCCTGGCCTTGTAAATCGTCACGTCGGCGCCATCCGCTCCCACGCCGAGAATCTCGCGCTCGGCGCGACTGGCCGCGACGGGTTCCCGGCAGTGGGTGCACAGCAGGCGCACCAGGCGCTGGGCCATGACCGCCAGCAGGCTGGAGGAGAGCAGAAACGGCTCTATTCCCATGTCCTTGAGGCGGGTAAAGGCGCCGATAGCGGTGTTGGTGTGCAGCGTGGACAGCACCAGGTGTCCGGTCAGGGAAGCCTGTACCGCGATTTCCGCGGTCTCCAGGTCGCGTATCTCGCCTACCATCACCACGTCCGGGTCCTGGCGCAGGATGGCGCGCAAACCGCGGGCGAAGGTCATGTCCACCTTCGGGTTGACCTGGGTCTGGCCCACGCCGGGCAGCATGTACTCGATGGGGTCCTCGATCGTGAGGATATTGCGGCTGGCCTGGTTGATGTGGGACAGGCCCGCGTAGAGGGTGGTGGTCTTGCCCGACCCGGTGGGACCAGTCACCAGGATAATGCCGTGGGGACTGTGCAGGTATTTCTGGTAAGCCCCCAGCACCTGTTCGTTCATCGCCAGCTGGGATAATTTCAGCTGCCCCGCGGCGGTGTCCAGCAGGCGCAACACCACGCGCTCACCGTGGGCCGAGGGTATCGTGGACATTCGGATATCCACCGCGTGGCCGGCGATCCGGACTGAAATCCGGCCATCCTGGGGTACCCGCTTTTCCGCGATGTCCAGCCTTGCCATAACCTTGAGGCGCGACACCAGCAGCGGCGCCAGCATTTTTTTCGGCGACAGCACTTCCGTCATCACCCCGTCGATGCGGTAGCGTACGCTGAGGCGGTCTTCAAAGGTCTCGATATGAACATCGGAGGCCTGGTCCCGCACTGCCTGGGACAGAATCGCGTTGATCAGGCGGATGATGGGCGCGTCATCTTCCGCGTCCATCAGGTCACCCGCCTCGGGAATATCGTCGGCAAGCCGGCTCAGGTCGACGTCTGCGCCGATGTCCTCCGCCATCTGCACCGCCGCGTTGTTGTCGCGCTGGTAGGCCAGGGTCAGGCGCCGCTGGAAGTCGGACTCGGACACTTCCTGCATGGTAAAGGGCTGGCCCAGGTAGCGGCGCAGTTCCGTCAACACTTCGATACCAGGCCGCCACTGGTGCACGACCACCGGACCATCCCCGCCGAAGTCGAGCAGGACCCCGTTCTGCTTGGCATAGGTGAAGGGCAGGCTGCGCTGCCGCTCAACTGCTCCCTCGGGGTTGACCAGCGAGACCGTGGCGGGCTCCACCATTACTGGCCCCCCGGTGTCGCTGGCGCCTGGTTCACCCTGATTTGATCGAGCTGCTGCAGCTGCTCCTGCCACTCGGGCAGTACCGGCAGCTTGTCGTCCCCGAAAAACTCCAGGCCCTGCTCCCGCCGCAGCATTTGCTGTTCGCGGATATAGCGGTATTTCTCCGCGGAGGCACCCGCCAGGGCTTCGTTGTCGCGGATGATGGTGGGGCGTATGAAGATCAGCAGGTTGGTCTTGGTCGTCTGCACCGCGTCGGTACGGAACAGGCGCCCCAGGAACGGAATATCCCCCAGCAGCGGTACCTTCTGGGTTCCATCCTGTACGTCGTCCTTGATCAGGCCTCCCAGCACCACCACCCGGTTGTCCTGGGCCAGCACCTTGGTCTGGATCTTGCGCTCGTTGGTAATGAGGTCCGAGGCTACTGCGCTGAGGCCACTGAGGCTGGATACTTCCTGCACGATGTCGAGCACCACCGAGTCGCCTTCATTGATATGCGGGGTCACCGTCAGGGTAATACCCACATTCTCGCGCTGGATGGTCTGGAAGGGATTCTGGGCGCCGTCACCCCCCGCCCCGGTGTTGGTGTAGGAACCGGTGACAAAGGGCACGTTCTGGCCAACAGTGATATAGGCTTCCTGATTATCCAGGGTCAGCAGGCTCGGCGTCGACAGGATATTGGCGTTGTTCTGCTCGTTGAGGGCGCTGAGAATCACCGCCATGGTCAGGCTGTCACTGATCTGGCCCCAGCCGAGAGTGGTGCCGCCGGTATTGGCCAGTGCGCCCGCAAGACCACCCAGGCTGATATCGGTCGTTGTATCGTCCGAGGGCAGAATCGCATCGGCTATATTGCGCGCCCGGGCATCGCTGGCGTTGATATTGCTGCCGAAGGCGCCGCTACTGTCCGCAAACAGCCACTGGATGCCCAGGTCCTGCCCGTTGATTACCTCCATCTCGACGATGATCGCCTCCACCAGCACCTGGGCCCGGCGGATATCGAGGCGCTGGATGACCGCCTCTATCGCGGCCATTTCGTCGGTATCGGCGGTTATGATCAGGGAGTTGGTGCCCTCGTCAGCCTCGATGGTCGCCGAGTTGTCGGAGCGGGGCTTTTTCGCACCCTCGCTGGTGTCCAGCCGGTTGATGTTCTGCATGACACGGGTCAGGACATCGGCAATTTCACTGGCCTGGGCATACTCCAGGTAGACCACCTTGACGTTACCACTTTGCTCCAGTGGCGTGTCCAGGTATTCCACCAGGGTGCGGATCCTGGCCCGCTCCAGCTCGTCGCCGCTGACCAGCACACTGTTGGTGCGTGAGTCCGCCACCAGCAGTACCTCGGATTCGCCCCCGCTCTGCTTGGCCTCGGACTTGGCCAGCTGGTCCAGCATACTCACCACATTCTCGGCCACCCCGTACTTCAGCCTGACGATATCCGTCTGCTGGACGGCGGACTTGTCCATGCGCTCGATGATGTTGCGGATACGATCGATATTGGAGGACAGGTCGGAGATGATAATCGCGTTGCTGGGGGCGTAGGCTGCCATATGCGCCTGCTGTGGCACCAGTGGCCGCAGCACGGGGATCAGCTTGGCCGCGGAAATGTTGTCCAGCTTGATCACCTCGGTGACGTACTCGTCGCTGGGCTTGCCGGTATTGCCGTCGCGCACCAGCACCGGCGCCGAACGGGCGTCCTTGTTCTGGATCACCCGGATCACCCCGCCGGAACGCACCGCCGTATAGCCGTGCACCTCGAGAATGGACAGGAACAGTTCGTACAGCTCCTCCCGCGACACCGGCTTGCTGGATACCACCTTGACCTTGCCCTTGACCGACGGGTCCACCACGATGGTGGTGCCGGTGGCCTCCGCGACGAACTTGATCAGTTCCTGGATATCGGTATCTTTGAGATTTACCGTGAAATCCTGGGCCAGCGTCGCGCCTGCCCCGAGCGTCAGGACGAGCAGGGCCGTGAGCAGGGCTTTCCGGGCTGATCGGGTCACAACATTCACTCAACTGTCTTCCTGTAATTCGATTCTGTTAGCGCCGCCTGTCGCATCATTGTCCCTCCTGGTCGTTGCCGAGAGTGACGCTGATTGTCAGGGGCTGGTCTTCACGCTGGAGATCAAAAACGGCCTCGCTGGCGGAACGCATGGTCTGGTACAGCTGCAGGGTATTGGCCGGGTCATTCAGCGCGATGCCGTTGACGCCGGTCACCAGGTCCCCCGCCTGGAAGCCCAGCAGTTCAAACTGTTCCTTTTCTTTACCCGGCGCAATGCGATATCCCAACAGCTCACCATTTTCCCGCACCGCACTGATGGTCACCACATCCGCCAGCGACTGGGGATTCTGGTACAGCCGCTCCCGGTAAGCTCGCGCCACTGCCGAGGCGTTTTCGGCGGTGCGTTCACCCCCGGCCGGTGCTGCGGTAGCTGGCTGGTTTCGCCTCTGGGGCGCCTCCAGCACCAGCTGTGAATCCAGCGGCGACTCCTCAAACAGTTCGAGCAATTCGTAGGTACCGGCGTTATCCAGCACCACCTGGCGAGGCATTACCTTGGCCAGGGACACGCGGCCCGGCAGGGGCAGCTTGTCCTCCACCGCATAAATATCCTGCTGCGACTGGTACTCGATCACCGCATATCCCAGGCCGTCTTCACTGGAGGCCACAACACCCCGTAACTTTAGCGCCAGGCGCGTCTCCCGGGCGCCTTTCTCTATTCCGTCCCGGGCAGAGCTGGCGACCGGCTCGGGCTGTGCCTCCGGGCCGGCCGCGGGCGCCGCGTCGGCCTCGCCAAACAGGTGCCAGGCTCGCAGTCTTTCCACGTCGACCGGTTCTGCACTCACCGCAGACACGGGCAGGTTGACCGGGTTTATCACGACCGCATCAGCGGGCAACTCGGCATCACCCGCGGGCAGCAGGGCCCAGATCAGCCGGGACATGGCCACCACGGCCCACAGGGCGAAGAGCACCGTCAGCACCAGCCGCAGACGTTTCGCCCTGGCCGGTTGGGCGAGTGAGCGCAGCACATCCTCAAGGGCATCGCTCGCTCGCCGCGGCACATCACTGGAATTACTTAGCCATTTGGCCGGCAAGGGGCACTCCCATTCATCTACCCGACGGCTTTACAGCAAAGTCCGGGTGCTATCTGGCCCCGATTATAGGGGCCGGGATTGAAAGTTAAAACCGCGCGAACAGGGAAAACGGCCACTCATCTCCTCCCCGGGGACACCCTGGATACCCGGGCCGACCCGACTGTAAAGCGGTGGCTGGCAACAGGCCGGCGCCACCGGGCAGATATCCTCAGGCGTCCAGCGACTGATAGTAATCGGAAAGGATCTTTGCCACCTCAGGGCGCGAAAACTCGGGCGGGGGCGCTATGCCCTTGCCCAGCATTTCCCGCACCGCGGTACCGGAAAGCAACACGAAGTCCTCCGGGGTGTGGTCAGGCACGTCGCACATCATCACCACCTTGTTCAGTTTTTTGCTGTAGGCGGTGTGATCGGCCCGGAAGATTTCCAGCTCCAGGGCGTGCGGCGGGACCTCGTCATCGAATATGGTCTGGGCGTCGAAGCCGCCGTAGTAGTCCCCTACCCCGGCGTGGTCGCGGCCCACTATCAGGTGGGTACAGCCGCAGTTCTGGCGGAACACGGCGTGCAGCACGGCTTCCCTTGGACCGGCGTACAGCATATCGAAGCCATAGCCTGTCACCATCACGGTATTGGGCGGGAAATAGATCTCCACCATCTTGCGGATCGATGCATCGCGCACCTCTGCAGGGATATCGCCCGGCTTGAGCTTGCCCAACAGCATGTGAATCAGGATGCCATCCGCATTGAGCTGTTCCATGGCCATGCGGCAGAGCTCCTCATGGGCCCGGTGCATGGGGTTGCGGGTCTGGAATGCCACTACCTTTTCCCAGCCGTGCTCGGCGATCTCATTGCGAATTTCCACCGCGGTGCGGAAGGTATCGGGGAAGTCGGTCTGGAAATAGGAGAAGTTGAGCACCTGGATCGGGCCGGACAGCAGCGTATTACCCAGGCTGGCAAAAGTGGCGACCCCGGGGTGTTTCGGGTCCAGGGTGCGGAAAATGTGTTCGGCCATAAAGTTGACCTGCTCGTCGCTCACCGTTTCCACGGCCTCGACGTCCATGATCGCCAGCACCGGGTTGCCCTCGACATTGGGGTCGCGCAGGGCAATGCGGCTGCCGGGCTTGATCCCCTCCTCGCTGGTCCGGTTCAGGATAGGCACCGGAAAGAACAGGCCATCGACCGTGTGCATCTTCTGGGCGACGCTGAGCGCATCAGCCAGGTTCATGTATCCGGTGAGAGGGTTGAAATAACCCCCGCCGAGCATTACGGCATTGGCGGCAGCGGCGGAATTCAGCAGCAGGGAGGGAAGGGTTTCGGCTTCCGCAACCAGCGCGTGGCGCTGCTTCGTGTCGTAGACGAATAGAGGATTGAGTTCGTCGGAACCGTGGGGCTTGATCATTGGGGTCTCCTGCTTATGAGGTGATAATGCCGCGCTCGCGCAGCACGCTGAGGATCTGGTCGACTTCTTCGGCCAGGCTCTGCTGGTCCGAGTGAAGATGTATTTCCGGCCTGGGCGGCGCTTCATAGGGGTCGTCGATACCGGTAAAATTCTTGATCTCACCGGCCCGGGCTTTCTTGTACAGACCCTTGGGATCGCGGCTCTCGGCGGCCTCCAGCGAGCAATCCACATACACCTCAATGAAGTCCATTCCCGCGGCCTCGTGCAGGGCCCGCACCTGGTCACGGTCAGCCGCGTAGGGGCTGATAAAGCTGCTGAGCGCGACCACCCCGGCGTCGACGAACAACTTGGCCACCTCGCCGATACGGCGGATGTTTTCAGTCCTGTCCTCGGCGCTGAAGCCCAGGTTCTTGTTGATTCCCATCCGGACGTTGTCGCCATCCAGCCGGTAGGCGAGCACTCCCATCTCGCTCAGCACGCCCTCCAGCTCGACCGCTACCGTGCTCTTGCCGCTGCCGGAGAGCCCGGTAAACCACAGGGTCGCACCCTTGTGGCCCAGGATTTTTGCCCGGTGCTCCCGGGTGATATCGCCTTCGTGCCAGTGCACGTTGGTCGCTTTTTGTTCTGCCATGGTGTTTTCCCTCTCTGTAATTTATTGCCTGAATCAGCTGTTATACCAGACGGCCGGAACGCCTCGCGGCCGCTTATTTCCGAATAAATCGCTGCCGGTAAGCACTGAACTGCTGCTTGAGGCCTTCTTCGGTAAAACCGTATTGCGCCAGGGTGTAGTCATGGGTAGGGCGCAACTCGCGGCGGTTGAAGTCCTGCCAGCGCGCCATTTCCGCCCGGGCTTCCGGGGTCAGCTCCATGCCGAGGAAATCGTAGACCTTCTGGATCTCAACCAGCGGCTGGTTCACGGTATCCTCGAACCACAGGTCGAGGAAGCGACCATTACCCATCTGCTCCCGCACCGCCATGGTGTGCTGCATGCCCCTGGCGAACTTGCGCGACCACTGCCTGCCGACTTCGACCGGATCAGCCGAATCGGAGTAGATTGACCATACACCGGCAATCAGGCTGGTCAGCGAAGGCAGGGTCTCCACCGGATCGCGGTGGGATTGTACCACTTTCGCGTCGGGAAACACCTTGAACACGAGATCCATGTAATGCAGGTGATGGGGGGCCTTCAGGGTCCAGCGCTCGCCGGATTGCCCGGTGCGTTTTTTCTGCCACTGCAGGAACTGCAGTAACTTGCGGAAATAAGCGTAACCGGGGGTGTGGTCCTGACTCTCGATCCAGGCGTCGAAAGTCGGGATATTGGCAAAGGCCTGGGTGTTGAAACTGTAGAAGGACTGCTCCAGCAGCATGATATCCTCGTCCGGGCCCATGGCATCCATGGGGTGGATTGCCAACAGGTCGGGGTTGGCCTCCAGCATGGCCGCCATCTCCGCTTTCGCAGCGCTAATCCGGCCGTCACCGGCAGTTGTAAAGTCCCAGTCCGGCGCGGGACTGGGGTAGCGCACCTCGTACCACAGCGGCGCATACATGCGGTGGTCCGCAGCAATGGTGCGGTGGAGCATGGTGGTGCCGGTACGCGGCAGACCGACGATAAACAGGGGCGCGCTGATCTCTTCGTCGTCAATTTCCGGGAAGCGTTGCAGGTAGTGTTGCACCCGCAGGCGGGTGGCGAGGATATCCACCATGCGCTGGCGCAGCACAGCGCGCCCCGTGGCGTTGAGCCGGGCCTCGTGCTCCAGCGACCACAGCAACTGCTCAAGTGGCTGGCGATAGCTGTCATCGCCAAAATCCTCCAGGCCATCCGCCGCCCGCGCTGATGCTACCACCGCATCCGGGTCAAAAGTCGAATCCTTCACGGCAGCACCTCACCCCGGGCGGAGAATAAATCCGCCAGCGGCAGCACAGACGTGCGCACCGGCGGGTAGTCCCGGGCGCCAATATAGCGCAGCAACATGGCGCCATTGCTGTGTCCTGCCGTACTCAGGCAATTGGGAAAGCGCCAGGGGGAATCCCCGGCTGCCTGGCGCAGCTCATCGGCGCTGCTGTGGCTGACCAGGATACGCACACTGCCATCAGCTTCCGGAATCGCGCTGTGGTTATTCACGCAAATACGATGGTAGCGATAATCCAGGGACTCCATCCAGTAGTTGGAGAGCTGGAAGTTCCAGGCCCGGCAAACCCCTGGCGGGGTAAACTCGATCAGCAGGGCCTGCTCCGGCGCGAGTTCCCAGCGACTGTTGTGATAGTAAATCGCGGGGTCGCCACCCGCGCGCAGGCACATCTGCTGGTCATTGGGCGGCAGTTGGTTGACATGGCCGGCAAAGGTCGCCATCCACTGCCTGAACAGGCTCGCGGTGCCCTCGACAAAAGGCACCACAGCCGCCAGGTCAGCGGCAAACCCGGAGGGGTCGAGGCCAGCTGTACCACGCGGATTGAGGCACTGTATCTGCAGCTCGGCACGCTGCTCTGCCGCGCGCTGGCGAAAGGTCTGGCGCACCAGGATATTGTCGGAGTCCGGCGTCATCGGCAGCCAGTTGCCCGGCTGCTCCCGGGCGCTGACGGTCAGCTCGAAATCACCATTTTCCGCAACCACCAGCTGGTCCACGTCCACATGACCCGTCGGCGCCATGTCGCCACCCCCGGCGAAAGAGCCGGCCTTGGTTTCGATGCTGAGGTAGGCCACCGTACCCCGGTTACCCGTAATGCGGTAGTCGCGCCCGCCGTCCACGGCGCAGTTCAGGTAGTAATTGTCGGGGTTGTCGTTGCCAATTTTTGCAGTTTCGTGAGAGAGGGAATAAAACTCCGGGAAATCGGGATCACCAAATTCGACGAACTTTTCCAGACCCAGGCGCAACAGGCGGGTCAGGTAGCGATAGCCCTCGACCCGGGTGAGATGGTCAGCCGGGGTATCGGCAGCCAGCACCTGCGCGCCGGCCCGTTTGAGGTCATCACAGAACTGGCGCCATAGCGTACCGTCCGCCAGCGCGGCGGGCACCTCAGCCCCGGACATAATAGTTGATCAGGGACAGCACCAGCATGAGCCCCACCAGCGGCATCAACCAGCGCTGCAGCTGCTGCATGCGCCGGGCATCCGTGGGGCCGGCGAAACGCTTGGCCACTATCGCCATCAGGGCGACACCGGCAAAAATACCCAGCAGGAGCAGCAACAGGTTCATTATGGTCAGGGCAGCACCCGGTAGACTTCGGGGATCTGGTCGATGCAATCGACGGAGCAATCCAGGTCTTTGAGCAGGCCATCCTCAAGGCTGTAAACCCAGCCGTGCACGGTCAGGTTCTGCCCGCGCTGCCACGCATTCTGGGCAATAGTGGTATGGCAGACATTGGCCACCTGGGCGATGACATTCAATTCACACAGCAGGTTGACGCGGGCTTCCTCGTTCGCCAGCGCGTTGATGCGCGCCCGGCTCTGGTGCATGACATCCTTGATATTGCGCAGCCAGTTGTCGATCAGGCCGTTGTCCTCATTTTCATAGGCGGCGCGCACACCGCCACAGCCGTAGTGGCCGACAACGATCACGTGCTTCACCTTGAGGACATCCACAGCGTACTGCAGGACCGTGAGGCAATTGAAGTCGGTATGGACGACCATGTTGGCGACATTGCGGTGGACAAAAATCTCCCCCGGCAACAGATCGACGATCTGGTTGGCGGGCACGCGGCTGTCGGAGCAACCTATCCAGAGATATTCCGGGCTTTGCTGGGCCGCCAGCTTGGCAAAGAACCCCGGATCACTGGTGCTGATCCGGTTCGCCCAGCGCTGGTTGTTCTCGAAAAGTGCTTCGAGCTTTCTCGGGTTACCTTCACTCATAGCGCGCTCACTCAGACCATCAGGGTACTCAACCGGGACAGGGAAATCCGGTTCCCCCCCTTGGCTTGAGATTGCGCCAGCGCCTTGCCGGCAACGCTTTCCATCTGCCGGGCCAGATGCGGCATGTCCACTGCCGGGTACTGCTGGGGTTCCCAGGTAACCATCCCGATACTCAAAGTCACCTGCAGCACCGCGCCGCGGCCATCGTCAATGGCGAAGTCTTCTATATCGTCGCGCATGCGTTCGGCAATTTCCTGGCCCAGTATCTCACCGCTACCGGGGATCAACAGGGCGAATTTGGAGCGGGACAGGCGGGCCATCATATCTGTCGCGCGCAGGTCGGAGGATATTCTTTCGGTGACCTTCTTCACCACGAACTGGCCGCTGCGTTCACCGTAGTGGTCGTAGAGGTCATCGAACTCGTCGATCTCCATTATCAGGATGGTCAGCGCCTGGTCGGCGCGCCGCGCCCTGGCTATCTCCCGGGTGATATCTTTCTCAAAGCCGCGCAGGTTACTGATCTGGGTCAGCGGGTCCAGCATGGTCAACTGGGAGACCTGCTGCCGCGAGACCGCGCTCTTGAAACAGGCGGAGATCATCGTGCCCAGGTGAGCGATCAACTGCTCCTCCTGCTCGCCCACCACCAGGGTGTCGTCCTCCAGACCGAGGTGCAGACTGCCAATCATCCGACCGCTGTCTGTCAGCGGTATCAGCAGGGCATAATCTATTCCCTGCTCGGACTTGAGTACCTCAAACATTCTGGTATCGGTAGGATTGAGCAGCACTATATCCGGCTCAAGCTCATACAGCTCCTGCATCGCAAAAGCGTCCTGGTGAAGCTGCAGGCTGTGCCCGTAGCGCTGCCCCCCGACGATGAGCTCTGCCAGGACATTCTCGGGGTCATAAAGCCACAATTCGGCCACGCGAAACGAGAAGTGGCGCGGCATGCTGACCAGCAGAATCTCCATCAGGGCCTGCAGGTCCGCCGCCTCGAGTAACATGTGCTCCAGTTGCTGGGTCTGCAGGTACAAATAGCGGTTGATCGTTATGGTTTCCGTCAGGCGCCGCTGCCGCAGCTCGGTCCTGGATATCGCCGGCGGCGCGCCCTGGATCTCCTCGCCAAGCCCCTTTAAATCCGTGTCATCGATCATCAAAACCACTCACGTCGCGCCGGGCTGCCGGAAGCGCCCAGACGTCTATTTTATTGGCAACCAAGTGTAAGCGCCCTATACTGGCGATGCAAACCTGGGGGTGGCCGAATCATCACTGATCCGGCCTGAGATACCAAGATGGTAAACCCTTTGAACCTGATCCGGTTAATACCGGCGTAGGGAGAGGTGTCGCCCGCTTGATCCCCTCCCTGCGCATCCAACCGGCCAACCATTTGTTCTGCAGTCCGTTGCGAGGCGCGCCACATGAAATACCCGACCAAGCTCCTGGCCGCCGCCTGTTGCCTTGCATCGCAGGCACTGGCGGACCCGACCCGGCTGGAGGAGGTAGTGGTCACAGCCGAGCTCAGGCCTGCCCCGTTACTGAGCCAGGTGGGCAGTATCAGTGTCATCAGCGCCCAGGATATCCTCGAGCGCGAGGCGCAGCACCTGGAAGGTATCCTCAACCTCGCGCCCAATGTCAATTTTGCCGGGGGCACCTCCCGGGCGCGCTTCTTCCAGATCCGGGGGGTGGGCGAACGCAGCCAGTTTCAGGAACCCCTCAACCCCTCGATCGGACTGGTGATCGACGGCATCGACTTCAGCGGCCTGGGCGGCGCAGGCACCCTGTTTGATGTCCAGCAGGTCGAAATCCTGCGCGGCCCCCAGGGCACACTGCACGGCGCCAATGCCCTGGCGGGCCTGATAGACATTCGCTCGGGCCAGCCGGAGGCAGAGCCCGGCCTGCAACTTGAGGCCGGGGCCGCCGACTACGACAGCTGGAATGCAGGGGTGGTGGGTACGGGGCCACTGGTGACCGACCAGCTGCTCTACCGCCTGGCGGTCAACCGCTTCCACAGCGACGGCTTCATCGAGAACGACTACCTGGGCCGGGACGACACCAATGGCCAGGACGAAACCACAGTGCGCGGCAAGCTGCGCTGGCTTCCCACCGGGCGCGACACACTTGACCTCACCGTCATGTACATCGATATCGATAACGGCTACGACGCCTTTTCCCTGGACAACACCCGCCATACCCTGTCTGACGAGCCGGGCAAGGATCGGCAGGATTCCCGGGCTCTGGGGCTGGAGTGGCAGCGGGAACTCGATGCGATGACAGTGGAAACATCGGTAACCGCCGCCACCACCGCCAGCACCTACAGCTTTGACGAGGACTGGAGCTATGTGGGGATCGCGCCGGGCTGGGAGTATTCCTCGAAGGACCGCTACAAACGCGACCGGGACAGCTACAGCGCCACGGCCAGGCTTCTCTCAGGCGCGGGCAGCCGCCTGTTCGGGGGCAGCACCGACTGGGTGGCCGGAGCATACGTCCTCGGGGACAGGGAAAACCTGGATCGGCGCTACACCTACCTGGAGAATGACTTCAGCAGCCGCTACGACACCGACACCTACGCCCTGTTTGGCCAGCTGGACTCACAGCTGAGCGACGGGTTCACGCTGATCACCGGCCTGCGCATCGAGCGCCGCCTGACCGACTACCGCGATAACAATGGGGTGGACAGCGATCCCGACAAGGACCTGTGGGGTGGCCGGGTCGCCCTGGAATACCAGTTCGACGATAATCGAATGGCCTACGGCGAGATATCCCGCGGCTATCGGGCCAACGGGATCAATGCCGCCATCCTGGCCAGTATGGGTAGCAGCGACGACCCTGCCATTGCCGACCAGCTGGAGACATTGCAGCAGTTCGACGAGGAGTACCTGGTCAACTACGAGTTGGGACTGAAGGGTAAGCTACTCGCCGACACCCTCCAGGCCAGACTGGCCCTCTTCTACATGGACCGGGAAGACCAGCAGGTCAAGGGCTCACTGGTTATCCCGCGCCCCGACGGCAGCACGGCCTTCATCGATTACACCAGCAATGCGGCCCAGGGCAACAACTATGGTATGGAGCTCGAGCTCAACTGGCTTGCCAGCGACAGGCTGGAGCTGTTTGCCAATATCGGCCTGCTGCATACCGAGTTCGAGCGCTACATCGATTCCGACGGTAACGACCTGTCGGGTCGCGACCAGGCCCAGGCGCCCAACTACCAGTACGCGGTGGGCGGACACTACGATATCGGAAATGGCTTCTACCTGCGCCTCGACGTGGAGGGCCGCGACAGCGCGTACTTTTCCGACCGCCACGACCTGAAATCGCCTTCCTATGACCTGCTCAATATGCGTCTGGGCTATGCCGCTCAACAGTGGTCCGTGGCCCTGTGGGCGCGCAACCTCACCGATGAAGATTACTATGTGCGGGGCTTCGGCACCTTCGGCAACGACCCCCGCAAGGAGTACGCGGTGGAACCCTATTACCAGTACGGTGAACCGCGGGTCGTCGGGGTAAGCACCCGCTTTACCTTCTGAAACCACCCTACCTTCAAGACCAGGAGACAACCTATGAAACTGACGGCCGAGCTGAGCCTTTACCCGGTGCAGGAGAATTACATCGCGGTAATCGAGGCCTTCATCGCCACCTTGCGTGAACACCCCGACCTTAAGGTGGTGACCAACGCGATGAGCACGCAGGTCTGCGGCGACTACGAGCAGGTGTTTGCCCTGGTAAGCCAAACCCTGGCGGCGAGTACGCGCCAGTTCGGCAAGCAGGTGCTGGTGGTAAAATTTATCCCCTGGGAACTCGACCTGAGCGCATGAACGAATCCAGCCTGTCGGCGACCCTGCTCCAGGCCGCACAGGCAATGTCCGGGTGGGAGGCCGCCGCGGTCGTCCTGGGCGTTGCCTACCTCTTGCTGGCCATGCGCGAAAGCCTGTGGTGCTGGTATGCGGCATTCGCCAGCACCGCGATTTTCCTCGTGCTGTTCTGGAATGTGAACCTGCTGATGGAATCGGCGCTGCAGGTTTACTACCTGGCGATGGCGGTCTATGGCTGGTGGCAGTGGCAACGCGGCGGAGCGGGACACACGGAGCTGAAAATATCCCGCTGGGGCAGCCGCCAGCACCTGGTGGCAGTGGCAGCGGTGCTGCTGGTATCGGCGGCCAGCGGTGCGCTGCTGCAGCACTATACCGGTGCGGCCCTGCCCTACCTCGACTCGTTCACCACCTGGGGCAGCGTGCTCACGACCTGGATGGTGGCCCGCAAAATCCTGGAAAACTGGCTGTACTGGCTGGTGATAGACAGTGTTTCCATTTATCTTTACCTGGACAGGACGCTGTACCTGACGGCCGGCCTGTTCGCACTCTATCTCGTCATAGTCCTGTTCGGATACCGCAAATGGTGGCTGCACTACCAGGCAACATCCAGCTGAAACTGCAGCAAACCCTGGCGCAGTGGCGCCAGTGGGAATGCCAGCCGGCCTTGCAGGCCGCCCCCACGGTGGTCCGGGTCCTGGCGCCGGGCCTCAGCAACTACAGCGTACTGGTTGAGTCCGACCAACGCTTCGTGGTGCGTATCGACGGCGTCAACACCGTCTTGCACAGCCTCAACCGGCAGGGCGAGTGGCACAGCCTGGACGCCGCCCAACGGGCGGGACTGGCACCGCGACCGCGCTACTTCAATCCCGAACTGGGCAGCCTGGTGTGTGACTACCTGCCCCCGGATGCGCAACAACCCCAGCGGATGGCCGATGTTGCAGCACTGCTGCGCGGCATTCACAAGCTGCCGACACGACACCACCGACTCGACCTGCGCGAAAGAATGCTCAGTTACGAGAAACGCCTGGCCCACCGCGACCCGCCCCGGGCCGCACTGCTGGCGCCGTTCCGTGCGGCGGCGCTGCAGGCGCTCGCCAGTGCGGACCGGGGCCCGCTGCGCGCAGTACTGTGTCACCACGACCTGCTGCGTGCCAACCGGCTCTACAGCGGCGGCAGACTGTTTGCCCTGGACTGGGAATACAGCGCGATGGGCAGTTGCTGGTACGACCTGGCGGTGGTCATCGCCGGCGACGCGCTGTCTGCCGCGGACACGAACGACCTGCTGCAGGCCTACCTCGGCAGGCCCGCCAGCGCCGGCGAGTTGCGGCGAGTAGCACGCTACGGCTGCGCCTACCGCTACCTGGAACTGCTGTGGTATCTGGTGCAGCAACACCCGGGCTTCGACGGCGTGGCGTTGCGGCAGAAACTGGACCTGCTGGAGCGGCAGCTGGGAGAAATCAGTCCCTGAAATTGGTGTACTGCAGGGGCACGCCGATATCCGCCTGCCGCAGCAGTGCGATAGCCTGCTGCAGGTCGTCCCGTTTCTTGCCCGTGACGCGCACCTGGTCACCCTGGATCTGGGCCTGCACTTTCAACTTGGCATCCTTGATCTGCTTGACGATGGCCCTGGCCTGGGTGCTGTCGAGGCCGTGGCGTAACACCACGGTTTGTTTGACCTGTTTGCCGGTAGTCACCGGCTCACCGCAATCCATCGCGCCCGGGTCGATGTCGCACTTGATCAGCGCGCTGCGCAACATATCTTCCATCTGGGTCAACTGGAACTCGGCTTCGGCGGTGATCACCACCGTGCGCTCCTCGCGCTCAAAGGAGGCCTGGACGCCCTTGAAATCGAAGCGATTGGCGACAATCCTGCCGGCCTGGTCCACCGCGTTGGTCAGCTGGTGCAGGTCAACTTCCGAAACAACATCAAATGATGGCATAGTGCATTTCTCCATTAGCGGCCAGGGGCTACATAGTAATGAGCTGCGGCAAGTTTACAATCCCGGGCGCGGGGTCGAAGCCGTGACACCCGCCGACTGGCACGTGCTGGGCGCCGGCGCCCTGGGCTGCCTGTTTGCCAGCGCGCTCGGGCGCGACGGCTGCCCCACGACACTGTTACTGCGCCAGGGCAGCAGCGCAACCCATGCCACCGTCGAAGTGGAACACGGGGGCGTAGGCAGCCGGCTGGAGCTGCCGGTTTCCACGCCCGCCGCAGACGGCTATATCAGCCACCTGCTGGTCACCACCAAGGCCCAGGATGTACATGACGCCGTGCTGTCTGTCGCGCACCGGCTGGACGCTGCCAGCCAGGTTCTGCTGCTGGTCAACGGCCTCGGTTTCGACCGGAAATTGCGCAGCGAACTGCCGGCGCCCGAGTACTTTTACGGCACCACCACCGAGGGCGCCTACCGCCTTGGCCGTCATCATATCTGTCACGCGGGGCGCGGACTCACGCGCATCGGCCAACCCGGGCGGGCGCAGGCACCCGACTGGTTCGGCCAGTGGTCGCGGGCGGTGAACCCCACCGTCTGGGACCCGCAAATCGACCAGTCCCTGTGGCTCAAGCTCGCCATCAACTGTGCCATCAACCCCCTGTCCGCATTGCAGCGCTGCCGGAACGGCGAGCTTGCCTCGCCACAGCTGGCGCCCAGGGTGATGACCCTGTGCGAGGAGATCATGCAGGTCAGCGCCGCGGCGGGCTTCGCCGGGGTTACTGCCGACCTGCCGGGGCAGGTGATGGCGGTGATCCGCGCCACCGCCGGCAACCGCTCGTCGATGCTGCAGGACGTGCTGGCCGGGCGCCCCACCGAGATAGAGTACATCACGGGCCACCTGTTGCGCGTCGCACAACAACACGGCGTGGCCGTCCCGCACAACGAGGCCATCTACACCCGTATTGTCGACTTACAGGAGCACCCTCGACCTTGATTTCTGAATCGCTGCAAATCGCGCAGCTGCAGTGGCCCGCGACGCTGTCGGTCACTGCCGTCATCGCCCTGGTGGTCTGCGACATGGTGGACTATCGCCCCGGCCGCTACCTGTTCAAACCCCTGGCCGCCGCGGCTTTTATCTGGCTGGCAGTGGCACTGGGAGCCCTCCAATCGGCCTATGGCGGCTGGCTGCTGGCGGGACTGCTGTTATGCATGCTGGGAGACCTGCTGCTCATGCCCGACAGTGAGCGCTGCTTTCTCGCAGGGCTCGGCGCCTTTCTCTGCGGCCACCTGCTGTACGCAGTTGCCTTCTGGCAGCTGCCGCCCACTCTCACGGGGGTAGCGGCCACCGCCATACCGGCACTGGTCCTGCTGGTATTTGTCTGGCGCTGGCTACTGCCCCGTGTACCGGCGCAAATGAAAATCCCGGTAACGCTATACGCACTGGTGATCACGGGAATGCTGCTGTGCGCGGGTCTCACCGCATCGCATCCCGCCGCGCCGCTGATCATCACCGGTGCCTGGGGTTTCGCGGTTTCCGATTTGGCGGTTGCCCGACGGCAGTTCGTCCAGCCCAGTCGCTGGAACGGGCTGTGGGGGACACCGCTGTACTTCTTCTCGCAAATGCTGCTGGCCGCATCGGTTGCCCTGGTATAACCCTGCGCGCAAGGCGTATGGGGCTCAGGGATAGAGTGCCCGGGTGGTCGTATGGACGATGTCGCGCCACTGCTGCACGGACATATCGGGAAACAACACCGCCTGCTGGTTGGCCTGACGGCCCTGCCAATTGCGGGTTACCGCGAATACGCACAGCAGGTCGACGCAGCGCAGGTCCAGCCGGAGCTGCTCCGGCGCCGGCCCCTGGGGTTGCCGCCGCGCCGGGTCGGCGTAGAGCGTCGTGACAGGCGTGGCGCCCACCGGACCGCTTACCCGCACGGGGCCGAGCCGTTCGCGCATGGCCGCGCTTACTTCTGCCACCAGCCAGCGGCCGGATATTTCGCCGGGCAACTGCGCACCGGCGGCCAGGCGCACAACCGGCGCTTCGATGTGAACCCGCGTTTCCGCTACTGGCAGCTGCAGGAACCACACAAGAGACGCCAGCGCGGCGAGCCCGGCGATTCCCGCCGGCCAGCGCCAGCGGCGCGGCAACACCGGTAGCCGGGCACCGGCACCACCGTGACCCGCCGCCAGCAGGGTCGAGCGGCCCTCGCGACCGAGATCCGCGGGCACGGCAGGCGGTATATCATCCGCCGACTCCGGCCGGAAGCAGGGCCGGGCTTCTGCCAACAGGCTGTTGGTGGCCGCCAGCGGAATCGAGCGTGCGACACGACGCAGGATCTGGCGCACCACGCGAGTACTGGAGGGGCGCTCCGCGGGGTCTTTCTGCAACAGGGAGGCGACCAGCTTCAACAGTTCCGGCGGTAACTCGACTTCGGCCGGCACCCGCTCTTCAAGCGGAGGGGGCGCCCGGGTCAGCAGGGCCCGGCTGTCGAGCCGACCATCCTGGAAGAAAGGCTGTACCCCGCCGAGCATCCGGTACAGCAGGCAGCCGAGGGCGAACAGGTCGGAGCGCTCATCCAGCGGCTTGCCGAGGTATTGCTCGGGCGATAGCGCCGACAGGCTGCCCGCGCTGCGATCCCGACCGTCGGGTCGCCTGGCTATGCCAAAGTCGGTGAGCTTCACCCGGCCGCCGGCACCGATAAGCACATTGGCCGCTTTCAGATCACCGTGCACGATATGTTGCTGGCGGGCGACCGTGAGAGCCCCGGCGACATCAGTCGCAATAGTCAGGACACTGGCAAGTGACGGCCGCACCGCGCCCAGGAACTCCTCCAGGTCGCAGCCGGGGACATACTCCATCACCATGGCCAGATGCTCCCTGGATTCGATGACGTCGTAAATCTGCACCACCTTCGGACTCTGGATGCTCGCCACCAGCTGCGCCTCCAGCAGAAGGCGCTTGCGCGCGCCGCGATCAGCCGGCAGTGGGTAGATCTTGATGGCGACCCTCCGGTGCAGGCGTTTGTCGTAGCCCAGGTAAACAGAGCCCTGCCCACCCCGGTTGACGAGGCGCAGGATCCGGTAGGGACCTACTTTGGCGTCCCCGGCCATTCAGAGCCAGGCCCGGCACACGGCTAGAACCACGCCAGGCCGGAGTCGCGCAGGCGCGAACGCAAACCGCTGGGCGAGACTCTCAGTTCCAGCGCTGCCGCGTGTGCATTGCCACCGTGCAGGTTCAACGCCTGTTCCAGTTCCTCCAGCGGCACCTGTCCCGCAAGCCGATGTCGCGGCGATTCCGCCATGCGCCGGTACACCGCCTGGCGGGAGACGCCCAACTGCCGCGCAACGTCCGCCACCTCGTAGGCGCCGGCCCGCAACGCGCCCTCGAACTGCTCCTCATCTATGTCCCGGATCCGGCGCCGGGCTTCCTCCTGCTTTTTCCTGCTCTGCGCGGGTGGATCGCGCCGCAACGCCAACCGGATGGTGTCGGGCAGGGCGCGGCCACCGGCATCGGCCACCACCACCTGGCTGGCGCAGTTGGCCAGCTCGCGCACATTGCCCGGCCAGTCATACCGCAGGCAACTGTAAAACAGCTCCGCCCATGAGGCGATCTCCAGTGCAGGAGACGCCGGGCCGGGCAGGAGGTTCGGACATTCGAGCGCCCCGCCGCGCAACATGAGGAAGTGCCGCAGCAGCACCCCGATATCCTCGGGGTGCGAGCGCAGGGGCAGCAGGCTGATCTCGCAGGCCCCGAGCCTGTGGCGCAGGGCCGCCTTGAAGTCGCAGCCTTCACCCTCGATGGGGGCATCGGTGGCCGATATCACGCGGACATCGACCCTGCTGACGGCCCCGCCCACCGCCTGTATTTCGCGCTCCTGCAGTGCGCGCAGCAACTGCGGCTGCACCTCTGGCGGGGTATCGCCGATCTCATCCAGAAACAGGGTGCCACCGTCAGCCCGACCGAAGTAACCCTCGGTCGCGCGGCTGGCCCCGGTAAAGGCGCCCCGGGCGTTGCCAAACAGGGTGGCGGCCGCTAGTCCCGGCGGAATAGCCGCCATGTTGACACTGACCAGTGGTCCGCTGCTGCGGTCACTGAAGCGGTGGATAGCCGTTGCCACCAGCTCCTTGCCCGTGCCGGTTTCACCGCGGACCAATACGTCGAGCCCACTTCTGCCAATCCGGTCAATCTGTTGTCGCAGCTCCTGCATATAGGGGCTGCCGCCGCACAATTCGGCTATCTCCGGGGCGACTGTCGATTCCGCCACGGGCGCTAGCCTCAACAGCAACACCACGCTGTGGCCCAGGAGCAGGGCGACTCCCCGCTGCAACCGGTTACGGTCGAGCACTTCCTCACCGTCCAGCTCACTGCCATCGACCCGGCAACGACTGGCGTCGGCCGGCCGACGGATAACAACTCCCTCTCCCCTGCGGGTGAGTGCCAGGGCCTGCCGGCTGACATCGCGCTCTCCAAGCGGTGAGGGAGAATCGTTGCCGACGGGGAAAAAGTCGGGAGTGCGTCGCCCCAGCACCCAGGGCGGTCCGTCGAGCAGGTCGGGAATTCGCGCCGTTTCACCAATGCGGGTGGTGTCGGGATGAAAAATGATGGTGAGCAACAGCCCCTGCACAGTGTCGTCCACGCGCAGGGGGGATGTCACCGAAGGCAAGGTCAGATCGGCATCAGCGTTTGTCGACATAGGCGGGCTCGACATTTCCTGTTGTTGTTTCGAGCCCTACTCCCGGGCTCTTAACAGGAAAGCTTAGCAGCTGATTGCCAGTTTGCCGGGTTTTGGCCGGATTAGGCCAACGCCATCACCCCGGCTTAAAACAGCAGCACCAGCAGTGAGAAAATCACGATCCAGCACACGGCACTGCGGGACAGCAGCGCATCGAACTCACGATTCTGCGCCGCTGCTGCTGGGCCAAAGCCACTGTCATCACTGGCTGCCCAGGTAGACTCGGGACCCAGCGCGGCAGCGCCGACCCGGTACAGCAGCGCTCCGGCGGGCTCGCCGTGGTCGCGCAATCCCGTCAGCAGGGTGTCCTTACTGCCGATAAAGTCTCCCGTGACGGCAAATGTCGCCGCCAGCAGGCGGGCGGGCACCCAGTCCAGCAGAAACAGCCAGCGCTCGACCGTCCCGGGCTCAAAACTGTCGCGGCACAGTTGAATCAGCCGATAGACCAGGGCTCCAGCCGGTCCCAGCAGGACAAAATAAAACAACACGCAGAACCAGCGCTGCAGACCCTCGTACAGCAACGCCCGCTGGATCATCGCATGCACTTCCTGTTCGGTATCCGGCGCTTCAGCGGAGTCGTCCCAGCCAAATTCCTCCCGGGCCCCCAGGTATGCGCCCTCGAAGTCGCCGCTGTAGGCGTGGCCGCGATAGCGTCCCATGGACGCCTGGAAATCGCCCCTGCCGAATGAATAGAGCAGCAGCAGGGCCGCCAGTAGCAGCCACACCAGGCCGAACAGCACGGGCTCCACCATGTCGAGCAGCAGTGACGCCGCTACGGCCGGCAGCAACACGAGCACCGCCAGGCCTGACGCACCCGCAAGGCCCCAGCCGGACACCCTGGATTGCCAGCGACGGAACCAGTCGTCGGAATGCACTCGCTCTGCCGTGCCCCAGGCCTGGAGCAACAACACCGCCAGAATGATTGCCAGAAACGTCATACTTTTTCCCCTGCGGCAGCCAGCAGGCTGCGATATTTGTGCCAGTCGAATGCCGGGCCCGGGTCTGTCTTGCGCCCGGGGGCAATGTCGCTGTGGCCGACGATGCGGTCCACGTCCAGGTCATCGTAGTGCTCCAGGAGGGCGCGGGTTACCGCCGCCAACACCTGGTACTGGACCTCAGTGTAAGCCTCATCGTCGGTTCCCTCCAGTTCAATACCGATACTGAAATCGTTGCAATTGTCCTGGCCCGCGAAACAGGACTGCCCCGCGTGCCAGGCGCGCTCGCCCAGGTCGACAAACTGTACCAGCTCTCCGCAGCGCCGGATCAACAGGTGCGCGGAGACCTCGGCCCCCCTGATCTCGTCGAAAAAAGGGTGTTCATCCCAGTCCAGGCAGTTGGTGAACAGGCGTTCGATATGATTGCCGCCGTACTGGCCCGGCGGCAGCGAAATATTGTGGATGACCAACAGGCGCGGCGGGCAGCCGCCGGGCCTGGGGCCAAAATTCGGCGAGGGCACCCGGCGGGCCTGCCGCAACCAGCCCTGGGCCAGGGTAAACGTCTTGAAGATGTTTTCGTGGGACATGCCTCATGATAGTCGCAAGCCACCGACGCACTCAACGACCGCGAGGATTAACAGGCCCTCGCGCCAACTGCTACAATCCCTGCCCCTTTGCTCCAGGTCAGGCCTATGAACCAGCCAGCTCCCGAGACCATCAAGCCCAGTGACGAGGTCGTCCTCGCCAACGTGCGCGCCGCGCTGGCCGAGGATGTGGGCAGCGGTGATATCACCGCCGCCCTGATACCCGCCGCAGAGACCGCCCGCGCCCGGGTGATTACCCGCGAGAACGGCGTGCTGTGCGGACGGGCGTGGGTGGACCGGGTGTTCACCGAGCTGGACCCTGCGATTGTGCTGGACTGGCAGGCTGCTGACGGCGACGCCATCAGCGCCGGAGACTCGCTGTTCACGGTGAGCGGCCCGGCCCGGGGCCTGCTGACCGGTGAGCGCTCGGCCCTGAATTTTCTCCAGCTGCTGTCCGGCACCGCTACCACCTGCGCGCGCTACGCCAGCCTGGTGCAGGACACCGGGGTTCGTCTGCTGGATACCCGCAAGACCATCCCCGGCCTGCGGATCGCCCAGAAGTACGCCGTCAGCTGCGGCGGTTGCTACAACCACCGCATCGGGCTGTACGACGCCTTCCTGATCAAGGAAAACCACATTCACGCCGCGGGCGGCATCGCCCGGGCGGTGCAGGCCGCCAGGGAGTTCGCGCCGGGCAAGCCGGTGGAAGTGGAGGTGGAAAACCTGGACGAACTGGAGCAGGCCCTGGCTGCCGGCTGCGATCGCATCATGCTGGACAATTTTTCGCTGGCGCAAATGGCCAGCGCCGTCGCGCTCAGTGCCGGCCGGGTAGAGCTGGAGGCCTCGGGCAATGTCACCGGGGAAACCCTGCGACCGATCGCCGAGACAGGAGTGGACTACATCTCGATTGGCGCCCTGACCAAGGACTGCAAGGCGCTGGACCTGTCGATGCGGCTGCTATAACAGCGGGGTTTTGCTGACAATCACACCGTTGTTGTCGGCATAAATATAATCACCGGGCGCTATGGTGGCGCCGCCAAAGGCAATCGGGATATCCCGCTGCCCCACACCCAGTTTCTCGGTTTTGCGGGAGCAGTGGCCAAGCGCCTGGACCCCGAGCGCAGTTGCCGCGATTTCATCCACGTCACGCACGGCGCCATTGATCACCAGGCCGGCCCAGCCATTGGCCGCCGCCTGCTCCGCCAGCATATCGCCCAGCAGGGCACGCCGCAGGGAACCGCCGCCGTCCACCACGATCACCCGCCCCTCACCCGGCTGGCCCACACATTCCTTGACCAGCGAATTGTCCTCGTGGCACTTGATGGTTACCGCCGGCCCGCCAAACTGCTTTACCCGGCCGTAGCTGTTGAATTGCAGCTCGATCGCACAGGCCTCGGGGTGGGCATCGGTAAGATCGGGAGTGGAGATGGCAGTCATGGTCAGCTTCCAGGCAGGGGCGCCGCGCGCCGGTCGGGGTGAGGGGCCATTCTAATGCCTGCTGGCGACACTGCCACCCCCGGATGCAGCACAGCCAGCAAAATAGCGCCCCGCGGGGACTCCTCGAGTCGCTCGAGACACGGTGCAACCGGCCCCGGAGCGGGGTATAATTCCCCCGATCAATAGTTATCATTTTTACCATTCGCTGAGTGAATACGGAGCAGACCCTGAACATCAACCGTGTCGACCTGAATCTGCTGGTATACCTGGATGCGCTGCTGCGGGAGCGCAATGTCACCCAGGCGGCCAACCAGCTCAACCTGTCACAGCCCGCCATGAGCAACGGCCTGCGGCGCCTGCGGGAGCTGTTCGACGACCCGCTGCTGGTGCGCACCAGCGAGGGCATGACCCCCACGGAACGGGCCCTGGAACTGGAACCGATCGTGCGCGAGGTGCTCACCAGCATCGACCGGGCGGTGCAGCCCCGCTCGGAGTTCGACGCCCGCAACGCGCACCGGGTGTTCCGCATCATGGCCAGCGACTACGCCGAGTCCACGCTGTTCCCCAGCGTGCTGGGCAAGCTGCGCACCCTGGCCCCCGGCCTGACCCTGGATATCATGACCCCCAGCGATGTCAGCTTCCTGGACGTGGAGCGGGGCAAGGTGGACATGGTGATCAACCGCTTCGACTCCATGCCCCAGTCATTCCACCAGATCCACCTGTGGAACGACACGTTTACCTGTGTGCTGAGCCCGGAGAACCCGGTGCTGGAGGATTTCACCCTGGAAAACTACCTCAAGGCCAACCACGTCTGGGTCAGCAAGACCGGCATGGGAGTCGGGGTGGGCGTAAACCCGGACGATGTACAGCGCCTGGGCTGGGTGGACCTGGCGCTCAACAAACTGGGCAAGAAGCGCCAGATCCGGGTATTTACCCGGCACTACCAGGCCGCCATGACCCTGGCCGAGCAGAACGACCTGATCGTCACCCTGCCCACCCGGGCGGCCCAGCTGAAACGCGACAACCCGCGGGTCGTGCTGCGCGACCCGCCGCTGGAGATTCCCCCGCTGGAGCTGAAAATGGCCTGGAGCCCACTGTTGCAGCACAACCCCGCCAACAAGTGGCTGCGGAAACTGATCGCGGACACCGCCCGGGAACTCGATGACAAGGCCCCTACTCCCTGAGCGCAATGGGCAGTAGAGGGGCGGCAAAATATTCACGACCGGAATGCCGATGATAAAAACGATAAATTAGCTAAATTAAGGTCCTCACCCTAGACTCTTGCTTTTCGCCGGCCCCGATAGCCGCCGATCAAATTCACAAAGGACTTTCACCATGACTGACCGTATCCAGCGCGGCGGCCTCCACGTTGCCCCCGTTCTCTGCGCATTGCTCGAGGAAGAGATCGCCCCGGGCACGGGTATCGCCCCGGACCAGTTCTGGCAATCGCTGGCAGCCATCGTCGATGAACTGGCCCCCCGCAACCGCAGCCTGCTGGCGACCCGGGACGAGCTGCAGGCGAAAATAGACGCCTGGCACCGGACCAACCCGGGGCCGGGTTATGACCGCGTCGCCTACAAGGCCTTCCTGGAGGAGATCGGCTACCTGCTGCCGGAAGGCGACGACTTCGCCATCGGCACCGAAAATGTGGACCCGGAAGTGGCAACCCTGGCCGGCCCCCAGCTGGTGGTGCCGGTGATGAACGCCCGCTACGCCCTGAACGCTGCCAACGCGCGCTGGGGCAGTCTTTACGATGCCCTGTACGGCACCGATGTGATCCCGGAGGACGACGGCGCGCAGCGCAGTGGCCCCTACAACCCGGTGCGCGGCGCGAAGGTCATCGCCTACGCCAGGGATTTCCTCAACCGCCATTGTCCCCTGTCCACTGGCAGCCACACCCAGGCCAGGTCCTACACCGTGGTGGCGGGCAAGCTGCAGGTGGTACTGGACGACGGCCGCATCAGTTCGCTGGCCGAGCCGGATCAGTTTCGCGGCTATACCGGGGAACCGGATTCCCCCACCGGCATCCTGTTGCGGCACAACGGCCTGCACGTCGAAATCCAGATCGACCCCGGCAGCCCGATCGGCAGCACCGATCCCGCCGGCGTGAAAGACCTCGTGCTGGAGGCCGCCCTCACCACGATCCAGGATTGCGAGGACTCGGTAGCCGCGGTGGACGCGCAGGACAAAACCGTGGTCTACCGCAACTGGCTGGGCCTGATGCGCGGGGACCTGGCAGATACGTTTGACAAGGGTGGCAAGACCCTGACCCGCCACCTCAACCCCGACCGGGTGTTCACCGCCGCCGCGGGCGGTGAGCTGGTATTACCCGGCCGAAGCCTGATGTTCGTGCGCAACGTCGGTCACCTGATGACCAACGACGCCATCCTCGACAGCCAGGGCCAGGAAATTCCCGAGGGCATCATGGACGGCATGTTCACCGCCATGATCGCCCTGCACGACCTGCAAAAGCCCGGCGACGCCAACCGCAATTCGCGTCGCGGCAGTGTGTACATCGTCAAGCCCAAGATGCACGGGCCGGAGGAAGTGGCTTTCACCTGCACCCTGTTCGAGCGCATCGAGGACGCCCTGGGCCTCGCGCGGAACACGCTCAAGGTGGGCATCATGGACGAGGAGCGCCGCACCACGGTCAACCTCAAGGAATGCATCCGGGTCGCCCGGGAGCGCCTGGTGTTCATCAATACCGGGTTCCTGGATCGCACCGGCGACGAAATCCATACCAGCATGGAAGCCGGCGCCATGACACCCAAGGGCGCCATGAAGCAGGAGCCCTGGATCAACGCCTACGAGGACTGGAACGTGGACATCGGCCTGCATTGCGGGCTGCTGGGACGCGCCCAGATCGGCAAGGGCATGTGGGCCATGCCCGACCTGATGGCGCAGATGATGGAGACCAAGATCGGCCATCCCCGGGCCGGCGCCAGCACCGCCTGGGTGCCCTCGCCCACCGCCGCCACGCTGCACGCCATCCACTACCACGAGGTGGATGTCGCCGCGCGCCAGGCAGAACTGATGCAGCGCCCAAGGGCCTCACTGGACGACATCCTGACGATTCCGCTCAAGGGCGCCGCGGGCCTCAGCGATGAGGAGATCCAGCGGGAACTGGACAACAACGCCCAGGGCATCCTGGGCTACGTCGTGCGCTGGGTGGACCAGGGCGTGGGCTGTTCCAAGGTGCCCGATATCAACCATGTGGGCCTGATGGAAGACCGCGCGACCCTGCGTATCTCCAGCCAGCACATCGCCAACTGGCTGCGCCACGGCGTGTGCACCGAGTCACAGGTGCGCGACACCCTGGAGCGCATGGCGGTGGTGGTGGACCAGCAGAATGCCGTCGATCCGCTGTACCGGCCCATGGCGCCGGACTTCGACGACAACGTCGCGTTCCAGGCGGCCTGCGACCTGGTGTTCCTGGGGCGGGAACAGCCCAGCGGCTATACCGAGCCGGTGCTGCACGCGCGGCGCAGGGAAGCCAAGGCGAAATATACGGGTTGATAGCGGCCGCCCCGTGACTGGCGGCTGCAGCGCAGACAAACTGTTGGGTGCGAAAACAGTCCGGCGTACTTCAGGCTTATGTGGGCCAGTCAGTTCTTGCTGGCGTCCGATTCCTTGTACTGCAGGTTGGTGAGCTGCTCGGACAGCAGCCCCATCAGGAACACGATGACGCCCGCCAGAATCAGCAGTGTGGACATATTGGTGAAGCGCCAGGCGCCCGACTCTAAGGCAGCTAAGAAGTAATTGATAAGCCCCAAGCCCGAGAAGAGCACCGCCACCGGAAAGTACACTTTCAACGGCGAATACAGTGTGCCGATCTTGAAGATGATCAGGAAAAAGCGTACCCCGTCGCGCAGCACGTTGATGTGGCTACTACCCAGCCGCGACGACACCGTAATCGGTACGAAACCCACTGAATAGCCCGCCCGAAAGAAGGCCATGGTGGAGGTGGTCGGGTAGCTGAAGCCGTTGGGGAGCAGGTAGAGAAAATCGAGCAACTTGCGGCGGTTGACGCAGCGAAAGCCGGAGGTCAGGTCGGGAATTTCCCGGTTGACCATCCAGCTCGCCAGGCGGTTATACATGCTGTTGGCGCTCCAGCGGGCGATACTGGCCTGGGCCGAGAGGCCGCTGCGGGCGCCCACCACCAGGTCGTAACCCTCTTCCACTTTATACAGCAGGCGCTCGATATCGGCCGGGTCGTGCTGGCCGTCGCCGTCCATGAACACGATGAAATCGCCCCTAGCGGCGCGGGCGCCGGTTTTGATCGCGGCCCCGTTGCCCTTGGAATAGGGGTGGGAAATCACCTTCACACCGGCATCCTTGCAGACCTGGGCCGTCGTATCCGTAGAGCCGTCGTTCACCACGATCACCTCGGCGTCCGGGTAGAGCTGGCGCAGGGAAGGCAGCACCTTCGCCAGGCCCTCTTCCTCGTTCTTGGCCGGGATGACGATGGAAAATTTCAACGGTTACTTCTCCAGGTACAGGGACAGGGTTTGCTGTTCGCCCACGGTCAGACGGCCCTGAGCCTGCAATTCGAGCAGATGGGACCGGACCGCGTCGGCGGCCTCCACTTTACCCAATGCGGTGACAAAATGCAGCTTCATCAGTAATCCCTGGGCATTTTCCGGCGCCAGTCGCAGGTAACGGTCGGCATAGGCGTCGGCGTTCTGCCAGCGCTGCAGGGTATTTTCCAGCAGGGCGAGGCCGGCATAGATATTGGCCGATGCGGTGGCCTGGCTGTCCGGGGCCAGGAATATCTCCACCATCCTGTCGGCAAAGCCCACCCTGTCGAAGTCGGGACAGGCGTTGTCCTGCAGCAGGTGGACCATGGTCTGCAACGTCACCACCGACCCGAAGGGACGGGCGGGATTAGCCGTACCCAGTCGCTCGATCTGTTGCGGCTCGACCGGCTGGTTGGCAATGCAGGCCAGCGCGAGGTCGCGGATGTCGTGATCGCCACTGCGTTCGCCGGCCACGCTCAGGGAGTACGCCCGGGCTGAATATTCCCGCGCCTCCGCGAAAGCGCCCAGGTTGGCCAGCTGTACCGCCATATCCGAGTTGGCGCGATAGGAGTTGGGGTGCGCATTGAGGTTGTTGAGAATCAGCAGGGGGTGGCTGGACCAGATCTGCACCTGGGAGCCGGTGAGGGTGGCCAGCCACAGGGCATAACAGGCCAGGTATACCAGCAGCGGCGGTGCCGTCTGCGGCCAGCGCCTGACAACCAGCGCATAGAGCGCCCCGAGCAGCAGAAACAGGCCTACCCCGGGGAAATAGTTGCGGTGCTCGAAATACAGTTCCAGGGAAAATACGCCGGCCTCGATGCTGTGACCCACCAGGAACCAGGCGATCCCGAGAGCCAGGTAGCGACCCCAGCGCCAGAACAGCGCGGCAGCGAACAAGACCAGCACGCCAAGCCAGGACATGACAGCGAGCTTTGTCGTCGAAGGCTCGTTGAGCGAGGTCGATACCACGACATCATCGTGATAGATCCCCATGCGCAGTACATCGGGGTAGAAGTGCTGGCCGACATAGTCCCAGAGAATGCGACTCTGGGTGAGCAGGCGCTCATCCAGAGTAAAGTAGCGGTGGCGGAAAGCCGGCGGCCAGTCCCTCCCAATTCACCACCAGGAAAAGCAGCACCGCCCACTCCACCCAGCGCAATAAGACCGAGGGTCGCGCGCTGCAGCCAGCGGATTGTCTGTCCGTTTTCTCCCTCAAACTGGAACCACAGGGCCTCCAGCAGGAGCAGGATGGGAATGACCAGTACCGCATTTTCCTTGGCGAACACCGCGAGCAGTACCAGGAGCGTCAGTAGTCCCAACAGGCCGACGGAGACGATTCCGCGCCGAAGTTTTTCCCGCCAGCAGACATAACAGATACAGGCGCAGAGCATGAAAGTGGTGCTGAGCATCGCCATGCGTTGCACCACGTAGAGCACGGTGCTGACATACAGGGGAGAGAGCAGCCACGCGGCCCCGAGCGCCAGCGCCAGCAGCCGGTAACCGGGCGTTCCGAGAAAGCGAAAGAGCAGCCAGAACAGCCAGATCACCAGGGCACCGTTGCACAGGTGCAAGAGGATATTGACCCGCTTGCTGGTTTCCAGCTCGCCATCCAGGAACAGTTTTTCCAGCACGAAACTGGCCATGGAAACGGGCCTGCCCAGCGGGCCGGAGTTGTCTCCCAGAATGATAGTCCCAGGCCAGTTCAGGCTGATTCTTTGAGGTCGCCGATGACCAGCACGCTGGTCGCATCGTCCAGCAGGGCCGGACCCGCCTGGCCAGGCCAGTAGACCCAGGCGGTAAACAGCAGTATCAGCGCGCCGACAGGAGCAGGGCCACAAGCCGCTGCAAGCGCTCACTCATCGGACGTCTCCGCATCCGGCTCCGCCGCGCTGAACAGTGACTTGATCTGGTTGACCCGATACCGCTTGGGGTCGTAACGCAACCAGAGCCGGGCGGACTCGTACATGGCGGCCACATCCTGCTGCGCGCGCCTGCTCACGCAGCAGCGCGGGATATATCCAGCTCGCCCCGGGCGCCAGTTCCTGCGCCTGCGCCAACAGGGGCAGCAGCGTTTCCGGCTCGGCGTTCATCGCCAGCAGGTACTGGATAGCGGTAGCGCAGCACCTGCACGGAGTCGGGGATAGCGCTCGGACAGGCGATCGAGCAGGCCCATCACACGCTCCTCGCTGGCTACGTGAGCCCCCTCCCCGAGCAGCTCGAACAACACCTCCAGGGCGTTCCAGTCAGAGGCCTGCAGGCGGCGGGTGGCCAGCAGTTCATCCAGCTGCGCCAGCCAGTCGACCTGGTCGCGCAACTGGGTGAAGTAGGCGGTGTCCAGGTAGAACAGCATCACCAGCGCGGCCACGTCACGGTTGTTGGTCTGGTACATGCGCTCGAAGTAATGCCGCGAGAGCAACAGCGCCTCGGATTTCTCGCTGTCGCTGAGACCTCTCTCTTCGGCCCTGCGATAGTGTCGCAGCAGGGCGTTGGCGTAAAAGTAATTCGAGCGCGAGGATTCCGGGTGCTGCGCCAGGTTGGTACGACTGAGGGTCAGCTCATCCGACCAGGCATGGACGCGAATAAACAGCAACAGCGCCAGGACGGCCATCGCCCCAGCTATCGGATACCAGACACTCAGTCGTTTACTGCGGGAAGCCGGGCAGGACAATAACGGCCGCCAGCGCCAGGCACACCAGCATGCCGGGCAGGTAGTTGCGGTGCTCGTAGACCATCTCCAGGGGAATGAGGGTGGATTCCATGCTGTGGCCGACCAGGAAAAACAGCACCGCCAGCAACAGCAGCGGGTAACGCCGCCGCAACAGGAAAGCGCACCACCAGCGACAACTACCCAACCCAGCAGGGCGAGCAGCGTGGTGACCGGTGCAGGAACAGGCCGGTGGACAGGGGAATATCGTCGTGCTGGAAACCCATGTCGTTGATATTGGGAAACACAATCCAGCCCAGGTAGCGCCAGAGCAGTCGCGGCTGTGTCAGCAGGCGCTCTTCCAGGGTGAACTCCCGCCTGGCGTAACCACCGATGAGGCTCTCCGGCGTGAGCGCCAGCAGCAGAAACACCAGCCCGATGGGCAGCAGCAGCAGTAAATAGCCGGCATATCGAAGCGCCCGATTGGGCCGACCCGCCCAGGCGCCGCGAAAAATGCAGACTTCCAGCACGACAATCAGCCAGGGCAACAGCGCACCACTTTCCTTTGACAGGACTGCCAGGACGGTGAGCAATACCAGCCACAAGCCTGCGGCGAGCACCTCGCCGACAGTTGCCCCGGCCTCCGCCCAGCGCTGGCGGTAGCGCATGAACACCAGCAGGCCCGCCACCACGAACAGGGCGGACAATTGCGCCATGCGCTGCACCGCATACAGCACGGTGGATACATTGAGGGGGTGCAGCAGCCAGATACCGGCGGCGGTCAGGGCCAGCAGGCGGCGGGTGGTGGCATCGGGTGCAAGCCGCAGGCTCGCAATCACTGCCTGAAATAGATAGTAAAGCAATACGCGCGATGCCGATGTGAATAACGCAGGTTGGTGGCTTTGACATAGTGGGGAACAAAACCGCCGGCAGACCACGTGGTTGGCGGCAAAGCTCAGCATCGATACCGGCCGGCGCAACGTGCCGGAATTGGAACTCAACGCGGCGGTGCGCCACTCGTCGAAAACACTGCCGTCGATTTTTACCAGTTCATTTGCCGTCAGTGCAGGCCTGTCATCAAAGAACAGCGGACCGGCAAGGCCCGGCCAATAAATGAGCCCGCTGAGCAACAACCAGTGCCAGCAAGGCAAACGGTATCAATCGTGTAGCGGGTTGCATCCGGGCTAGTATGCCTTCTTTACACCTTAGACAACAAATGCCCCGCAGAGCGAGGTCGAGACAAAAAAAAGCCCGGACAAGCCGGGCTTCAGAGTTCAAATGCAGGTGCTATCCGCGACAGTTGGCCGGAAGATACTTTGATTCCATTACAGCCGCGCTGTACGCCGCTAAAGCTAGCGTCAGTCGGGCTTACACGTCCAGATGATCCTGTTGCCGGAGGCGGTTACACCAGACAGTACAAAAGAGTAGGTGACTCGTAGCCATTGGGAATAATCGCTTCCTTTACCACAGCCTGCAAAATCGGCCCGCCATCAGCCCTATGCTGACGCATACATTGAGTGACGCGACGATGTCGGTATCTGGGTTGGTATTGATACCAGCATTCGCAGCACTGGCCGGAAAATAATTGTTGGCAGAATAAAACTCTGCAATGGTGGTTTTGGCCTCTGCCAGAGTGACCATCGCCTCGGAAACCTTGGCACGCACGGTGTAGTCCTGATAAGCCGGCAGCGCGATGGCGGCCAGAATGCCGACGATCGCGATCACGATCATCAGTTCGATAAGGGTGAAACCCTGTTGCTTCTTTTGAATGTTCATTTTGCTATCCCCATTATGGATGTTTGCTTGATTATCGGTACCAGAGCCTCGTATTAGGCCTGAACCAACTCCTGCCCGAAGATAAAGCATTTCACGTGCCAACTTTCAATCTATAGGTATAAAAATAATATTTTCTATATTTTTCAATGGGTTATCGAAGTTATTCCGAAAATTGGCCATAGGGTTTCACTCTGGCTCTCGACGTTGCGCGCGCCTGCCTTAACGATGCCAGATAGTGACAATTTTTGTCGCCTAGTTCCTGCTGAAATATCAGTTGTCCCATGATAAGGCATTCGCCAACCGTGCCAGCCCGGGCAGGAAGCACCGTCCGGGGCTCCTACCTGCGCCGAGTCCAGTCCCAGGTCAGCAAGGACCAGCTACAGGCGAATTTCCGCACCTTGTTATCGCTCACTGTCTATTTTGCACCGCTACTGCACAACCGCGCATTCGCCATCGTACTGGCAGCCGTGACGATTCGTGCACCATCTCCACTTTCTCACCGCCGGTAAAATTTACGTAGATTCAGTCAATTAGGCCTTCCCAAGCCCTAGGAGACGTCGTCCCGCGGCTGGTTATACTCTTACCTATAAGTACAACGACGCCTCGGGGTGATAAGGATTCCCGAGGCGTTGTTTGCACCGTAGGCGGGGGCACGGTACCGATGAACGAAAAAGCAATTGGGCAACTCAGCGGACTGGCGGGGCGACTGGTGGCCGAGGGGCTGATCAGCGCGCAGGCGGCGAGCCAGGCCCAGAAGGACGCCTCGCTGGAGCGCATGCCCTATGTCCAGTACCTGGTTGAGAAGAAGGGCGTGGACAGCCGGCGCCTGGCGGAAGTCGCCTCCCACGAATTCGGGGTTCCGCTGTTCGACCTGAAGGCATTCAACCGCAGTGCCCTGCCGGAAGGCCTGGTGGATGTGTCGCTGGTCACCAAGCACCACGCCCTGCCCCTGTTTCGCCGGGGCAACCGCCTCTTTATCGCCGTATCGGACCCCACCAACCTGGCCGCCCTGGACGAAATCAAGTTCCACACCGGCATCAACACCGACGCCATACTGATAGAGGACAAGATCCTCACCAAGACCATCACCGAGTGGGTGGATTCCCAGGACCAGCTCGGCGATGGCCTGGCGGACCTGGACTCTTCCGACCTGGATGATATCGATGTCTCGGCGGTAACAGACGGCAACGAAGGTGAAGACGGAACCGGCAATGAGAGTATCGATGAGACGCCAATCGTGCGCTTCATCAACAAGGTTCTGATCGACGCGATAAAGCAGGGCGCCTCGGATATTCACTTCGAACCCTACGAGAAAAACTACCGGGTGCGGTTTCGTACCGACGGTATTTTGCGGGAGGTGGTCAAGCCACCCAAAAACCTGGCGCCGCGACTGTCGGCACGCCTAAAGGTGATGTCCCAGATGGACATCTCCGAGCGCCGTATGCCACAGGATGGCCGGATCCAGATGAAGCTGTCCCGCAACCGGGCCATCGATTTCCGGGTCAACACGTTGCCAACCCTGTTCGGGGAAAAAATCGTACTGCGTATTCTCGATCCCACCAGTGCGCAGATGGGTATCGACGCATTGGGCTATGAGCCTGAGCAGAAAGAGATGTACCTGCGCACGCTTAACCAGCCCCAGGGCATGATCCTGGTGACCGGCCCCACCGGCTCCGGTAAGACAGTCTCCCTTTATACCGGCCTTAATATTCTCAACACCGCCGAGCGCAACATCTCTACTGCGGAGGACCCGGTGGAAATCAACCTGGAAGGCATCAACCAGGTGCATGTAAACCCCAAGGTGGGCCTGAATTTCGCGGAGGCGCTGCGCTCCTTCCTGCGCCAGGATCCGGACATCATCATGGTGGGGGAGATCCGCGACCTGGAAACGGCGGAGATCGCCATCAAGGCGGCGCAGACCGGCCACCTGGTGCTGTCGACCCTGCACACCAACAGCGCCGCGGAAACCGTCACCCGCCTGCTCAACATGGGGGTGCCCGCATTCAACGTGGCCTCTTCCGTCAGCCTGATCATCGCCCAGCGCCTGGCCCGCCGACTGTGCAAGGAGTGCAGTGCACCGCTGACCGACGTGCCCCACGAGGCGTTGTTGAAGATGGGCTTCAGCGAACAGCAACTGGCCGGGGCCAACATCAGGCAGGCGGTGGGCTGCGAGCTGTGCCATGAGGGCTACAAGGGCCGGGTGGGTATTTACGAGGTGGTGAGGGTGACCCCGTCGATCGCCAGGATCATCATGGAAGAGGGCAATTCCATCCAGATCCACGAGCAGGCGAGGGCCGAGGGATTCAATGACCTGAGGCGGTCGGCGCTGGAAAAAGTAGCGCAAGGCCTGACAAGTCTTGAAGAAGCCAACCGTATAACGGTAGATTAAACCAAAAGTGTAAAGAGCCGGGGACACCGGGCACAGGGGCGAAACGATTATGGCAACAGGAACCGCTACCAAGAGCGACATCTTTATCTGGAATGGTACGGATAAATCCGGCCACACCAGCACCGGCGAGATTCGCGCCGCCAGCTCAGCGATAGCCAAGGCCCAGCTGCGGCGCCAGGGCATCAAGCCGAAAAAAGTCAAGAAGAAAGCCAAGCCACTGTTCGGCAGCGGCGGCAAGCCTATCAAGCCCGCCGATATCGCGGTGTTTACCCGCCAGATGGCGACCATGATGAAGGCCGGCGTACCGCTGGTCCAGAGCTTCGATATTGTCGCCGAGGGTTCCGAGAAACCGAAAATGCAGGAACTGGTGAATACCATCAGGAACGATGTGGCATCCGGCAGTGGCCTTGCCCCGTCCCTGGCCAAACACCCGCGTTTGTTCGACGAACTGTTCTGCAGCCTGGTGGCATCGGGGGAGGACTCCGGTACCCTGGAAGTGATGCTGGACCGGGTGGCCACCTACAAGGAAAAAACCGAACAGCTCAAGGCCAAGATCAAGAAAGCGCTCACCTATCCCACCGCGGTGGTGGTGGTTGCCATCGTCGTCACGGCCATCCTGCTGATCAAGGTGGTGCCCCAGTTCGCCGAGACCTTCCGCAACTTCGGCTCGGACCTGCCGGCGTTTACCCTGTTCGTCCTTAACATTTCGAATTTCGTACAGAAATGGTGGTTCGTCATCCTGCTGATGATCATCGCGGCCATCTTCGTGTTCGGGAGGTGAAGTTGCGCTCGGTGAAATTCTCGGAATTCCTCGACCGACTGATACTGCGCCTGCCCGTCTTCGGCGGCATCGTGCACGACTCCGTGATCGCCCGCTTCTCCCGCACCCTGGCAACCACCTTCGCCGCCGGTGTACCGCTGGTCGACGCCCTGGAGTCTACCGCCGGGGCCGCCGGCAACTCGGTCTACGCCAAGGCGATCCGGCGGATCAAGGACGACGTCACCACGGGTAACACGCTGTACGCATCGACCAAGTCGACCGGACTGTTCCCCAACATGCTGCTGCAGATGATGTCGATCGGTGAGGAGTCCGGTGCCCTGGACGAGATGCTGGACAAGGTGGCGACCCACTACGAGGAAGCCGTGGACAACGCCGTGGACAGCCTGAGCTCGCTGATGGAGCCGATGATCATGGCGATACTCGGCGTACTGGTGGGTGGCCTGATGATCGCCATGTACCTGCCAATCTTCATGCTCGGCTCAGTCATCTGATCCCGCGCTGGCGCGGGCATCGATTTCATGCTGGCAGCATTCGACCAACTGGATTGGTTCCTGCCCCTGTGCCTGTTTTCTCTCGGGCTGGTGGTCGGCAGTTTTCTCAACGTGGTCATTTACCGCCTGCCCCTGATGATGGAGAGCCGCTGGCGCAAGGACTGCTGCGAACTGCTGGAAGTCCAGCAGGAACAGGAGGCGCCGCGCCTCACCCTGGCCACGCCCAACTCCCACTGCCCCCACTGCGGCACGGCGATCAAGCCCTGGCACAATATCCCGGTGCTGAGCTACCTGCTGCTGCGCGGCAAGTGCGCCAACTGCGGCGCGGGAATCTCCCTGCGCTACCCCACGGTGGAGCTGGTCACCGGCCTGCTTACACTCTCACTGGCGTGGTACTTCCCCCTTTCCTGGGCCCTGCTGGGTGCAGTCTTGTTCACCTGGGCCTTGCTGGCGCTGACCATGATCGACGTGGATCACAAGCTGCTGCCGGACGATATTACCCTGCCGCTGCTGTGGCTGGGCCTGCTGTTCAACCTCAATAGCACCTATGTGAGCCTGACGGATGCTGTAATAGGAGCCATGGCCGGTTATCTCATACTGTGGAGCGTTTACTGGCTGTTCAAGCTGGTCACTGGCAAGGAGGGCATGGGTTACGGCGATTTCAAACTGCTCGCGGCCCTCGGGGCCTGGCTGGGCTGGCAGGCACTGCCGCTGATTATCCTGCTGTCATCACTGGTGGGAGCCGTCTGCGGTATCGCGATGATTGTCATCAAGGGCAGGGGCCGGGAAGTCCCCATTCCCTTTGGCCCCTACCTGGCCGCGGCCGGCTGGATCTGCCTGATGTGGGGCGACGAAATCACCGGCCGCTACCTGAGCGCGACGGGGTTGAACGGATGAGCCTGGTGGTGGGTATCACCGGAGGTATCGGCAGCGGCAAGTCCGAGGTCACCCGGCGCTTTGAGTCACTCGGGATAACAGTGGTGGATGCCGACCTTGCCGCGAGGATCATCGTCGAGCCCGGCGGGTCTGCGCTGGCCGCCATCGCGGAGCATTTCGGCGCAGACATCATCATGGCCGACGGCACCCTCGACCGCGCCGCCCTGCGCCAGAAGGTGTTCGCCGATGAAACCGAGCGCCACTGGCTGGAACGGCTCACCCACCCGCTGATAGGCAGGAAATCCAGCGCCAGCTCGAGTCGGCCGACTCGCCCTACAGCATACTCAGCTCTCCCCTGCTGCTGGAAACCCGGCAGAAAGACCTGGTGGACTGCGTGGTGGTGGTCGACGTACCTGAGGCCACCCAACTCGAGCGCGCCAGTCGGCGGGACGCCAACAGCGAGGAACAGATCCGCCGCATCATGGCAGCGCAAATGCCGCGCGAGAAAAGAGTCGAACTCGCGGACATCATCATCGACAACTCACAGCCCCTGGCAGAGCTGGACGCAATCGTGGAAGAGTTACACAAGGAGTTCCTGCAGCGCGCGGAAAATTCCGCCTAGGCGTTCACGTCCATAGTGGACAACAGCTCGCTTAATGCACCAATGATGGGTTCATTGGCCGCCGGAAAGCGATACCGCCCCAGCTCCGCAGGCGCCACCCACACCAGCGGCTGATCTTCCAGGCCCCTGGCCTCGCCGCTGAATTCCCACACCACATGCACATCCAGCAGCACACATTTGTCGCCGTAGTCGTGACGGATTTCCAACAGCGGGCTGGTGCGGCCGATCTGAATGCCCAGTTCTTCCCGCAGTTCCCGCGCCAGCGCCATGGGCAGGGATTCCCCGCGCTCTACCTTGCCGCCCGGAAATTCCCACAGGCCGCCCTGGTGACTGTCGTCGGCTCGCCGGGAGATCAGGACCCTGCCCCCCTCGTCCAGCACCACGCCAACGGCCACGTGAACGGGCTTCACCTCAGGTCCGGTATTCGGCGTTGATGCGCACGTAGTCGTAGGAGAAATCCGTGGTCCAGACCGCGGCGTTGCTGTCCCCGCGGTTGAGCTCGATCCGGATCACGATGTCGGCGGGAGCCATGGCGGCAACGCCCTGCTCTTCGGTGTAACTGGCGGCCCGGCAACCCTGGCTGGCGATCAACACCTCGTTCAGGTAGACCTCTACCCGTTCGACCCGCAGTTCCTCCAGGCCGGCCCGGCCGATGGCCGCCAGCAATCGCCCCCAGTTGGGGTCACTGGCAAACAGGGCGGTCTTGACCAGCGGCGAATGGGCGATGGTAAAAGCCACGTCCAGGCATTCCTGCTCGGTGCGCCCGCCGTTGACCTGCACGGTGACAAACTTGGTGGCGCCCTCCCCGTCCCGCACCAGGCCCTGGGCCAGGGTAAGGCAGAGTTGCTCCAGGGCATCGCGCAGGCCGGCGTAGAGGGGCGATGCTGAATCCGTTACCGGGGTATTTCCCGCGGCGCCCGTGGCCAGCAGCATGCAGGCATCGTTGGTGGAAGTGTCGCCATCGATGGTGATGCGGTTGAAGGTGGTCTCCACTGCCGCAGCCAGCATGTCCTGCAACAGGGCGCGGTCGACCGCCATATCGGTGGCGATGTAGGCCAGCATGGTCGCCATGTTGGGGCGGATCATGCCGGCGCCCTTGGCAATACCGGTGATGACGTAGTCGCCGCCGCCGGCGCTGAAGCGCAGGGAGCAGCCCTTGGGGCGCGTGTCGGTCGTCATGATACCGTGGGCCGCATCCGCCCAGCCGTCGCTCGATAAGGCCGCAAAGGCCGCGGGAACGGCGGCTTCGATCAGTGGCACCGGCAGGGGTTCGCCGATCACGCCGGTGGAAAATGGCAGTACCCGTTCAGCGGAGACGTCGGCCGCGGCGGCGACGGCGCGGGTGCAGACCCGGGCCGCCTCGATGCCGGCAGGGCCCGTGCCGGCGTTGGCGTTGCCGGTATTGACCAGCAGGTAGCGGGGCTGCCCGGCACAGGCCTGCAGGTGCTCCCTGGCTACCGTGACCGGCGCCGCGCAAAAGGCGTTGCGGGTAAAGACCGCGGCGGCGACCGCGCCCGGCGCCAGCTCCATCAACACGAGGTCATGGCGACCCGGTTTCTTGATGCCCGCCGATACGGTCGCCAGGCGCAGCCCCGGAACCGGGTGCAGGGCGCCCAGGCTATCGTTTCCTACCGCCATCTCAGCGCCCCCGGCTCAAAGCTTGCCGTGACACTGCTTGTACTTCTTGCCGCTGCCGCAGGGGCAGGGCTCATTGCGGCCGACCTTCGGCTGATCCCGGGTGAATGTCTGGGGCGTGGCCGCGGGCTCCTGACCCGCCTGTTCCTGCGCGTCAGGCGATGCCATACCGGAAGCCTGGGCGTGCTGGAATGCCAGCTTTTCCCGCTCCGCGGCCTCCCGGCGCTGCCGCTCGATCTGTTCGGCCTCGTCCTGGCGCTGAATCTGCACGTGGCTGAGGAACTTCACCACCTCGTACTTGAGATTTTTCAGCAGTTGCTCAAACAGCTCGAAGGATTCGCGCTTGTATTCCTGCTTGGGATTCTTCTGGGCGTAGGCCCGCAGGTGAATACCCTGGCGCAGGTGATCCATGGTCGACAGGTGCTCTTTCCACAGGGTGTCCAGCACCTGCAGCATGATCTGCTTCTCGATCTTGCGCATGCCGGGGCCGACCCGCTCGCTCTTGGCATCGTAGGCCGCCTGTATTTCATCGCAGATCTTCTCCCGCAGGGCTTCCTCGTGCAGCTGGTCGTCCGCTTCCAGCCACTGCGGTCAGCGGCAGGTTTATGGCGAATTCCGCCTCCAGTTGCTTCTCCAGGCCCGGTACATCCCACTGCTCCTCCACGCTCATCGGCGGGATGAAGCTGTCGATCGCCTCGTTCACCACGTCGCGGCGAATCGCGGTAATGGTTTCCGAGACGTCCTGCTCGCCGAGCAGATCGTTGCGCTGCTGGTAGATGATCTGGCGCTGGTCATTGGCCACGTCGTCGTATTCCAGCAGCTGCTTGCGGATATCGAAGTTGCGACCCTCGACCTTGCGCTGTGCCTTCTCGATGGCATTGGTCACCATGCGATGCTCGATCGCCTCACCTTTTTCCATGCCCAGGGCCTGCATGAAACTCTTCACCCGGTCCGAGGCGAAGATGCGCATCAGGTTGTCTTCCAGCGACAGGTAGAACCGCGACAGTCCGGGGTCGCCCTGGCGGCCCGCCCGGCCGCGCAGCTGGTTGTCGATCCGCCGGGACTCGTGTCGCTCCGTGCCCAGGATGTGCAGGCCACCGGCATCCAGTACCTGCTGGTGCCGCTCCTGCCAGGCCGCCCGCAGCTGCGCCCGGGTCGCGTCGCCAACATCCCCGGCGGCGGCCAGTTCCGCCTCCAGGTTGCCCCCAAGCACGATGTCGGTACCGCGGCCGGCCATGTTGGTGGCGATGGTCACCACCCCGGGCCGACCGGCCTGGGCGATGATCTCCGCCTCCTGCTCGTGGTACTTGGCGTTCAGTACCTTGTGCTCGATGTCGGCCTTGCGGAATCGCTTCGACAGCTCCTCGGACGTCTCCACCGAGGCGGTGCCCACCAGCACCGGGGCGCCCTTGGCCATGCACTCCTTGACGTCCGCGACAATGGCGTCGAATTTCTCTTCCTTGCTCAGGTAGACCAGGTCGTTGAGGTCCTTGCGCTGCTGGGGCACGTTGGTGGGGATCACCAGCACTTCCAGGCCGTAGATCTGGCGGAACTCGAAGGCCTCGGTGTCGGCGGTACCGGTCATGCCGGACAGTTTGTTGTACAGCCGGAAGTAGTTCTGGAAGGTCGTGGAGGCCAGGGTCTGGCTCTCGCTCTGGATGGAGACTCCCTCCTTGGCCTCGATCGCCTGGTGCAGGCCCTCGGACAGGCGACGGCCCGGCATGGTGCGCCCGGTGTGCTCATCGATCAGCACGACCTGCCCGTCCTGCACGATATACTCGACATCCCGGTGGAACATGACATGGGCCCGCAGGCCCGGAATGGACGTGGTGCAGCAGGTTGAGATTGGTCGCCGCGTACAGGCTGTCGCCCTCCTCCAGCAGCTTCTCCCTGATCATGAGGGATTCGATGTACTCGTGGCCCTCCTCCGTCAGCTCCACCTGCCGCTGTTTCTCGTCGACCGTGTAGTGCCCCTGCTGCCCCTCTTCATCGCGCTTGAGCAGGGGCACCATGCGGTTGATCCGCTTGTACAGTTCGGAGCTGTCCTCGGAAGCCCCCGAGATGATCAACGGGGTTCGGGCCTCGTCGATCAGGATCGAGTCGACCTCATCGACAATGGCAAAGCTCAGGTCTCCCTGCATCCGATCCTCGATGGCAAAGGCCATGTTGTCCCGCAGGTAATCAAAGCCGAATTCGTTATTGGTGCCATAGACGATGTCGGCGGCATAGGCAGCCCGTTTTTCGTCCTGCATCTGGCCCGAGCGAATCACGCCGACCGAGACGCCCAGAAACTCGTACAGGGGCTTCATCCAGTTGGCGTCGCGGCTGGCCAGGTAGTCGTTCACCGTGATCAGGTGGACACTGTTGCCGGCCAGGGCATTGAGGTAGGCGGGCAGGGTTGCCACCAGGGTCTTGCCCTCGCCGGTGCGCATCTCGGCTATCTTGCCCTCATGCAGGGCCATGCCGCCGATCAGCTGCACGTCGAAATGGCGCATTCCGAGCACCCGCTCACCCGCCTCGCGGGCGACCGCGAAGGCTTCGGGCAGTAATTTATCAAGGCTTTCGCCCGCCTCGACCCGCTGTTTGAATTCAGCGGTTTTGGCCGCCAGCTGGTCGCTGCTGAGCGCCTTCATATCGTCGGCAAGCGCGTTGATCTGCTTGACGACCTTGCCCATACGCTTGAGCTCCCGGTCATTGCGGGTACCGAAAAGTTTCTTCAGGCTATTGGTAATCATCGTATTTCACTGTTCCACATAGGGGTCTTTCGCCGGGGCGGGCGCCACGACGGCTGTTCGAGTCAGGGGGGATGGGGCTTAGCGGCGGGTGCGGTGGACGTAGCTGGACGGGTCTACAGACCGGCCGTGCTTATAGACCTCGTAGTGCACATGGGCGCCAGTGGAGCGACCGGTGGAACCCACCAGGGCAATGGGCTCACCCTTGCGCACCAGGTCTCCGGCGGCCACCAGGTTTTGCTTGTTGTGGGAATACCGGGTAACGAAACCGTCGCCGTGGGATATTTCCACCATGTTGCCGTAGCCGGACTCTCTGCCGACCCAGGTGACGACGCCGGCAGCCACCGCCAACACGTCCGAGCCTTCCTTACCGGCAAAGTCGATGCCATTGTGCATCGACTTGCGGCCCGTGAACGGGTCGGTACGCTTGCCATAGGGGGAGGAGATCCAGCCTTTTTCCAGCGGTTGGCCCGACAACCAGGTTTCGTCGGCCAGCTTGCGGTCCTGGAACAGGGATTCGAGGATACCCAGCTGCTGTTCGCGGTTATCCAGGCGGGCCGTAAAGGTGTCGACCTCGCTCGCCAGGTCCATGGAGTTGAAGTTGACACTGTATTCCCCGGCCAGGGGGCCGCCCACTGCGGGGGGCTGGCTGAAATCAAATTCGCCATCGCCGAGATCGGCCATGGCGGTGAGGTGCTCACCGAGCGCATCCAGCCGGGTCATCCTGGCCTGGAGCTCTGCCAGATTGATGGTCAGCGCCTGCAGCTTCAGCTCGGCTTCGTTCTGCAGGGCTTCCAGACCGCTCGACTGCTTGTCCAGCCCCTCCTGGATCGTGTCCAGGGCGACACCGCGCATGGCGCTCGCCTCGCTGTCCTGCCCGGCCAGGTAGCCCACAGCCAGCATGCCGAGCGGAATACCCAGGCAACAAAAGGACAGAAGGGCACGGGACCAGCGCCCCAACTCGATTGATCGGGAGCCGCCGTGCTTACCGCTAATAAGAATTACTTTCATTATGTAGAGGTGAGCAACAGTTTGGCCGGGGACTATGCCACAATTACCGGCAGAAATCCACGAATCCTCGGCCCGGGCCCGAAGCGGGGTTCAGCCCACCGTCGCCGGCGCCATGGCGTAGCAGATCGGCGCCGGTGCCTGGTCGCCAAATGTCACCATTTCCCAGGCATCGGGCTGGGCGATCAGGGCGCGCAGGGTGGCGTTATTGAGCGAGTGCCCCGACTTGTAGGCCCGGAACTCCCCCAGCAGGCTGTGGCCCAGCAGGTACAGGTCTCCCACCGCGTCCAGCACCTTGTGCCGGACGAACTCATCCTCAAACCGCAGCCCGTCCTGGTTGAGAATCCGGTACTCGTCCACCACGATGGCGTTGTCGACACTGCCCCCCCGGGCCAGCCCCCGGGAGCGCAGGTACTCGATCTCATGAATAAAACCGAAGGTCCTGGCGCGACTGACCTCCTGCACGAAGGTCGTGGTGGAGAAATCGAGTTCGGCGTGGGCTGTGCGATCCCGGAATACGGGATGGTCAAAATCGATGGTGAAAGACACCTTGAAACCGTCAAAGGGCAGCAGGCTGGCCACCTTGTCACCGTCTTCCACGGTGATCTTGCGTTTGATGCGGACAAACTTCTTGGCGGCGTGCTGTTCTACCACGCCGGCTGACTGGATCAGGAATACGAATGGCCCGGCGCTGCCATCCATGATGGGCACCTCGGGTGCGCTGACATCGATATAGGCGTTGTCGATCCCCAGTCCCGCCAGGGCGGCCAGCAGGTGTTCCACCGTCGACACCCGCTCCTTACCCACCACCAGGGTGGTGGACAGGGTGGTATCGCCGACGTTCTCCGCCCGGGCCGGCAACTCCAGCACCGGATCGAGATCGGTCCTGCGAAACACGATGCCCCTGTCGATCGGAGCGGGGTGAAGTGTCATATAGACCTTTTCACCCGTGTGCAGGCTGACACCCGTCGCCTTGATCGAGTTACGCAGTGTGCGCTGTCGCATCCAAACTTCTCCAAACCTTCTAATTATTATGGTTTTGCCAGCGGCAGCACGGCCGCTGTGGATAGTTACTCCTGCGACAGCATACTACCTAATCGGCCTGGCGACGCAAAAAAGCCGGAATATCGAAATACTCCTCACCGCCGGCGTCCACCGCCAGGGCCTGTCCTGCGCCGGCCCGACGCGACTTGCGCATGGCGGTGGGGCGATCAAATTGCGCGTAATCCGGCTCGAGGTCAACCTCTGTAGAGGCCGGCTTGGGCGCAGCTTCGATCACCTGCAGGGGCGCCCTGATGGCTTCGCTGCCCAACCCTGTGGCAACGACGGTCACCCTGAGTTCGTCTCCCATCTCGGGGTCGATCACGGTTCCCACCACCACGGTGGCTTCCTCCGACGCAAATTCTTCGATCGTGTCGCCAACTTCGGAGAATTCACCAAGGGAAAGATCGAGGCCGGCAGTTATATTGACCAGGATCCCGCGAGCGCCTTCCAGGTTGACATCATCCAGCAGCGGGCTGTTGATCGCCCGTTCGGCCGCCTCGCGTGCGCGGCTTTCGCCCCTGGCACTGCCTGTACCCATCATCGCCATGCCCATTTCAGACATCACGGTGCGCACATCGGCGAAGTCCACGTTGATCATACCGGGCCTGATAATCAGGTCGGCGATGCCCTGGACTGCGCCCAACAGTACATCATTGGCCTCTTTAAAGGCATCCAGCAGACTGGTATTTTTCCCCAAAACCTCCAGCAGTTTTTCGTTGGGAATAGTGATCAATGAATCGACGTGCTGCTGCAGTTCGGCCATCCCTTCAGCCGCGATCTGCAGGCGCTTCTTGCCCTCGAAGGGGAAGGGACGGGTCACCACCGCCACCGTGAGAATACCCAGTTCGCGCGCGATCTCCGCCACCACCGGAGCGCCACCGGTGCCGGTACCGCCGCCCATGCCGGCGGTGATAAACACCATGTCGGCACCGCGCAGGGCTTCCGCGATACGGTCACGATCCTCCATGGCCGCGGCCCGACCGATTTCCGGGTTGGCACCCGCACCCAGGCCCTTGGTGATATCCCCACCCAGCTGCAGAACGGTTTTTGACTGGATGTCCGACAACGCCTGGGCATCCGTGTTGGCGCAGATAAAATCCACGCCCTCGACATTATTGGCAATCATGTGCTTCACCGCGTTACCGCCGCCACCACCGACGCCGATGACTTTGATTACCGCACTTGATGGTACATTTTCTATCAGTTCAAACATGGCCTTGCTCCCCTTGGTATTGATATGCCGCACTCACGCGCGACGCTCTGCTTCAAAAAAACAACAACTAAAAATTGCTCTGCAGCCAGGTTTTCGCCCGGCTGAACAGACCCTCGCCCGAGCCGCCGGTCTTCCCGGCCGCCCCGGCACCTGCCTCCTGGTTGTGCTCTGCCCCGTACAGCAACAGGCCCACGCTGGTGGCGTAGATCGGGTTGCGCACGATATCGTTCAGGCCCTGCACAGATTGCGGATAGCCCACCCGCACCGGCATGTGGAAGATTTCCTCCGCCAGCTCAACCACGCCTTCCATTTTTGATGTGCCGCCGCTCAGTACCACGCCGGCGGGCACCAGATCCTCGTAGCCGCTGCGCCGCAGCTCCGCCTGGACCAGGGTGAACAGTTCGTCGTAACGCGGCTCCACCACCTCGGCCAGCGCCTGCCGGGACAGGTCCCTGGGCGGGCGGTCGCCCACGCTGGGTACCTTGATGCTTTCATCTGCGCCGGCGAGCTGGGTCAGGGCACAGGCATAGCGAATCTTGATTTCCTCGGCGTGCTGGGTGGGCGTGCGCAGGGCCATGGCGATGTCATTGGTCACCTGGTCACCGGCAATCGGGATCACCCCGGTGTGGCGAATCGAGCCGTCGGTAAAGATGGCGATATCCGTGGTCCCACCGCCGATATCCACCAGGCACACACCCAACTCGCGCTCGTCGTCGGTAAGCACCGCGTAACTGGACGCCAGCTGCTCGAGGATGATCTCCTCCACCTCGAGGCCGCAGCGGCGGATACATTTTTCGATGTTCTGGGCTGCGTTCACGGCGCAGGTGACCAGGTGCACCTTGGCCTCCAGGCGGACACCGGACATGCCCAGGGGCTCCTTGATTCCCTCCTGGTTGTCGATGACATACTCCTGCGGGAGGATGTGCAGGATCTTCTGGTCGGCGGGAATCGCCACCGCCTGGGCCGCATCGATGACCCGCTCGAGGTCGTGGCTGTAGACCTCGCGATCCTTGATCGCAACGATGCCGTGGGAGTTGAGGCTGCGAATATGGCTGCCCGCTATCCCGACGTACACCGAGTGGATCTGGCAGCCGGCCATCAATTCGGCCTCTTCCACCGCCCGCTGGATGGACTGCACGGTTGACTCGATGTTGACCACGACTCCCTTCTTCATGCCCTTGGACGGATGCGAGCCAATGCCCACCACCTCGATATTGCCGTCAGGGCCTATTTCACCCACGATCGCCACTACCTTGGATGTCCCGATATCCAGGCCGACGATCATCTTTTTGTCCTGTACGCTGCCCATGGCAGTGACTCCCCTGTGCTGCTTGTTATCAACTTATATTCCCGCCACCCGGGACGACTCTTCGGTGAAAGCCACCGCTATACCCGTCTCGTAGCGCAGATCAACCCGCTCAACCTCTGCCGCCCTGCCGGCCAGCTCCGCCCGATAGATCGCCACGAAGCGATGCATCCGCTCCAGGAAATCCTCGCTGCCCAGCAGCAGTTGCATGCCCCCCTCCAGTACCACGTCCACCTGGCCCCGCTCGTCCACCGTCAGCTGCGCCACTCGCAGATGCAGTGGTGCCAGTATTTCCACGATCCGCTGGTAACCCGCTACCAGTGCTTTTGCGCTGCCCTGAGGGCCCTGCAGCCGCGGCAGGTTCTCCCATTCCTGGCCGGACGCCGACTGGAACACCTCCCCCTCGTGGTTGAGGAAGCCGTTGTCACTCCAGCGGGCGATCGGCAACTGCTCGACCACATTGATTTCCAGGGCGTTCGGCCAGCGACGCTGCACCGTGGCCTGGTAGATCCACGGCAGCTCTTCCAGCTCGGTCCGGATCCGCTGCAGGTCCGCCCGCAGGAACCCGCCTACCAGGGCCGGCTGGATCATGTCCTGTATCAGGCTGGTCCGGGTGTGCTCCAGCTCGCCGGTCACCGTAATATGCTGCACGGGAATCGACTGCAGGGTGATGTAGGCCTGCAGCGCCGCGACCATAACCACCCCCGCACCGGTCAGGATGATCAGCCGGTTGAGCCAGGCAGACGGTTTGCGCTTTGGCTTGACCGCTGGGGTTTTGCGGGTGGCGCCCTTTACCGGTTTGCGGGCGCGGCCCTCCGGCAACGCCTTGCGGCGGGCTGTCGGCGTCGGCCGGCCCCACTGCGCCAGGCTCATGCGCGCCACCCCTGCCGGCTCATTTCCAGGATTCGAACCACCAGCGTGGCAATGTCGATACCCGCGGCCCGGGCCGCCATGGGCACCAGGCTGTGCGAAGTCATCCCGGGAATGGTGTTGACCTCCAGCACCTGGAACTTCCCGTTCTGGTCCCGCATGATGTCGACCCGTCCCCAGACGGCGCAGCCCAGGGAGCGAAATGCCCACAGGGCCAGCTCACCCATCTGCGCCTCCTCGGCCGCCGTCAGGCCACTGGGGCAGTGGTAGCGGGTGTCATTGGAAATATACTTCGCCTCGTAGTCGTAAAATTCGTTGTCGGTCTCCAGCCTGATCGACGGCAGTACCTCGTCCCCCAGAATTGCCACGGTGTATTCGGGGCCATCGATAAACTGCTCGGCAATCACACCACCGCCGTACTTGCTGGCGGTGTCGAACGCCCGCTCCAGCTCCGTGGCGCTGCTGGCTGAGGTCATGCCAATGCTGGAGCCCTCGCAGCTGGGCTTGACGAAAACCTTGCCCAGGCTATCGATCACCCCCTGCCAGTCGGTATCCGGGCCGAGTCGCACGAAGCCCCCGGTGGCCAGGCCAATGCCCTGCCACAACTGCTTGCTGCGCAGCTTGTCCATGGCCAGGGCCGAGCCCAGCACCCGGGAACCGGTGTAGGGAATCCGCAGCGCCTGCAGCGCGCCCTGCATGCTGCCGTCCTCGCCCCCCGGGCCGTGCAGGGCAATGAACGCAAAGGACACGCCCTGTAACTGCGCGATCCAGTCCTGCGTGGCGGGGTCCACGGCACGGACATCGAAGCCCTGCGCCCGCAGTGCATCGATCACGGTTTGCCCACTTTGCAACGACACGTCCCGCTCCGCGGAGGTGCCGCCAAGGAGCACCGCTATCGGGGCGGACCGCAACTCGTCCCCACTCATTGTCCTGACTCCTGTATAAATTCGATCGCGGCGAGTTCCTGCGCGAGGCGGCCGATATTGCCCGCGCCCTGGGTTATCACGACATCCCCGGGCTCCACGATGTCGCGCAGCACGGCCGGGACATCTTCAATTCTCTCGACAAAAACCGGATCCACCTGACCCCGCTGGCGAATGCTGCGCGCCAGGCTGCGGCTGTCCGCACCGGCGATCGGTTCTTCGCCGGCGGCGTAAACGTCCAGCAGCAACAGCACGTCACAGCGCGACAGTACCGCCACGAAGTCCTCGTACAGATCCCGGGTGCGGGTATAGCGGTGGGGCTGGTAAATCATCACCAGGCGACGCTCCGGCCAGACCTGCCGCGCCGACTCCAGCGTGGCCCGAACCTCGGTGGGATGATGGCCATAGTCGTCGACCAGTTGTGCGGTTCCCTCGCCCAGGACCAGTTCGCCCATGCGGGTAAAGCGTCGGCCGACCCCGGCGAAGCCGGCGAGGCCACGCTGGATGGCGAGGTCGTCCAGGCCCTCATCACAGGCCACCGCCACTGCCCCGGCGGCATTGAGGACGTTGTGGGTGCCCGGCATATTCAGGTTGATCGCCAACGGCTCCTGGCCGCCGGGGCGGTGCAACAAAAAGCGCGTGGCGAGACCCGCCTTTTCGACCGCGCTTATCCGGTAGTCCGCGCCCTCGGCAAAGCCGTAAGTGATGACCTGCCGGGTCACCTCAGGCAACAGCTCCCGGATCACGGGGTCGTCCAGACACAGCACCGCGACACCGTAAAACGGGAGGTTGTGCAGGAACTCCAGGTAGGTGCGGCGCAGGACGGAGAAATCGCCGCCGTAGGTGTCCATGTGGTCCGCCTCGATATTGGTGACCACGGTAACCATCGGCTGCAGGTGCAGGAATGACGCATCGCTCTCATCCGCCTCGGCGATGAGGAATCGGCTCGCGCCGAGCTGGGCATTGCTGCCGACGCTGTTGACCAGGCCGCCGATCACAAACGTGGGGTCCAGACCCGCCTCGGCGAAGATATTGGCTATCAGGCTGGTCGTGGTGGTTTTGCCGTGGGTGCCGGCCACCGCAATGCCGTGGCGATAGCGCATCAACTCCGCCAGCATCTCGGCCCTGGGCACTACCGGAATGCGGGCGGCGCGGGCGGCGACCACCTCGGGGTTGAGCTCATTCACGGCGCTGGAGCTGACCACCACATTGGCGCTGCCGACGTTTGCCTCGGCGTGGCCGATATGCACCCGGATGCCCCTGGCCTCGAGCCGGCTGGTCACCGGACTGGGGCGGATATCGGATCCGGACACCTCGTAACCCAGGTTGACCAGCACCTCGGCAATACCGCTCATGCCCGCACCGCCGATACCAATCATGTGAATGCGGCGAATCCGGCGCATCTCCGGCACGGCGTAGACATTGCGCTCAACGGCCATGGATAAGCTCCTCGCAACAGTCACTCACCCGGGCGGCGGCATCGGGCGTGGCGGCGGCGCGAGCCTCGGCGGCCATATTCGCCAGTATCCGGGGGTGTGCCATGTAGCTTCGCAGGGAGGACGCCAGTCCGTCGGCAGTCATGTCAGCCTGACGCAACAACACGGCGGCACCGCGGTCGCTGAGGGAGCGCGCATTGGCGCTCTGGTGATCGTCGATAGCGTATGGCAGCGGCACCAGGATCGAGGGGCAGCCCATGATGGCCAGCTCGGAAACGGTCAGCGCGCCCGCCCGGCACAACACCAGGTCGGCCCAACCGTAGGCCGCCGCCATGTCCTCGATAAACGGGTCAACCCGCGTCCCCTGATCCAGCAGTTCGCCATAGCTTCGCCTGACCACGTCGAGGTGTGCCTCCCCCGTCTGGTGCCACAACTCCAGCTCTCCGCCACTGTCGCGGACGGCCCGCAGGGTCGCCGGCAGCACCTCGTTGATCGGTTTGGCGCCCAGACTCCCACCCAGCACCAGCAGGTGCAGCGGCCGCTGGCCGGCGTAGTCGTACTGCCTGGCGGCGCCCGCCTCTATCAGCGCGCCGCGCACGGGATTACCCAGAACCAGCGCCTCGATGTTTTCCCTGAAGGCGCCCGGGAAAGCCGCCAGCACCCGCCCGGCCAGTGGCGCCAGCATCCGGTTGGTGGTGCCGGCTACCGCATTCTGCTCATGGATCAGCAGGGGTTTGCGCAGCAGCCAAGCCGCCACACCCGCCGGCCCCGCCACGTATCCGCCCATACCCACCACACAGCCCGGCGCCAGCCGGTACAACAGCCACAGCGCCTGCACAGAAGCGACCAGCAGGAGCCACACGCCGAGCAGTTTGTCGACAACCGATTTGCCGCGTACGCCGCGCACCGGCAGGCAGTGAAGTGTGATGCCCGCGGCGGGTACCACCCGGTGCTCGAGGCCCCTGGTCGTACCCACCCACTCCACCCGCAGGCCGCGGGCCATCAATTCGGTGGCGACTGCGAGCGCCGGGTAGACATGCCCGCCGGTGCCACCGGCAGTCATCAGAACAAGGGGTTGCACGGAGGTGCTCATTTCGACCGCACCCCCTGGCGTGTATCGCGCTCTATCCGCAGCACCAGCGCAAGCATGCAGCAACAGACGATCAGGCTGGTGCCGCCGTAACTCACAAACGGCAGGGTAAGACCCTTGGTCGGCAGCAGGCCGCAGCTCACCCCCATGTTGACGAAGGCCTGGCCGGAAAACACCAGCGCCACGCCATAACATACATAGGCGCCAAAGGGGTTGGCCGCCCCCAGCGCCTTGCGACCCGTCCACAGGATGCGCCCGATCAGCGCTACATACAGGGCGATGACCGCCACCGCGCCCACGAAGCCGGTTTCCTCGGCCCAGATGGAAAATACGAAATCCGTGTGGGCCTCCGGCAGGTAAAAGAGCTTCTGCACGCTGTTGCCAAGGCCAACCCCGAGCCATTCGCCACGGCCAAAGGCGATCAGCGACTGGGTGAGCTGAAAGCCGGTATCGAAGGGATCAGCCCAGGGGTCGGTATAGGCCGTCAGGCGCTTGAGCCGGTAAGGCGCGCTGATCACCAGCACCAGGGCCGCCGCGAGTGCGCCCCCCAGCACCAGCATGAAATGACCCAGCCTGACACCGGCCAGGAACAGCATGCCAAAGGCGCTGCCGCCGACGATAACAGTCGCACCGAAATCGGGCTCCATCATCAGCAGCAAGGTGGCGGCAAACAACACCGCCATCGGCTTGAGAAAGCCCTGCCAGTGATTGCGCACCTCGTGCTCCCTGCGCACCATGTAGCCTGCCAGGTAAACCACCATGGCCATTTTTGCGAATTCTGACGGTTGCAGCGTGAACGGCCCCAGGGGCAGCCAGCGCTGCGAACCGTTTACCTCCCGGCCGATTCCCGGGATCAACACCAGGATGAGCAGGGCGAGGGCGACAAACAGCCAGATCCAGCCGGTGTCGAACCAGAACTTCGGTGCAACCCGGTAAGTCACGGCCCCCGCGACCAGCGCCAGCACCAGGTAGATGAGATGGCGCCCGGTGTGGAACCAGGGGTTCTGGTAATGCCAGTCGGCGTATTCGATGGATGCTGAACTGATGGCTACCAGTCCCACCAGCAACAGGGCCAGGCCCAGCAATGAGAGCGTGGCGTCGGGTGCGACGGATAGCGCAGTGTTCGGGCGATAGGTACTCATGACCGCGCCTCCCGCAACTGCTCTACCGCCTGGCAGAACACTTCGCCCCGGTTGATGTAGCCGGAAAACATGTCGAAGCTGGCACAAGCCGGCGAGAGCAGCACCACATCCCCGGTGCGGGCCAGCGCCGCCGCGGCAGACACGGCGTCCGCCATTGATGACACCAGGGTGACCGGTGCGCTGTCGCCCAGGGCGGCCTGCATTTTCGCCGCATCCTCTCCCAGCAGCACCAGCGCCTTGCAGTGCCGGGCAACGGCCTCCCGCAGCTGGCCGAAGTCGGCACCCTTGCCCTGCCCCCCGGCGATCAGCACGATATTGCGACCCTGCCCCATGCCATTGAGTGCGGCGATCGTGGCACCGACGTTGGTGCCCTTGGAGTCGTTGACATAACTCACCCCGGCGATCTCGGCCACCTGCTGGCAGCGGTGGGGCAGGCCGCGAAACTTGCGCAGGGTCTCCACCATCGTCACCAGTGACAGGCCCGCCGCGTGGCCCAGGGCAAGCGCGGCGAGCGCGTTGGCGACATTGTGGCGACCGACCAGCCCCAGCTCACCCACGGGCAACAGGGATTCAAAGCCGTGGCAGAGACATTCCTGCCCGTCCACTTCGGCAAGGCCAAAGCCGTTGAGCTCCGGCTTGCCCATGCGCCAGCTGATCACCTCCACCCCGGGACCCACCAGGGGAATGGTCAGCGGATCGTCCCGGTTCACCACGGCCTTGTGACAACCGCGGAAGATCCGGTGCTTGGCCTGGTGATAGCGGGGCATGGAGCCGTGCCGGTCGAGATGATCCGGACTGACATTCAACACGGTGGCAACCGCCAGTTTGAGCTCGCCGGCCCGCTCCAGCTGGAAGCTGGACAGTTCGAGCACATACAGTGCACGCGCGGGGTCGAGCAGGTCCAGGGCGGGGGTGCCGAGATTGCCGCCCACGCCCACATCCAGGTTCGCATCCCGCGCCATCTGGCCGACCAGTTCGGTCACTGTCGACTTGGCATTGGAACCGGTGATCCCCACCACCGGGGCCGCGGCCTCACGCACGAACAGATCGATGTCGCCAACGATACTGACACCGGCAACCTGGGCCTCGCGGACGATGGCCGCATCCATGGCGACACCGGGGCTGACCACCATTTCGGTCGCGCCGGCGACCAGTTCCGACGGGTAGGCGCCGGCGTAGACCGGGACATCGGGCATTTCCCTGCGGAAGGCGTCCAGGCCCGGTGCGTCGGCGCGCGTATCCACCACGCTGAACGGCAGGCCCCGCCGGTGAAAGTAGCGGGCGCAGGACAAACCGGTGACGCCCAGGCCCACAACGACCCGGTTCACACTGCTTGCAATCACACCCTGTGTCACCTCTGCCAACACCCCGCTAACGCAGCTTCAGCGTCGCCAGCCCGAACAGGACCAGCATGACGGTGATAATCCAGAAGCGCACGATGACCCGCGGCTCCGGCCACCCCTTCAGTTCGAAGTGGTGATGAATGGGCGCCATGCGGAAAATCCGACGGCCGGTAAGCTTGAACGACGCCACCTGCAGAATGACCGAAACGGTTTCCAGCACGAAAATGCCGCCCATGATAAAAAACACGATTTCGTGGCGGGTGATCACCGCCACCGTTCCCAGGGCCGCACCCAGCGCCAGCGCGCCAACATCGCCCATGAACACCTGGGCGGGATAGGTGTTGAACCACAGGAAGCCCAGGCCCGCACCGGCTATCGCGCCGCAGAAAACGGCGAGTTCACCACTGCCGGCCACGTAGGGAATATGCAGGTATTTGGCGAAGTCCACGTGCCCTGTGAGATAGGCAATGATGCCCAGGGCGGTACCCACCATCACCGTGGGCAGTATCGCCAGCCCGTCCAGCCCGTCGGTGAGGTTTACCGCATTGCTGGCACCCACGATGACAAAGTACGCAAGCACGACAAACAGGGGCCCCATGGCCAGGGCGACATCCTTGAAGAACGGCACATAAAGCGCGGTGGTGACCGGGTTATCCGAGGTGAAATAGAGATAGAGCGCGGCACCCAGCCCCGCCAGCGACTGCCAGAAGTATTTCCAGCGGGCCGGCAGGCCGCGGGAGTCGCGCTCGACAACCTTGCGATAGTCGTCAACCCAACCGACAGCGCCGAAGACCGCCGTTACCAGGATGGCCACCCACAGGTAGGGATTGCGCAGGTCGCCCCAGAGCAGGCTGGCAATGGCGATGGCCACCAGGATGAGTGCGCCGCCCATGGTGGGCGTACCGGACTTGGTGAGATGGCTCTGGGGGCCGTCGTTGCGCACCGACTGGCCCACCTGGTAATAGTTCAGGCGCCGGATCATGGCGGGCCCCACCAGCAAGGAGATAGCCAGGGCGGTCCCTGCGGCCAGGATGCCTCGCAGGGTGAGGTAGCCGAACACCAGGAACGCCTTCTGGAACTGGCCGAGGTATTCTGCAAGGAACAACAACATACTCAGCTCTCTCCCGCCGGCTCTGCGGCCAGCAATGCGTGTAATACCCGCTCCATGCGGGCGCTGCGGGAGCCTTTGACCAGCACCGTATCGGCGGCGCCGTACTCTTGCCCGATCGCGTCGATTGCGGCCTCGCAATCGGCAAACCAGCGACCACCGGGGCCGAAGCTGTCGACGGCGCACTGCAACTCGGGCCCCACGCCCCAGAACCGGTCGAGGCCGGCTGCCCGGGCGTAGGCGCCGATGTCACGATGCAGCGCCTCGCTGGTCGGACCCAGTTCCCGCATGGCGCCCAGCACCAGGGTGCGACGCCCCTCACAGCTCGCCAGCATGTCGATGGCGGCGCGCACCGAGCCGGGATTCGCGTTGTAGCAGTCGTCGATGACAGTGGCGCCCGCAGGTGAGACAGCCGCCGCCAGGCGACCGGCAGTGGGCTGGACGGCTTCCAGCCCGGCGCCGATCTCCTCCGGGCGCAGGCCACAGGCCAGCCCCACCGCGATAGCCGCCAGGGCGTTGGCCACGTTGTGGACACCCGGCAGGGACAGGTTCACCGGCAGCTCGCCGGCGGGGGTAATTGCGGTGAAACTCACGCCCCTGGTGCCGTGGGACTGCACGCCAGTGGCCGTGATCGCCGCGGGTGAGCTGAGGCCGAAATCCAGCACGGTTGCCTCGCCGGCGCGATGGCGCCAGGCATCGGCCCAGGACAGATCGGCGTTGATCACGGCGCAATCACCCTTGCCGAGCCCGTCGAAAATCTCGCCCTTGGCGGTGGCGACATCGTCCACGCTGCCAAAGCCCTGCAGGTGCGCCGGCATGGCGTTGAGCAACAGCGCGACACTCGGCCGGCCGAGCTCACACAGCCAGGCGATGTCTCCCGCCCTGGCAGCGCCCATTTCCACCACGGCGAACTCGACACCCGGCTCCAGCGCCAGCAGCGTCAGCGGCACGCCGATTTCGTTGTTCAGGTTACCCTCGGTTGCCAGGGTTCGGCCCCGCTGGGCCAGCACGGCGCGGACCATATTCTTGACCGTGGTCTTGCCGCTGCTGCCGGTAATCGCGACCAGCTTTCCCTTGAACAGCGACCTGTTGTAGGCGGCGAGGCGTCCCAGCGCGATGAGGGTATCGGCGACCTGCAACTGGGGCAGTGCGTTGTCGGCGGTCTCACTGACCAGCGCCGCGACCGCCCCGGCCGCGGCCACCTGGTCGAGGTAGTCGTGGCCGTCGAAATGCTCACCCCGCAGCGCCACGAAAAGATCGCCCCGGGCCAGCTGCCGGCTGTCGGTACTCACCCCGAGGAACTCCAGGTCTGCACCGACCAGGCGGGCCTCCAGGGGCGCTTCCAGCTCTGCCAGGGAGATCGGCCGCATCACGACGCCACCCTCCGGGCAAGCGCGTCCAGCGCCTGCTCCTCGTCGCTGAAATGGCGGCGCTCGCCCTCGATCACCTGGTAGTCCTCGTGCCCCTTTCCGGCTATGACCACACAGTCGCCGGGGCGGGCCTGGTTGATAGCCGTGGCGATTGCCTCGGCCCGGTCCACCACCAGGGTGTAGTTGCCGCTGCAGCCGCTGGCGATATCGGCCAGGATGGCGGTGGGGTCCTCACTGCGCGGGTTGTCGCTGGTAACCACGACCCGGTCGGACAGCTGACTGGCCACCCGCCCCATCACCTGGCGCTTGGCGCGGTCCCGATCACCACCGCAGCCGAAAACCGTCACCAGGTCACCGCTCACGTGGGCTTTGAGTGACGCCAGCACCTGTTCCAGTGCGTCCGGGGTATGGGCGTAGTCGACAATCACCTGCAGGCCCAGCTCATTGGGGATAAGCTGCATCCGCCCGGGCACCGGCTGCAGCCGGGACACCGCTTCAAGCACTGCCGCCAGCTCCTCCCCCGCCAGCACCACTGCCGTGACGGCCGCCGCAAGATTGGCCAGGTTGAAATCCCCCGGCAGGGGGCTGGCAAAGCGACCGCGCCCCCAGGGGGTCAGGAGTTCGCCCTCCACGCCGCCCCCGGCAAATGAGGTATTCACCACACGCACATCCGCCTCGCCGCCGCAGATCGAGTAAGTGATAACCCGAACACCCTCGCCGACGGCTGCCAGCACCTGGGGCGCAAACTCGTCATCGAGGTTGACCACCGCGTGGCGCAGGCTCTCGCCGGTGAACAGTTGCAGTTTGGCGCGTCCGTAGGCATCCATGCTGCCGTGATAGTCAAGGTGATCGTGCGACAGGTTGGTGTAGACCGCCGTCTCGAACTCGACACCGTTGACCCTGCCCTGCACCAGGGCGTGGGATGACACTTCCATGCTTACGGCGAAAACGCCCTCATCACGCCAGATGGCCAGCTGTCGCTGCAGCGAGACGGGGTCCGGCGTGGTATTGGCCGAATTTACCACTCTGTCGTCAAGGGTGGCGCCCAGCGTACCGATCACGCCGCAGGGCCTGCCCAGCGAACGAGCCAGCTGCGCGACCAGGCGAGTGGTCGTGGTTTTGCCATTGGTTCCGGTGACGCCCACCATATGCAGGTCACGGCTTGGATAGTGATAAAAGCGCGCCGCCAGCGAGCCCACATCGAAGCGCAGCTCGGGAATTTCCACCAGCGGTACCGGCAGCTCGTCGACAAACCCGGCCACCGGCGCCTCGGCAACGACCGCCGCCGCGCCATTGGCGACGGCCTGCTCGATGAACTGGCGCCCGTCGTGCACGTCACCGGGCACCGCCAGGAACAGGTCGCCGCGCTGCACCTTGCGGCTGTCCAGTTGCAGGCCGCCAATGAGCGTGTCGCCGCCGGTAAAATCGGGTCGACCCAGCAACTGGGCGAGCGGCACTGTCCGGGTTGTCGAGGGACTGGCGGACACCATCATGCCGGCCCTCCCGCAGCCGCCGCAGCCGCCGCGGCCAACTCCCCGGTCTCGGTGGGCGCTATATTCAACAGGCGCAGGGCGCCCTGGGTGATCGTGGAGAATACCGGCGCGGCGACCGCGCCCCCGCCGTAGGCCTCACCCTTGGGATCATTGATTACCACCACTGTCACAATACGGGGGTCATCAATGGGTGCGATGCCGGCAAACCAGGCTACATATTGATCGGCGATATATCCCTGCGGACCGACTTTGCGCACGGTCCCGGTCTTGCCGCCAACGGCGAAGCCCGGCACCCGGGCCTTGCGCGCGGTACCCTCGTCTCCGGTAACAGCGTGCAGCACACCCAGAACTTCCCGGGCGATCTGGGCGGAAATAATGCGCTCCCCTGGAGCGGACTCCCCCTCCAGCGCCAGCAATGACAGCGGCTGCTGGACGCCACCGTTGGCAAAAACGCTGTAGGCCCGGGCCAACTGCAGCGGGGTTGCGCTGATACCATAGCCGAAGGCAAGAGACACTTTTTCGGTGGCGTACCAGCGGGCCCGATCAGGCAGCGAACCGGAGCTCTCTCCCGGGAAGCCGGTACCCGGCGCATGGCCGATACCAAAGCGGTTGAACACTTCGCGGATAGGTTCGTGACCCAGATCCAGCGCGATTTTGGTGGTACCCACCTGGCTGGATTTCTCGATGATCCGGGATACGCTGATCAGCCCGTAATTGCGCGGGTCCGGATACACCTTGGGGCCCACCCTGATCCGCCCCGGAGAGGTGTCAATCATGGTGCTGGTTGTAAAGCGGCCGCTCTCGAGCGCCGCCACCAGGGTCAGGGTCTTCATGGTGGAACCGGGCTCGTAGACATCGGTTATCGCCCGGTTGCGCATGCTGGCCGGATCCGCACCCCTGGTGCTGTTGGGGTTGTAGGTGGGGTAGTTCACCAGCGCGAGGATTTCACCGGTATGGGCATCCAGCGTGACCACCGAGCCCGAGGCCGCCCCGATACTGGTCACCGCCTTGCGCAGTTCCCGGTGCTGCAGGTACTGCAACCGCAGGTCGATGCTCAGGGTCAGGTCCTTACCCGGCAGCGCCGGCTGCAGCACGCCGATATCCCTGACCACCTCGCCGTGCAGGTCCTTGATGTACTTTTTCTTTCCCGGAACGCCCTTGAGCCAGTCCTCATAGGCCAACTCGAGTCCGGCGATCCCCTGGTCATCGACATTGGTAAAGCCCACCAGCTGGGCGGCGACCTCCCCGGCCGGGTAAAAACGCCGGTACTCCCGCTCCCCGCTCACACCCCTGATTTTCAGGGCGAGGATGTCCCGGGCATCCGCCGGCACCATGTGCCGCTGCAGGTACATGAATTGCTTGCCCTGGTAGCGCGCCAGTCGCTCATTCAGCGTCGCCAGCTCCAGCCCCAGGGCATCGGCCAGCTCGGCCAGGCGGTCGGAGCCGGCCAACACGGAGGGATTGCCCCAGATGGATATGACCGGCGTGCTCACTGCCAGGGGCTCGCCCCGGCGGTCGGTGATCACGCCGCGATAAGCGGGAATCTCCGCCGTGCGGACAGAGCGCATCTCTCCCTGGTCCTGCAGAAACTCATAGCCGCGCTCGGTATCGATGATCTGCAGCGACAATACCCGCCCGACCAACAGGACCAGCAGCGTGCACAACACCGCCACCACCAGGTAGAAACGTACCAGCGACTCCGGATTTTTTTTGCCGGCTCGCCTCAACGCGGCACCACCTTGAGCTGGGCCAGGCCGGGGGGCTGCATGTGCAGCTCCTCCGCCGCGACCTTCTCTACGCGGTAGTGAGACGCCCAGGTGCTGTGCTCCAGCAGCAGGCGACCGTAGTCTTCCTGCAGGTACCACTGGGAAGACTCCAGCTCCTGCAGCTGGGCATACATTGCGCGGCAGGCATGCGTGGTGCGAATCACGACGAAAGTTGATGCGAGAATGAGCACGACGAGGCCTGCATTCAGCCACATCAGCTCGCGGCCGGACTTACCTGAATCGACTGTCGATGCGCCTGCCATCATAAGTTTACTCAACCCCCCCAAGAGGCTGACCGCCAGGTCAGCTGATTTTTTCCGCTACGCGCATGATCGCGCTGCGGGAACGCACATTACCCGCGACTTCCTCATCGCTGGCCCTGACCGCTTTCCCCACCAGGCGCATGCGCCGGTTGAGAGCGCTGTCCCGCACCGGGACCCCCATCGGGAATTGTTCGCCCCGGGCCATATCGCGCATGTAGCGCTTGACCAGGCGATCCTCGAGGGAATGAAAACTGATCACCACCAGCCGCCCGCCGACCCGCAGCATGTCCAGCGCCGCTGCGAGCAGTTCCTGCAGGTCTTCCAGCTCACTGTTTACCTTGATGCGAATGGCCTGGAACGCCCGGGTAGCGGGATGCTTGTGCTTTTCCCATTTCGGGTTGGCCTCGCTGACCACCTGGGCCAGCCGGCCGGTGGAGGTAATGGGCTGTTCGGTCCTGGCCGCAACTATCGCCGCGGCGATACGGCGGGAGAAACGCTCCTCGCCGTACTCTTTCAATACGAGGGCGATCTCATCGACCCCGGCATGGGACAGCCACTGGGCGGCCGTTTCGCCGCGAGTCGTGTCCATGCGCATATCAAGCGGGCCGTCCTGCAGGAAGCTGAAGCCCCGCTCCCCGTCATCCAGTTGCGGACTGGACACACCAAGGTCGAGCAGGATGCCGTCAACCGCGCCGACCCCCATCCGACGCAGCTGCCCGGGAAGTTCTGCAAACGAGCCGTGGAAGAATTGGAAGCGGGGCTCATTGGCGGCCAGCTCCAGGGCCGCTGCCTCCGCGGCGGGATCCTTGTCCACTCCCAGCACCCTGCCATCGGCGTTGAGCTGCTGCAGCAGGTGGCGGCTGTGCCCGCCGCGACCGAAAGTGCCATCGACATAAAACCCAGCGGGGCTTGTTACCAGAGCCTCTACCGCCTCTCGCAACAGAACTGTCTGATGCATTGCACTCACCTACAGGGTCAGCGACATTAATTCTTCGGGCAGCTCGGCCCCCGGACCGGAATCCTGCAGGGCCTGGTCACGCTCGGCCAGCCAGAGGTTTTCGGACCACAACTCCAGTTTGTTGCCCTGGCCCACCAGCACCACCTTCTTGTCCAGACTGGCGTATTCGCGCAGGGACTGGGGCAGCAACATGCGGCCATTACCATCCAGCTCCAGGTCGGTGGCATAACCGAGCATCAGGCGCTGGAAGCGTTTCACCGCGGGCTTGAGGGCGGGAAGATTCTGGATCTCCCGTTCGATTCGCTCCCATTCGGGCAGCGGGTAGATCGCCAGGCAGGCGGACTGGGTGTCGATGGTCACCACGACCTGACCCCCGCACTCACTCAACAACGGCTCGCGCTGGCGGGCCGGCATTGCCAGCCGCCCTTTCGCGTCCATGTTGATATGTTGTACTCCGCGAAACATGTTGGTTTTCCCCAAATACCTGACTTTAAAAACCACTTAAAGCCAAATAATTCCACTTCTTCCCACTTTTCGACACTATAGGTCTCGCCGCGAGAAAGTGTCAACCCAGCCAGAGAAAAAAACGTTTTAATTTCAGCTAATTAGCGCAACATTTGCGGGCTTGGCAGCAACATTTCAGGCACATGCCGAGGTGAAATAACGGGGCAAAACAGGCTGGTAAGCGGGGTTCTTGAGGTTCTACTTTAACTTACAGTTTAATTTTCTATTTATCCCGGGCTTTTTTAGCAGGAAAAAATATAAGAGTCGCGGCGCGATGGGCCCGATCAGCCACCGCCACCCCGCACACTGTTGCAACAAGAGGAAATAAGGAGGTTTGCCGCCCCGTCAGGGGCGCAAAAGTAAAGAGGTGAGTCGGTCGATAAGCCGGGTTCTGTCGTGGACGATCATTCATCTGCGACAGGTGTCACCACCTGCCTGTAGCGACCTACCCGAATCCACTGCGGGCCACAGCTGACGGATTCCTATTTGGTCTTGCTCCGAGTGGGGTTTACCATCGCCACGCCTGTTGCCAGCCGCGCGGTGCGCTCTTACCGCACCGTTTCACCCTTACCCAGCCATATTGGCACTCAAACGGATTTGACCCCGTTTTTGGGCGGTCTACTCTCTGTTGCACTTTCCGTAGGCTTGCGCCCCCCAGGCGTTACCTGGCACTCTGCCCTGCGGAGCCCGGACTTTCCTCCCCCGTACCACCCGAAAGCGGAACGGAAGCGATCGCCTGACCGACTCGGCGCGAAGACTACCCCCCCGAGGCCCGCAGGACAAGTCTTTAACTCTGTGACGGGGCGAACACCGGCGGGCACCGGTGCCCACGGGGCCGGCATCACCGCTATTTATCCTTCATTTCCAGCAGCAATTCATACAGCTGCTTTTTGCGCAGGCCGGTGAGGTCCGCCACCACCGCCGCGGCGGTCTTGCCGGGAAGCTCCCGGGCCAGTCGCAGCAGCAGCGCCGCCGCCTCGGCTGGCACCTCGGTGGCCTGCTCCCGCGCACCGGCCACCAGCAGTACGATCTCACCCTTGCGCTGGTTGCTGTCGCCGGCGACAAACTCCGCCAGCTCCTCGAGACTGCCGCGCCGGATTGTTTCAAATGCCTTGGTAACCTCCCGCGCCAGCACCGCCTCACGCCCCGGACCGAAGGCCAGCGCCATGGCCTGCAGGCACTCGAGGACCCGGTGCGGCGCCTCGTAGAACACCAGGGTGGCGGTTTCGCCGACCAGGCTGGCCAGGCGCCTGTCGCGGGCACCCGCCCGGGCCGGCAGAAAGCCCTCGAACAGGAAGCGGTCCGTGGCCAGGCCGGAGGCGCTCAGGGCGGCGACAGCCGCACAGGGGCCGGGGATCGGATGCACCGCGAAGCCGGCATCCTGCATGGCGCGCACCAGGCGGTAACCCGGGTCCGATATCAGCGGTGTGCCTGCATCCGATACCAGTGCCACACTGCCACCACCGCCAATGCAGTCAGTGATTTTCCTCACTGCCCGCTCATCGCTGTGATCGTGGTATGCCATAACGGGCGTAGCTATAGCATAATGCTGCAACAGTCGCTGGCTGTGGCGGGTGTCTTCCGCTGCGATAAGATCCACACCCTGTAATACCTGCACCGCCCGGGCGGACAGGTCGCCCAGGTTACCAATAGGTGTCGCCACAACATAAAGACCCGAATCCACAATTTCCCCTTATAATGTGTCCCCACCATGACAACGGGTGAGCGCTTCGCAGACCATCGGCGACGTCGCCATGACCTGCGGTGACCCACAAAATTGACCGGTAAAGCATAGCATGAGAGATAACCTGACCAGCCGTTTCTACGGCATTGCACAACTCGGCACCTGCCTGGTACTGCTGGGCCTGTGGGGCTGCGGCAGCGAGCCGGTCAAAGAGCCCGAGCCCACGCCCACCCCACCGGTCGTCGAGCAACCGCCCCCGACCCCGGTGAGGGACGCGCTGACGCTGCCCCCCAGTGCTTACAGCGAACAGTTCCTCAAGGCGGACCAGTTGCTGGCGGAGAATCAGTGGATGGCCGCCAGTGAAGTGCTCGCAACCATCCCGGCGAGCGGCAGAAGTCCCACTGATGGCGTCTACATCACCTACCTCCAGGCCCGCATCGACTATATCCGGGGCAAGCAGGGCCAGGCGCTGGCACTGCTGGATACCCTCAATTACCCGGGTATCGACCCGGCGCAACGCTACCGCATTCTGAACCTGCGGCGTTACATCCTGCAGATGTCCGGCGATTACCTCGAAAGCGCCCGGCTGGGTGACGAGATTCTGCGCCTGGCGCCTGCGACCGATGCTCCTGCGCTGCAGCGCAGCATCTGGCGCGACCTCCAGAGAATAGACACCGCGCAACTGGAGGAGGCAGCTGGCACCGCTGTCGATACCCGCTGGCAACACTGGCTGGAACTCGCGCTGCTGACCCGCGCGCCACTGGCTGCGCAACTGCAAAGCCTGCCCCTGTGGCTGCAGGGCAACCCGCAACATCCCGCGGCGAACCCCCTGCCGGGCGGCCTCGGCTACCTGCTGAACCCGCCTGCGGGAATCCAGAGAGTCGCTCTCCTACTGCCGCTCAGCGGACGCCTGGCGCCCGCTGGCAGGGCAGTCCGCGATGGGTACCTGGCCAGCTATTACGCAGCGCTGGAGAGCGGCAGCCCCCCGATGGACGTCATGGTACTGGACCAGGACAGTTACGGTTCCGCCAGCGTGGCCTACGATGCCGCCCTGGCCCAGGGCGCCAGCATCGTGGTGGGGCCCCTGAGCAAAGAGGCCGTCGCGGAGCTTAGCAGCCGAGGCGATCGCACCATTCCGGTGCTGGCGCTGAACCGCCTCGATACCGAGGAGGTCACCGCCCCCGGCAGCAGCGCCCTCGTCCAGTTTGCACTGGCGCCGGAGGATGAGGCCCGCGACGTCGCCAGCCTCGCCTTCGGCCAGGGCGCCCGGAGTGCGCTGATCCTGCGACCGGCGGGCGAATGGGGCAGCAAGGTGGCAGAAGTCCTGATCGGGCGCTGGCAGGACCTGGGCGGAACCATTGCCAACAGCGTGACCTACAACGGACGCGAGGACTACTCGGACAGCGTCAAGGAAGCCCTGGGCATTCCGGCCAGCGAGCAGCGCGCGCAGGAAATCAGGGATATCCTCGGTGCCAACCTCGAGGTCAACGCCCGCCGCCGCCAGGATGTGGACGTGATATTCCTGCTCAGCAGCAACGGGGCCGAGGCCCGCTCCCTGAAACCGCTGCTGGCATTCCACTACGCTGCCTCGGTGCCGGTCTATGCCGTTTCCAGCATTTACAGCGGCAGACCCGACCCCCGGGACCGCGATCTGGACGGCGTCCGGTTTGTCGAGATGCCCTGGTTGCTGGGCGAGAACGCCGAGCTGAGAAATGCCATCGCTGCGGGCAAGACCGGTAGCGACAGCTACACCCGCCTCAATGCGCTGGGAGCCGACGCATACCTGGTCCAGTCCCAGTTCCTGCGGCTGCAGGCCGGCGCGGACGCCCTGTTCCGGGGCAGTACCGGGCTGTTGAGCATGGACCCCCAATTGCAGATCGAACGGGAACTGGAACTGGCCGAATTTGACGACGGCGCCGTGAAGCCACAGTAGATAAACTGCCGGCTTCCACCCGCTTCGAAGGAGGGACGCCGGCGTGAAACCCCAGGGCAACCACTACGAGAACCTGGCGGCCCAATGGCTGCAGGATCGCGGCATGCACCTGCTGGCACAGAATTTTCGCGGTAAAACCGGGGAGATCGATATCATCGCGCGGGATCGCGAACACCTGGTGTTTTTCGAGGTCAGGGCACGCAGCAACCGGAATTACAGCACTGCCGCCGGCTCTGTCGACAGGCGCAAGCAACAGCGCATAATGCGCACCGCCCAGCTGTTCCTGCAACGCCACCCGGAGCTGGCACGCCTGCCCTGCCGATTTGACGTGATCGCGTTCGAGCCGCGACAATCCCGTGACAGCCTCGCTATCCGCTGGATACCCGCGGCGTTCACCTTGTGACAGCGTCACCTCAAGAGCCACTGTATGGACTACTACGACATCATCGCCGGAAACTTTCAGAGCACCATCGAGATCATTGCCATGTCGGTGGACTCACTGGCCGAGGGCATAGGCCGGGGCAGTGAGCTCATGGTGCAGGCGCTGCTGGAAGATCACAAAATCATTGCCTGCGGCAACGGGGTGGACGGCACCCTGGCACAGCTCTTCGCCTGCAACCTGATCAGCCGCTTCGAGCACGACAGGCCGGCCCTGCCAGCACTGGCACTCAACAGCGACGGGGCTGGCCTGACCGCCATCGCAGACAGCGGCGGCCTCAACGATATCTACTCCCGCCAGCTGCGCGCACTGGGCCAGGCCGGGGATGTCCTGCTGTGTGTCAGCAGTGCCGGCCAGGCCAATAACCTGCTGCGGGCCGTACAGGCCGCACACGAGCGCAACATGACCGTGGTGACCCTGACGAGCGCAACGGATGGCGAATTTGGCACCCTGCTGCAACAGGACGATGTCGAGATCCGGATCGACAGCCTGCGGCGGCCGCGGGTGGTAGAACTGCACACCATGACTATTCACTGCCTCTGCCAGCTGATCGAGCACAGCATCTTCGGCAGCTACAGTCAGGAATAACATATGACACTGCGTATCCTCGCCCTCGCCTTTTGTGGCGGCCTGTTGCTGACCGGTTGCGGCAGCCTGCTGACGACCATGCACGCGGACCCGATTCAGGACGAACCCAGTGAGCGCACCTTTGCCCAGCAGATCGAGGACGAGAGTATCGAGACCAAGGCCGAGGTCAACATACATGCGGCCAACGAGGCCTTTTTCGACGCCAACCTGGCTATCGTCAGCTACAACGGTTACGTACTTCTCGCAGGGCAGGTCCCCACCGGGGAGCTGAAAAACCAGGCCACCGACGTGGTGCGCGAGATCCACGGGGTCCGCCGGATTTACAATGAGCTGGAAATAGCCTCCCCCAGTTCCGCGATGACCCGCTCCAGCGACACCTGGATCACCACCAAGGTGAAGACCTGGCTGCTGGGGCGCTCGGACACCGAGGGCACCCGGGTCAAGGTGGTGACGGAGAACGGCGTGGTTTACCTGATGGGCCTGGTGACAAGGGAGGAGGCTGAGCGCATATCGGAAGTCGCCGCCGATATTTCCGGGGTGCAGCGGGTGGTGCGCCTGTTCGAGCTGGTCAACTAGCGACCCTGCCGGGTTCCTTACTTGACGATCTTGAGGGAGGGGCGGCTGTCGGGTTTGATCGGGTCCGGTGGCGGTTCGTCCGGCGGCTCGGTGGACTCCTCGGGCTCAAACACCATACCCTGGCCATTCTCCCTGGCGTAGATGCCGACCACCGCGATGATCGGCACATAGATGTCGGTTGCGACGCCACCGAAACGGCCATTGAATACCAGGGCGTCGTTGCCGATAGTGAGGTCCATCACGGCGCCGGGGGAAATATTGAGTACTATCTGGCCGTCCTTCACAAACTGCTGGGGCACCATGACATCCGCCGACGTGGCATCCACCAGCACGTACGGCGTGCAATCGTTGTCCACGATCCACTCGTACAGCGCGCGCATGATATAGGGACGGCTGGGCGTCATTCCTTATCCCTGTCCGAAGGCGCCAGCACCCCTAGAGGCGCATTTCACGCTCCTGCTCGGTCAGGCTCTCCTGAAACGAGTCCCGGTTGAACAGGGAGTCCATATAGGCGAGCAGGGGCTTGGACTGCTTGCTGGAGCGGATATCGATGCCCAGGGAGGGCAGGCGCCACAGGATGGGCGCCAGGCAACAATCCACCAGGGTAAACTCCTCGCTCATGAAAAAAGGCTTCTCAGCGAAGATCGGCGATATGCCCATCAGGCTCTCCCGCAGTTCCTTGGTGGCTTTTTTCACCACGTTGTCACTGCGCGAGTGGAGGATCGAGTCCACCAGGCTGCACCAGTCCTTTTCTATCCGGTGGATGTACAGACGGCTCTCCGCCCGGGCCACAGGGTAGACAGGTAACAGCGGTGGGTGCGGGAAGCGTTCGTCCAGGTACTCCATCATCACCTTGGACTCGTACAGCACCAGATCCCTGTCCACCAGGGTCGGCAGGCTGTTGTAGGGATTGAGGTCTGCCAGCTCCGCCGGGGGATGGGCCGCATCGGCCTCGATCAGGTCTACCGTCACGCCCTTTTCCGCCAGCACGATGCGAACACGGTGACTGTACTGGCTTGTGTTATCGGAGAAAAAGGTCATCGAAGACCGCTTTGCCACAACACCCATCGGGGGATTCCTCAGTTATTTCTTGGGTAAAACGAGACAGCGCGGCAACAGGCCGCGCTGCAGCATCAGATTTCGCAGATCAGTGTACGTCTTTCCAGTATTCCCGGTTGAGCAGGGAAGCCAGTACAAAAAACAGGACGATAAACAACAGCACGTAGATTCCGATGCGTTGGCGATCCGCCGCCATGGGCTCGGCCATATAAGCCAGGAAGTTTACCAGGTCGTACATGGCACCATCGAACTCTTCAGGGGTCATCTCCCCCGCCTCGCTGATACTGAACCGCCCGCAGGGGTCCTCGAGGATATCCTGTCCGGTGAGGGGATCGCGCTTGACCCCGCCGTTATGGGCGCTGACCGGACCCATGGCGCACTCCTGCATGCCCTGCAGCTCCAGCAGCACATGCGGCATGCCGACGTCCTTGAACACCTTGTTGTTAACCCCATAGGGACGCGAGGGGTCCTTGTAGAAGGTGCGCAGGTAGGTGTACAGCCATTCCGGCTGACGGGCGCGGGAGACCAGGGTCAGGTCGGGCGGCGCGGCGCCGAACCAGACCTTCGCATTGCTTTTATCCATCGAGTTGTCCATCAACGCACCGATCTTGGTATTCGGATCGAATATCAGGTTGGCCTCGAACAGGTCGTCCGGAATACCGAGATCGGCAGCCACCCGATTGTATCGCGCGTATTTCAGCGAGTGGCAGCCCATGCAGTAGTTCATATACAGCTTGGCGCCATTTTGCAGGGATGCCTTGTCGTGTGGGTCAACCGCTATCTCGTCGCAGGGCATGCTGCCGCAGTTGAACTCGGACTCTGCACCCACCGCTTTCAGCGGCAGGATGGTAAGGGCCAGGATCAACGCGAGCCCCCCCATACTGCCCCAGAAGCCGATCCCGCCATCCATGGTGACCCGCTTGGGCACCGGTTTGGTCTTGTCCATCGAGGTCCAGATCGGCATCAGCAGGAAGAAGGCGAAATAGATGATCGAACAGACCTGGGCCAACGAGGTCCGCGCCGGCGTCGGCGCCTTGACTCCCAGTACGCCAAGGATCAGGAAAGAGGCGGTAAACAGCACCAGCATCACCTTGGTGATATTGCCGCGGTAACGCCAGGAGTTGACCGGGCTGCGATCCAGCCAGGGCAGCATGAACGGTATGGCAACCGATGCGGCGAAGGCGACAAAGCCCCAGAACTTGTCAGGCACCGCCCGCAGCACCGAGTAAAACGGAGTGAAATACCACACCGGGGCGATGTGCGCCGGGGTCTTGAGGGAATTGGCCTCCTCGAAGTTGGCAAACTCGAGGAAATAGCCGCCCATCTCCGGCAGGAAGAAGACGATAGCGCAGAATATGAAGAGGAACACCCCGAGCGCCTGCAGGTCGTGCACGGAATAATAGGGGTGGAAGGCGATGCCGTCCTTGGGAATACCGTTCTCGTCCTTGACCTTCTTGATGTCGACACCATCGGGGTTGTTGGACCCCACCTCGTGCAGCGCCAGCAGGTGCAGCACCACCAGGGCCAGCAGCACGATAGGCAGGGCCACGACATGCAGGGCGAAGAAACGGTTCAGGGTTATGCCTGAGATCAGGTAGTCGCCGCGAATCCAGGTGACGATGTCCTCACCGACAACCGGGATGGCGCCGAACAGGGAGATAATCACCTGGGCGCCCCAATAGGACATCTGGCCCCAGGGCAGCACGTAACCCACGAAAGCCTCGGCCATCAGGACGACAAAAATCAGCATGCCGAAGATCCAGATCAGCTCCCTGGGCTTCTTGTAGGAGCCGTACAGCAGGGCGCGGAACATATGCAGGTAGACCACCACAAAGAAGGCGGAGGCGCCGGTGGAGTGCATGTAGCGCAGTATCCAGCCGTAGTCCACGTCGCGCATGATGTACTCGACAGAGGCAAATGCGCCCTCCTGGCTGGGGTTGTAGCTCATGGTCAGCCAGATACCCGTCAGCAGCTGGTTGACCAGCACGATCAGGGACAGAAAGCCGAAGTAATACCAGAAATTGAAATTCTTGGGGGCGTAGTACTTGCCCATGTGGGTGTCCCACGCACGCACTATCGGCAGGCGTGCATCAACCCAGTCGCGTAATCCAACAAGCATATTGATCATCAGGCAGCCTCCCAATCCACGCCAATTACCAGGACATCGTCACCCTCGTAGGTGTACGGGGGCACCACCAGATTGGCCGATGCCGGAACGCCCGAGTAAACCCGCCCGGACAGGTCGAACTTGGAACCGTGACAGGGGCAGAAAAACCCACCCTGCCAGTCCTTGCCACCCAGGTCCGCGGCGCCTACTTCCGGCCGGAATTTTGGCGCGCAGCCCAGATGGGTGCACAGGCCGACGATGACCAGCAGGTTGGGCTTGATGGAGCGATCCACTCCCTTGATATATGCAGGCTGCTCCGAGATCAGGGAATCAGGATCCTTGAGCTGACTGTCGAGATTGGGCAACTCCGCCAGCTGTGCATCGGTACGATTCACCACGTAAACCGGCTTGCCACGCCATTCCACCACTACCATCTGTCCGGGCTCGAGCTTGCTGACATCGGCCTTGACCGGTGCGCCCGCCGCCTTCGCCTTGGCGGAAGGGTTCCAGGACCCGACAAAGGGAACGGCAATACCCACCACGCCGGCCACACCCACGGCACTGGTAGCCGCCGTCAGGAACTTTCTCCTGCCGGAGTTTATGACATCGGTACTCATGCTTTTCTCTCCTGATTGCCCGCCACTGCACCGCCGCTTCTACGGCCCCGGTTCAGCTCTTCCCAAAAAGGTTGGAATGGTAATGACTTTGCCCTGTTCTTACAAGGAGAACCCTTTGACGTCAAAGGGTTTTACGCGCGATCGGAACGCGCATCCGAGCCGGTTTGCCAGCAAAAAAAACGCCCGGACTGTACCACCAGCCGGGCGCTTCAGATACTCCTGAGATTCCCGCGGCACGCGGGAACTCGGGGCGCTTAACGCTTGGAGTACTGAGGACGCTTGCGCGCCTTGCGCAGGCCGACTTTCTTGCGCTCCACTTCACGCGCGTCGCGGGTCACGTAACCGGCGCTGCGCAGCGGCGCCCGCAGGGTCTCATCGTATTCCATCAGCGCGCGGGTAATACCGTGCCTGATCGCACCGGCCTGGCCGAAGCTACCGCCGCCCTGAACAGTGACGTTGATATCAAATTTGTCTTTCAGATCAACAAGTTCCAGGGGTTGGCGCACGATCATGCGAGCCACTTCCCGGCCGAAGTACAGATCCAGGGGACGATGGTTGACGGTAATATTGCCACCGCCATTCCTGATAAAGACGCGGGCAGTGGAAGTCTTGCGACGTCCGGTTCCGTAGTATTGCGTTGCTGACATAAATAATATCCGTTAGACGTTCAGAACTTGCGGCTGCTGCGCAGCGTGCGGGTGCTCGGTGCCTGCATAGACTTTCAGCTTCTTGAACATGGCGCGACCCAGCGGATTGCGCGGCAGCATACCCTTCACAGCACCCTGGATCACACGCTCCGGGGCCTTTTCGATGAGCTTTTCAAAGGAGATCGACTTGATACCACCCGGGTAACCGGTGTGGTGGTGATAGATCTTGTCCTTGGCCTTGGCACCTGTAACCCGGATTTTCTCGGCGTTGATCACCACAATATAGTCGCCGGTGTCGACGTGCGGGGTGTATTCGGGCTTGTGCTTGCCGCGCAGGCGGTGGGCAATCTCGCTGGCCAGGCGACCCAGGGTCTTGTCGGCGGCGTCCACCACGAACCAGTCGTGGTTGATTTCACCTGCTTTGGCACTAAAAGTTTTCATGTATAACAGCCTCTTGGAGGGCCCCAATTTCGAGAGCGCGAATACTAATCAATGGGGAACCCTATTTCAAGCAAAAAAAACCCGAGCAAATTCACGTCCTGACGCGGGGCCGCCATAGTACATGAGGAGTGCCCTCCCCGCGAGGTGATTTGAGCGGTAGCGGGACTGTTTTATCCGGCATCGCCGCCTGGCGCCGCCCTCCGGCCAGGCGCTAGGGCCTGTGCTCCCGGGCCAGGTACTCGTATGACTGCATCTCCTGCAGGCGCGAAATCGTCCGCTGGAACTCAAAGCCCAGCCGCCCACCCGCGTACAGTTCCAGCAGCGGGCCCGCTGCGGCCAGCACCAGCTTGACATTGCGGTCGTAGAATTCGTCCACGAGGTTGATAAAGCGCCGGGCCTGGTCATCCTTATCCGGGCTGAATACCGGCACCCCCGATACCAGTACCGCATGGAAGATCCGCGCCAGCTCGATGTAGTCATTCTGGGAGCGCGGGCCATCGCACAGCTCAGCAAAGTCAAACCAGCCCACGTCGTCCGCCCGGCAGCGACAGGTGATATAACGGCCGTTGACCTCCATCCGCTCCCAGTGATTGCCCGGATTAGTGGCCAATTTCCCGAAACTGTCCCGCAGGCTCTCATCTGCCGCTGCATCCAGCGGGTAGTGGTACAGCTCGGCCTGCTGCAGGGTGCGCAGTCGATAGTCGACGCCGGCATCCACGTTCACCACCTTGGTATACTTTTCCACCAGGGCGATAGCTGGCAGGAAACGCTGCCGCTGCAGGCCATTCTCATAGAGCCTGGCGGGTTCGATATTGGATGTCGCCACCAGGCACACGCCCCGGGAGAAGAGCGCCTCCATGAGGCCACCCAGGATCATGGCGTCGGCTATGTCGCTGACATAGAACTCGTCGAAGCAGAGCACCAACGCTTCTGAGGCCAGGCGGTCCGCCACCTTTTCCAGTGGATCCTTCTGGCCCTCCAGGGTCTTCAGTTCCTCGTGGACCCGGCGCATGAAACGGTGAAAATGGACACGCATTTTGCGCCTGAAAGGCAGGCAGTCGTAGAAGGTATCGACCAGATAGGTCTTGCCACGGCCCACGCCGCCCCAGAGATACAGACCCACTTCAGGCTCCCTGGGCCCGCGACGCACACTCCGCAGCCACCCCAACAACCCGCCACGGCGTTCGCGCCAGCCTGCCACGAGGCGCTCGTACAGGTCCTGTAGCAGCTTGACGGCCTCTTCCTGGGCTGGGTCGTGGGAAAAGTCATCACGCTGGAGGTCCGCCTGATAGCGCTGCCAGGGTGTGGTCATGTTGTATGCCAGGGGCGCCGGCCCGGTCCTGTGCTGATGCGAGCGGCCACTTTAACCAGCGACCAGTTACTTGGCAACGACAGACTTGAGGCCGCGCTGAACGGTGCCTGGCACCCCTTCTGGTTACAGTCGGCGCCAACAGGGGTTATACTGCGCGGCTTTGAAATCTTCGCTTTATGAGGGCCCGCCAGTGGAATCTTTCCAATACAGCCAGACTATCGTAATTATCGCCGGGATTGCCCTGTTCGTGGTGGGTGTGGGCCTGGGCGTACTATTTGGCCGCCGCAGTTCGCCTGCGGCCCAGCGCCAGCGGGAGGCTGAGCTCAAACTCGACCAGGTTCTGCAGGACAAGAAAGCCTACGAGGACGAGGTGGTGGAGCACTTCACCGATACCGCCCGCCTGCTGAACAATCTCACCGAGCAGTACCGCGATGTGCACAATCACCTGGCGAAGGGCGCCAGCAGCCTGTGCCAGGGCAGGGGCCCCGTTTCGCTCGAACGTCTCGGTGGAGCCCGTGACGAATCGGAGATTCCCGCCCACCTCGCCGATATCCGCCAGCCCCTGGACTACGCACCAAAAACCTCCCCCGGGGAAAAGGGCATGCTCAACGAGGAGTTCGGCATCGACCGGAAAAAAGCCGAGGCCCAGGCCGCCCAACCTGAACCGAAATCAGTTCCTGCTTCCGAATAACACCTGCTGCCGCCGCGCGCCACGCGCGATGACAAGGTGGTACCTGGCCGCAATATGCAGCACCTGAAATTTCTCATATGGCCGGCGATCGCCGGCCTGCTGGCTGCGCTCTTGATTCTCGACAGGTGGGTACTGCCGGAATCGGGCCCCCGCGGGTCCCAGGGCTATGAGCTGGTGAGTTACGCCAACGCGGTGCGCATCGCCACGCCGGCTGTTGTCAATATTTACACGGCCAAGCTGGTGAAATCCCGACCCAACCCGCTGCTCGACGACAGCTTCTTCCAGCGTTTTGCCAGACCGGGACAGCAGCCCCAGCGCCAGCGCATCGAGCGCTCCCTGGGCTCCGGCGTGATTGTCACCCCCGAGGGTCATATCCTGACCAATAACCACGTGATCGCGGGAGCGGACGCCATCCAGGTATTGCTGCAGGACGGACGCTCCGCCAACGCGGTTGTTATTGGCACGGATACAGCCACCGACCTCGCAGTACTGAAGGTCGAGTTGCCCGACCTGCAGCCGATAACCCTCGGCGACTCCAATGCCGCCAGGGTGGGCGATGTGGTCCTGGCTATCGGCAACCCGCTGGGCTTCGGCCACTCGGTTACCCAGGGCATCGTCTCGGCCCTGGGCCGCTACGGCCTGCAGCCCAACGCTTACGAGGATTACATCCAGACGGACGCCACGATTCACCTGGGCAACTCCGGGGGGGCGCTGATCGATACCCGCGGCAGACTGCTGGGCATCAACACACTCATTTACACCGGCAACAGCCAGGGGCACAACACCGCCACCGGTATCGGTATCAGCCTGGCCATTCCCGTGAACCTGGCCGTCTTCGTCATGCAGGACCTCATCGACTACGGCAAGGTCATCCGCGGCTGGCTCGGGGTGAGCGTCGAACCCATAGGCGCTCCGCGTGGTGATGGCACGAACGAGCAGGCTCTCGCCGTCATAGAAGTGGCGCCAAACAGCCCGGCAGAAAAAGCCGGCGTCATGCGGGGCGACCTTATCACTCACATCGACGGGGAACCGGTAAAGGATGGCAGGCTGACGATGCACCGCATCGCCCTGTTGCGGCCTGGCGACTCCGTCGACATCGCCATCCGACGGGGTGAGCAAAGCATGGAGTTACGCGCCGTGGTCGGAGTACTGAACCCGCCGGCCACTTGAGCGACCGGTCAGTCCTCCTTGCTGTCGCGCAGGCGCAGCTCGGCGCTGCGGGCGTGGGCGGTCAACGACTCTCCGCGAGCCAGGGTAGACGCCATGCGACCCAGTTCCTGCACCCCCCGCTCACTGCACATAATCACAGAGCTGCGTTTCTGGAAATCATACACTCCCAGGGGCGAGGAAAACCGGGCTGAGCGTGAGGTGGGCAGCACGTGGTTGGGGCCCGCGCAGTAATCCCCGAGGGATTCGGATGTATACGGCCCCATAAAAATCGCACCGGCGTGGCGCACCAGCGGCAACAGTGACTGCGGGTCCTGCACAGACAGTTCGAGGTGCTCCGGCGCCAGTCGGTTACTGACGGCCACCGCCTCCGCCAGGTCGCGAGTCCTTATCATCGCCCCGCGGCCAGCCAGGGAAGCGCGGATAATCTCCGCCCTTTCCATGCCTGGCAGGAGGCGGTCGATACTGGCCTGCACCCGGTCCAGGTAGTCCGGGTCCGGGCACAGCAGAAGCGACTGGGCATTTTCGTCGTGTTCCGCCTGGGAAAAGAGGTCCATCGCGACCCAGTCGGGGTCCGTGGAGCCATCGCATATCACCAGTATTTCCGACGGGCCGGCCACCATGTCGATTCCCACGCGTCCATAGACGTGGCGCTTGGCGGTGGCGACATAGATATTGCCTGGCCCGACGATCTTGTCGACACGCGGGATCGTGGCGGTGCCATAGGCCAGCGCCGCCACTGCCTGGGCGCCGCCAATGGTGAACACCCGGTCCACTTCCGCTATCGCGGCCGCGGCCAGCACGAGGTCATTCACCTCCCCCCCCGGGGCGGGTACCACCATGACGATCTCGTCCACACCGGCCACCCTGGCCGGCAGTGCGTTCATCAGTACCGAGGAGGGATAACTGGCCTTGCCTCCGGGAACATATATGCCCGCCCGTTCAAGGGGAGTGATCTGCTGACCCAGCAGGTTGCCCTCCTCATCGTGATACTGCCAACTTTGCTGGAACTGGTGGCCGTGATAGCCGCGAATGCGGTCGGCGGCATACTCCAGCGCCTCGCGCTGTTTGTGCTCTATCCGCTCCAGCGCCTTCCCGAGGCGTTGCCGGGAGACCTCGAGCTGCCCAACCGAGGCGGCCTCCAGGCGATCAAAACGGGCGGTGTATTCCAGTACCGCCGGGTCGCCGCGCCCGGCAACATCGGCGACGATAGCCGTTACGCTTTCGGTGACCTGCCGGTCCAGGCTCTCCTGCCAGGCAGTCAGTTGCTCGAGGCGCTGGTCAAAATCGGCCTGTGCTGTGTCGAGTCGTTGCATGCGTCTCCCGTCAGTCCTGGCCGACGGCTGCCGCGAGGTCGCCGATCACACCCTGGATAATGGCGCAGCGGGAGCGCATGGCCGCCTTGTTGACCACCAGGCGGGAGCTGATCGCCGCGATCTCTTCCAGCGGCTCCATACCATTGGCCCGCAGGGTGTTGCCGGTATCGACGATGTCCACGATCAGGTCTGCCAGGTTCATCAGTGGCGCCAGCTCCATGGCGCCATAAAGCTTGATCACATCGGCGTGGACGCCCTGCCGGGCGAAGTGCCGGCGGGTAATATTCACGAACTTGGTGGCGACCCGTATACGGGCCCCGTTACTGCGCCAGCCGACCGGGCCCGCCGTCATCAGGCGGCAGCGGGCAATACCCAGATCCAGCGGTTCGTAAAGGCCTTCCGCCCCGTGCTCGAGCAGAATATCCTTGCCGACCACGCCCATGTCGGCAGCGCCATGGCGCACATAGGTGGGAACGTCCGATCCCCTGATAATCACCAGACGCACGCCGGGGTGACTGGTATCAAACACCAGCTTGCGACTGCTGTGCACATCGTCCAGGGGAGTAATTCCCGCGCTGGCCAGCAGCGGCAGGGTCTCCTTGAGGATACGCCCCTTGGTCAGGGCAATGGTCAACCGGTCACTCATAGTGCGCTCGCAGGAAAGCTCTCAGCCGTCGGACCGGGCTTGCCACTGTTCCGGGGTAAAGGTGCGGATATTGACGGCGTGCACGCTGCCGTCGGCGATGCATTCCTTCAGGGCGCCATACACCAGCTGCTGCTTCTGGACCGGGCGCAACCCCTCGAACACGCCACCGATGGCAATAATGTCGTAATGGTTCCCCTCGCCCTGGACGTGGAACTCGCAATCGTCCAGGTGATTTCGCAACAGCTGCTTGACCGTGGCGGCATCCATGACCTTTCTCCTGAATTGACTCTGGGCGCCGCCGGACCCGCTTTGCCCGGCGGCATAAAAAGCCGGCCATTCTAGGAGAAAACCCCCGGGATGGCGACTGTTAACTCCGCCGGGGTAGACTCAGGCCTTCACGTCAACGGCGGTCCAGCTGGCAATGACCGCATCCAGGTCACCGTCATTCTGCCGGGCGCTCGCCTCGAACTGGTTGCGATAGATTTCGCCCAGGTTGACGCCTTCAATAATGATATTGCGCAGCTGCCAGTCTCCCTCCTTGCCGCGACCCATCTGGTAGAGCAAGATGTAGGGCTCTGGCTGATTGTCGTAGACCAGCTGCCTGACCGTGGCCCGACTCTCGGACGCATCCTCGTCAGCCGCGGGAGCCAGCTCGACACGGGCGTCGCCGTAGGCAAGCAGCCCCTTACTGTAGGTTCTCACCAGGCCCAGCCGCATCACCTCGGTAAACCGGTCGAGCTGGTCCCGCAAGCGGGCGCGGCCCGTCTCGTCCAGCGAGCGATATCGTTCACTGCTGGCATAGGGCCCCATGACACTGCGGGCAAATCCGCGGAAGTCGATGACGGGGTCGAGAATCTCCTGCACCTGCCGGTAGTAACGCTCGGGATCCTGATCGAAATAATCACGTGACTCCACCACGGCGGCCATGACCCGCCGGGTGGTGTCATCGACCACTCCCTGGGCAGACTCATTCGCATCCTGCGCCCATACGACTGCACTCAGCAGATATGCCCACAACAACCAGGCTGATCGCATACTAAACACTATCTGTCTCCTTAAATTGCTCAACATTGGACTTCCAAGGCCAAGGGGTGTCTGTATAATCCAGCGGTGCGCCAAGGTTGCTTCCGCTGGCCCAAGCCAGACCCCTGGTTTGACACTTACCCGCCCAACGTGGTTCCCACTGATCCGCGCGGGGCATACTTTAACAGGAAATACCGCCATATGCTGATAGCTGCCGCAGCCATTATCGCCGGCTTTGCGATCCTCATATGGAGTGCCGACATGTTCATCATCGGCGCCGCCGCCATTGCCCGCAATATGGGCATGTCACCCATCATTATCGGCATGACCATCGTCTCCATCGGCACCTCCGCCCCGGAAGTGCTGGTGTCACTGACGGCGGCTTTCTCGGGCGCGGGTGAACTCGCCATCGGTAACGCCATCGGCTCCAATATCGCCAATATCGGCCTGGTGTTGGGCATCACTGTGATGATAACGCCACTGCTGGTGCTGCAAAGATCGATCAAGAGGGAGCTGCTGATCCTGCTCGGGGTGACGGCCCTAGCCGGCCTCATGCTTGCTGACAACAGCCTCTCGGCACTGGAAGGCTGGCTGCTGATCGGCGTCCTGGTGGTGGCTATGGCCTATATACTGCGGGATCAGACCAGCGACAGCACTCTAAAGCTGGAAACCGAAGAGGAGCCCCTGACGGAACTGCCGGTGGGCCGCGCATGGCTGACCTTCGGCGCGGGCCTGCTGTTACTGATCGGCAGCTCGCACCTGCTGGTGTGGGGCGCTGTCGCCACGGCGCAACTGCTGGGCGTATCGGAGCTCGTGATCGGCCTGACCGTCATTGCCATCGGAACCAGCCTGCCGGAACTGGCGGCGACGGTAGCCAGCGCCCGGCGCGGCCACACAGAGATCGCTATCGGCAATATTATCGGTTCGAACCTGTTTAACCTGCTGGCGGTGATGGCGATTCCCGGCATCGTTTCAACCCAGGCTCTGGCACCCGAGGTGTTCAACCGCGACTACCCGGCAATGACCCTGCTGACGATACTGCTGGCAACCGCGGTCTACGTGGGCGGCAAGCGCAAAGCGGCCCCGCCCGGCTATGCCTACCTGGGGCGAACCGTCGGGGTGTTGTTCGCCACATTCTACGCGCTGTACTATTACCTGCTGTATACCAGCCTCTAGCCACAGGAACCCTCATGTCGCAGATCGGTTTCGCCACCTCAGCGCGTCGCACCATCAAAATGGAATCCGAGGCGGTGGCAGCGCTGGAGGAACGTATCGGTGCGGACTTCGAGCGCGCCTGCGAACTGCTGTTGCAGACCCAGGGCAGGGTGATCGTGACCGGCATGGGCAAATCAGGACATATCGCCCGCAAAATCGCCGCCACCCTGGCCAGCACCGGAACCCCTGCCTTTTTCGTTCACCCCGGCGAGGCCAGTCACGGCGACATGGGCATGATAACGCCCCAGGACTCGGTGATCGCCCTGTCCAACAGTGGCGCGGTTGCCGAGATCGTCAGCCTGTTACCGCTGCTCAAGCGCATGGGCACGAGGCTGATAAGCATGACCGGCAACGACCAGTCGGCACTGGCAAAAGCCTCTGATGTACACCTCAACACCGGGGTGGAGACTGAGGCCTGCCCGCTGGACCTGGCCCCGACCTCCAGCACTACCACCGCGCTGGTCATGGGGGATGCTCTCGCGATTGCCCTGCTGGAGGCGCGCGGGTTTACCGCGGACGATTTCGCCTTCTCCCATCCCGGCGGCACACTGGGTAAAAAACTGCTGCTGAAAGTGGAAGACGTCATGCGCTCGGGTGAAGCCATTCCACAAGTCGAACCCGACACACCCCTGTCCGAGGCCCTGCTGGAGATCAGCAACAAGGGCCTGGGTATGACCACCGTGCTCGACAAACAGGGACAACTGGCCGGCATATTCACCGACGGCGACCTGCGGCGAACCCTGAAAGCCCGTATCGACATCAACGAAACACCGATGGCCAGGCTGATGAGCACCGGCGCCAAGACCGCGACCCCCGGGATGCTCGCCGCGGAGGCGATGCGGATAATGGAAGAGAACGAGATCAGTTCACTGGTCGTGGTGAACGAGGACAACACTGTCGCGGGCGTCATCCACCTGATGCACCTGCTGCACGCGGGCCTTGCCTGATTTGTGCAGGCTGCCAGATAAAATGGCCTGACCGGCAGGCCGGCGCCGGCTGCGGCGCCCAGAAAACAATGTGCCCGCGCCAGCGAACCAGTTACCATCGGCGGGGGTCAGAACGTTACAGGGGCGAAATCCAGGGTTCGCCCCCAGATATGGAGAACCACCATGCTTGAACCCCGCCCCGAAGGGCGTATAAGGCGCTGCGAGAGCTGGCTGCGAGCCGCTTGCGTCGCCACCGTGCTCAGCAGCCTGTTTCCCGCCGGGGTGTTCGCCCTGCCGGATGACCGCGACCAGCCCATACACATCACTGCAGACACCGCGATCCGGGACGAGAAGCAGGGATTCACCGTCTACAGCGGCAATGTCCATATGATCCAGGGCAGCATGGATATCGTTGCCGACACGCTCACGATCTACCACGAAAAAGCCCAGGCGGACAAAATTGTGGCGGAGGGCAAACCCGCCAAAATGCAGCAGCGCCCGGCAGTGGACGAGCCGCTGGTGAAGGCCCGGGCGGAAATCATCGAGTACTACAAAATCGAGGATAAGGTGCATCTCAAGATCAACGCCCATATCACCCAGGATGGTTCGTCGGTAACCGGTGACTCCATCGACTATTTCATCACCGAGCAACTTGTGAAGGCAGATTCCCAGCAGGCACCGGACGGTAAACGGGTGCAAGTCGTGATCGAACCGAAAGTCATCCAGGAAAAAGAAGACACTGCCGATGGCCCATCTGCAAGCAACTAATCTCGCCAAGACCTACCGCGGCAGGGAAGTTGTACAGGATGTCTCGCTGGAGCTGGAGAGCGGCCAGGTCGTTGGCCTGCTCGGACCCAATGGCGCCGGCAAGACCACCTGCTTCTATATGATTATCGGCATCATCCGGGCAGACCGGGGCACCATCAGCATCGACGGGGAGGACCTCACCTCCCTTACCATGCATCAGCGGGCCCGGCGCGGTGTCGGTTATCTTCCGCAGGAGGCGTCGATCTTCCGCAAGCTGAGTGTTGGCGACAACATCATGGCCATACTGCAGACCCGTGGCGACCTCAACAAGGCCCAGCGGCTGGAGCGTTGCGATGAACTCCTGGCCGAATTCCACGTGGAGCACCTGCGCGACAACCTCGGCCAGTCACTGTCCGGTGGCGAGCGCCGGCGGGTGGAAATAGCCCGCGCCCTGGCAACCGAGCCCGAGTTCATCCTGCTGGACGAGCCCTTCGCCGGGGTGGACCCGATATCGGTGAGCGACATCAAGCAGATCATCAACCACCTGCGGGATCGGGGCATCGGGGTGCTCATTACCGACCACAATGTCCGCGATACCCTCGATATCTGTGAAAAGGCCTATATCGTTGGCGAGGGACACATTATCGCAGCCGGATCAGCCGAGGAGGTTCTGGCCAACAAACGGGTGCGGGAGGTCTACCTGGGGGACCATTTCCGCATGTAATCACCGCCAATTATGGCCCTGCAGGGGCGCCCCAGGCGACCCCGTTCTCACTTTCACTCATAACCAAGCAAATTTCGAGCCAAGAAGTTGCCACTCCCGGCAGGCCGCGACTACACTAAGTTGACGAATCCGTGAACCGATGCCGGGGCCCGGGCCCTCCACAGGAAGCCAGATATATCCATGAAGCAGTCGCTGCAACTGAAACTGGGCCAACAGCTGACCATGACGCCGCAGCTGCAACAGGCTATCCGGTTGTTGCAACTGTCGACCCTGGACCTGCAGCAGGAAATCCAGCAGGCCCTGGACAGCAATCCCATGCTGGAAATGGCGGACGAGGACAACGATCCCGACGAGGCCACCGGCGCGGACGATGACAATACGGCGATCGGCAGCCAGGCGACATCCGACGGCCCCATGGACAACCTGGAGCGGGCCGCCGCGGACTTACCCGACGACAATGCTGAATGGGATGTCGGCCTCCCCGAAGACCTGCCTGTAGACACCCAGTGGGACGATCTGCTGCCGGCGGCGTCCGCCTCATCATTTTCCGGCGACGACCTCACCGACACGGGTTTTGAAAGCCGCAATGCCGCCAATGACTCGCTGCGTGAACAATTGCTGTGGCAGCTGAATCTTACCCGGCTCTCCGATGTCGACCGCGTGATCGCCCTGGCCATCATCGACGCCACAGATGACAACGGGCGCGTCATCCAGGACCTGGAGGACATTCGCCTTTCGCTTGCCCAGGACATGGAAATTGACATCGAAATGGACGAGATGGTGGCCGTCCTCCACCGGCTGCAGCAATTCGAACCCGCCGGTGTATGCACCCGTGACCTGCAGGAATGCCTGCTGGTGCAGCTGCAGCAGTTGCCGCCCTCCACTCCCTGGCTGGAGCAGGCCAAACTGATTCTCTCGCGCCATATCAACCAGCTGGGCAACGGCGACTTTGCCCAGATCCTGCGCCGCACCCGCCTCAGGGAGTCGGAACTCAAGCAGGTGCTGGCGCTGATCCAGAGCCTAGACCCCAACCCGGGCCAGTCGGTGGGTGAGGACAGTACCGAGTATGTGATACCCGACGTGTTTGTCAGCAAGAAAGACGGGCGCTGGGTGGTGGAATTAAACCCCGATATCGCGCCAAAACTGCGCATCAACAGCAACTATGCCGGCCTCATCAAACGCGCCGACAGCAGCGCCGACAACACCTATCTGCGGGATAACCTGCAGGAGGCGCGCTGGTTCCTGAAAAGCCTGCACAGTCGCAATGAAACCCTGATGAAGGTGGCCACCCGAATCGTGGAGCATCAGCGCAACTTCCTCGAATACGGTACCGAGGCCATGAAGCCACTGGTCCTGCACGAGATTGCCGAACTGGTGGAGATGCACGAGTCGACCATCTCCCGCGTCACCACCCAGAAGTACATGCACACCCCCCGGGGGGTGTTTGAGCTCAAATACTTCTTTTCAAGCCATGTGGCGACGACCTCCGGCGGCGAATGCTCCTCCACCGCAATCCGGGCACTGATACGCAAGCTGGTGGCGGCGGAGAACCCCCGCAAACCGCTGAGCGACAACAAGATCACCCAGTTGCTGGAGCAACAGGGGGTAAAGGTGGCGCGGCGCACCATCGCCAAGTACCGCGAATCACTGATGATCCCGCCGTCCAACGAACGCAAGCGGCTGGTATAGGCAGCAAGACGGGCAACGCAGATGAAATGTCTCGTTTCCCATTGGCCAGTGGTCTAGAATTTAAACGGTAGTGAAGAGAGCCAGGCCATTTCATACGCCGGGTTACCCGGCCTAACGTAGAAAAGGAGCTGTATATGCAACTGAACGTCAGCGGACATCATGTGGAGGTTACGGACCCGTTAAGGGATTATGTTGAAAGTAAATTCGAGCGCCTGCAGCGGCATTTTGACCAGATTACCAACACCCAGGTCACCTTGATTGTAGAAAAAATGGTACAAAAAGCAGAGGCCACCATCCACATATCCGGCGCTGACATCTTCGCCGCCTCAGAGTCTGAAGACATGTATGCCGCTATCGACGCCCTCGCCGACAAGCTTGACCGCCAACTCATCAAACACAAGGAAAAATCCAGAGGTCGCTAGTGTCCCGCGCGGGCACAACCCTCTACCCACCATGAATTTCCTGACCGAAATCCTGAGCCCGGAACGCACTGTTTGCCACGTTCCGGGCATCAGCAAAAAACGCATTTTCGAGACTATCGCCCGGATAATCAGCGATGATCAGCCAGGCCTGGTCTACGAGGACGTCTTCTCCCTGCTTATCGCCCGGGAGAAGCTCGGCAGCACCGGTCTCGGCCAGGGCATCGCTGTGCCCCACTGCCGGGTGGACGACTGTCCACAGCCCCTGGGCACCCTGATCAGCCTGGAACAGGCGATCGACTTTGACGCGCCTGATGACCAACCGGTGGACCTGTTGTTCGCGCTGCTGGTACCCGGGGAGGCCCACCAGCAGCACCTGGACATTCTCGCCAATGTGGCGCGCCTGTTCAGCCAGGCCAGTTTCTGCGAACAACTGCGCGCTGCGCAGGATAACCGCAGCCTGTTTGAGATTGCCACCAGGCAGGACTGACAGATGCAACTGGTCATCATCAGCGGTCGCTCGGGCTCAGGCAAGAGTACCGCCCTGCACCAGCTGGAGGACGAGGGCTACTACTGCATCGACAACCTGCCGGTCTCACTGCTGCCCGCCCTCGTGCAGGAAACCAGTCGACAGGACTTCAGCCATTTCCGCGGCACCGCGGTATGCATCGACGCCCGCAACGCCTGGAAGGACCTGGCCGGCTTTGTCGATATCGTCGACGCCCTGCCCGACACGGTTCACACGGAGATCCTGTTTCTCGATGCCCAGGATGCCGCGCTGATGCAGCGCTTCAGCGAGACCCGGCGCAGGCACCCGCTCAGCAGCGAGTCCATCCCACTGGCGGACGCGATCGCCAAGGAACGTCTGTTACTGGGCCCGATCTCCAGCGACGCATCGCTGGTTCTGGACACAACCCAGATGACGATCTACGAACTGCGCGATGCGATCAAGCAGCGCCTGCTGAAGAACAGCAGCGGAACCATGTCCTTATTGTTCCAGTCATTTGGCTTCAAGCGCGGGGTGCCGGCAGACGCGGACCTGGTATTCGATGTGCGGATGCTGCCCAATCCCCACTGGGTCAAGGAACTCAGAATGAAAAGCGGCCTGGAGAGGGAAGTACAGGAGTTTCTTGAGTCGCAACCCCTGGCGGGCGAGCTGTACCATGATATCTGCGCCTACCTGGACGCCTGGCTGCCGCGCTACCGGGACAGCAATCGCAGCTATATGACCGTCGCCCTGGGTTGTACCGGCGGCCAACATCGTTCAGTATATTTGGCCGACCGCCTGTTCCATCACTATAAGGCCCGATTTCCGAACATCCACGTCAGACACAGGGAACTGCAATAAACCCGTGATAGAAACCCAGGTAATCATCGTCAACAAACTCGGCCTGCACGCCCGTGCCGCCGCCAAGTTTGTCAGTTGTGCCGCGGCCTTCTCGAGCAACATCCGGGCGGGGCGGGACGCCAACATGGTTGACGGCAAAAGTATCATGTCGGTAATGATGCTGGCGGCCGGCAAGGGTACCGTCCTGGACCTGCAGATCGAGGGCAGGGATGAAGAGGCAGCGCTCGAAGCACTGAAAACGCTGGTCGAAAATCGTTTCGACGAACCCGAGTAAATTCCGCAAGCGGCGTCCCGCTCCGTAACTAATCACGTTGTTGTCACCCGGGCTTTCCGTAATAATTGCCCCCCGGCGGGCGCGTGCCCGGCAGGGGATTTTTGCGGGAACATGCGGTGAACCAGACAGAGGCAACATCCCAGACCACCTTTGACAAGCTGACCCTTGCCCTGGACAGCGGCGCCTTCGTGGACGTGCGACGGATGCTCAACGGCCTGCCCCCCGGCGACGTCGCCCACCTGCTGGAATCCTCCCCACCCAAGTTCCGCCACATCCTGTGGAAGATGATGGATCCGGAGAATGAGGGTGAAGTTCTCAACGAACTGAGCGACGAACTGCGGATCCAGTTCCTGACCGACATGGAAGCCGCCCAGGTTGCCTCCCTGATGGAAGGGCTGGAGGACGACGACGTCGCGGATATCCTGCAGCAGCTGCCGGATCGCATTACCTGGGAAGTCCTCAACTCCATGGACCAGCAGGACCGGTCGCGCCTCGAGCGGGTCATGCTGTACCCCGAGGACACCGCCGGCGGCCTGATGAACACGGATACCATCACTATCCGTGCTCCCCTGACCCTCGATGTGGTGTTGCGCTACCTGCGGCGCCACGAGGAAATCCCCGAGATGACCGACAACCTGCTGGTGGTGAATCGCTCCGATCAGTTCATCGGTCTGCTGCCCCTGCGCACCCTGCTGGTGTCCGACCCTTCGGCTTCGGTGCGCGAAATGATGGTCACCGATATCGACCCCATCCCGGTCGACATGCCCGACTCGGAAGTGGCCCGCCTGTTCGAGCGCAACGACTGGGTATCGGCGCCCGTGGTGGACGCCGAAGGCCGCCTGCTGGGCCGTATCACCATTGACGACGTGGTTGACGTCATCCGCGAGGATGCGGACCACTCTTTAATGTCCATGGCGGGCCTGGACGAGGACGAGGACACTTTTGCCTCGGTCTCGCGCTCGGCTCCCCGCCGGGCAGTCTGGCTGGGGATCAACCTGATTACCGCATTCATTGCCTCGGGTGTCATCAACCTGTTCCAGGATACGATCGAGAAGGTGGTGGCGCTGGCGGTCCTGATGCCGATAGTGGCTTCAATGGGCGGTATCGCCGGCGCCCAGACGCTCACGGTACTGGTGCGGGGCATCGCACTGGGCCATGTGAGCCGCAACAACCAGAATTGGCTGATAAGCCGGGAGGTCATGATTGGCGTCCTCAACGGCGTCCTCTGGGCCGCAGTGGTGGCGGTTGCCGCGTCGCTCTGGTTCGATGACTGGAATATCGGCCTGATCATCGCCGCGGCCATGGTCATCAACCTGATAACCGCGGGCTTTATCGGCGCGGTTCTCCCGCTGCTGATGATCCGCCTGGACATAGACCCGGCGCTGGCCGGCAGCGTAGTGCTGACCACTGTTACCGATGTGGTGGGCTTTGTATCATTCCTCGGACTGGCGACCCTGTTTTATGCCTGACCGGGAAGATGACCAGTCTGGCGACCCACAGTGGGATGGCCCGAGCAAGAGCGCCGTCAAGCGCCAGATGCTCGCCCTGCAACAACTCGGCGAAGCCCTGGTAGGACTGAGCGAAAAACAGCTCGGCAAAATACCCATCGAGGATGAGCGGTTGCTGGCGGTTATTCGCGAGGCCCGCGCCATCCGCAGCCACGGCGCCCGCCGGCGACACCTGCAACTGATCGGCAAGCTGATGCGCTCGACCGAGGTCGAGCCGATTGAAAGCGCACTGCAGGCCATGGGCCGGCAGCAACAGGGTGAGGCGGACGCCTTTCACCGACTGGAGCAATTGCGGGACGAGCTGCTGGCCAATGGGGTGGATGGGGTCGAGCAGGTCGCCCAACGCTGGCCCCAGGCGGATCGCCAGCAACTGCGCCAGCTGATACTGCAGCACCAGCGCGACAGCGCGAGAAACAAGCCGCCGGCTGCCAGCCGGAAACTGTTCCGCTACCTGAGGGAGTTGCAGGAGCTTTACGGCGATTCCGACTGAACGGGCACCGCTTCCCCAGGCAGCGTCGCCGCCGGCGCGGGCTCAGCCCGGGCTGCAGCCGGAATTACTGCTTCGGTGTCATCGAATACCCGGTCGAATTCGACCTCCGGGTCATCCCAGCTACCGCTCACGGTGTAAACAGCGCTGGTGAGACGATTGAACTGGCTTTCAAACACCTTGCTCAGCAGGAACACGCCAGCCGCTACCGGTAATCCGCCGGCCAGTGCCGCCACCCAGGGCAGGTTGTTCGCCACCGGCAGGGTGACCACGAGTTCCCCGTCCAGCGACCGGGACTCAACTGCTGAGACACCGCTGAACTGAAAACTGCTGGCACTACCCTGCACATTCATGCCCGGCACCTCGATGGTCCCGGTGTGAAATACCACTTCTCCGGCGACCTTGTTAAAGGGGATCCCGGACTCAAACATCTGGGTCAGGCTAAGCCGCTGCACAATCTCCGCCAGGTTGAGAATACTGACAACCCGCAATGCACCCGACGCGCCACCGGGTGCCTGGGGAAAGTGTCCCCGCCCGATATCGACCTCCAGCAGTCCCTGGCTCTGCCCCAGGGAAAAATCCTGCGGCGCCCCGGGCCACTCCAGCGACAGGTCGAGTGAGCCCTCGTCGGTGACGATGGCCTCCTGATAGCCCAGCTGCTCCAGGGTCTGGCCCAGGTCGCTGAAATAGAGGCGGCTCCTGAGGGCGGTGTAACTGTTGGGTCCCTGCTGCCAACTCAGCTCACCGGGCTCATCGCTGCGCAGCTGCAGGGCGGCGATTTCGCCGCTGATATTTTCTGCCCTGAGCTCTGCACCCTCGGAGCGCAGGTCAAACGAGAGCTGGCCCAGCGCAGTATCGCCCCGGCGCAATTCGCTTACCGTCACGGCCAGGTCCGGCACCTCGATGATCCGGGTACCCTCGCCAGCGGGCAGCTCCAGCGCTTCGAGTCCCGCCAGGTCAAGGTAGTCGATGGCCAGCGACGAGCCATGGCCCTCGATATAAAGCAGCTCCCCGCGCAACCAGTCGGTCGCGGCCGTCACCCGCCTGCCACCGTTTTCCTCAGCCACGCTCAGCGCGGCATTCCCGATTTCCAGCCCACCGATCAACAGGCGATCGATCCGCAGTTGATCGATCGACAGTGCCAGTGCCATCGCCCCTGGCTCCCCGCCAGCCGGCGGGCGCGGAGTATCGGTAAAATAATCATCCAGAAAACGCTGCCACTGCGCCGCATCGGCATAGGCGGTGCGTCCGTTGACCTGCAATAGCCCGGACCTCAATCCGGAAGGAGCGACATTGAATGCCAGCGCAACAGCCTGCAATTTTCCGCCCAGCAAGCCCAGGTCCAGCGCCAGTCCGCCGTCCAGCTCCAGGCCCAGCCGCAACTCCTGCGACCCCAGCGCCAGCTCCAGCTGAAGCGGCCGGGTCGTCGCGGCGGGTTTACCCCAGGGCTCGGGGAGATCGAGACTGACACCCTGCAGTTCACTGTCCAGGCTCAACACCGGTGTCGCGCCTGCGGCCGCCAGCAGCTCCAGCGCCACGGCGGTCCTGCCGCTGGCAAACGCCAGCAGGTCGAGATCCAGCCATTTGCGGATATCACTCATATCGACCGAGCCGGACAGTGATACCGCGACCAGTCGCTGATCTCCCCCGCCGCCCTCCCCGACGGCAACCGCACGCTGCCCCACCGCAGCCTGGAGCGGTCGCCCCCACAGCTCGCCCGCCAGGTCGCGGGAGCTGAACCCCGCCTCGGTGTCGTAATCCAGCACACCGCTGATGCCCCGCAGCGGCAGGTTTCCCGGTTGGATATCGAGGTCTACCTCCACAAAGCGGGTCGAGACCGCGACCCCTGGCGCTATCGCGGGATCGGTAAGGTTCAGCAGGAGTTCAATATCGGTTGCCAGTTCTCCTGTCAGCTGCCAGTCGCTGAATGTGCCATCGACGAGCCCGCCCAAAGGCGATGTGTTGACAACCGTCAGGCCGTCGGCGGCGGGGCCGGTAATGCTGCCATCGACCGCCAGCCACAACTCACCGGTCGCGTCCGGCCAGGCTTCCACGGACAGGTTGCTTACCCGGGAATCGAGCAGGCTTGCGCTGTCGGCCCAGACGCTCGCGGCGGTGTCGTCGATCAGCACGATCCCAGCAATATCGGCCAGCGGCGGCCAGTCGGGATGATAGTCGAGCGCCGTATCACGGATGTTGAAGAATAACTGCACAGTGTGCAGCTCCGGGGCATCGGGACTGAGGCTGCCGCGCCACAGGAAGCCACCCTGTTCGATAATGCCATCGCCGATGCTCGCGGCCAGCCACGGGCGCAATTTCTCATCGAGAATATAAGGTATGTACTTGCCGCGGAGCGCGGCCTGTATATCTTCCAGACCTACGAGCAGGTCCATTTCCAGCCCGGTATCGGTGGGAGTCAGGGGGATGGACAGGCCGAACAGGACCCTTACGGGCCCTTCCGCACCGAGCACTTTCACCAGGCCGCTGGACAATTCCACGCTGCTGGCGTCCCAGTCGAGGTGGATCGTACCCTGGAAATCATCGTAATCCAGGCTTTGTTCGTAAACCGTCGGGAACGCCATGCTGAACTGCTGGCTATCCAGCACGACATACCCGCTCCCGGGGCCAAGCTCGGCGTAACCGCGGGCCCCCGACACCCCCGGTGCCCCGTGCCAGGCATCCACCGCGAGTTCTTCAAAATTGGCCCGCAGTTGCCAGCCCGCGCCCGGCGCCGTGATGTCGGCAACGTCAAGCTGCACAGCGCTCACTTCTCCCCGGGGTTTCAGCGTGTTCAGCAGATCGACCGCCGCTGGCGGAACCGCGCTGCTGCTGTCGGCCAGAAGCTCACTGAGGGGCTCGAGCGCAAGCGCCTCGGCCCGCAAATTCAGGGTTTCGCCGCGCAGGTCGAGTTGCAGGCGTGGGACGCGCGCCGCAATCCCGCTGCGGGCCATCTCCAGATCCGCCACGGACACAGCCCAGGAATCCTGTCGCCGCTCAAGGCGGGCATCCAGTGCGAGCCGCTGGAGCGGCACCTGCCAGGATGCATCCGCCCCAGACAACACAACATCGCTCATGTCCAGGCGCAGCAGGACCTCCTGCTCACCCCGGTCCCAGGTGGACCAGAGCTCGAGTCCGGCATTACCGTCCAGCTGCTGTGACCTGAACCGCTCCCCCAGCAGGTCTGCAAGCGCCCCCACATCCACCGCGGCGATATCGAGGTACAGCTGGCCCGCAAAGGACTCGGGCTCAAAGGGATTGCCCAGGCCCTCGGCCAGGGCGGTCACCAGCAGGCCCCGTGACGATGACAGGCTTCCCTCCAGCAGGCGGCGACTGCCTTCACGGGACAGGGCGAGGTCGAGATCGAAACCGCGTTGTTCCCCGCCCGGCAACGCCAGCTCGAGATGGATGTCAGCCAGCGCCACCCGCTCAACATTACCCAAAAATTCCTCCAGCCACTCCCCCAGCCGGGTGTCGCCCCCATCGAATCCTCTTATTCGCAGGCTGCCGTCCGCGCCGAGTTCGCCCGCCAGGTCGAGACCTTTCAGTTGCAGCCGGGTCAGTTGCAGCGAGCGGGTGAGAAGGCTGCCGGCGACATCCAGCGCTATTCGTCCCTCGGACAGTTCGACCGAGCGCTCGGCCTCGCCCGGAAGGGTCAACCGCAGGCCGTCCAGCACCAGCACAGGAGTGAATGAATGCCATTCGGCACTCACCCGCTCCGCATCGATGATAAAGGGAACGCGGTAATTCAGCTCCTGCAGGATTTCGTTCTGGTAGGCGCCACTCAGGGAGCTGAGCATTCTGCCCACGCTCACATAGATAGCCAGCAGCACTATCGAGATAACGATAGCTCCCCAGAGTACGCTGCTCAGTCTGTGAAAAATGGATGGCTTCAATGGGTGTCGGGCTCTTCGTTCGCTCCGCCGGGACAGGCGCCCATTATGAAATCTAAAGCATCGCTATGTCGAAGTGTTCCTGAGCGTAACGTGGTTCGGGACGCAGGCGAACTGTTTTGCCCGTCGTCGCTTCCAGCTCCGCCAGCACGGTCGCCTCATCGCTGAGCAACAGGTTTATCACGGGCTGCGCCGCCACCACGAGAAGCTCCTCACGGTCAGAGGCGGGAGCAGCGCGGGCGATCTCCCGGAGTATTTCGTAGCAGACCGTGCGCGCCGACTTGAGCACCCCCTGCCCCTGGCAGACGGGACAATCCTCGCACAGGATGTGTTGCAGGCTTTCCCCGCTGCGCTTGCGGGTCATCGCCACCAGGCACAGGTCCGACATTTCACCGCAGCTGGTTCGCACCGGGTCCAGCTGCAGCGCTTCCTGCAAGGCCTGCTGCACCTGGCGACGGTGTCCCTGGTCAGCCATATCGATGAAGTCGACAACGATTATCCCGCCAAGATTGCGCAGGCGCAGCTGCCGGGCCAGCGCGGCAGCGGCTTCCAGGTTGGTCCTGAATACGGTTTCGTCCACATTGCGTCGACCCAGGAATGAGCCGGTGTTCACATCGATCACGGTCATCGCTTCGGTCTGGTCGATTACCAGGTGGCCGCCACAGTCCAGCTCCACCCGATGATTGAGTGCACGCTGCAATTCCGCCTCTGCGCCGAAGTGGTCAAAGAGCGGCTCAGCACCGCTGTAGTGTTCCAGTCGGTCGCGGATCTCCGGTACATAGTCCTCGCAGAAACTGCACAGCGACTGGAAGTCTGACTGCTGGTCCACCAGTACCTGTGCCAGCTCGGGGGTGGCCAGGTCCCGGGCCACACGCAGGAGCAGCGGCAGCTCCTCGTAGAGCAACTGGGGTCCCGTCGCCCCCTCCCTGCGCCGGCGTATCGCGCCCCACAGCCGATTGAGAAAGCGCAGGTCCGAACGCAGCCCGTCCAGGTCGACCCCCTCGGCGGCGGTGCGCAATATGTAGCCGCCCTCCCCCGCCAGGTCCTCTGCTGCGAGACCCTCCTGCAACAACAGCAACAGGCGCGCCCGCTCGCCGGACCCCTCGATCTGTTGGGACACCGCGAGTCTGTCCGAGTGCGGCAGGAACACCAGGTAACGCGAGGACAGGGACAACTGTGCACTCAGGCGGGCGCCCTTGTTGCCAAGTGGATCGCGGGTCACCTGCACTGCCAGCTTCTGGCCGTCGTGCAGTTGATATTCGATGGCCTGTTCACGGCGGGCGCCGCGCCGCTGTTTGCTCCCGGACAGGTCGGAGATATGCAACAGGCCGGTCCGCTCGGCGCCGAAATCGACGAATGCGGCCTGCATCCCGGGCATGACGCGCACCACCTTGCCCAGATAGATATTGCCGACAATGCCGCGGCTGGCATCGCGCTCGATATAAATATCCCGCACCGCACCGCTTTCCAGCGTCACGACCCGCGTCTCCCGCGGGCCCATATTGACCAGGATGACCTCATTCATCGCGCGGCTCCAGGCCGGTGCCGATATCGCCGGCCCGCAGCAGTTGCCAGGTTTCACACAGGGGCAGTCCCACCACGTTACTGTAGCTGCCGTGAATACTGCGGACAAAGACCGCCGCCATGCCCTGGATCGCATAGGCGCCCGCCTTGTCCCAGGGCTCGTCTGTCGCGAGGTAGGCCTCGCACAACTCCCGCGTCAACTGGATAAATTCGACCCGGGTTTCCACCACCTCACAGCTTGCAGCGCCATCGTGATGCAGGCAGACGGCAGTGAGTACCGAGTGGCTGCGCCCACTGAGTTTCGCCAGCATGGCAAGACCGTCGAAATGGTCACAGGGCTTGCCGAGCACATCCTCATCCACCACCACAATAGTGTCGGCAGCCAGGACACTGTGGCCCCCGTCCTGGTAGCGTGCAGCGACCACCCGCGCTTTTTCCCTGGCCATGCGCTCCACATAAGCCGCCGGAGCCTCTCCCGGCCGGCGGCTTTCATCGATATCCGCCGGGTCGCACAGGTAGCGTGCCCCGAGCTGATCGAGCAACTCCCGCCTGCGCGGCGAGGCGGATGCCAACACCAGGTCCGGGCCAGTCATCAGGTCACCACGTAGTACCTGCGCAGGCCGCGCAGGATATGCAGGACAAAGGGCCACAGCAGGGCGCTGGAGACAGCCGGGAGCAGGAACAGCAGATCAGGACTGCCCACCCCCTCCAGGTTCTGTACCCACTGGCACACCAGCTGGTTGATGCCGACCAGTACGAACACGGTGCCGGCCTGTTGCAACACGCTGAACACCCGCAGGCGCTGGTAGAGGGTAAGGCTGAGCAGCGCCACGACCACCAGTGCGAAGGCGTTCTGGCCCAGCGCCGCGCCCTCCAGGGTATCCAGCAAAATACCCAGGATCAGGCCAGTCAGAATACCCACCCGGTGGGGCAGGGCTATGGTCCAGTATATGAGCACGAGCGCGACCCACTCGGGGCGCACCCATAACAGCCAGTGTGGCATGGGCAACACGGCCAGCACAAAGGCCGCGAGGAAGGAGACGATAATTACCCAGTAGCCGTGCGCTCCCTGATATACCACCTGTCAGGGTTCCCGCTTGCCATGAGTGGAAAACACCAGCAGCACATGGCGACTGCGATCCAGTGCCGCACTGGGCCTGGCCACCACGTGGGCAAACATCTTGCCCGGGTCACGCTCGATCTCGGTCACTACCGCTACCGGATAGCCGCCGGGGAAACGTCCGCCGAGGCCGGAGGTTTCCAGCAGGTCGCCAATCTCGATGTCGGTGGTGGCGGAGACATGGCGAATTTCCAGGGCACCCAGGGAGCCGGTACCCTCGGCAATAGCCCGCACTCCGTTGCGATTGACCTGGACCGGGATGGAATGGGTGGCGTCGGTAATCAGCAGGGCGCGAGAGTTAACGGCACTGACCTCCACAATCTGGCCCATCAGCCCGTCCGCATCGATCAGCGGCTGGCCCACGGTCACGCCATCAGCCTCGCCTTTGTTGAGCACCAGCTGGTGCCTGACCGGGTCCGGCGACACGCCCAGAATCTCCGCCACCAACACATCGTCGCGCAGCATGGCGGTGGAGTTCAGGAGTGCCCGCAGGCGCACATTTTCCGCCTGCAGGGCGGCCATCTGCTGGGAGCGGCCCTGCAATACGAGGTTTTCGCGCAGCAGTCGCTCGTTTTCTTCCAGGGCCTCGGTCCTGGACTGGATGTTGGTCCTGCTCCAGTCGCGCAGCCGCATCGGCAGGTCGGCCACCCAGAAGATGGGCGCACCGACCGCATCCAGCAGCGATCGCGTGGTTTCCATGCTGTTGTAGCGTAAATCGGCAGTGATCAGGCCGAGGACCACGAGAATCGCCAGCAACAGGCGCAGCCCCAGGGAGGACTGTTTGACGAATAGCGGCTTGATCTTGGCGTCCTCGTTAGCCCGCCGGTGCAGCGGGCTTTTTCATACAGGCCGTCACTCGGTAGACAGCAGATCCATCGTGTGGCGATCCATACGCTCCATCGCCAGGCCGCCGCCGCGGGCGACACAGGTCAGGGGGTCCTCCGCCACGATCACCGGCAAGCCCGTCTCCTCGGAAATGAGCCGGTCGAGGTCACGCAACAGTGCACCGCCGCCGGTCAGTACAATACCGCTCTCCGCGATATCCGCCGCAAGTTCCGGCGGAGACTGCTCCAGCGCCGACTTTACCGCCTGCACAATGGATGACAGCGGATCCTGCAGCGACTCCAGGATCTCGTCGCTGTTGAGGGTAAAACTGCGCGGCACACCTTCGGCCAGGTTGCGCCCGCGCACGTCGATTTCACGCAGCTCACTGCCGGCAAAGGCGCAGCCTATTTCTTCCTTGATCCGCTCCGCGGTTGCGTCGCCGATAAGGCTGCCGTAGCGGCGGCGCACGTGAGCGACGATGGCCTCATCGAAGCGGTCGCCGCCGATACGCAGGGAATCGCGGTATACCACACCGTTGAGCGAGATAATGGCGATCTCGGTGGTACCGCCCCCCACATCCACCACCATGCAGCCGGTGGCTTCCTCCACACTCAGGCCGGCGCCGATAGCGGCCGCCATGGGCTCCTCGATCAGGCGCACTTCCCTGGCACCGGCACTTAGCGCCGATTCACGGATAGCGCGCCGCTCCACCTGGGTGGACATACAGGGCACACAAACCAGCACCCGGGGGCTGGGGCGGATAAACTTGCTCTCGTGCACTTTGGCGATAAAGTGCTGCAACATTTTCTCCGTGACCTGGAAATCGGCGATAACCCCGTCCTTGAGCGGGCGGATTGCGGTGATATTGCCAGGCGTGCGGCCCAGCATGCGCTTTGCCTCCATGCCTACCGCCTCTATGGTCTTCTGGCCATTGTGGATTCGAATAGCCACGACCGAGGGCTCATTCAACACAATTCCTTTATCGCGCACGTAGATCAGGGTATTGGCCGTACCCAAGTCTATGGAGAGGTCGTTAGAGAACACTCCGCGCAGCTTCTTCAACATTGATTGTGACTACCTTCTGAGTACAACGGGGAACTCCTGTGCGGAGTCCTGCATGCTTCCCTACCCGCTGCCTCCAGGCAAATTACCGATGTTCTGGGTGGGCCGGAAAAAGCCCCGAGATGGCTATGGAGACAGCTATTTTCTGGGAGTTGTAATTTTCAGGCAACTGTACCAACCGCGGGGATTTTGGGCAAGGCGCAAATATGATAACTTTACGCCCCCGCTGCGGCCGAGGCAGCCATATCCGGTTAAAAACAGCATGGCGATTGAGCAGGACGAAATAGAAAAGATTGCAGAACTCGCGCGTATTCGCATAGCGCCGGACCAGATCGGCCCGCTGACCCGGCGGATAACCGAAATCCTTGGTATGGTGGACCAGTTGCAGGCCGCCGATACCCGGGATGTGGAGCCCATGGCCAACCCGCTGGATGCCGTGCAGCGCCTGCGCGCCGACGAGGTTACCGAGGAGAATCGCCGGGAGGCTTACCAGGCCATAGCCCCCGCGGTGGAAAACGGTCTCTACCTCGTTCCCCGGGTCGTCGAATAGCCGACCCAGTCACAGGATAATTTCATGCATGACAAATCCGTCGCCCAGCTGGTAGCGGGACTGCGAGACAGGCAGTTCTCCAGCGTTGAGCTAAGCCGTTGTTTTCTCGAACGGATTGCCCGGCTGGACAGCAACTACAACAGCTTTATCACCGTTGACGAAAGTGCGGTGCTGGCCCTTGCCGCAGCCGCCGACCAGCGCATCGCCGCCGGCGACGCCGCCACGCTGACGGGCATCCCGATCGCCCACAAGGACATATTCTGCACCGACGGCATGCGCACCAGCTGTGGCTCGCGCATGCTCGACAATTTCGTGCCGCCCTACGACGCCACCCTGATCAGGCACTTCAACCGCGATGGCGCCGTTATCCTGGGCAAAACCAACATGGATGAGTTCGCCATGGGCTCCTCCAACGAAAACAGTTACTACGGCCCCGTCTGCAACCCCTGGGACACGGCCGCGGTACCGGGAGGCTCTTCGGGCGGCTCGGCGGCAGCGGTTGCGGCCATGCTGGCCCCGGCAGCCACCGGTACCGACACGGGGGGCTCGATCCGGCAGCCAGCGGCTTTTTGCGGCATCACCGGCATCAAACCGACCTACGGGCGGGTCTCACGCCTCGGCATGGTGGCCTTTGCCTCCAGCCTCGACCAGGCCGGCCCCATGGCCCGCAGCGCCGAAGACTGCGCCCTGCTGCTCAACACCATGGCGGGCCACGACCCGCTGGACTCAACTTCTTCCGAGCTGCCCACCGAGGATTACTGCGCAACCCTGAACGATAGCCTGCAGGGCCTGCGTATCGGCCTGCCGCGGGAGTACTTCGGCCAGGGGCTGGAGGCGCAGACGGCCCGCTGCATCGAAGCCGCCCTGGCGGAGCTCGAAGCCCAGGGTGCGACCCTGGTCGAGGTGTCCCTGCCCCACAGCCACCTGTCGATCCCGGCGTACTATGTGATTGCCCCCGCCGAGGCCTCCACCAACCTGTCCCGCTTCGACGGCGTGCGTTACGGCCATCGCTGCAAGGACCCTGTGGACCTGCATGATCTGTACACCCGCACCCGTGAGGAGGGCTTTGGCGCGGAGGTCAAACGCCGCATCCTCGTGGGTACCTACGCCCTGTCCGCGGGTTACTACGACGCCTACTACAAAAAGGCACAGCAGGTGCGCCGCCTGATCAAGCAGGATTTCGTCGACTGTTTCGAGCAGGTGGATGTCATAGCCGGGCCCACCACCCCCGGCCCCGCCTTCGCCCTGGGCGCCAAGTCAGACGACCCGCTGGCCATGTATCTGGAGGATATCTACACCCTCGCGGTCAACCTGGCGGGACTCCCGGGCATGTCGGTACCGGCTGGCCTGGTTGCAGGCATGCCGGTGGGACTGCAGCTCATCGGCCGGCATTTTGGCGAGGCGCGCCTGCTGAACGTTGCTCACCGCTTCCAGCAGGCCACCGACTGGCACCTGCAGCGCCCACCGACAGGGGAGGCGGCATGATGCAGTGGGAGACCGTCATCGGGCTGGAAGTGCACCTGCAGCTGGCCACCCGCTCCAAGATTTTTTCCGGCTCCGCCACCACCTTTGGCGCCGAACCCAATACCCAGGCCAGCGCCGTCGACCTGGCCATGCCCGGCATGCTGCCCGTGCTTAACGCCCAGGCCGTGCGCTACGCGGTCATGTTCGGCCTGGGGATCGGCGCGGAGATAGGCCGCCGCTCAGTATTCGATCGCAAGAACTATTTCTATCCCGACCTGCCCAAGGGCTACCAGATCAGCCAGTTCGAGGCCCCCATCGTCGGCCGCGGCGAGTTCGAAATCCAGCTCGAGGACGGCACCACCCGGAGCATCGGAATTACCCGGGCTCACCTGGAAGAGGATGCCGGCAAATCCCTGCACGAGGATTTTCACGGCCAGACCGGTATCGACCTGAACCGGGCAGGCACCCCGCTGCTGGAGATCGTCTCCGAACCCGACCTGCGCAACGCCGCCGAGGCGGTGGCCTACCTCAAGGCCCTGCACAGCCTGGTCACCTACCTGGGCATCTCTGACGGTAATATGGCGGAGGGCTCCATGCGCTGCGATATCAACATCTCCCTGCGCCCGATGGGGTCACAGGCACTGGGCACCCGGGCCGAGATCAAGAACGTCAACTCGTTCCGGTTCGTCGAGAAGGCCATTCGCCACGAAACCGAAAGGCAGGCTGACATCCTCGAGGACGGCGGCAGGATAATCCAGGAGACCCGGCTCTACGATGCCGACCTGGACGAAACCCGGCCCATGCGCAGCAAGGAAGTAGCCAATGACTACCGCTACTTTCCCGAGCCGGACCTGCTGCCGGTGGTCATCGACGACGCTTATATCGAGGGCATCCGGGCGGAGTTGCCGGAACTACCGGTACAAAAAAGGCACCGCTTCGTCCAGGAGTACGGGCTTAGCGGCTACGATGCCAACGTGCTGGCGGATTCCCGTGAGCTGGCGGATTATTTTGAAGCCGTGGTCAGCGCCTGCGGCGATCCCAAGATCGCCGCCAACTGGGTCCAGGTGGAATTGCTGGGCCAGCTCAACCGCGGTGAATTGTCTCTGGGCGACTGCCCTGTGTCTGCCCCGGCACTGGGCGGCCTGATCGTGCGCATCCTCGACAGCAGTATCTCCGGCAAGATCGCCAAGCAGGTTTTCGAGGCCATGTGGCAGGGCGAGGGCAGCGCGGACGACATCATCGAGGCCCGCGGCCTGAAGCAGGTCAGCGACAGCGGCGAACTCGAAGCCATGGTGGACCAGGTTATCGCCGCCAATGCGGGCCAGGTGGAGCAATACCTGGCGGCCGACGAGGACCGGCGCAAGAAACTGGTCGGCTTCTTCGTCGGCCAGGTGATGAAGTTATCCAGGGGCCAGGCGAATCCGCAGATGGTCAATCAATTGCTGGCGAAGAAGCTGGTTTAGGGATCGCGTGATGAGAAAAGACAAGGAAAAGGTGCTCGATGAGGTGTGGACGGAGGATCATGTCCGCAGTTTCCTGCAGGTCCGTCCCCACGATGGCACCGATGAAAACTTCCACATGCTGCTCAAGGCCTACCAGAGTATGCGGGCCGATGATTTCGAGCTCTTCGTGGGATTTTTTACGGCTGAAGGACGTGACTTGAACGCCACCGGGCGCGACGGGCGCTCGGTGCTCGATATCGTGAAAACCCATCGACATGGGGTTGAGTACGCTGAGATCCTGGTCGCTGCAGGAGCAGCTTAGATTATTGGTCGTTTTCTTCGCCGGACTCTGTCCTGACAGGCCACAGGACAAGAAGAAAAGCTTCCTCAAGACCCGGGCTCTGTCCCGGGAGGCGGCCCGAAAAGACCACAGCTCCGTCGACAAACTCGGCTGCTGCGGAACTCGACCATTTTTGCTGCGCAAAAATTGGGACTCGAACAGTGCTCGGCGCAGCTTGGTATTAGTGTTTTCTTTGCTCGCCGGGCTCTGTCCCGGCAGGCCGCCCGAAACGACCACAGCTCCGTCGACAAACTCGGCTGCTGCGCAACTCGACCATTTTTGCTGCGCAAAAATTGGGACTCGAACAGTGCTCGCAGAAAGCCCCGAGTTTGTCGACGGAGCTAAGCGTGGTCTGATTGTTTCGGGCCGCCTGCCGGGACAGAGCCCTACCAATGCGCCCTAAAGAGGATTTTGCTAAAAAGCGCGATGCGCTCCGGATAATCTTTCATGGAAAAATGGTAGGCCGATGTCTGCAAGGGCTCCCCTGCGAGACCGTGTGAGGCCATGGACGGCCGAACACGAGCGCACATGGATGTGCTTGTAGCGGGTCTCGCAGGGGAGCCCTTGCAGGCAGCGACCGGCGCTGGAACAGACGAAACCTGCAGAAAACATCAAACAGGGTCGTAACCGGAACCCGCCCCTTGGCGAACTTCTCCCGGTTCTCGCGTTTCTTCTCCTCGCTCTTGCGCAACAGCACATAGACCGCGCCGGTGCCGCCGTGCTGGGGCTGGGCGCTGTTGAAGGCCTGCACCACGTCCAGTTCACGCAGCCAGCGGTCGGTGCAGCCCTTGAGGATGGAACTGCGCTTTTTTTCCGCACTGGTCTGGCCCTTGCCGTGGATGATCAGCACCGTGCGCAGGCCCAACTGGTGTGATTCCTCGATGAACTCGAACATTTCCTTGCGGGCGGCTGCGGCGGTGAGGCGATGCAAATCGAGGCGCGCCTCGCTCTCGTAGCGGCCCTGCTTGAGTCGGCGGAACACGCCGTTCTGCACGCCGGGACGCTTGAATTCAAGCACATACCAGGCGTCCAGCGGCTCGATGCCGCCCTCGGTCAGTATGTTGCGGTCACGCTCAGGGTTCTGCACGGCCGCCTGGCGCCGCAGATCCACGGAGGAGTCGCGCTCAGCCTGGCTGCGGGAGCGCACCGTCACCCGCGGATCCCGCTTCAGGGGCACCACATCAGCCATTTCGGCACTGAATACATCGTCTTCGTCACTGGCCATACTTACACCCCGCCATGAGTCCGCTATTATAGCGCCTGCAGCAGCGACAGAGTACGCTCAGGCTATGACAGCTCAGGAACAATGGCTCAAGACCTGCCCCCTGTGCGGGGGTGACAACCAGTGCGCAATGGCAGCGGGGCGGCCTGCGCAGACCTGCTGGTGCGCAAACGCCACTATCAGCGCCAGCGCACTGGCAGCCATTCCCCAGGACTCCATTGGCAAACGCTGCCTGTGCCCCGCCTGCGCCCGGACTGAAGGAGATACATCGATTGAAAGGTAATATAGCCCACGGGGCCGGTTATCTCGTGCGCGGCGCGAAACTGCTGAAGCAGCCCACCCTGCGCCATTTCGTGCTTATCCCACTGCTGGTGAACATCCTCATATTCGGTGGCCTGATCTGGTATGGCCTGAGTTACCTGGACGCGCTGATGGACGACTGGCTGGACAAAATCCCAGACTGGCTCGATTTTATCAGCTGGATTATCTGGCCGGTAATCGGGCTCACCGTCAGCCTGGTGACAGGTTATCTGTTTACCGCGGTGGCGCTGATCATCGCCTCCCCTTTCAACGCCCTGCTGGCGGAAAAAGCGGAGGAACTGGTCACGGGGAAGCCGGTGGATTCACTGGAGGGACTGGGTGCCGCGCTGATGGCGATGCCAAGGGGCATCCTGCGGGAGCTGTCGAAACTGCTGTACTACGTGCCGATGGCGGTATTCGTGTTGATCCTGTCGTTTATCCCGGTACTGAGCCTGGTCGCGCCGGTGCTGTGGTTCCTGCTCGGGGCCTGGATGATGAGCATCCAGTTTGTCGACTACCCGATGGACAATCACCAGCTCAGCTTTGGCGACGTGAAGGAAGCGGTCCGCTCGCGCCGCCTCAGCAGCATGGGGTTCGGCGGGGTTGTGGCACTGTGCGCCGGCATCCCCATCATCAACTTTTTCGTGGTGCCCGCCGCGGTGGTGGGCGCTACCCTGCTATGGTGCGAGGAGCTAAACCAGTAGTTCCGCCGGCGGGTGGGTACATTCCAGGCGGGTGCCCAGCAGTGCCTCCAGGTCCGGCAACAGGAACGCATCGTCCTCGCTGGCAAAGCTGATTGATACTCCCGTGGCGCCGGCGCGACCGGTGCGACCGATGCGGTGGACGTAGTCCTCCGGGTCTTCCGGCAGGTTGTAGTTCACCACGTGACTCACCCCCTCCACGTGGATACCCCGGCCGGCGACGTCCGTCGCCACCAGCACCTTGATCTTGCCCTGCTTGAACTGCTCCAGGGTACTGGTGCGCTTGGCCTGCGGGATTTCACCGGACAGGATACCCGCGGCCACCCCCGACTTGCGCAGGCGCTCGTGCAGGCGTCGTACCTGGTCACGGCGATTGGCAAACACGATGACACTGGTGGCATCCTCGCTGCGCACCAGGTTGTTGAGCACCCGGTAGCGCTGCTCGCTGCTGACCAGGTAAACCTTCTGGTCCACGGAGTCGGTTGCCACGTGATCGGGCTCTATCTCGATCGTTATGGGCTGGTAGGTCCACTGCTCCGACAGGTTGATGATGTCCTGGGTAAAGGTGGCGGAAAACAGCAGGGTCTGCCTGTCCTCCCGGCGCGGGGTCGCCCGCACGATGCGCTTGACCTGGGGTATAAAGCCCATATCCAGCATGCGGTCCGCCTCGTCCAGCACCAGTATTTCCACGTGGTCCAGGTACAGGTCACGGCGGCTCATGAAATCCAGCAGGCGTCCCGGCGTGGCGACCACCAGGTCGATTACGGTCGTATGCAGGCGATTGAGCTGTTTCTGGTAGTCCATGCCGCCGATGAGGGTGGCGACCTGGAGGTCACAGTGCCGGGCCAGGTCTTCCGCGTCCTGGGCGATCTGCATCACCAGCTCCCGGGTCGGCGCAATCACCAGCGCCCGTGGCTCGCCCACGAAACGCTCGCCCTCGATCGGGTTACACAGCAGGTCGTTGAATATCGTCACCAGGAAGGCGGCGGTCTTGCCGGTACCGGTCTGGGCCTTGCCTATGGCGTCGCTGCCCTGCAATGTGTGCGGCAGGATGGCGGCCTGGATGGGCGAACAATACTTGAAACCGAGGTCCGCGATGGCGTGCATGATCTCTTCGCGCAGGCCCAGGTCGTGGAACCGGGTCGACCCTTCCAGGGGATCGACGGGGAAGTCGTCCAGCGACCAGGGTGTGGCATCGGTCTTCGCCTTGCCGCCGCGCCGCCGGCGCTTCTTGCCCCGATTACCATCCTCACCGGAAGCTGCGGAAGACGCTTTATGCGAGGGCTCGTGCCGGGGCGGGGTCGCGTGGCCCGAACTGGCCGGGCTGTTATCCTGGGGAGCAACGCCCTTGCCGGCGATGCGCCCTACTAAACTCTTAATCAATTGTGGGTTTCCCATGACTGCTCAAAAAACGCGCTAGTCTACCACTCCCGGCGGGAAAAGGGTGAGTGCTGAAGAGCGACCCCGCCACGTGTTTGGCCCGCCCGGTTTGCGGCCACCGGCCGGTCATCAGGCAGGCTCGGGAAACAGGCGCGACAGATAGTAATCGAGGCTGACATAACGCCCGCCGCCGGTAAAAAACAGGCTCAGCAGCATCACGAAATAGGTCACCGCGAACTCGATGCCATTGTTGAGTATGACCAGGTTCCCCTTCTCCGTCAGCCAGGAATAATTGCCGTGCTCCTGCAAGAGGTCCGCGGCGGTGCCCAGCCTCACCGCGATATCCTGGGAGCCGGAATCGGCGATAGCCGCCCAGCCGTAATCCCAGTGCACGGCAAAAATCGCCACCAGCATGGTGACCATCAGAGGTATGGTTATCCATCGGGTGGCCAGCCCCAACAGCAGCAGTAGCGCCCCGATAGCCTCGGTGTAAGCCGCCAGGTAGGCCAGCAGTGTCGGAAAGGGCAGGCCGAGTCCCCAGTCGGGGTTGCCGAACCATTCGATAGTCTGCTGCATCCCCGCCAGCTTGTGCGTGCCCGCAATCCAGAACACCGGCACCAGGAACAGGCGTAGCGCCAGCGGTCCCATACCGTCGAAATACTGCAGGCGCGAGAAAACCTCGTTGCGCGCACGGTAATACCGCTGTGCCAATGTATTCATCAAGCGTTCCCCTGTAGGCTTGGCTTCTCAGACAACCGAAACGCCATAAAGTTTTAGCGGCTGCCAGCTGTTTGGCGGCCCTGGAACCGACAGATTGATGATCCCATGCCACCCGGAAAACTAGCCGCTATCATCGCCGAGAGCCGCGCCCTGCTGGTGCTGGCCTGGCCCATGGTGATCGCCCAGCTGGCACAGATTGGCACCGGCGTGGTCGATACCATCATGGCGGGGCACTACAGTGCCACTGACCTCGCGGCGATCGCCATCGGCTACAACATCTGGCTGCCCCTTTACCTGTTCTTTATCGGGGTCAGCCTGGGCGCGACCTACATCATCGCCCAGCACGTCGGCGCCGGCAGGGTCAAACAGGTTCGCGACATCCTGCCCCAGTCACTCTGGCTGGCGCTGGCAATGGGCCTGATCGGGGGGCCACTGTGCTATTTCGCCGAACCCCTGCTCGAACTGCTGGAGCTGGAGGCGGCCACCCAGGCCCGCTGCCTGGCCTATCTGCGGGCGGTGGCGTTTGGCCTGCCCGCTGCCGCGTTGTTCGAGGCCCTGCGCTGCCACACCCAGGGTATCGGTGTCATGCGACCCTTTGCGATAGCCAGTGTGCTGGCATTCCTGGTCAATATCCCACTCAACTATGCCCTGATGTACGGGCGCTGGGGCGCCCCCGAACTCGGCGCCGAGGGCTGTGGCTGGGCCACGGCGATATCGATGTGGCTGAGCGCACTCACGCTGTGTGCGCTCATGACCCGGGCCGACCGGCTGAAGCCCTACCTGCCGCCGCTGCGCCTGGTTGCTCCCAGCTTGTCAGCCATCGCCGAGATTATCCGCGTAGGCCTGCCGATGGGCCTCACCCTGTTTATGGAAGTGGCGTTTTTCTCCGTGATAGCCCTGTTCATCGCCACCCTGGGAGATGTTGCCATGGGCGCGCACCAGGTGGCGTTCAATATGTGGGACGTGGTGTACATGCCCCTGGTGAGCTTTGGCTCGGCCCTGGCCATCCGGGTGGGGCATGCCATCGGTGCCGGGGACCGGGCCGCGCTGAGGCTCTCTATCGGCTGCGGCACCGGGTTGACGGTCATGGTCGGGCTGCTGGGTATGACCGTCCTGCTCTCCTCCCCCGCCACCCTGGTGAGCCTCTACACCAGCGACCCTGAGATCGCCGCCATTGCGGTTATCCTGGTGCGCATCGCCGGTGTATTTATCGCCATCGATTCCGCCCAGGTGGCAGCGAGCTACTGCCTGCGTGCCTTCAAGGACACCCGCTTTGCGTTCTTCGCGCTGTTCCTGGCCTACTGGCTGATCACCCTGCCGCTGGGCTACTGGCGCGGCATTGTGTCGACAGACAGTGCGCTGGAGGGCACCGTGGCCTTCTGGCAAAGCCTGATCGTGGGAATCACGGTGACCTCGGTACTGGTTTTCGTACGCCTGTACAGAACCCTGCGCAAGCCCCTGCCGGCCGCCGGGCCCGGGGCCGTTTAGCGCTGAAGATGCGAGAGGTGCGAGCAGTCGGGGCAATCCGCCCGGGGGGACAGGACCAGCCGGCGAATATCCATACTGCGCAGGTCCAGCAACAGTAATTTCCCCCGCAGGATGTCACCATAGCCGGCCAGGATTTTCAGGGCCTCCATCGCCTGCAGCGAACCCAGCACACCCACCACGGGGGCCAGCACCCCGCTTTCACTGCAGCGCAGGGCCGTGTCGCTCTCGGTATCCGGGTACAGACAGCGATAGCAGGGCCCACCGCGCACCGGGTCAAACACACTGATCTGCCCCTCACTGCGCACCGCCGCCGCCGACACCAGGGGAACCCCGGCGGCGATACAGGCCCGGTTGAGGGCAAACCGCGCCGTATAGTTGTCGGTGGCATCCACCACCACGTCCGCGCGCCCGATGAGCCCAGGCATATCCGCTTCCGCCAGCTGCCGCGGAATGACTTCAACCGCCACACCCGGGTTCAATTGCGCGATGGACTCCGCCGCGGAAGCGGCCTTGTTGTGACCGATATCCGCATCGCCGTGGGCGATCTGGCGCTGCAGGTTGCCCAGTTCCACCACGTCGCCATCCGCCAGCAACAGGGTGCCAACACCCGCCGCCGCCAGGTACAGGGCCGCGGGGCAACCCAGCCCCCCCAGGCCCACCACCAGCACGGCGGCCCGCAACAGGCGCTCCTGGCCTTCCACGTCGAAATCATTGAGCAGGATCTGGCGGTTGTAGCGCAGCAGCTGCTCGTCAGTCAACTGTTCGTTATTCGACACCGGGCAGCCCCCGCTGATGCGCTCCATGCCCGCCAGGTCGGTGCGCGTTGCGATCCGGGCGAATCCCGCCTGGCGCAGGAGGGCGCGCACTGCCTCACCCTGGTCAAAGCCGTGTTCCAGCAATAGCCAGCCGCCGGCATGCAACCGGGCCGGTGCGCCGGCCACCAGCAGCGCGAGGTCCGCCAGGCCCGACTGTGCCGCCACCAGTGCCGAGCGCGGCTCAAAACGCACGTCACCCTGTTCCAGGTGCGGATCGACGGGGTCCACGTACGGCGGGTTTGCCGCCAGCAGGTGAAACCGTTGCCCGGCCACTTCCTGGTACCAGTCGGAGCTTTTGAAGCAGACCCGCTCGAGCCCCAGGTCGGCGGCGTTGCGCCGGGCCACCGCCAGGGCCTCCACGCTGGCATCCACGCCTGTCACCCGCCAGCCGGGCCGCTCGCTGGCCAGGGCCAGCGCTATGGCGCCGGAACCGGTGCCCAGGTCCAGTACCTGCGCCGCTGCCGGCAGGGCCAACTCCAGCGCCCAGCTCACCAGGGTTTCGGTTTCCGGGCGGGGTATGAGGGTGTGCTGATTGACCTTGATGGGCAGCGACCAGAATTCCCGCTCACCCGTCAGGTAGGCGACTGGCTGGCCGTCCCTGCGCCGGGCCAGCAGCTGCAGGTAGCACTCGACTTGCGGCTCGGGAACCTCGCGCTCGGGCCAGGTGTACAACCAGCTGCGCGACTGGTCCAGGCAGTGCCCGAGCAGAATTTCGGCGTCCCGCCGGGCGCTGTCTCCCGGCAGGTCGTCGCCACTGCGCAGGAGCTCGCGGACAGTGGCCATCAGTTGTCGGCCAAAGCCGCCAGCTGGTCCGCCTGGAACTCCTGCCGCAATGGGCCGACCACCGCATCCAGGTCGCCCTCCATGATTTCCGCCAGCTTGTACAGGGTGAGGTTGATGCGGTGATCGGTCATCCGCCCCTGGGGAAAATTGTAGGTGCGAATCCGGTCGGAGCGGTCGCCGGTGCCCACCAGGTTGCGGCGCTGCTCGGCCTGCTCTGCGGCCGCCTTGTCCTGGGCGCTGGTCAGCAGCTTGGCCTGCAGCAGGGACATGGCCCTGGAGCGGTTCTTGTGCTGGGACCGCTCGTCCTGGCACTCCACCACGATACCGGTGGGCAGGTGGGTAATCCGCACCGCGGAATCGGTTTTGTTGACGTGCTGGCCGCCGGCGCCAGAGGCGCGGTAGGTATCGATACGCAGGTCGGCCTTGTTGATCTCGATCTCATCGACGTCCTCGGGCTCGGGCATGACGGCCACAGTGCAGGCCGAGGTGTGGATACGCCCCTGGGATTCGGTCTCGGGCACCCGCTGCACCCGGTGGGCGCCGGACTCGAACTTCAGGTGAGCGTAGACATCGCGCCCCTCTACCCGGGTGATGATCTCCTTGTAACCGCCGTGTTCACCCGGGCGCTCGGACAGCACTTCCACTTTCCAGCCCTGGCGCTCGGCATAGCGGGAATACATACGAAACAGGTCGCCGGAGAAAATCGCCGCCTCGTCACCACCGGTGCCGGCGCGAATTTCCAGGAACACGTTGTGGGAATCCATCGGGTCCCGGGGCAGCATGAGCGCCTGCAACTCAAGCTCCAGTTCCGCCAGCCGCTCGCCGCCGGTTTCCACCTCCTCCCGGGCCATTTCCCGCACATCCGGGTCGGCATCCTCCAGCATCTGCCGGGCTTCCTCGAGGTCGCTCTTGACCCGGCTGTAAAGGCCGTAGCACCTGACGACGTCCTCCAGCTCGGCATACTCCCGGGACAGGGCGCGGAACCGGTCCTGGTCGGCAATGGTTTCACCGTCACTGAGCAGGGCCGATACCTCCTCGTGCCGGTCAGTGAGCGTTTCCAGCTTGGTCAACAAAGAGGCTTTCATTGCAGTGTGTGTCCGGGTTTTTCCGCGTCGCCTGCCGGCAGTTCGAAGTCTTGCTCGTCATCGCTGTCCGCGTCCTCGGGCTCCGGCCTGTGGCCCGCAGCCAGGCCCAGCAACTTGCGGGCGTGGGCCAGGAGGTCCTGGCGCCCGTCGGCACTGGCCTGGCGCAGGCCCGTCGTGGGCGCGTGAATCAGCTTGTTGGTGATGCCCCTGGCCAGCTGGGTAACAATTCGCTGGGGGTCCTCGCCGCGGGCCAGGGCGCGCAGCGCGCGCTGCAGTTCCATCTCGCGCATTTGCTCAGCCATGCGCCGGTAGTCTTTCACCACGTCGACGGCGGCCAGGCCGCGCATGTCCTCCATGTACAGGCGCACACCCTCGGCAATGATCTGGTCGGCCTTGCGCGCCTCCTTGTGGCGGCTGCGCATGTTCTGCTCGACGATCTCCCGCAGGTCGTCGACGCTGTACAGGTAGACGTCGCGCAGGTCACCGACCTGGGGCTCGATGTCCCTGGGCACGGCGATATCCACCATCAGTATCGGGCGGTGCCGGCGCGCTTTCACCGCAGCTTCCACGGCGCCCTTGCCCAGGATGGGCAACTGGCTGGCGGTGGAGGTGATCACGATATCGGCGTCCAGCAATTGCTCGGGGATCTCCGCCAGCAACACGGCTTCCGCCCCGAACTTCTGGGCCAACTCCCGGGCCCGACCCAGGGTCCGGTTGGCTATGACGATTCCACTGACACCGGCCTCGATCAGGTGCCGGGCCACCAGCTCGATGGTCTCACCGGCGCCCACCAGCAGGGCATTACACTTGTTCAGGTCGGCGAAAATATGACGGGCGAGATCCACCGCGGCGTAGGCCACCGAGACCGGGTTTTCACCGATAGCGGTGTCGGTGCGGACCCGCTTGGCAATCGCAAACACGCGGGGAAAAAGGCGCCCCAGCTCACTGCCGACGGTGCCGGATTCCGTGGCCACCGCGTAGGCGGACTTGATCTGGCCGAATATCTGGGGCTCGCCCAGCACCATGGAATCAAGCCCACTGGCCACCTGCACGATATGTTGCAGCGCCTGCTGCGATTCGAAGTGGTAGGCCGACCGGCGCAGCTCCTCGACCGAGAGGTGGTGGTAATTGGCCATCCAGTCGATCAGCTGCAGGGACTTTGCCGCCGCGTCAGTCCCCTCTGGCACGATCGCGTACAGCTCGGTGCGGTTGCAGGTGGAGAGGATGACGACCTCTTCCACCCCGCCCTGTTCACAGGCATCGCCCAGCGCCTCGGACACCTGCTCCGGGGCGAAGGCAACACGCTCGCGCACCTCGACGGCGGCGGAGTTGTGGTTGATGCCCAGGGCAATCAGGTTCATGGCAGCGTGCAGTATCCAGTTGGCGGCCGGGTGGCCGGGGCACAACGCCCGGCCGGAGGGGGCGGACATTACAGACAGGCTGTGATTTTAACAAGTTGGCGGGCAAATGACAGCGCGTCCGAATTGCGCCCCGGGCACACCCCTAAGCCCCGGCTTTCAGGCTGTGGGTTTCACGCGCGGTCTATGTCATCATACGCCCCTTCATTCCGCTGGATTCGTGCTGTAGCCCACTATGTTCCGTCTACTACTCACCGGCCTCGCCTACGCGCTGCTGCTGGGCTGTGCCAGCCCCGCACCGGTGACAACCACGGACGCGCCTGCTGCGCCAGAGCCCGACACCGCTGCTGCCGAGGCCAAGCCACCAGAGCGGGCGTTTCCTGACGACAGCATCTATCCCCTGCTACTGGCGGAATTCGCCCTTCGCCGCCGCGCCTACGATGTGGCACTGGAGCAGTACATGGAGCAGGCCCCGCGCCTGCGCGACGCCGGGGTCAGTGCCCACGCTACCCACCTGGCCCAGTTCATGGGGCGGGAGGACGCGGCACTGGAGTCGGTGCAGCTCTGGATCGAACTGGAGCCGGAAAATATCGAGGCCAACAACACCCTTTCCATCCTGCTGATACGCCGGGGGCGCGCAGTCGAGGCCCTGCCGCATATGGCCCTGCTGGCGGACAAGGGCGAGGAAGTCAACTTCCCGGCGCTGCTGAGCGGGTTCCAGGAACTCGCCCCCGAGCAACGGCAAGCCCTTGTCCAGGGCATCGACGAGCTGGCCCGGGACTACCCCGACAACACCCAGCTGCTGCTGACCCAGGCCATGGTGCTGGCAGAGCAGGAGCAGTTTGACTCCGCCCTGGACACCCTGCAGCAGCTGTTTGAACTGGAGCCCAACCAGAGCCAGGCCGCGATGCTCGAGGCCAGGATACTGCTTGCACAGCAGTCACCCGCACCCTATGCCCGACTGGAGCGGGTGCTGGAGGAGAACCCCCAGGACGCGCAAATTCGCCTGCAATACGCGCGACTGCTGACCGCAACCGACATGGAAGCTGCACGCAAACAGTTCGAGCTGCTGTCCGCCCAGTCGCCCCGGGATGGCGAACTGCTGCTGTCACTCGCGCTGATCAGCCGCGAAATCGGCGACGACGCGGCGGCCAAGACCTACCTGCGCCAGTTGCTGGCACTGGAACAGCATGTCGATGAGGCCCACTATTATCTCGGGCGCATTGCCGAGGACGCGGATGACCCGAACGGCGCACTGTACGAGTACAGGCAGGTGGAGGACGGCCGGGAGATGCTGGTGGCCGCCAGTCGCGCCAGTGTCATCCTCATCGACCAGGGACGCATTGACGAAATCCGCGCCTGGTTCGGGGAACTGCGCCGGCAAAACCCGGAAAAGACAGAGCAGCTCTACGGCGTCGAGGCGGACCTGCTGGCCCGCGGCGGTGAATTGGCCAGTGCCACCCTGGTGCTGGACGAGGCCCTGGCGCAAATGCCCGACTCCAGTTCGCTGCGCTACGCCCGGGCGATGATCGCTGAGCAACAGGGCGACCTGGCGCTGATGGAAAAAGAGCTGAGGAAAATTATCGCCAGCGAGCCGGAAAACGCCACCGCGATCAACGCGCTGGGCTATACCCTCGCCAACCGCACCCGGCGCTACGAGGAGGCCTACGAGCTGATCTCCAGGGCGCTGGCGCTGGAGCCGGACGAACCCGCCATCCTCGACAGCATGGGCTGGGTGTTGTATCGCCAGGGCAACTACGAGGCGGCGCTGGATTACCTGACCCGGGCTTATGCCGCCTTCCCTGATCCGGAGGTGGCGGCTCACCTGGGGGAGGTACTGTGGGTGAGCGGCGACACCGATAACGCGCTCAAAGTCTGGCAGGGCGGCCTGATGAAAGACCCCGACAACGCCGTGCTGGCCGAGACCCTGGAGCGCCTGCAGGTCAGCACCGTTGAGCTGGGCCTGCCCCCGAACCCGCCCCCCGGCGAAGAAACCCCGGAGCCCACACCCTAGTGCACCGCCCGCTACCCCTTGCCGGCGCCATGCTGGTATTGCTGCTGGCGGCCTGTGCGGGCCAGCCGCCAGCCCCGCCGACCCCGGGCAACTGGGATGAGCACAGCGCCCGGATGCGGGCGCTGACCACCTGGGGCGCCGAGGGCAAGCTCGCCCTGCGCACCCCGACGCAATCCGAGTCGGCCAGTGTCCAGTGGCAACAGCAGGGCGAAATCACCACCCTCAAGCTCAACGGACCGCTGGGGGTGGCGGCAACCAACCTCTACAGCAACGGCAGGATCCTCGTCGTCCGCCAGGGGCAGGAAAGCAGCACACTGGACCTGGCAGACCCCGACGCGCTGCGACGCCGCACCGGCTGGGACCTGCCGCTGCTGGCCCTGCCCCACTGGATCAAGGGGGTACCGGCACCGGACCTCGAAGTCCAACAGATGGAAGCGGGGCCGGACCCGGCCCTGCTGCAGCTCCTGAAGCAGGACGACTGGGAGATACGCTACGAGGCCTACGCCGACTTTGATGGCCTGACTCTCCCGGTGAAGCTGCGCATCCAGCACCTGGATACCACGGTGCGCCTGATTATCCGCGATTGGCAGGTAACCCCGGACTGATGCCTGACACCCTGACCCTGCTGTCACCCGCCAAACTGAACCTGTTCCTGCACATCACGGGGCGCCGCGGCGATGGCTACCACGAGTTACAGACCCTGTTCCAGCTGCTGGACTGGGGCGACCGGCTGAGCTTTACCGCCAACCGCAGCGGCGAGATCACCCTCGACTCCGACGCGCCGGATATCGCCCTGGAGGACAACCTGGTCTACCGGGCCGCGAGGCTGCTGCAGCGCGAGGCCGGGAGCCCCCACGGGGTGCATATTGCGCTGCGCAAGCATATTCCCACCGGCGGGGGCCTCGGCGGCGGCAGTTCCAACGCGGCCACCACCCTGCTGGCCCTCAACAAGCTGTGGCAGCTGGCGCTGGAACAACCCAGGCTGCAGGCCATCGGGGCGGGCCTGGGAGCCGATGTGCCGGTCTTTGTCGGCGGCCGCACCGCCTGGGCAGAGGGTATCGGGGACATCCTGACACCCGTGGACCTGCCGGAGCGCTGGTATGTGATTATTACGCCCTCCTGCCACGTTTCTACCGGTCAAATTTTTTCCCACTTACAATTGACACGAAACACCTCTCCCATCAAAATGGCGACCTTTTTTGAGGGGTACTCCCGAAACGACTGTCAGGACCTGGTCAGACGCCTTTATCCCGACGTCGACGCAGTGTTTACCTGGCTTGAACGGTTCGCCGAGGCCAGGCTGACAGGGACCGGAGCAAGCGTTTTTGCCAGCTTTGGCACCGAGGCACAGGCCGAGGCAGTCGTTCGGCAGCTGCCGCACCAGTGGACAGGCGTGGCAGCCAGAGGGCTGAACGTATCACCGGTAGCAGCTTCATTAGATTGACCCACTAGTTTATTGGGGTGTCGCCAAGCGGCAAGGCACCAGGTTTTGATCCTGGCATTCGGAGGTTCGAATCCTCCCACCCCAGCCATACAGCAAGGCTCCGTTATACTGCCCCGGCGGCGGGAACAAGAGGAGCATCGAAGCCGGAAGGCTCGGAATCGCCAGGTAACAATGGCCCAGGGGTAGCGCACAGTGTCCTCAAAAATGATGGTGTTTTCCGGTAATGCCAACCCGGAACTCGCCCAGAAAGTAGCGAGCAGGCTTTACCTTTCCCTGGGTAAGGCGGACGTCGGCAAGTTCAGTGATGGCGAGATCGCCGTGGAGCTGAACGAGAATGTGCGCGGCAAGGATGTCTTTGTACTGCAGTCGACCTGCGCACCGACCAATGACAACCTGATGGAACTGATCGTGATGATCGACGCCCTGCGCCGGGCCTCGGCTTCACGTATTACCGCGGTGGTGCCCTACTTCGGCTACGCCCGCCAGGACCGCAGGGTGCGCTCATCCAGGGTACCTATTACCGCCAAGGTGGTGGCGGACATGATGGTCACCGTCGGCGTCGACAGGGTACTCACGGTCGACCTGCACGCGGAGCAGATCCAGGGCTTCTTCACCTGCCCGGTGGACAACGTGTACGGGTCCCCGGTACTGAACGACGACATCCTCGCCTGCGAGTACGAGAACCTGATGGTGGTATCGCCGGATATCGGCGGCGTGGTCAGGGCAAGGGCCATTGCCAAGCAGCTGAACGAGGCGGACCTGGCCATCATCGACAAGCGCCGGCCCAAGGCCGGTGAAGCGCAGGTGATGAACCTGATCGGTGAGGTGGAAGGCCGCACCTGCCTGCTGGTAGACGACATGGTCGATACCGCGGGCACCCTGTGCAAGGCAGCCGACGCCCTGAAAGAGCGCGGCGCAGCCAAGGTGGTTGCCTACTGTACCCACGCGGTGCTGTCAGGCAATGCGCTTGAAAACATTCGGACTTCCCAGCTCGACGAGCTGGTGGTCACAGACACGATTCCCCTGAGTGCGAAGGCGCGGGACGTGAGCAAGATTCGCCAGCTGACAATCGCTGACCTGCTTGCCGAGTCCATGCGCCGCGTCGCCAACGAGGAATCCATCAGCGCGCTGTTCCAGTAGGGACGGCGTTTACAGCAACTCATTGCCGAGCCGGTCGCAAGCGAGGCAATGATCTATCAAAGGAGTCACGACTATGTCTGACCAATTTGAACTACACGCAGAAGTACGAGAGGACCTGGGGAAAGGTGCGAGCCGCCGCCTGCGTCGTCTCGCCGACCAGGTCCCAGCCATTATCTACGGTGGCGACAAGGACCCCCAGCCCCTGACCCTGGTTCGCAAGGACCTGGAAAAGGCGCTGGAAAACGAGGCTTTCTACTCGCACGTACTGACGATCAATGTCGGCAAGGAAAAGCAGAAGGCTATTCTCAAGGACCTGCAGCGCCACCCCGCCAGGGAAAGCGTTATGCACGCAGATTTCCTGCGCGTCAATGAGAACAAGGCCATCAAGGTCAACGTGCCCATCCACTTCATCAACGAAGCGAAATCCTACGGTGTGAAGACCCAGGGCGGTATCGTCCAGCACCAGGAAACGGATATCGAAGTGCAGTGTCTGCCGTCGAAGATCCCCGAGTACATCGAAGTGGATATGCTCAAGGTGGAAATCGGCCAGATCATTCACCTGTCCGACATCACCCTGCCCGAAGGCGTGGTCTCTGTCGCCCTTGCCCTGGGTGAGGATCACGACCTGGCAGTCGCCTCCATCATCGCACCCAAAGGCGGTAGCGATGCAGAGGAAGAGGAAGCTGAAGCTGCTGCACCTGAGGCGGATGCCGGGGAAGCAGACGACAGCGAGGACTAAACCTCTCGCTGCAGGCTGCACCCGTTGACTGCAATCAAGCTGATCGTCGGCCTGGGCAACCCCGGTAGCGAATACCGGGGCACCCGGCATAATGCGGGCGCGGACTTCACGGAAGAACTGGCAAGGCTCAACGGCGGCGCACTGCGCGCCGAATCCCGCTTTTTCGGGCTGGCCGGACAGGTGACCCTGGCCGGCCACGAACTGCGCCTGCTTGTTCCCACAACGTTCATGAACCGCAGCGGCAAAGCCGTTGCGGCCATGGCCACTTTTTTCAAGATCGCGCCAGACCAGATACTCGTGGCCCACGATGAGCTTGATATAGCGCCCGGTACCGCCCGCTTCAAACGGGGTGGCGGTCACGGTGGCCATAACGGCCTGCGCGACATTATCCCGGCCCTGGGCAACAACAACGATTTCTACCGGCTGCGCATCGGCATCGGCCATCCGGGACACGCGTCCAGGGTGAGCGGCTATGTACTGAGCAAGCCCTCGGCTGAAGACCGGGAGCGCATCGACGCGAGCATTCAGGAGGCCATCAGCGCGTTGCCGCTGCTGCTCGACGGGGATGCCACCAAGGCGATGACCCGGCTACACAGCTTCAGCGCGGCCTGAGCCGGCGCAGTCACAGGCCATTTACACAGGAAAGTCATATGGGTTTCAAATGCGGAATCGTGGGCCTGCCGAATGTCGGCAAGTCCACCCTGTTCAACGCCCTCACCAGGGCCGGCATCGATGCTGAGAACTTTCCTTTCTGCACCATCGAGCCGAATGCCGGCGTGGTGCCGGTACCGGACCCGCGCCAGACCCGCATAGCGGAGATCGTCAAACCCCAGCGGGAAGTCTCTACCACCATGGAATTTGTCGACATCGCGGGCCTGGTGGCGGGCGCGTCGAAGGGGGAAGGCCTGGGCAACCAGTTCCTGGCGAATATCCGCGAAACCGATGCCATTGCCCACGTGGTGCGCTGCTTCGAGGACGACAACGTCATCCACGTGGCAAACAAGATCGATCCGAAATCCGACATCGAGGTCATTAACACGGAGTTGGCCCTGGCGGACCTGGAGAGCTGCGAGAAGCAGCTGCAGAAGGTTATCCGTACCGCGAAAGGTGGCGACAAGGAAGCCATCGCCATGAAGGCCCTGCTGGAAAACAAATTGCTGCCCCACCTGAATGAGGCGCTGCCGGTGCGCTCACTCAAGCTGGAGGACAACGAGCAGGTTTTGATCAGGCAGCTGTTCCTGCTCACTGCCAAGCCCACCATGTACATTGCCAACGTGGATGAGGACGGCTTCGACAACAACCCCCATCTCGATACCGTCCGCGCAATCGCAGAGGAAGAAGGCGCCGTGGTGGTGCCCATTTGCAACAAGCTGGAATCGGAAATCGTGGAACTGGAGGACGAGGAACGCAAGGAGTTCCTCAACGACCTGGGGATGGATGAACCCGGCCTGGACAAGCTGATTCGCGCCGGTTACGAACTGCTGGGCCTGCAGACCTACTTCACTGCCGGGGTAAAGGAAGTGCGGGCCTGGACCGTGCGCATTGGCGCCACCGCACCGGAAGCCGCCGCCGTAATTCACACCGACTTCCAGAAGGGCTTCATCCGCGCCGAAGTGATCAGCTACGAGGATTTCATCACCTACAAGGGCGAGCAGGGTGCCAAGGACGCCGGCCGCTGGCGCCTCGAGGGCAAGGAGTACGTGGTGCAGGACGGCGACGTGATCCACTTCCGGTTTAACGTCTGAGGGTTTCTGCGAAGCACAAGCCAGCGGGGGGCATGCGATGAAAAAGACCGATCTGAAACTTGGGATGGGCAAACCCATTACCCGCCGCGACCTGATACACCATAGCGCCCTGGCCGCCGCCGGCCTGGCGCTTTTCTCCGGCGATATAGCAGCAGCCAGCGAGACCACTGCCGAACCCAGCTACTACCCTCCTGTCCGCACGGGCTTGCGCGGCTCGCATCCCGGCGCCTACGAGTCCGCCCACGCCCTGGCGCGCGAGGGAAAAACTTTTGCCCCACCGCGCGACCTGGCAGAAGAATATGACCTGGTGGTCGTGGGAGCCGGAATATCCGGACTTGCCGCGGCGCAGTACTATCAACAGCGATTCGGGCAGAACAGCCGCATCCTGCTGCTGGAAAACCACGACGACTTTGGCGGTCATGCCAAACGCAATGAGTTTCACCAGGGCGGTGCCATGCGCCTGGCACTGGGCGGCACCCACAACCTGGAACACTGGCAATTCAGCGATGTCAGCCGATCGATGATGCGCGACCTGGACATAGACGTGACGGCAATGCTGCCCAAACAGGAATTCGCCTACGGTAGGGATGGCCGCAGCGGACCCGCGGTGTGGTTCGACCGCGAGACCTATGGCCAGAGCAAGCTGGTGACCAACTTCCGCCTGACGGGACCAGGTTCGTCAGCGTCCGCCGGACGCTTCGATGAATTGCCGCTAAGCGACGACGCGCGCAGGCAACTCGAACGCCTCTATTCCCTGCGAGTAAACCGTTTTGAAGGCGTCCCGGTCGAGCAGGTCGAGGCTTACCTGACAGAAACCCCCTATGTCGACTTTCTGCGCGAGCCAGGTGGGTTGGGCGAGGAGGCAATACAGCTGTTTGCCAGGGCCAATCACGGATACTGGGGCCTGGAGACCCGAGCCCTGTCAGTAGCCGAGGCCCTGGAGGCCGGCATGCCCGGTGCCGGGTTGCTGGGTCACGACAGCGATGCCGACGACTGGGCCTACCCGGTGGCGATGTTCCCCGACGGCAACGCCAGCGTTGCCCGTTTGCAGCTAAAGGCGCTCATTCCCGCGGTCGCGCCCCCCGGTACAAGCGCCGACAATATCGCAGTGGCCAGCTTCGACTACCGCCAGCTGGACAGGCCCGGCCACAGCGTACGCCTGCGCCTGAATTCAACCGTCATTAATGTCGTCAACGACGGGCCGGGTGTCGCCGTGAGCTATATCCGGCAGGGAGAGGTGCTGCGCGTCAAAGGCCGCCACGTCGTCATGGCCTGCTATCACTCGATCATTCCCTACCTCTGCCCAGACCTGCCGCAGGTCCAAAAATCGGCACTGAAATACCAGGTGAAACGCCCGCTGCTGCTGACCAACGTGCTGCTGCGCTCCAGCGAAGCAATGGAGCGCCTGGGGATAAACGGCGCCTACTGCCCGGGGCGAATGCATTCCGAAATATTCCTGTCCAGGGGCATCAACACCGGGGGCTACCATCTCGATCCTGCCGACAGCGGGCCGGTTCCACTCACCTTCTGGGGTTCGATCTCACCACCACCCGATGCGGTTACACTCAAAGATCAGGTGCGCGCCTCACGCGCGACCATGCTGGCGCTTTCCTTCGTGGACTACGAGCGGGAGGTTCGCACGGTACTGGACGAACTGCTCGGGCCGGCCGGTTTCGACGTCAGGGAAGACATCCTGGCAATCACGGTCAATCGCTGGCCCCACGGTTATTCCCACGACTATATGGATTTGTGGGACCCCGCCTGGGAGCCGGGGGAAGCGCCCCATGAAATCGCGCGCCGCCCGCACGGCAACATCGTCATCGCCAATACCGATGCGGGAGCCGACGCATATACCCACGTGGCCATAGACCAGGCCTACCGGGCGGTTAACGAGTTTCGCGACACCGCGCCCAGCGCGCCACCCGGCTCCCCCACGACGGCTTGACTTGCCCTGGCAAAATCGCGAAAATGCGCGCCTCTTCGGGGACAGCCAGTCCCCACGCAGATCGTGGCTACGTAGCTCAGCTGGTTAGAGCACAGCATTCATAATGCTGGGGTCGGTGGTTCAAGTCCACCCGTAGCTACCACTTATTTCCTTTCAAAAACAGTAACTTACAGATCGATTAAACCGGTTTTACGTTCTCCCGTCTCCCAACTGCGGGAGATTTGCGGGAGTTTTCATTTTTAATCAAGGTCAGCGTCGGCGCTGAACTACCGGACCAACTCACTTTCTCCACCGCGTCTATCAGTTCCCCAATTTCTGCAGCGGAGTAATGCGTGGTGATCTGGCCGTTCTTATGGCCCAGGAGCACCTGCCGGGTTTCATGACTGACGCCTTTGGCTCGCAACCGGCGACCGAACGTATGCTTCAAATCATGTACCCGCACTTGCGGCAATCCAGCCTCCTCTCGCGCCCTGCGCCAAGCCTTGGTATTGATGCGATCAACCGGCTTACCCTTTGAGTAGGTGAACACATATTCTGAGCTCTTGCCGCGCTGACGATTGATCACCGCTCGCGCCTCAGCATTCATCACCACCAATCGATCCTCACCATTCTTGACGCCATTACCGGGTACAACAAACACACTGGTTTTCAGCTCGGGAATCGATACCTCCCAACTCCACTGCAAACAAGTCACTTCCTGCTCCCGCGTTCCAGTATTGACCTTGAACAACGCCATGTCCCTCAAGTGTTTCGGCAAGCGCGCAAACAACCTCGCCTGCTCGTCCCATGATAAGGGATACGGCTTTCGGGCATCGTCACAGTCGAGCAACTGCAGCAAAGGGGCCGTTTCGAGCCAGGTCAAACCCGATTCATCCCGCCATAATCGGGCGGCAAGCGTCAGAATTCGCCGCACCACCGCCAGATCACGGTTGATGGTGTTAGCTCGCATACCCTGCTTACGACGATGCCGGATAAACGACTCCAGCGTGCCCTGATGAACCCGGCGCAAAGGCAGATCACCTATATGCGGGTCCAGAATTTTCAGGGATTGAGCATAGCGGCCAATACTGCGCTTATGCTGGTAATCCAGCAAAAACCTGGTGGCCGCCTGCCGAAAAGAGCGCTCCGCTCGAATGCCATAAACATTCGCCTGCGCATCTCTTCCAACCGTCGAATCAGGTACCTTTCCGCCTCCGCGAGCTCACTTGTTCCAGTGCTCTCGTGAAGTCGGCCATACCCCCTGACGCATTATCGATGTGCCAGATGCCCTGGGTGCCTCTCTTGTAGAGGCCCGGGATTCGCTTTGACATAGGAAATCTCCTCTATGCTTTGGCGAACACCCACAGCGGTTCATATATTGCTCCGCCCAGGCGTCCATTTCAAGCCGATCAAAGGCAATGCCCTGCTTACCAATGGGAATTTCCGTCAGGCTCCTCCGGACCTCCCGGTTGAATCGGTTGCGGTCCATGCCCAGGTAAGCGGGGGCATCACGGAGGCGGATCAGGCGGGGTTGGATCTGCATAGGTATCGGCCCACCCGGGTTTCGAAGCTGCCTTCATGGCTGTGTTTACATAACAATTTCAGTTGGTAGTTCAGGTCTCTCATAGTGTGGTTCCTTCGGTGAGTGTTTCTGATCACCTGGCAACAATGCTGCGCAGGTCCGCCAAAGCGGTACGATCACGGGACACCAATCCCGGTTGACCTGAATGTGTCTGGCCATAGACAGCACGGTGTGTTTTCGCAAGAAAACTGGCCCGTGCAAACCAACGGTTATCCAGCCAAAGGCTGGGGTGGAACTTTCTCCTTTTTAGATTGAGCAGAACGCACTGACCGCCAGTGTGCTTGCGTGATTGAAGAGACTGTCGTTCAAACCGGGCATGAGCGCCCGACTATCAACAGCGGTTTTAGAACAGATCCCCATAACGAGCGGGAGAGATTTGAAGGAGCGCTACCCGGACGATGCGGCACCGCGATAGTTCGAAGATGGACCCGGTCATTACTGACCGCTGCGCCTAAACAGGCCCTGAGAGACGCGTTCAGCAGATTCCAAAACAACGAGACTCTGCCTACCCCTTTCGCTTGCGCAAGGTGGGGTCATCCTTGCCACTTTTCCGCAGTGGCCGCGTCTAGTGGGTCTACTATACGAACGCGTAATACGGGTGTCACAGGGAATTCGATCCGCATCCGGCGTGGTTTTTATCGGACACCTGGTGCTTTGATTGTCAGGACGCGGTCGAAAAATGACACTTCAGCGGCAGTGAGCGCGGTTTGCGCAGCGGATATCCACAAATTTCGCTACTTAATGCAGTGGTTCCAGTGGAACCACTCCTGAAAACTTATTGAGCAGATGAGGTACTGAGATTATTGCGGTAGAGCGGAGGCGCCCACGTCACTACCCGCTGCGCTTGGCAGTGACTTGAGCGCGTGCTTACCGGCGCAACACCTGTTCCAGTGTCGAGAGTGCCTGCGCACGTCGAACCGGGGTCATTTTTCTGATGTTGTGGAGCTTCCACTGTACTGCCGGCAGCTCACTGGCAATGGTGTGCTCCAGCAACTTCCACTGCGGATCGCCCGACTTAAAGGACAGCAGAAACGCTCTTTGGTTGTCCGTTAATTGCTGGCTGATCGACCGAATCATGCGGTCCCGCGTTTGACTCAGCTCCTCCACGCTGACCTCGCGCAGGGTCATCCCCCTGAACTGTTGATCGAACACCGGTTGCAGTGGAAGCGGATTGGGATCCAGCAACTCGGCTATCGGCCGGTTGCTGCTCACCAGATACACCAGGAAGCAATCCATCAGCGCTGGCGTTATTCCTCCGCCTGACAAAAGCTGCATCACGTCAAACAGGTCGCGAGGGTGCTGCCGGTCGAGCGCAGCGACCAGTTTACCGGCGTACACCTCATCCGCAGCGAGCACCTGTGTTTCGACATACCCGAACTGGTCCGCCACGGATTCGCTTACCGCCATTTGTACTGCAGGCATTATGCTGCCGCGGAGCACCGGCGAGACTTCCACCTTGATGCTGACACCGCCCGCCGCGATCTGCAGCCGCTGGACTCGACCAGCCTCGCCCGCCGCAGCCGTTACCTTTGCACCCTGAATCACCCGACGGATCTTGTCCGCAATCCGGCCAAGACCACCCTCAATTGCCCCGAACGCATTATCGCGATCGTCCAGCGGCAGATAGGTGAGATCGATATCCACGGACAGGCGCGGGAAATCACAGATAAAGAGGTTGATTGCCGTGCCACCTTTCAGCGCAAAGCAATGTTCGGAGGCAACCAGTGGTAACACTCGCACCACGAGCTCCACCTGGCGGAAGTAGGGATTGCTCCTATCCAGCATGAAAAGCCTCTGGCACCGTTATCTGGTAGCGCTTGTCGAGTTTTCCGCCACGGGTCACCAGGCGCTTGCCCCGCCCCAGGTCTACCGCATCAACATCAACGCGCTTCAACCATGGATAGTCGTAGCGGGTCGCGAAGAACAGGAACAGGCGCTTCGCCTCGTTGTGGAGACAAGACTGCAACAGGGTGTTCACCACAGCGGGCCGCAGTGAGGTCAACCCCTCGAACAGCTCGGCGGCAAATGTAAAGGAGGTAGGAGTATCGTCCACCTGGCTCAACACTTCGAGGATCGCGCGCTCGGGCGCCGAGCCCTGCATCGTCCAATCGCGCACCTGCGTTGGCAACTGCACCCAACCTGCCTCCGCGTCGCCTTCGAATAGCTTCCTGCGATGGAAATTCCAGCGCACGTCCAGCGGGACCTGCTCCACCCAGCCCGGCAAGCGATCCTGCGTCCATACATGAACAGCAGCATCACCACCGAGCGAGAGGTAATGCGCCAGCCCCTGACGATTCAGCGCGCTTACTCCCCCCAGGTGCAGTTGAAATCCCCCAAGCCGTTGCAATCCGAGGATGACGCCTTCCCAGGTAACCGGGTGACCCGGGCGGGCGTAGACGCGACTGCCCAGGCGTGTCAGCCAGTCGCTCTGTAGGTACTTTCGGACCAGTTGGGGCGAATAGCCATTTGCCGTCAGCCAGGTGCTGGGAACGGCGACACCTTCCGGGATCACTCGCATGAGTTCGTTCAGTTTATTTTCTTTTCGTATACCCATAGTTTATTTATATATCTATTAGTAAACGATTTCAACCCAAGTGGTTTAGTTATTTTAATGTAGATATACCACTGGTATACATTTTGTGCCTTTGGCAAACCTTGCAAATCCTTCACTTTCTCTCAAGCCACTGCCCCCCTCCATTCAACAAATGCACTGACCCTGAGATTCCGATAGTGATCGGCAGGTCCATGTACCTGCCGAGATTGATAAGATTGTGAACTGTAGCGTGTATGTCCAGAAATCGCTGTGCCTGCCTAGTCGACTTGAACTGGTGATGCCTCGCTCAACGAGCGGATCCTGTGCCTGGCGATAGGATGGACTCCTCAACGATGACCTACCCTTTGAATGGGTGGCTTTGTTAGCCCAATCACTGAAGAGGAGTATACGAGATGGCTAATCCAGTTGTAGGCGTTGATCTATCAAAATCCGTGTTTCAATTATCGGTGGCAGATGCAAAACATCATGTTATCGATCGTAAACGACTCAGTCGCGCACAGTTCCATCGATTTCTAGCCCAATCCACCCCGGCTCGCCTGGTCATGGAAGGCTGTGGAACATCCAATTACTGGGGACGAACAGCGCAGCTGCATGGCCATGAAGTCAAGTTACTGCATGCCAAGTATGTCAAAGCCTACGTCCGCCGAACCAAGACCGACGCGGCCGATGCCGATGCGCTCATCCTGGCGGATCGCGATACCAGTCTGCACCCAATACCGATCAAATCAGAGGAACTACAAGCCCTTCAGGGACTGCATCGAATTCGCGAACAATGGAAGCGTGCGCGCGTTGCCCGGATCTGTGAAGCCAGAGCCTTGTTGGGGGAATTTGGCATTTTCGCCTCGGTGGGAGTCAGAGGTATCGGTAAAAAGCTAACGCTGGCTACGAACAGGCCCCAGTACTGCTACAACCAACTCTACTGGATCTGATTCAGGAAATTGAAGATCTGGAGCAACGACTAAAGCGGGTGGAGCAGGCGCTGGCAGCCTATGCCAGACCAATCCCGAAGCGCAGACGTTACTGAGCATCCAGGGCATAGGTGTTGTAGTGGCCACCGCCTTTGTGGCTCGAGTACCCAGTATTCATATGTTCAAACGGGGGCGATCTTTTTCCTCCTGGCTTGGGATTCACCTGCAGGGAGTACAGCTCCGGACAGACTCGACGTCTTAGCAGGATCACCAAACAGGGCGATCGCTACCTACGTACGATGCTCATTCACGGCGCCCGAGCTGCTTTGATGGCGGCACGACGTAAAGCGGCAAATGGAAAATCGCTCACTCGACTGGAGACCTGGGCGGTAAACACACAAGCCAGGGTTGGTCACAACAAAGCCACCGTGGCATTGGCGAACAAGATGGCACGCATCATGTGGGCAGTGTGGACGAGACATGAAATATTTAACGGCGACGACGCCCTACGCTTTGCTGCGTAAACAGTACGGACCACATCCATAACGCTGCGCAGATTGATCGCTTGACGACACACACGGTTTACCCGTGCCGCCTGAAAGGCCGATAGCAATTCCAGAACCCACAAGTTCGACGTGGCGATAGGTCCGGGCGGTGCGGATCCTCTCATGGCCCGGTGGTACGACCACCACTAACAAAGGCCGGATACACGAATGCAGCCGATTCCGTCAGATCGATTTAGCCATGTTGCAGCCAGGAGAAAAAGAATGATTGAGCTAAGTTGACGGAGGAGTCCATACACGAATTGTTATTTCATCAATGATATCAGAAGGTTAGCTATTGCCGCTTTCGCTGGCAGATATTACCCTCGGCAAGCATGAAAGACGTCATTTACCTGCTTTTCGACCTGCTCACCACCGTGGCAAAGCTGCTACGACCCGGTGGAAACCGTACAGTGATCGCAGAGAATCTACTTTTAAAACAGCAACTCATCATCCACAGCAGATCTCGCCACAGAGCGCCCAATCTGACTACTCAAGATCGTGCCCTCCTCGGTTTCTGGTCGTTATTTCTTCGTCAACTACCTTGGCCGCTTGGCGCCAATTAGCTTGGCCGGTTGACCGCTAATTGTCGTCGGTGGCTTTTTTCCGTCCCCGGCGCTGCATTGAGGCCTTCATCCGGTAGCTCTCGCCGCCCATTTCCAGGATGGTGGCATGGTGTACTAGCCGGTCGATGGCGGCTACCGCCATCATTCCATTATCAAAGATCTGGTCCCAGTCACTGAACGGCTGATTTGAGGTGATGATCAGGCTGCCGGTTTCATACCGGTGCGCGATCAGCTCAAACAGCGCCATCGTTTCCTGGTTATCCTTCTTTACGTAGCCGATGTCATCGATAATTAGGACTGAGTACTTATCCATACGGGTCAGGACCTCGGCCAGGCGGAGTGTCTCCTTGGCATGCTGCAAACTCTGCACAAGGTGCGTAGCGGTGGTGAACTTAACCTGATGGCCTTGCTCGATCAGCGCATAAGCAATGCCACAAGCGAGGTGTGTTTTGCCCACACCACTGGCGCCGAACAGCAAGATATTCTCGGCCTGTTTGACCCAGTAGGTTTGTTGCACCAGGGCCATGACCTGCGCTTTGGTGATGCCCTGGGCATCGGTAAAGTCGAAGCGGCTGAGTTGCTTCGCCGGTGGCAACTGGGACTCCCGGAGATAGCGCTGCAATCGCCGATGACAGCGCACAGACGTTTCCTGGGCACACAACTCAGCCAGATATTGCTGGGGCAGCCACTGCTCATCCAGGGCCTTCTGGGCCAGGTCTTCCCAATGCTGGGTAAAGCCGGCCAGCTTGAGTTCCTTGAGCATGATCGGTAGCGATGCGACATTAGCCATGTTGCACCTCCGCCGGCTGGCTCAGGAGTTGGTCATACCCGCCCAGGGCATGTTGCTGGCTGGTAATCAGCGGAATCACCCGGGCAACCTCACCAAAGCGCTCCTGGCACTGGGATTCGCTGGGCAGCTTGCCCTGGTCGATATGCCTGAGCACATACCGGCCCAGTGGTCCTTCGCAATTCTCGGTGGCGGCCAGGTGTAACAGCCGCACGATATAGCGGCAGGCCTTGTGGGGTTCCAGGTGTTCCTCGACATGGCGCCAGATCAACCGGTAATCACAGCTGGGCAGCAGGTCCTCCCGCAGTTGGGAGCGCCGGAAGGCCTGGGGCTTACGCACCAGCGAGTCGATGACATGGCGATAATCGATGCGCCGCGCGCGCTGGGATTTATGGGCGTACACCCGGGGCAGTTCGAGAACCTTGACATGACCACTGAACAGCTCCAGCCGCTCGTCATACAGCTGGACATAAAGCCGTTCGCTGACAAACTGCGACGGCACTGAGTAAGTGACCCGCTTAAGATCGAAGGTGCTGCTACTGGTGACCACCACCCGGTGCTCGGCATAATCCTGCGTTCGGCGCTTGGGCAGAGGCTGCAAGAGCGCCTGCTCCTCCTGGAACCGACTGAGACAGCGGCGGTTGATCCTGCTGACCACGCCATCAATAAACCCCTGGTACTCTTCCATTGAGGCAAAGTCCCAGCTGCCGCGCAGGCGCAGGGCTTGTGTCAGCCGGCGCTTGAAGTGCCCGTGGGGAGATTCGATGGCGCCGTTCTCATGGCCTTTACCCCGGTTATTCCGACTGGGCTCGATGCCATAATACCGGCACAGGTCGTGATACCGGGCGGTCAGCGCCTCCTTCTCGGGCAGGTTATTGAAGGCGGCACTCAGGCTGTCGGTCCGATGCTCCTGCGGCGCGCCACCGCTGCGCCAGAGTGCATTTTGCAAGCCGGTGGACAGCGCAGTAAAACTCTCGCCACCGCAGATGACCTTCACATAGCACCAGCCACTGTAGGCCAGGCGGTAGTGGAATAGCCGATGATCAAACTTGTCGCCGGCCAGGGTAATTGTCGCCTTCTTCAACACCGTGAAGTCAGACAAACCCAGGCGTCCCGGTTCCTTGGTCTGGCGGAACATGACCTCTTTGGCGGGACCGTGTTGGATCTTCCACGCCTTGATCCGCCGTTGCAGGGTGCGCTGGATCGAGTTGTCGAATCGGTCCGGGTAGTTGTCGCAGAGATAATCCAGAAGAGTCGCCGGCAGGAGCTCCGAATCCCCCTCCAGCAGCGGGACCAGTTCCTCCGCCCAAACCCCCGATAGCGGGTCTGTACGGGTGCGGTAGTTCCGCTTGGGCTGTGGGGCTGGGGTTAGCTCGCCCTTATCAATGCGACGGCCTGACCGCTCAGATAGAGATGCCCTGGCTGCTGCCGCTACTTGAGCACGGCCTTGCTTGCGTTCGTCCATATATAACCTGACTTGTTGATCTGTGATGTGCTTACCAGACACTGGATTCTCCTCATGAGATCAGTGTCTGAACCTACCAGATCAACCGGCCAAGCTAATTGTCGCGGACCGGCCAAGTTAATTGAATCCCAAGCGCATTGTCAGAGCAGCAATAATCATCAAACCTTCAACACTGCTGTCATTCCATAACGCACTAAAGAACCGAAAATACCGACTGCTGTATTCACCAGGCGGCGGGAGGAAGCCAGGCCCTAGGGGACCATCGAGAGAAGTCATCGATGCCATAGTCGAGATGAAATGCCGCAACCCTCGATTCGGCTGTCCCCGCATTGCCCAGCAGATCAACCTAGCGTTCGGAATGGCCCTTGATAAGGACACCGTTCGTCGTGTACTCGCGGTTCATTTCAAACCGGATCCTGGCAATCGTGGACCATCGTGGCTGACAACTATTGGGCACGCGAAAGACAGTTTGTGGAGCGTGGATCTATTCCGCTGTGAATCCATTATTTTGAAAACTCACTGGGTAATGGTAGTCATGGACCAATACACCCGCAGGATTATCGGCTTCGCAGTTCATGCCGGTAATGTCGATGGATTAGCAATATGCCGCATGTTCAACGACGCGACATCCAGGCAGGGCTGGCCGCAATATCTCAGCTCAGATAATGATCCTTTGTTTCAGTATCACCGATGGAAAGCTAACCTCCGAGTTCTTGAAATAGAGGAAATCAAATCGCTGCCACATGTACTGATGTCCCATCCTTTTGTTGAACGATTGATTGGAAGTATTCGGCGCGAGATGCTTGATCACACGCTCTTTTGGACCGCGTCAGATCTGGAGAACAAGCTCCAAAATTACCAGCGCTATTACAATGTGTATCGGTGCCATTCCGGCAGGGCCGGAGTCACTCCAGTGGAATCAGGCGGCAATACTATCGGCGATATCAACCAGTATCGATGGGAAAAACATTGCCGAGGGTTGTTTCAGCTTCCGGCGGCGGCTTGAGTTGGGAATTCGCCAGGGACAGCAATCTCAGTTATGTCCTGGTGGACAAGCCCAGGTCCGCCGACACAACATTGACCGTTAACCTGAGCGACCTGCTGCGCCTGATGACCGGCAATATGCCGGTGACAGAAATTATAGGCCTGGGAGCTTCGAGCATTAAGGGTTCTCCCTTCACACTGGTTACCCTGATCGGAATGCTGGAAAAAGATAATCGCTCCTATGACATGGTGCCTATGCCGGTGCATTAGGCGCCGCAATGTCCTGGAATTTTGGCGATTTATCAACCGCCAGGGCCGACCACGTCGCTATCACGTTTTTTGTGGTCAGGACTCTCGTTAACGTTTGCTATTAGGCTTGCTACCACCAGGCATCCCGCACAACACATTGCCAGTTTTTCACCGGCTATGTTGACGCAATACGCCAGTCCCTGGCCATGGAGTTGACCGCAGTGAGCACAGCTTTGGTTATTGCGATGATTCATCGATCGGTAGTTCCCGAGATAGCTTGGGCCAGCGCCTCCCAGGACAAGAGAACACACTTCTGCCTGGCCGGATGCTCGCGCAGTACCGCCAGCGGCTGCAAACCCTCTGGCAGCCCGGAGGTGCATGCGTGATCCAGATCCCCAAACCATACATGCATCTCATCGCACAGAAGCAGGGCCTGGCGTACGCCCATTCCGGCCACCGCCTCGGTCATCATCGATGCGGATGCGATGCAAACCGCACAGCCACGGCCTCGAAACTGAAGTTTGTCGAGTCGGCCATCATTCAGGAATATACCCACCTCCACCTCGTCACCACACCTGGGGTTAGAGCCACGCTCGATCGCATCGGCTCCCTGAATAGGACCGTCACAGCGATTCCTGGGGTGCTTGTAGTGTTCCAGCAGCTTTTCCTTGTATAAACCCTGGGCCATCATCCGCTGAACATCTCGTGAGCGCTCTGGATGGCTTCTATCAGGGCTTCGACATCTGCCTTGTCGTTGTATACCGAAAAACTTGCGCGGGCTGTCGCGGCAAGACCAAGGTGGTTTAGCAAAGGCTGTGCACAATGGTGCCCCGCGCGGATAGCAACACCTGACTCCCCGGCAACTTGCGCCATATCGTGTGGATGCAGTTCGCGGTGGGTGAAGGACACGATACCACTGCGCGGGAGTCCGGCATGGGGTAGCAAACTTATCCCGGGTATTGCCATCAGTCCTTCGGCGGCCAACTGTGTTAGCGAAGCGATGTGTAGACGCACGCTATCACGGTCGAGGCTCACCAGGTAGTCTGCCGCCGCAGCAAACGCGACTGCACCGGGCATATCCGGTGAGCCGGCTTCGAATCGCGATGGAATACCGGCCCACTGGCTGGCGACCGAGGCTTCGCCCACTCTATCTACCATGCCGCCACCAACCAGTAATGGCTCCATGCCGGACAGTCGTTCCTCGCGGCCATACAGTAATCCAATCCCTGTCGGCCCGAACATCTTGTGCGCGGAAAACGCGAGAAAATCGCAACCCATTTCGGCGACATTGAGACTCAGGTGGGATACCGATTGCGCGGCGTCGATCAACACCGGGATACCGTGTTCACGTGCCGTGGAGCACAGTGCAGCAACCGGGTTTTCGATACCAAGCACATTGGAGACATGGCTGACCGCAATAAACTTCGTGCTGTCGGCAAACAGGCCCGGTGTACCATTTATATCCAGCTGACCGTCTTCGGTGAGTTCAATGACCCTGAGTTCCGCCTGCCGTTCCTTACACACGCGCTGCCAGGGCAAATAGTTCGAATGATGTTCCATCCGACTCACCCAGACCACGTCCCCACTGTTCAACCTGGACTGCAGCCAGCCGACAGCGACCATATTGATCGCCTCGGTAGCGGACTTGGTAAAAACCAGCTCGCCAGGGGAAGTAGCGCCGATGAACTGCTGCAGGGTCCTGCGGGCATTTTCGAAATTGATGGTCGCCTGCTCGGCCAGGGGATAAAGTCCGCGATGAACCGGGCCGTAGTACTGCGCATAACTGCGGGTGAGTGCTTCGATAACGCAGCTGGGCTTATGCGTGGTCGCTGCATTGTCCAAATAATGCAGTTTCGGGTGCAGACCCGCTGTTGTGAATATCGGAAAATCGCGCCTTACAAGCCCGGGGTCGATCACTTTGTGACCACCGGTCGATTGTAGCGCCAGAGACATTGATCAATTCCCTTTGATCGACTGCAATTGTGCCGCGCCATCAGCCTCCGCTACCAGTAGATCACGCATAAGCCGGCCACTGCCGCCACGGCGTAACATGACGATCTCGCTAATGATGCAAAGCGCGATTTCCTCCGGTGATCGCGGAGCCAGATCAATGCCGGAAGGGGTAACTACACGCTGCACGTCCTGTTCACAAAAACCCTGCCTTCTAATGTAATCGAGCACCAGTCGGGACCTCTTTCGACTGGCGATCAACGCTATATATCTGGCTTCGGAGGCAAGTGCGCGACTTATCGACTCATGATCTCCCTTGTGTTGCGTCGCAATAACCACGTAATCGTCAGGTTTGGGCTGTAACAGCTCATAATCCAGGTCATCTGTGATCAGGCGACTGGCCTGCGGATATTTCTCGCGGTCGACCAGGGGGTCATTGACGATGACCCTCAGACCCACCAGGTCGCCGATTATGCACAGGCTTTCAGCTACCCGGCCATGTCCCATGATCCACAGCGCGGGTTTGGGAAGCACCGGTTCAATATAAACGCGCATACTGCCGCCACAGGGCATGCCTGCCCCCAATATCTCGTCGTCCAGGTCGATATCGAGCATAGCGGTCTCATTGTTACTGATGCAGGCCAGCGCACATTCGCAGGTGCTGGATTCAGCACAGCCCCCGCCTACCCAACCTGCCACAACGCTACCCTGGCTATCGATTACCGCTTTGGACGAGGTCTTGGCGGACACAGAGCCTCGGGTCTCCACTACGGTTGCTATTGCAAAGGTCTCTCCGGCACTCTGCATTGCCTGAATGACGTCAAAAATCTCTTTAGCCATGGGCTGTCTTATCCAGTCTTCATAGGGGTTTCGTGTAATGAATCGTTATCACGCAGGCGTTGGATCACAGCCGAGTAGGCCTCTGGAGTATCGAGGTCTACAAGAACGTGGTCGTTCGGCATTTCAAGCGCGGTGACAAGCTCAGGATTGTTTTCTATCAGGCGCCTGCAGCCGAGGTTCTTGCTATCTGCCAGAATGTTCTGTCGGTGAACGTAATCCAGGACCACCGGATTGCCTCTTGCTCCGCTATACACCGGCACCATTATTGATGTAGGGCATCTGTCAAAACCACGGCGGATGAGCGCGATATCTTCGACATCGAGCAATACCTGGTCGGACAGGCAGATCATTACGCCTTTGCAGGGTTTTTCTAAAGCGGCGAGTCCACAACACACTGAGGTCATCTGGCCATCACGAAAATTCTCGTTGTACACGATACGCAGCTGCAACCCGCGCAGTAATTCACGGGCGATGTGCTGTTCATGCCCTACCACCACCACCAACTCCACCAGGCCACAGCGGCTGAGCGTCTCTGCTGTGCGCCGCAGCAAAGGCTTGTCGCCGATGGGCAGCGTGAGCTTGTTGATGCCACGCATCCGGCGTGACTCCCCTGCTGCCAGCAATACAGCGGATAATTCGGAAGTAAACGCCAGGTTCATGGGACCGGATTGTTGCCACAGCAGCTGGCGGCCACCGGGGGCTCGGTCGCCTTACCGTGCTCAGACGGTGGTTGCACTGTGCTCGCTGGCGTCAAGCCAGGGTCTTCTGCGCTAACACTAGCTGTAGTCTCGAGTGCTTTGTTCCGCGCAGCGATTAAAGCGGCGAGCACAGAAACTGCGATTTCCTCAGGTGCAGTAGCTCCTATAGCGAGCCCGGCAGGAGCGATAATCTGATCGACGGCCTCAGGGTCATGGCCTTTATCCTTCAAAAGCAGCTTCAGTTTATCGGCCTTTCGCGCGCTGGAGATAAAAGAGCGGTGCGATGTGTCAATACTTAGCGCGGCTTTCAGGGCGGCTTGATCGCCCTTGCCCTGGGTCGCGACGACGACCAAAGGCGCACTCGAGCAGCTGGCGTCACTTGGATCGAAGCCCTTGATGACCTTATCGGCCCAGGGGAAATCGGCCTCCTCTGCCCACGGCGATAAAACGGTAACGACAAAACCCGCGAAGTGGGCCAGGGTCGCAAGTGACTGGGCGACCTGAGAGGAGCCAAATAACAGCAAAGCCGGCTTCGAAAACACCGGCTCGATAAAGATATCCAGCGAACCACCGCTGTGACAGCCGGATTTGAAATCAACCACGCCTTCTTCCGGAAATGCCCCCTCGTTCGGGCTCACGCGAATAAGTTGCGGCTGGCCATCAAGCAGTGCCTGCCTGGCCGTCTTGATCACGGCGGGCTGTGCACAGCCCCCGCCGATCCAGCCATATATATCTCCGTCAGCGGTAATCAGGGCCTTGTAACCCGGCTTTGCGGATGTCGGCGACTTACAACGGACCACGGTAGCCAGCGCATAGGGAGTGTGCTCTGCCTCCAGCTGTCGGGCCTTCTCTGCGATCTTTCTCTCATTTGTCATGATCGATAACCTCGACTATTCACAACCTGGTCAGGGCGGGCTCGAGTTCCCGCAAACTTTCCAGGCTGTGTGCTGGCGCGAACAGATCCAGATAAGGTAGCGCGGCCTGCATGCCCTGGCTTATGGGCTCATAACCACTGCGTCCGAGCAACGGGTTCAGCCAGGCCAGCTTGCGACAACGTGGCTTGATTCTCGCCAGCTGCGCGGCGAGATGTTCGGGTTCACCGGTATCCAGGCCGTCACTGACGATAACTACAATACTGCGACTGTTCAATATTTGAGCGTATTTTTCGTTGAAAGTCGCCAGGCTCTCGCCGATGCGCGTACCCCCAGACCACCCTTGTGACGCCATCGCCAGGCTGTTGCGGACCCTGATAAGGTCGGTTTGCCTGAGTGCTTCGGTTATCGGCAGCAAGTGGGTATGGTAGGCAAACACGGATATATCGCGAAAAACCGATACCAATGCGCGGGCGAAGCGGAGAAAGAAGAAGCTGTACATCGACATGGATCGGCTGACGTCCACGATAAGCACAAGACGCGGTTGACGCTTGATCTTTTCCCTGTAACTGAGTACCAGGGGAGTGCCACCAAAACGCAGGCTGTCGCGCACGGTCTTACGGAGGTTTATTCTCTTCCCCGTTTTGCTTACTCGTTGTCTCCTTATGGCGCGCTTGCGCATCTGTCTGGCCAGTCGATCGACCAGCGTTTCCACTGCCCGCATTTCATCGGGATCGACCAGGGCCTGGAAATCCATCTTGGCCAGTGTGGCGGCAAAACTGGCACCCTCGCGAGTACCCCCACCATCGATCGTCTCGCTGGAATCTTCTGCGCACTGGCTGTCGGCCTCGCTACCGAGAATAGCCTCCTGCTGTGACCCATCGGCAGGGCTTTTTGCATCAGGGCGTTTCCTGGCGCCGCCACCAACCGCCGCACTATAGCGGATCTTTACGTTGCCAGGGTGCCAATAGGCGTCGTAAAGTTCATCGAAACGCCGCCAGTCATCCTGATCTGAACACAACAGGGCACGCAATCCCCACCTGAGACGCATGCTTTGGGTCAGGCCGCACTTGACGGCGATATTCTGGGCATCCAGTTCCTCGCCTACACCGACTCGAAAGTTGTTGTCGCGCGCGAGGCGGACAAATTCGACCAGGCGCATCTGTAAAAACGTTGCGAGCTGCTGGGAGTCGTGTGTTGTCAGGGCCTCCCCACTCATAATGCGCGCGCCACCAGTCGTTCCACTTCAAAAGGCTCCAGCCTGACACTATCCTCGCGCGTTTTCAGCAGGCAGACCAGCGTGTCACGCAGTAACTGGGGCTCGGTATCCAGGCTGTTGATACCGAGCTTGAACAAGGCTGCGGCCCAATCCAGGGTTTCAGCTACTCCCGGCTTTTTCCGCAAATCCAGTTTTCGCAGGTCCTGTACAAACGCCACGACCTGACGCGACAGTTGCAATCCGACCTCCGGTAAGCGGGCATTTACAATGCGCAATTCCTTGTCGAATTCAGGGTAGTCAACATAGTGATAGAAGCAACGCCTGCGCAGTGCATCACTGAGCTCGCGCGTACCATTGGAAGTGATTACAACATAGGGTTTGCTCGTTGCGGTTATCGTTCCAAGTTCCGGGATACTCACCTGGAAATCGGAGAGTAATTCCAGCAGATAGGCTTCGAACTCCTCATCTGCACGATCAATCTCATCAATCAGAAGAACCGGGGATTGCGCCTGGGTGATGGCCGCCAGTAGAGGTCGTTCCAGCAAAAAGCGCTTGCTGAAAATCGCTTGCTCGGCATTCTCCGCAGACAGGTGATCCTGCTCCAATAGCTTGATCGAGAGCAGCTGGTGCTGATAATTCCATTCATAGACAGCCGAGTTGACATCCAGACCCTCGTAACACTGGAGCCTGATCAGGGGGCAGTCAAATATATTGGCGATGACATGGGCGATTTCGGTCTTACCGACCCCGGCATCTCCTTCCAGCAATAACGGTCGCTGCATCTCTGTGAACAAAAGCAGACTGGCACTAAGACTACGTTCGGCAATATAGCCTGCCTCAGCCAGTCTGCCCTGCAATGCGGTAACGCGGTCTTCTCCCCCCATCGTTTTAGCGCCCGTAGACTTCATTGCCGGCCACGGTGGAGCTCACTTGCCACCAAAAAGACTGCGCAGCCAACCGATGAAGACTGCCCATGCAAATCTAAGGCCGTTGATTTCCTTGGGCTGTTCAGCGATGTGCTCCCGGGCCGCTACTGCCTCCTGGCCTTCGCCCATGGCCGCAACATGCTCAGCAAAGTTTGCCCCGAACTGGTTCATGATCTGGTCAGCGACCTGCATCATCATGCGTCCGCCCAGGCTGGCTGCCTTGCCCGTTACCGTGACTGAGGCATTACCCTTCAAAGCGCTTTTACCCGCGTCAGTCTCGGCTATCCAGGCGGTAAGATCCATTGTAGCCGAGGAGGTACCCTTACTGTCCTGACCTTTCCCCAGAAGGTTCAATTGGCGCTTTTGCACATCGATGTTGCTAATCACGATGTCGCCATTGAAGGCCATTACGGCGGGCCCGATCTTCATCTTGACCTTGCCCTTGTAGTTGTGCTCGTCGATGGTGTCGGTGATTTCGGCGCCTGGCATACAACTGGCGACGCCAGGAATATCCTGCAGAAACTCCCACGCCTGGCCAGTTGACCCGGGTAATTCGAACTCTTTTTCTAAGTCAACCTGCATCTACATATCTCCAATGAGGAAACGGTAAATCTCACCGTTATAAGTCGCCCCGGCTGCCAGGGCTTATCAGGCTCTCTTATCCAGTCCCAACTCATGCACCTGCTGCCATACGCGGTACGCATTGTGCGGCATGTTCATATGGGTGATATCCAGGTGCGCAAAGGCGTCAACGACCGCAGACGTGAAGCAGGGAATACTTCCTACATGGGGAGACTCCGCTACACCCTTGGCACCCAATGGGTGATGCGGTGATGGGGTGACGGTGTAATCGGTCTCCCAGTGCGGCGTTTCCACAAAGGTCGGCACAAAGTAGTCCATCAAGGTATTGCCCATTAGATTGCCCTGCTCGTCAAACGGCATCTCCTGCCCCATGGCAACGGCATAACCCTCGGTTAAACCACCGTGTATCTGACCTTCAATAATCATCGGGTTAATGCGTGTTCCGCAGTCATCCAGCGCGTAGAATCTGCGCACCTTCGCCTCGCCGGTGGCCTTGTCGATATCCAGCACACACAGGTAAACACCGAACGGGTAAGTAAAGTTCGGCGGGTCATAGTAATCAACCGCCTCCAGCCCTGGCTCCATACCCTCAGGAACATTGTTGTAAGCTGCCCAGGCGACTTCCTTCATGGTTTTTTCCTGGCCTGGAACGCCTTTCACTTTGAACCGGTCCACCTCCCATTCCAGGTCATTCTCGCTGACCTCGAGCAGGTGTGCCGCGATCTTTTGTGCCTTTGCGCGAATTTTGCGCGCGGCTACTGCTGTGGCAGCTCCACCCACCGGTGTCGACCGGGAACCGTAGGTTCCAAGGCCGTAGGGTGCGGTGTCGGTATCGCCCTCTTCAATAGAGATCTCATCGGAAGAGATGCCCAGTTCGGTGGCGATAATCTGCGCATAGGTCGTCTGGTGGCCCTGGCCCTGGGTAATCGTGCCCATCCTGGCCATGACACTGCCCGTCGGGTGCACACGGATTTCGGCACTGTCGAACATGCCCACGCCGAGGATGTCGCAATTACGCGAAGGCCCGGCGCCTACAATCTCCGTGAAAGTGCATAAGCCGATGCCCATCAGTTCGCCCTGGGCCCGCTTCTCCTGCTGCTCCTTGCGCAGCGCGTCATAATCGACCGCATTGAGCACTTTCTCAAGGGCGGTGTGGTAATCGCCGCTGTCCAGTTCCCAGCCCAGGCATGTCTTGTAGGGAAACTGCTCCACTTTCACAAAATTGCGCCGCCTGATCTCCGCTTTATCGATACCCAGCTTCTGTGCCAGAACGTCAATGGTGCGTTCAATGACATACACGGCTTCGGTCACCCGAAAGGAGCAGCGGTAGGCCACGCCGCCGGGTGCCTTGTTGGTGTAGACCCCATCCACATTCAGGTGTGCAACAGGGATGTCATAGGAGCCGGTGCAAATATGCATGAGTCCCGCAGGAAACTTGGACGGATCAGCACAGGCATCGAAGGCGCCGTGGTCTGCCAGCACATTAACGCGCAACGCCTTGATGCGCCCATCCTTATCTGCCGCAAGCTCGCCCGTCATATGGTAATCCCGGGCGAAGGCCGTAGTGGAAATATTTTCAATACGATCTTCTACCCACTTCACGGGCACGCCCAGCACAATTGAGGCCACGATGGAGACCACGTAGCCCGGGTAAATACCCACTTTATTGCCAAATCCGCCGCCAATATCAGGTGAAACAATACGAATTTTGCTTTCAGGGATCCCCGATAACATCGACACCACCGTGCGCACCACATGCGGCGCCTGGGAGGTGATATAGACGGTAAGGTGCTCGTTTACTTTGTCGAAAGAGGCTACGCAGCCGCAGGTTTCCATAGGACAGGGATGCACGCGCGGATAGTACATGTCCTGTTTGACCGTGACCTCGGCCTGTTCGAAGACCCGGTCGGTGGCTTCTTTCTCGCCGGCCTGCCAGTTGAAGATGTGATTGTCATGGATACGCTTGCTGTGCGCGCCGTCCATTTTGCCCACCAGGTCTTCGCGCAGCACCGGGGCATCGGCCGCCATGGACTTGTGTGGGTCGACCAGCACTTCCAACTCTTCGTATTCAACTTCTACCAACTCTGTAGCATCGGCAGCGATATAGCGGTCGTCGGCGATCACCACGGCCACTTCCTGGTACTGGAAATGTACCTTCTCATCGGCTAGCACGGCCTGTACGTCACCCGCCAGGGTTGGCATCCAGTGCAAATTGAGTGGTTTCAGGTCTTCTGCCGTGAGTACAGCGTGCACGCCGGGCAGCGCCAGGGCCTTCTCCTTGTTGATGCTTTTGATCCGGGCATGGGCGTAAGGGCTGCGCACCATATCTGCAAACAGCATTCCCGGGAATTTCATGTCATCGACGTAATTTCCCCTGCCCTGCACGAATCGGGCATCTTCCTTACGCTTGCGGGAACACCCTATGCCTTTGAGTGAATCTTCGCGTTCTTGCTTTTCAGCTGTATTGTCCATTTTCATTCACCTCAGGCTTGCTGTAGCGTTTGTGCGGCGCTTTGTACCGCCTTGACGATGTTCTGATAGCCGGTGCAGCGGCACAGGTTGCCTGACATCCCCCAGCGAATTTCCTCCTCCGTGGGATTCGGGTTCTCCTGCAAAAAGCGATAAGCCCTGATCAACATCCCGGGTGTGCAAAAACCACACTGCAAGCCATGCTCCTCGACGAAGGCTTTTTGCAACGCATGCAGGCCCTCCGAGTCGGCCAGCCCCTCAACGGTTTTAAGTTCGGAACCATCCGCCTGTACCGACAGCACAGTACAGGATTTGACCGACTTGCCGTCCAGGTCCACCGTACAGGCGCCGCAGTGAGAGCTCTCGCAGCCGATATGGGTGCCGGTCAGGTTGAGGGTCTCGCGTATTGTGTGAACCAATAAATCCCGGGGCTCCACCAGGGCTTCGACTTTCTTTCCGTTCAGGTTGAATGAAACGTGTTGTTTGGCCATGACGTTATCCTCTTGCCTGTTCCAGTGCTGCGCGAATGGAGCGACGGGCCATTTCAGCCGCCATGTGGGATTTGTAGAGTGCATCTCCCCGCAGGTCTTCCGCGGGGTCACAGGCCTTGATAACTTCCGCCGCGGCCTGTTCGATCAGCGCATCATCGATGACCTTGCCGCGCAGTATGCTCTCCGCCGCTTCGGCGCGAATCGCCATGGGCGCCACGTTGGTCAGGGCGATTCTAATGTCGCGACAAACCTCGCCGTCGAGCTCAACCACCACGGGAGCCCCCGCCACGGCATAATCGCCTGTCTTACGCTTCAGTTTGCTGTAGCCATGCCCGACGCCCTGTTTGATCACGGGTATGCGCAACTCAACCAGAATCTCGTGCTCCTGCAAGTCATTCCAGTAAGTCCCCAGAAAAAAACCGTTCGCCGGTTGCTGGCGCTCTCCGTTGGGCCCATGCAGCACCAGGGTGGCGTCCAGGGCCAGCATGACGGCCGGATGATCGTTGCCCGGATCACCGTGAACCACGTCGCCTCCAATGGTGCCGCGGTTTCTGACCTGTGGATCTGCTACCAACCTGGCCGCTTCCACCAGGAGTGGGCAGTGCTGCTGCAGGATCTCCGAGTCGATCAGCTCGTTTTCGGTGGTCATGGCGCCGATACAGATCGTATCTCCGTCGAGGCGAATGCCTTTGAGCTCCTCGATGCCGTTTATATCGATCAAGTGGGAAGGTTCGGCAAAGCGCAATTTCATCATGGGCAAAAGGCTGTGGCCCCCTGCCAGGAGTTTGGCGTCTTCGTTTGCCGCAAGCTGGGCGATGGCATCCTGGATACTGGTTGCCTTGCTGTATTCGAATTCCGGTGGAATCATGGTGACCTCGCGTCTGATAGTGAACCGGTTACTGCACTTATAATAGTTATGAGCCTATATACTTATAGTCGATCCTACGGCGAACCCAAGTAAATTTACGCGCTGTGACCATGTCCGGATCGTAGAAACCCATAATCCTTGTCGGACGGGGGCATCGACAAGCCAACAAGTGCCTGGCGAAAGTCTAATTAATTAATATAATCAATAGGTTAGCTATAAGCGATGCGCCCGGCGAACCCGACGCCAGAACATCCACCCCAAGGCCCTGCAGGATATTGATTGGCGGCAGGTCAGGTTCATGGGGTATGGCCGGGGAGTTCTTGCCCCGGGGTAGGTCCCCCTTTCACACCTGACCCCGCAATTATTCTCCTCGTTAACTTTTCAAAACCTGAGTCGATAGTAGCTCCAGCCGGTGTAGCTGATTAATCGGACGGGGACAGCCGCTGACGGCGAAGGCTTGCACCAATTCGCTCGTTCATCATTTCCGTAGAGCCGTCTGTAAAGGCGGCGATCTTGGCGCCCACCAGGTGTCGCCCCAGGGCGCTGTCCTGGCGCAGGCCATTCGCACCCATAGCCTGTATGCAGGCCGTAATGGCTGGCACCGTGATGCGACCGGCGAATTTCTTGGCCACGGCAGCCTCGAACACGGCATCTTCGCCCAGGTCAACCTGGCGTCCCGCCTTGTGGGCGAGGGCTCGCAAAGCCTCCAGGTCGGTTGCAACCTCGCTGAGAGACCACATCAAGCCCTGATTGTCCAGAATGGGCTTACCAAACGCCAACCGCTGTTCGCCGTAATCCAGCGCTCGGTCCAAAGCGTCCGCTACCATACCGCAACACATGCTGGCGACATAAATGCGCGCACCGTTGACGGTACTGATGGCACGTTCGAAGGCTTCACCAGGCGGTGACAGCTCATCTTCAGCCGACACATGAAAGTCCTCCAATGGAATTCGCCTGCACCAACAGCATGGCCGCCCACCAATGAGTAGATATCACCGCGCCGAAAGCCGGGCTTGCGGGCATCCACCAGATACTCGACGCAATTCCGCGCCAGCCGCTGGCCGGATTCGTCTGGCGCATAAACGATAAAGATATCGGCTATAGCAGCATTGGTGATCCAACCCTTCGTGCCATTCAATAACCAGCCCCCACTGCTTTTCTCGGCTTTAGTCGAGATACCGGGAAAATCGCTGCCGCGCCTGGCTCCGACAAGGCTGTTGCACCAAAAAAGATCCGCGCGCATGAGTGCTGTAATCAGCTCCTCATGATGGCGCCCGGTGCGGCCTCGGGGCCAGTTTGGCGGCAATATTCTGTGAATTAACCAGCGCAAAGGCAAACGCCATGTCGCCCCTGGCCAGTTCCTCACAAATTGCTTGCTTGGTCTGGAAGGTTGCTCCCAGGCCGCCATATTCCCGTGGGGTTTCAAAGGATAAAAGCCCCATCTTTGCGGCTTCACGCAAGGCCTGCATTGGTTGTGTATGCGAGTTTTCCCAGCGCTGGGCATTGGCCTGGATGTGATTGCGGCTGAAGCTGCGGGCAGCCTCTTATTATGTCCTGTCCTCCCACCACCACCTCCTGCCACGGATCTTTACATGGCGAATTGCTAACAAAGCCGTCCATGATATCAGAAGGTTTTGACAAATTAGTGGCTTTGGCGGTTTTTACGGTACCGGTGGAACTGACTGACTTGTCTTCTCTCAACAAGTGGCAATTCAGGGTGGATTTTAAAAATGTTGCTCAAAATGGATCCTGATTATGCATCCCTGGCCACTCGAGACCATTTTTTGTAACATCACGCAAGCCCTGAGGTTAACTGGTCAGTACCTTGAATATGATCTCAAAATACTTGCATATAGATCCATTTCTTACCGCTAAGGAAGCCAGGGAAACCGCATGGCACGAGCGGTTGCGCGCGCTCGTTCAGGATTGACCGGATAGAATGGCATGTCCAACGCCGCGAACAGGATTTTCGGGTCAATAGATGGAAACTTCGACAGGTCTGCAGGTCCGGGCAGCACAATCAGCGAGGATGTCTACTCTCGATAGGCCGTTAATATGTCCTATGCCTTGCACTACTACCTGAGAGAGAATGTGTCGGGATCCGGTTATTCTTTGATAATTAGTACATACTAGGCCCTCGAGTGTCGTGAGATTTAGCCAGAAGTGATTAAGAGCAAGCGAATCGATATTATCGATGCCATTCGCGGCTTCGCTGTTCTAGGAATTCTGTTCGCGAACATCCAGAGCTGGAGTGGTTACAGATTTATTCCCCTTAAGCAAATAGATACCCTGGACTACGCCCATCTTGATCGGGTTTTCAACTCGCTTCACATATGGATAGTGGATGGCAAGTTCTACGCCATCTTCTCCATACTGTTCGGCGCTGGTTTTGGTCTACAATATCTCAAGAATCAGGGGCAGATGGACAGCTTTATTCCGGTCTATCGTCGCCGACTGGCTCTTGTTTCTTTTCGGTATTGTCCATGCTCTTTTCTGGTCTGGCGATATTCTTACCCTGTACGCCTTGCTTGGTTTTGTGATGATACTAATGCGTGATCTGCCCACCGGGTCCATTCTATGGTTGGGGATAGGATTGCTGCTGTTCTTCGCGATACCCCAGGGGTTGATGCTGTATTTTGGGCCTGAGGCGACCGGCACCTCCAGTCTCGCACACAAGGTTTATCCTGACGTTACTCCGGGGCACGGCCGCTCTTGGCGATGGAGGCTGGGGCGATAGTTTTTCGATGAATATTCACAACCTCTACTGGCGCTGGCTCGACTTCCTGCCTAATGGGCGCATCAGTCGGGTGCTAGGATTTTTTCTGCTGGGTTTCTATCTGGCACGCAGTGAATATTTTATTCATCAAGTACATAGGATGCGCTGGGTCCTTGTTTGGGGCGTGACGGGAATTGCTCTGAGTACACTAGCATTTGGCCTGCACGCAAATATCTCTCGCTGGGCAGTTTCAGAGATGGACTTACTGGCCAAACTCGTGCTCGTGGCCAGCCAGACCACCCTTGCTTTCGGTTTCATGTCGGTAATAGGTGTGCTGTATGAAAATAAACTTGGGCGCAAATTATTACATCCCCTGACCCTGATCGGTAAAATGGCTTTTACCAACTACCTGATGCAATCGGTGATCGGCATAACCCTATTTTATGGGATCGGTCTAGGTTATTTCGGTTCTCTCGGCCTGGCTCAGTTGTGGTTGTTGGCTTTGGTTATCTATAGTGGGCAGGTTTTGTTCAGCGCCGCGTGGTTGCACCTGTTCAGGCAAGGACCTGTCGAGTGGTTCTGGGGTTGTCTGACGAAAAGACGTTTTACGACAAACCGAAAATTTCTACTGCACGCCGGCGGTGATTAAAAACCCAGGCCGCAGAATAAGAGCGGCCGAAATTTTCGATTTTCATTTACATCACTGTGGAACAAGACGGTATCTTTACTTCAACTCCATCTCTTTAACCAGTTTTCAAACTCTGAAGGTTTCAACTTATATCTGGCGATATTTCCCTCATGCAAACCAGTCAGTTCCGTCTCCACTATTTCCATGAAGCGCGCTCTGTCTTGCTCCACAATTTCTTGCTCTATGAACTGCTTTATAGCTGAAACCGCCTCGCGCTTGTTTAGAGCGGAACGGACGATATTGGAGACCAGCTGAGCGATGAATTCCCTGTAACGCAACCGAAACGGATCGGGATCACCGAGTGATTGACGGGCCGCAGAATAGCGGGCGCAAGATCTCTCATAGGCCCAAACAAAAACATCAGCCAACAATTCAGTGCGGTTGAGCTCATAGATGCCTAGCAAGCCGTCAATGTATGCTGTCTCAGGTACATCGACAAAAGAGAGAGGGCTCAGGTTTTCTCGAATGAAAGGAATGTTTGCTGCCAGGCGAGATACGCGTTTGTTCACGTCGTCAAACGCTTGCAAATACGGCAACTGCACCATGGCGAAGAATGCCTGCTCGAAAGGATCTCTGATAGCGTCTGCCTTGAATAACACCTCATCAAGACACTCATTTATCAAAGCGCTGCCTTGCAGCGGTTGAAACACGCTTGCACCAATGCCGACCGAGTGCTGCCTCAAGCGGCCGCAGGCTGCAGGATCTGGCAGCAGGTTTTCTGAAAGCAGCGCGTGGAGGTTACATATGGTGTATCGGTTAAACCCCGTATCCGCCGCTGACTGCACGAGTAATTCAATGGCTGCTTTATGGTTCAGGATCATCTGGGTTTCCAGAACATCCTTGCCCTCGGCACTATCACCCAATTCGATGAGCCGTTCAGTTTCAAGTAGGGAATAGGTGTTACCCTCAAGACGACTGGAATTCCACGTCAGATCGATCAACAGCCTGTTGTAGATTTGCAAGGCATAGGTTCCCGCTGCGAGTACACCCGCTTGGGATTGACCGATCTCCAGTAAATGTTTACGCACTTCCTCGGGCAGGTAGAAAGTGCGGTTGGGCTGATAAGTTCCGATAAAGTCCCGGTTGTAGCCCACAGGGCGCCTATGCTGAATGGGTTGCCGCACAAGTCGTTTAATCTCTGCGCCTACCCCTGAGATCGGGATATAGATCTCGACCTCGGGGATTCCGCTGGTCAAACCAAGCTGTGCTCCACCTACCTCGATGTTTACATCAGCATTGTCGGGCGGGACCCGATATCGACTACCACGCCCTCCCCCTTCTAGAAGGAGCTGCTTCCTTTCCACCAGTACGGCAAGCCGCCGTTGCAGTGTTCTGCGATGGATTTTTGGCTCTATGGCATCGCTTATCTCGTCAATAGAGGCGCCCTCTGGAAAGCCGCCAACGGCTCTCCGAATGGCTTCAAGTTCCTCTTCTGAGACTTGTTTGGGCATGGGTGTTATGTCGCATTTTCTTCTATTGCGACATATAAACGCATTTTTCTGTCGCGATCAAGCTATTGCGACAAATAAAGTGTCGCGATTGGCGGACCGAGCTATAGGGGGTCGGTGCACCACTTGCGGGAGATTTGCGGGACGTGCTGTGATTCGTTGTGCTCCGTGGTGCAAAATGCGCTGTGGGTGCTGGTGCGCCAGCCCGGTCGTTTTAAGTTAGTAAAATCAATCAGTTAATAATCGCCAGCACGATTCATAATGCTGGGGTCGGTGGCCTGGGCGGCCCCGTCAAGTCCACCCATAGCTACCAATATCTATCAACCTGCAGGGAGCCGCCGCCACCCGTATGGTTGGGGCCACATACTGTTAAACCTCTGGAAGTGAACTCGAAATCGCCGATTGGATCGCCAGGTGCCGTGCCGTTATTCCGTAACATTGTTATTACGGTCGGCTCACCGCGGCCGTTTCAGGATAAACCTGGTAGAGGCCGACGCGAGCGACCACGAATGTATTGGAACATTTCGCAATAATGAAATGATCAGTTAGTTTGGAAACCCTGGAATCCGATCATTTCAACGGGGATAACCCGAGCCCGCTCACATTCGGCCCTGAAATCATAGGGCACCTCGTCGACACAGTCGGGCCATTTCCCCGATTCGAGCCAGAACTCGACGAGCCCCAGGCGCGCGCACAGTGCAGGGAAGCGCGGATCGTTGCGCAGTTCGGGCATTCCTGCCTGGAACAAAAGCGACGTTCGATACCCGTCCGGGCCCATTATGTCGCCGCTGGAACCCGCCGGCCCCAGCCTGGCGTTTGCCACCAGTTCGAAGGCCTCGTCGATCAGGCCCAGGTGGGCCGTATAGGCCAGACGCGCCGGGTCGATCCAGCCAGTCCCGGCGACATGTTGTTCGATAGAGGCCTTCCAGGCGCCAATTTCCTCGGCAGACCGCTCGCGCTTGGCCCGGATAAAGGGCAGGCCGTCGCGAAACTCGCGGATCTGGCGCTGCTCCGCCACGGCCAACAGCCGGTCGACTGCCGCCCAGTCCTCCTGGAAGGCATAGGCCCGCAGCAGGCTGGATACGGGAAAGCTCATGTCGGGCACCCGCTCTACCAGATCCTCGTACAGCGGAATCGCCTCCTTCACCTTCCCCGCCGCCATCCTCGCCAGCGCCAGCACATTGGTTGACATCGGGTCCAGCGAATCGAGGCGATAGGCGCGCTCGGTCTCCTCGAGGCTCTCCTGAATTCGTCCCATGGTTCGCAGGTACCAGCCCACGTAGCGGCGGCCATCGCCCCAACCGGTGGCTCGCTGCATTTGCTCCAGGATTTTGTCGCCCTCGAGAAAAGCCCCAAAGGCCGGTACCACGAACAATTGCCCGGCCAGGGCGTCGATGTTAAGTGGGTCGACTTCAAGCGCGCGACCAGCCTCCTCCTTCACCCGCGCCACGGTTGCGGCGCGTTCGGCGAAAGGCTGATAAAAATGTTGCCAGCCCCTGATATACGCCAAGCGCGCCCAGGCCTCGGTAAAATCGGGCGCGCGCCGGGTGACCTCTTCCAGCATCTCGATCCGCTCCCGCAACTCATCGGGGGCGTAGGATCGCAGGCTGGCCCGCAGATAGAGATCGTAGATATCCGGGGCGACATTGCGGCTCGATGGGTTGGCAAACGCGTGGTCCAGGGCCCTGGCAATACTGGCGGAAAGCTCGTCCTGGACAGCGAAGATGTCCGCCAGGTCACGGTCGTAGCGCTGCGACCAAAGGGTTGTCCGTGAGGCTGTTTCCACCAGGTGCGCACTGAGACGCACCCGCCCGGCGTTGCGCCGGATAGACCCATCGAGCAGGTGAGAGCAATCAAGCGCAGCGGCGGCCTCGGCCTTGCGCTCGCCCCGGAACTGGAAGCTGGACGTCCGCGCCATGACCCTGAGCTTGGCGCCACTGGAAAGACGCTGGATGATCTCCTCGCTGACACCGTCAGAAAAAAATTGCATCTCCGGATCGCTGGAGAGATTGTCGAAGGCGAGGACGGCAAGCAGCGGCTCGGAGGATTCCGGATCCTCGACAGTCGATGCAGCCGGTGAAGACTTCGGGGTACCGGCTGCCTCGGGCAGCACCTCGGCGAGCGCTACCTGTGCCCCCTTCTCGCTCCTGCGCCCGAGCAGGTGCAACAACAATTTGCCGACCGGCGACAAGACCAGGCCCGTAAGGACGACCAGCGCCACTATTCCGCTGAGCAGCGCCTCGTTCTCCGATATCCAATGCCCGATGTCTGTGAGACTGGCCATGCGCGTTGTCCTGGTGGGATGCGTTTAGTACATCATGTTTGCCACTTTTTGGCGACTCCGTTTCGACTGATCAAAGTCCGGTAGGGCCTGGGCCATCGCCACCTGCAACAATTCAGCACGGAGGACCTGTCCACATTCAGGGAAGAGATGGCGCGGCTCTCAGGCGTCGCCTACAGTGGCGTCGGAAATGCGGAGCCCGTCTAAAGTGTAGTCGCCTCGAACAGGGCTTTCTCCGGCGGCCAGATGGGCCTGCGCCGATGGCCGAAGGGCAGTTTGTCGAAGGCTATCGTGCGCGAGCAGGGACTGTCGCAGCAGAGAATTTTCCTGGCGAATTGCGCGAATGCATTGTAAAAGTGCTGCGCCGACTTCACTACCAAAATCCGCTGTGCGGCAGTGTCTATTCCCGCTCATGGTGTGAAAGACTGACCCCGAAGCACCCGTTCGAAGCGCCGCAGCACAATCATGGTACCCACTGCGACAGTCGGGGTACGGGTAAGCCGGCAGTTGCGCTATTTAGGTGGTCGCGACAGCACTGCCCCATCGATGAGGTCTTTTTCGAGAATGTGCGTGTGCCCGCCGCGAACCTGCTGTGAAAGGAGGGAGAGGGTATCGCAGCGCGACTACTCCTGGGCAGGCGCCTCCCAGCCGAAAGCCTCCAGGTGATAGCCGAGGCGGTTATGCCCGACGTGTTCGTGACAACTGACGCAGCGGCGATCAGTCTCACCACTGAAATAGCGGCTATGGGCCCGGAAGGCCATGCGGTTGCCCTCGGTCGCCTCTTTGAGATACTTGTGGCAATTCAGGCAGGCAGAGTCGTAGACGAATTCCTCACGGCGCTCGCGGATACCGTGCCAGTCGATGTCCTCCGGGCTCTTGAGTATCGCCATGGTGGGATCAAAGACACCGTGTTTCGCCTTGACCCAGAAATAGTGCAGGGAATTGTCGTGCGGCAGGTGGCAGTCATTGCAGGCGGCACGAAACCCGTACTCGTTATTGCCGCCGTGGATATCCTCCCGATACGCCGCGGCAATGGGTTCGTAGGAATGGCAGCTGGTACAGAACTCGTAGTCCCCCGTGGCATGAAAAGCAGTGTCCAGCGCTGCCCAACTCGCCACCATGCCAACGCCGAGACCTGCCAGAACAACTACGATTTTTATTAGTCGGCTCACTGGTCTGTCTGCCCCCGTACTGAAATTCCTGAGAAGATATTCGCAAAGCCTGAGCAAGTGACAACGCGCCGGGCACTATACCGCACCGTAATCGCCCTCCAGGAGCAACCTGTGAGCGGCGCAAGCTGCCCGACCCTACAGCAGTCCTGAAGCAAACCCCGCCCGAGATAGGGTACCAGCATCCCACAGGGTTCTACAAAAAAATCCTCTGCTAGACTTTGAGAAACCCCCGTTGAAGGAAACACTTGTCATGAAAGAGAATACTCTGCCCAGCCTTGCCTTTGCCGGCATGCTCACGCTGGTGAACTCCGCGAGCGCGCGGGATGCCGACCAGTGCCTCGACTGCCATGAACCTGCCGAGGACTGGGCGGGCATGAGTGTCGAGGAAATCCTCGTCAATGCAAAGAACCCAGATGACAAGCGGCACTCGGATTTTGCCGACCTGAGCGACGACCAGCTCAAGGTCATCATCACCCTGATGGAGTAAGCGTTTTGCAGACAGCTTATTTTTAACTTTTGGCAGACTTATGCCTGCGCCGAGTGGGTATCGAAGCCCCTCGGGCCGACGAAAAAAACCTGGCGCGAAGCGCCCAGGGCATCAGGCACTGACATGGTCCTGGCCACCGCGCGCAACTGCGATCGCTCCGGGGTGAAGGACATCCAGGTCGACTGCTGGTCGTTATGCGAGAACAGGCGTTTTGGCAGCATAGCTGGTACTCGCGCAGCCGGTGGAATTCCTGGACGCAACCTAGCCGAAGTCGTTTGCCTCCAGGTGATCGTCGTCGATACCGAAGTAATGTGCGATCTCGTGAAGAACGGTACGGGCGATTTCCTCGCCCAGTTCGGACTCGGGCAGTCCCAGCGCCAGGTGCGGCCGGCGATAGATGTAGATGACGTCGGGCAGTACGCCACCGTAGTCTACCCCTCGCTCGGGCAGCGGCGTGCCCGTATAAAGCCCCAGCAGGTCCTCGCCATCCTCCAGTAGTTCCGGGTCCGGCGCGTCCTCTATCATAATCGTCACATTGTCGAAGGCACCCTGCACCCATGCGGGCAGGTCGTCGAGTACCCGTTCTACCAGCTCGTCAAACTGCTCCGGAACCATATACCTTGCCTGTTCAACTCGTTCCCTCTGTACCCGGCAAACACTCTTTAGCGGGCCAGTGCCCTTTCAAGGGTAATGTCTTACGGGCGAAGCTGGAATAGCTAAACTTTGGCACTTATGGGCGAAAGATCAATGCGCCATGCACAAGCCCCTCAGGCGGTGGCAACGGCCCCTGCAGGCAGCGGGATACGCCGGAGAGGCGGCGCGTTTGCGTGAAGGGCTGTGCCCGAACTGTTTGTCTGCCGCCAGAGGTCCTGTGAAAGCTGCAGGGCCGGCGCCGTGGCGCCCGCGGCCAGCCATCGTGCCAGTGCAGTGGCGACATCGGCGAAGGGTCTGGCAGCGGGCGTCTGCGGCGCCGACAACCAGCTGGCGAGTTTTTCCGCGCTCAGCCGGTCACTCACGGTGGCATAGCCAAGTTGTTGCAGGGCGAGTGCGTTGGACAATTGTTCCATCTGGCCCCTCAGCGGCTTGGTGAACACGGGTTTGCCCCAATGCAGGCACTCGCTGATCAGCTCGAAACCACTATTGCAGATAACGCCCCGACTACTGGCGAGGTCATGCTTGAACCCGGTGATCGATGGTGGGCAGTGCCTTACATTGCCCAGGATTTGCGCGCTCAATCCCGGTGCATACTGCGAGAAACGATAGCCGTGCAGCTGTCGAAGCAGCGCGGTGACGGCGGCCTGGTCCTCGAACGGGAGATAAACCAGGAAGTGATCCTCCGGCTCCGCGCGCAGCTCCGGCAGGTCCAGGATCGGCGGCAGAACATTGGCTGCATAGGGGTGCCAGTGCAGCCCCAGGGGCAGCGTCACCGGCGCAAAATTCCGCATGATCAGCTCGGTCCACCAGCGGTTCCCGGCTTTGGGTGTCTCCCGAACGAAGGCGTACTGGTGACCGATGCCTATGGTGCGAACACCGGCGAGCCTGCCCGCCCAGGCGGTCACCGGTTCGAAATCCGTGACCACTGCATCGTAGCGCGACAGGTTCAGGCGACTGGCATCGCGCGCGAATTGCGCCAGGTTGTTGCCCGCGATTGTCGCCCGGTAGCGTATGCGCCCCGACCGGGTGACAAAACTCAGTCCGTCCCGATGGAGATAGTCGCCGAAAGGTTCCATGTCGAACAGTCGCTCCCGTGGGCGACCGGAAAACAGCCAGGTGACCGCAACCCCGTTATCTTGCAGTGCGCCGGCCATCGCCCGGGCGCGACTGATATGGCCCTGACCGGTGGCCTGCACCCCGTACAGAATTCTCATCTCACATCACTCCCAGCAACGCGGCGCTTGCCAGCGCTACAGTACTGCCCATAATGCCTCCGGCCAGGATATCGCCTGGAAAATGCACTCCCAGCAGAACCCGGGAGAGCGCGACGCCACCGGCCCAGACATACATGGCCAGCACCGGGCCGCCGAAGATGATCACGAGTGTCGTGGCCAGCAAAAATGCACCGGAGCTGTGCCCGGAAGGAAAACTGAACTGGTCCGCTGCTGTTATGAGGCTGCGCAGCCCGGGTATCGCGTTCTGAGGTCGCGGCCTGCGAAGTGAGTTCTTGAGTGACCAGTACAGGCCGCGCTCGAGGCCCAGGGCCAGTGTCAGCAACGCGAGAAAGTGTGGGACATCCGGCAGCTGCAGCTGCCATAAAACCAGCGGAATCAGCAGGTGCAGATAGCCGTCGCCTGAACGGGAGAGCGCCCTCGCCATGGGAATGACCATGCGCCGCTCACCCTGCCTGAAGATCTTCGCAAACAGGTGCCGGTCATAGCTGTGCAATCGGCTTAGCACTTCCATGCGAGCAGAATGCCTGTCGTTCGTGGCAGAGTTATTGCAGCCAGGTGTCATTTTGATGACAATCCAGGAGGTGTCCTCGCACTGTGCAATAACCAGCAGGAGCAGCCCTTTAGTCTTGTGGACGGCGTCTCACGCGCTGCCTGTGATGCCTTTGCGACGAATCTTCCCGCCGCTGGAACGCAGCTACGTCGCCTGGCGATTCTCCGAAGTTCATTTGGAAACGATCTGGTTGACTTGCTCTTCCTGTCATTTAAGAGGGCTTCCGCCACAGCATTTCCAAAGGACTCGATCATATTTCGATGTCATCGGTATTCGATAACGCTCGCACCGGCGCCCTTCCCGGCAGAAATCCGCGGGAGTGCAGGATGCGCTATATGTGTTAGATTCTAAGTTCGTAAAATCAATCGGTTAAAAATCTCGAGCACGACTTCGGCCATTTCTGCGTTACCCTGGGCGCGGCTATGTACTGCAACGACCAGCTCAGCTCAATTCATCAACAATTGCCGCAAGATCAACCACGTCGCGGTTTCCTGGCAAAAGGCCATTGCACGCTACCGCGTGCGGCAGTTCGCTTGCTCCGCCATTCAAACCTCGGAGGCTAGGCGAAGTAGTTCTTCAGGAGTAGGTAAATACGTCCAGTTTGTGGCCATCCAGGTCGCGGAAGTAGGCCGCGTAAAAACCGTCTCCACCATCAGCTCTCAGGCCCGGCGCGCCCTCATCCCTACCACCAAGCTCGAGAGCTTTGGCGTGGATGCGCTCGACTTCATCACGTGAACCGACTCCTATTGCCGTCATCGTACCATTGCCCACCGTTGCGGGATTTCCATCGAATGGCGTCATGATGCACAGCATCACGGCGTCCATGTTCGCTCCCCAGGCATAGCCTCGCTCGCCGAAGTCCATTTGACGCGTCAGACCAATCTCGCCGAGCAGGGCGTCGTAGAAAGCCGCAGCTCGTGGCAGGTCGTTGGTGCCCAGTACTACATAGCCAATCATAGGGGTTCTCCGTTGTAGTTTTCCGTAGCATAGCGGATGTCAGCCACTAGTCGAAAGCAAATCCTTATAGTCCAATCCTCTTTCATTTGCCTTGGGGTCAAAGGGGTAGTGAGCATGAGACAGGACTACCACGTCATGCCTGGAATCATATGACGCCTTCGCTTCGTTGGCCGCCAAGGCTCCTATAACGCCGCCCCGTCTTCTTTATCATGCAGGTCGCCTATTTTAAGCCGGAAGATCTGGTGCATCAGCATTCAAGCTGCGAGCAGGCAAGCGCGTGGTAAAAGCAGAAACCTCCCCGCGTAAACTATTTTGTCCTATCATTCGTGAATGAACGGACATGGAGGTGATGTTCACGCCCGGGAGCACCAAAACGGATCAACAGGCGGGAGCTTCGCGCAATGCCGCGCGGGCGGCGGCCTTCTCCCATGTAGCGCAGCGGCCGTTTCCAGAGACGGGTTTGCAGGCAGTGCTATGACGGCTGCCCGCGATCGCAGTCAATCAGGATGCGCTTGCTCGCGCACTGCACCATATGCCAGGAGCCGGTCACATTCTGATCAGCGCCGTGGAATGATATTTTCATAGTCATCCCTACGATAAATCCATTCGGTTTCGTGTCGCCTCACCAAACTCCTGCGCCAGGTGTTCACAGGTCTGCCTTTTTACGATGGTTGCGGCCTCACCTGGTTCTAAGGATTCCCGCGAGACTGCTTTGCAACATCTTACATGCCGCGCCACCATCTCCCGGCATGGCAATCAAAATCCAGTTGAGCCGCGAGACCCGGCAGCACTATCAAACCGGACCTGGTTGGCTCATGGTGGGGTCGATCTACAACAGAGTAAGTGAGGAAATCCGGCCACAGCAAGCTGTTTGTCTCACCTATACTGCCTGAAACGATTGCCAGCAGCCGGAGACTGATATATACCTGCTTTTGCGGCTTGCAGCCCACCGGGTAGCAACTGGATCAAAGGGAGCAGGGATGCTGATTAACAGATGGATTAACTGTTTACTGGTCACGCTTTGCGCGACCAACAGCAGCCAGGCTACTCCCTGTGGGGCAGACGGACTCAGCGCGACTCAGACATCCATTACCCGCACCATCAAGGCCATCGAACCCGACTCCTTTGTCAAGCCACTGAATCTCACTTTAGTATCCAGCACCGGCCTGTTCGCCTACCGGCGGCTGCTGATGCCCCACGAGGGGACCGCGCAATCCATAGCACCGATATCGGATCTGACATTCAGCTACGACAAGCAGAAAGGCGAGCTGCTCATGAAATGCGAAACAGAATGCTGGAATCACGATTTTACCCGGATGGCTAAACATATGGTGGTAATTTCGATCCAGTCCAGTGAGGCTGGCGAGAGCCTTGTAGCAGACCTTAAACAGCTGCAGTGCCTGGCCGGCCGCCGCGACCGCCCGTAAATACCTCCAGGTGAACATGCCAGGGAACCGTTTTAAGATGAACAATGTCTGACAAACCGCCTCGAACCGGGGCTATTCGCCGTCGGCGCAATACGGATACATCAGCGGTAAGCTTACGCCCGGCTACGACTGGAGAAATGGAAAGCGCATACCGGCTGATGCGGGACAATATGCAGTCCCATCTACGCGACGGGGACATCCCCACCCTCCAGTATTGTCCTACACTGATACAGGTGAGCCAGTCAGGGTGATCCCGGGCTCGGCTCGCTAGATGACTAAAGTGGAGCGACAAAATGAATGTCAATCAGTTGATCGAAGGATGGGACAGCGAAGCCGCGGGAGGTCTCTCCAGTGAATCTTATTCTGTCCGCCTGCCGCTGGACACAGCGGCGAAGCTGGAGGCGCTGGTGGAGCTGTTCCCTCTGCGTAGCCGGGAGCAGTTCATCGCCGAGTTGCTCGGCGTCGTCCTTGATGAAGTTGTTGCAGCGTTTCCCTACGTGCAGGGGAAGAAGGTTATTTCGCGGGACGAGGAAGGCGACCCGATGTATGAGGATATAGGCCACACTCCCCGCTACTTGCAGCTCGTGCACAAACATATGGACAGGTTGCGTGACAACAAGACTGAATAAGCCCCCGGCGTCTTCGCTTCTTCCTGTGTGCCCGGATTCGAATGCCGGCCCCACGCCACCCCGCGGCTTGAAATAACGCGGCCTGGCGTAATTCAATGATGGCAGCACCCGTTCGACCGCCGCAAAGAAAATGCCACTTGGCATGCTCCCGTTTCTGCGTCTACTATTGGCACTCGAAAAGGCTCTGATATCCCACTCTGGAAACGTAAGGAACTCCTTATGCCAAATGTGCGCCTGCTACTCGTTGTTACGATCCCCGCGCTGCTTTCCGCCTGCGCTTCGGGGCCTCCCTTTATCGACCAGATGCAGCCCACTGCGATCGACATGGCCGAGCGCCGTGGCGCCTTCGAGCTCAATTGCCCCACCGCCAAAGGCACGCTGCTTTCGAGCGAGACCGTACAACCCATATCGATCCGGTTCGGGTATGAACGTGCCGAATATACCGTCGGTGTATCGGGCTGTGGCAAGCGCCTGAGCTATGTCGTGATTTGTCCCGACAATGGCAGCAAGTCCTGTTTTGCCGGTGCCTCTCGTGCCGAACCGCTAGAGTAACTGTTCAACTGCTCCGGGACCGGGTCACGACCCGGACAGGGCGACGTGGCCTGTATCCATCGCGCCTGCAACGCCGATGGCATCATCCATGACCTGGAGGATGCGGTAGCGCCTCCGCGCAGGACACCGACGGGGGGTGCTGGTCATGCGGCTTCTTCAAGCCCGGCACCCCTGCAGCGATACAGACAACCGCTAATTCGTGTAGTCTTCGCAGACATTGGCCACTTTCGGCCGAAGCATTATTCCTTTTTTTGAGCGGATCGCAGGAGAGCGTCTATGGCGGCAAGGCAGTGGCAGGGGTTCAACTGGGAGGACCCCTTCGGACTCAACCAGCAGCTCAATGAAGACCAGCGCATGATTCGCGACAGCGCAGCCCAGTATGCCCAGGGCAAACTGGCGCCCCGGGTACGACAGGCTTACCGCGACGAATATACCGACCAGGCGATTTTTCGTGAAATGGGGGAACTGGGACTGCTGGGCCCGACCATCGAAGGCTATGGCTGTCCCGGGGTGGACTACGTCAGCTACGGTCTCGCGGCGCGCGAAGTGGAGCGCGTTGACTCGGGCTACCGCTCGATGATGAGTGTGCAATCCTCCCTGGTGATGTATCCCATCCACGCCTACGGCGACGAGGCGCAGCGGGAGAAGTACCTGCCGAAACTGGCCACCGGTGAGTGGATCGGCTGTTTCGGCCTGACCGAGCCTGACCACGGTTCGGACCCGGGAGGCATGATTACCCGCGCCCGCAGCGTCGACGGCGGCTACCGCGTAAGCGGGGCGAAAATGTGGATCACCAACAGTCCCTTTGCCGATGTCTTCGTGGTGTGGGCCAGGGACGATGCCGGTGATATCCGCGGCTTTGTCCTGGAGAAGGGCATGGAGGGATTGAGCGCCCCCAAAATCGAGGGCAAGCTCGCCCTGCGCGCCTCGGTCACCGGCGAGATTGTCATGGATAACGTATTCGTGCCCGCTGAGAACCTGCTGCCCGGGGTGAAGGGTTTAAAGGGACCATTCGGCTGCCTGAATAACGCCCGTTACGGTATCGCCTGGGGTGCCATGGGCGCCGCCGAGACCTGCTGGCTCACGGCACGCCAGTACGTGCTGGACCGCAAGCAATTCGGCAGGCCGCTGGCGGCCAACCAGCTGATACAGCTGAAGCTGGCCGACATGCAAACGGAGATCAGCCTGGGTCTGCAGGCGGCGCTGCGAGCCGGACAGTTGATGGACAGCAACCAGATCGCCCCGGAGCTGATCTCCCTGATCAAGCGCAATAACTGCGGCAAATCACTGGCCATCGCCAGGGTGGCCCGGGACATGCTGGGAGGCAACGGCATTTCCGACGAGTACCCGATCATGCGCCACCTGTGCAATCTCGAGGTGGTCAACACCTACGAGGGCACCCACGATGTACACGGCCTGATCCTGGGTCGCGCCCAGACCGGGCTGCAGGCCTTCAGTTGATTGTCCGCTACCCGGGGTTGCAACCAAACAGGTACGGTTGATCGCGTCTGAGGATGCCCGGTTACGGACGATCTTCAACTATCATGGTGGCTTTCAGCAGATGGGGGAACGAGCAGTGAATGAATCCATAAATCCCGACCAGCACGGCATGGACCCTTTGGGTATGGACCCGGAGCATGTCTCGGAGGACCTCAATCGCCATTTCCGCCTGACTCTGGGTCGGGATGAAGTCGGGGAATCACATCGCTACCTGTACTATGCCCTGGCGCTCACCATCAGGGATCGGCTGATCGAGCGGTGGCGCGCGACGCGGGATGAGCGCAACGAATCGCGTCCAAAACACATCAGTTATCTTTCGATGGAATTCCTGATGGGTCGCGCACTCAGTAACGCCGTCACCAATCTCGACCTCGAGGAGCCCGTGCGTCGAGCCCTGCACAACTATGGCTGCTCCCTGGAGCAGGTGGAGCAGGAAGAGCTGGATGCAGGACTGGGCAACGGCGGCCTCGGCAGACTGGCGGCCTGTTTTCTCGACAGCTGTGCCTGCCTGTCCCTACCGGTTACCGGCTACGGCATTCGCTACGAGTACGGCATGTTCCACCAGAAAATCGACAACGGCTACCAGGTGGAATGTCCCGATCACTGGCTGCGCGAAGGCAATCCCTGGGAAATCGAGAGCCCTGAAAATACCGTGCGAATAAAGTTTTTTGGCCATACCGATTATTACCAGGATCAGGCAGGCAAGCAGCGCGCCCGCTGGATCAATACGCATGACGTGCTGGCGGTGCCCTACGATGTGCCGGTGCCGGGCTATCGCAACGACATCGTGAACACGCTGCGCCTGTGGAAATCAGAGGCCACCGATGAATTCGATCTGGAGGAGTTCAACGCAGGCAGCTATACCGAAGCGGTCGCCGCCAAGAACCTGGCGGAGCAGATCACCATGGTACTGTATCCCAACGATGCCAGTGAGAACGGCAAGGAACTGCGCCTGCGCCAACAATATTTTCTGGCTTCGGCCAGCCTGCAGGATGTGCTGCACCGATGGGTCAAGTATAACGGTACGGACTTTGGCCGATTTGCAGAAAAGACCGGCTTTCAGCTTAACGATACGCATCCAACTATTGCCGTAGCCGAATTGATGCGACTACTTATGGACGACTACCTGCTGGGATGGGACGAGGCCTGGGAAATAACCAGCAGCACCATGGCTTACACCAACCATACCCTGTTACCCGAGGCCCTGGAGAGGTGGCCGGTAGCGCTGTTCAGGGAACTGCTGCCCAGACTGCTGGATATTATTTATGAGATCAACGCACGCTTTCTTGTGCAGGTGGCGCAACACTGGCCAGGCGACACCGCGCGCGAGAGGCGCATGTCCATTATCGAGGAAGGCGAATACCCACAGGTGCGCATGGCCTACCTGGCGATCGTGGGCAGCTTTTCCGTCAACGGCGTCGCCGCGCTGCACACCGAATTGTTAAAGGAGGGACTGTTCAGCGATTTTTACCAACTCTGGCCACGCAAGTTCAACAACAAGACCAACGGCGTCACACCACGTCGCTGGCTGGCCCACTGCAATCCGGGATTGACCGCGCTTGTTTCCGAAGTCATCGGTGAGCAATGGATTACCGACCTCGATGACATAGCCAGGTTGCGCGCCTTTGCCGAAGAGGAAGATTTTCGCCTGCGCTGGCGGGCGGTGAAACGGGCGAACAAGGAGCGACTGGTGGAACTGGTCCGGCGTGAATGCCGCGTGGAGTTTGACCCGGAAATGCTGTTTGACGTGCAGGTGAAACGTATCCATGAATACAAGCGCCAGCTGCTCAACGTGCTGCACGTTATTCATCTCTACGACCGGGTGGTTCGCGGTGACGTAGAGGGCCTGCAACCACGCTGCATACTGATTGGCGGCAAGGCGGCTCCCGGCTATGCCATGGCGAAGACCATCATAAAACTGGTAAATAATGTGGCGGCAGTAATCAACGCAGACGCGCGCCTGAAACCCTGGCTGCGGGTGGCCTTCCTGCCCAACTACCGCGTTACGGCGATGGAAGTGATTTGCCCGGGCACCGATCTGTCGGAGCAAATATCGACGGCGGGCAAAGAGGCATCGGGCACCGGCAATATGAAATTCATGATGAATGGCGCACCCACTATCGGCACACTGGACGGTGCCAACATCGAAATCCGCGAGGCGGTGGGTAACAAGAACTTCTTCCTTTTTGGCCTGGAAGCGCACGAGGTCGATGCCGCGCGCCGGGACTATGACCCGGATAGCATAATCGCCGCGGACGAAGCGTTTTCACGGGTGATGACCCTGCTGGAAAGCGGCCACTTCAACCTGTTCGAACCCGGCATCTTTGACCCGGTGATCAGCTCCATCCGCAGCAGGCACGACGCCTGGATGACGGCGGCGGATTTCCGCGGATATGTAGACGCCCAACAGCGAGTCTCCACCGCATACCGGGACACCGAGGCCTGGACCAGGATGAGTATTTTCAACACGGCGGCCAGCGGACGCTTTTCCAGCGACCGCACCATTGGTGATTACAGTCGGGAAATCTGGGGGCTGTGACACTGCATCGCAGCTGGCTCTGTATTTTTGGTTATTGAAAACGCCGACTACTTCCCACTGCGTTGAAAGCTGGCCACTGTCGATTATCATCATCGGCGAGATAAAGCGGCCCTCGCTGACAGCGCTGTTCACAGCAGGGTGCCGATCACAATACTAAGCCCCATCGCAAGCAACCCCACCAGAGTAATGCGCCGGTAGAGCGCACTGCCAAAGCGGCGGAACAGGTAATAACCCAGCCGGTCACCGGCATAAAGCGCCGGCAATGCTGTCAGGAAATAGCCTGCCGAGCGCATGTTGACGAAGCCCGCGACCGTATAGGTAACCAGGGCGAGCAGCGAAGCGGCGAGGAAAAATGTCATCAGCAGGGCTCTGCTGCGCTGTGGCTGCGGCTCGTTCAGCATGGCGTAGATAATCATGGGCGGCCCGGGGATCGCCAGGGCGCCATTCATCAGCCCTGACAGCAGCCCGGTCAACCAGGCAAAAACGGGATGCAGCGGGCGCCCTGATGGCCGGAACAAGGTCATGCCAAGGCAGGCCAGGATCACCGACAGCCCGGCCCAGAGCTGGAAACTGCTCGCCGATATGACCGTTACAACCCAGGTGCCTGCCACCGTACCCACGAAGGCCATCAGCACCAGCGGCCACATCGGTTTGAGTGGCACCACCCCCCAGTAGCTGCGGATGCCAAACAGGCTGATGGTGAGCGTGAGCAGGACGCTGAGTACCACGGCCTCGGTGGGCGCCATGATCAGCGAAAAGACGGGGACGGCCACCAGCGCGAAACCAAAGCCGGTGAAACCGCGCAAAAGCGCCGCCAGCAGCACCACCGCCGATACCAGTAACAGCTGCCCAAGCTCGAATCCCGCAATGGTTGTCATTAGGGGGCTACCGCGCCTGGTCCACTATCCAGTCATCCACTATCTGCTCGAGGAGAACAATGCTCACCAGGCAGCCGTTTGAACTGCCCGCTCGCCGACGGTTACACGGCACGGCTGTCAGCGCCCGTGGGAAGGCGTAAAGCCTCGCTAAACTTCTCACAAACATCGACACCCCGTTGTTGAGCCTGGCCTTCCGCAGCCAGCTTGCTTTAAAGGAACTCTGGTAAGCGAAGGGTAATCGATAGCAGAGAACCAAAGAAGCACAAGCGGAAAAATACCTGCCGCAGCCACGGTGGCGCCGGCGTTCAAAGCCGGTGGGCTTGCCTCTATACTCATGGGGCCGGCGACATCACCGCCAACTCGGGCCAACAGGGGAACTCAAAGGTATGGCACAAGGTACGCACGACCACCAGGTTGACCCTCGCAACGAAAACATCCTGATCAATATCAACGGCGAACTGTTCCCCCGCGCGGAGGCGAAAGTCTCGGTTTTCGACTCGGGCTATATACTGGGTGACGGTGTGTGGGAGGGACTGCGACTGCACAAGGGCAAAATCCTGTTTGCCCGGGAGCACATGAGGCGCCTGTACGAGGGGGCAAAGGCTCTGGACATGGCCATGGAGGTGACTCCCCGGGCGATGCTGGACCGGGTTTACGAGACCTGCCGGGCCAATGACATGGAGTCCGGGGTGCACATCAGGCTCATGGTCACCCGTGGGATCAAGTCCACTCCCTACCAGGACCCCAGGATGACCATAACCCCACCCACCGTGGTGATCATCGCCGAATACAAGTCGCCGGTGGAAACCACCATTGAGCAGGGAATCCGCCTGTTCACCGTGCACGTCAGGCGGGGCTACCCGGACGTGCAGGACCCCAAACTCAATACCCACTCAAAGCTCAACTGCATCACTGCCTGCATCCAGGCTGCCAGGGCCGGCGCCGATGAGGCGCTGATGCTGGACCCCCACGGCTTTGTCGCCACCTGCAATTCGACCCACTTTTTCATCGTGCGCGACGCACAGGTGTGGACATCCTCGGGGGACTATTGCCTCGACGGTATCACCCGCCGCAACATCATCAACCTGTGCCGGGACAATGCCATTCCGGTTTTCGAAAGGAACTTCAGCCTTACCGATGTCTACGGTGCCGATGAAGCATTTGTCACCGGGACCTTTGCCGGCGTCGCGCCCGCGGTCAACATCGACGGCCGAACGATCGGGACCGGCCGGCCCGGCCCGATGGTGGCGAAATTGCGCGGGCTCTACCTTGACCGTATAGAGCGTGAAACGGGACAGCTGTGAGCACCCGGATTGCCATGTGGTCGGGCCCCCGCAACATCTCGACCGCGATGATGCGCTCCTTCGAGAACCGCGCCGATACGGTGGTCGTCGACGAGCCCTTCTACGCCTGCTACCTGCACCTGACCGGCATCGATCACCCGATGCGGGACGAGGTTATCGCCAGCCAGCCCACGGACTGGCGGACAGTGGCAAGTACGCTGAGCGGCGACCGGGAGGGTGTGGATATCATCTACCAGAAACATATGACCCACCACATGCTGCCGGAGATCGACCTGGGGTGGACCAGCACCCTGCAAAACTGTTTCCTGATCCGGGACCCGGAGTACGTGGTCAAGTCCTACTCCAGGAAGCGCGACACCATAAGCCCCGATGACATCGGCATCCGGCGCCAGCTGGAACTGTACGAGGAGATCTCGGCCATCACCGGTCAGGACATCCCGGTAATTGACGCCACCCGCTTTTTGGCCGACCCGGAGGCGGCCCTGCGCAGGCTCTGCAAGCGCCTGGCCATTCCCTTTTCCGCGGATATGCTGCACTGGCCCAGGGGACGGCGCGCCAGCGACGGGGTCTGGGCCGCGCACTGGTATGAGGCAGTGGAACAATCCACCGGATTTCGCGCGGCCGCCACCCCGGCCATCAGCCTGAGCCCGGGCCAGCAGGCTGTCGCAGACGAGGCCAGGGAGTATTACGAGGTCTTGCTGGTGAAGTCGCTGGCGGAGTGACGCTCGGGCAGCCGCAGCTCCTCCGCTCCCCAGGCGCGGTTGACCCGGCGACCGCGCTGCACGGCGGGCCGCTGCTCTATTTCACGCGCCCACCTCACGACATTGGTGTAGGAGGCGACGTCGAGGAATTCCTGGGCGTCGTAGATATCGTGCAATACCAGCACGCCGTACCATGGATAGGTCGCCATGTCGGCAATCGTATATTCGTCACCACACAGAAAACGCCGGGTTGACAGGTTGCGGTCCAGCACGTCGAGCTGGCGCTTGACCTCCATGGTATAGCGGTTGATCGGGTATTCGAATTTCTCCGGCGCGTAGGCGTAGAAATGACCGAAGCCGCCGCCAAGAAACGGGGCACTGCCCATCTGCCACATCAGCCAGGACAGGCACTCCGCCCGGGCCGAGGGGTCTTTCGGGTAGTAGGCATCGAATTTTTCCGCCAGGTAAATGAGCATGGCCCCGGATTCGAACACCCGGGTTGGCGGGGTCGTGCTGCGATCCAGCAGGGCGGGAATCTTGGAATTGGGGTTGATGGCGACAAAACCACTGCCAAACTGATCGCCCTCGCCTATGTTGATCAGGTAGGCGTCGTACTCGGCATCCTTGCGGCCGAGTTCCAGCAACTCTTCCAGCAGTATCGTCACTTTCACCCCGTTTGGCGTCGCGAGGGAGTAAAGCTGCAGCGGATGCTCGCCAACCGGCAGTTCCTTTTCGTGGGTCGCGCCCGCAACGGGCCGGTTGATATTACTGAACTTGCCACCGCTCTCCATATCCCATTGCCAGACTTTGGGTGGCGTGTACTTCGGTTTCCTGGCCATAAAATCGATTCCTGCTTAGCCGTGTTTGTTGAAAGAATGCAGTGTAGACCATTTTGCGCGGGCGTTATTACCCGCGCCGGGTATATTTTCGCCTGACTGCTTTCACTTGAGCACACGGCAGCCACAGGCTACTCTCGGGACAAAGAGACAAACAAGGAGTGGACAATGCAGCTCGGAATGTTAGGCCTGGGGCGTATGGGCGCCAATATGGCAAAACGCCTGCTAAGGGCGGGCCATGAGTGCGTTGTCTATAACCGCTCCCCGGGCCCCGTGGAGGCACTGGAGAAGGACGGTGCCATCGGCGCGAGATCCCTCGATGAGTTGTGTGCGAAGCTGGCCACTCCACGCGCCATCTGGCTGATGGTGCCCGCCGGTGTCGTCGACAGCACGATCGGGGATCTGCTTCCCCACCTGCAGGCGGGAGACATCATCATAGACGGCGGTAACTCCCACTATATAGATGACATCCGGCGCGCGGAGGAGCTCGCGGCACGCGGGCTGCACTACATCGATGTCGGCACCAGCGGCGGCATATGGGGACTGGAGCGCGGCTACTGCCAGATGATCGGCGGTGAAGACGCTCCCGTGCAGCGACTGCAGCCCGTGTTTGCCTCACTGGCGCCACCGACTGCCACCGCCTCCCCTACCCCGGGTCGCGATAAGAGCGGCAGTACCGCCGACCAGGGTTATCTCCACTGCGGACCGGCCGGTGCCGGCCACTTTGTCAAAATGGTACACAACGGGATCGAGTACGGTTTGATGGCGGCCTACGCGGAGGGCCTGAACATACTGCGCCACGCCAATGTCGGGGCCAGCGACCAGCAGCACGATGCGGAAACCTCGCCCCTGCGGCATCCTGAACACTACCGTTACGACTTCGAGCTGGGGGAAATTACCGAGTTGTGGCGTCGCGGCAGCGTGATCAGCTCCTGGCTCCTCGACCTCACCGCCCACGCCCTGCTGGAACAGCCGGGCCTGGAATCCTATGCCGGTCGCGTATCCGACTCCGGCGAGGGCCGCTGGACCATCGACGCGGCGATCGATGAGTCGGTGCCGGTACCCGTGCTCAGCGCCGCCCTCTTCCAGCGCTTTTCCTCCCGGGGTGAAGGCGATTTCGCCAATAAGGTGCTGTCGGCAATGCGGGCGGAATTTGGCGGCCACAAAGAGAAGACGCCCGAATGAAGGCAGGCCCTCGCAGCTACGCGTCCGACAAGACGGGCCTCCCTCCTGGCTCACTGGTACATGTAGGCGATGTGCTGGTCGACGAAACCCGGATCTCGGTTATCGACTACAACAAGGATTCCGTGGCGGAAGCCGTGATCAACTCCGTAGACGAGTTGCTGCCATACCGCCACAGCAACACCGTCACCTGGGTCATCGTGGAAGGCCTGTCCAACGTGGGGGTAGTGGAGAGTATCGGCGAGATGTTCAGCATTCACCAGCTGGTGCTGGAGGACATCCTGAACACCCACCAACGGCCAAAGTTCGAGGAGTATGAGGACTACCTCTATATCGTGCTCAAGGGCATGATCGCGGAGGATGGCGAGTTCAGGGTTTCCTACGAGCAGATCAGCCTGCTGGTGCTGGAAAATATTGTATTCGCTTTCAAGGAAAAGCGGGACGATCTGTTTGAACCAGTAATGCAGCGTATCAGGACGAGCAAGGGGCGGTTCAGGAGCATGGGCTCGGATTTCCTTACCTACTCCATACTCGACGCCATAATAGACCAGAACTTCATCCTTATTGACTCGCTGGACGAGTCCATCACCGTGCTGGAAGATCAGCTCCTGCTCGGTGAACCGAGCAGCGCCACGCTGAATTCCATTCAACGACTGAAGCGCGAAATCGTGGGGGTGAGGCGCTATGTCTCGCCCATCCGTGAGCTGATCAATGAAATGCTACGCAGTGAATCCAGTCTCATCGACGAGAAGACCCACATCTACCTTAGAGACGTCTCCGATCATGCGATTCGCATCATCGAGTCGATCGAGCTGCACCGGGACATCATCTCCGGCTTGCTCGATATCTATATTTCCAGCGTCAGCAACAAAATGAATGAAGTAATGAAGGTGCTGACCGTGTTTGCCTCCATTTTCATCCCACTGACTTTCCTGACCGGGATCTACGGTATGAATTTTGAATATATGCCCGAGTTGAAGCTGCACTGGACCTACCCAACCCTTTGGGTCGTTTTTCTCACCATTCCAACCCTGCTGCTGGTGTACTTCAAGCGCAAGAACTGGCTTTAGAGGATAGGCATGATAATAAACAGAATAGCCGTGGCGCTTGCGCTGCTGTCGGCAGCGGCAATGACGTCTTTGGCTTCTGCCGCAATGTCATCGGCAAGCGGACCGGACCAGGTCCCGGCGCCGGTCGCGGTGATCTACGACTGCGGGGAAAAGGACAGCACTCCGGTACTCGCGACCTTTCAGAACGACACCGATCCGCCCTCTGTTATCCTGGTCAGGGGCGATGAGCAGGCCGTTGCCTTCAGGACGCGCACCGCTTCCGGCACCCGCTACGCCGGCGAGAATGTCGATTTGTGGGAGCATCAGGGAGAGGCCACCCTTGAATGGTTTGGCACAACGCTCAAGTGCAAAGTAATTGCGCAAAGCAAATAAAGGACAGTGTGAATGGACTCTATCAATTGGGATGCAGTGGTCGCACTGGGGACATGACGCCAGCCAGCGCGGCAGGCGAGGACCTCGGGCAACTTTTCGCCGGGGCTGAACCATTGCTCGCAGCCATCAACCTGAAGGCCGCTGCCAGTACCTGAGGCCAGTACCTGAGGATAAAACCTTTTTGCGATAGTCCCGGTTGCGATATTCCAGGGCTAGCGGAGAGGCACAGGCCGGCTTGATCCGGCCTGCGATATGCCGGGCTACCTCACCCGGCGACTGAGGGGGTACTCAGGGAGCGACGACGTCCCGACGGCCCTTGATCAGGCTGCGGAAAAAGTCGAGCACCGACTCCTCTTTGAAATCCTTGAACTCGCCGGCATCCATGAACATGCCGTGCTCCGCGCAGGCTTCGAACCAGATGTGCTTTTGCTTCGGATCGTGGCCTTTTTCCATCCGCTTGCCACAATGCGGGCAGTCGATATCCGCGTGACTGTCCCACTTCCAGCCCTCGGTGGCATCGCCCACATCCACCGTCTCACTGCCCTTGATGCCTTTCAACTGGTAAGCCTCGTCGAGGTCGAACCAGATGCCCTTGCAGTGCGAGCAGCGATCGATGGTCACATCACCGTGAACGACTTCCTCCATGCCATGGTGGCACTTCGGACATTTCAGACTGTGCGAGTCGGCATTGTATTCCATTTTATTCCCTCTTATTTGGACGGCTAAGACCAGTTAGTATAACCCCGCGCACAGTATTTTCCACCTATCCGCCAGAGCTCTTTTTCATGCCTTCCGGGGACGCCCCCCGGCACCCCGGGATATCAACACGGTGGTGTCGAACAGGACGGCGGGCAGATCTATGCCCCCCTTGCAGGCCAGATAGCGCGGGGACCACTCGGGCCCGAACTTCTCCTTGTAGTGGCGCAGCCCTTCGAAATTGTAAAAGTGCTCGCCAAAGCGGTAGAGCAGGTTTCCCAACTTGTCCCAGGCCGGGGCCAGGGAGTGCCGTTCCAGGCCGGCCAACGGCGCCATGCCCAGGCTGAACCACCGGAACCCCTGCTCTCGACCCCACAGCATGGCCTGGGTGAACAGCAAGTCCATGACCCCGCCCGGCGCGTCATCGCTGAACCGCATCAGGTCAACCGAAAGCTCCTGCTGCCCCGCCCCCTGCCACAGGTTGGCAAAGGCAACGATCCGACCACCGACCCGCACCACGGCGCAATCAAAGTTCGCCAGGTATACCGGGTCGAAGAAACCGAGGGAAAAGCCTTTCTCGTGCGTCCCTTTGGCATTCAGCCACTGGTCCGAAACCTGTTTCAGCTGTGCCATGACGGCTGGCACTTCACTGGCCGGCAGTACGGCAAATTCGGCACCGTCGCGCCGGGACCGGCTCACCGCATGCCTCAGGCCGGCGCGGCTGCTGCCGGCCAGGTCGAAATTGCTGAGGTCGACCCTGGCCTCCTCTCCCAACTTGGAGAAGGAAAGCCCGAGGTCTATATACACCGGGAGGCAACTGTCCCCCACTTCATAGAATACGCAACGTGCATCGTTGACATCGCAAAGCTCCCGAAAACTCCAGGCGAGCTCCTCGAAACGCCCGGGATTACCCACCGGATCACCCATGGCAATGAAACTGCCGCCACTGGCCTGGTACATCAGCAGCGCATCCCCGGCGGGGTGAAACAGGAACTGCTTGTCCCCCAGCAGAGCGAGGTTGGCGCCACTGCCAGGGGCCTGCAGCACAATCGGCCTGGCCCTGGCGAGTTCATTTTCGCCAGCAGGCGCCCCCGCCCTTTTATGCCCCCGCAGCAATCGCAACAGGGCAAATACACCTGCCACCAGCAGCATCAGCAGGCCGGCACGCAACATTCTCGAGGCATCTCCCTCGAGCGTAAACTGCCACCAGAGCTGGTCCGAATATTCGACATGCCTGTGGACGAAGATCCCCAGGCCCGCGGCCACAGCCAGCACCAGCACAATACTCAAGACCCAGCTGGCATCGAAGCGCTGGTCCAGCAATCCCTTGCCGCGGTAGAACTCGGCTCTTGCCAGCCAGGTCAGCAGCATCACCAGTAACAGGAATGACGCCTGCAGCGCACTGTCGCGGTGAACAAACATCAGCACCGAACCGATTCCCAGCAACAGCAGGGTCGCCCTGTAGGCGCCGTGCAGGCGCCGGTACAGCCCCCGGGCTATCAGCAACAAGCCCACGCCTATGGCACTGCTGAGCAGATGAGACATTTCCAGTAAAGGCACGGGAATGACCGAACCCAGCAGGTCTTCCTCCCGGGCTGACAGGGGAATGGCCGCCCCGATCGCCAGGTAGGCGCCGACGAAGAACACCACCGCACCAACCGCCTGGGGCACGATACGCGAGCCCCAGGCCAAACTTTTTTGCGACAGCGTCAGCAGCTTCGTTCTGTGCTCCGCCACCTCGTGGGCGACCACCAGGGCCAGGGCCAACATGAGTGGAATCAGGTAGTAGATAAGGCGGTAGGCGAGGATCGAACCCAGCAGCGCGGCGGCAGGCACATCGGGCAGTAACAGCAACATTGCCGACTCGAACACGCCCACTGCACCGGGCACATTACTGATAACACCGGCCACCATGGCCAGCAGGTACGCTCCCAGGAAGGGCAGGAAAGGCACATCGGCGGAAGCGTGCAGCAATACATAGAGTACGCAGGAGGCCACCACCAGATCGACACTGCCCAGCAGGCACTGGCCGATGCCTGTTCTGGGGCCGGGGGGCTGAATGACCCAGCTGCCAAGCTGAACGGACTTTTGCGCCAGTGCGTTCCAGGCGATATACGCCAGGGGAACCATGAGCAGGCAGACACCGAGCAACTGCAGCCACCCCCTGCCGAGCGGCAGCACGGTCAGTGCCACCGGATCGAGAAGCAGCGTTATACCCAGGAGAACTGCCGCACCCAGGCCGTAAGTGAGCGGAATAAAGCCGACGACCAGGGCGATACGGGAGGCGGACAGGCCAGCGAGACTATATGCCCTGTAGCGGATTGCCCCCCCGGAGAGGGAAGACAGGCCGACGTTGTGGCCGATTGCGAAGGCGGCAAAGGAGACCGGAGCCACCTTCAGGTACTTCAGGGTGCCACCGACATAGTGCAGTGCGATGAGGTCGTAGAGCGTCAGGATGCCATAGCTGGCGGCGGCGAGCAGGCCACTGCCAAGCAATACCGCGGGCGATAAAGACCTGAACTCGGCGACAATGTCCTCGAGCGATATGGTTTGGGCTTCCTTGACCAGGATCCAGATGGCCAGGCAAAAAATGCCGACAGCCGCGGCCGGCAGTAACAGGTGCAATATCTGGCGGGGATGGCTGGCCACAAGCGGGGAACGATGCAGACCGCTCCTGCTACAAGCGCTAGCCCCTGGGCTCCGCGGTTTTTGCAGCCGCATACACCAGCAGGCCGGCTACGACCACTTCAACGGCGATCTGGGTCGCGGCAAACGAGGCGTCGTGGAGCGCCCAGGCGAGCGCGCGAAAAACCGCAGTGAGAGACAGCAGCAGGGCCGGCGCAAGCAACCAGGTCCTGTTCCGGGTCATTACGCCGAGCAGCATCATCGCTCCCGCACCGATAAAAAAGGCAGCGAGGTCGCCTATCTGGGTACTACGGCCCAGCCCGTCCAGCAGCGGCATACCAAATTCGCCGGCCACCCCCGCGGGGGCGAGCAGCCAGCGCAAACCGATGACCAGGAACAGGATCGCCGGTACCGCCACAATCACCTTGAGAATTTTATTCATATTGTATTTCCCCGTTAGTTAAAACCGATGACAAGCCTGCCATTGTGCCAAAAAAAACGTCCTATCAAACCACGCGTGGGAGCTGTGTGCCAGCAGATAACCTTTCCGGACGTCAGAACGGGCCTGGATGGCCATGAAAAATTCCAGCGCCAGCATCCTCCCGTTCCATCGAAGGTGCAGTCTATCCACAGGGTAATGCCGGGGCAAACGGACTGCGCCACTGTTCCCGCCCGACCCTGGACACTGGCAGCCGCCACCTGCGATGCGCTACTATCCAAAGCACCGGAACACTGGCTTGCACAACAGGCTGCAATCTCACTTAAACTGCGCGCGCAAGCCGCTTCAGAGGTCTGACAGGTCATGCGATTGATAGTGGGCATAACGGGCGCCAGCGGCGTGATTTACGGCATCCGCCTGCTGGAAATGCTGCGCACGCTACCCGGGGTGGAGTCCCACCTGATTCTCAGCAGCGGCGCCAAACTGAACATTGCGCTGGAAACAGACTGGCAGGCCAAAGCCGTTGAAGCCCTGGCGGACGTCGTCTACAGCGACAACGACCTGGCCGCATCGATCAGCAGCGGCTCCTGCAAGGTCGATGGCATGGTGATTATCCCCTGCTCCATGAAGACCCTGTCGGGGGTGGTCAATTCCTACGCCGACAACCTGATCGTACGCGCTGCGGACGTCACCCTGAAAGAGCAGCGCCGACTGGTGCTCGTACCGCGGGAATCACCCCTGCACGTGGGCCACACCCGCCTGTTGCACGAGGCGGCCACCATGGGGGCGGTGATCTGCCCGCCGGCGCCGGCCTTTTACAACAACCCACAGACCATCGACGACGTCATCAACCACACCGCGGGGCGCATTCTCGACCTGTTTGGCCTGGAGTGCGGCACGATAACGCGCTGGCAGGGACCACCCACGCGCAAACTCAAGGCCTGACCCGGATGAGCGACAGGCACCCCGACCCGCTGGCGCAGTGGCAGCACGACCACGTATTTGAGCAGGACCACAAACGCGCCGGAGAAACGCGCACCCTCGTGGTAGTCGCTATCACCGCGGTGATGATGGTGGTCGAGATCGTCGCAGGCCTGGTCTATGGCTCGATGGCCCTGCTGGCGGACGGTCTGCACATGGCCTCCCACGCGGCGGCCCTTGGCATCGCCGTACTGGCCTATGTGGTCTCGCGCCGGCTGGCGCGCGACCGCAGCTTCACCTTCGGGGTCGGCAAGATCAACAGTCTCGCGGGCTTCACCAGCGCTGTCCTGCTGATGGGTTTTGCCCTGCTGATGGTGACAGAAAGTGTCGACCGCCTGTTCAACCCACTGCCCATAGAATTCGATCACGCCCTGCTGGTGGCTGTGGTGGGGCTGCTGGTGAACGGCGCCTGCGCCTGGATCCTGATGTCGACGCCCCACGAGCACGGTCACGGCCACAGTCATGGCCACAGTCACGGCCATGCACATGATCACGACCACGACGAACACGACCAGGAGCAACACCACGACCACAACCTGCGCGCTGCCTACCTGCACGTACTGGCTGACGCGTTGACCTCTGTGCTGGCGATCGTCGCCCTGCTGGCAGGCAAGTATTTCGGGGCAAACTGGCTGGATCCGGTGATCGGCATCATGGGGGCGATACTGGTGGCCCGCTGGTCTTACAGCCTGATCCGCGACACTGCGTCCGTCTTGCTGGACCGGCAGGCCGACGGGGAAATGGCGAAAATTTTACGGGAGGCGATAGAGGCCGGCGGTCCGGACCGGGTGACCGACCTGCACTACTGGACCATCGGTCATGACATCTATGCTGCGGAACTGGTGATTGTCAGCAGCAACCCGTCCACTCCCGCCCACTATCGGTCACTGATCCCTGATCACCTGAAGGTGGTGCACGTTACCATCGAGGTGCACGAGCTGCGCGCCAGCTGAGTGCACCCGCAGGTGGAGTAAACCCGCTAGATCGTGCCGCGCTCCCTGGCCATGTCCAGCGCCAGGTCCTCGATCATGTCTTCCTGCCCGCCCACGGTGCGGCGCCGGCCCAGCTCTACCAGGATGTCCCGCGAGGACAGGTTGTACTTCGCAGCGCTGCGCTTGGCGAATAACAGGAACGAGGAATAAACACCGGCGTAGCCGAGCGTGAGCGCGTCGCGATCGACACGCACCAGGTGATCCATCATCGGCACGATCTTGTCCTCGGCAATGTCCATCGCCTTGAACAGGTCCACGCCGGTCTCGACACCCATGCGCTCGCACACGGCGATAAACACCTCCAGCGGTGTGTTACCCGCGCCGGCACCCAGTCCCGCGAGGGAGCCGTCGATGCGATTGGCGCCGGCCTCCACCGCCGCCAGTGAGTTGGCGATACCCATCGCCAGATTGTGATGGCCATGAAAGCCCAGTTCGGTTTCCGGCTTGAGTTCCGCCCGGGCCAGGGCAACCCGGCTGGTGACATCGTCCGGCAACATATAGCCCGCCGAGTCGGTGATATACACGCAGTTGGCGCCGTAGCCTTCCATCAGCTTCAGCTGCGCCACCAGTTCATCCGCCTCGATCATATGGGCCATCATCAGAAAGCCCACCCGGTCCAGTCCCTTGATCTGCGAGGCCATGGTCAGGTGCTGCTCCGAGACGTCCGCCTCGGTACAGTGGGTGGCTACCCGAATCGTGGAGATACCGCAGTCCACCGCCATCTTGAGGTGATCGACTGTGCCGATGCCCGGCAGCAGCAGGGCTGACACTTTGGTGTTTTTCACCTCCTTGCAGACGGCGGTGAGGTAATCCTCATCCGAGGCCGCCGGGAAGCCGTAGTTGACGCTGGCGCCACCCAGGCCGTCGCCGTGGGTCACCTCGATCATCGGGATACCCGCCTCGTCCATCGCTTTGGCGATATCCACCATCTGCGCCACCGTGATCTGGTGGCGCTTGGGGTGCATGCCGTCGCGCAGGCACATGTCGTGGACGGTGATTTTCTTGCCTTTGAGATCCATTTTTCTACTCTCCTTGCCATGCACCGCCCGAGGAGTCGGTGCTGTAGTGGGTGCTTCAGGACTGTTGAGCACATGGATGTGCGATACAAGCCTACATGGATGTATTCACGGCGGGTCCGGAAGCACCCACTACAGGACCGGCGCCGTTAGTGCGAGAACCTAAGCAGCAACCGGCGTAAAATTTCCCGCGAGGATTTCCTCGGCGTACATCTCCGCGGTGCGCAGTCCCGCCGCGGTCATGATGTCCAGGTTGCCCGCGTACTTCGGCAGGAAGTCACCCAGCCCCTCCACTTCCATGTAAATCGATACCCGGTTGCCATCGAACACCGGCCCATTCTTCAGGGTATAACCCGGCACGTACCGCTGTACCTCGGCAATCATGGCGTGAACGGATTCGGTAATAGCCTGCTGGTCCGGCTCATGCACCGTCAGGCAGTGCACGGTGTCGCGCATGATCAGCGGTGGCTCCGCCGGGTTGATGACAATGATGGCCTTGCCATGGTGGGCTCCGCCCACCCGCTCGATACCGCTGGCGGTGGTGCGGGTAAATTCATCGATGTTCTTGCGGGTACCGGGACCAGCGGACTTGCTGCTGACCGTGGCCACGATCTCGCCATAGGAGACTTCCTGCACCCGGCTCACCGCCGCCACCAGGGGGATTGTCGCCTGGCCGCCGCAGGTTACCATGTTGACGTTCATGGCCCTGGCGGCCACGGCGTCGGCGAGGTTGACCGGCGGCACGCAGAACGGTCCGATGGCGGCGGGGGTCAGGTCGATCATCACCGCGCCCTGCTCGTTGACCTTGCGGCTGTTCTCGGCGTGCACGTAGGCGGAGGTGGCGTCAAAACAGATCTGTACGCCGTCTTCTTTCATGCTCGGCACCATGCCGTCGACGCCGTCGGATGTGGTTTTCAGGCCCATCTCTTTCGCCCGCTTGAGCCCGGGGGAGTCGGCCTCCACACCCACCATCCACACCGGCTCGATGAGTTCGCTGCGCATGGCTTTCATCAACAGGTCGGTGCCGATATTCCCGGGACCGATGATGGCGGCTTTTACTTTTTTACTCATGTTGGTTCTCTCGTGTTTTCTGGCTTTCTCAAGTCTGGTCGGTTAAGGCCGGTTAATTCTGCTGTTCTCAAAGGGTTGGAACTGCAGAATTCGCTCTTGCTCCGACCGGCGCAGTTACAGGGTAGTGTGCACCAAGACCCGCCGTGAATACATCCATGTAGGCTCGTGTCGGCCATCCATGGCCTCCAACGGTCTTGGTACACACTACCCTGCATCTGCGCCTTGCATCGGGCAGCCATATTTCTCTTTTGATAGAAGGTGCTTGCATCCGACATCTACTTTGTTAGACAGATTCTTTCTCACAACCCTATCACGGGCACTCAGTAAAGAGAGTGGGTCCGATAGTCTGTTGCCAGACCGTTGGAGGCCATGGATGGCCCGGTCCGCGTTCGGGACACGAGCCTACATGGACGTATTTACGGCGGGTCTGGCTACAGACTATCGGACGCGCTCTCTTGTCGGAGCGGCATCCAAATCGCTTCAAGCAATGAACTGTTTAC
>CAVQRS010000003.1:0-66465 GCA_963715345.1 uncultured Gammaproteobacteria bacterium
AGGCCCCAGGCGTCCGAGGGCATCAGGAAAGGGTTCAGCAACTGGGGCGGGGCGATCGGCTTGGGCTGGGTGGGGGCGGCGTGCTCTCCCGGTATCTGGGAGGGCGGTACCGGCTGCTCGGTAATCTCCCACAGGGGCTGTCCCGTCAGGCGGTTGAACACAAATACGAAGCCCTGCTTGGTGAGCTGGGCCAGGGCCGGTATGGCCGGCCGTTCTTGCGCCACTCGAACAGGATGGGCTGGGCCGGGGTATCGTAGTCCCACAGGTCGTGGCGCACATGCTGGAAGTGCCAGCGCAGTTCGCCGCTGTGCAGGTCCAGTGCCACCACGCTGTTGGCATAGAGGCCGTTTCCGGGCCGGTCCACGCCATAGTAATCGGGCGATGCGGCGCTGGTGGGCAGGTACAGCAGGCCGTGCTCCACGTCCACCGACATGGGGGCCCACACGTTGGCGCTGCCGCTGCCGGCGTGGCCCTGCAGCGGGTCGAACTGCCACAGGGGCCTGCCGTTGAAGCTGTCGAAGGCCATGACCGTGCCCCTGGGCGTATGGGCGCGCACGAAGTCGATCACGGTGGAGCCGGTCACCACCACACCATCGGCCACCACCGGGGCAGAGGAGTTGCTCACTTCCCCGGGTACCAGACCCTCTGCGCCGAACAGCTGCACCTTGCCGCCGTCGCCGAAGTCCCCGCAGGGCTTGCCATCGATGGCATCGATCGCCCAGAGCCGGCGGTCGTGGGTGCTCATGTAGAGCCGGTGGCGGCAGGCTTTGCCGGCAGCGGTGCGGGTTTCCTCGGCGTAACTGACACCGCGGCAGCGAAAGGGCCGGTCGCCGCGGCGGTCGATTTGCGGGTCGAAGCTCCAGCGCTGCTCGCCGCTGGCGGGGTCCAGGGCAATCACCCGGTTGAACGGCGTGCAGTACACCAGGGATTCACCGGCAGCTTCAGGCAGCAGGATGGGTGTGCTCTGGGTGGAGGTATTGTCCATCGCATCGCCGTAGCTTTTCATGTCGCCACTGCGAAAGACCCAGGCCACCTCCAGGTCCTCCACGTTGGATCGATTAATTTGCACAGCCTGGGAATAATGGCGACCGCCCTGGTCGCCGCCGTAGTACAGCCAGCCCGGGTCGGCCACTGTCAGGGCACAACCCAGGCCCGGCAGCATTGCCAGGGCGCGCCACAGGCTTGAGGCCACCGTACCTACTCCGCCAGCGGGGTAATGCGCAGCAGGGTGGGTACGCCGCCCTCGGACTGCCAGGTGGGGAAGTGTGAGTTGGTGGTGTACACGGCGCCGTCGTCCTCGGAGATCTCGATGTCACGGGTGAAGAAGCGCTGGCGCGGCAGGGGGTAAACCTGCCATTTCGCACTGGCGATATCGAAGGCGAGGATAGTGTCCGACTGGTTACCGTTCACCCAGACCACGCCGCGCTCGCGATCGACGTTGAGGGCGTAGGGCACCTCGTTGATCACCGGCAGTTTGTAGCTGCTGAACTCACCGGTGGCCGGGGCGTATTTCACCAGCAATGAATCCTGGAAGGCGACTATCCACAGGTTGCCGTCGGCGTCTGCCCGCAGGCGTCGGGGTCCTTCGAAGGGGAAGTCGATCATGGTGATCTCGCCGCTGTCCGGGTCGATGCGCGCCAGGTCATTGGCGTACAGGCGGGCCACCCACACCATGCCGTCGGGCGTGATGTCGATCCCGTAGGGCATGGGCAGGCCGGTGCCCTCCCGGTCCGGGTCCGGTTGAGGACGGTTTTCCGGGCTGATGCTGAACATGACCGGCAGGGCTTTGAGAATCAGCCATTCCTTCACGCCCCGGGCGGGCAGGTCGTACACGGTGAAGCTCTTTTTGGTTCGGTCGAACATCGCCACCTGCGAAGACAGGGCCAGGGTGAACCAGACCCGGTCCTTGTCGTCGACCCGGATGGTATGGGGGTAGTAGCCCTCGGGCATGTAGTGGGTAATGAATTTCTTTGTCTTGATGTCGAATTCCAGCAGTGCCTGCTGCATGGAGGGCGTGATGAAAATATTGCCGTCCTTCTTCGAATAGGCGAAGGAGTGCACCCCCATGTAGTTGTACATCTTGGGAAATACCTTGAAGCGGTTGCCCATGATGCCGCCCAGTCCCATGTCCTCGTCGTGCGGTACCTTGTAGACCGTGTACTTCGCCTGTCACCGGGTCCAGCTCATAGATGCGGTCGAACAGGTTATCGCCGATATAGATATAGCCGTTGGGATGCAGCAGGAAGTCGTGCATCTGGGAGAAGCCGTCGCCGATGGGCCACTCGGTGATCTCGACCGCCGCCAGGTGATCTTCCCAGCGGCGCGGCGCCGGCACGGTTTCCGGGTGCTCGCGCAGGCGCCGGTATTCCTCCCGCAACAGGGTCGCCACCTTCTGGTGGTCGTCGGTGGGCAGGCGGGCGCCGTAGGTGTTCATCCGCTCGATCACGCTCAGCCACTGTTCCTCGGTGCGTTCATTGCGCATGAACGGAGAGGCCTGCTGGTGACAGAAGGCGCAGTTGAGCTGGAAGGTTTTTTTCAGGTCCTCGTCACCGCCGAAGTCCAGCTGGGACAGCCACACGTTGGAGGGATAACTGGCGATCTCCTGTTCCGGCGTCATCCGCTGCATCACCAGCTCGCCCTCGATAGCGGGGAAGGTGGCGTCGACGTAACCCTGGGCGCGGGCGCGGTAGTTCACCGGCTCTGTCGGAGTCTCGAAGCTGACCTCGCCCGCCGCATTGGTGAAGCGGGTGACCACCTCGGCGCTGGTATTGGTTACGCCGTCCGGGGCGTAGCCGTCGTCGCTGAGGTCCGCCTCGGGCTGGGCTACCGGCGACTGGGTCACCATGACGCGGGCCAGGGGGCGGCCCTGCTCGTCTTTTACCTGCAGCGTTGCGGCGCTGCACAGGGGAGCAACAAGCAGCAGCAGGGACAGGCGAGTGATAAAGCGCATGCGGGGTTTCTCGACTGGAATTATTGTAGCCCCATTATGCCAGTATCCCCCGCCGCCGTCATTGGCATCGACTGGCAGTGAAGGCCATGCCCGGAAGAGTTACCTGCTCCGCCGTCGGGAGCTGGGAGTCACGGAACAGGTGGGCAGGCGGGGTGGTCAAAATACCGGCACAGCGCCTCTTCGCTGATCGCATCCTCGGTCAGGGTGGCTTGATACTGCTGCTTGAAGGCCTGGAAAGCCGGCTCGTTGCGCAGTAGCAGCCTGCCTGCCAGGATCAGCCGATCGACATCGATATCTTCCAACTCGAGGGTGGTGGGCAGGGCATTGAGCACCCGGTTGATCTCCGTGCTCTTGACATGATCAAAGCTGACCTGCGAAAAATACGTTTTCGTTGGAGCGCCCCCCTCCGGGCTGGCTGTCCCCAACTCGGTCATCATTTCCTTGAATCGATCGAGTGTTTCGCGGTTATAGCTTTCGAACTGGGCGCTGGTGACCGCGTTCATGGTCACGCCAATAGAGGGTGTGCGGTAGGATTTTTCGATGAGTTTTTCGGGGCTGACCTCGGCATTCACCAGGATTACCAGGATGCTCCCGGGATGCTCATGCTTGAGTGTTTTCAGCTGCCCTTGATGGAGGTTCTCTACCTTGTCGATCATTACACGCAGGCCCAGGTTGTCTGCGACCCCACCGTCTACCAGGTGGATATACTTGCGATGTTCCGCGTCACGGTAGGACTTGATGCCATCGACGTAGCGGGTCTGGACAGCGGTTGCAGGCGCCAGCCGCTGCAGCAGTTGCCATTCCTGGTTCTCGCCAATTTCGCACTCTGCGGCATGATTTGTCAGCACAACCGGCGGGAAGGCGACCGGTACCGCCGATGAAGCCGTGACCGCGCGCGCTACGGGGTAACTGCCCAGGTCAGTGCAGATCAGGTCGAACATCCCCTGGGAGAAGCTGAAGCGCAGGCCGTTGCCCAGGTCGGTGGCGTTGATAACGATATAGGGCGGGCCATTTTTAGCCATATCGCTGAAGGTCGCACCATCGAACAGGATGCGATTGTAGTAATCGATTGCCATCTCGGTGCGATTGAACCCGCGAAATCCGCTGCGGATCCAGTGCATCGGGTTGAACAACTGCTTGATCAGCGCCTGTTGCACCCCCTGGCGCAGGAAGTCATCCTCATAGTCCTCGAACAGCCTGTCGCGATACAGGCCGTAATAGGCGGCGGTAAAGCTGCCCCCGGAGACAGCAGAGATGCTGTCGACCTCATCCAGCAGGCGGACAGTCGCGCCGTTGCTCTGGATCAGGGTATCCCGCAACTCCTGCATGACACCGTAGGACAGCGCCGCGGCCCGCGTACCTCCGCCCGAGAAAGCCAGCAAAACCAGGGCATCTCCCTGTGGCGTTTGCGCACCGCTATGGGTCGGCCGGTAGCCGCCGTTCGCGTCGATTCGGGTAATGGCTTTGTTGTCAGGAGGAAGAATGGTGGAGCAGCCCGCCAGCGTCAGCAGCAGTGCCAACGCCAGCGGGTACAGGGCAGATTGCAGGATCCAGCTGCTGCTATGAGGCGGGATTCGAAAGGCCTCCGCTGAGCACATGGGTCACTCGCGGTATTCGGAACCGCCTGGCTAGAATGTCCAGTTTACGTTGGCTGACACCGCCAGCACACTGTTGTTCTGGTATTGGCCGCCGAAGTTGCTCGCTGCAATCCTGGAATTTTCCCAGGTCCATATACGTGACGTAGCCGCCCACGCTTACTGTCTCCTTGAGGGCGTAGCGCGTGCCGAAGGAGTAGCGGATCTGGCGGTCCACCGGCAGTTGCGCGTTGCGGTCTTCCTTGTCTACCGGGTTGGTGTCGTAGGCGACGCCGCTGGTAAACGCCCAGCGCTTGTCCCACTGGTACTCCACGCCCCAGGCGTAATGGTAGGTGTCGCGCCACCGGGTGGGTATGGCGGCGTCGCGGTTACTGGTCGACAGGGGTACGGCACCCAGCTGGCTCCAGTTTTCCCAACCTATAGTGAGGTTTACGCCCCATTTCTCATCCAGGTCGTGGTGCATGGCGAACCTGGCAGCCTCGGCAAAATTGAGTTCGGATTTGACCGAAACATCACGCTCTATACCGGGGGGCACTATCTCGCCGCCGGGGACTACTACCTTGAAATCGCCGTCATATTTTGCCTTTATCTCGCTCTGGTAAATAAGACCGAAGCGGGTGCGGTCGGTCAGCTCATACATAGTGCCGAGCTTGAAGGAGAAGCCCGTATCATCGCCGTTGACTGAGGCCCTGGCATCTTCCCTGTTCTGGTTCAGGCGCGGCACGTTCAGGTGAACGTTCAGGTTGGAGTACCAGTACTGAACACCAACACCCACAGAGAGTTTGTCGCTTACCCGGTAGGCAAAGGTCGGCACGAGAGCCGCAAGCAGCAGGTCGACCTTGGTTGCCTGGTAGCGTCCGGCCCAGTCGTCGTCATAGTCCAGGCCTGCGCCCGCCAGCCCCAGGAAGTAGATGCCCGCGCTCCACCTGTCCGATTGAAAATCGTGGACATAGGCAGCGGAGCCGCCGGGAGCTGCCTGGCCGGCGTCGCCGCCATTACCGGTGCCCAGGCGTGGGGTGGTGTAGTCCACGTCGAACTTGTTATCGGGTAGCAGGGCACCGGCGGAAGCAAACAGCTGGTTGCCCTTGATGCGGCTGGAACTGGCCGGGTTGTGCATGATGGAAGCGGCGCCGTCCATGCCCGCCTCTGAACCCGCGCTGGACCGCCCGCCGGAGAAATCGCCGTATTCACTAAGCCAGAGCCCGCCCGCTGAGGCTGTACCCGTAGCGAGCAGCGCGGCAGTGACAGCACAGCCCAGGATGGTTTTCTTCATGTTTGCTCCCGAGGGTTTACCAAAGACCGCCACCGGCGGGCTCAATTTGTGCCGGTAAGTTTAAAGGAGTCACGCCCTGTTTGGACAGGGCTTTTTCCGGAACTTATTTGCAGTTGGTCCGCAACATCAGCTGCTTGAATACCACCGCGTTGTGGTCGCTCCCGTCCCGCTCAGGTTCCCCCGCCAGTTCAAGGTTCGGGAAGCGCTTGAACAGTTCCGATATGGTCAGGTATAGCTGGCGCTTGGCCAGGGCGGCGCCGATGCAGTAGCGCGGACCGTAGCCAAACAGCACATCTGGATTGAACTCCCGCTCCACGTCAAACACTTCCGGGTGATCGTAGTATTCCGGGTCGTGGTCCTTCAGGTGCGGCATCATCAGCACCATCTGGCCCTTGCGCACCTGGTGACCGAGGATTTCCATATCCCGCGGCGCGTAGCGGGCGAAGCCCATTTTCGACGCGGTACCCCAGCGGCTGATTTCGCTGAAGGCATTGGAGAACGCATCCGGGGTAGCCAGGGCCTTGGCAACCTGGTCCTTGTGCTTGAGCAGGCAGTAGACCGACCACTGCTGTGCCACCAGGGTGGTGTCGGCGCCGGCGCCTATCAGTGCCAGGATCAGGGTGATGATATCCCCCTCCTCGAAGCCCGGGTTCTCCTGCTCAATTTTCAACAGGGTGCTGAGGAAGTCGTCCTGCACCGGGTCCAGCCTGCGCTCGGCGATAACCAGTTTCAGGATGTCGATGGCCCGGTTGCTGTCCTGCCGCGCCTTCTCCCTGCGCTCGTCGGAAATGGTAGGATTCCAGGTCTCGGTGAAGGTCATGATGACCTGCTTGATATCCGGCCAGTACTTCTCCGGGATGCCCACCATCCTGGTAATGGAGATAAACGGAATATGGGCGGCGATCTTGTCGATGTAATCAAAGGTCTCCGGCGTGCCCAGTTCATCGAACAGCCGCTTCACATCGGGCTCGATCTTGCGCTGGATAGAGTCCACCACGTTGCGGGAAAAAGCCGGCGCCGTCACCCGCCGCACCAGGCGGTGGTGGTCGTGGTCCGCCAGCAGGCTGTGGCCGATCAGGGCCCGCTCGAAATTGCTCCACTGGTCCTCCGGCGGCCGCGGCGGGGCGAATTCCCAGTCGTAGAAGTCGGAGGACAGTGGCTCCTCCTTCCAGCAGGCCATGATGTCCGGCATGCGGGTCATGATCCAGGCCTGCCAGGGCTCGTACCACACCAGCCGCCCCCGCTCCATCAACGCGAGGCACTGGGGAATCGGGTCCGCCATGTACGCCTCGGAGTTGGGGTCGAACAGTTGCTCTATCGGTACCAGGTTCTCTGCTGCGTCTGCCATTGAATCTTCCTCGACACGCCGGTTTGGTCTGGCCAAACGGTTGTGCCCTGTCTGGGTTGAAAACCGGTAGTCTAGCAAGTCCTTCAAAGCTGCACAAATGTATACTTTTGCTAAATCTCGGCTTTTGGGGCTCTTGTCTTAACTTTGTTGGGGTGTAGTGTCGGTGTGCAGTTGTTGTGCTGTTCCATTCGCGGCGGAGGACGGGGGTTGCCTCGCTCCACGGCTGCGGCCCTCCGGGCTGCCCTCAGTCGGTCGCGAGCCTTAAAGCGCTTCGCTGTCTCGCTCCACTCCTTCGGCGTGCGCCTTTTACGTTCCGCGAGGCAACCCCCGCCCTCCACCGCATTGAGTTCAATCAACACAGGTGTGGCGGCACCGCCATAACTTTCCCGGGTTTGTTTATACGCTCGATGTGAGGCAGGGGTCCGGGTGTGTCCTGGCGGAATGTAAAAGGCCAGCGCCGAGGGAGTGGAAGGAGACAGCGAAGCGCTTTAAGGCTCCTGACCGACTGAGGGCACCCCGGAGGGGCGCGGCCATGGAGCCAGGACACACCCGGACCCCGGCCGACTTGGAACTATGACTTCTTCGCGAATTCACGGCTCGTAAAGTCTGAATCTACTCTAACCGGAGTGAGTGTCACTATCGGTATTGGGCGTCGAGGCGCACTCAGGCGGCTGTCGGTCGCTGGCCGCCAGCATGTCGCTGATGCGGGTCGCAAGGTCGCCGGGCACCTGGGACCAGTCGAAGCGCCAGCGCCAGTTGCCCTGCGTGGTGCCGGGGGTGTTCATGCGGTGGCTGCCGTCGAGGCCGAGGAAATCCTGCCAGGGAATGACGGCGGTGTTGGCGGGGGAGGCCATGGCCTGGTGAATCAGCATCCAGGGCATCGGCTCCGATGGATTGCCGTAATAGGCGTAGACCTTTGCCCGGGTGGCCTGGTCCAGGCTCTCGAACCAGCCCAGGGTGGTGTTGTTGTCATGGGTGCCGGTATAGACGATATCCGTGTTGGAATGCAGGTGGTTCAGGTAGGGGTTGTCGGGGTTGCCGTCGAAGGCAAACTGCAGGATCAGCATGCCAGGCAGGCCGAACTCCTTGCGCAGGTCCTCCACCTCGGCCGTGATCGAGCCCAGGTTCTCAGCCACCAGCTTGAGCTCGGGGTAGTTGGCCCGCACCGCCTGCAGCAACTCGCGCCCGGGGGCCTCCACCCAGTGTCCATCCCGGGCTGAAGTGGCGCTGGCCGGGATCTCCCAGTAGGCCTGCAGGGCGCGAAAGTGGTCAATGCGGGCGATATCGAATTGTTTTGCCGCCGAGTCGAAGCGCTGCAGCCACCATTGGAAACCGGTATCGCGCATCAGCTGCCAGTTGTATTGCGGGTTGCCCCACAGCTGGCCCTCGGCGCTGAAGTAGTCCGGCGGCACACCGGTGACGGTGACCGGGTGGCCGACCTCGTCCAGGTCGAACTGTTGCTGGTGGGCCCACACGTCGGCGCTCTCGAGATGCACGTAGATGGGGATATCCCCGAACAGCAGCACGCCCTTGTCATTCGCGTACTCGCGCAATTCGCGCCACTGGCAGTCAAAGACGAACTGTCGAAAGCGCAGCTTGGTGATCTGGGCGTTCAGCTCTGCCGTCAGTGCATCACACACCAGAGGGTCGCGGTCGCGGAGCCCCCTGGTCCACTCAGCCCAGGAGCGCTGCTCTTGGCTCTGGCGGAAGGCGTGAAAGCGTACATAGTCTTCCAGCCAGAAGTCGGAATTTTGCAGGAAATCCAGATAGGCACAGACCATGGGTGCCTCCGGCCTGAATTCAACCTCCTGGAAAAACGCGTCGCAGGCCAGGTTCAGGGCCTCGCGCTTGGCCCACCTGTCCACCATGCCGTGCTCGGCCTGCGCCCTGGTCAGCCAGTTGTGCCGTACCAGCCATTGCAGGTCGATCAGGTCAGGGCTGCCCGCGTGCACGGAAAAGGACTGGTAGGGGCAGCCGTCCGGGTGGGTCGGCCCCAGTGGCAGTACCTGCCAGATGCTGAGGCCCGCCGCGGCGATGAGATCGACAAAACGGCGTGCGTCGGCGCCAAAATCCCCGCAATATCCCGGCCCGGGCAGGCTCGTGGGATGGAGCAGGACGCCGCAGCGGCGCTGTGCGAGCAGTGGTGCGGTCACGAGCCGGATTCGCTGTGCTGGCGCATGACCCCTCCGCGGCTGGGCTTGCCGCCACCGCGGGAAATAACCTCAGACAGGTAGGAGGGCGCTTCGACATTCAGCATCTGGTAGAGATTGGCCAGATGCATGCGATAAAGCTGGTCAAACTGGTTTACGGTGGCCGAGGGGTTGTAGTCGCCGAACCACCAGAACCAGTCGGAGCCCTCGCAGATGGCCAGTTGCTTCTCCGCTGCCTCGATTTCCGCCGCGGACAGTTTGCCGCTCGCGATTTGTTCGTCGAAGGTGCGCTTGGCCTCTACCAGTATCTCCCAGCCGCGGTTTTTGTCCGGGTCGCCGATCCAGGTGGAGAAGGTACCGTAAACCCAGCTTCCCGCAGTCAGGTGATCTTCATGGGCCGGCACCGGTGATTTTACCTGCAGGAACTCCTCGAAGGTGGTCATCTGCAGCAGCGGGTTCTTCCCGAGGTCGCGATAGAGCTGGTCGAGGAAGTAATAGCCGTTCTCCGGGTAGTATTCCCAGGCGTTTTCGCCATCGAGGATGATCGTGATGAGGCAGTCATCCCGGTCGGGGCAGACCCTGGCGATGTTTTCCATGTGGCCGATGAGGTTGGCTACCGCGTCGTTGGCGTGCCAGTCGGAATAGTTGAAGCCGATCAGGTCTGACAGGCCGTCATCACGGAAAAAACAGTCGACGGGAACATCGCCGAAGCGGTAGACCCGGTGACTGCAGGACTTCGAGCTGGCGTCGTGGCTGTTGTGCAGGACCGTGCCGCCGCTGGCAACCCACTTGATGCCATGTTCGGCGAACAGGGCCAGCGCCTGCTGGCTGACACCGCCTTCCGAGGGCCACAGTCCCAGCGGCTTGCGCCCGAAAATACGTTCGAAGGTTGCCACGCCTTTACTCAGGTGCCAGCGGGCCCGTTCCTCGCCGCCCGGATACTCGGTGGTCACCGGCAGGTGGACGGCGGGCATGGCCTCCCGGGCCGAGTTCATATCGAGCATCAGCGGGATGATCGGGTGGGCGTAGGGGCTCATGCTCAGCTCCACCTTGCCGGACTCCGCCAGTGCTCGGTAACGGGGCACGATGGTTTGCATCTGCTCCAGCACGATCTGCAGCAGCTCCCGGCGATCGTGCAGGCTGAAATTGTGGGCCTTCTCGCGCAGCCGGTGGATGCGCTCGTCACTGCGCTGCAATGATTCGGCCATCCAGCTCAGGTGATACCAGACCATCAGGTCGGCGATGAACTGGTTCGAGGCGTAGATCATACTGTCGGGATGGGTCTCATACCACTCCGCCATGGTGGCCAGCCGCTGGAACGGTTCGAAGCGCTCGATCATCCGCTCCCGGTTGGCGCGCAGGCAGTCCTGCATCAGCCGCAGGCGTTCCTGCGTGTTGCCCGGCAGCGCGGGTTCCGCCAGCTCTGCCAGCAGCGGGTCCTGGATTACCCCGTGGCCGTTCAGGTAGGCTTTGATCTGGGTAATATAATCCTCGAGTTGCTCCAGCAGGATGGGGGCAAAATTGACCACCGCCCGCGCCTCGGGCACCGCCTCGAGGTGGGCGGCCATGTCCACGTAGTCCTTGGTGGCGTGCAGGTAGGTCCAGGGCAGGTGCACCCTGCCGGTGCGCATATCGCGGTAATCGGGCTGGTGCATATGCCACATCAGCACCACGCTCATGGGCTGGTCAGCGGGCATAGTGCAGCCGCTGGCCGAGCATTTCGGGCGTCACCAGTACCACGCCGCCCCTGGAGACGTGGAAACGGGCGGCATCCTGCTCCGGGTCGACACCGATACTGGTATCGGGTGGAATCTTGCAACCCTTGTCGATCACTGCTTTTTTGATAACGCAGCGCCTGCCGACATCGACATCCGGGAAAATCACCGCGTCCTCGATGTGCGAGTAGGAGTGTACATGGACGTTACTGAACAGCAGGGAGCGGCGCACATAGGAGCCGGAGACAATGCAGCCGCCGGCAACCATCGAGTCCACCGCCATGCCCCGGCGACCCTCGTCATTAAACACGAACTTGGCGGGCGGTACCTGGTCCTGGTAGGTCCAGATGGGCCACTCCCGGTCGTACAGGTTGAGCTCCGGACTGATGCCGATCAGTTCCATATTTGCTTCCCAATAGGCGTCGATGGTGCCGACATCCCGCCAGTAGGCGTGTTCCTGGCTGCCCTGCTGGCGAAAGGGAAACGCGGTGACCCGCAGCCGGTCGATCACGTCGGGAATAATGTCACCGCCGAAGTCGTGCTTGGAACCGCTTTCATCGGCGTCGCGCAACAGTTCGTCGATCAGCACCTCGGTACGAAAAATGTAGATGCCCATGGATGCGAGCGCCACATCATCCCGCCCCGGCATGGGAGTGGGCTGGTCGGGTTTCTCGGCGAACCGGATGATGCGGTTATCCGCATCCACTTCCATGACACCGAAGGCCCGTGCCTCATTGATTGGCACCTCGATACAGCCGACCGTGATGTCCGCCTCGGCTTCCACATGGGCAGCCAGCATGGTGCCGTAATCCATCTTGTAGATATGGTCGCCCGCCAGGATCAGTACGAACTCCGGCTTATGAGTGCGGATGATATCGATATTCTGGTAGATGGCGTCGGCGGTGCCCTCGTACCAGGAGGTCTCCAGGCGTTGCTGGGCGGGCAGCAGTTCAACGAACTCGCCCAGTTCACCGCGCATGAAGCCCCAGCCGCGCTGCACATGCTGGATCAGGCTGTGAGCCTTGTACTGGGTGAGGATGCCCACCTTGCGGATGCCGGAATTGACGCAGTTGGACAGGGGAAAGTCGATAATCCTGAACTTGCCGCCAAAGGGCACCGCGGGCTTGGCCCGCCACAGGGTGAGCTGGCGCAGCCGGGAGCCGCGGCCGCCGGCGAGCACCAGGGCCAGGGTATCCTTCGTGAGGCGGCTGACGTATCTTGCTGAATCGGGATCGGTCATAGTGGATTCATTGATCTGTGAACTGGTGAGCCTAAAGGTATTGCATTAACATCGGGTTACATTGTGGACAATAACCGGAAGAAAGTCCTCATTTCCCGCTTGATATAAATCATTGGATATTTGATGAGAACGGTTTCGATTCAAGAGCCTGTCAGTGACGCCGTCAGACGGGTGCTGGACGGGCGACACCGCGACCCCTTCGAGGTCCTGGGTTGCCACCGCGAGGGCACCGGCTGGCAGATACGGGCCCTGTTGCCTGGTGCCGCCGAGGCCGAGTTGGTGTGGGGTGACAGCCGGCTGCCGATGCAGCGTCTGCCGGATACCGATCTCTTTACCTGCGGCGTGACCTCGGCTGCCATGCCCGGCTACCAGTTGCGCTGGCGCACGGCCGGGGGCGACTGGCAGCAGGGGGAGGATCCCTACCGCTTTGGCCCCACTATCGGCGATCTCGACCTGCACCTGTTCGGCGAGGGCCGGCATCATCATATCTACCGGGTACTCGGCGCCCACTGCTGTGAGCACGAGGGTGTGCCTGGCGTACGCTTTGCCACCTGGGCGCCGAATGCGCGGCGGGTCAGCGTGGTGGGTGATTTCAACCAGTGGCACGGCTTGCGGCACGCCATGCGCTCCCGGGGGCAGAGCGGTGTCTGGGAGCTGTTTGTCCCGGGTCTGGCGGCGGGTGAAAAGTACAAATTCGAGATTTGCGACAGCCGGGGCAGGTTGCAGCTCAAGGCCGATCCCTACGGCAACCACTTCGAAATGCGACCGGCCACCGCGGCCATCATCTGCCCGCCCACCGACTTCACCTGGAGCGACCAGCAGTGGCTGGCGGAGCGCGCCCGCTGGGACTGGCAGCATGCGCCTATCTCGATCTACGAGTTCCACCCCAGTTCATGGCGGCGGGGGCCCGACGGCGGTTTCCTGAATTTCCGGGATATGGCGCCAATGCTGGCAGACTATGTGGCCGGGCTGGGTTTCACGCACGTGGAGTTACTGCCAATCACCGAACACCCGCTGGATGATTCCTGGGGTTACCAGACCACGGGCTATTTCGCGCCTTCCCAGCGCTTTGGCAGTCCGGACGACTTCCGCTTCTTTGTCGATCACCTCCACAGCCGCGGCATCGGGGTCATCCTGGACTGGGTGCCAGCGCACTTCCCCAGGGATGCCCACGCCCTGGCCCGGTTCGACGGCACCGCCCTTTACGAGCACGAGGATCCGCGCCGGGGCGAGCACACCGACTGGGGCACGCTCATTTTCAATTACGGCCGCAATGAGGTCAGGAACTTCCTGCTGGCCAGCGCCAACTACTGGCTGGAGGAGTTTCACCTGGATGGACTGCGGGTGGATGCGGTGGCCTCCATGCTCTACCTCGATTACTCCCGCAAGCCAGGGGAGTGGGAGCCCAACCGCTATGGCGGGCGGGAGAACCTCGAGGCTATCGATTTCCTGCGGGAACTCAACGCACTCACCCACGGGGAGCACCCGGGAACGCTGACTATCGCCGAAGAATCCACTGCCTGGCCCCAGGTGACCCGGCCGACCTGGGTGGGCGGGCTCGGGTTTTCGATGAAGTGGAACATGGGCTGGATGCACGACACCCTCAGCTATATGTCCCACGAGCCGATCTACCGTCAGTATCACCACGACCAGCTCACCTTCGGCCTGATGTACGCCTTTTCCGAGAACTTCCTGCTGCCCTTCTCCCACGACGAGGTCGTGCACGGCAAATATTCCTTACTGGGCAAGATGCCCGGGGACGAATGGCAGCGTTTCGCCAACCTGCGCCTGCTGTACACCTACCTGTTCACCTATCCAGGTGCCAAGCTGCTGTTCATGGGCTGTGAACTGGGGGAGCCGGGGGAGTGGCGGCACCAGGGCCAACTGTCCTGGGATTTGCTGGAACAGCCGCCGCACCGGGGCCTGCAGCAGCTGGTAGGCGATCTCAACCGGCTTTATCGCGAGGAGCCCAGCCTCCACCGCAACGGCTTCGAGGCCTCCGGTTTCGAGTGGATCGACTGCCATGATTCGACCCAGTCAGTGCTGAGTTACCTGCGCTGGGACGGTTCCGATTTTCATGTGGTGGTGCTCAATTTCACCCCCGTCGTGCGCACCGATTACCGCATCGGGGTGCCCCGCGAGGGCCGCTACCGCGAGGTGTTCAACTCAGATTCCCGTTTTTACGGCGGCAGCGACGTGGGCAACGGGCTCGATGTCGCCAGCCAGAGCGTATTCTGGATGGGGCGTCGCGACTCCATCAGCCTTACCCTGCCACCCCTGGGGGCATTGGTACTGAAATTGTCCGGAGCTCAGTGAATGAGGCGCCTGTTATTTGTCGCCAGCGAGGCCTATCCCCTGATCAAGACCGGCGGCCTGGCGGACGTCGCCGGCAGCCTGCCGGAGGTGTTGCGACAGCAGGGGATGGATGTGCGCCTGCTGTTGCCAGCCTACCAGCACGTGCTGGAATCGATTGCACCGCCCGGCCATGTGGCGGATCTGGAGGTAGACGGTGCGCCCCTGCGAATCCTGGGCACCCGCCTGCCCGGCACGGAAGTGGAAACCTGGCTGCTCGAGCATCCCCTGTTTTCACAGCGTCCCGGAAATCCCTACCACGACTCCCATGGCGCACCCTGGCCCGACAACGCCGACCGCTTCATGTTGCTGTGCAGGGTCGCCACCGCCATCGCGACCGGGCAGGCGGGGCTGGACTGGCAGCCGGATGTGCTGCACTGCAACGACTGGCATACCGGCCCGGCGATCGCCCTGACCCATCTCAGTGAGCGGCGGCCACGCACAGTGTTTACCATACACAGCCTGGCTCACATGGGCCTGTTCAACCGGGCGACGTTCGAGCGCCTGCGCCTGCCGGAACACTTCTGGACCGACAGCGCGCTGGAATTCTACGGCCAGTGCAGTTTCATCAAGGGCGGACTCGTCTACGCCGATTACATCACCACGGTCAGTCCCACCTACGCCATGGAAATCTGTGAATCCCCCGGCGGGATGGGGCTGGAGGGCCTGCTGAGCCAGCGCCGGGAGCGATTGGTGGGTATTCTCAACGGGATCGACAGCCAGGTCTGGAACCCCGCCACCGACCCCTACCTCGAGCAGGCGTACAGTCCCGCAACCCTGGCAGGCAAGGTGCGTAACAAGGCCGCACTACAGGCGCAGCTGGGCCTTGCCCCGCTCGATGACCGGCCCATGGTTGGCCTGGTGGGGCGCCTGGTGGAGCAAAAGGGGCTGGAACTGATCCTGCCGGTGCTGGCGGAAATCCTGGCCTGCCCCGCACAGCTGGTTATCCTGGGTACCGGCGAACCCCGTTACGAGCAGCAGTTGAGCGCGGCCGCCGCGGCTGATCCCGAAGCGATGGCGGTAGTGCTGGCCTACGATGAAGCCCTGGCTCACCGGGTCGAAGCCGCGGCGGACATATTCCTGATGCCCTCCCTGTTTGAGCCCTGCGGACTCAACCAGCTCTACAGCCTGCGCTATGGCACCCTGCCCCTGGTACGGGCGGTCGGCGGGCTGGCAGATACGGTGGTCGACAGCAACCCGCAGACCCTGGCCCAGGGCAGCGCCACGGGTTTTGTCTTCCGGCAACCGGAGCCGGCCGAATTGCTTGCTGCCATGCGGCGCGCCTGTGAGCTATGGTATGACAGGAAAAGCTGGCGCGAGGTGCAACTCAACGCCATGAGCCAGGACTTTTCCTGGCAACAAAGTGCCAACCGTTACCTGCAGTTGTATAACACTGCCATTGAAGTCTGAGGTTATAAAAGTCATGCCTGGTTCCCAGTTTCCCCTCGAAATCCAGCCCCGTGTCCCCGCCGAGCTCTCTCGCCTGCAGGAGATGGCCAACGACCTCATGTACAGCTGGGATCGATCCATCCGCTCGCTGTTCCACCGCCTCGACCGGCGGGTCTGGGACAGCTGTGACCACAACCCGAAGGCGTTCCTGCGCCGGGTCTCCCAGCAGCGCCTCGAGGCAGCCCTGGAGGATCGCTCCTACATGGAGGACTATCGCCGGGTAGTTTCAGCCTACGATGCCTACCGCGAGCACCGCGGCCGGCCCGAATTGACCGCGCTGTTCGATCCCGACGAGGACCTGATCGCTTACTTCTGCCTTGAATTCGGCTTTCATGAAAGTTTTCCGATTTATTCCGGGGGCCTGGGGATACTCGCCGGTGATCACTGCAAGGCCGCCAGTGACGTGGGACTGCCTTTCGTCGCCATCGGCCTGCTGTACCAGGCGGGTTATTTCACCCAGACCATCGACGGTCACGGCCACCAGCAGGTCAGTCACACCCGCTCCCAGCCCCACGATCTGCCGGTGGTGCCGACCCTGACCGAGAGCGGCCAGCACCTCACCCTGGACCTCGAGTTCCCCGGGCGTATTCTCAAGGTGCGGGTCTGGACCGCCCGCGCGGGGCATATCACCCTGTACCTGCTCGATACCAACCTGCCGGAGAACACGCCGCAGGACCGGATGATCACCAACCAGCTCTATGGCGGTGACCGGGAAATGCGCCTGCAGCAGGAGCTGGTGCTGGGGGTGGGCGGGGTGCGCGCCCTGCGTGCCCTGGGCCTGCGCGCGACGGTGTGGCATATCAACGAGGGCCATGCGGCCTTCCAGTTGCTGGAGCGCTGTGCCTTCCGTATGCGAGAGGGCCTGGATGTCTACAGCGCCATGGAGCTGGTGGCGGCCGGCACCGTCTTTACCACTCACACCCCGGTGCCCGCGGGGCATGATATTTTTGACCGGCACCTGATAGAAAAGTACCTTGGCCCGGCGGTCCGCGACCTGGGGCTGGAATTCGACCAGGTCTACCAGTTGGGGCTCAATTCCGGGGGCGGGTTTAACATGACCTGCCTGGCCCTGCGCTGTACCCGCTTTCACAACGGTGTCAGTCGCATCCACGGCCTGGTCGCATCGGAAATGGAAGCGGAGCTGTGGCCGCAGATCCCCTACCGGGAAAACCCCATCACTCATATCACCAACGGCGTGCACCTCCAGACTTTCCTGGCCCGGGAGTGGGTCAGCCTGTTCGATCTGCGCTTCGATGACTGGCGCAATGAACTGTTGAACGAGGAGTACTGGGAGCGGCTGGAGGAGATCCCTGATTTCCATTACTGGAGCGTCCACAAGTCACTCAAGCAGCAGTTGCTCGAGACAGTGCACGAAGGTGTGCTGGTACAGCAGCGTCGCAACGGCACCAGCGATGCCGTCATTCACCGCATGGTGCGCCATGTGGACGGTTCCCGCGACGACGTTCTGGTGATGGGTTTTGCCCGCCGCTTTGCGACCTACAAGCGCGCCGCGATGCTCTTTGCCGATCCGGCCCGCCTGGCGCGTCTGCTGGGTGATCCTGACCGCCCGGTGGTCATAATCTTCGCCGGCAAGGCGCATCCCCACGACGAGCCCGGCCAGCAGCTGATCAAGCTGATTCACGATTTTTCGGTGCACCCGGATTTCATCGGCAAGGTCCTGCTGCTGGAGGGGTATGACATGGCCCTGGCGCGGCAGATGGTTTCCGGTGTCGATGTCTGGCTGAATACGCCCGAATACCCGCTCGAAGCCAGCGGTACCTCGGGGCAGAAAGCGGGCCTTAACGGCGCGGTCAATCTCAGTGTGCTGGACGGTTGGTGGGGCGAGGGCTATAACGGCCACAACGGCTGGGGTATCACCCCCAGGGACTCGCGCTTCGATCACGACCAGCGCAACCTCGAGGAGGCCAATGACCTGCTCGATATCATCGAGCACGAGGTGTTACCGACCTACTTCAGGCGCAATGGCGGCGGCTATTCCGAGGATTGGGTGAGCCTGTCCAAGGCCTCGATGAAGTCCATCATCCCCCGCTTCAATTCCCAGCGAATGCTGCGGGATTACGTCACCAAGCTGTACTGGCCCGCGCGCCAGCAGCGCCGCAAGATGGAGGCCAATGGCGCCGAGGTCGCCCGCAGCCTGTCGGACTGGAAACACCGGGTGCGATCGGCCTGGCCCGGCGTGAGCATGGAGCTGATGTTTCAGCCCCCCGCCCACCTGTTCCACGACGACAAGATCAGCCTGCGGGTGCGAGCCGCGTTGAACGGTTTGCAGGCCGGGGATGTCAGGCTGGAATGCCTGCTGGGTACGAACGGCGCTGACGGTGAGTTCGTGGTAGCCCAGAAAGTGGAGCTGGAGGCCACCGGCGCAGACGAGCACTATACGAACTTCACGATCGACATGATCCCCGCTATCGCGGGCATGCAGTATTACAAGCTTCGTATGTATCCCTACAATGAAGCCCTCAGTCACCCCTTTGAAATGGGCTTTATGATCTGGATCTGATTGTTCTGGATCAATAGCGGCTGGCGCCGGTCAGGTTAGGCTGTTGCGCATTCACGTAGTGCAGGGCGCGGGCACGGCTGTGCCGCGGAACGTTCGCGTTCGACCGGGTGAATAGAATAACAGGACTGGGTTTGGTGAGCAGGCCGAAACGAATCGTGTGGCTTCTTCTGGCTGCGGCGCTGGTGCCGGGGGTGGCCATGGCCAGCGGTGTGAGCGAGACCTTCACTCAAACCAGCCTGCTGTTGATCCTGATGATCACCCTCGCGGATATCTGCGGCTTCCTGTTCGAGCGCCTTGGCATGGCCGAAATACTCGGCGAGATCTACGCGGGGATCATGCTGGGCAACCTCGCCCTGGTGGGCATCGATTTCGACCTGAGTGACTTGCTGCGCAACAGCGAGTTCATGGTCTATTCCTCCGAGCTCGCCCTGGTGCTGCTGCTTTTTATCGTCGGTCTGGAGTCGAATATACGCGACCTGCTCAGGGTGGGCCGCAATGCCCTGGCAGTGGCGCTCAGTGGTGTGATCCTGCCGGTGCTTTTTGGGCTGGGTGCCGGTGTGGTGCTGGGCTACGGTATGGGCCTGCAGGGCTGGTTTGTCGGGGCCATGCTGGCGGCCACCTCGGTGGGTATAACCGCCAAGCTGCTGGGTGACAACGGCCTGGTCAACACCCGCTCGGCCCGGGTCATTCTCGCCGCGGCGGTGATAGACGATGTCCTGGGTATTCTGCTGCTGGCAGTACTGGCCAGTGTGGTGGTCACTGGCCAGGTATCGACGCCGGAACTGGTATGGATTGTGGCCAAGGCACTGCTGTTTTTCATCGGTGCACTGCTGGTGGGGCAGCGGCTGATGCCCGGCGTGGTTCGTATTATTTCGCTGAACGAACATTCCAGTGTGTGGACGGGCTTTGCGCTCTGTCTGGCGCTGGGCTTTGCCCAACTGGCGCATTTTGCCGGACTGGCGCCGCTGATTGGCGCCTTTATTGCCGGGCTGTTGCTGGATGACGTGGACTTCCAGGTCGGCCATGCCCTGCAAAAACATCGGCTGGAGGAACTGGTAAAGCCTATCAGTGACATCATGCTCACTATTTTCTTTGTCAGTATTGGCGCGCAGGTACAACTGCAGTCCCTGGCGGACCCGAAAATACTGCTGATCATTGGCAGTCTCACCGTGATAGCGATAGCGTCCAAGGGGCTCGCCGGTTACGCGGTCCAGGGTCGCGGCTTTGATCGCCGGGGTATAGGCTACGGCATGATCCCGCGAGGGGAGGTCGGGCTGGTCTTCGCCGCTTTTGCTTTCAGCCACCACGTATTCAGCGCCGATATGTATTCGGCCCTGGTGGTGGTGGTGCTGCTGACCACCCTGGTGGGTCCGATACTGCTCAAGCCGCGGTTGGCACATTTCTAGAGCCGCCAAATTGCCGGGGATCAGGCCGCATCCGACATCCCGGTGATTGCGGGTCTGCCCCCACGAGCGGGCGCCGGGGGGCACAGCTTCCGGATCTCAGGCGAAATGTCGCAGGTATAAATAGACGCTGGAGATTACCGTGGAAATCAACAACACGGGAATGCCCAGCAGCATGAAGCGGGTAAAGCTGATCGCATTGCCTGACCTCTCGGCAAAACCGGCCACGATAATATTGGCGGTAGCGCCCACCAGTGTGCCATTACCCCCCAGACAGGCCCCCAGTGACAGCGCCCACCAGACCGGGGTCATTTCCTGTGCCCCGCCCAGTTGGTCGGCGGTACTTTGCAGTACAGGGATCATGGTTGCCACGAAAGGAACATTGTCGACGAACGCCGAGGCAATCGCCGCCAGCCATAGCGTGGCAAAAGTAGTCACCTGTAAATCCCCGCCGGTAAGCTCGATCAGTTCCCGCCCTATCAGCGTGAGCACGCCGGTGGCCCTCAGGCCGTGCACCATCATGAACAGGCACATGAAGAAAATGATCGTTCCCCACTCCAGTTCCGACAGGATTTCCTGCACCCTGGCGGACTGCTCCTTGCCGGATCGGCCAATGGTGAAAATAAGCATCAGCAAACCAGCGCCAGCAAGGGCGACGCTGCCGGACTGCAGGCCGATATGCTCACCCAGGATGAATCCGGTAATGACCAGGGCCATCACCACCATGCACTGGCGCAGTAAACGGCGGTCCGTAATAGTGTCTTTTTCGTGGAACTCCATGACCCGGGCGCGCGCTTCGGGAGTGCTTTCGAGCTTGCGTGCCCAGAGCAGGTAAAGCAGCAGCAGCACGGCCAAGTGGATAACGATGACCACCGGTCCCAGTGCGATGATAAAGTCGGCAAAGCTCAATCCCACCGCGGAGCCGATCATGATATTTGGCGGGTCTCCTATCAGGGTTGCCGTGCCCCCGATATTCGAGGCGAAAATCTCCGCGAACAGGAACGGGTAAGCGCTCAGTTCGAGTTTCTCGACGATAAGCAGCGTGACCGGTACGATCAACAGCACGGTGGTGACGTTATCGAAAAATGCGGAAAATACCGCAGTCACCGTTGCCAGCGTGATCAAAATACCCCTTGGGTCGGCCTTCGCCTTTTTTACCACCCACACCGCGACGAACTGAAAAATACCTGTGCGCTGCGTGATCCCCACCAGGATCATCATGCCGGTAAGCAGGGATATGGTATTGAAGTCCACGCCATCGAAAGCGTCGTCCTGGGTGATGATGCCGCTCAGGATCATCAACCCCGCGCCGAACATGACCGCCACAGTCCGATGGACGCGTTCGCTGATCAACAGCGCATAGGTGAGGAGAAAAATACCGGTGGCGAGCCACCTGGGATCGAGGCCCAGCAGCAATGCGGGAGGGACGTCTTCCATCATTCGAGTTTTTCTACGGCGCGCAGCACGGTAATCAGCGATATTCCGCCTACCAGCCGGCGGTCGTCGCGATTGACTACCGGTATGCGGATGTATTTGTGAAAGAGCAGGGTCAGAGCATCGATCAGGGGCGAGTCCGGGTACACCACGGTAATATCAGTCGCGATATAGGGCGCGATGGGCTTGCTCTTCACTGCATCCAGCCGCTGTTTGATGTCCCCCAGGTTTTCGCGCATGAAACTGGTGTATTTCAGGCCCTGCTCCATGCTCAGGCTGACCGGCAGTAGCAGACCCGTCAGGCGCTTGGCACTGATCTCACCGACGAATACCTCATCCCTGTCGACCACCGGCACGTTGTACATGTGGTGGTCGATCAGCAATTCGATCGCTTCATGCACGGTATTGTCCAGGTAGAGGTGGGTTGGCGGGCTATGCATGATGGCGCTGCATTGCACGTGGTCGATAACTGCCATGGCCGCTACTCCCCGAAGATCCAGAGAGCGGCAGGTTAGTCCTTCCCGGGCCCGCGGACAATGGGAAAACCCGCGGAAGCCCGGCGTGACGACCCGAATCTGGCGTTTTATTGATCCACGCCGGGTTTCGAGGCGGTTTAACTGCTGCACCGCCTGTGGCTTAAATTTGCGCATCAACTGGCCTATACTGCGTCGGTATGAAACGAATCCATATTGTTTTGCTGCTGCTCCTGGCCTTTACCAGCCAGGCTGTGACTGTCAGTGCGCTGCCCTGCCAGATGATGGCACCCGTCGGCGATGCCGTGCGCAGCGACGCCCTCGACGGTGGGGATATGGCCGCAACGGGACATGCTGGACACCACATGTCCGCGGATTCCGGTGCGGAACCTGCCGGCGGCTGTTGTGACGGTGGCCTTTGCTCCATGAGTCACTGCCAGTCAGCCCCGGGCCTGCCCCTCGATCACTCGGGCAACAGGCTGCCTGTATTTTCTTTCCACAGTGTTGCCTTCAACTCAGGTGCGCCACTGCACCCCGTCGACTCGCTCTACCGACCACCCATTTCCCGCTAGCACAGGACAGGTGCGCCCGGAACTTTTGTAGTTCCGGTCAGAAAGCGGGAGGTTAGCCAAAAAACCTCTCCCGACACGCGGCGATTTTCCCGCGTCGATATTCCCTGCTAGAGAGGACTGTTTGCCATGAACCGATTCCCCACCCTGCTGCTGGTGCTATGCCTTTTGCGCAGCGCTTCCGCCGACGCTGCCATTACCCTGGCCGAGGCGATTGCGACAGCGCAGCGCAACGACCCGTGGATGCTGGGCAGTGAATACCGCCAGCAGTCCATGGAGGCCCAGGCGGTTGCTGCCGGCACCCTGCCAGACCCCATGCTGGATCTGGGCTTTGCCAACCTGCCCACCGACACCTTCGATTTCGACCAGGAGGCAATGACCCAGTTCAAGGTGGGAATTGTGCAGACCTTCCCCCGGGGTGACAGCAGGGCCCTGGACGAGCAACGCCTGAACCTGCTGGGTGAGCAGTTTCCCTTCCAGCGCGATGATCGCCAGGCCCGGCTAGGCGTGGAGGTTGCGAGTGTCTGGCTGGATGCCTGGCGCGCCCGGGAAAGCATTCGGCTGATCGAGGGGGATCGGGAGCTGTTCGAACAGCTGGTGGATGTGGCCGAGTCCAGCTATGCCAGCGCCGTCGGCCGCACCCGCCAGCAGGACCTGGTGCGAGCCCAGCTGGAGCTCACCCGCCTGGAGGACCGCCTCGCGGTACTGCATGAGCAGTTGGAAACCTCCAGGGCAAAACTCGGCCAGTGGCTGCGCCCGGGGCCCGATGGGTCGCCGGCCGGGCCGGATGAATGGCTACCGGGCACCTACGTCGCACCGACACTTGCCGAGCAGTTGCCGGATATCCCCCTGCGGCATGCGCAGCAGTTGCAGGCCGGGACCGCCGGCGAGCCCGCCGGGATCGCCGCCTTGATTGGCGGACACCCGGCCCTGCGGAGTCTCGAGCGCCGGATAGACGCAAGCAGGGTCGATATCGAACTGGCGCGCCAGAAGTACTGGCCGGAGTGGAAGGTCGCCGCCAGCTACGGCTACCGCGAGGATGGCCCCATGGGCCAGGAGCGGCCGGACTTTTTCTCCGTCGGGCTGGCGGTGGACCTGCCCCTGTTTACCTCCCGCCGGCAGGACCGGCAGCTGCAGTCGGCTATCGCCGACACCGAGGCCATGCGGACCGAGAAGATGCTCGCGCTGCGCAAAATGGTTGCGAACTTTGAAACCCTCTACGCCCGCCTGCAGCGACTCGAGCAGCGTCGTGAGCTTTACCGGGAGCGCCTGCTGCCCGAAATACACGAACAGGCCGAGGCGTCCCTCTCCGCTTACACCCGTGACGACGGCGATTTCGCCGAGGTGGTGCGGGCACGGATCGCCGAACTCAATGCCCGGATCGACGCGCTGGATATCGATATCGCGCGATTGCAGACCATTACCCAGCTGAACTACTTTTTTGCCGCCAGCTCCACCGCAGCGTCCGGAGAACCGTCATGACAACAGTGAGTAGAACCGTACTTATCGCCCTGCTGGCCGCCGCCGCGGGTGCGGGAGGCAGTTACCTGCTGCTGGGCCCCGCAGAACAGGGCCCGGCTGAGTCGGCAACCGCAGGCAGCGACGCTCGGGACCCTGAACCGCTGTACTGGGTCGCGCCGATGGATCCCTCCTACCGGCGCGATGGGCCTGGCAAGTCACCCATGGGCATGGACCTTGTCCCGGTCTACGAAGACGCGGCTACTGCAGGTGACACCTCGGTGATTCGGATAGCGCCGGAGGTGGTGAACAACCTGGGAGTGCGCACGGCGCCGGTGGCCTATGCCGCGCTGCCCACCCGCATACGCACCGTGGGGTATGTGCAGTACGACGAGGACCGGCTGATCCATATTCACCCGCGGGTGGAAGGCTGGATAGAAAAGCTTCACGTGAAGGCCTCCGGCGATCCGGTGGAGGCCGGGCAGCCCCTGTACGAGCTCTACTCGCCCCAGCTGGTCAATGCCCAGGAGGAGTACCTGCTGGCGCTCAAGCGCGATAACCCGCGCCTGGTGGAAGCTGCCCGTGACAGGTTGCTGGCCCTGCAACTGGCGCCGGATATTGTCGCCCGGCTGGGCCGCGACAGGACGGTGCAGCAGACGGTGACGTTTTTCGCGCCCCAGGGCGGGGTGGTGGACAACCTGAACATCCGCGAGGGTTTTTTTGTCATGCCCGGCACCACGCTGATGTCGATCGGCGTGCTGGAGGATGTCTGGGTGGAGGCAGAGGTGTTTGAGCGACAGGCACCGCTGGTTACCGTTGGCCTGCCGGTCACCGTTTCCCTGGATTACCTGCCCGGCAGGCAGTGGCGGGGGCAGGTGGATTACGTCTACCCATCTTTGGACGAGAAAAACCGCACCTTGCGTGTACGCCTGCGCTTCGCCAATGAAGACAGAACCCTCAAACCCAATATGTTCGCCCAGGTTGAGATCGAGGCCGACCCGGTGGAAGACGCCCTGGTGGTACCTCGCGAGGCGGTGATACGCACTGGCGGGGAGGACCGGGTAGTGCTCGCCCTGGGTCAGGGCCGCTTCCGTTCCACGGCGGTGAAGCTGGGCCGGGTAGGTGAGCGCGATGCCGAGATCCTCGAGGGACTGGTGGCGGGTGACACGGTGGTGGTGTCGGCCCAGTTCCTGCTGGACTCCGAGTCCAGCAAGCGCGCGGACCTGATGCGCATGGACGAGGTCGGCAAGGCCGCAGCTGACACCGGGTCGCCGGTTCCGGGCGGGCCCGGGGCCGAGCAACAGGAGGAGCATTCCATGCCCGGGCATTCCATGGAGCACGATCATGATTGAAGCCATTATCCGCTGGTCCGTGGGCAACCGCTTCTTTGTCCTGCTGGCGACTGCCATCCTGGTCGGGGTGGGTGTATTCGCAGTGCGAAACACCCCGGTGGACGCCATTCCCGACCTTTCGGACGTACAGGTCATCATCAAGACCCGCTTCCCGGGGCAGGCGCCCCAGGTGGTAGAGGACCAGGTCACCTACCCCCTCACCACCGCCATGTTATCGGTGCCCGGAGCGGCCACCGTGCGCGGCTTTTCCTTCTTCGGGGACTCCTATGTTTACGTGATCTTTGACGAGGGTACCGACCTGTACTGGGCGCGCAGCCGGGTGCTGGAGTACCTGAGCCAGGTGGCCCCGTCACTGCCGGAGGCCGCCCGGCCGCAACTGGGCCCGGATGCCACCGGGGTGGGCTGGGTGTACATCTACGCCCTGCAGGATCGCTCGGGCCGGCACGATATCAGCCAGTTGCGCAGCCTGCAGGACTGGTTCCTGAAATATGAACTGCAAAGTGTGCCCGGAGTCTCGGAAGTGGCGACGGTGGGCGGGATGGTCAGGCAATACCAGGTGACCGTGAACCCTGACAAGTTGCGGGCCTTCGACATCCCGCTGAGCCACATCCAGAATGCCATCACCCGGGGCAACCAGGAAATTGGCGCCTCCGTGGTGGAGATGGCCGAAGCGGAATACATGGTGCGAGTCACTGGCTACCTGCAGAGCGTGGCAGACCTCGAGGCCATTCCCCTCGGTGTCAATCGCAGCGGCACGCCGCTGCTGCTCAAGGACGTTGCCGAGATTGTACTTGGGCCGCAGATGCGTCGAGGCATTGCCGAGCTTAACGGGGAGGGCGAGACGGTGGGCGGCATCGTGGTTATGCGCTTCGGCGAGAACGCCCAGCACACCATCGACCTGGTCAAGGCCAGGCTCGACGAGCTGCGCCCGGGACTGCCTGAGGGAGTGGAGATCGTCACCGTGTACGACCGCTCCAGTCTCATCGAGAGCGCGGTCAACAACCTGTGGCAGAAGCTGGGTGAGGAACTGGTGCTGGTGGCGCTGGTGTGTGTGGCCTTCCTGTTTCATGTGCGCTCCTCCCTGGTGGCGGTGATCAGCCTGCCGGTGGGCATCCTCGCGGCATTCACCGTGATGTACCTCCAGGGGCTCAACGCCAATATCATGTCGCTGGGCGGAATTGCGATTGCCATCGGTACCATGATCGATGGCGCCATCGTGCTGATCGAGAACATGCACAAACACATGGAGCGCACCCCGGTCACCGGCGCCAATCGCTGGCAGGTGGTGGCAGCCTCGGCGGCGGAGGTGGGCCCGGCCCTGTTTTTCAGCCTACTGATCATCACCGCGAGCTTTATTCCGGTGTTTACCCTGGAGGCCCAGGAGGGCCGCATGTTCTCGCCGCTGGCCTATACCAAGACCTATGCAATGGCCGCGGCGGCGGTGCTTTCCATCACCCTCGTGCCGGTATTGATGGGGTATTTCATTCGCGGCAAGGTGCTGCCCGAACAGCGCAACCCCCTCAACCGGCTCCTGGTTGGCGCCTATATGCCCCTGCTGCAGAAAGTGCTGGGCTACCCCAAAACCACCCTGCTGGTGGCGGTGTTGCTGCTGCTGAGCGCACTCTGGCCGCTGCAGCGCATCGGCAGCGAGTTCATCCCCCCGCTGGACGAGGGCGACCTGATGTATATGCCCACCACCTATCCCGGCATCTCGATCGGCAAGGCCAGGGAATTGCTGCAACAGACGGACAAGCTGATCCGCACCGTGCCCGAGGTGGAGTCGGTGTTCGGCAAGATAGGCCGTGCGGATACCGCGACCGACCCGGCGCCGCTCACCATGATAGAGACCTTTATCCAGCTTAAGCCCCGCTCCGAGTGGCGGGAGGGTGTCACCACCGCCAGCCTGACCCATGAGCTGGACGCGCTGGTCAAGTTGCCCGGCGTGACCAACGCCTGGGTGATGCCGATCAAGACCCGTATCGATATGCTGGCCACCGGGATCAAGACGCCGGTAGGGATCAAGGTGGCGGGGCCTTCGCTGGAGACCATTCAGCATATTGGCCAGCAACTGGAAACTATCCTGGCGGACGTGCCTGGAACCGCATCGGTTTACTCCGAGCGGGTGGCGGGCGGGCGCTATATCAAGGTGGATATCGACCGGGAGCGGGCGGCGCGTTTCGGCCTCAACATCGCCGACGTTCAACAGGTGGTGGCCACTGCGATTGGGGGTATGGTCATCACCCAGACCGTGGAGGGGAGGGAGCGCTACCCGGTCAATATCCGTTACCCCCAGTCCTTCCGCAATTCGCCGGAACAACTGGCGCTGTTGCCGGTGGTCACGCCGGGGGGCGCTCGCATCGCCCTGGGGGACGTGGCATCCATTTACCTGGAGGACGGCCCTCCAGGCATCAAGAGCGAAAACGCCCGCCTCAACGGCTGGACCTACGTGGACATCGAGGGTGTGGATGTCGGCAGTTATGTGGACCAGGCGCGTGTCGTGGTGCAGCGGGAACTGGAACTGCCCCCCGGTTACTCGCTGGTGTGGTCCGGGCAGTACGAATACATGGAGCGGGCCAAAGCGCGCCTGGGCTATGTTGTGCCGCTCACCCTGGCCATCATCGTCGTACTGCTTTACCTGAACTTCCGCAATTTCTCCCAGGTGCTGATCCTGATGGGAGCCTTGCCCCTGGCGCTGGTGGGCAGCGTCTGGCTGATGTATCTGCTGGATTACAGTTTTTCCATCGCCGTGGGGGTGGGCATGATCGCCCTGGCAGGGGTCGCGGTGGAAACCGGCGTGATAATGCTGGTCTACCTGGACCAGGGCTGGCAGCGCCTGCTGCAGGACGGCGGAGAACTGAGCGATGAGAAACTCGAGCAGGCGGTGTGGCAGGGGGCGGGCCTGCGGGTGCGCCCGGTACTGATGACGGCGACGGCCACCATCGTCGGTCTGCTGCCGATTCTCTGGGGCAGTGGCACCGGGTCGGAAGTGATGAGCCGGCTGGCGGCTCCCATGGTGGGGGGAATGCTCAGTGCGGTGCTGTTGACCCTGCTGGTGCTGCCAGTCATTTACCTGTTGTGGCGCCGGCGGCAGCTGCGCGTATCGGCTCGGGAAACACTGTCATGATGACAGTGGCACTTGCAGGCACTATCTCGCGGTGTATTTCGTTATCGTGGGAATCTCCCTGGTTATCGATTTTTCCGGCGTTATTCGCTACCTGCTGGGGCAAGCCCCCTAGCGTCGATCCCAGGTCAAAAAGGGTCAAAAAGGGATCTGACCCTATAATGTAATAGGGATCTGGCCCCTTTAGGTCGGTTGCCTATAGTTGCGATGCGCTGGGGGCCTGGCGGCCGATTTGGGAATATGTCGCCTCGACATAGCGGCGCGAATTCCCTAGAATGCGCCGCCTCTTTGCGCGTCCTGTACCGGGACCTCGCAGTCAACCGCCAGGAATACCCCGTGATCTCTACCGCCAATATCACCATGCAGTTTGGTGCCAAACCGCTTTTTGAAAACATCTCGGTCAAGTTCGGCGACGGCAATCGCTACGGCCTGATCGGCGCCAACGGCTGTGGCAAGTCGACCTTTATGAAAATCCTTGACGGCAGCCTGGCGCCCAGCTCCGGCAATGTCTCGATCACGCCGAACGAGCGGGTCGGCCGCCTGCACCAGGACCAGTTCGCTTTCGAGCGCTTTTCGGTGGTGGACACCGTCATCATGGGCCACCGGGAACTGTGGGAGGTCAAGCAGGAGCGGGACCGTATTTATGCCCTGCCGGAAATGTCGGAAGACGACGGCATGAAAGTGGCCGAACTGGAGACCCTGTTCGCCGAGATGGACGGCTATACCGCGGAGAGCCGCGCCGGGGAGATCCTGCTGGGCGCAGGCATAGACCAGGAGTTGCACTACGGCCCCATGAGCGAGGTGGCGCCGGGCTGGAAGCTGCGCGTGCTGCTGGCCCAGGCGCTGTTCTCCGATCCCGACATACTGCTGCTGGACGAACCCACCAACAACCTCGATATCGACACCATCCGCTGGCTTGAGACTGTGCTGAACGGGCGCAAGTCCACCATGATCATCATCTCTCACGACCGTCATTTCCTGAACGCGGTGTGCACCCACATGGCGGATATCGATTACGGCGAGCTGCGAGTCTACCCGGGCAACTACGACGATTTCATGACCGCCTCCACCCAGGCCAGGGAGCGGCAGCAATCCGAAAACGCCAAGAAAAGTGCCCAGATTGCCGAACTGCAGCAGTTTGTCAGCCGCTTTTCCGCCAATGCCTCCAAGGCAAAGCAGGCGACCTCCCGCGCCAAGCAGATCACCAAGATCAAGCTGGAAGACATCAAGCCTTCCAGCCGGGTCAGCCCCTATATCCGCTTCAAGCAGGAGAAGAAACTGCACCGCCAGGCCCTGACCCTGGAGAAGCTGGGCCGCGGCTTTGACGGCGAGCCCCTGTTCGAAAAGGCCAGTATCATGCTGGAGGCGGGCACCCGCCTGGCGATCATCGGTGAGAACGGGGTGGGCAAGACCACCCTGTTGCGCTGCCTGATGGGTGAGCTTGCCGCCGATGAGGGCAAGGTCAAGTGGGCGGAAAACGCCACCCTGGGTTACTGCCCCCAGGACAGCACCGCCGACTTCGACTGCGACCTCAATTTGTTCGACTGGATGAGCCAGTGGCGCCGGGCCAGCCACGACGACCAGATCGTGCGGGCCACCCTCGGGCGCCTGCTGTTTTCCTCCGACGACTTCAAGAAGCAGGCCAGGGTCTGTTCCGGCGGCGAGAAGAACCGCCTGCTGTTCGGCAAGCTCATGATGACCGACGCCAATGTGCTGTTGCTGGACGAGCCCACCAACCACCTGGACATGGAAGCGATCGAGGCACTCAACCTGGCGCTGGAGCATTACGAGGGCACCCTGATCTTTGTCAGCCATGACCGTGAGTTTGTGTCGTCCCTGGCCACCCGGGTGATCGAGATCAAGGACAAGCGGCTGGTGGACTTCCAGGGCACCTACGAGGAATACCTCGCCGGCCAGCTGGCTGCCGACAAGGTGGCCAACGCCTGATAGACTCCCTTTCCAGCGATCTGAGCTTGGAGACTGTTATGACGGATTGGGACAAGCTGTCGGACACCACCCCGATACTGGTCGGGGCCGGCCAGGTGGTGCAGCGTGAATCCACCAACGATTCCCCCATGGCGCTGGCTGCCGAGGCCGCGCGACGTGCCCTGGAGCATGCCGGCGGCAGCGGTCTTGTCGAGGCAATCGACACCATTTCGGTGACCCGGCTGTTCGCCGATTCCATGGGCATGAAGCCCTGTCCTTTCGGGCGCAGCGACAACCCTCCTGCATCCGTTGCGCGCGCTATCGGCGCCACGCCCGCCCACTTCATCTACGGCCAGGTGGGTGGCAACGAACCCCAGGCCCGCCTGATTGAATTTGCCCGGGATATCGCCCGGGGGGAGCGCTCGGTGGTGCTGCTGGCCGGGGCCGAGGCCATACGCAACCAGCGCGATGCCGAGCGCGCAGGCCGGGCGCTGGACTGGAACGAGACTTTTGACCCAGAGATGTTTCCGCTGGAGGATCGCGGCTGGGGCGACATGTTTGTCACCATGCAGGAGGTCAGCAACGGCCTCCTGGCGCCCATGGCCTACTATGCGCTGATAGAGCAGGCGCGGGCCTTTGCCGGCCGTCGCTCGCCTGCGGAGCATCGGTTGGTCATGGCCGGACTGTTGGCTTCCCTGAGCGCCGTGGCGGCCGCAAATCCCTATGCCCAGTTTCCGCTGGCGCTGACCGCCGATGAGATTCTGGCCGCAACGCCGCTCAACCACCTCTACAGCAAGCGCATGGTCGCCCAGGATGGGGTCAACCAGGGGGCGGCATTGTTGTTATGCAGTGTCGGCGCCGCCCGACGGCTGGGTATCCCCCGGGAGCACTGGGTGTTCCCGCAGGGTATGGCCGAGGGCGCCGACTACAACCTCAGCGAACGGGATGACCCGGCCTGTTCATTGATGGGCCAGGCTGTGCTGGATCGCGCCTTCTCGATGTCCGGCAAGCGGGTGGAGGATGTCGACCTGGTCGATATCTACAGCTGTTTCGCCTGCGCGGTCGCTTCTATGGCGGAGTACCTGGACCTGCCGGTCGACGGCTCCCGGGCGCTGACCTTGACCGGTGGACTGCCTTACTTTGGCGGTGCGGGTAACAACTACAGTATGCATTCGCTGGCGGAGGCCGTGTCTCAGCTGCGCGATTCCGCAGGCGCCTGTGCGCTGGTGACCAGTGTGGGTGGCATTCTTTCGAAGCACGCGGCGGGAATTTATGCGCGCGAACCTGCCGCGGTGGACTGGGCCGCGGCCGATACCTCCCTGTCCAGGGATTCAATGCCTTCCAGGCCCATTATCGAGAACCCTGCGGCCGGCAGTATCGTCAGTTACGTGGTGAACTACCGCGGGGGCGAGCCGGCGCAGGTGGTAGTGCTTGCCGAGACCGGGGATGGGGCACGATTTGTCGCTAACTCGAGCGACCCTGTGACTGTCGACGCAATGGTGGGCGCGGTACCTGCAGGTCAGGCAATCCTTGTCACACCCGGGGAAAACGGGGCCCTGAATTTCAGCGTTGCGTAGGGTGCAGCAATTCAATTCCGAACCAACCCGGGACAAGGTGGCTTTTCCCTCGGATATCAGTTTCAACACTATATGCTGTAATCGCTGCAGCAACGGGTCCTGAATTTTGATGACACTTGAACCGGCTTCGCACTGTTACCTGCGCATCGAATGAAAATCACCCCCAAGTATGCCCTGAATGACCCCCGGGTTTGCTAAATCTCCCGGCGGTGCTACTTTTACAGACGCGGACGCCCGTTCATCAGTTAACGGTGCATGGCGCTTTGTTTGCTGTAACACGGAGCAACAAAGCCGCGGGCTAGTCCACCATTCAAAACTCTAAAGGATCAATCTCATGCAAAGAATTATTGGCGTTAGCTTGCTGGTTTTGTTCACATTTCTGTCAACGCAATTGGCCCGGGCGGACGACTACAGCGATACCATCAAGGTGTTCAGGGATGCCGGTGAAAGCGGTGCGTTTTTCGACAGCGCCTACGGCTACGCGGTCTTTCCCACTATCGGCAAGGGCGGTATCGGCATTGGCGGTGCGCACGGCAGCGGCCAGGTCTATAAGCAGGGCAAGTTGATCGGTGAAGCGAAAATGAACCAGTTGACCATCGGCTTCCAGCTGGGTGGGCAGGTGTACAGCCAGATTATCTTCTTCGAAGACGAGAGCGCCCTCAACGATTTTACCTCCGGCAACTTCGAGTTCAGCGCCCAGGCGACGGCAGTGGCTATCACGGCAGGTGTTTCCGCCGAGGCGAATACCGGTGGTGGCATTGCGGCTGGCGCCAGTGGCGGCCAGAACGACGCCTCCACAGCGTCTCGCGGCTATCGCAAGGGCATGGCCATCTTCACCGTGGCCAAGGGTGGCCTGATGTACGAGGCAACCCTGGGCGGTCAGAAATACTCTTACGAGCCGCTGTAACCGGAACAGCTCCGGTCAACACACATGGCGGTAACGTGCCGGTGTTGACCGGGTTTTTTGTCCGGCCCGGATATTACGGGACCCTCTTCATATGGCTCGCCTGATACTTGCTGTACTGCTGCTGGCGGTGGCAGTCGTGGTACTGGTGCTGGGCTATCTCCAATTTGCCGACCTCAATAAATATAAGGCCCTGCTCGAGGCAGAGGTGGCCGAGGCTACCGGACGGGAATTTACTCTCGAGGAAATGGATCTGGAGCTCTTGCCCGCGTTGCGATTTGTCGCACACGGTGTAAGCCTGGCCAGCCCTGACTGGGCTAGCGAACCGCAGATGCTGCAACTGGGCACGCTGGTAGCCGTTGTAAAGCCCGCTTCGCTGCTCTTTGGTCCGCCTCAAATCGAGAGCATTACCCTCGAGGATGTTGTGCTCCTGCTGGAAACCGACCCCGGCGGCGACCTCAACTGGAGTCTGGACCAGGGTGTTGCGGGGGCGGGCAAGGGGTCGGGTGAGCGGCCGGATGAGTCCGGCTTATCGCGCCCGATGCCGGTAAAGCTGGGTAAGGTCACTGTCAGCCACCTGCTGGTCAAACGACGCCAGCCCGGCAGGGCCGAGCAGCGGCTTGCACTGGATGAGCTGGTGATCAAACCCGAAGCCGCCGGCGTCATGGAGCTGGCGGGATCCGGCAAGGTTGGCTCGCTGGCCTTCGACGTCGCGGCCGGGTTGGCAATGTCCCGGGAGGAAGTCGCCATAAACCCACTGCAGTTGCGAATTGGCTCAAGCGACATGGGCGGCAGTATCAGGCTTGATTCCGATGGCTTCCGGTTGACCCAGGTCGACCTGACATCAAAGAAACTGGACCTTACTGAACTGCTGGGCGAGGAGGGGGCGGGAGCCACTTCCAGTGCGGGTACCCGGACCTCGCACCCTGCATCGGCTGAGGGAAAGGGCGGGTACATATTTGTCGACGATCCGCTGCCACTGGAACAGCTGCGGCATTACGCGATGGAGTTCAGGCTGTCGGTAGAGGAGCTGGTCGGTAGCACCGTCACCCTGGAGAACCTGAACGCGGCCGGCAGCCTGCGGGAAGGGGAATTGAATGCCGATGTTGAATTCGCGACGCCAGTCGGGGCGCGCAGCGCATCCCGCATCAGGCTGAAGGCCCTCGGTGACGACGCGCAATTGCAGGCGTCAGTAACTGCGCGGGACCTGCGGCTGAATATCGCCTCGGGAAAAGGCGCGCAGCCCGGGCAGATTCCACCGATCAGCCTCTCCCTGAACGCAACCTCCTCAGGCGGATCGCCCCGGGCACTGGCCGCCGGCAGCAATGGCGACCTGCTTATCACCATTGGCCAGGGCCGAATCGATAACAAGCTCGTGGGGCGGGTGTCAGGCGATATCCTGGCGGAATTGTCCGCGGCACTTAACCCTTTTTCGAAGAAGGACTCCTACACCACCTTCGAATGCGGCGTCATGAAATTTCTGGTCGAGGACGGCATGGCCACCCTGGACCCCATGGTGCTGCAGGGAGAAAAGGTGACGATACTGGCCGATGGAACAGTCGACCTGAATACCGAGAAACTTGATATCAAGTTCAATACCCAGCCGCGCGAGGGAATTGGCGTGAGTGCGGACATGTTCGTGACGCCTTTCGTCGCCCTGCGGGGCACGCTGGCAAACCCCACCGTCGGGGCCAACAAGACCGGGGCGCTGGTTGCGGCGGGCACCGGGGGGCTGTCCCTTTTCCTGCGGGGAGCCTGGGACCGTCTGGGCGGTAGCCGCAACCACTGCAAGGAGACCCTGCCTTCATTCACCCACCCGCCGTTGGCAGGTGAGTGATCCGATTTGATCGGCTTTGCGTCGTGCTTTTCGGCAGGTGTCCACAGGGGTTACCTGCCGATTGTGCGGTAATTTACCAATTTCTTTTGTTGTTAATGTGAATTAAGCTTGCGACAGTCGAAAGTAGGGCCGGCGCAGCCTCCAGGGGTCGAATGGTTGCCGCGGCCTCTGGTTCGGTGAATGTGCATTTATAAACATGGAGAGAAACAATGAATATCAGCAAAAAACTGGCGCTCGTCGCCTTGCTGGTCCCGATGCTGGCGGCTGGTGTCGCTTACGCTGCGGAACCGGGCTTCTACCTGGGCGCCGGTGCCGGCCAGTCCACATTGAAGACGGACTTGAACAACGGGATAGAGATCGACGACGACGATACCGGATACAAGGCTTTCCTCGGTTACCAGTTCGTGCCGTGGCTCGGCCTGGAAGCCGGCTATGTGGAACTGGGCAGCGGGGACAATGATCGCACCTTGCCCAACGGCAACAGGATCGACGGGAGACTGGACGTTGGTGGCTGGGAAGGATACCTGGTCCCGAGCTTGCCTCTCGGTGAGCATTTCGAGATTTTCGGCAAGATAGGCGGGTTCAACGGCGATATAACAGCGGACGGCAAAATCAAGGACCCCAGTGGGTCGAGGATCTCGAAATTTGACGAGAGCAGCGACAACGAAAGCATGTGGGCCTATGGTGGTGGCGTCGCGTGGAACTTTGGCAAAGGTCACTGGAGCCTCCGCGCAGAGTACATCAACTATGACGCCGACGATGTAGACGACCTGTACATGGTTTCGGGGAGCCTCGTGTACCGATTCTTCAGCCCCAAGCCCGCAGTTGTCGCGGCAGCACCGGTAGTGGCTGCGGCGGAGTGCCTGGACGGGGACGGCGATGGTGTTTGCGACCCTGTGGACCAGTGTCCGACCACTCCGTCAGGCGCCAAGGTGGATTCCATGGGATGTACCTGTCACTACAGCATGAACCTGGAGTTTGGGTTTGACTCTGCCGAGTTGAGCATCAACGACATGGTCCAGCTCGACGGACTCATTCCTGTTCTGACCAACCCCAAGGTGAGCTTCATTGGCGGCAAGATCGATGGTTACACCGACAGTATCGGTAGTGAAGCCTACAACATGGGCCTGTCCCAGCGTCGGGCCGATGCGGTGATGGAGTACCTTGAGTCCAAGGGTGCCAGCCTGACCGGTCGTTTCACCGCCACCGGTTACGGCGAAGCCGATCCGGTTGCCAGCAACGACACCGAGGAAGGCCGCGCCCAGAACCGTCGCGTGGTACTGCACCGGACCGACTGCGACCACTCGAAGTAACGCAGAACGTCTGAGGTAAACCGGGCCCGCTGGAGCAATCCAGCGGGCTTTTTTTGTCTGGTCGAATGAGCAGTCAGGGGTTGGCCCTGAGGTCCTCTTCCACGTAGCGCAGCAGCGCTTCGAGGAAAGCTTCCCGCGGGTAATCATTGTGATTGACCACTGTGCTGCCGATGAGTGAGTGACTCCTGGCAATCGGAACGGCCATGGCCCAGTGATCCGCGTTGACAAATGCGGTTAGTGTGGAGCCGGGAATGATCTGGTCGAAAATAATTAACTGGGTGTCGTTGCGGGCGTCTCTCTCGCCCAGCAGGAGATAGGAGCTTTCAAGCATCCAGGACACCCTGTCAGGTTCGGGAAAAGTAACCACTGAAAAATAGCGCACGGTGGCAGGAAGCGGGTGCTCTGCCAGCCACTGCGTGCGCACCTCGGGTCGCAGGCTGGCCACCCCGTCGTTGTCGCCGTCCTCCTTCTCGCAGCTGGAGCCTGGCACCATGGTAAGCATATTAGCCATGGCCTGGCTGGCATCCACCGCCAGCGGCGAACCTTTGATAGCTCCGGACAGACTGATTACTGCTGATACCCGTGCTGTCAATTGCGGGTAGCTGGTAATCGCCTCCAGGATGTCGGGGGTTCCCTTGGAATAGCCAATCAGGATCAGGGGACGCCCGGCATCTTCTTCCGGCAGTGCCGCCACGTAGTCCATTATGATCTTTGCATTGCTGGCGGTGCTCGACAGGCCGTCAATCGGGACAGTGCGCAACTCATAACCGAAACGCGCCACGTGCGCAGGTGCGCTGCCGCTGAGGTCGAGCCAATTCTCAAAGCAATTCCAGCCAAGGCCCGGCACCAGCAGCACCAGGTAATTGGCGGTACTCGGAGCGAGATCCACGGGCTGGCCGTCAGCGCCGTTCTCTGGCCCCACATACCTCAGAGCCTCGGTGCAGGGCCGGTAATCAGGCAGGTCGTGTCCGTGCTGCTCCAGTACCTCACAATAGATCTCCCGGAAGCGACCGCGGCCGTCCGTGAGGTTCTCGGAATCCGCGAGTAGTTGCAGGTCATGGGCGGTATCCGCTGGTTCCTGCGGCGGCAGACTTGCACAGGCCGTTAACAGCAGGGTGGCCAGTAGCGGCAGGGCTCCAGCAGGTCGATACAGTTTCATGCGTGGCGTAGCCCCTGGCTTCAAGTCCGACAATGTATGATGCGATACCCCGGACTGGTTTTCTATGACATCTTTTAGCCGGTAGATATATCGGTAAAATAGACAGCTGGTTTGTGGATGTGCTATAGACACTACGCACCTTCGATAATTACACAATTAATAGAGAGCTTCTGTTTTTGGCTTATTCCCCCTTTTTGATTCGCCCTGTTCGCGCATATTTTACTGTAGCCAAAGCTTTGCTGTTGATAGCTTTTGCGGCTTTGGCCCTGCTTGCCGGCTGCTCTTCCGGCGGCATGAAGAAAGATATCGTCAAGCTGCCGCCGAGCTATGCGATGCCCCCCGCCACCACCGGTTTGCTGGCAGATGTCGCCGCAGAGATAATGGCGGAGCACGGTGAGGAATTTTCGGGATTCCGGGTGCTCGACACTAGCCATGGCGGCCTGTACTGGCGCCTGGCGCTCATCGATTCCGCAGTGTCTTCACTGGATATTCAAACCTATCTTTGGTACCCCGATGTCAGTGGCAAGCTGATACTGGAGCGCGCGGTACTGGCGGCCGAGCGGGGAGTGAAAGTACGGCTCATTGTAGACGACCTGCTGCTGCAGGGTCACGACCAGCTTATCGCCAATCTGGAAGCCCAGCCCAATATCGAGTTTCGTATCTTCAACCCCTGGACCGAGCGCGGGAACATCCTGCAGCGGGCCGGGCAGATGCTTGCGGAAATGGAGAGGCTCAATTCGCGCATGCATGACAAGTTGCTGATTGCCGACGGCAGGGCCGCGGTCATTGGCGGTCGGAATATCGGCGATCACTATTTTGGCCTGAACGAGGTTTATAATTTTCACGATACCGACCTGCTGGGTATCGGGGAAATTGCCAGCCAGGCCAATGGCATGTTCGATGCTTTCTGGAACAGTAACTGGGTGGTCTCTGCGCAGAACCTGACCGCGGTGGCTGATAAGGAGGTCGCGCAACAGCAATGGCAGGTTCTGCTGGATAGTGTAGCTAACGCCCCACAGTTGGAACAGTTTCCACGCGAGCCCAAAGACTGGACATCCGAGATACGGGCCTACGTCCCTGAACTGCGTATGGGTCGCAGCAAAATGGTTTATGACGAGGCTGCCGCCAACCAGATTCACCAGAAAGTCATTGCCAGCATGTTCAACTTCTTTGGCATGGCGCAGAAGGAACTGTTGATCATGAATGCCTATATCATTCCCGGACAGAGGGCGATCGATACTATGCAGGCGCTTGGCGATAAGGGGGTGGATGTGCGCATTCTCACCAATTCACTGGCCACCCATGACGTGCCGGCGGTGAACAGCCACTACGAGCCCTGGCGTGACGACCTGATCAAGGCCGGCGTCGAGCTTTTCGAACTCAGGCCCGATGCCGCGATCAAGCCCGCCATCGTCGATGTTGCGCCGGTCGTTTCGGAATTTATCGGCCTGCACAGCAAAACTGCAGTGATCGACGGGCGCTATGTGTTTGTCGGCTCGATGAACCTCGATCCGCGATCCGCCGAGATAAATACGGAAATGGGTGTATTCGTCGACTCTCCTGAGCTTGCCAGGGAGGTGGGGGATATGATCAGGCGCGACATGTCCCCGGAGAACGCCTGGCATGTGCAATTGAACGATGATGGTGAGGTTTACTGGGAAGACAGCAACGGTATCCTGACGGACCAGCCAGCCCGCAGTGGCATGCAACGGGTCATGAACCAGCTGATGAAGCTGGGACCCGTGGATCAATACTGATTCTCGTGCAGCTGCCCCCGAGTCCCCTGCCAATATGAGCCGGTTTTTCCAGGCCGCCAGCCACCGGGTGATTCACTTGCCTGGCGGCAAGCATAGCCTTTATCGCCAGGCGACACTGCTGGGTTTAACCCTCGGCATTCTGCTGATAGCAGGCTGCGGCATGCAGCCCTATCGTGGCGCCAGTGTGGAGGCAGCGCCGTTTCTGGCGCGCTCCATTGTGCAGGAGGATGGCCCCCTGCGGGTCACGGCAGCCGTGCCGGATGCCGGGGAAACCCTGGCGTTGACCGGCCTGGACCTTTACTCGCAGGGCATACAGCCGGTCTGGCTGAAGGTGGAAAATACGGGTGACGCGCCGGCGCGTATTACCTTGTGGAGCATTGACCGGAATTACTTCTCCCCGATCGAAGTCGCCTACATGAATCGCAAGCGGTTCAGCTCCGGTGGCTACGAAGCAATGCAGCGCTGGTTTTACGATAACGCGCTGCCGCGGGTAGTGCCGGCTGGGGAAGCTCGCTCGGGGCTGGTGTTCACGTACCTCACACCCGGTACCAAGGGTTTCAACCTGGACGTTTTCAGCAGCCGCGTCAGCCATAACTTCACGTTTTTCGTACCCATGCCGGGGTTTACGCCTGACTACATGCGAGTAGACTTCGCTGCCCTTTACCGTGCCGATGAAATCCGCCAACTCGATATCGCGAGCCTCAAGCCCTTACTCGAGGAGGAGCTTCCCTGCTGCGCCGGAGGTCCCGAGGAGGGCGATGTAGGTGGCCCACTGAATGTCGTATTTGTGGCGACCCCGCTGGCGTTGCGCCGGTCGCTGCTGCGCGCTGGCTGGCAGGAAACGGAAGCAGAGTCCGAGGATAGCGCGCGAGCAAGGCAGCGGCGTTTTGACGGGCGTGCCCCCGACGCCATTTTCCATTTGGAGCGCAAGGATGGCGACGAGCGCCTTGGCCTGCTGTTGTGGCGGGCACCCTGGGACGTCGATGGTGAGCCCGGCTGGGTGGGGGTGGTTTATTATACGGTGCTTGAAAAGGCGTTCCTGGCCCGCCTGGAAAGTGGCTCGACCGTGCGGGACTCGGCGTTTCTTTCCCGCTTTGCCAATGAAAGCGTTTCCGCCGACATCGACAGTGCCAGCCGTCTTATGGTGCAACGATTCTGGTACAGCCAGTCCCTGGCGAAACTAGGCCTCGTGAGGGGTGTCGGTGAGGCCACCGTTGATAACCCGCATGTGACTTTTGATGGGACCTCGTACTTGACCGACGGCCTCCGTCAGGTGCTTTTTCTCTCGGAAACACCCGTCGCACTGGACGATGCTGAAGAAATCTTTGGAAGGGATTATCTCCAGACCGGGGCGATACCATGATGAAGCGGGCACTGCACGGGGCTTGTGCGCAGCTGCTTTGCCTGCTCCTGCTTGGGGTGCCGGCAGCCCTTGCTCAGCAGGGCAGACCGCTGTTCCAGGGTGAGCAGACTCCGCCCCCCAATGATCGCCTGTACACCAGTACCGAGCGCGACCTGTCTGTCACCACTGCGGTGCCCAGTGCCGAGGAGACCAAAAGCATTTTCGGTGCGGACCTGTACCGTAAAAATATCCAGCCGGTCTGGGTCCAGGTGGAAAATCGGAGTGACGAAACCCTTTTCCTCACCCCGGTAAGCCTGGATCCGGCCTACTACAGCGCACGGGAATCCGCCAGCCGGATCCGCGCCGACACCGATGCGCAGCGCAGCGCGGAGCTTGAGCGCAGTGGGATAAAACGCTTGCTGGTCGAGCCCAGGAGCATCCAGTCGGGTTACATTTTCACCTCGGTAGACGAGGGCACCAAGTCCTTCAACGTCGATGTGATCGGCGGGGGTGAACCCTACCTGATGTCGTTTTTTGTTCCCGTGCCCGGCCTCAAACTGGACCACTACGAGGTGGACATCCAGGGCATGTATTCCGAGCAGGAAATAGTCAACGTGGACCTGCCGCAACTCGTGGCGCAGCTGGAGACAATGCCCTGCTGTGTGCGCGACGCCGCGGGGAAGGATCGGGGTGATCCCCTCAACCTGGTGTTTATCGGTGAAACGCTGGACCTGTACTATGCGTTTTTGCGCGCAGGCTGGGATGAAACCGAAACCATCTACAGCAGCTCACTGCTCAAGACCGCCGCCTCGGCTCTCACGGGAGGTCGTTATCGTTACTCCCCGGTAAGTGCCCTGTACGTCTTCGGTCGCTCCCAGGATGTGGCGATGCAGCGGGCGCGCAGCAGCATCCATGAGCGCAATCACCTGCGTCTGTGGCTGACACCGCTGCGACTGGAGGGGAAGCCGGTGTGGATAGGCCAGATCAGCCGCGACATCGGCGTTCATTTTACCTGGCGCACCATCACCACCCACAAGATCGACCCTGATGTGGATGAGACCCGGGAATTTCTGCTGGAAGACATGGCCTATTCCCAGTCCCTGGAGAAGTTCGGCTATGTCGGTGGGGTCGGTCCTGCGCCCTATGACCGCCCGCGCGGAAACCTGACCGGGGATCCCTATTTTACCGACGGCCAGCGCCTGGTGATGTGGGTCGCCGAAGAGCAGCGTTCCATCAGCGACATCGAGGTGATGGATCTCTCTCCCTGGTATACCGGTAATACAGGGGACTGAAGCCGGTAGCCACTCGCCCCAGGCGACACTGTCGGGCCTGCAGCTGATTCAAATCAAGGTGGCGCTGCCCAGGTCGGCTGATAATGGCGGCTGGAGGCTGCCATGAGTGCCACTCACATTTACCTGTCATTGATACCCCAGGCCCTGATCGCCTCCATGCTGGAGCCGGCGGATTTCGGGCGCTACTACGCGGTGGGCACCAAAGTGCATGCCCGGGGCGAGGCGATTTTCTTTGAGGTTGACCCAGCCGGTTTGCCAGAGGGTGAGTTTCCTCTCGAGCTGGCGGCCGAACGCTGCGTGGCCAAGCCCGATGGCAGCCCCAAAAAATCGGTCTACCTGGCGATCTACCGGGTGCTGTCGAGAATACCGGTGGCTGCCCTTGGCAGGCTCTACCTGGTAACCCGAAACGGCCGCACCCTGGCCCTGGATCGCGCTGACTATGCCGGCGAGCAGGGTCGTCGCGCCCATCTCTACCAGGAGTTCTGCCCGATCGATCCGATGGTCGCGAGCCTGCTGGAGCCGCTGGAATTCTGCCGGGCTATTACCGACCCGCAGCGGCCGGTCCACGTGCCGCGCATCGTATTTTCCCAGCTGTCCCTGCGGGGACTTGCCACCGACCCGGTAAACGGCCTGGCAAACGATCTGCCCTATCCGAATCTCGACCACCTGCGGGATGTGGTGGCTGACCTGCTGGCGGGCGACGGCAAAAACAGCAAGCTGGTCCTGAAGCAGGTCAACGACGGCGTTTTCTATCGGACTGTCCGGGGCGGCTTCTACGTGGGTGACCAGGAGGATTTCGCGTTCTACCGCTTTCCCTCGGTGGCGGAGCTCGAGACCCATCACTTCAGCTGGTGGCGTTCGGCCCAGACGCCGAATATGGAAGTCTAGGTAGACCTATGTCCGTTGCCGGCACAAGGCCATTGCACAATGACTGAACCCCTGTTCTGGCTGGCGCCTGTTGCCGCTGTGGTCGCACTGCTGTTTGCCACCCTGTTTTTTCGTTGGATGCGGCGCCAGGACGAGGGTACGCCGCTGATGCGCAGGATCGGCGGGCACGTACGCGATGGTGCGATGGCATACCTGCGCCAGCAGTACCGGGTTATGGCCTTGGTTTTCGTCGTCCTGGCAGCCCTGTTCGCGGTGCTCGCCTATGGCTTTGGGGTGCAGAACCCCTGGCTGCCCTTCACCTTCCTGTGCGGCGGTTTTTTTTCCGCACTGGCCGGATTCATCGGAATGCAGACCGCTACCCTGGCCTCCACCCGCACGGCGGCAGCGGCCCGCACCTCCCTCGGACAGAGCCTGCGGGTGGCATTTCGCAGCGGTGCCGTCATCGGGCTGGCGGTGGTCGGCCTGGGGCTGGCCAACTGCGCCGGCTGGTTCCTGCTGGTGAACTGGCTGACGCCGGCGTCAGCTGACAGTTACCGCCTGGTACTGGTGACCACCACGGTGCTGACGTTCAGCATGGGCGCATCACTGCAGGCTCTTTTCGCCCGGGTTGGCGGCGGTATCTATACCAAGGCGGCGGATGTGGGTGCCGACCTGGTGGGTAAGGTGGAGGCGGGCATTCCCGAGGATGACCCGCGCAACCCCGCTGTTATCGCCGACAATGTCGGGGACAATGTGGGGGACGTGGCCGGTATGGGGGCAGACCTGTTCGAGTCCTACTGTGGCTCCCTGCTCGCCGCCTGCGCCCTGGGCGCCGCGGCTTACGTTGGCGACGATGTATTGCAGGCGAGGGCGATCACCGCGCCATTTATGATTGCCGGGCTCGGGATACTGGTCTCCATTGTCGGTGTGTTCCTGGTCCGGACCGGGGAGGAGGCGGACCAGGGTGCATTGCTGGCCGCCTTGTCCCGTGGGATCAACACCAGCGCCGCGCTGGTGGCGCTGTTATCCCTGCCGGCGCTTTACTGGCTGCAGATGCCCAACCTTTGGGGCAGCTGGGGCGCGGTGGTGATTGGTCTGCTGACCGGCATTGTCATCGGGCGCGCCACGGAATACGCGACGTCTTCCTCGTATCCCTCAACGCGGGCCATCGCGGAGGCGGCCGAGAGCGGCCCTGCGACCACCCTGATCGCCGGTATCGGCTCCGGTATGCTCTCCACCGTGGTGCCGGTGATGGCGGTAGCCGCCGGCACCCTCTTCGCCTTTCTCTGTAGCGCGGCATTTGATCCCGCCCAGGTGATCCAGGGACTGTATGGCGTGGCCATCGCGGCGGTGGGCATGCTGTCCACTTTAGGTATTACCCTGGCCAGCGATGCCTACGGGCCGATTGCCGATAACGCCGGTGGCAATGCCGAAATGAGCGGGCTGGGTCCGGAAGTACGTGCCCGCACCGACGCGCTGGACTCGCTGGGCAATACCACTGCCGCCACCGGCAAGGGTTTTGCCATCGGCTCCGCGGCGCTTACCGCGCTGGCATTGATTGCTTCCTACCTGGAGGTGGTCCGGGTCACGCTGCTGCAATCCGGCCACGCCATGCTGAGCCTGCCCAACGAGGTCCAGGTGGCTACACGGGATGCCACCCTGGTGGATTTCATGGTGTATTTCAATGTCACCCTGTTGAACCCGGTGGTGCTGGTGGCGCTGTTCATTGGCTCCATGTCGGCCTTTGTTTTCAGTGGCCTGACCATGCAGGCAGTGGGGAGGGCCGCCGCGGCGATGGTCACCGAGGTGCGGCGCCAGTTCCGCGAAACGCCGGGCATTCTCGAGGGCACCGCCGAGCCGGACTACGCCCGTTGTATCGCAATATCCACCCTGGGCGCCCAGCGTGAGATGATCTGGCCCTCGGTTATCGCGGTGGCCACACCGGTGGCGGTAAGCCTGTTGCTTGGCGTGGCGGGGGTGATCGGCCTGCTGGTGGGAGGGCTGTGCACCGGTTTCGTGATGGCGGTGTTCCTGTCAAATACCGGGGGCGCCTGGGATAACGCCAAGAAGTATATCGAGGCTGGGCAGCACGGTGGCAAGGGCTCACCGGCGCACCGCGCGGCGGTAATTGGCGATACGGTTGGCGACCCCTTTAAGGATACCTCCGGCCCCAGCCTGAATATCCTGATCAAGCTGATGAGTATTATCGCCATCTCCGTGGTTACCCTGGCCGTGTCCTACAGCCTGATATAGAGGCCCGGCGGGTTTTCAGAACGGGTCGCTCAGGCTGACACCGATGCCGATGCGGTTGGTGCTCTCGTTGTAATCGATCAGGCTCTCGCCGTAGCCGTTGAAATACTGGACGTAGCCGCTGAAGCGCTGGCTGATCGGGAAGGTCCAGTCCAGTTGGATGGCGCCCTTGTTGTCACTGCTGAGGTTGTTGCGCAGGGTAAAGCCGAGGGTGTAGTCCGGCCATCTCCAGACCCCCTCCAACTGGCCATTGCCCATATAGTCATCGATATCGGAGTTGTCGTCGTCCTTGTTACTTTCCGGAATCCGGTACCAGGCGCTGGTCACCAGGGAAAAATTCCTGTGTTCGAACAGGGCGGAGGCGATCACCCGGTTCCAGCTTCTGGACTGTGGCTCGGAGCTGCCGTTGGACTGGTGGGTCAAGCTGAGATCCAGGCGCGTGTTGTGTACTCCCATGAAATGCCAGTTGTTGGCCACGCTGAGGATCAGTTCCGGCTGGTAATCGGTTTCCCGAAAGGGTGACGAGACGTCGGTGTTGTAGACCTGCCACCAGTTTTCCTGGGTGTAGGCTCCCCACAGGTCCATATCCTTGCCGAACATATCCTGCCAGATGATGGCCTTGAAGCTGATCTGGAACTTCGCTTCCGCCTGGTCCATGCCGTCTCCCGGATGCTGCTCTTTCCAGGCCTCCTCGTTGATATTGCTGTTAAAAGTCAGCGGCAGCAGGTAGTTGCGCTTGTGGGGGATGATGACAAAGCGGTTGTTGGCGTTGGCTTCCTCCTCCTCCAGGCGCTGGGAGATAAATTCCGCTTCTTCATTCCCGGCCTCGGCCGCCGCCACCGCGGGGGTAGCGCTGTCCGCGGAGTCAGCGCTGCGTCCGGAGAGGGCGTCGTAGCAGGCCAGCCGTTGGCTGTCGTCCGCCAGCGCGGCGCAGTCGGCCAGGGAACCGGCCTGTGCCGTACCCGCGCCACCCGCAATGAGCAGCCCGGTGAGTGCAACCGGGTATTTCATCATTTTTGCCTCCTCCTCAAACCGCCCTAGGGGCCTGCCCCGCTCAATCGGATATTCACTCGACCACATCCCAGCATAGCCGTAATCTACCCGCCAACGCCCCGGGAATCCCCTCTTTTCCCGGCAATCCACAAAAAACCACGGCATCTTGCTAGAATCGTCGCATGCGATACCTCCTATGTCTTCTACCCGCTCTGCTCAGCCTGTTGCTCGGCGCCTGCGGCAGTTACGAAATGAAGAACCTCGCGAAGACGGACATCGACCTGGTGGCGGACGAGTTTATCGAGGAGAGTCGCAATGAGGTGCGTGAACTGCTGGTGAAGCTGTACAAGCGCAATCCCGACCAGCTGGCGGTCAATCCCGGCATGACGGTGGAGGGCCGGTTGGCCCAGTTCAGGGTGGCCCGGGGGCAGCTGGATTTTCCGGAACTCGACGGCCTGCAGGGCATCGATGCAATGAACCTGACCTTCGACCCTGAATTTCGCGGCGACCGGGTCTTCGCGCTGGTGGTCGGCCTGGGGAGCATGCTGCGCCAGGCCTACGGATTCAAGCCGGAAATGTTTATCCACGACCGCCTCAATGGTGCTGCCCTGCTTACCAGCGCGCGCAACGTGGAAATACTGCTGTGGAAACTCAAACATACCCGCAAGCCGAACGGGGAGCCATACCTGGTGACCTACGAGTACAGGGGCGTTATAGACAACCTCAGTTTCGAGCGTCTGTTCGGCAAGCTCATCGTCCTGCAGGAAATGATGGCGCGGATTGCCGGCGACCGGAGTGACCGGGCGGTTACCCGGTCGGTGCACGCGGTCTCTTCGGTCTTTCTGCCGATGCCGATATGAGCTTGGCCAACAATCTGTCCCGTCCGAATACCGTTACCGGCAGCGACGGCCGTACCCGCGCCGGCTTGCGTGGACCCGGGTTGCAATAAAACGGGTGATTTGGCCAAAATTTCGTGCCAGAATGCCCCTTCGCTTTGGGGACACTTCTGGACTTCATGTGACTATCACAAACTTATCGCAACGTCTTTTGGCGGGGCTCTGCCTGTTTTTACTTGCTTCTCTCGCCTCTGCCACGGCAACAGTGGAGGATTACGGGTACCCGATTACCGACCGCTTTGTTGCAACGATCCTGGGTACGCCGGAGGGCTACGAGGCGGACCTGCCAAAGGATATTCCATTCAAGAAGCGCTGGATCAATATATTTCCCGAGCGACACCTGCCCGACCTGATCTGGTACGGCCAGGAGATGATTTACGCTGAAGTACTGCAGGATCGTCCGGCGCCGCTCATTTTCCTGATCGCCGGCACCGGGGCAGCCTCTAATGGTGCCAAGAACTACAACATGGCCAGGGCTTTTTACAAGGCCGGCTTTCACGTCATCTCGATTGCCTCCCCCACCTTTCCAAATTTCGTCTCCGCGGCCTCCAGGACCGGGGTCGTTGGCCACGCCGAGAGAGACGCTGAAGATATCTACCGGGTAATGGAGATGATCTGGAAGAAACTGGACGGTGAGATCGAGGCAACCTCCTTCAACCTGACCGGCTACAGTCTCGGCGGCTTCAACTCCGCTTATGTCGCCAAGCTGGATGAGGAACGCAAGTCATTCAATTTCCGCCGGGTGCTGTTGATCAATCCACCGGTATCGCTTTACAACTCCATCTCCCTGCTGGACCGGATGGTGGAGAACATCCCGGGCGGGGAAGACAATTTCGACCAGTTTTTTAACCGGCTGGTCGAGGGTTTCAGCAAGGTATACAAGGATCAGGACGATATAGGAGGCGATTTCCTCTACCAGGCCTACAAGGCGATGGATCTGAAGGATGAGGAACTGGCCGCCCTGATAGGAGTCTCTTTCCGACTGTCATCCGCCTCCATGGTGTTTACCTCGGATGTCATGACCGATTTCGGTTATGTCAAACCCAAGGGGCTGGTACTGGACCGCTATGCGGACCTCACCAGGTACAACCAGGTCACCAATCGCCTGGGTTTCACCGATTACTACCACGATTTTTTCTATCCCTATTACAAGGCTGATTACCCCGACATGACCCGGGACGAATTTATCAGCGCCATCAGCCTGAGAGGGATTGCGGACTACCTGCGCAATTCACCGAAGATTACCGTGATGCACAACGAGAACGATATCATTCTCGAGCCCGGCGAGATCGAGTTTTTCAATGAGGTATTCGGCGAGCGGGCGACCATTTATCCCTTCGGTGGCCACTGCGGCAATATCAATTACCGCGACAACGTGGCGCATATGGTGGCGACATTTACCGAGGGGGCTAACTGATGAAATCTCTCACCCTTCGCACCTGCGCCCTGCTGGCGCTCCTGTCTCTGGGGGCATGCAGCACGACGCCGCCGGCCGAGCCCCAGGCGTCATACCCGGAACCGGTCTTTGCCATCGATCGTATTGTGCCGGCGGATGCGGTAGATATTACCTCCGTGTACGACCCCTGGGAGGGTATGAACAAGCGTATCTACAACTTCAACTACCATTTCGACCAGTGGGTGTTCCTGCCCGTGGTTCGCGGCTGGCAGGCTGTGGTGCCAAGGCCCGCCCGCAGGGGTGTGCATAACTTCTTTGAGAACTTCAGGGACGTGCGCACCATGGCCAACTCCATTTTGCAGGCCAGCCCCAGGAAGTTTTTCCAGAGCACGGGCCGGGTGCTGGTCAACAGCACGATCGGGTTGTTCGGGGTGATCGATGTCGCCACCAGCATGGGCATGCCGAAGCCGGATGAAGATTTCGGGCAGACGCTGGGGCACTGGGGAGTCGGTACCGGGCCTTACCTGGTGCTGCCACTGCTCGGCCCGTCCAACGTCCGCGATGGTGTCGGCCTTTACCCGGACTTAGTCTTGCAGAATTATATCCAGGACGATTTGCTCGCCCAGCCGGTGCGGGCTACCACATTCCTGTTTGACAGTATCGATACCCGGGAGAACACCTCCTTCCGGTACTATGAAACCGGGTCGGCTTTCGAATACCAGACGGTGCGTTGGCTGTACTCCACCAAGCGCGAACTTGACGTAGAAAAGTAATCGGGGACCACTGTGATCCGTAACCTGCTCCTATCTTTATGTACCCTGGCCCTCACCTTTGCGGTCGGTGCCCATGCAGTCGAACCCATCAGGATCGGCACCACCCAGTCCCTTAGCGGACCCCTTGAGGAGTTCGGCACCAACCAGTTGCGTGGCCTGCAGATGTGGGTGGGCGATGTGAATGCCCGCGGCGAGCTGCTGGGTCGTCCGGTGGAACTCGTTCATTACGACGACGGTTCCGACCCCGCGCGCAGTGCCCAGCTCTACAAGAAGTTGATTCAGGAAGATAAGGTGGAACTGCTGGTCGGTCCCTACTCCTCGAAGATCACCCTGGCTGCGAGCCAGGTGGCGGAACAGTTCGACATGCCCATGCTGACCCTCGGCGCCTCGGCCGACGCGATCTGGTCCAGGGGTTACGAGAACATCGTGGGGCTCGATACGCCTTCCGCGCGCTATATGGACATCGCACTGGAGACGGCGGCCGACAAGGGCGCGAAAACCCTTGCGCTGGTCTACGGCGATACCGACTTTACCCGCGACGTGGTTCCGGGTGTGCGCAGCAAGGCGCAGGAGCTGGGTATCCAGCTGGTGCTGGACGAGTCAGCCGCCAGCATCGGCGATATTGCCGCCATGGTTAGCCGCCTGCGCTCAGTCAATGCCGATGTGATAATGGCCATAGCCTACCTCGAGGGAGGGGTCGACCTGGTGCGAGAGCTGCGGCGGGCACAGGTCAAACCCCGGATGCTGGTGTTCGGCGTGGCGGCTTCTCTCGCTGAATTCGGTCAGGAGCTGCAGGACGAGGCCGAGGGCGTGACAGGTGTCACCCAGTGGCTGCGCGGCATTCGCCTGCCGGGCGCCCAGGACTTCGCCTACCGCTACCGCAAACTCTACGGCTACAACCCCGGGGCTTATGCCGCCCTGGGTTACAGCGGCGGGCAGGTGATGGAGGCGGCGGTCCGCCTGGCCGGCAGCACCGACCACGCGGCGGTACGCGACCAGTTGCACACCATGGTATTCAACTCCCTGCTGGGGATCTACAAGGTGGACGCCGACGGGCGCCAGGTGGGTAAGAGCAATTACCTGTTCCAGTGGCAGGGCAAGGACCGGCGCCTGGTTGAGCCTGGCATCGTTGCCGAGCGCAAGCTGATATATCCGATGCCGTAAGGCCGGCTTCGGCCCTGCGGGGCTTGCTCTTCTGCGGGGGGCTAGAAATTGTAGCCAAGGGTCATGCCGTACAGGCGCGGCTCGATCGGGAACACGTTGGTGAACAGCCCCGAAGACGGATCTGTGACGTACATTCCCGCCAGGGCATCGCTGTCGGTGATATTTTTGATATAAGCCCTGAGGTACCAGCTGTTATCGCTTGTGGCGATGGTGGCCTGGGCGTTCCAGACATCAAATGAATCTATCTTGTCGATGGGGTCGCGATTGAACTCCCGGCCCCACATCGCATCCTGCCAGTAGTAGTCCAGTCGCAGTGATACGTCGACCCGGTCCAGGCTCCAGTTGTACTGGGCGCCGAGGCTGACAGTGGTCGACGGGGAGTTTTTCAGCTCGTTGCCGTCCAGGTCCACCTCCACGCCGGAGCCCACATTGTAAGGCGCGGGCAGTGGACTGCCGTTGCTCAGGCTCGGGTTGGAGCAGTCGTTGAGCTGGGGCATATCCGGGGCCGGCGCGCCGTTGTGAAAGACCACGCAATTGGAGGCATTGGTGTTGTCCTTGATCAGCGTCGCCTCGCTGCTGCCCTGGGTGGGATCCCGCGTGTCCACGGCCTCAAAATTGCGGATGGCGGTCTGCAGCAGGGCCACATTGGCGTTCAACAGCCAGTTGCTGTCTGGCGCGAACAGAAACTCCGACTCCAGGCCGTAAATCTCGGCATCGGTATTTTCGTTGAAGGAGGTGCGATTGATCACGCGGGAGATCTGCAAATCGCTGTAATCGTAGTAAAAAGCCGTCAGGTTGGCTTGCAGGCGGTTGCCGAATAACTGGTTCTTGCTGCCGATCTCAAACGCGTTCACGAACTCGGGCTCGAAGGTCAGTGCCGTGTCGGGAAACTCCCTGGGGTCGAAAGCGGGGTTAAAGCCCCCTCCCTTGTAGCCGCGGGAATAGGAGCCGTAAAACAGGGTTTCGTCGCTCCAGCTCACGTCCGGCGCCCAGTCCAGCACCAGCCGCCCGGTCCACTCCTCCCACTCCTTGTCGTCCTTGCGCTCCGGCACGACCAGCGCCAGGTCTTCATCCGCCCCGAAGGCCTGCAGGATGGGCAGGCCGTCCGCGCCGAAGTCCAGCAGGTAGGCGGCGTCATGCACGGTTTTCTTGTCGCGGGTATAGCGCGCGCCCAGGGTGAGCTTGAGCTGTTCGTTCAGTGAGTAGTACAACTCGCCGAAGGCCGCCGTGGATTCCAGTTCATACTTCTTGGTGGTGTTGTGGAAGCTTGGGCTGACCCAGCCCAGGCCGTCGATGCCGATGAGCCCGCCCACTGACAGCGGCACTGCAGGCAGCACTACGGAAAAGTAATCGAGCCCATTGGCGATCACCCAGTAGTCATTATCGATTTCAGCATCCAGTGCAAACACGCCACCGATAAAGTTGAAGGCTCCCTCATAGTTCGAAGCGAAGTTTGCCTCGAAGGTGTACTGCTCGGTGTTCGCCGAGGAGATGTCATAGCCGTCCAGTGAGTTGCTTCTGCCGGCGATATTACCCCCGACGATGCCGGTGTTGGTCTTCGATTGACTGGAGATCGGCAGCTTGTTATCGGCGAAATAGGTGGCGTAGGTAATCGGGGCCAGTACCTCCAGCAGCGGGGAGGGGAAGAACTCCACCGGGCTGGAGTTCATGGTGTAATCCTGCTGGGAGCGCAGGGAGGTATCGTGGTAGCTGGTGATAACAGACAGTTCGTGGCTCTGGAATTGGTGATCCAGGCGCAGAATCATCAGGGTTTCGTCACTCTGGTATTCGGGGTCCGAGTCCGCCGCCACCTTGCGCATTGAGCGGGGTACCCCACCGGTGTCATTGGTCAGGCCGGGCTGGGGCCCGAGGGGGCCGAGGCGGCTGGGGATGATGCCGGTCAACTGGGCCAGGGGGTTGACCGCGTCCCAGGTCAGCTTGTCGGGCAGGCAACCCAGCAGGCCGGATGGGTCGTTGTGGCACAACTGTTTCTGGCTGCGGGTGCGGCTGCTGTTCTCGTCCATATACGAAGCCATGAAGTTGACCGCGGTGTTTTCGCCCGGCAACCATTGCAGTGACCCACGCAGGGACCACTGGTCCCGGTCGTCGATGTCGTTGTCGGTGACCAGGTTTTTGGTGTAGCCGTCGCGCTGCAGGCTGATGCCGGCCAGGCGTACCGCCAGGGTGTCCCCCAGCGGGATGTTTACCATGCCTTTGACCCGCATGGTGTCGTGGTTGCCGTACTGGCCCTCGATATTACCCTCGAGCGCTTCCACACTGGCGCGATTGGTAATCATGTTGACCGCGCCGCCGGTGGAATTGCGGCCATACAGTGTCCCCTGGGGGCCGCGCAGTACCACCAGTTGCTCTATGTCGTAGTATTCCGTTTCGTACAGCCGGGGGTCCTGTAATGGCACGTCATTGATGTGGATGCCCACCCCGGCGTCAGAGGTGGCGGCCACCAGATCCTGGCCAATGCCACGTATCTTGAAATTGCTGCCGGTGAAATTCCCCTTGCTGTAACTGACATTGGGCGCCGTGAAGCGAAGGTCCTGTACGGTCGTTATCTGTTTTGCGTCCATTGCAGCAGCATCGAAGGCGGTGATGGCAATGGGGACATTCTGCATATCCTCGGTGCGCTTCTGGGCGGTGACAATGATTTCCTCCAGTTGGGCCCAGGCGTGATTTGCGCCGGCAAGTCCGCATGTGCTGAGGATAGCGATCGCCAGCCGGGTTTTTGCGTGTTGCTGCACATGATCTGTCATCGAAATCGTCTCTTATTAGTTATTGTTATCTCCCTTCACCCGTCCTGCCTGATGCTCTAGCGGCGGTGGAGTCGGTTGAGCATCTCAAACATATTTGCCCGGATCAAATGGTACCTGGGCGCAATTTCGCGCCGCTACAAATAACAGGACTTATTGCCGGACCGGGATTTTCATCCCGGGACTCTGTGTTAGGCTGGTTTGACAGGGGAGGGCATCTCTATGAATCATCAACCAGCGGCAGACCGTACCGCCCTGGTACTTACCGGGGGTGGTGCGCGGGCGGCTTATCAGGTCGGTGTGCTCAAGGCGGCCGCGGAATTGTTGCCCAAGCGTTCCCACAACCCCTTTTCCATCATTACAGGTACCTCCGCCGGGGCGGTCAACGCGGTTGCCCTGGGGGCTTCGGCGAACAATTTCCGCCTGGCGGTCAAGAAGGTGGAGCGCATCTGGAGCAATCTGCATGTAGACCAGGTCTATAAGGCGGGCTATCGCGATTTGTTTGGCGCCGTGCTGCGGCTGATCGCCTCCCTGTTCCACCAGGGTATCGGCGTGAACAAACCGCTTGCGCTGCTCAATAACGAACCGCTGGTCGAGCTGTTGTCGAAGGTGATCGATTTCGGCGACCTTGAGCGCCGCCTGCGGGGCGGTTTACTCGACGCCATCGGTGTCACAGCCTCCAGTTACGACAGCGGCGAGTCGGTGACCTTCTACCAGAGTGACCTGGAAGGCGGTGTGTTGCCCGAGTGGCGCCAATCCCGGCGTCGCGGGGTCGCGACCCGGCTCGATATCAGGCATTTGCTCGCATCATCGGCGATTCCTACCCTGTTGCCGGCCACAAAAATAGGCAATAGTTACTACGGTGACGGCGCCCTGCGCCAGGTCGCGCCCATCAGCTCGGCTATACACCTGGGGGCGGAGCGTATTTTGGTGGTGGGTGTCAGCGGCAACCCCAACCGGCCGCCGACCGAGTCCCATGAAAGTCATTCGCCTTCCCTTGCGAAAATGGTCGGCCATGTATTCAACAGCGCCTTTATCGATGCCCTGGAAAATGATGTCGAACATGTGTCCCGGATCAATGAACTGGTCGGCATGGTAATCAACGATAACCCGTACGCATCTACCGGCGCCCTGCGGCTCGTGGATTTTCTGTGTATCAATCCCAGTATCGAGATCAGCGACCTGGTATCGCGGCACATAGACAGTCTGCCCCGCTCGATGCGCACTATCCTGAGGATGACCGGGGCGACACCCGCCGGCGGGGGTACCAGCATGGCCAGCTACCTGTTATTTGAAGGGGCTTTCTGTCGCGAACTGATCGACTGCGGCTACCGCGACGCCATGGCGCAGGAAGATGCCCTGGTAGATTTCTTTTACCCACAGCGTGAGGTGCGTATGAACGGCGAGACGCGGTATGCTTCCGAAAGCGCAACAGGTGGGTGAGGCTGGATCCGTGTCCGCGCGGCCCTGGTTGCCGCTGTTGCGTGGTTCCGGGGCGAGAGAGGGTGCGCTCGACCGCGCATGGGCGGGCATTCCCGGGAACAATCGAATTGCTTGAGGCGGAGGGATAATGGTTTTCAAGCCAAGCAGCAAGGATAATTTCATCTGGCTGTTGACAGCCCTGGTGGCGCTTCAGTTTTTCAATTCGCTGTTCTCCCAGTTGGGGCTTCGCGGCGCCAATATACTGGTCAATATCAGCATGACAGTTATGGTGCTCATGTCCGTCTGGTCCCTGCAGGAAGTTCGCACCCGATGGTTCGGTCTCAAGTTTGTCGTCGCCCTGCTTGTCGTCATCCTGATGGTTGTCGACAGTTCCATCAAGAGCAACTGGCTGGCCCCGTTTCAGTTGATTACGATGTTCGCTTTCGTCAGCATTACCATCTACCTGGCATGGCAGCAGGTCATGTTTACTGGTGAGATTACCCGCAATACCATTTTTGGCTCCATCTGTATCTACATACTCATCGGTCTGCTGTTCGGCTTTGCCTACCTGATGGTGGAAAGTATCTTCCCCGGTTCCCTGGTCGGGCTCGACGGCGAAAACTGGCAGGAAAACCTGCAGGTCACTATCTACTATTCCATGGTGACGCTGACCACGCTCGGCTATGGCGATATTACTCCGGCAGGCCAGGTCACCCGCTTTCTGGCCTATACGGAAGCCATGGTCGGTGTTTTCTACACTACCATTCTGGTGGCCAGCCTGATCGGCCTGCGGCTGTCGGGATACCGGCCGAGTGATCCCGAAAAGCCGGAGCTGTAGAGGCCAGCCCGGCGGTCCCGCTCGCACCGGGCACTCCGGCCACCGGCTTCGATCGACACCGGGTTTCCCCGCCTAAAATTGAGCTTGATCAAGTGAAAGCCCCGTAGCGCTCGCCTGGGGCGCTTGTGGTTTGACTCTCTCCCGGCGAGCGCCTAAATTTTCCCGATAGGGTTTTAACCCGGCTTCCGGAAAAAGCAATTGCTGGATTGTTTCTGACATGGTGGTGCTCACCGCAGTGTTGGCTCTTGGCGGGCTGACGTTTCTGCTGGCCACCGCCTTGATCCTGGCCAATCGCAAACTCCATGTCGATGAAGACCAGCGGATCGATGTCGTGGAGGAAATGCTGCCCCACGCCAATTGCGGCGCCTGTGGTTACCCGGGCTGCCGGCCATTCGCCGAAGCCCTGGTGGGCGGCGAAGTGGCGCCGGGCAAATGTTCGGTCAGTAGCCCCGCAGAGCGTGAGGCCATTGCCGATTACCTCGGTATAGCGGTAGGCGAACAGACCAGGATCGTGGCGCGGCTCGCCTGTGCGGGCGGCAGCAATGTCGCCCGCAAGCGGGCCCATTACAGCGGCGAGCCATCCTGTCTCGCCGCCGCCCAGGTGGCCGGCGGTGGCAAGGATTGCTTCTGGGGATGCCTTGGCTACGGGGACTGCGAGCGGGTCTGTGATTTCGACGCGATCAGGATGAACAACCACGATCTGCCGGTGGTCGACAGCGCCCTGTGTACCGGCTGCGGCGACTGCGTCGACATCTGTCCCAAGGACCTGTTTTCGCTGCACCCTGAGGATCACCGCCTCTGGGTGGCCTGCAAAAACCTGGAGCGGGGCGATGCGGTGCTGGCGGCCTGTGAAGTTGCCTGTACCGCCTGCGAGCGCTGCGCCGTCGATGCGCCCCGGCGCTGATCACCATGCGGGATAACCTGCCGGTGATCGATTACCGCCGGCCTCACGCCACCCGGGTGCCGATCGAGCGCTGCCCCACCGGCGCTATCGTCTGGATCGACGAGAAGGGCGGCGTGGTAAAGGGCGCAGCCAGCCGCAAAGTCCTGCGCCACGATGCCCTGCCGGAAGCGCCCAGCTGAGGTTCCTGAGATTGGTCCATCAGCGCACTACGAGACAACGAGGAAACACAGCATGAGCAAGCCAGACACCGCATACAAGTACCCCGGCCAGCGCGCCGCGATGGACGGCAATACCGCGGTCATTATGTGCGAGCGGGAGTCCAGCGACGCGGCGGGAGCCTACCCCATCACGCCCTCTACCCAGATGGGCGAGTACTGGGCGGAAGCCGCCGCCCAGGGACATATCAACGTGTCGGGGCGGCCGCTGATCTTCATCGAGCCCGAGGGCGAGCATGCGGCTGCCGCCGTGACCGCCGGGCTGGCCATGACCGGATTGCGCGCGGCCAATTTTTCCTCCGGCCAGGGCATCGCCTATATGCACGAGTCGCTCTACGCGGCAGTGGGCAAGCGCCTGACCTACGTACTCAATATCGGTGCCCGGGCCATGACCAAGGCGACCCTGAACGTGCACGCCGGGCACGACGACTACCACTGCGTGGATGACACCGGTTTCTTCCAGCTGTTTGCCGCCAACGCCCAGCAGGCGGCGGACCTGAATATTATCGCCCACCGTATCGCCGAGCTGGCGCTGACCCCGGGTATCGTCGCCCAGGACGGCTTCCTCACCACCCACCTGATCGAGTCCCTGCTGGTGCCGGAGCGGGAGTTGATCGCCGAGTACCTGGGGCGACCCGATGACATCATCGCCACGCCCACTCCCGCCCAGCGGATGATTTTCGGTGATATGCGCCGGCGCATACCCGAGCTGTGGGACGTGGACAACCCGATGATGTCAGGGCTGGTACAGAACCAGGATTCCTACATGCAGAGCGTTGCGGCCCAGCGGCCCTTCTTCTTCGACCATATCGACGAGCTGGCGGAACAGGCCTTTTACGAATTCCACGAGTTGACGGGCCGCCAGTACGGCCCGGTGGCCACCTACCTGGCGGATGATGCGGATTACCTTATCGTCGGCCAGGGCAGTGTGATTCCCAGCGCCGAGGTGGTGGCCGATTACCTGCGCGAGACCCGCCGCATCAAGGTGGGGGTGGTGAACCTGACCATGTTCCGCCCTTTCCCCGGCGCGCAGCTCAGCGAGGTGCTCAAGGGCAGAAAGGGCGTGGTGGTGCTGGAGCGCCTCGACCAGCCGCTGGCAGCGGACCTGCCGCTGATGCGCGAAATCCGCGCCACCCTGGGCAAGGCCATGGAGAACGGCCGCGACAAACACGAGACGCCTTACCCGCAGCTGGCCACCTACAGCAGCCTGACCGATGCCCCGTCGCTGTACTCCGGCTCCTTTGGCCTGGGCAGTCGCGACCTGCAGCCCGAGGGCCTGATCGGCGCCATCGAGAACATGCTGCCGGACGGGGCGCGCAAGAAACAGTTTTACCTGTCCATCGATTTCCTGCGGGACGAAGCCATGACCCCCAAGCAGGAGATCCACCAGGACAACATCGAGAGCAGCTATCCCGGGGTGCGGGCGCTGGCGATACGCGGCAGCGAAAACCCCAACCTGATGCCCGCCGGCAGTATTACCGTGCGCTTCCACTCCGTCGGCGGCTGGGGCGCGATCACCACCGGCAAGAACCTGGCGATGACCCTGTTCGACCTGCTGGGTTACCACATCAAGGCCAACCCCAAGTACGGTTCCGAGAAGAAGGGCCAGCCCACCACCTACTATCTGTCCGCTGCCCCCGAACCGATCCGTATCAACTGCGAATACTTTTACGTCGACGTGGTGCTGTCACCCGACCCCAATGTGTTCCACCACACCAACGCGCTGGCCGGGCTGAAAGAGGGCGGTGTGTTCGTCATCCAGAGCGACCGCGGCTCGGCGGAGCAGGTGTGGGCCGACATTCCCGAACACTACCAGCAGATCATCGTCGACAAGCAGATTCGCCTGTTTTACCTGGACGCTTTCAATATCGCCCGGGAAGAGGCCACTGATTCGGAACTGCAGCTGCGGATGCAGGGCATCGCCTTCCAGGGCGCCTTCTTCGCCGCCTCGCCGCTGGCCGAACAGACCGGCCTGGGCGAGGAGAAACTGCTGCAGGCGATTCGCAGCCAGCTGGAGCACAAGTTTGGCACCAAGGGCGCCAGGGTGGTGGAGGACAATGTCCGGGTGGTCAAGCGCGGCTTCGACGAGGTGCGGGAAATCACCGACAAGGAAGTGGGGATACAGACGGCCCGGCTGATCGATGCGCGCGCCGAGCCCAAGCTGCCGGTGATGGTGAAGCGCCTGCCACAGAGCGGGGCGCCCAGCGCGGATATCCACCGCTTCTGGGAGCAGACGGGCAATTTCTACGCTCGCGGCATGGGCAACGACAATCTCACCGATCCCTTCATCGGCCTGGGCGTCATGCCCGCGTCGTCGGCGCTGTTTCGCGATATGACCGGCATTCGCTTCGAGCATCCCCAGTGGATAGCGGAGAACTGCACTGCCTGCGGCAATTGCTACACCGTCTGTCCGGATACGGCCATCCCGGGCCTGGTCAACGAGGTGGGCCAGGTGCTGGACACCGTGGTCGGCCGGGTCAGGAAGAAAGGCTACAGCCGTGCAGCACCTGCCGCGCGCCGTGCGCAAGCTGGAGCGGAGCCTGCGGGGCCTGCTCGGCGAGGCGCCGGAGACCGACCCGGTGGGCGCGCTGCTGCAGGAGGCGATCACCGCCACGGTCAACAACCCCGAGCTGGCGGAAGCCGAGCGCGCTGAACTCAAGCGGGAATTCGAGTGGTTCAACGAGGAACTGGATGGTTTCCAGTTCGCCCTCAGCCGGCCCTATTACACCCTGCCGGAGAAGAAGGCGGCGGGCAGTGGCGGCCTGCTCAGCATTACGGTCAACCCCTACACCTGCAAGGGCTGCATGGAGTGCGTGGCGGTGTGTGACGACGCGGCGCTCGATCCCGGTGCGCCAGACCGGGGATTCCGTGCAGCAGCTGCGCGACCAGTGGAATTTCTGGCTGGACCTGCCCACCACGCCGCAGAAATACATCCGGGTGGACGACCTCGAGCAGGGCATCGGCGCGCTGGAGACCATCCTGCTGGACAAGGAGACCTACTCCGGCCTCACCAGCGGCGACGGCGCCTGCCTGGGCTGTTCGGAAAAGACCGTGATGCACCTGTTCGTCGCCACCGTCGAGGCGCTGATGCAGCCGCGGGTGAAGGCGCAGGTCGCCAAACTGGAAGACCTTATCAGTCGCCTGGCGCAGCATATCCAGCTGCAGCTGGTGCAGGAGGTCAACGTCGGCGACACCGAGGCGCTGGCGGATATTCTCAGCCGCAATGCCGACCACGACCTGACCCTGTCGGATATCGCCCGGCAGATGGAGGACATGAAAGGCAGCCAGCCCATCGATCCGGCCTGGCTGAAACGGGTGTCCGGTCTGCTGGGCCAGCTGAAGGAACTGAAGTGGCGTTACACCGAGGGCACCAGCGGCCGCGGCCGGTCCACCATGGGTATGCTCAACGCCACCGGCTGTACCTCGGTGTGGGGCAGTACCTACCCCTTCAACCCCTATCCGTTTCCCTGGTCCAACCACCTGTTCCAGGACAGTGCCTCGCTGGCGATGGGTGTCTTCGAAGGGCATATGGCGAAAATGGCGGAGGGCTTCAAGGCCATCCGCGCGGCGGAGCTGGAATTGTCAGGCCAGTACCGGGAGGCAGAGCACGAGGAGTTCTTCACCTATTTCACCTGGGAACAGTTTACCGACCAGGAATTCCTGCTGTGCCCGCCGGTGGTCGCGGTGGGTGGCGACGGTGCCATGTACGACATCGGTTTCCAGAACCTGTCCCGGGCGATGATGTCGGGCAAGCCGATCAAGATCCTGGTGGTGGATACCCAGGTCTACTCGAACACCGGCGGCCAGGCCTGCACCTCCGGGTTTATCGGCCAGATATCGGACATGGCCCAGTTCGGCAAGGTCAACAAGGGCAAGCACGAAGTGCGCAAGGAGATCGGCCTGATCGCCATGGCCCATCGCACCACCTATGTGCTGCAGAGCGGCATCGCCCACGCCAATCACATGATAGAGGGCTTCATCCAGGGACTGATGGCCCAGCGACCGGCGCTGTTCAACCTGTATACCTCCTGCCAGCCCGAGCACGGTATCGGCGACGACATGGGGCACCACCAGGCCAAGCTGGCGGTGGAGTCCCGGGCCTACCCGCTGTTTCGCTACAACCCGGACCTGGGCAAAACGCCCCAGGAGTGCTTTGACCTGGACGGTAACCCCGCCATGTTTGAGGACTGGCCCAGCTACAGTCTGACCTACCTCGAGGGCAGTCGCGAAAAGACCATGGAGTTGCCGCTGACCTTTGCCGACTTCGCCATGACCGAGGCGCGCTTTCGCAAGCATTTCCGCATGGCGCCGCCGGATACCTGGCACGACGACATGGTGCCCCTGGTGGACTTCATGCAGCTGGGGGTGGATGAGCGCGAGGGCAAGTTCCCGTTTATCTGGACCCTGGACAAGCGCCAGCACCTGAGCCGCCTGCTGGTGGATGAGACCATGGTCCTGTCCTGCGAGGAGCGCAGGGATTTCTGGGTGATGCTCAAGGCCATTGCCGGGGTCAAGCCGAAGGCTCCCGACACGGCCGGGGAGATCGAGGAAAAAACCCGTCGGGACGTGGTGCGCAGGATTGCCAGCGGCCTCATGCGTATGGCCGAGGGTGATGAGGCGCTGCCCGCCGACCCGCTGGAGCCCGCCGGAGACAAGGTGATTGCCAGCTCCGGGACCGCTGCGCCGGCGGCGGGGTCCGACTACATGGCGCCCTGGCTGGATACCGAGGAATGTACGGCCTGTGATGAATGCACCAATCTCAATCCGGCCATGTTCGCCTATAACGAGTCGAAGAAAGCGTATATCAAGGATCCGCTGGCCGGGCCGTACAGGGACCTGGTGAAAGCGGCGGAAAAGTGTACCGCCCAGGTCATTCACCCGGGTTTGCCGGCGGATCGCAGTGAGGCGGATATCGACAAGTGGATAGCGCGGGGTGCCAAGTACAACTGATGTTCAGCGCGCTACGCCAGCATCGCAGTTTCGCCCACGGCATTCACCCGCCGGAGGCCAAGGACGACACCCGGGACCTGCCGATAAAGCAGTTCCCCTTTGCCCCGGTGATGATCGTCCCGCTGTCGCAGCACATCGGCAAGCCGGCCCTGCCCGTGGTGCGGGAGGGCCAGGAGGTGGAGCGGGGCCAGCTGATCGCGGAACCGGATGGCTTCGTGTCGGTGGCGATGCACGCGCCGGCCTCGGGGGTCATCCAGCGCATCGCCCTGGCACCGGGAATCAACGGCAGGATGTCGCCGGCGATTTTTCTCAAGCCGTTCCCGGGCTCCAGCCAGCAGGTCAGCGAGGGTGAGCCCTGTGACCTCGCCACCGCCTCGCCGGAGGATATCCTGCTGGCTATCCAGCGGGCGGGCATCGTCGGCCTCGGCGGCGCAGCCTTTCCGACCCATGTGAAACTGAAAGTCCCCGACGATAAACACATCGACACGCTGATCATCAACGGAGTGGAGTGCGAGCCCTACCTGACCACGGACCACCGGGTGATGCTGGAGCAGCAGGCGGATATTTTCACCGGCGTGCGCTACCTGTTGAAGGTGACTGGCGCGGAGTGCGCGATCATCGGGGTGGAGGCCAACAAGCTCGACGTGGCGCAGTCGCTGCGCGCGGCACTGCCCACGGATATTCCCGTGACGGTGGAGGTGGTGGCGGTGAAGTATCCCCAGGGCGCGGAAAAAATGCTGATCAGCGCCCTGCTTGACCGCGAGGTACCCTCCGGTGGCCTGCCCTCGGACATCGGCGTGGTCAGCGTGAATGTGGCCACCACCGCGGAGATCGGTCGCCTGCTGCCCCACGGTCGCGGTATCCAGGAGCGCGTCATTACCATCGGTGGGCCCGCCATCGCCAGGAAAGGCAACTACCGCATCCCCATCGGCACGCCCCTGCGCTTCGCCCTGGACTACGCCGGTATGGCGCAGAATGTCAGCCGGGTGTTCCTGGGGGGGCCGATGATGGGCCAGTCCCTGCCCAGCCTGGATATTCCGATTACCAAGGGCACTTCCGGTTTCATCGCTTTCAGCGATGCCCAGACGGCGGCGCCCGTCGAGTACCCCTGTATCCACTGCGCCTATTGCGTGGACGCCTGTCCCCTGTTCCTCAACCCCTCCCAGCTGGGCCTGCTGGCCCGGGCGGGCCAGGTCGAGCGCATGGCCGATGAATTCAACCTGCTGGACTGCTTTGAGTGCGGCTCCTGCTCCTACGTCTGCCCGGCGCATATACCGCTGGTGCAGCGCTTTCGCGCGGCCAAGGGCGTGCTCAGGAAGCGGCGGGCCGCCTCGTGAGTGCGCGCGGACACACCCTGCAGATCCACAGCTCGCCGCATATCGCCAGCGGCGCCAGTGTCGATGTGATCATGCGCAACGTGGTGCTGGCGCTGTTGCCGGTGGTGGCATTCGCGGTATACAGCTTCGGGCTGGCGGCGGCCCTGACGCTGCTGGTGGCGGTGTTTTCCTGCGTTGCCACCGAGCACCTGCTGTGCCGGCTGGCCGCCACCCCGACCACGGTGCGGGACTGGTCTGTCACCATTACCGGCCTGCTCTACGGCCTTACCCTGCCGCCGGCGCTGCCCCTGTGGATGGTGGCCTGCGGCGGGGTGATCGGTGTGGCCATGGCCAAGTTCCTGTTCGGCGGTCTCGGCTACAACGCCTTCAACCCGGCCCTGGTCGGCCGCGCCTTCCTGCAGGCGGCCTTTCCCGTGGCGATGACCAGCTGGACGCCGGCCTTTGCCGCCGATCGTTTCAGCCAGCTGCCCGCCAGTACCTTTACCATGCCCTTCGCAGCCCCGGTATATGACGGCGTCAGCGGTGCGACACCCCTGTCCCTGTTCAAGTTCGATGGCCAGCTCACCGCCACCGGCGACCTGCTGCTGGGCCTCACCAATGGCTCCGCCGGTGAGACCTGTGCCGTGTTGATCCTCGCCGGTGGCCTCTACCTCGCCGCCAGGAAGATGCTGAACTGGCGGATCCCGGCGGCGATACTGGCAACCGTCGCCGGCCTGGGCTGGGGCTTTCACCTGCTGTCTCCCGCGGACTACCCGCCGGCGGGCTTCATGTTGTTCTCCGGTGGCCTGATGCTGGGAGCCGTGTTCATGGCCACGGATATGGTGGCCTCGCCGATTACCAACGCCGGTTGCGTGCTCTACGGTGTACTGATCGGTGTGCTGATCACCGTGATCCGCCTCTGGGGCGGCATGCCCGAGGGGGTGATGTACGCGATCCTGCTGGCCAATGCCGCCTCGCCGCATATCGACGGGCTGATCCAGCCCCGCGTCTTCGGCACGGGCAGGGGCTGAGCCATGCACAGCGCTTCCGGCCAACACAATGCTGCCCACCCTCCCATCTGGCCCCTGTACCGGGCGCTGGTGGGCGTGGGACTGGTCTGTGGTTTGCTGATTGTGTCGGTGTTCGTGCTGACCGGCCCCGTGATCGCGCGCAACGAGGCTGCGGCCCTGCAGCGGGCGGTGTTCCAGGTCTTGCCCGGCGCGGTGGCCAAGGCCTCCTTTGAACTGGGGCCCGATGGCAACTTCCATCCGGCGGGCCAGGGCAGCGCTCCGCAGCAGACAGTGCATGCGGGCTACGACGCCGAGGGCCACCTCGTCGGCGTCGCCATCGAGGCCCAGGGCATGGGCTACCAGGACACCATCCGCCTGCTCTACGGTTACGCGCCGCAAAGCCAGACTGTTGTTGGTATGGAGGTGCTCTCGAGCAAGGAAACCCCTGGCCTGGGCGACAAGATCGAAAAGGATCCGGCCTTTCGCGCCAATTTTCGCGCCCTGGATGTCGGCATTGCAGCGGACGGCCAGTCCCTGCAGCGGCCGGTCGAGGCGGTGAAGAGCGGTAGCAAGACCCTGCCGTCCCAGATCGATGGCATCACCGGTGCGACCATTTCATCCAAGGCCATCGCGGCTATTTTGCGCCAGAGCAGTGCCCAGTGGGTGCCCCTGGTGTATCGCCTGCAGAGTGAGCTGGAAGGCGAACCAGAAGGGGAGGGGCAGACCGATGGCGGGAGCTGACAGGAACGCCGCCAGTGCGATGTCCACTGACGACTTTATCAAGGGCCTGTGGCGGGAAAACCCCGTGTTCGTGCAGGTACTGGGCATGTGCCCGGTGCTTGCGGTGACCAACTCGGCCATCAATGCGCTGGCAATGGGGCTGGCCACCACCTTCGTGCTGGTGCTGTCGAACACCCTGGTGGCGACGCTGCGCCACTTCATCCCCAGGCAGGTGCGCATCGCGACATTTATCCTGATCATCGCCACCTTCGTCACGGTGGTGGACTACCTGATCCAGGCCATCAGCCTGGATCTGCACCGGGCCCTGGGCGCCTTCATTTCCCTTATCGTGGTGAACTGCCTGATCCTGGGCAGGGCGGAGGCCTTTGCCTCGAAGAACACGGTCACCCGCTCGGTGCTGGACGGGCTGGGCATGGGCGTGGGCTTTACCTTCGCCCTGTTGTGCCTCGGCGGCGCCCGGGAGATTTTCGGCAGCGGCTCGCTGTTTGGTGTGGCGCTGTTTCCCGCCGCCTACCAGCCGTGGATTGTGATGATTTTACCCAGTGGGGGCTTCTTCACCCTCGCCCTGTGGCTGTTGCTGTTCAACCATCTCAAGCTGCGCAGGCAGGCGCGTGACGATCTGGCACAGGAGGTGACGCAGTGAACAACGATTCCCTCTGGACCATCTTCCTCAATGCCAGCCTGGTGAACAATTTTGTGCTGGCCTACTTCCTGGGGATATGCCCGTTCCTGGGTGTGTCGGGCAAGCTCGGCACCGCGACCCGGATGGGCGGCGCGGTCTGTTTCGTGATGCTGGTCAGCTCGGTCTGCGCCTATGGCATTCACCGGCTGCTGGTCGCCATCGATGCACCCTACCTGCAACTGATTTCCTATATCGTGGTGATCGCCTCCACCGTGCAGCTGGTGGAGATGTTTATCAAGAAAATGAGCCCGGCCCTGTTCCGGGCGCTGGGTATTTTCCTGCCGCTCATTACCACCAACTGCGCGATCCTGGGCCTGGCCCTGTTCCAGACCAACAAGGGTTACGACCTGTTGCAGTCGATCGTCTATGCGCTGGGTGCCGGCAGCGGCTTTACCCTGGCGCTGGTGCTGATGGCCGGGATCCGCGAAAAACTCGAACTCGCCTCGGTGCCGGACATGGTGCAGGGGACGGCCCTCACCCTGATGATCGCCGGCATCCTGTCACTGGCATTCATGGGCTTTGCGGGGGTGGGGGCGTGACGTCATGCTGAACACCTTCCTCACCGCTGCGGCGGGCATGATTTTTATCAGCTGCGGCTGGCTTGCAGTGCAGCGCCTTTGGCTGCGTCACTTTCCCGATCGGGGTGGCGCCAACGACGATGCGCTGGCCGGACACGGCGGCTGCCAGGGCTGTAATTGCGGGCCGGCGGCCTGTGAACGCGAGACAGCCGCGACACCAGACAAACACCAGGAGGTCTCCCACCATGCGCCTTGAAGATTTTGATACCGGCACCACCTACACCGCCCGCGTGCTGTCCAGCAAGCGGATCACCCCCGCCAGCTCCAGCGAGGAAGTGCGCGAGATCGTGCTGGAGGTGGAGCGGGAGCAGTTTGCCTACCAGCCCGGGCAGAGTATCGGCGTGATCGTATCCGGCGACCATCCCCAGGGCCACAAGCACCATTTTCGCCTGTACAGTGTCGCCGATACCTCGCAGGCCACCAATGGCAGCCACCCCCAGGTCACCCTCTGTGTGAAACGATGCAATTACATCGATGAATACAGTGGCGAGCGCTACGAGGGTATCTCTTCGAACTACCTGTGCGACCGCCGCGAGGGCGACGCCATCACGATCAACGGCCCCTTCGGTATTCCCTTTGAGGTGCCCGAGGACCGGGAAACCGACCTGCTGCTGATCGGTATGGGTACGGGTATCGCGCCTTTTCGCGCATTGATCAAGCATATCTACCAGGACGTGAAGGACTACAAGGGCAGGGTGCGCCTGTTCTACGGCGCCCAGAGCGGGCTCGAGTTGCTGTACATGAACGAGGAAAAAGACGATTTCAGCCAGTACTACGACCAGGCGACATTCGAGGCATTCAAGGCCCTCAGCCCCAGGCCGAACTGGGCCGATCCCATCGCCATGGACTACGCCCTGGAGGAGCGCTCGGAGGAAATACTGTCGATGCTGGAAAGCCCCCACACGCGGGTGTACGTGGCGGGCCGCGCGGATATTCTCGAGACCCTGGACCGGGTCTTCAGCCACATGATCGGCTCCAGCGACCAGTGGGCCAGGCGCAAGGCCGAGTTGAAGGCCGGCGGTCGCTGGGTGGAACTCGTGTACTGAGGCCCATGTGTGGATCCCCTGGAGCGCTATCGACGCGCAGTTGTGTGGGGTGGAATAAACGACCAGACAGGGGGCGAAATAAAGGTATAGCTGCACCGCATATCGCCAATATAAAGCGGTATTTTTAACCCATTCCAGCCTTTTCTGGTGGC